>NZ_JAFEJA010000001.1:2390000-3707500 GCF_016919245.1 Streptomyces zhihengii | reverse complement strand
CGCGAGCATCTGTGGCCAAGTTTTTAAGGGCGCACGGTGGATGCCTTGGCACCAGGAACCGATGAAGGACGTGGGAGGCCACGATAGTCCCCGGGGAGCCGTCAACCAGGCTTTGATCCGGGGGTTTCCGAATGGGGAAACCCGGCAGTCGTCATGGGCTGTCACCCACTGCTGAACACATAGGCAGTGTGGAGGGAACGAGGGGAAGTGAAACATCTCAGTACCCTCAGGAAGAGAAAACAACCGTGATTCCGGGAGTAGTGGCGAGCGAAACCGGATGAGGCCAAACCGTATGCGTGTGATACCCGGCAGGGGTTGCGCATGCGGGGTTGCGGGAGTTCTCTTGACCAGTCTGCCGACTGGTCGGCGAGTCAGAAACCGTATGGATAGGCGAAGGACATGCGAAAGGTCCGGCGTAGAGGGTAAGACCCCCGTAGCTGAAATTCATGCGGCTTGCTTGAGAATTTCCCAAGTAGCACGGGGCCCGAGAAATCCCGTGTGAATCTGGCGGGACCACCCGCTAAGCCTAAATATTCCCTGGTGACCGATAGCGGATAGTACCGTGAGGGAATGGTGAAAAGTACCGCGGGAGCGGAGTGAAATAGTACCTGAAACCGTGTGCCTACAAGCCGTGGGAGCGTCGCTGTATGTGCTTGCACATGCAGTCGTGACTGCGTGCCTTTTGAAGAATGAGCCTGCGAGTTTGCGGTGTGTTGCGAGGTTAACCCGTGTGGGGAAGCCGTAGCGAAAGCGAGTCCGAATAGGGCGATTCAGTAGCGCGCTCAAGACCCGAAGCGGAGTGATCTAGCCATGGGCAGGTTGAAGCGGAGGTAAGACTTCGTGGAGGACCGAACCCACCAGGGTTGAAAACCTGGGGGATGACCTGTGGTTAGGGGTGAAAGGCCAATCAAACTCCGTGATAGCTGGTTCTCCCCGAAATGCATTTAGGTGCAGCGTCGTGTGTTTCTTGCCGGAGGTAGAGCACTGGATAGGCGATGGGCCCTACCGGGTTACTGACCTTAGCCAAACTCCGAATGCCGGTAAGTGAGAGCACGGCAGTGAGACTGTGGGGGATAAGCTCCATGGTCGAGAGGGAAACAGCCCAGAGCATCGACTAAGGCCCCTAAGCGTACGCTAAGTGGGAAAGGATGTGGAGTCGCAGAGACAACCAGGAGGTTGGCTTAGAAGCAGCCACCCTTGAAAGAGTGCGTAATAGCTCACTGGTCAAGTGATTCCGCGCCGACAATGTAGCGGGGCTCAAGCGTACCGCCGAAGTCGTGTCATTGCAGCGTATAGCCCCAACGGGTGCTGTGATGGGTAGGGGAGCGTCGTGTGCCGGGTGAAGCAGCCGCGGAAGCGAGTTGTGGACGGTTCACGAGTGAGAATGCAGGCATGAGTAGCGATACACACGTGAGAAACGTGTGCGCCGATTGACTAAGGGTTCCTGGGTCAAGCTGATCTGCCCAGGGTAAGTCGGGACCTAAGGCGAGGCCGACAGGCGTAGTCGATGGACAACCGGTTGATATTCCGGTACCCGCTTTGAAACGCCCAATATCGAGCCCATTAATGCTAAGGCCGTGAAGCCGCCGGCTGAGTCTTCGGACGAGGTCGGAGTGGTGGAGCCGCTGACCCAAGGTGGTAGTAGGTAAGCGATGGGGTGACGCAGGAAGGTAGTCCAGCCCGGGCGGTGGTTGTCCCGGGGTAAGGGTGTAGGCCGTGTGATAGGCAAATCCGTCACACATTAAGGCTGAGACCTGATGCCGAGCCGATTGTGGTGAAGTGGATGATCCTATGCTGTCGAGAAAAGCCTCTAGCGAGTTTCATGGCGGCCCGTACCCTAAACCGACTCAGGTGGTCAGGTAGAGAATACCGAGGCGTTCGGGTGAACTATGGTTAAGGAACTCGGCAAAATGCCCCCGTAACTTCGGGAGAAGGGGGGCCATTCTTGGTGATCCGATTTACTCGGTGAGCTGGGGGTGGCCGCAGAGACCAGCGAGAAGCGACTGTTTACTAAAAACACAGGTCCGTGCGAAGCCGTAAGGCGATGTATACGGACTGACGCCTGCCCGGTGCTGGAACGTTAAGGGGACCGGTTAGCTTGGATTCGTCCAGGCGAAGCTGAGAACTTAAGCGCCAGTAAACGGCGGTGGTAACTATAACCATCCTAAGGTAGCGAAATTCCTTGTCGGGTAAGTTCCGACCTGCACGAATGGCGTAACGACTTCTCGACTGTCTCAACCATAGGCCCGGTGAAATTGCACTACGAGTAAAGATGCTCGTTTCGCGCAGCAGGACGGAAAGACCCCGGGACCTTTACTACAGTTTGATATTGGTGTTCGGTTCGGCTTGTGTAGGATAGGTGGGAGACTGTGAACTCTGGACGCCAGTTCAGGGGGAGTCGTCGTTGAAATACCACTCTGGTCGTGCTGGATGTCTAACCTGGGTCCGTGATCCGGATCAGGGACAGTGTCTGATGGGTAGTTTAACTGGGGCGGTTGCCTCCCAAAGGGTAACGGAGGCGCCCAAAGGTTCCCTCAGCCTGGTTGGCAATCAGGTGTTGAGTGTAAGTGCACAAGGGAGCTTGACTGTGAGACCGACGGGTCGAGCAGGGACGAAAGTCGGGACTAGTGATCCGGCGGTGGCTTGTGGAAGCGCCGTCGCTCAACGGATAAAAGGTACCCCGGGGATAACAGGCTGATCTTCCCCAAGAGTCCATATCGACGGGATGGTTTGGCACCTCGATGTCGGCTCGTCGCATCCTGGGGCTGGAGTCGGTCCCAAGGGTTGGGCTGTTCGCCCATTAAAGCGGTACGCGAGCTGGGTTTAGAACGTCGTGAGACAGTTCGGTCCCTATCCGCTGTGCGCGTAGGAGTCTTGAGAAGGGCTGTCCCTAGTACGAGAGGACCGGGACGGACGAACCTCTGGTGTGCCAGTTGTCCTGCCAAGGGCATGGCTGGTTGGCTACGTTCGGAAAGGATAACCGCTGAAAGCATCTAAGCGGGAAGCCTGCTTCGAGATGAGGACTCCCACCTCCTTGAGAGGGTAAGGCTCCCAGTAGACGACTGGGTTGATAGGCCGGATATGGAAGCCAGGTAACTGGTGGAGTTGACCGGTACTAATAGGCCGAGGGCTTGTCCTCAGTTGCTCGCGTCCACTGTGTTAGTTCTGAAGTAACGAACTCGCCTTTGACGGCTGGTAGTTCGACATCTTCATAGTGTTTCGGTGGTCATAGCGTTAGGGAAACGCCCGGTTACATTCCGAACCCGGAAGCTAAGCCTTTCAGCGCCGATGGTACTGCAGGGGGGACCCTGTGGGAGAGTAGGACGCCGCCGAACAATCATTGTGGGGAAGCCCCGGAACACTGTTCCGGGGCTTTTCTGCGTTCACGGCCCGATGCGGGCCGCGGCGATCCGGTCCAGGGCGGTCGATAGGGTCGGACACATGCGCTATGACCTCGTCATCTTCGACAACGACGGTGTGCTCGTCGACAGCGAGCCGATCGCCAATGTCATCCTCGCCGGCTATCTCACCGAGCTGGGGCACCCCACGTCCTACGAGGACTCCCTGCGCGACTACATGGGCTCCGCCGTGCACCGGGTGCACGATCTGGTGCGGGAGCGGACGGGGCAGGCGCTGCCGGCGGACTTCGACGCCACGCTCCACGCCCGTACCTTCGAGGCGTTCGAGCGGGAACTGAGCGCCGTCGAGGGCGTGGAGGACGTGCTGGGGGCGCTGCGGGCCGACGGGATCCCGTACTGCGTGGCCTCCTCCGGGAGCCATGAGCGCATCAGGGTCGGCCACCGCAGGACCGGCCTGGACCGGTGGTTCGACGACTCCGTCGTCTTCAGCGCGCAGGACGTGGGCCGGGGCAAGCCGGATCCCGACCTGTTCCTGTACGCCGCCCGGCAGATGGGGGTGGCACCCGAGCGCTGTGTCGTCGTCGAGGACAGCCGGCTCGGGGTCGCCGCCGCCCTGGCCGCGGGCATGGACGTGTACGGCTTCACCGCCATGACGACCGCCGGTGACCTCACGGGTGCCAAGGGCTGCTTCGCCGACATGAAGGAGCTTCTCGCACTGCTCGTGTGATCCGTCTACCGCCCGGTAGGCCGCGGGCCTACGCTGTGCGGCCATGACAGACGCGCGGCTGCGTCAGGGGCGGGTCTCCCTGGCGTTCAGCTTCTTCTCGCAGGGCGTGGCGTTCGCCCTGCTGGTGACCCGGATACCGGCCGTGCAGGACCGGTACGGGATATCCGACGCCCTGCTTCCCCTCTTCCTCGCCGCCGTGCCCGTCCTGGCCGGTGCCGGCAGCGTGCTGACCGGGCACATGGTGCGGCGGCTCCCGCCGGGCGCGGTGCTGCGCTGGTCCCAGCCGGTGGTCCTGCTCTCGCTGCTCGGTGTGGCCGGCGGGCGCGAGGTGTGGCACGTGGCCGTCGCGCTGGGCGTGTTCGGGCTCGCGGTCGGAGCGCTGGACGCCTCCATGAACATGCTGGGCGTCAGTCTGCAGCGGGCCTACGGCCGGAGCATCATGCTCGGCTTCCACGCCGCCTACAGCCTCGGCGGGATCGCCGGCGCCTCCCTGGCCTGGGTCGGCGCCCATGAGGACCTGGCCCTCCTCACCTCGTACCTGCCGCCCGTCCTGGTGCTCGTGCCGGCGGCACTGGTCGCGAGCCGCTGGTACACGACCGGCACCGACGGCGCGGACACCGGCCCGCAGGACGCCGGCCCCGGCGCGGCCGCCGGCTCCGGAGTGCCGTTCGCCCTGCTGATGCCGCTGTGTCTGGTGATGACCTTCGCGTACATCGGGGACTCGACCGTCTCCAACTGGAGCGCCAAGTATCTGGAGGACGTGCTCGGCAGCTCGGAGGAGCTGGCGACCGTGCCGTACAACGCGTACATGGTCACCACGCTGATCGGGCGGACCGTCGGGGACCTGGGGGTGCGGCGGTTCGGCGCGGTGGCGGTGGTCCGGTGCGGGACGCTGCTGGCGGCCGCCGGCTTCGCCGTGGTGGCCGTGGCGCCCGGGCCCTGGGCGGGCATGGTGGGCTTCACCCTGCTCGGGCTGGGGCTCTGCGTGATCGTGCCGCAGACGTTCGCCGCGGCGGGCCGGCTCGCCCCCGGGCGGAGCGACGCGGCCGTGGCGCGGCTGAACGTCTTCAACTACGTGGGCTTCCTGGTCGGCTCGCCCCTGGTGGGCGCGCTCGGCGACGCCTGGAGCTACCGCGGGGCGATGCTGGTGCCGATGGTGCTGGTGCTGGCGACGCTCGTGTACGCCCGGTCGTTCGGATCGGACGACGCCCGATACGGTGGCGGTCATGAGCGGCCGCGGGTTGTTGATGTGGGACGAGGCGGTAACGAAGTATGACTTCGGGGACAGCCATCCGATGGATCCGGTGCGGCTCGCACTGACCATGGGGCTGGTGCGGGCGTACGGGCTCGACCGGGCGATGGACGTGGTGTCGGCGAAGTCGGCGGGTGACTCCACTCTCCGGCTCGTGCACCGGGCCGACTACGTCGCCGCGGTCCGCGCGGCGTCGGCGGACCCGCACGGCGCCGACCAGGCGTACGGGCTCGGCACCGTCGACGACCCGGCGTTCGCCGGTATGCACGAGGCGTCCGCGCTGATCGCCGGGCAGTCGGTGGGCGCGGCGGAGGCCGTGTGGCGCGGTGAGGCCGGGCACGCGGTGAACTTCGCGGGTGGGCTCCACCACGCGATGCCGGGTGCCGCGTCCGGGTTCTGCGTCTACAACGACGCCTCGCTGGCCATCGCCCGGCTGCTGGAACTGGGCGCCGAGCGGGTCGCGTACGTGGACGTGGACGTCCACCACGGCGACGGCGTGCAGGCCGCGTTCTGGGACGACCCGAGGGTGCTGACGATCTCCCTGCACGAGCATCCGCGCACGCTGTTCCCGCAGACCGGCTGGCCGGAGGAGACCGGCGGCAAGGGCGCGGGCGAGGGCTCGGCCGTCAATCTGGCGCTGCCCGCGGGGACCGGCGACGAGGGGTGGCTGCGCGCGTTCCACGCCGTGGTCCCCGAACTGCTCGCGGACTTCCGGCCGCAGGTGCTCGTCACCCAGCACGGCGCGGACACCCACTTCGAGGACCCGCTGGCGCATCTGGCGGTCTCGCTCGACGCCCAGCGCGCGATCCAGGAGGCGTGTCACGACCTCGCCCACTCCTGCGCGGACGGGAAGTGGATCGCGCTCGGCGGCGGCGGTTACGAGATCGTGGACGTGGTGCCCCGGTCCTGGACGCACCTGGTCGGGATCGCCGCGCACCAGCCGGTGGACCCGGGGTCGGTGATCCCGTCGTCCTGGCGGGACGAGGTGTACGCGCGGACCCGGCGGCTGGCGCCCGGGCGGATGACCGACGGCCGGTGGCCGGTGCGCTGGAAGGGCTGGGACGAGGGCTACGACCCGGGCGACCGGCTCGACCAGGCGATCCTGGCGACCCGCCGGGCGGTGTTCCCGCTGCGCGGTCTGCTGGCCTGATCCCGTCGGCCGCGACGCCCCGTGGGCCGCGTTCACCTCCGTCGGGCGCGACGCCCCGGAGGGCTGAGGACCTAGGCCGCTCCCGGGGGCCGCAGCCGGACAGGCAGCGGCCTCATTACGCCAACTGTGCGGGTTTTCCGGGGTTCTCGCCAAGCGGACCGGCCACTGCGCCAGCATCTGAGGGGTGTTGAGCACCACTGCGCTGCGGGCGCATCTGCTGGCCGCACGGCTGGCCGGGGACGTGGCGACCTCGCGGGAGACGAGCCTGCGCAGCTATCGCGCGTTCGCCGCCGGCGATCCGCGGGTGACCATCGGGCTCGACCCGGTGTCCCGGTGGAGCGAGCGCCGGCTGATCGCGCTGATGGCGGCCAAGTGCGGGGTGTCGGCGGACCCGGCCTGTGTGCGCGGGGACGACGTGATCGACCCCGAGCTGACGCTGCGGGCCCTGTCCGCGTTCGCCGGACGGCTGGGGGACGCGGTGCGCCGGCGGGCCCCGGTGCTGTTCGGTACGGGGCATCCGCACCGGTTGCTGGGGTTCTACGCCGGTCTCGCAGACGCGGTGTCGGCGGCGGGATGTCCTGTTCTCACCCCTGCGCAGGGGCGAAGTGTCGACATAACGACCCGGTTCGGCGTACGTACGCTCACCCTCGTCTACGTACGGGGGGTCGCGCTGCTCCGTGAGGGGGCCGGTGCCGGGCCCGGTGCGCACACGCATTCGCCGCTGCCGGTCCGGCTCGCGCTGGAGGCCGCGGCCGAGGGGGAAGGGCCGCTGCCGGAACTGGTCGTCGGCGACCACGGCTGGGTCTGCGGGGCAGGTCAGCTGGGCATCGAGGCCATCGGGCTGGCCGATACGGACGATCCCGCCCTGTTCGTCGGGGAGGCGGAGGGCCGGGTGTCGGTCGCGGTGCCCCTCGACGACGCCGTCCGGGCGGACGACTATCTGCCGCTCACGCGCTATGTGCTCAATCAGGCCCGTCTGTCACAGTAGGAGACCGATTGCAGCTCCTCTTCCCCACTCGCATCACCCGCCCCTAGTCTGGGCAGTGAGCGCACAGCGACGAAGAGTCACCGGAGGGGAAGCCGGTGCGCGTCGGGTGCGGAAGGTACAGGTGGGTCATGACAGCTGGCAACGAAAGGCCTCTCAACGAGGTCAAGTTCCTTACCGTGGCGGAAGTCGCCTCGGTGATGAGGGTGTCGAAGATGACGGTGTACCGCCTGGTGCACAGCGGTCATCTGCCGGCGATCAGGGTGGGGAGGTCCTTCCGGGTGCCGGAGCAAGCGGTGCACGAGTATCTCCGTGAATCCTTCGTGGGGGTGGAATCGGCGTGACGGGGGCCGGTCGGTTGCCCTCGGATTACGTCCCTCACTCGGCGGCAGGTAGGCTAGGCCGACGTAGGTCGTGTGGGCCCAGACGCCCCGCACCGAGTGAAGAGAAGTGAGCGAGGGTAGTCGTGGGCTCTGTTATCAAGAAGCGGCGCAAGCGGATGGCCAAGAAGAAGCACCGCAAGCTGCTCAAGCGCACGCGCGTTCAGCGTCGCAACAAGAAGTAAGCGGCAGCTGTCCGTCTCTCGGCCCTCCCACCGTCCCGGTGGGAGGGCCGAGGTGCGTCCGGGGGGAATTCCCGCCCGGGCACGTCCGGAGGGGCTTCGTGAGGGCCCTGGGAGTGCCCTGGAGGCAGGGCAGGGGCGTGAAATGAAAGGTCCTGGCAAAAGTGCGCCGTGCGGTCATCACAGCGCAACACCGACGCGCTACGGTGACGCAAGGACCTAGGGGAAGGCGCTGATCTTGGGCAAGGTCGTGCTCGTCACCGGTGTGGCCCGGCAGCTCGGCGGCCGTCTCGTGCGCCGCATCGGGCGCGATCCCGAGGTGGACCGGGTGATCGCGGTCGACGCGCAGACGCCCGGACACCAACTGGGCGGCGCCGAGTTCGTCCGTGCCGACATCCGCCAGCCGGCCATCGCCCGCGTCCTCGCCGAGCACGCCGTGGACACCGTGGTGCACCTCGACGTCACCGGCACACCGCTGGGCGCCGGGGGCCGGACGTCGGTGAAGGAGACCAACGTCATCGGCACCATGCAGCTTCTCGGTGCCTGCCAGAAGTCGCCGACCGTCCGGCGGCTGGTGATCAAGTCCAGCACGAGTGTGTACGGCTCCGCGCCCCGCGACCCCGCCGTGTTCCTGGAGACGACCCCGCCCAAGTCGCTGCCGAGCGGCGGCTTCGCCAAGGACGCGGTGGAGGTCGAGGGATATGTGCGCGGCTTCGCCCGGCGCCGTCCGGACGTGGCCGTGTGCGTACTGCGGTTCGCGAACATCCTGGGGCCGTGCGCGGATTCGCCGCTCGCGGAGTTCTTCTCGCTGCCGGTGATGCCGACGGTCTTCGGCTACGACCCCCGGCTCCAGTTCGTCCACGAGGACGATGTGATCGACGTGCTGCGGATCGCGCTCCACGAGCCGCGCCGGGGCACGCTGAACAGCGGCACCTTCAACATCGCCGGCGACGGGGTGCTCACCCTGTCGCAGTGCTCGCGGCGGCTGGGGCGGCCCACCGTCCCGGTGCTGCTGCCGGCCGTGACCTGGATCGGCTCGGCGCTGCGGACGGTCGGGATGACGGACTTCTCGCCCGAGCAGATCCGGCTGCTCACCCACGGCAGGGTGGTCAGCACCGTACAGATGCGCGAGACACTGGGTTTCACCCCGCGGTACACGACGGCGGAGACGTTCACGGACTTCGCCCGCAGCAAGGGCCCGGGGCTGCTGCCGCCCGAGGCCCTGGTGCGGGCGGTCGACCAGGTGGCGGCGGCCCTGCCCGCCGGGCACGGCGCGCGGGCGCCGCGCGGCACCGGATGAGCGGCGGCGCACGGCGCCCGACAGGCGCGGACAGGCCCGGGGACGCCCGGGGAACGGCCGGACAAGGAGCACAGCCGACGATGGCGGACGCCAAGGTCATTCCGTTCGACGACGACCGTTCGCGCGGCGGCGCGCAGCGCCCGGCGCGGCGGCGCCCCGCCGGGACGGGCCGCCACAAGCCCGACCAGGCCGCGGCCGGGGAGCCGGCGGCGGCCGAGCGGCCCGCCTCGGCACGGCTGCCCCGGGGGCGCGCTGCGGGGGCCCGGGAGAACGTGGTCAGCGCGCTGCCCGAGCAGCCGGGGGAGTCGCCCGGTGCGCCGGGGGACGGCGCGTCCGGCGAGGAGGCGCCCGCGGCGGCGGGCGGGAGCTGGGAGCGGCGGGTCGCGGGCGGTCTGGCGTTTCTGCGCAAGCGGCTGACCGGCGACTACGAGGTCGACGAGTTCGGCTTCGACGAGGAGCTCACCGACCAGGTCCTGATGTCGCTGCTCCGGCCGCTGTACGAGAACTACTTCCGCGTCGAGGTGAAGGGGATCGAGAACATCCCGTCCGACGGCGGGGCGCTGGTGGTGGCCAACCACTCAGGGACGCTGCCGCTGGACGGACTGATGCTCCAGGTGGCCGTCCACGACAACCACCCGGCGGGGCGCCATCTGCGGCTGCTCGCCGCCGATCTGGTGTTCATGCTGCCGGTGGTCAACGAACTGGCCCGCAAGGCGGGGCACACGCTGGCGTGCGCGGAGGACGCGGAGCGGCTGCTCACGCGGGGCGAGGTCGTCGGGGTGATGCCGGAGGGGTTCAAGGGCATCGGGAAGCCGTTCTCCGACCGCTACAAGCTGCAGCGCTTCGGCCGGGGCGGCTTCGTGTCGACGGCGATGCGGGTGGGGGCGCCGATCGTGCCCTGTTCGATCGTCGGGGCCGAGGAGATCTACCCGATGATCGGCAACGCCAAGACGCTGGCGCGGGTGCTGGGCATCCCGTACTTCCCGATCACGCCGACCTTCCCGTGGCTGGGCCCGCTGGGCGCGGTGCCGCTGCCGACGAAGTGGACGATCCAGTTCGGGGAGCCGATCGCGACGGACGGGTATCCGCCGGAGGCGGCGGAGGACCCGATGCTGATGTTCAACCTGACCGACCAGGTGCGCGAGCAGATCCAGCACACGCTGTACAAGCTGCTGGTGCAGCGGCGCTCGGTCTTCTTCTGACCTCGGAGCTCTCCCGGCCGCCGGCTTCCCGCGGCTTGTCCCGGCTTCTTCCGGCTTGTTCCGGGACAGCGGAAGGGGGCTTCCACCGGTCCGGTGGAAGCCCCCTTCTCCTGCCGTGCGGCGGGGCGGGGCTGGTGGCCCGCCCGTCACTCGTCCTCGGCGTCGAAGCCGAGGCCGGGGAGGATGCCCGGCAGCAGCGGCGGGATCGTCACGTCGGGGACGGGGTCCTGCGACTGCTTGCCGGACGGGGACGGCGTGGTCTGCTGCGGCGGCGGGTCGAGCAGACCGCCGGTGTTCCCGCCGAGCAGACCGTCGTCGGCGGGGGCGGAGCTGGACCCGGACGGGCGGGGTGCCGTGTCCTGGCCCGGCCGGCCGCTCTCCTGCCCGGGCGCGGAGGGTGCCGCGCTGCCGGGCTCGGCGGCACCGCCGGACCCCTCGCCCGTGCCCGGGGTCCGGGATCCGGGGGCGTCGCCCTGCGGGGTGGGCGGCAGCAGGGACTGGAGCGGCCCGACCTCCTCGTCTATGGCGTCGAAGGCCGAGCTCACGTCGGCGCCGACGTCGGCGAGCTGGACGGGGAGCCGGTCGCGCAGGCCGTTCCAGGTGTCGCGGTGGGAGCGGGAGAAGGAGTCGAGCGTGGCGATCGGGCCGAGGGAGCCGTCGCGGGCGTAGGCGGCGCTCAGCAGCCGGTGGCCCTCGCCGACGTCGTGCCGCATGCCGGTGAGCACCCGGCGGATCTCGCTCAGCGACTCGTGGTCCAGACTGCCCGCGCGGTCGCGCTCCATCAGGCGGCGGGCCTCGCTCAGCCGGGTGGAGGCCTGGTCGAGGTAGAGCTCGCCGCGGTCGGAGTCGCCGTCCGCGAGGACCAGCCGGAAGTCCTCCATGCCGCGCTTGAGCCCGTACAGCGAGTCACCCGGGAGGGCGTCGCCACTGGCAGCGGCCACTCCGCTGAACGCGCCCGCGGCCACGCCCACGGTCAGTCCGCCGGCCGCAAGCCCCTTCGACCACCGGGAACGCGGCCGCAACTTCCGGAGCGGGGAGGCCCGATGGGCGCCGCGGCCGTGGGTCCGCTGCTCGGGCACGGTAGGGCCCGTGGACGCGCCTGTGCCGGCGGCGCCCTCGATGAGCATCGCTTCCATGGCGGCCACGAGCTGTGCGCGCTGGACCACCTTGACCTCGGGGTCCATCTGCGGTTTCGGCAGTTCGCCGAGACCGTGTGCCAGGCTGAGCAGCCGCTCCTGCCCGGTCTCCTCGACCGGGGCCTCGGGCTGTTCGGCCGCCTGGTCTTCCAAGGCCTGGGCGAAGGCGCTCGCCCGCCGGTGTGCCGAAACGTTCGCGATCACTGGCGGCACCTCCTCTCGTCATGACGGTCGACTCCCCTGGGGGGCTGGAGGGTTGCACGCCTTGAGCACATCCACACGAACGAGTGAGTGGCTGCGGGCATGGCGCGTCCAGAGGGAGCCTGCATCCCGCACAACGAGCGGCGCGGCACTTGGGTTACGCGCGAAAGATGATCGGACCAGTGCGTCATCGAGGCGTCACCGAGGGTGAGTTGGGTCGGGGGTGGGTGCGGGGTGTGGGGTCCCCTGTGGGGGTGGCGCGGACCGGGGCCCGCGGGGGAGGGGCGGAAGGTCAGCGGGCGTCGTCCGGCAGCAGCCGGGCGAGGGTGCGGACGGCCCGGTACTGGAGGGTCTTGATCGCCCCCTCGTTCTTGCCCATGGCGCGGGCGGTCTCCGCGACGGACAGGCCCTGGAGGAAGCGGAGGGTCACGCACTCCTGCTGCTGCGGGTTGAGCTTGCGCACGGCTTCGAGCAGGGCGGCGTTGGACAGGGACTCCAGGACGGAGTCCTCCGGGCTGCGCTCGACCTCGTTGGCGTCGAGCATCTCGCCGGTGGTCACCTCCAGGCGGAAGCGGCTCGACTTGAAGTGGTCGGCGACCAGGTTGCGGGCGATCGTCACCAGCCAGGCGCCGAAGTCGCGGCCCTGCCAGGTGAACGTGGAGATCCGGCGCAGGGCGCGCAGGAACGTCTCGCTGGTCAGGTCCTCCGCCGTCGCCTTCCCGCCGACGCGGTAGTAGATGTAGCGGTAGACGGTGTCGCTGTACTGGTCGTACAGCCTGCCGAACGCCTCGGCCTCGCCCGCCTGGGCGCGCTCGACGAGGTCCATCATGCGGGCGCTGTCGCTGTCGGCGGTGGGGCGGCGGGCGGTGGTCGAGGTGCCGGCGGCCCGGGCGCCCCGCCGGGCGACGGTGCGGGCCTCGCCCGCGCGGCGCCCGTCGGCGACGGCGGTGCGGGCCGGGCCCGACTCGATGCCGTCCGCCAGGGCGTAGCAGGGGGCGACCGGTCCGCCGGCGGCGAGAGCGGGTGCGGCGAATGCGGGGACGGCGTACGCGGCGGGGACGAGGCCGCGCAAGTGGTCGATGACCGCTGCGCGCAGCGTAGCCAGGCCCGAGGCGTCAACCCCGACGTGTGGGTACACGGGACTCCCAGAGGCAGAGCTTTCATCACGTTCAGTGCGGGACCGTTCACCCGTCGTGATGACTGGTGGGGTCCGTCATGCGTCTGAGGAGAATAACGCTTCGTACAGGCAGTGCTACACCCAGTTGCTCAAATCGCCGTTTACGACGGTTCTGTGCCGTCTTGATGACGCATCACGTCGCACATCGTGAGCAGTTGTTGATCGAATTGCGTCGGGATCTGTCTGGGGAGCGCCCGTGGAGCGGTGTTGACGGAGCGTCCCGCCGACGGCCGCGGAGCGTCGCCGGACGGCGGCCCGGGAGCGGGGCCGGGGCAGGGGCGGAGAGCCGGGAGCGGGGCGGGGCCGGGCCGTCAGCGGCGGCGGCGGTGGAGGGCGACGGCGGCGGCGGTGCCGCCGGCCAGCGCGCCGACACCCGCGGCGGCGGGGATGCCGACCTTCGCGGCCTTGCGCCCCGTCCGGTAGTCGCGCAGGCGCCAGTCGCGCGCGCGGGCGTGCTTGCGCAGTTTGGTGTCGGGATTGATCGCGTACGGGTGGCCCACCAGGGACAGCATCGGGATGTCGTTGTGGCTGTCGCTGTACGCGGCGCAGCGCTCCAGGTCGAGCCCCTCGGCGGCGGCCAGGGCGCGCACCGCCTCCGCCTTCGCCGGGCCGTGCAGCGGTTCGCCGACGAGTTTGCCGGTGTACACGCCGTCGACGGACTCGGCGACGGTGCCCAGCGCGCCGGTCAGGCCGAGCCGGCGGGCGATGATCGTGGCCGTCTCGACCGGCGCGGCCGTCACCAGCCAGACCTTCTGGCCCGCGTCCAGGTGCGCCTGGGCCAGTGCCCGGGTGCCCGGCCAGATGCGGTCGGCCATGTACTCGTCGTAGATCTCCTCGCCGATGGTCATCAGTTCGGAGACGCGGTGGCCCTTCACGATCGACAAGGCGCTCTCGCGGGCGTCCTGCATGTGCTCGGGGTCCTCGACGCCGGCCAGCCGGAACCAGGCCTGCTGCCAGGCGAACCGGGCCAGTTCGCTGCGGTGGAAGAACTTGCGCTTGTACAGCCCGCGGCCGAAGTGGAAGATCGCCGCGCCCTGCATCACCGTGTTGTCGAGGTCGAAGAAGGCGGCGGCGTGCACGTCACCGGCGACGGGGAAGACCGGTTCGGCGGGCGGCGCGTGCTCGCCCTCGAGCTCCTGGAGCGCCTCGATGGTCTGCGAGGACTTGCGGGCTGCCTCGGCTGCGGCCTCGCCTGCCAGCACGCTGCGTGCGGTGGCGGAGCGCCTTCGGGGGGTGAGCCATCCCAGTGCGGCCATGTCGTGAGCATAGCCAGTCCGCGTCACCGCTCCCGACCCGGCGGGATGCGGTGACGTGAACAGTCCGGGTCCGCGCCGTTAAACGGGGCCGTCCGGCGCGGCCAGAATGGAGGGCATGAGTCCGCTGCTGCGCCGTACGAAGAAGAAGGCCGACGAGCGTGTCGTCACGCTGATCGGCAAGCCCGGCTGTCATCTGTGCGACGACGCGCGCGAGGTCGTGCGGGTCGTGTGCGCCGAGACCGGGGCGTCGTTCGAGGAGAAGGACATCACCCGGGACGAGGAGCTGCACCGCGCCTACTGGGAGCAGATCCCGGTGGTGCTGGTCGACGGTGAGCAGCACACCTTCTGGCGGGTGGACCCGGCGCGGCTGCGCCGGGCGCTGCGGGAGTGAGGGGGCGGTGAGGGGGCCGGGAATCCAGGGGGCTCCGGGCCCTGTCCGCAGGGCGGGTGCACAGGGCACAGTGGTGTCGCCAAGCGGTCTCGGGGGGCGACGTCGCGAGGAGTGTGTACGCCTTTGTCCCCTTCGAGCCCCGAACGGCCCTGGACGGTGCGCGGTTCCAGGATCGGGCCCCCGGATCGCGTGACCCCCATCACTTTGCACGGACAAAGCGGACACCATCTTTGTGCACGCGTTCACAAAGACATAGCCTGCATTCGACGGGGCGGTCTTGAGACACACGGCCGCCTGCAGCCTCGCTCATCCCCCAGGAGCATCGTGGCAACTGGCCGAAATCACCGACCGGCGACCCGTAGCCGAGGAATCCCCGAGGCCACCGTCGCCCGGCTCCCGCTGTACCTCCGCGCGCTGACGGCTCTGTCGGAGCGGTCCGTGCCCACGGTCTCCTCCGAGGAGCTCGCCGCGGCGGCGGGCGTCAACTCCGCGAAGCTGCGCAAGGACTTCTCCTACCTGGGCTCCTACGGGACCCGGGGCGTCGGCTACGACGTCGAGTATCTCGTCTACCAGATCTCCCGTGAGCTGGGGCTCACCCAGGACTGGCCGGTCGTCATCGTCGGCATCGGAAACCTCGGCGCCGCGCTCGCCAACTACGGCGGCTTCGCGTCCCGCGGCTTCCGTGTCGCCGCGCTGATCGACGCCGACCCGTCGATGGCGGGCAAGCCCGTCGCGGGAATCCCCGTCCAGCACACGGACGAGCTGGAGAAGATCATCAGTGACAACGGCGTCTCGATCGGCGTGATCTCGACGCCCGCCGGCGCCGCCCAGCAGGTCTGCGAGCGGCTGATCGCCGCCGGTGTCACCTCCATCCTCAACTTCGCCCCCACCGTGCTGTCCGTGCCGGACGGCGTCGACGTGCGCAAGGTCGACCTCTCGATCGAGCTGCAGATCCTCGCCTTCCACGAGCAGCGGAAGGCCGGCGAGGAAGCCGAGTCCTCGGCGCGGAAGGGACCTGACGGGGACATGCCCGCCGTGATGCCGGCATGAGTCTCCTGGTGGTCGGACTGAGTCATCGCAGCGCCCCGGTGAGCGTGCTGGAACGCGCGTCGCTCTCCGCTGACGCGCAGGTCAAGCTGTTGCAGGACACCCTGGCCGCAGAGCCCGCGACCGAGGGCGCGGTCCTCGCGACGTGCAACCGCATCGAGCTCTACGCGGACGTCGACAAGTTCCACGCCGGTGTCGCGGAGCTCTCCACGCTGCTCGCCCAGCACAGCGGCGTCGGCCTGGAGGAGCTCACCCCCTATCTGTACGTGCACTACGAGGACCGGGCCGTGCACCACCTGTTCTCGGTGGCGTGCGGACTCGACTCGATGGTCGTCGGCGAGGGCCAGATCCTCGGCCAGATCAAGGACGCCCTGGCCCGCGGACAGGAACTGCACACCGCCGGGCGGCTGATCAACGACCTGTTCCAGCAGGCGCTGCGGGTCGGCAAGCGCGCCCACAGCGAGACCGGGATCGACCGGGCCGGGCAGTCGCTCGTCACCTTCGGCCTGGAGCAGCTCGCCGCCGGCGAGCCCGTCGGGACCTGGGCCGCCGACAAGCGGGCGCTGGTCATCGGCGCGGGCTCCATGTCCTCGCTCGCCGCGACCACGCTGGCCCGGCTCGGCGTACGCGAACTCGTCGTCGCCAACCGGACCCGGGAGCGTGCCGACCGGCTGGCCGCCGCCCTGTCGGAGACCGGCGTGCGCGCCGTGGCCGTCCCCATGTCCGAGGTGGAGCACGAGCTGACACGTGCCGACGTGGTGGTGTCCTGCACCGGCGCGACCGGCCTCGTCCTCAACGCCGGGACCGTCGCCGCGGCCGTGGCCCAGCACGTGGTGCCCGCCGCCCGGAAGGGCGCCGACCTGCGCGCCCCCGAGGGCAGCCTGGTGGCCCGCCTGGCGGCGGCCGCCGCCCGTGACGGACGGGTGGCCGAGCTGCCCGGCGCCGCCGACGCCCCCGGCGCCTTCGACGACGAATCCGCGCGGTCCGCCCGCGCGGCGATCACCGGCGTGACCGGCGGCGTGGACGTTGCCCCAGGCTCCGAATGCCCCGTCGGGCTCGACGACACCCCCGCCGGCTCGCTCACGCAGCACGCCGCCTGGGCCGCGAGCACCCCCCGGGCCCCGCAGCACTCCGCCCGCCCGGCGCCCGCCGCCGGCGACGGCGGCCCCGTGCGCCTCGCGCTGCTCGACCTCGCCATGCCGCGGGACGTCGACGCCGCCGTGCACCGCCTCACCGGCGTGCGCCTCGTCGACATCGAGTCCCTCGCCGACGCCTCCGCCGACGCGCCGATGGCCGCCGACGTGGACCAGGTGCGCACCCTCGTGTCCGACGAGGTGGCCGCCTTCGGCGCCGCCCAGCGCGCCGCCCACATCACTCCGACCGTCGTCGCGCTGCGCACCATGGCGGCCGACGTGGTGGCCGGCGAACTGGCCCGCCTCGACGGGCGGCTCACCGGACTCGACGAGAAGCAGCGCGCCGAGATCACCCAGACCGTGCGCCGTGTGGTGGACAAGCTCCTGCACGCCCCCACGGTGCGGGTCAAGCAACTGGCCGGAGAGCCCGGCGGAGCCGGGTACGCGGACGCGCTGCGGACCCTGTTCGACCTCGACCCGGAGACGGTCGCCTCCGTCAGCCGGGCCGATCTGAATGACGCAGACGTCAAGAACCGAGGGCGAGTATGACCGAGAGGGCACTGAGGCTCGGGACCAGGCGCAGCAAGCTCGCCATGGCCCAGTCCGGGCACGTGGCCGAGGCGGTGCGCCGCGCCACCGGCCGGGACGTCGAGCTCGTCGAGATCACGACGTACGGGGACACCTCCCGTGAGCACCTGTCGCAGATCGGCGGCACCGGGGTGTTCGTCGCCGCGCTGCGCGACGCGCTGCTGGGCGGCGAGGTGGACTTCGCCGTCCACTCCCTGAAGGACCTGCCCACCGCCGAGCACGAGGGCCTCACCGTGGCCGCCGTGCCCCCGCGGGTGGACCCGCGCGACGCGCTCGTCGCCCGCGACGGGCTCGCCTTCGACCGGCTGCCGGACGGCGCCCGCGTCGGCACCGGCTCGCCGCGCCGCATGGCGCAGCTCAACGCGTACGCCCGCTCCCACGGGCTGCGCATCGAGACCGTGCCGATCCGCGGCAACGTCGACACCCGGATCGGATACGTCCGGAGCGGGGAACTCGACGCCGTCGTGCTCGCCGCCGCCGGACTCCACCGCATCGGCAGGACCGACGAGGTGACCGACTTCCTGTCGGTCGACTTCGTCCTGCCCGCCCCCGGCCAGGGGGCCCTGGCGATCGAGTGTCCGGCGGCCGACGCCGCACTCGTCGCCGCGCTCGCCGAGCTCGACGACCCGCGCACGCGGGTCGCCGTGACCGCCGAGCGCTCCCTGCTCGCCGCCCTGGAGGCCGGCTGCTCCGCACCTGTGGGTGCGCTGGCCGACCTGCTGGACGACGGACAGGATGCCACCGAAATGCGCCTGCGGGGCGTCGTCGGCACGACCGACGGCTCCGCGCTGGTGCAGCTGTCCACCACCGGTCCCGTACCCACGTCGCACGGCGACGCCATCGCGCTCGGTCGCGAACTCGCGTCCGAGATGCTCGCCAAGGGTGCGGCCGGTCTTATGGGGGAGCGAGCACTTTGAGCCCCACCACCTCGAACCATCCGGCCCTCCCGGCACACGGGCACGTCACCTTCCTGGGTGCCGGTCCCGGCGACCCCGGTCTGCTGACCCTGCGCGCCGTGGAGGCGCTCTCCGGCGCGGACGTCCTGGTCGCCGAGCCCGCTGTGCTGGAGGTCGTCCGCAGCCATGCCCGGGCGGGCGTAAGCACGCCTGAGCTGACGGTAGTTGACGACGCGTCAGTGTCCGCCGGCATCCCTGTTCTCAGGGACGCGGCCAATCTTGTCATGGAGGCCGCGCGCGGCGGCAAGCGGGTCGTCCGTGCCGTGACCGGCGACCCGGGCCTGGACACGGACGCGGGCCGCGAGATGCTCGCCTGCGCCGCCGAGGGCATTCCCTTCGAGGTCGTGCCGGGCATCGCCACGGCCGTCGGCGTGCCCGCGTACGCCGGTGTCCCGCTGCGGGACTCGGAGGGCGCCGACGTCCGGTTCGTCGACGCCCGCACGGCGTCCGACCGCTGCTGGACCGAGGTCGGGGCGAGCGACGGCACGGCCGTCGTCTCCACCACGCTCGACTCGGTCGCCGCGGCGGCCGGCGAGATGGTGGCGGCCGGCCGCAAGCCGGACACCCCGCTCACCGTCACCGTCGCCGGCACCACCACCCGCCAGCGGACGTGGACGGCGACGCTGGGCACCATCGCGCAGACCCTGAAGCAGGCCAAGGTGCTGCCGTCCCCGGACGGGCACCAGCCGGTCATAGCCGTGGTCGGCGAACGCAGCGCCGCGGCGCAGCGCGACCAGCTCGCGTGGTTCGAGTCCAAGCCGCTCTTCGGCTGGAAGGTCCTGGTGCCGCGCACCAAGGAGCAGGCGGCCTCGCTCTCCGACCAGCTCCGCTCCTACGGCGCGGTCCCGCACGAGGTCCCGACCATCGCGGTCGAGCCCCCGCGCACGCCCCAGCAGATGGAGCGAGCGGTCAAGGGCCTGGTCACCGGACGCTACGAGTGGATCGCCTTCACCTCGGTCAACGCGGTCAAGGCGGTGCGCGAGAAGTTCGAGGAGTACGGGCTCGACGCGCGCGCCTTCGCCGGGATCAAGGTCGCGGCGGTCGGCGAGCAGACGGCGGCGGCGCTGGTCGACTTCGGCGTCAAGCCGGACCTGGTGCCGAGCGGCGAGCAGTCCGCCGCCGGGCTGCTGGAGGACTGGCCGCCCTACGACCCGGTCTTCGACCCGATCGACCGCGTCTTCCTGCCGCGTGCCGACATCGCGACCGAGACGCTGGTCGCCGGGCTGATCGAGCTCGGCTGGGAGGTCGACGACGTCACCGCCTACCGGACCGTGCGCGCCTCGCCGCCGCCGGCCGAGACCCGGGAGGCGATCAAGGGCGGCGGGTTCGACGCGGTGCTCTTCACCTCCTCGTCGACCGTGCGGAACCTCGTCGGCATCGCCGGCAAGCCGCACAACGTGACCGTGATCGCGTGCATCGGCCCCGCGACCGCCAAGACGGCCGAGGAGCACGGCCTGCGGGTCGACGTCCTGTCGCCCGAGCCGTCGGTGCACCGCCTCGCCGAGGCGCTCGCGGAGTTCGGCGCCGCGCGCCGGGCCGCGGCCGTGGAGGCCGGCGAGCACGTGACCCGGCCGTCGGAACGGCGCCCGGGCGGGCGCAGGCGTCGCACGACGACCTGACGCCCCCGGCGTCCAGGGATGTGTCCGGCGTGGCCGGGCGGGAGAAGGCTCCCGCCCGGCCACGCCGCGTTGCGCGCGGGTGCCGCCCCGGCGGTCCGCCGGGGCGGCCGGCCGCGCATGACGCACGCCGCGTCGGGCGGGGGTGTCCTGGCGGTCGTGGTCGTCATGGTGAGGTTCCGGTCCGGGCCGCGTCGGGCGGGGGTGTCCTAGCGGTCGTGGTCGTCATGGTGAGGTTCCGGTCCGGGTTGCGTCGGGCGGGGGTGTCCTGGCGGTCGTGGTCGTCATGGTGAGGTTCCGGTCCGGGTTGCGTCGGGCGGGGGTGTCCTAGCAGTCGCGGCCGTCACGGTGAGCGTCCGGTCCGGGTCGCGTCGGGCGGGTGTCGCCCCGCACGGGGCGACACCGGGGCCGGGGTGTTCGACAGGAGGGCCGCCGACGCAGTACACCGGAGGCAAGGGCGCCGGAGCACGGGCGGGCGCGGGACGAGTGGGTGACGGTCACATGGACTCCAGGACGCTGCGCGTCGATCCTTCCAACGCCGACCAGGCACAGTCCTGGGACGGCGACCAGGGCACGTACTGGGCGGAGCACGCCGCCGACTTCGACCGTGCCGTCCACGCCTACCAGGGCCCCTTCCTGGACGCCGCCCACCTCCAGCGGGGCGAGCGGGTCCTCGACGTCGGCTGCGGCGCGGGGCTCACCTCGCGTGCCGCGGCCCGGCTCACGGTGAGCGGCCCCGTGCTGGGCGTGGACCTCTCCGGGCCGCTGCTGGCGGTCGCCCGCCGCGAGGCGGAGCGCGAGGGGCTCGACAGCATCCGCCACGAGCACGCCGACGCCCAGACCCACCCCTTCGACGAGGCGTCCTTCGACGTCGCCATCAGCCGGCTCGGCTCGATGTTCTTCGCCGACCCGGTGGCCGCCTTCCGCAACGTCGCCAGGGCCCTGCGTCCGGGCGGGCGGCTGGTGCTGCTGGTGTGGCAGGACGTCTCCCGCAACGAGTGGTTCCGCTCCTTCGTGGCGGACCTCGCCGACGGCCGGGACGTCGGCCCCCCGCCGGCGGACGCGCCCGGGCCGTTCTTCATGTCGGACCCGGACACCGTGCGCGAGCGCCTCCTCGCCGCCGGATTCCGCACGCCGCACTTCGACGACCACCGGCTGTCCATGCGCTTCGGCCGCACCGTCGACGAGGCCTACTCCTTCGTCTCCGGCATGCTCGGCTGGATGCTGGAGGAACTCGACGAGGCCGGCCGCGCCCGCGCCCTCGCCACCCTCCGCGCCGACCTGGAGGCCCACGCCACCCCGGACGGCGTCCGCTTCGGCTCCGCCGCGTGGGTCGTGACGGCGACGCGTCCGTAGCGCGGGGGTGGTGCGCCGGGGGCGCTGAGAGGGCCGCGGGCTCTGGGGCCCGGGGGCCCGGGGGCGCTGGGAGTGCGGTGCCTGGGGCCGGGGCCCGTTTCGGCGGGGTGCCGGGTGCCTGGGGCCCGGGGCGCTGGGAGTGCCGGGTGCTGCGCCGGGCCCCGGGGGCTCTGGTGGACCTGGGGCGGGGCCCGTTCCGGCGGGGTGCCGGGCCGTGGGGGATCGGACGGTCCCGGGGGTGTCCCCCATCCAGGCGCCCGCGCGCTCCCCGGGCCGTGCGTGCGCGGCGGCGCACGAAAACCAGGGGCCCGTGCGGGCCCGCCCTGCGATGCTTGCCGCCGCCCCCGGCGGAGCCGGAGCGGGCCCGGGCGTACCGGGCCGGGGACCGGGGCCGGCGCGCCACGGAGCGGGCCCGGGCGTACCGGGCCGGGACAGGCGCGCCGCCCCGGGGCGACGGGCGCGACCAGGGAGGACGCATGGAACCGGCAGAACTCCACCGCGCGGTCGAGGCGGGCCGGGCGACCGCCGCGCGCCTGGGCCTCCCGGTGGACGACGTGATCGTCGTCCACGACTCGGACCGTGTCGCGCTGCGCCTGGTCCCCTGCGAGGTGCTGGCCCGGGTCGCGCCCGCGCGGCTCGCGGCCGAGTCCGCGTTCGAGGTGGAGGTCGCGCGCCGGCTCGCGGACACCGGCGCCCCGGTGGCCGGGCTCGACCCCCGGGTCGAGGCCCGCGTGCACCGTAGGGACGGTTTCGCGGTCTCGCTCTGGACGTACCACCCGCCCGTGGCGCCGGAGGTCGCGCCCGCGGCCTACGCGGACGCGCTCCACCGGCACCACACCGCCCTGCGCCGGGCCGGAGCGTCGTCCGGCCTGGAGACGCCCCATGTCACCGACCGTGTCGCCGCGGCGCTCCGGGAGGTCGAGGACCGGGACCGGTCGCCCGAACTGCCCGTCGCCGAGCGGCGGCTGCTCGCCGGCACGCTCGGCGGCCTCGCCGCGCTGCTCGACGCCCGGAGAGGCGGCGACCAGCTCCTGCACGGCGAGCCCCACCCGGGCAACCTCCTCGCCACGAGCTGCGGTCCGCTCCTCGTCGACCTCGCCACCTGCTGCCGGGGGCCCGTCGAGTTCGACCTCGCCCACGCGCCCGAGGCTGCGGCGCCGTACTACCCGGGGGCCGACCAGGCCCTGGTGCGGCGGTGCCGCGCCCTGAACTGGGCGATGTTCTCGGCCTGGCGGTGGCGCCGGGACGACGGCATGCCCGACCGGGACCTCCGGCGGGCGGAGGGCCTCGGCCGCCTCCGTGCCGCACTCGACGGCTGCTGACCGGGCTGGCCCCGCCCGCCGACGCGGTGTCGGTAATCGCCCGTGCGGGGCGGGCGTAGCGTGGCCCGTATGACTGCGTACGGATCCTTCCCCGGTGCCCGCCCCCGGCGGCTCCGGACCACCCCCGCCCTGCGGCGCATGGTCGCCGAGACGCGGCTGCACCCGGCCGACCTGATCCTCCCCGCCTTCGTGCGCGAGGGCATCGGCGAGCCCGTGCCGATCCAGGCCATGCCCGGGGTCGTGCAGCACACCCGGGACACCCTGCGGAAGGCGGCCGTCGAGGCCCGCGAGGCGGGCGTCGCCGGGATCATGATCTTCGGCGTGCCCGAGGACGGCAAGAAGGACGCGCTCGGCACCGCCGGCACCGACCCGGAGGGCATCCTCCAGGTCGCGATCCGCGACGTGCGGGCCGAGGTCGGCGACGAGCTCGTCATCATGTCCGACCTGTGCCTCGACGAGTACACCGACCACGGCCACTGCGGCGTCCTCACGGCCGACGGCCGGGTCGACAACGACGCCACCCTGGAGCGCTACGCCGAGATGGCGCAGGTCCAGGCGGACGCGGGCGTCCATGTGGTGGGCCCCAGCGGCATGATGGACGGTCAGATCGGGGTCGTCCGCGACGCCCTGGACACCATCGGCAAGGAGGACGTGTCGATCCTCGCGTACACCGCGAAGTACTCCTCCGCCTTCTACGGCCCCTTCCGCGAGGCCGTCGGCTCCTCGCTCACCGGCGACCGCAAGACCTACCAGCAGGACCCGGCCAACGTCCGCGAGTCGCTGCGGGAGCTGGCGCTGGACCTGGAGGAGGGCGCCGACATGGTCATGGTCAAGCCCGCGGGCCCCTACCTCGACATCCTGGCGAAGGTCGCGGAGTCGGTCGACGTGCCGGTCGCGGCGTACCAGATCAGCGGCGAGTACGCGATGGTCGAGGCGGCCGCCGAGAAGGGCTGGATCAACCGCGAGGCCGCCATCGCCGAGACCCTGCTCGGCATCAAGCGCGCCGGCGCGAACATGATCCTCACGTACTGGGCGACGGAGGTCGCCCGCCGCATCGGCGCGACGGACTGAGCCGCCCGGGGGCGGCGGGGGCCGGGGGCGTGGACGGGGCGCGTCGGGAGACGGACACCGGGGCGGGGCCGCACGGCGACGCCGCCTCCGGCCCGCACGGCGACGCCGTGCGCCCCGGCCCGCGCGACGCCGTGCGCCCCGGCCCGCGCGACGACGCCGGGCGGCACCCGCTGCGGGATGCCGGGCCGCCCCCGCTTCGCGACACCGGGCCTGGTCCGCTTCTGTACCCGTACATCGGACCACCCGAGCTCGCGGCCGCGGCCCCTGACGCGCCCGGCGGCGTCCCGGTCGCCACCCGTGAGGAGTTCGCGCGCTGGGCTGCGGAGCAGACCGCGGCGGACCTGGCGCAGCCCTTCACGTACACCGTCGGCGCCGACGGCCTGCTGCGCCTGGCCCCCCGGCGTTCGGAGCATGTCGCCTGCGCCGGGCGGCTCCCGGTCCACGGGGCGGGCGAGGTCCTGTTCCGTCCGGACTCCGGCGGCTGGGAGGTCGAGGAGATCTCCAACTTCTCGACGGGCTACTGCCCGGAGCCGGCGTCCTTCCCCCGCGTCGCGGCTGCCCTGGACGCCTGCGCTCTCGCCCGCCCGGCACACTTCACCCATGCGGCGGTCTTCCGCCGCTGCGAGGAGTGCGGCACCACCTGCGTCGTCAAGGACGACCACTACGTCTGCGCCGTCTGCGACGCGGACCTGCCCGTGCGGTGGAACGTCGATCGCGCCGTGCGTCCCGAGGCGGCCCCGCCACCGCCGCTCCCCGCGCACGGCATCGACACGGCGCGGTCGTTGGAGGAGCTGGAGGGTGACGTCTGGCCGGCTCCCGGGCCGCCGGTGACCGCTCTGGTCGAGGCCGTCCACGCGCTGCGCCGCCGCCCGGTCGGAGCGCTCGGCACCTGGGACATGATCCGCCTCCTCGGCCAGCGCGTGGGTGCTGCGGTCCTGGTCCCCGTCGCGCTCGACCTCCTGCGCGCCTCGCTGCCGCGGCAGGCTGCCGGAGGCTGGTTCGAGGACGACCTGCTCGCGGCGGTGGCCGCGCAGCCACCGGAGTTCTGGGCCGAACACCCCCACTGGCACGCGGAGACGGCACGCGTCGCGGACGCCGTGGCGGGACGTCCGGTCGGCCCCGCCGGATGACCGCGCCGCACGGCTTCGGCCGCAGCGTCTAGAGTCGTGCGCTGTTCGAAGAGCGGGCGGTGCCGGTACGGCGACGAGGCGGAGGATCGGGCATGACGGGTATGGCAGTGACGACGTTCGTCCTCGCGGGGCTGCTCCTGCTGATGGCGTGCGTCAAGGCGGACCGCGTCCGCGCCTGGCGTACCGCCCGCAACCCCTCGGCCCCCGACGTCTCGAACGCCTCCTTCGTCGTGGCACGGCTCCTGCTGGTCGCGATGGCCGCCGGGGGGATCGTCACCGGCTTCCAGGGGCTGAAGGCCCAGGACGACATCGGGTGGAGCGACGACGAGCTGACCTCGGCGGTCGAGGGCGCCACCGCCTCCCTGAACGGCAGCTCCGCCCACGGCGGCCCGCTCGACGGACCCGACACCCCCGAGGACTTCGACGGCGCCTACGGCATCAAGGTCCGGCAGGAGATCGTGGAGCACGGCAGCGGCGACGCCCCGCAGTTCGGGGTGTCCGCCGAGGTGACGGGCGAGGCGACGGCGGACCACGCCCGGTACGCGGTGTCCGCCGACGGTGCGAGTGCCTGGTTCTGCATGGACGTCACCCGCGCCCACACCGGCTGGGCGAGACCGTGGCCCCGGGCGGACTGGGCGAGTCCTCGAAGGTGCGCCTCCCGGAGTTCACGTACCAGGTGACGAGCCGGGCGGGGGAGTGCTGACGGCTGGGCCGGCAGCAGGCTCACCTCCTCGGGGATCTCCACGGACCGGAGACCTGCCGTCCCTGTCGTTGGGTTCGACCGGAGGTGATCCCGTGCAGACCAGATTCCGCTTCAGGAGCCCGATCGGTGGTCTGGCGGCGGATCTGTCGGCGGAGTTGCGGCCCGTGGCGAGCAGGCCGCCCGCCGGGGTCGTCGTCGGCAGAGGTGTGTGGCTCGTGCCTCCGGAGGGCGGTGTCCACTGGCAGGACCTCGCCTGGCTGTGCCTGGGCGTCAGCCTGTGCGGCAGGGAGCTGGTCGAGGCCCGTCCGGGTGGCGTGGCCGTCGTCGTGGACTCCCTCGCGTATCCCCTGGCCGATTACCTGCCGGAGGCCGCGGCCCTGGTCATGGAGGAGTTCCTGCTCACGGAGCTGGGGCGGGAGGGCCGCGCCGGACGGGTCACGTACTGCTCGCGGCACCGGGCGTACGCGTTCGACTGGGGTACGGAGCGGCCGTTCTCCGAGCTGTAGGGGCATCCGCGCGATGCCGTGGCCCCCGGCCCTCCTATGGGAGCGCGCCCGCGCGGCGGCCCTCGGCGAGGAATGCGTCCACCAGGGGCGCCTTCGCGCCCGGGGCCACGAACCAGAGGGGCTTGGGGGACCGGTTGCGGGAGATCTCCATGCGGTGGGCGCCGCTGACGAGGCCCACGACGGCCGTCTGCTGGACCCCGGTGACGTCGCTCCACGCCACGGAGTCGCGTATGCGGCCGAAGCGGTTGGTGACGGCCACGCCGTCCGTCAGCAGGTAGCACCTGTTCATGCCGAGCCGGGCGGTCAGCAGGCGCCAGCCGAACTTCACGGCGTACACCGCGACCACCACCAGCGTCGTCCAGAGGAGGTTGAGACCGACCTGGTCCGGGGTGAAGATCGTGAGGAAGACCATGGCGATCCAGAGCAACAGCAGGAACCCCCGCAGCACCTGCAGTGTGCTGCCCACCGCCGGCGTCATGAGCGGATAGTCACCACGGACGGCACCGAGGCCGAGGCCGGAGACACGAGTACGCACGCTTCCCCCATGTGAAGTTCCCCCTGCCGAACCCGGATGCGCGGTCGGCAGGGCGGGGCATACCCGCACCACGCGGAGGCCGAACGGGCTTGCCCCGAACAGTGACGGGGGGTGCGAATGATGTTCGGTGGGCTTGAGATCGACGCGGGGCGGGAGAGCAGGGATGGACGAGCAGGCAGTTCGTACCGTGAGCGCATGCGGGACATGCGGGGCTGAGAGTGAGCGATGGGTCGTGCAGCTCATCCGGGCGAACCGGCTCCGCTGGGAGGCCGACTACTCGTGCGCCCGCTGCGGGACGATCGCGTGCGACGGTGACTGGGGACCTGCTCCTGCGGATGTCCGGGCGGCGCTCGTTGCGGAGCACGGGGAGTATGTGCTGCTTCTCAGGAACGACGCTCGGAACTCCGGGCAGGTCTTGAAGGCATTCCGGGACGCTCTGTGCCTGTCTCTCGCGGAGGCGAAGAGTGCCGCGGAGGCCGCACGCGGCCAGGGATTCCAAGCCACGCGAGTCGAATGGGAACTCGTGAGGCGACGCCTCGGACCGGCGGTGATCAGACGCGCGGCATGACCCGGCGGGCAGCGTGGCACCGCGCGTGCATCTCGGCGCGTGCTCCCGACCGGTCAGCGCAGGACGCGGTAGGTCACGTGCGTGACCAGGCTCGCCGCGCGGGAGGAGAGCTGTTCCAGCTTCAGGGGCGGGACGCCCTCGAAGAGGCGGGTGCCGCTGCCGAGGGTGACCGGGGAGATGGCGAGGCGGAGTTCGTCGATCAGGCCGGCGGCGAGGTACTGGTTCAGGGTCGTGGCGCCGCCGACGACGGCGACCTCCCCGTCCCCGGCCGATGCGCGGGCGCGGGCCAGGGCGGCGGTGATGCCGTCGGTGACGAAGTGGAAGGTCGTGCCGCCGGCCATCGGCTGCGGCTCGCGGGCGTGGTGGGTGAGGACGAACACCGGTGAGCGGAAGGGGGGTTCGTCGCCCCACCAGCCGTCCCACGGCCGGTCCCAGCCGCCGCGCACGGGACCGAACATGTTGCGCCCCATGATGTACGCCCGGGCCTCGCCGAACCGCTCGATCTCGGCCCGGTTCTCGTCCGGGGTCTCGAACATCCAGGCGTGGAGCACGGCGCCCGACCCGTCGCCCCCGTCGTCACCGAAGGGGCGCTCCTCGGTCTGGTGGTGCCCGGCGGTGTACCCGTCGGCCGAGACGGTGATGGTGCCGATCACGCGGCCGGTGTCTGCGGTCATGGCTTGCTCCCTCTGCCGACGGTCCGATGCGTCCGAGGCCAGTAACGCAGGGGCTGCCCGGGTTCCGCGGGGGCGCGTCGGGCGCGGGCCTGTACGGGTGAGCGATCCGGCCGCTCAGACCAGGTGGTCCACGAAGGAGGCCCAGGCGGTGGGGGTGAGGGTGAGGACGGGACCGGTGGGGGTCTTGGAGTCGCGGATGTGGACGGTGGGCTCGGCCCCCCGGCGGTCGCTGTGGCCCGACGCGCGCCGTTCGTAGGCGAGTTGGAGGCAGTTGCCCCCATCGCTGCCGCTGTAGCTCGACTTGAACCAGGTCAGGCGGGCACTCATGTCTCTCCTAGCAGCCGATCCAGCAGGCCCCTGGTGTCGTCAGGATCGAGGGCCAGTGTTCGCAGCATCGCATATCTCTGGGCCAGGATGCTGACCTCGTCCGGTGCATGGATGAGGTGGCTGCCGCGCTGTGTCTCCGTGTAGGCCAGGTGCTGGTGGTCCGGAGTCTCCAGGAGCACGAACGCCCCGTCGAGTGCCGGGTGCGTCGTGTGCGTGAACGGCATCACCTGGATTGCGAGGCCGGGCAGTTCGGTGAGCGAGCGAAGATGCGCGAGCTGCGCCCGGTGAACGTGCGTACCGCCCAACGGTACGTGCAGCACCGCCTCCCAGAGGACGAAGCTGACGCTGCGCCGAGGTGTGCTCTGGAGAATGCGCCGGCGCACCAGACGACGCTCGGTCTGTGCCTCGATCTCGTCCTTGTCCATCACGGGAATGCGGCTCGCGAAGACGGCCCGCGCGTAGTCGGCCGTCTGCAGCAGCCCCGGGACCACCTGGTTCTCGTACGAGGCGAGAGCCAGCGCCTCCTGCTCCCTGTCGAGGAACTCCTCCGCCCACGCCGGGATCAGGTCCACCTCGGGCATGTTCTCCACCGCGACCAGGAGCGCGCCCTTGGTGTCGAGTCGGGCGTCGAGGCGGTCGGCGAGGTCGGGCTTGAGGGGGCGGCGGCCCTGTTCGATGGAGGCGACGGTCTCCTCGGCCAGGTTGAGCTCGGTGGCCAGGTCGCGCTGGGTGAGACCGGCGGTCTCGCGGAAGCGGGCGAGCTGGCGGCCGAGGAGTCGCATGGCCGAGGCGTTCTTCCGGTGGCGTCGCACGGAGCTCATGCACGTACAACTCCCCTGACCAGGGTGTGCGTTACGCCCGGGCGGCCCGTACAGAAGAGGTGTACGGGCGGGCGCACTGATGCGGGAGAGCGTGGGCCGGGAGGCTCGGCGCCGTGGATACGACGATGCGCGCCGAGGTTGTGCGCGAGCGGTTCTGGCGGCGGGAACGGCGTTCGGTGCGGGAGGTGCGGGAGTTCGTCCGGGAGGTGGTGCGCGGATGGGGCTGGGACGGGGACCGGGTGGACGACGTGCTGCTGTGCGCGGACGAGTTGGCGGCCAACGCGCTCGTGCACGGGGTCCCGCCCGGACGCGGCTATCTGGTGCGGCTGGTGAACGAGGACGCCGGCCGCCGTCTCCGTGTCGAGGTGCACGACAGCGGGGACGGACGGCCGGCGATTCCCGGCGGACCCGGCTCCGGCGAGGAGTCGGGGCGTGGGCTGCTGATCGTCGGCGCGCTCGCCGACACCTGGGGTGTCGGCGAGCGCGAGCCGGGCAAGGTGGTGTGGTGCTCCTTCACCCGGAGGCCGTGAGGCCGTGGGCGCGTAGGCCCCGGAAGGCCTACGACACGTTGCGGACGCGGCCTTCGAAGGGCTGCCCGGTCGGGCTGCCCTCGTCGTCGACGAGCTGGAGGCGGACGTACTCGACGGGCTCACGCAGCCGGTCGCGGACGGTCGGGACGGTCAGTTCCGTGGTGGTGTCACCGGCCGGGACCGTGGTCCACAGGGTGCGGTAGTCCAGTTCGGAGAGCGGGACGGCCGGGTTCGGGATCTCTTCCACGAGCATGCGCAGCCAGTCCTGGTCGACGTCGGCCGAGGAGAGCTCGGCGCGGCCGTCGGGGACTGCCGTCAGCTCGGCCACGACCGGGATCTCGACGTCGGCGGGCTCGGAGAGGGAGATCCGCCAGGTCAGCGGCTTGCCCTCGGTGACGTCGGCGGCGACGGGCCGGAGGCTCACCTTCGGCATGGGGTCGTCCTCGGTGGCCGTGACGCCGCCGGAGTCGGCGCCGACGACCGTGCCCCGGACGGCCTTGACCAGGACGTCGTGCGCGGTGCCCCAGCCGTAGCGCGTGTTGCCGGTGACGGTGACCCGGACGTCGATGCCCGCCGTGCCGGGACCGACCTGGACCAGGCGGTCGGTCGTGGTGCCCGTCTCCGGGTCGATCACGTAGAGGCGCACCGTGCCCGTGTTCTCGCCGGTGGTGCGGACGGGCACCGTGTAGGTGCGGCTGCCGGAGTCGCCCTCCTCGACGGTGAGCCGGCCGAGGTCCACGCGGGTGAGCGGCGCGGCCTCGACCGCGGGCGTGCCCGGCTGCCAGGCCCAGGCGTCGATCAGCCAGGCCTTGCCGGAACGCGAGACGGGGACCAGCTCCAGGGAGGCGACCTGGGCGAGGTCGAGCTTCGCGGCGTTCGCCGCGGTCAGCGGTACGCGGACCTCCTGGGCCCAGTACGAGGAGGTGCGGTCGGTGCCGGGCAGGCCGTCGACGCGGACCCGTCCCAGGTTCGCGCGCTTGCCCGACGCGTCCTTCACGGCGACGTCGAACTGGGTGCCCCGGCTGTTCGGCGGGACGGCGATGCGCAGGGCGAGGGACGTCGCGCCCTTGGCGGAGAGCGGCTTCTCGGGCGTCACGCGGGCGGGCGTGCCCGGGGCCGTCCAGGCGAGGGCGATCGCGCGGCGGCCGGCCTCGTGCTCCGGGCGCCAGTAGGCGAAGTGCGGCGAGGTCCCGACGACGCCCTCGCCGAGGCAGGCGGAGCCGCCGGGGGCGACGGCGTCGCAGAGGCGGGCGCCGGAGACCTTCAGCGGGTCGTCCGGCAGGAAGCCGGCGGACCGGTCGCCGCCGACCGCGTGGGTCAGCACCCTGGCCGGGTCGGCGGAGGGTGCGCGGCGCCCGGTGCCGTCGAGGAGTTCGCGCACGTGGTCGTCGCCGTCGACGAACAGCCGTGCCGCGGCGGCGATGTAGGTGGCGCCGGCCCGGTGCTGCTGGTCGGCGGTGAGACGGCCGGCCCGGCCGGGCGAACAGAGCGGGTCCGGGGCCTGGGGGTCGTGCCAGAAGTCGTCGTCGGCGGGGGCCGCGGCTTGGCCGGGCGTCCACTCGCTGTTGAAGTAGTTGTGGTTGGCGCCGACCATGTAGACCGAGCTGTGCAGGGCCTTGCCCCGGCTCACCCCCCGGGTGCCGTCGGCGTAGACCTGGCCCTGGAGGTCGGAGACGTCGCCGTCGCAGCCCGGCAGGACGGTGAGCGAGGGGACGTCGGCGACCGGGTTCTGGCCGAAGATCGTGGGACCGATGAGGACGGTGCCGCGGATCGTCCAGCGGGCGTCGCCGGGCGCGCCGTCCTGGGCGGGCGGCGGCGGGTACAGGCTGTCCATGGCCGCGCGGTTGACGCCCTCGCCGCCGCGCGAGTGCCCGACGAGGAGCACCCGGGACAGGTCCGGCTTCGGGGTCTTGCGCAGGGCGGCGGGCGCGGAGGCGGGGTCGGCGGCCCAGTCGGCCCAGCGGGCGAGGTGGCCGCGGACCAGCGAGGAGCGGGCCTGGGCGCCGGCGTCCTCGACCGCCGCGTCCTGCCCGTTGATGCCGTTGGCGGAGATCGAGACGGTGACGTACCCCTGGGAGGCGAGCAGTTGCTGGTCCCGGAGGTACCCCTTGTGGCTGGGGATGGGCTGCGCGCCCTTGGCGCAGGGCCAGTCGATGGTCACCTCGTCGCCGCCCTTGCCGGGGACGTAGCAGGTGGCGTGGCGGCCGTGCAGGAAGAGGGCGACGGGCCGCTCGCCGGTCGCGTCCTTCGGCGCGACGACCAGGCCGCGCATCTCGACGGGCTCGGGCATGCCCGGGAGCCTGACGGACGGCAGGTCGTACTCGCCGGTGGTCGTCGCGTACGGGCCCTTCGTGCCGGGGTCGACGGCTCCGGCGGGCTGGACGGGCGGCAGCCGCACGACGGCGGGCTTGACCGCCCGGTGCTTCCCGGTGCCGGCGGCGGCGTCGAGCCGGCGGCCGGCCGCCTCGACCCGGAGCCCGTCCAGGTCGGCGGCGCTCACCCCGTCGAGGGGGAGCCGGAAGGTCCGGTTGTCGTCCTGGGGCTCGGGCACGCCGAGCAGTGCGCCGTTCGCGCGGAACTCGACGCGGGCGTCCCCGTGCGGGACGGGCCGCGGCGAGCGCCACTCCAGGTGGCTCGCCCCGCCCTCGCCGGTGATCCGCCACCCGGGCGGCAGCCCGTCGGCGCTCCCCTGCGCCGATGTCGCGGTACGTGTGTCGGGCGCTGCCGGTGCGGCGTGTGCCACCGCGGGCGCCGCCGCCATCACCGTGAGCACCGCTGTCGCGGTGGCCCAGGCTTTTCGGCCACGTATCAAGGTTCCTCCTCAACCCCGTTGCGGGCGCGTTTGTTTCAGGTCGAACGCGCTCTCGGCCTCGGAGACGGGGAGGGGCGGGCGGGGGTTGCCTGCGCGGGGTGGGGGATCGTGGGCGGGTGAAGGAGAGGGGAGGGAACGTGCCGGAGCAGGGGAGGCTGCAGGTGGACGCGCTCGAGCGCGGCGACCCGGGCGGCGGTGCGCTGGTCGTGCGGTGCATCGGCGGCGTTGTGACCGCCGGTGACCGGCTGCGCCCGGATAGCGGGGGGCGCGCGGACCGCGGCTTCGTGCTGCGAAGAATCGAGAAGTACCCCGGCGTCTTCTGGGACGCGCTGACTCCGCCGCACGCGGCACGCGTGGAACTGGCGGGTGCGGACCCGCGGGCACTGCGGCGCGGGGACGTCCTCGTCGTCATCGGCGCCGCGTCAGGGCCGGGGTGAGGGATCGTGGACGCGGCCCGGTGGGACGAGGGCCGGGCAGGGGAGCGGGCCCCGGGCGAGGGGTGCCCGGGGCCCGCGGTCGTGCGCAGGGGTGCGTCAGCAGTAGAGGTTGGCGCCGGTGGGCACGCCCAGGATCTGGGCGAACTGCTGGTACTTGGTGACGCGGCTCTGGACCTGGGCCGGGTTGCGGCCGTCGCACTCCAGGGAGCCGTTGATCGAGCGGATGGTGTGGCCGAAGCCCGCGCCGTTCACCATGGCGTTGTGGCCGGTCATCGAGCCGGGGCCGGACTGGGTGTTCCAGTACCAGAGGCCGGTCTTCCAGGCCACGGCGGCGTCGTTCTGGACGAGCCAGGGGTTGTTCAGCAGGTCGATGCCGAGGGCGTCACCGGCCGCCTTGTAGTTGAAGTTCCAGCTGAGCTGGATCGGGCCCTTGCCGTAGTAGGCGGCCTGGCCGGCCGGGCAGCCGTAGGGCTGGCTCCAGTCGCAGTAGTGCGGGTAGTTGGCGGTGTTCTGCTCCACGATGTGGACCAGGCCGCCGGTCTCGTGGCTCACGTTGGCGAGGAAGGCCGCGGCCTCCTGCTTCCTGACCGTGTCGCTGCCCGTCTTGGCGAAGCCGGGGTAGGCGCTCAGGGCCGCGGTGAGGCCGTTGTAGGTGTAGAAGGAATTCCTGCCCGGGAACATCTGGTTGAACTGGGCCTCGCTGACGACGAAGCCGCCCGGCTGGGGGTTGCCCCCGCCGCCGCAGTTGTACGGGTCCCAGTACCAGGTGCTGATCGTCGGGGAGTATCCCGGGTTGTCGTGCTCCGCGATGTAGTAGGCGCCGTTGTACCTGACAACGTTGCCAGCCGTGTACCAGGCGCCCTGCTGCCAGTTGGGGGCCGTGTCGCAGGGCGAGGCGGCGGACGCGGTCGGCGTCAGCGCGACGGCGAGGCCCATGGCGACGAGGACCGCCGTCAGCAGGGCCATGAGACGGGTTCTGAGCACTCCATCACTCCTAGGGGTGCAACGACCCTGCCCGGTAACGCAGTTGGCTCCGGGCGGGCCGCGGTGGGGGGTGTCTTCCAGTACTCAAGCGCGATGTCATGATCCAGTCAAGGTATAGACCAATGAGAACCGTGGGTAACTTCTTCCGGGGGATACGGTCACGCTCCGGAGCCGCCGCGGGCGGGAGTGGCGCGGCATCCGATGCGCTCGCGATCAGCCCGCGCGCGGCGCACCCTGGAAGGGGTAACGCCGGAGGTGATCCGTATGCAGACACTCGTCGGATGGCACATCGAGATGGAGTTCCGCGAGGACGGAGACCGGACGCGCGCGGCGGCCATGGTGAGGCTCGGCGACGGTACGGAGTACCGGGGCCACGGCAACGCCAACCGCCACCGCTCCGACCAGCCGCAGCTCATGGTCGGCGAGGAGATCGCGGGCGCACGCGCCTTGATGGACCTCGCGTCCCAGCTGCTCCAGAAGGCACACGAAGAGATCGACGACGCCGCCGGAAGGCCCTCGCACCAGCTCCTGCGGTGAGGAGCCGGGGCAGCGGGTCCCGGCGGCGTTCCGGGGCGGCCGCCGTCGAACAGGGTCGACGAGGGTGACGGCGGCCGCCCACCACCGCGCGCGAGGCGCTCCCGGCCCGGCCGGGAGCGCCTCGCGCGGTGCGGGTACCGGGTGGGGTCAGTGGCTGAGGGCGTCGTCGATCGAGCCCTGCCAGTAGGTGACCCGGGCCGAGGAGTCGACGTACGTCCCCGACGGCAGCCGCAGGCTGACGGGCGTGCCGGTCGAACCCTCGTCGCTGCGCGGCTGGAACAGCACCTCCAGCGTCGACGGCTCCATGCCGTGGCTTCCGCTTCCGTCGGCGGAGGACAGGATCACCGCGGCGTAGGCGGAGCCGCCGGGCTCGACGGAGACCACCGCCTGCGGCTTGCTCTCCTGCACGATCGCGGTGGGCGACTGCTGGTCGTCGCTCCAGCGCAGCAGGGGCGCGAAGTAGGCGTCGCAGCGCGTGGAACCGGTGTTGGTGACGGTCAGGATCGCGTGGTTGAGGGGCCGCGACACCGGGCTGTAGACGACCTTGGTGTTGGCGCCGGTGCAGGCGGTCGAGGATGCTCCCGCGTCCCCGGAACCGCCCGTCGTCCCGGAGCCGCCCGTGGTACCGCCCGTGGACGTACCGCCGCCCGAGCCCTTGCCGCCGGAGCCCGCGCTCCCGCCGTTCCCGTCGGAGCCCGTGCCGCCGCCGTTGCCGCCGGAGGCGTCCGGCGCGTCGGAGCCGGAACCGGACGGCGCCGGCTTCTCGGTCGAGCCGTCCGCGGGGGTGCTCGGCGAGGCGCTCGCCGCGGGCTGGGCGGAATCGCCGGCCGCCGTCCCGTCCCCCTGGCAGGCGGTCAGGGACAGCGCCGCGAGCAGGGTGGCGGCGACGGCGGAAGCGGTGCGGACGCGGTGGATGCGCATGGTGGTTCTCCCCGTGATCAGGTGCGGTGGTGGTGGAGCGTGGACGGCGGGTCCGTGGTCACGGACCGCGCAGGAGATGTGTGACGACCGCGGTCGACGCGATCACCACGAGCACGGCCGTGAGGTCGGTGAACAGGTCGCGCAGGCTGGGTCGCATGGCTGGTGTCCCGTCGGGCTGTGCGGTGTGATCAACAGCGTGCGGGGCGTCGGGTTCCGGCCGCAACGCGCCACGGACCATGAGGGACGGTGGAACGGTCGCGAGTACGCTGAGCTGCGCGAAAAGCCGCTGCCTGGAACGCCGTTCCGGGACGCGGGGACAGCCGGGACAGCGTGACGAGGGGGAGTGGCAGGTGGCGACGACGCCGGAGGCCGAGGAGTTCGCGGCGATGCTGCGGCGGCTGAAGGAACGCTCGGGGCACAGCTACGGGGTGCTCGCGGGCAGGCTGCACGTCAGCACCTCGACGCTGCACCGCTACTGCAACGGCGATGCCGTCCCGGCGGAGTTCGCGGTGGTGGAGCGGCTGGCCCGGCTGTGCGGAGCCGAGCGGGAGGAGCTGCTGGCGCTCCACCGGCGGTGGATCCTCGCGGACGAGGCCCGCCGCCGGGGACGGGAGGCGGCGCGGGCCGCCGGCGAGGCGGGGGGCGGGCCGGAGCCGGCCCCCGGCGCCGGTTCCGGACCAGGCACCGGATCCGCTTCTGCTGCCGGGCCGGGGCCGGGGCCCGGGTCCGGCCCCGGGCTCGGCTCGGGATCCGCTTCCGGTTCGGGTTCGGGTTCCGGTTCCGCCCCGGGGGCTGCCCCGGAGGCCGATGGCACCCGCGGCGCCCCGGTGCGCGACTCCGCTTCCGCGGCCCCGGAGGCCGATGGCGCTCCCACCGCCCCCGTGCGCGACGATGCCGGCGCCGCCCCGGAGCCCGACGACGCCCGAACGCCCCCGGAGCCCGTCGCTCCGGGGGCGCAGGTTCCCGACCGCGAGGCCAGGGTCGAGGGCGGGCGGGCCGGCGGGACCGTGGACGAGGTCGCCGGGCCGGGTGCCGGGCGGGCCGGCGAGGTGGGCGGAGACGCGGTCACCGGACCGGACCGGGCGGCCCCGTCCGCGCGCCGCAAGCGTCTCGTCGTCGCCCTCGCGGCCGCCGCCGTGGTCGCCCTCGCCGTCCCGGCCGCCGTCCTCGCGAGCCACACGGGCACCTCCGGCGACCGCGCGGCCGGTGACGCCCCCACCGCCCCGGCGAGCAGGACGTCCGGATCGGGGCCCGCCCCGTCGGCCTCGGCGTCCGTGTCACCGTCCGGGACGCCCTCGGCCGGGCCTTCGCCCGGCACGTCCGCGCCGTCCCCGCCGGTCTCGTCGCCTGCGGGCAACGGCGCGCCCGCGACGACCGGCGTCCCGCTGCGGGTCGGCATCAGCTCGTACAACTGGGACTCGCCCTGCGGCCAGTACTACCTGATGGGCCGCTCGCCCGAGGAGATCCCGCCGCCGCCCCCGCCCCAGGACTACCGGAGCTGGGCGCGCGCCCTCGACGGGGTGGACGCCGGCGACCTGCGGCTCCAGCTCACCGCGACGGGGAAGACCCAGGACTCGGTCGTCGTCACCGCCGTCCACGTGCGGATCACCGGCCGCACCGAACCGCTCGCCTGGAACGCGTACTCGATGGGCGAGGGCTGCGGCAGCGGGATCACACCCCAGACCTTCGACGTCGACCTCGACAAGCCGCGTCCCGTGCTGCGGCCGGTGGCGGGGCAGCAGGGCGACATCACCGTGCCCGCCACGGACTTCCCGTACAAGGTGGCGTCGAACGACCCGCAGGTGTTCAACCTGCGCCTGCACACCGCGTCGCACGACGTGCGCTGGTACGTGGAGGTCGACTGGAGCAGCGGCGACCGGCGCGGCACCCTGCGGATCGACGACGAGGGCCGGCCGTTCCGGACGAGCGCGCTCGCCGGGCGCCCCCTGCACGAGTACCGGCCCGACCTGGGCGGGATCTGGAAACTCCGCGAGGAGTGAGCGCCCGCGCGGTGCACGGCGAAGGGCGCGGCCCGGACCCCCGGTGAGGGGTCCGGGCCGCGCCCTTCGCGCGTCGGTGCGGGTGTCAGAGCCGCTCGGGCGTACGGATGCCGAGCAGCGCCATGCCCTGGTGCAGGGTGCGGCCGGTCAGGTCGACGAGGAAGAGCCGGTTCTCCACGACCTCGGGCGCGTTGTCGTCGCTCAGCACGTGGCACTGGTCGTAGAACGTCGTCAGGTGCGACGCGAGCTGGTAGAGGTACGCGGCCAGCTTGTGCGGCTCGTACGACGTGGCGACCTCGCCGAGCACCTCGCCGAACTGGTCCAGGTGCAGGCCCAGCGCCCGCTCCGCCGGGGCCAGCCCGAGCTCGGGGTGGGCGGCCGGCCGGCGCTCGCCGGCCCTCCGCTTGATCGACTGGATACGGGCGTACGCGTACTGGAGGTAGACCGAGGTGTCGCCGTTGAGCGAGACCATCTGGTCCAGGTCGAACTTGTAGTCGCGCACCGCGGACGTCGACAGGTCGGCGTACTTGACCGCGCCGATGCCCACGTACCGGCCGTTCTCGGCGATCTCCTGCTCGCTCAGGCCGACCTTCCCGGCCTTCTCCGCGACCACGGCCGTCGCCCGGTCGATCGCCTCGTCGAGCAGGTCGACCAGCCGGACCGTCTCGCCCTCACGGGTCTTGAACGGCTTGCCGTCCTTGCCGAGGACCGTGCCGAAGGCGAGCTGGTGGGCCTTGACCTTGTCGTTCAGCCAGCCGGCCCGCCGGGCGGTCTCGAAGACCATCTTGAAGTGAAGCGACTGCCGGGCGTCCACCACGTACAGCAGGGTGGAGGCGCCGAGGTTCTGCACCCGGTCGCGGATGGCGGACAGGTCGGTGGCCGCGTAGCCGTAGCCGCCGTTGGACTTCCTGACGATGAGCGGGACCGGGTTGCCGTCGGGGCCCTTCACGTCGTCGAAGAAGACGCACAGCGCGCCCTCGGAGCGGACGGCGACGCCCGACTCCTCCAGCAGGCGGCAGGTCTCGTCGAGCATGTCGTTGTAGCCGGACTCGCCGACGATGTCGGGGTCGCGGACCTCCATGTCGAGCTTCTCGAAGACCGAGTAGAAGTAGATCTTCGACTCGTCGACGAACCGCTGCCACAGCGCGAGGGTCTGCTCCTCGCCGGCCTGGAGGGCCACCACCCGGTCACGGGCGCGGGCCTTGAACTCCTCGTCGGAGTCGAAGAGCGCCCGGGAGGCCTTGTAGAGCCGGTTGAGGTTGGACATGGCCTCCTCGCCGGAGACCTCCGCAGCCGCCTCGTCGCTCTTGTGGTCCAGCTCGTGGGGGTGCTCGATCAGGTACTGGATGAGCATGCCGAACTGGGTGCCCCAGTCGCCGATGTGGTGCCGGCGCACCACCTGCTCGCCCGCGAACTCCAGGATCTGCACCATCGCGTCACCGATGACGGCGGACCGCAGATGGCCGACGTGCATCTCCTTGGCCACGTTCGGCTGCGCGTAGTCGATCACCGTGGTGCCGGGCTCGGCGGCGAGCGGCACACCGAGGCGGGCGTCCGCGGCGCGGGCGGCGAGGGTCTCGGTGATGGCCCGGTCGGTGACCGTGATGTTGAGGAAGCCGGGGCCGGAGACCTCGATCTCCTTCAGGAGGTCGTTCGCGCCGATCGCGTCGACGACCTGGCCGGCCAGCTCGCGCGGGTTCCCCTTGAGCTTCTTCGCGAGCGCGAGGATCCCGTTGGCCTGGAAGTCGGCCCGGTCGCTACGTCGCAGCAGCGGGTCGGCGGAGCCTGCTTCCGGCAGTGCTGCCGTCAGGGCGTCCGCGAGGCGCTGCTGCACGTTCGAGGCGAGGGAAGGGACCGAGGCCATGAGCTTCCGTTCCGGTTGGGATGGGGAGTCGCCGAATGGTGCGACGGTCAAGTATCCCACGGGGGAGCAAGCCGTTTCCCCGAGCGGCGGGCTGCCCCGGGGCGTGCCGTCGCGTCTGGGAGAATGGGCCGCGTCAGTTCCGAGACAGAAGGACGTGCCGACCGTGGCTCAGAGCAGCACCGAGACCGACTGGGTCTCCCGTTTCGCGGACGAGGTCATCGCCGAGTCGGAGCGACGTGCGCCTGGCAAACCGGTCGTCGTCGCGTCCGGGCTCTCGCCCTCCGGTCCGATCCACCTCGGCAACCTCCGCGAGGTCATGACCCCGCACCTGGTCGCCGACGAGATCCGCCGCCGGGGCCACGAGGTCCGCCACCTGATCTCCTGGGACGACTACGACCGCTACCGCAAGGTGCCGAACGGCGTCGACGGCGTCGACGACTCCTGGGCCGAGCACATCGGCAGGCCGCTGACCTCGGTGCCCGCGCCGAAGGGCTCCCCCCACGCGAACTGGGCCGAGCACTTCAAGGCGGCGATGACCGAGTCGCTGGCGGAGCTGGGCGTCGAGTACGACCCGATCAGCCAGACCGAGCAGTACACCGCGGGCGTCTACCGCGAGCAGATCCTGCACGCGATGAGGCACCGCGGCGACATCGACGCGATCCTCGCCCAGTACCGGACGAAGAAGGCCCCGCCGAAGAAGGGGCAGAAGCCCGTCGACGAGGCGGAGCTGGAGGCGGCCGAGGGCTCCGGCGCGGCGGCCGAGGACGACGGCGCGACGTCCGCCGGGTACTTCCCGTACAAGCCGTACTGCGGCGCGTGCGACAAGGACCTGACGACCGTCACCGCCTACGACGACGAGACCACCGAGCTCGCCTACCGCTGCACCGCGTGCGACTTCTCGGAGACCGTCCGGCTGAGCGAGTTCAACCGCGGCAAGCTGGTCTGGAAGGTCGACTGGCCCATGCGCTGGGCCTACGAGGGCGTGATCTTCGAGCCGTCCGGTGTCGACCACTCGTCGCCCGGCTCGTCGTTCCAGGTCGGCGGGCAGATCGTCGGCATCTTCGGCGGCGAGCAGCCGATCGGCCCGATGTACGCCTTCGTCGGCATCTCCGGCATGGCCAAGATGTCGTCCTCGCGCGGCGGTGTGCCGACCCCGGCGGACGCGCTGCGGATCATGGAGCCGCAGCTGCTGCGCTGGCTGTACGCCCGCCGCCGGCCGAACCAGTCCTTCAAGATCGCCTTCGACCAGGAGATCCAGCGGCTGTACGACGAGTGGGACAAGCTGGAGGGCAAGGTCGCGGACGGCACCGTGCTGCCCGCCGACGCCGCCGCCCACTCCCGTGCCGCCCGCACGGCCGCCGGCGAGCTGGCCCGCACCCCGCGCCCGCTGCCGTACCGCACGCTCGCCTCGGTCGCCGACATCACCGGCGGCCACGAGGACCAGACGCTGCGCATCCTCACCGAGCTCGACCCGGAGCACCCGGTCACCGCGCTCGACGAGGTCCGCCCGCGCCTGGACCGCGCCGAGAACTGGATCTCCACCCAGGTCCCGGCCGAGGCCCGCACGGTGGTGCGCGCCGAGCCGGACGCCGAGCTGCTGGGCTCCCTCGACGACGAGGGCCGCGAATCGCTGCGGCTGCTGCTGGAGGGCCTGGACACCCACTGGTCCCTCGACGGCCTGACCACGCTCGTCTACGGCGTGCCGAAGGTGATGGCCGGTCTCGAACCGGACGCGAAGCCGACGCCGGAGCTCAAGGTCGCGCAGCGGGCGTTCTTCGCCCTGCTCTACCGGCTGCTCGTCAGCAGGGAGACCGGGCCGAGGCTGCCGACGCTGCTGCTGGCGGTGGGCGCGGACCGGGTGCGCAAGCTGCTCGGTTCCTGACCCGGTTAGCGTCGGGGCGATTCGGGGCGATTCCGGTCGATTCCGATCGCGCCGGCTCGCGCCGGCTTCACTCGGACCGGAGGGCTCTCATCCCGCAGGGGTGGGGGCCCTCCGGCGTGAGCGCACCTGCGGCCGGTGCGCGGTTCGCCGTGCGCGGTTCGCCGTGGTCGGAGGCGGCACGGATCGGAGGCGTCGCGGCTCGGAGGTGGCACGGGTCGTCGGAGGCGTCACGGCTCGGAGGTGGCACGGGCCGTCGGAGGCGTGAGCGACGGTCTCCGCGGGGCCGGGACGCGTCAGGCGATGTGCTCGGCCTCGAGGTCCGCCTGGAGGCGCTGGCGGAACTCGGGGAGCAGCCGCTTGAGCAGCGCCGTGCTCCGCGGGTGGTGCACACCGTGGCGGTCGTTGAGCAGTATGTCCAGGTGGTCGGCCTTCGGGTAGTCCCGGTGCTCGTCCACGTACGCCACGAAGACCGGGTACGCGGCCTCCGCGAACTCCTTGTCCTCGGCGGCGAAGTCCGTGTCGGGGCCCGGCTCGCGGCCTGCCGGAAGGTCCGCCTCGGGGCCGTCCGCCGCCATGGGCTCGACCGGGCCGCGGCCGGAGTAGCGCGGCTCCGGGCGACGTTCCTGCGAGGGGAACGGGGCCTGCGACGGGAACGGTGCCTGCCGGCCGTCGGGGAACTGCTGCCCGGGCCGGCCCTGCGCGTCGTGCTGTCCCTCGGGGTACTGCTGTCCGTCCACGTACTGCTGTGCGGGGTACTGCCGGTCGTCGGGGCGGTGCCGGTCCTCGGGGTAGGGCCGGCCGTCCGCCTGCTGCTGCGGACCGGCGTAGGGGCCGGGCGCGTACGGGCGCTGCGGGTACCTGTCGTCCGCGTACGGGCCGGGGGCGGGCTGCTGTCCGGCGGCCTGCTGCTGAGGGCCCTCGAAGACCTGGCCGTCGAAGACCTGGCCGTCGGGGCCGGGGCCGAGCGGGCGGGTGCGGCCGGGGCCCGCGGGGACCGGCACGGGCACGGGCTCGAACGCCTCTGCACGGGCGGGGTCGTGGCCCTGCCCGGGGGCGTTCGCCTGCGCCTCCTGCGGGAGGTGCTGCGCATGGAACCACGGGCTCCCGTGGGTGCCCGGGCCCTCCTGCGGCTGTGCGGAACCGGCGTGCTCGGCCTGCTCTGCGGGACCGGTCGGCACGGCGGCCGGGGTGCCGGTGGCGTCGCTGGTGACGCGGGTGGTGGCGTCGGTGTCCGGGGCCGGGTGCGCGGGCCGGGCGCCGGAGGCGGTGTCGGCGCTCGGCAGTTCACGCTGCGACAGCCGCTCCCGCAGCGATCGGGCGTCCGCGGCGGGCGCCACGGCCGCCGGCTGCGGGGCCGGCGGCAGCAGCACCGGGTCGATGCCGGCGGCGGCCAGCCCGGCGGGCGCGGTCTCCGCGAGCGGCACGCCGTACTTCGCGAGGCGCAGCGGCATCAGCGACTCCACCGGGGCCTTGCGCCGCCAGGACCGGCCGAACCGTGCCTGGAGACGCGCCTGGTAGATCAGCCGGTCCTGCTCCAGCTTGATGACCTGCTCGTAGCTGCGCAGCTCCCACAGCTTCATCCGGCGCCACAGCTTGAACGTCGGCACCGGCGAGAGCAGCCAGCGGGTGAGGCGCACGCCCTCCATGTGCTTGTCGGCCGTGATGTCCGCGATCCGGCCCACGGCGTGCCGGGCGGCCTCGACGGCGACGACGAACAGCACCGGGATGACCGCGTGCATGCCGACGCCGAGCGGGTCGGGCCAGGCGGCCGCGCCGTTGAACGCGATCGTCGCCGCGGTCAGCAGCCACGCCGTCTGGCGCAGCAGCGGGAACGGGATCCGCATCCAGGTCAGCAGCAGGTCCAGCGCGAGCAGGACGCAGATGCCGGCGTCGATGCCGATGGGGAAGACGAGCGAGAAGTCGCCGAAGCCCTTGCGCTCGGCCAGCTCGCGCACGGCCGCGTAGGAGCCCGCGAAGCCGATCGCGGCGATGACCAGCGCTCCGGCGACGACGACACCGATGAGTATTCGGTGTGTACGTGTCAGCTGCATCGCGGCCACCGCGTTCCCCTCCCCTTCTCCCTCTTGTGCGGGGCACAGCCTGGCACATGCCGGCGGACCCCGTTCCTCCGCCCTCGGGCGGAAGCCCCCTGTGCCGCCTACTTGTTGGCGGCCTCGACGGAGGCCACCGCTTCCTTGGCCGCCTTCAGCGCGGCCTTGGTGAGCTCCGCGGACGACGGGTTCTTCGCCCCCGCGTAGCCCGTGCCGTTGTAGGTCAGGGTCACCACGCCGTTCGCCGTGCGGGCGACGATCGTGGCGTAGACGAAGTCCTCGTCGGTCTTGTTGAGGGTGTAGTTGACCGTGGTCGCCTCGCTGCCGATCCCGGGTGCGGCGGCGGTCTTCACGTTCTTGGCGCCCTCGGTCGCCTTCGCCTTGTCGATCTCCTTGGCGTAGCTCTGCTGGGCGCGCTGGTCGCCGCTGACGGCGAGCGAGGTGTCGGAGTCGTAGCGCAGGAGGGAGACGTCGAGCCAGCGGTACTGCGAGCCCTTCACGCCGTTGTCGTCGAGGCCGTTCCACGAGCAGCTTCCGCGGCTGGCGGCGTCGGACGACTTGCCGGCCGTGCCGCCCTTCGACTTCACCCCGGGGACCAGGTCCTCGACCGTCTTGGCCGCCATGACCGAGCACGGGTCGGGGAGCCGGGTGAACTTCGCCGGAGCGACCTCCGGCGACTTCTTCGCCTCGGGGGTCGGGGAGGCGGAGGCCTTGGGCGCGCCGTCGGAACCCGAGTCCGAGGAACAGCCGGCGACGACGAGCATCACCGGGACGGCTGCGCAGGCGAGTATGCGGGTGAGTCGCGGGGCTGAACGGTGCATGGTTCCTTCACTCGGTCGTACGGTCGGCCAGGCCACGGTACGCGGCCGGGCCCGGGCGCGGGCCGGGTCGCGGAAGCCGGCGCGGGGCGGCGGGACGCTCTACTCGTCGAAGAGCTCCGCCAGCCGGCGGGCCACGCTCTGGGTCTTTTCCTGCAGTTCCTTGCTGTCCGGCACCTCTGCCGCGGGGGCGGGCTGCTCCGCGTAGACGATGGTCACGATCACGTTGGATGTGCGGAACACCACGCTCACGTCGCGGCGCTGGGCCGTGGGGCGGGTGGTGTCGAGCACGTCGTCGATGAAGGCGGCGTCGCCGAGGCTCGTCAGCACGCGGGGCTCCAGGCCCTCGCCGGACGCGCTCGCCGACGGGCCGGTCGCGGAGCCGCCCGGCCGGCCGGGCTCCCCGGAGGCTTCGGATCCGTCGGGGGTCCGTCCCGCCTGGGTGCCCACACCCGCGGTCGCGCCGGTGCCGGGGGACGCGGACGGCGAACCGCCGGGCTCCTCCCCGGCGGGCTCCTCCGGCTCCTCGGGTTCGAGCTGCACCGGCACGGAGGTCGAGGCCTGCTTCTTCGCGAACACCTCCTGCGCGCGGTCCTCGTCGCTGACGGCCGGGTCGTAGGAGACCACCCGCTCGAACTCGACGCGCAACTGGTGGGACGCGTCGGGCGCCTGGCCCTTCCAACTGCAGGCCGCACGGCGGTCCGTGTTGTACGTGACGGCGGGCGTGCCCTGGAACGCCTGCCGCTGCTGCTCCGGGGCGAGCGACGCCAGGCCGGGCAGCAGGTCCTTGAGCGCCGCGCTGTCGACGGCTCCGCACGGCTCCAGCAGCGTGCGGTACTTGCCGGGCGCCGCCGCCGGGACGGGCGCCGTGCCCGCCTTGGGATCGGCCGCGCGGTCGTCGCCGCCGCCGTCGGCGGTGCAGCCGGCGGCACCGGCGCCCAGCACCGCCGCGAGGAGCGCGGCCGTGCCGGGACCATATGTCTTCCGAAGCACGTGCCAGGCCCCTTTCCTCCGGTGTCCCCGGGAAATTCGGTTGTCGCCCGCAGAGGGCGGCTGGACACAATGTCTATCGCACACGCCGCCCCGGATGCCGGTCCGCCTAACCTTTCGCGGTCATTTGCCGGGTATTTGCGTTTTCACTGCCATCGGGGGAATCGAGGAGTCATGTCGTATGTAGAGATGCCGGGTGCGAAGGTACCGATCCGTATGTGGACCGACCCCGCGTCGGTCGAGGACGGCGCCATGCAGCAGCTCCGCAACGTGGCGACGCTGCCCTGGATCAAGGGGCTCGCCGTCATGCCGGACGTCCACTACGGCAAGGGCGCCACTGTCGGTTCGGTGATCGCGATGCACGGGGCGGTCTGTCCCGCCGCGGTCGGCGTCGACATCGGCTGCGGCATGTCGGCCGTCAAGACGTCGCTGACCTCGGGCGACCTGCCCGGCGACCTGTCACGGCTGCGCTCCCGGATCGAGCAGGCGATCCCGGTCGGCCGCGGGATGCACCGCGAGGCGGTCGACCCCGGCCGGGTGTTCGGTCTGACGACCGGCGGCTGGGACGACTTCTGGAGCCGGTTCGACCATGTCGCCGACGCGGTCAAGTTCCGCCGCGAGCGGGCGATGCAGCAGATGGGCTCCCTGGGCAGCGGCAACCACTTCATCGAGTTCTGCCTCGACGAGACGGGCGCCGTCTGGCTGATGCTGCACTCCGGTTCGCGCAACATCGGCAAGGAGCTGGCCGAGCACCACATCGGCATCGCGCAGAAGCTGCCGCACAACCAGGACCTGGTCGACCGCGACCTCGCCGTCTTCGTCTCCGAGACACCGCAGATGGCGGCCTACCGCAACGACCTGTTCTGGGCGCAGGAGTACGCGAAGTACAACCGCGCCGTGATGATGGGGCTGTTCCAGGAGGTCGTGCGGAAGGAGTTCCGCAAGGCCAAGGTCACCTTCGACCCGGTGATCTCCTGCCACCACAACTACGTGGCCGAGGAGCGGTACGACGGCATGGACCTGCTGGTCACCCGCAAGGGAGCCATCCGGGCCGGCTCCGGCGACTTCGGCATCATCCCCGGGTCCATGGGCACCGGCTCCTACATCGTCAAGGGCCTCGGGAACGCGGCCTCCTTCAACTCCGCGTCGCACGGTGCCGGCCGCCGGATGAGCCGGAACGCGGCGAAGCGGCGCTTCACGACGAGGGACCTGGAGGAGCAGACGCGTGGCGTCGAGTGCCGTAAGGACTCGGGCGTGGTGGACGAGATCCCCGGCGCGTACAAGCCGATCGAGCGGGTCATCGACCAGCAGCGGGACCTCGTCGAGGTGGTCGCGAAGCTGAAGCAGCTGGTGTGCGTGAAGGGCTGAGCCGTCGCGTACGCCGAGCCCGTGCGGACGCCGAGCCTGTGCGGACGCCGAGCTCTCGTGTGGACCGATTCCGTGTGGCGGTCGAGCTCGCGTGGCGTGGGCTGAGCCTGTGCGGAGGTTCAGCACGTGCGGACGTCGAGTTCTTGTGTGGACCGAGCTCGTGCGGCGGTCGAGCTCTTGCGTACGTCGAGCTCTCGTGTGGACCGAGCCCCGGGTACGAGGGCTTCCCCGGCCGGTCAGTCCGACCCGGCGGGGCCGCCGAGGGTCTTGTGGAAGAACGTCGTCGGGCGCAGCACCCCGGCCGGGTCGGCGGCGTAGTCGGGGACGGTGCCGACCGGTGTCCAGCCCGCGGAGCGGTACAGATACTCGGCGGCGCTGCCCGTCTGGGTGTCGAGCAGCAGCAGGGTGCGGCCCGCGTCGCGTGCGCACTCCTCGGCCGCGGTCAGCAGCAAGCGGGCGACGCCGCGGCCCCTGGCGTCCCGGTGCACGAGCAACTTGGCCACCTCGGCGCGGTGGGTGCCGTTGGGGGACGTCTCGGAGCGGAGCTGGACCGTGCCGATGAGACGGCCGCCGGTGCCGGTGCCGGTGCCGGTGCCGGTGCCGGTTCCGTCGTCGTCGGCGTGCCGCTTGCCGTCGTTGCCGCCGCCGTTGTCGGCGTGCGCGGTCCAGACCGTGACCGTCCCGTCGGCGAGGGCGGGTGCCAGCCCGGACCAGTAGGCGGCCGCCCGGTCGATGGCGAGAGGGGCGAGGAACCCCACGGACGCCCCGTCGTCGACGGCGTCCGCGAGGAGGGCGCCGAGGCCCTCCGCTGCGACGGGGAGGGCCTCGGCGGTCAGCCGTCGGACGGTGACGCCGGTGGGGGCGGCCATCACAGCTCCCTGTGGACCTTGGAGTTGGACGCCTGCGCCCGCGGGCGGACCACGAGCAGGTCGATGTTGACGTGGGGCGGCCGGGTGACGGCCCAGGTGATGGTCTCGGCCACGTCGTCGGCGGTGAGCGGCGCGGCCACGCCCGCGTAGACCTTGGCCGCCTTGTCGGTGTCGCCACGGAAGCGGGTGGTGGCGAACTCGTCGGTCTTCACCATGCCGGGGGCCACCTCGATCACACGGACCGGTGTGCCGACGATCTCCAGGCGCAGGGTTTCGGCGAGGACGTGCTCGCCGTGCTTCGCCGCCACGTAGCCACCGCCGCCCTCGTAGGTGGAGAGGCCCGCTGTGGAGGAGAGCACGACGATCGTGCCGTCGCCGCTGTCGGTGAGCGCGGGGAGCAGGGCCTGGGTGACATGGAGCGTCCCGATGACGTTGACCTCGTACATCCGGCGCCAGTCGGCCGGGTCGCCGGTGGCGACGGGGTCCGCTCCGAGAGCCCCGCCCGCGTTGTTGACCAGTACGTCGCAGCGGCTCAGCGACGCGGCGAAGGTGTCCACCGCCTCCCGGTCCGTGACGTCGAGCGCCTGGGCGGTGGCCTGGTGCCCGGCCTCGGTGATCTCGGCGGCGACCGCCTCGATGCGGTCCTTGCGCCGGGCGGTGAGCACGACGTGGAAGCCGGCGGCGGCCAGCTGCCGGGCGGTGGCCGCGCCGATGCCGCTGCTGGCTCCGGTGACGACGGCGACGGGCGTTCCGGCGGTGGTCATAGGGCTCCTCGCACGTGTGGTCGGACTGGGATCAGGATAGGTCGGCCCGCTGATCGGGCCGGTGGCAGGGCGGGGCGCCTTCGGGGCGGGCGGCGGGGCGCTGCCGGGTCGGCTCGGTCACAGTGACGTGCGGCGCCCTGAGGCCCAGGCGATGTAACCGTCGGGCCGGACCAGGAGTGCCGGGTGGCGCCGCCCGGCCGCCCAGTGGGCCCGCACCACGCCGGCAGGTGCGGGCGGCGGCGTGGCGGTGGCTCCGTCAGCCGCCTCGATCAGGACGAACGTGCCCGCGCGCAGCAGTTCGTAGAGCCGGCCCTCGGCCAGCTTCAGGTCCGGGGCGCGTCGTCCGGCGAGCGGGTGGGCGCCGCGTGGTGCGCTGTAGGCGATGCCGATGCCGGAGACCATGCCCATCGCCCGGGCGGCCGCGGGCCGGACCGTGTTCAGGAACCGGGCCGCCAAGGAGCGCGCCGCCCGCTGGAGCGGGGTGTGGGCCATGGCGAGGCGCACGATCGCGCCGCTGCTGCGCAGTACGGCCCGCCCCACCGGGTGGCGCTCCGACTCGTAGGAGTCGAGGAGGGTCTCGGGGTCGGGCGCCTGGCCCCGTATGACGGCGGCCAGCTTCCACGAGAGGTTGGCGGCGTCCTGGAGGCCGGTGTTCATGCCCTGGCCGCCTGCGGGGGAGTGGACGTGGGCGGCGTCGCCCGCGAGGAAGACCTGGCCCACGCGGTAGGCCGGTGCCTGGCGCTCGTCGCTGTGGAAGCGGGAGATCCAGCGGGCGTCGTGCATGCCGAAGTCGCTGCCCAGCGCGCGGCGGGCGATGTCGCGGACCTCGTCGAGGTCGACGGGCTCGCCGTCGTCGGCCTGGCGGGTGCGGTCCCACCCCATGACGCGGTACCAGCCGTCGCCGAACGGGGCCATGAAGGCGAAGGTGTCGTTCGCGCCGTTGACCGTGAGGAGCTGGGCGGGCTCCTCGGCGAGGCGTACGTCCGCGAGGACGATGGAGTTGATGACGGAGGCGCCGGGGAAGGGCAGCCCGAGGGACTGGCGGACGGGGCTGCGGTGGCCGTCGGCACCGACGAGGAAGCGGGCCCGGAGAGTGGTGAGGGTGCCGTCACAGGCGCGCAGCTCGGCGGAGACGGAGGCGTGGCCGGGGGCGTCGGTCCCCTGGCCGGATGCGGCGGGGTGCTGGACGAGGCCCGTCAGCTCGGTGCCGTGGCGGAAGTCGACGCCGGCGGCGCGCGCCCGGCGCTCCAGGAGCCGCTCCACCTCGTACTGCGGAGTGATCAGCAGGAAGGGGAACCGGGAGGGCAACGCGGTGAGGTCCAGGGCGAGACGGCGGAAGAGACTGAGTGTCGTCAGCCGGGTGCCTGTCGCCACCAGCTCCTCCGCGAGACCGCGGGCGTCGAGTGCCTCCAGTGTGCGGGCGTGCACGCCGAAGGCTCGGGTGAGGTTGCTCCTGCCTGCGGGCCGGCGCTCGACGAGCGTGACGGCGACGCCGGCCTCGGCCAGGTCTCCTGCGAGCAGCAGTCCGGTGGGCCCCGCTCCGACGACGACCACGTCGGTGCGAAGGGTGTCGTCGCCCGGCGTGCCTGCGGAACCCTGGCTGTCCGCTGCGCCGGTGGTGCCTGACTCGGCGATGCCGCTCATGACTGCCTCCCGAATGTCGGCGACGTGGGCCCGGAGGCGCCCGCATCGGTCAACGCTTGTTGGCCAACATCTGTTGGTCAACGCTTGTTGGCAAATGTAGGCGTGGGGGTCTGGCGATGTCAACGGTTGTTGGCCTACAGTTGTTGGCATGACGACGGAAGCAGCCGGCGGTCCGCGCCGCTCCGATGCCACGAAGGCCGCGATCCTCGAAGCCGCGCGTGAGAGGTTCGCCGCCGACGGGTACGAGCGGGCGACGATCCGGGCCATAGCGCGTGACGCGGGCATCGACCCCTCGATGGTCATGCGGTACTACGGCAACAAGGAGGGGCTGTTCGCCGCGGCCTCCGAGTTCGATCTGAGGCTGCCGGGGCTCGGGGCCCTGCCCGGGAAGCACGCGGGTGCCGTCCTGGTCTCCCACTTCCTCGACCGGTGGGAGCAGGACGAGGTGCTGACGGCCCTGCTGCGCGCGGCGGTGACCAATCCGGTGGCGGCGGAGCGCGCGCGGTCGATCTTCAGGGACCAGCTCGGGCCGATCGCGGCGGGCATGTCACCCGACCCGGCGGACGCCCCGCGCCGGGCGGCGCTGGTCGCCTCGCAGATCCTCGGCATGGCGCTGGCCCGCTATGTCCTGTGTCTGCCGCCCGCCGTGGACATGGACAGGGAGGAGGTGGTCCGTTGGCTGGCGCCCACGGTGCAGCGGTACCTCACGGCCGAGGCTCCCTGAGGCGGCGGACGGCCGGGACGGGTGGCGGGGTGCCCCGCGGGCAGCCGGGTCAGGCGGCGGGTGCGGGGCCCTGGCCGGGGCCGACGGAGGCGTCCCCGCGGGTGGTGGTGCCGGCCGTCCGCATCGCCGACTCGACGATCGCCTCCAGGTTGGCGTGGTGGGCGCCCCGCCAGTAGACGCGTTCGCACGCCGTGCACTGCGCGAAGACGTCGTAGGAGCGCTGCGTCCCCTGCTCCAGTCTGTTCTGCACGGAGTCCTTGTCGGCCTCCCGCAGCGGGCCGTTGCACGCGGTGCACCTGGTCCAGGGCGCCAGCGCCGGGGCGAACCGCTCCAGTACATCGGTGAGCTGGTCATCGGGGCGGTCGCTGTAGACGTAGGCGCCGGCCCAGATCTCGCGGCGCCGCAGCAGCCCCCGGTCGCGGGAGAGCAGGACGCGCCGCTCCTTCGCGGAGAGCGCGGCGAGGGCGGGGTCGCCGATGTCCTCGTTCTCGTACGCGGCATCCACGCCGAGGAGCCGCAGCCGGCGGGCGAGCGTGCCGAGGTGGACGTCGAGGAGGAAGCGGAGGGGAGCGCCGGGTACCTGCTGGGGGCGTGCCACACCGAGCACGTCGACGTGCTCTCCCTCGCGCGGGATGTGCGAGACCGGCACCGGGGAGCCGTCGACCAGCAGACGGCCCGCCTCCGTCAGCGGCACCCCCAGGGACTCGACGACATGGCCCAGGGTCGACGAGCCGTCCGTGACCACGGTGGTCCGTCCCCGGCGGCGGTCCGAGGGGACGAAGAGGCGCAGCTCGGGGGCGACGCTGAAGGTGATCTCCGGTCCGTTCACGCCGTCAGCATGTCACCGGGCGCACCGCTCCAGCCAGCGGATTGCGGGCCGCGGCCGTAGGGCCGGTTCGCGGGACCTGCGGTGGTGGGCGTGCTCGGGCGGCGGCCCTCGCGCCGATGAGCCGACGGGCGCGTGCCCCCGGCGGCCGGCCGCCGGATGGTGACCGGCCGCCGGTGGCCCGCGGCCGGTCAGGGGACGAAGCGGAAATGCGTCACCACGGGGGAGGCGGCCTCACCGAGTACATGGAACGCGACGGCGGGCGGGGCGTCGCGGTCGGTGAGCGTCTCGCCGGGCTCCCAGGGCAGGCGCACGGTCGAGACGACACCGGGGGCGATGAGGAGCGGCAGCCCGGCGAAGGTGGTGGCCGCGGGGGTGTGCGCGTGTCCGGTGAGGACGGCCGGGATGTTCGTCCGGCCGGTCAGCACCCGGGCCAGGCGGTCCGCGTTCGTGAGGTTGGTCGAGTCCAGATAGGGGTGGTGGATCACCGCGGGCGGGTGGTGGAAGGCGGGCAGCGCCGGGGTATCGCCCAGGTCGTCGAGGGTGCGCTCCAGCCAGCTCAGCGTCTCGTCGTCGAAGAGCCCCGGGTCTTCGCCGGGGATCGTCGAGTCGCACATCAGGAGGGCGTGGCCGCCGGCGAGGTGCAGTCGGTTCACGGGCTCCGAGGTCGCCGTCCCGGGGGCGGCGCCGAGGAGGACCTCGCGGTAGGCGGCGCGGTCGTCGTGGTTGCCGGGGCAGGTGAAGTGGGGCGAGCTCAGGCCGGACAGCAGCTCCGCCGCGAGCCGGTACTCCTCGGGTGCGCCGTGGTCGGCGATGTCACCCGTCACCAGGACGGCGTCGGGCTGCCGGGTGAGGGAGTTGAGATAGGTCACCGTGCGGGCGGCGCGGTCGGTCGCCCTGGCGTCGCCGTCCAGGTGCAGGTCGCTGATGTGGGCGAGCAGCATGAATGAACCCCCTCCATGATTAATGGTTTGATCACCCTAGGGCATTAGTCGATCGTCGCGGGAGGGGTTGGAGGGGGCCGGGAACGCCGGAGCGGAGCAGGGAGGCAGGGAGGTGAGGCAGCGGAACGAGGCGCTGCGCCGCGGAAGGCCGGTGAGGCCGGTCATCCACCCGTGGGGCGGCCGTACGCCGTGGGCGGCACGCCCACCGTCGCGGTGAAGTCCCGGACCAGGTGGGCCTGGTCGCTGTAGCCGAGCTCGTCCGCGAGCGCGGCCCAGTCGGGCTCCTGGCCCGACTCCGCGCGCTCCAGGGCCTCATGGATCCGGTACCGCAGGATCACCCACTTGGGGCCGACGCCCACCTGCTCGGCGAACAGGCGCTGCAGCGACCGCGCCGACGCGCCTTCCGCCGAAGCCAGTTCGTCCACCCGGCGGATCGAGCGGTCGGTACGGACACGGTCGACGAGGGCGACGGCCCGCAGGGACCGGTCGACGGCCGCCGGGTGCGGGCCGAGGCCGAGCAGCAGGGCGTCGAGGGCGGCGACCCGGGCGTCCTCGTCGTCCGGCCCGACGACGGCCCGCACCCCGCCCGGTGACACCGGCAGCGGCGCCGGCTCCGGCGCGGACGCGGCTACGGACTCCGGCCCCGGGGACGGGGGCAGGGGCGGGGGCGGCGTGTGCAGGGGGACCCGCCGGCCCGTCCAGTGCGACACCGGCCGGTTGGGCGCGAACGGGCGGAAGCCGCCCGGCCGGAACTGCACCCCGCACACCCGGCCGCTGCCCGTCAGCTTCTGCGTGAACAGCTCCATGCCGATCCCCGCGACCTCCGCCCACGGCTCCTCGTCGCCGTAGCGCTGGAAGACCATGTTCACCGAGGGGTGCGGCACCACATGGGTGGCGTAGGGCTCGGGCAGGTCCCAGTCGATGAGCCAGTAGTGCTCCAGGAAGGGGCGCAGCGCGGGGGCCGGTTCGCGGCGGCGGAAATCCACGCGGGAGAACAGTTCCCCCGCCTCGACGATGCCTCGCGTGTCCCGCCGCGGCCCTGTCACTCCTCGATCCTATGCCGGGAGGTGTCGCGTTTCTTCAAGACGGTGCGGAGGTCGGATGCCTACGGTCGCCCCATGACGAACACCCTGAGTGACCTGCTCGAAAGGGCCGCCGGACACACGGTCCACGTCGTGCGCGGCATCACCGACGATCAGCTTGCGGGCCCGACGCCGTGCGCCGAGTACGACGTGCGCGCCTTGGTCGACCATCTCTTCCAGGTCGTCGTCAATTTCCAGCGCCTGGCGGCGAAGAAGGACGCCGACTTCTCGGACCTGCCGCGGTTCGTCGGCCACGGTGACTGGCGGTCGGACTTCGGCGCACAGGCGCGTGCCCTGACCGAGGCGTGGGCCGTGCCCGGCGCCGACGAAGGCACGACGGGGGCCATGGACATGCCTGCCGCCCTGGTGGGGCGGATGGCGCTGGGTGATCTTGTCGTCCACGGCTGGGACCTGGCCCGCGCCACGGAGCAGCCGTACGCCCCCGACCCCCTCACCGTGACCGAGGTGACGACCGCGTTCTCGCAACTCGCCCCGACGGCACGGTCGATGGGGATGTTCGGTGAGGAGCGACCGCTTCCCGGCGGGGAGGCGGAGGTCTCCGGCCTCGACCGGCTGCTGGCTCTCACCGGGCGGGAGGCGGGCTGGACCCGCCCGTAGCCCTGATTCGCCCGTGGTCAGGGACGTCTCCGGGCGGAGGCGGGCTCGGTGGGGAGCGGTGCCCGCAGGGCGGGGGTGCCGGTGGCGGTGCCGGTCGATGGGCCATCCAGGGCTTCGATCGGGTGGTATCGCGGTCGTTCGGATCAACTGATCGTGTCATGACCGGTCTGGCTCCCCGGCCGCGCCGAGCATCGGCGTATGTACTCCCTCGCCAAGCGCCTCTCCGCACTGCGCAAACGCGCGCTGTCCAGCGGTGCCGCCTGCGCCGTGCTGGCCACCGTGGTGCCCGTGCTCACGATCGGGCCGGGTGCCGCTCCGGCACAGGCCGCACCGCTGCCAGGGGGGCTCGGTCCCTGCGTCCCGGGATCCTGCCCCGACCCGTTCCCCGGGATCGGCAACGGTCCGTTCGCGGGCCGGGACGACGGGATCAACATCTTCGTGGGCGACGACTTCCTGGTGCGTGGCCGTGCGGCGGAGGCCGAGGGCCGGGTCGTCGTGCTCGACGCCTTCGACCAGAACAAGGACACCGCGGCCGGGGGCAACTACAACCTCGGCATCGCGGGGGTCGGATCGCGTGTGCCGCCCTCCGTCGACACGCCCTTCCTGACGACGGGCGGAGACGTCACCGTCGCCCCCGGCCAGACGCTGGACACCACCGGGGGTCTGGACGGCGAGCGCGGGATCGTGCGGTACGCGGGCACCCTCTCCGGAACGATCACCGGCGAACCGCAGCCCGACCCGGACGCCGTCGACCCGTACGCAGGGCTGCGCGACGAACTCACCGCGGCCAGCCGGTGCTACGCGAGGGTGGACGGGCAGCGCCGGACGCCGACCGGCACCGCGGTCAACCAGGGCTCCCAGACACTGTTCACCGGTGACGGGACGTCCGCTCTGCAGGTCTTCAACGTCGACTTCGACATGGTCGCGGCCGGAGGAGGCCAGCAGGGCGTCGTCTTCGCCGGGATCCCGGCCGACGCGACCGTCCTGGTCAACGTCTTCGGGACGGACCGGGTCCTGAACACGTACAGCGGTGGCATCGACGATGCCACCGACCCGCTGAACGCCTACCGCGAGAGGCTTCTGTGGAACTACCCCGACGCGACGACCGTCGAATTGACGGGCACCGGACAGTTCCAGGGCAGTTTCCTGATGGGGGAGCAGTCCTCCCTGACCACGGTGAGTCTCCCGGGGATCAACGGACGCTTCTTCACCACCGGTTCGCTCACCCACACGAGCCCGGCCGGCGGCGGGGGCGGCCAGGAGTTCCACGCCTACCCCTTCGACGGGGACCTTCCCGACTGCGACACGCCGCCGCCGACGACGGGTCAGGTGCGGGTGCTGAAGACGGACGCGGAGTCGGGTGAGCCGTTGGCGGGTGCGGAGTTCGAGCTGTGGCGCGAGACGAACGACGTCACGGGTCTGCAGACCGGCGGGACGGACCCGGACACGCTGGTCACGACCTGCACGACGCCGGCCACGGGGGTGTGCTCGGCCACCACGACGACGGGCACGTACTACTGGCGTGAGACGGAGGCGCCCGACGGTTACCGGCTGCCGGACCCGAACGTCTTCGGTCCGGTGGAGCTGAACAGCGACAACGCGGATTCCGGTGTCCAGGTGGAGGCCGTGAACACGCAGTCCCCCCTGCCTCCGACGACGGGTCAGGTGCGGGTGCTGAAGACGGACGCGGAGTCGGGTGAGCCGTTGGCGGGTGCGGAGTTCGAGCTGTGGCGCGAGACGAACGACGTCACGGGTCTGCAGACCGGCGGGACGGACCCGGACACGCTGGTCACGACCTGCACGACGCCGGCCACGGGGGTGTGCTCGGCCACCACGACGACGGGCACGTACTACTGGCGTGAGACGGAGGCGCCCGACGGTTACCGGCTGCCCGACCCGAACGTCTTCGGTCCGGTGGAGCTGAACAGCGACAACGCGGATTCCGGTGTCCAGGTGGAGGCCGTGAACACGCAGTCCCCCCTGCCGCCGACGACGGGTCAGGTGCGGGTGCTGAAGACGGACGCGGAGTCGGGTGAGCCGTTGGCGGGTGCGGAGTTCGAGCTGTGGCGCGAGACGAACGACGTCACGGGTCTGCAGACCGGCGGGACGGACCCGGACACGCTGGTCACGACCTGCGCGACCCCCGCATCCGGGATCTGCTCCCGGCTGGTCCTGGCGGGGACGTACTACTGGCGTGAGACGGAAGCCCCCAGTGGCTACCCGCTGCCGGACCCGAACGTCTTCGGTCCCCTGGTGCTGACGGCGCAGAACGCCGGTACCGGTGTCCAGGCCGAGGTCGAGAACACCCGCACGCCCGAGCCCCCGGCCACGGGTTCGCTCACCGTGGTGAAGTCGGACGCCAAGAACGGCGCCCTGCTGGCCGGGGCCGTCTTCGAGCTGTGGCGCGAGACGAACGGTGTCGACGGACTGCAGCGGACCGGCACGGACCCCGACACCCGCGCCGACGCGGGCTGCTCCACCGACGAGGCGGGACGGTGCGTCTTCGGCGACCTGCCGCTCGGTGAGTACTACCTCGTCGAGACCGCGGTGCCGGAGGGCTACGTCCTCCCCGGCAACCCCGTCACCGGCCCGTACGAGGTGACCGAGGAGAACAGCGACCGGGGCGTCACCGTCGAACTCGACAACGAGCGCGGCGAGCCCTGCAAGGGCAAGAACTGCAAGGGAGGCACGGACCGTTCCCGCGAAGCCTCGCGCGTCTGACGCTTTCGAAGCCTCCGAAGCCTCCGGCGCCTCCCACGCGGCCGATGCCGCCGACGTGTCCGGCATCCTCGCCGCGGCGAGGATGCGGTCGCCGCGGTGACGCGGATCACCCGCCCGGCCGACCAGCAGTGGTCGGCCGGGCGGGTGCGCTGTTCCACTCGGGACCAGTCCGCGCACCCTGGAGGTCCTCGCATGCGCCCCGCCCGCTCCGCCGGAGTCCCCGCGGCCCTCGCCGTACTCGTCTGCGCGTTCGCCCCGGCGCCGCCGCGGCGGCGCCGGCCGCTGACACCCCGTGCACCGCCGCCGCCGGCCCCTACCAGCGCCAGATGGAGCGGCATCTCGGGCTGACCGTGGACGGGCGGCAGTCGGAGGCCGACTGCCGGGCGGTGCGCGCCTTCCAGACCGAGCACGGCACGCCGCGCCGGGACGGCTTCGCCGACCTGGCCACCTACCGCACGATGGTCGCCGTGGAGGCGTCGCCCGACCCGAACGCCGCGGGCCGCTGCCCGGTCCGCACCTATCGTGTGACCTGCGTCGACATGGACCGTCAGCTGCTCTGGGTGCAGTCGGGGGACACGGTCGACTTCGGGCCCGTGCCGATCCGCACCGGACGGGACGCGCAGGAGACCCGCCCCGGCATGCACGAGATCTACTGGCGCAGCCGCGACCACGTCTCCACCCTCTACGACGACGCACCGATGCCGTACGCGCAGTTCTTCGACGGCGGCCAGGCGATTCACGGCAGACCCGGTGACCTGTACGACGGCGGCGGCTCCGCGGGCTGTGTGAACCTCGCCGTGGACGACGCCGCGACGCTCTGGGACCTGCTCGACGTCGAGGACAGTGTCTACGTGTGGGGCGTCAAGCCCGGGACCGCGGACTGACCCCGCCTCCGGGTGACAGCGGTCTCACCCCGCCCTCCCGCGACCGCCTCCGTACATCCGCCGGACGGATCCCGTTAAGCTCGCGGGTCACGACCGGCGACAGCGCGGGTCACGACCGGCGACAGATGGAGATGTGGACGTGTCCCGAGCGCGTGTGGGTGTGGCCGTACTGACGATGGGTACCCGCCCGGCCGAACTGGGGGCGCTGCTCGACTCGGTGGCCGCGCAGGACCTGCCCGCCACCCGGATCGTCGTCGTCTCCAACGGTGCCGCGCTCTCCGAACTGCCCCCGGGCGTCACGGGAGTGGAACTCCCGGAGAACCTGGGGGTGGCCGGCGGGCGCAACGTCGCCATGGAGCGGTTGCGCGAGTTCGGCGACGTCGACGTCCTGGTGGACCTCGACGACGACGGGCTGCTGATCGAGCCCGACGTCTTCAGCCGGGTCTCGGCGATGTACGACGCCGACCCGGAGCTCGGCATCGTCAGCTTCCGCATCGCCGACGAGACCGGGTTCACCCAGCGCCGGCACGTCCCCCGGATCGGCAGGACCGACCCGATGCGGGGCGGCCAGGTCACCACCTTCCTCGGCGGCGGGCACGCGCTGTCGATGCGGATGCTGGAGCGGGTCGGCGGCTGGCCGGACGACTTCTTCTTCACCCACGAGGAGACGGACCTCGCCTGGCGTGCGCTGGACGACGGCTGGAAGATCCTCTACGCCCCCGAGCTGGTGCTCCAGCACCCGCGGACCGCGCCCACCCGGCACGGCGTCTACTACCGGATGACGGCCCGCAACCGGGTCTGGCTGGCCAAGCGGAACCTCCCGGCGCTGCTGGTGCCGCTCTACCTCGGGTCGTGGACCGCCCTGACCCTGGCCCGCACCCGGTCGGGCTCGGGCCTGCGCGCCTGGTTCGGCGGCTTCGCCGAGGGCGTCCGCACCCCCTGCGGGGAGCGGCGGCCGATGCGCTGGAGCACCGTGTGGCTGATGGCCCGCCTGGGCCGTCCGCCGGTGGTCTGAGCCCGGCCGCAGCGCACGGGCCGGACGTCCGCCTGACGCGCGGGGCGCGTGCGGGCGCTGCGCCCGCGTACCCGGCGACAGGTCAGGCGGCCGCCTCCTGCTGGAGCGCGGGGCCGAGCAGCAGGCCGCCGTCGACCACGAACTCCGCCCCGGTCACGAAGGACGCCTCGGACGAGCTGAGGTAGAGCAGGGCCCGGGTGATGTCGGCGGGCTCACCGAGCCGCGGGATCGCGAACGGCTCGGGGGAGTAGAAGTCCGCGATGGGCGCCTCGCTCCCGGCGGCGGGCTCGGTGATGAAGGGGGTGGCGATCACTCCCGGGTGGATGGCGTTGACGCGGATGCCGTCGCGCCCCAACTCCAGCGCCGCGGTCCTGGTCAGGCCGCGCACGCCCCACTTGCTGGTCACGTACGGGGCGTAATGGGCGGTGCCGACGATGCCCGACGTCGAGGCGATGTTGACGATCACGCCGCCGCCGGCCCGTCGCAGGGAGGGGGCCGCGGCCTTGATGCCGAGGAACGTCCCCGTGAGGTTGATGTCGAGGATGCGGTTCCAGACGCGCTGATCGGTCGCCTCCACGGGCGCCGGCGGATTCTGCACGCCCGCGTTGTTGACCAGTACGGTCACCGGGCCGAAGCGCTCCTCGGTCGCGGCGACCGCCGCCTGCCAGGACGCCTCGTCGGTGACGTCGAGGCGGACGTACAGGGCGCGGTCGCCCAGCTCGGCGGCGAGGGCCGCGCCGCGCTCCTCGGCGATGTCGGCGATCACGACCCGGGCGCCCTCGGCGTGGTAGGCGCGGACATGGCTGGCGCCCTGTCCGCCGGTACCGCCGGTGACGAGAACGGTCTGGTTGTCGAAGCGTCCCATGGTGCGGGCCTCTCCCGTGCAGCGTAATGGTGAGTCGAGTGACTCGCCTCGCCATGGAGGCTACGAGGGTGGCCGGTGGTGAGTCAAGTGACTCACCTCGCCGTAGAATGGCCCCATGACCACCGAGCCCTCGGCCTACCACCAGCGCGTCGCCGGCGAGAAGCGGGCGGCGATCCTGGCGGCCGCCACCCGGCTGTTCCTCGAATCCGGCTACGACAGGACGTCCCTGGCCAGGATCGCCGAGGCGGCCGGGGTGTCGAAGGCGACGCTCTTCAAGCAGTTCCCGACCAAGGCGGTGCTGTTCGACGCGATCGTGACCGCCTCCTGGCGGTCCGGCGACGAGGACGAAGCGGCCCAGCCGCCCGCGGGCGACCCGCGGGCGGGACTCACCGTGATCGGCCGCCGCTACGCCGCTCTGCTCGCACGGCCCGGCATGGCGGACCTCTTCCGCATCGTCATCGCCGAACTGCACCGCTTCCCGGAGCTCGCTCAGACGCAGTTCAACCGCGGGAAGATGCCGTACTTCGCGTCGGTGCGCCGCTATCTGGAGGCGGAGCGCGAGGCGGGCACGGTCGTGCTGGACGACGCCGACCTTGCCGCCACGCAGTTCCTCGGGATGATCTCCAACTACGTCTTCTGGCCCCGGATGCTGCTGGCGCGGTGGGCGCCGGAGCGGTCCGCGACGGACCATGTCGTGGACGAGGCCGTGCTGATGATGCTGGCCCGGTACGCGCCCCCGCCCGCCCGCTGACGAACCCGCACCCTCCGGTGCGCGCCCCCGGAGCCCCCCGCGCTCCGGAGGCGCCCCGTCCCGGGAACCGGGCCCCGCGCTCCGGAGGCGCCCCGCCCCGGGAGCCGGGCCCCCCGGAAAGTCCCGGGACCCGGAGCCCCGCCCCGGGGAGCCCCCCCGGGAACCCGGAGCCCCGCCCCGGGGAGCCCCCCCGGGAACCCGGAGCCCCCGGGGCAGCCCGCCTCAGCGCTCCGCGAGGGCGCGGATCTCCGTGGCGATCAGGGCCGGGTCCTCCTCCGCCATGAAGTGACCGCAGCCGACGGTGCCGTGGCGCAGGTCGGGTGCCCAGGCGCTCCACAGGCCCTCGGCGTGGTAGCCCAGGGCCGCGCCCCAGTCCTGCTGGAGGACGGTGACCGGCACGGTCAGGCGGTTGCCCGCGTCGCGGTCGGCGGTGTCGTGGTCGATGTCGATGCCCGCGGAGGCGCGGTAGTCGGCCACGATCGAGGGGACGGCGGCGGCGCAGGCGTCCAGGTAGTGGCGGCGCACCGCGTCGGGCATCGCGCCGGGGCCGGAGGCCCAGACGTCGAGGAAGTGACCGAAGAAGGCGTCGGGGCTCGCCCCGATCATCGCCTCCGGCAGCCCGGGCTCCTGGGCCATCAGGTACAGGTGGAAGCCGATCGCGGCCGTGACGCCGTGCATCGCGTCCCACATGTCCAGCGTCGGCAGGACGTCCAGGATCGCGACACGGGCCACCGCCTCCGGGTGGTCCAGGGCCGCGCGGAAGGCGACCAGCGCGCCCCGGTCGTGGCCGACCAGGTCGAAGCGGTCGTGTCCGAGCTCGGCGGCGAGCCGGACGACGTCCCGCGCCATGGTCCGCTTGGAGTACACCTCGGGACCGGTCTCGGCCGGCTTGTCGCTCGCCCCGTAGCCGCGCAGGTCGGGGCAGATGACGGTGCGGTCGACGGCGAGGTCGGCGGCGACGTGCCGCCACATCAGACGGGTCTGCGGGAAGCCGTGCAGCAGCACGACGGGCCGGCCGGTGCCGCCCGCCTCGACGTCGAGGGACACGCCGTCGTCGACGCGTACGCGGTGCCGGGTGAAGCCGGGGATGCTCAGGGATGTCACAGCAGCTCCTGGTGCTCGTGGCAGGGTGGAGACGTCTCCCGGTGCCGGTCGTCCGGCCCGGGGTCTCGGGGACGTCGTCCAGGCTGCGGGCCCCGGATCAGCGATCGATGAGCGCCCGCGCGGGCCCGTGGCGGGGCGGGACGCGGAAGGGCCGTGCGGTGGGTGTGCAGTTCGGACTGCTGGGGCCGGTGGCCGCCTGGAACGCGCACGGCGCCCCGGTCGCCCTCGGCGCGCCCCGCCACCGGGAGGTGCTCGGCCGGCTGCTGGTGGCGAGGAACCGGGTGGTCCCCGTCGACCGGCTGGTCGCCGACCTCTGGGACGACGACCCCTCGGCCGGCTCGGTCGGCGCGGTGCGCACCTTCGTCGCGGCGCTGCGCAGGGTCCTGGAGCCGGACCGCCCGGCCCGCCGGGCCCCGCGGCTGCTGGTGACGCAGGGGCCCGGGTACGTGCTGCACGCCGGGCGGGACGCGGTCGACGCCTGGCGCTTCGAGGACGCCGCCGCCCGCGCCGCCGACGCGCCCCCGCACACGGCGGCGGCGCTCTGGGACGAGGCGCTCGCCCTGTGGCGCGGGCCGGTGCTGGCCGACTTCCCCGCGGCGCGCTGGGCCGCCGGGGACCGGGCCCGGCTGGAGGCGCTGCGGCTCCAGGCGGTCGAGCGCCGCGCCGACGCGCTGGTGGCGACGGGCGCCGCCCGTGACGCGGTGCCCGATCTGGAGGCCCATGTGGCCGCCCATCCCTGGCGCGAGGACGGCTGGGTGCTGCTGGCCACCGCCCTGGACCGGTCGGGGCGGCGCGGCGACGCGCTGGAGACGCTGCGCCGGGCCCGGGACACCCTCGCCGGGCAGCTCGGCATGGACCCGGGCCCGGCGCTGGCGCGCACCCAGGAACGGATCCTGCGGGGCCCGGACGCGCCCGGCTCCGGTGACGCGGCCGGGGCCGGGCTCGCCGACGGGGTGTGGGGCCGGGCGGCGGCCGCCTGGGAGCGCTCGGTGCCCGGCCGGGCCCGGCTGCGGCTGCACGCCACGGCGGGGCTGCTGCGCGATCTGGCCGTGGCCGGGGCCGGCGGCCTGGAGGAGGCCAGGGAGCAGCGGGCGGACGTGGTCGCCGCGGCCGAGGCCACGGGCGACGCCGACCTGGCCGCGCGGGTGATCGGCTCCTACGACGTCCCCGCCGTGTGGACGCGCGCGGACGACCCGGCGGGCGCGGGCGCCCTCGTCGGCGCGGCCGTCAGGACGGCGGCCGGGCTGGGGCCCGGCGCCCCGGCCTCGGTCCGGGCGCGGCTGCTGGCGGTCGTCGCGGTGGAGTCGCGGGGCGACGCGGCGGCCGAGGGGCCGGTGCCCCGGGCGGGCGACGACCCGGGCGAGGAGCCCTGGCGGCGGCGCGCCGGCCGGGCAGCGGACCGGGCCGTGCGGCTCGCCCGGGAGCTGGGCGACCCCGCGCTGCTGGCCTTCGCCCTCAACGGCGCGTTCATGCAGTCCTTCGAGCGGTGCGGCCTGGCCCCGCGCCGTGCGGACGTCGGCGCCGAACTGGCCTCCCTGTCCGTCACCCACGGGCTGCCCGGCCACGAGGTGCTGGGCCGCCTGGTGCGGATGCAGGCGCTCGCCGCCCTGGGCGACACGGCGGGAGCCGGCGCCGAGGCCGACGCGGTGGACGGGCTGGCGCGCCGTCATGAACGCCCGCTGGCCGGGGTGTTCACCGCCTGGTACCGGGCGATGCGCGTCTGCGAGACCGACGGCTGGGGCCGGGCCGAGCCCTTGTACCGGGAGGTCCTCGGCGTGACGGCGCAGTGCGGTATGCCCGGACTCGCCCACGGCGCCCCGGCCCTGGTCGCCCTCGTCCCCGTGCTGCGCGGCGACGGCCTGCCCGGCCCCGGCGCCTTCGACGGGATCGATCCGGGCCCCTACGAGCCGTGGATCACCCCGCTGGTCCTGGCCGGTGAGGGGCGGGCGGTGGAGGCGCGCCGGGCGCTCGCCGTCGCGCCTCGCCCGCCGCACGACCTGCTCCAGGAGGCCCTGTGGTGCGTACTCGCCCGTGCGGCCGGGGCCGTGGGGGAGCGCCGCGTGCTGCGCCGCGCCCGGGACGAGCTCGCCGGGGCCCGGGGCGAGTCGGCCGGCGCGGGGAGCGGGCTGATCTCCTTCGGCCCGGTCGGCAGGCATCTGCGCGCCGCCGACGCCGCCCTGGCGGAGGGAACGGACGGAGCGGACGGAACGGACGGAGCGGAGGGAACGGAGGGAGCGGATCCGGGCGAGGGGGCATGAAGAGCGTGAGGGGCGTGAACGGCCCGAAGGGGCACGAAACGTGAGAGGGCGGGCCCGCGGGGCCCGCCCTCGTGTGCCGCCGGCCCCGTCAGGGCCAGACCAGGCAGTACGGCTGATGTCCCGCCTCGTGCAGACGATGGCTGAAATCTTGCCATTCGTGCAGCAGTTGGTAGACGTTGAAGGCGTCCCTGGGACCGCCGCGGTCCGGGACCGTCGACCAGATGAACGCGGCCGCGCCCACCGATTCCTCGCCGATGTCGCGCAGCGGATCGACCGCCGTCATCGGCAGTTTCACCACCGCGTAGTCCGGGTGCAGGACCACGAGTTCCAGCGGCGGCACCCTGTGCAGGGGCATGCCCTGGATGCCCGTGAGCACCATGGCGGCTATGGTCTCCGGCTTGATCTTGGTGAACATGCCGCCCATGCCGAGTTCGTCGCCGCCGAGTTCCTCGGGGCGCATCGAGATGGGCACACGGGCGGCCGTCGCGCCGTCGGGCGCGCCGAAGTACTTGTAGGTCACCCCCAACCGGCCGCTCCTGCCTCCCACGGGCTCATGTGCTTCGCCTCGCCGGTGTTTTCCCCGTCGGGCAGGCTCAGGACCCAGGTCGTCGGTCCCCTCGCCCAGTCCGCCACCGCGATGCATATCTCCACCCGACCACTCGCAGCCCCCGCCGCGCAACCAGATCATCGTGACAGTGACCTCCCCCACGAACGTGCGGTGAAACACCTGTCCGCAAGATCGCCCGGGCCTCTGAGACCATGGTTTCCGTGAGCTTTCCCTATGACGCCCCAGTTTCGCAGACGCTTTTCGACCGCGCGTCCCTCGTGACGCCCGGCGGCGTGAACTCTCCCGTCCGTGCCTTCCGCGCCGTGGGCGGTACGCCCCGGTTCATGGTGTCCGGCACCGGCCCGTACCTGACCGACGCCGACGGCCGTGAGTACGTCGACCTGGTCTGTTCGTGGGGGCCGATGATCCTCGGGCACTCCCACCCCGAGGTCGTCGCGGCGGTGCAGGCCGCCGTGGCCCGCGGCACCTCCTTCGGCACGCCGGGCGAGGGCGAGGTCGCGCTCGCCGAGGAGATCGTGGCCCGGGTCGCCCCCGTCGAGCAGGTGCGGCTGGTCTCCAGCGGCACCGAGGCGACGATGTCCGCGATCCGGCTGGCCCGCGGATTCACCGGCCGCGCCAAGGTGATCAAGTTCGCCGGCTGCTACCACGGCCACGTGGACGCGCTGCTGGCCGCCGCCGGGTCCGGGCTCGCCACCTTCGCGCTGCCGGACACGCCCGGGGTCACCGGGGCCCAGGCCGGCGACACGATCGTGCTGCCGTACAACGACCTGGAGGCCGTGCGGGCCGCCTTCGCCGCGCACCCCGGCGAGATCGCCTGTGTGATCACCGAGGCGTCGCCCGGCAACATGGGCGTCGTCCCGCCGCTGCCGGGCTTCAACCAGGGTCTGAAGGACCTGTGCGCCGGCGACGGCGCGCTGTACATCTCGGACGAGGTGATGACCGGCTTCCGTACGTCGAAGGCGGGCTGGTTCGGCGTCGACGGCGTGGTGCCCGACCTGATGACCTTCGGCAAGGTGATGGGCGGCGGCTTCCCGGCCGCGGCCTTCGGCGGCCGTGCCGACGTGATGGGCCACCTCGCCCCCGCCGGCCCCGTCTACCAGGCGGGCACGCTCTCCGGGAACCCGGTCGCGACCGCTGCGGGCCTCGCCCAGCTCCGGCTCCTCGACGACGCCGCCTACACCGCGGTGAACGCCGTCTCCGAGGAGATCCGCTCCCTGGTGACCGGCGCCCTCGCCAAGGAGGGCGTGGCGCACCGGGTCCAGTCGGCGAGCAACATGTTCTCGGTGTTCTTCACCGCCGACGAGGTGCGCGACTACGAGGACGCCAAGCGCCAGGAGGCGTTCCGCTTCAACGCGTTCTTCCACTCGATGCTCGCCGACGGGGTCTACCTGCCGCCGTCCGCCTTCGAGTCGTGGTTCGTGTCCACCGCCCACGACGCGCGGGCCGTGGAGCGGATCGCCGCCGCGCTGCCCGCGGCGGCCCGGGCAGCGGCGGAGGCCACCGCATGAGCGCCGGCGACATCACCGTCGTGCACCTGATGCGCCACGGCGAGGTGCACAACCCGGACGGCGTGCTCTACGGGCGCCGGGAGGGCTACCACCTCTCCGAGCTCGGGCGGCGGATGGCCGACCGGGTCGCCGAGCACCTCGCGGCGCGGGACGTCACCCATGTCGTGGCGTCACCGCTGGAGCGGGCGCAGGAGACGGCCCAGCCGGTGGCCAAGACCCACGGGCTGACCCTCGCCACCGACGAGCGGCTGATCGAGGCGGGCAACGTCTTCGAGGGCAAGACGTTCGGCGTCGGCGACGGCGCGCTGCGCCGGCCGGAGAACTGGAAGCACCTGACGAACCCGTTCCGTCCCTCCTGGGGCGAGCCGTACATCGAGCAGGTCGTGCGGATGATGGGGGCGCTCGACGCGGCGAAGGACGCGGCGCGCGGCCACGAGGCCGTGTGCGTCAGCCACCAGCTCCCGATCTGGATCGTGCGCAGCTTCGTGGAGAAGCGCCGGCTGTGGCACGACCCGCGGCGCCGGCAGTGCACGCTGGCCTCGCTGACGACGTTCACCTATCAGGGCGACCGGATCGTTTCGGTCGGGTACTCCGAGCCCGCCCGTGACCTCGTCCCCGCGCATCTCCTCGCCGGTGCGAAGCCGGTGAAGGGGAAGTCGAAGGCATTCGGCGCATAGGCCCTTCGGCCCCGCACGTCGCACGGCCGGTCCCCCGGCGGCAGGAGGCCGCCGGGGAAATCCGGCCACCTTTTCCGGAACCCGTTGGTGCCGGTCCGCATCTCACCCTGTGCCGGTTCGCAAGGGCTCCCCATGACCGGGGGAGCCGTGAATGCACGAATGGGGGAGAGATGCGCGACATCACCCGAAGGGGACTTCTGGGCGCGGGACTCGGCGCCGCCGCGGCGATCACGGCGGCCGGCTGCGGCAGCGGTACCGGTACCGCGCCGGACGGCGCCGGAGGGCCGGGAACGGGCCGGGGCGCCACCCCGAGCGGTACGCCGAAGCCCTCGCCGTCGCCTTCGACGGGGCGGCCCATCGGGGACGGCTCCACGGCCGACACCGGCCGCCAGCCGCACCAGCCCCCGAAACCCGTCCCGCTCGAACCGGGCCAGACGCCCCCGCAATTCGTGGTCTTCTCCTGGGACGGTGCGGGCGAGGTCGGCAACGGCCTCTTCCCGCGCTTTCTCGAACTCGCCAGGAATCACGGCGCGGCGATGACCTTCTTCCTCTCCGGGATATATCTGCTGCCGGAGTCGAAGAAATCGCTCTACCGTCCTCCGAACAACGGCATCGGCGCTTCGGACATCGGATATCTGACCGATGACCACATCAAGGAGACGCTGACCCACATACGCCGCGCATGGCTCGACGGCCATGAGATAGGCACCCACTTCAACGGCCATTTCTGCGCCGGTTCGGGATCGGTGGGGAAGTGGTCGGCGGCCGACTGGCGCAGCGAGATCGACCAGGCTGTGAAGTTCGTCACCGAATGGCGCACCAACAGCGGCTGGACGGACATCGATCCGCTGCCTTTCGACTACCGCAGGGAACTCGTCGGCGCCCGCACCCCCTGCCTTCTCGGGCAGGACGCGCTGCTGCCCGCCGCCGAGCGGCTCGGCTGGCGGTACGACGCCTCCTCGCCCGGCGGCCGCCAGGTGTGGCCGGAGCGGCTGGGGGGCCTGTGGGACCTGCCGCTCCAGCAGGTGCCCTTCCCCGGCCGGTCCTTCGAGGTGCTGTCGATGGACTACAACATGCTCGCCAATCAGTCGGGCAATTCGACCCAGGGTGTGCCCGCGCGCTTTCCGGGATGGAAGACGCAGGCCAGGGACGCCTATCTGACCGGGTTCAGCCGTGCCTACGAGTCGAATCGCGCCCCGCTCTTCATCGGCAACCACTTCGAGCAGTGGAACGGCGGTATCTACATGGACGCCGTCGAGGAGGCGCTGAAGGGCATGGCCGGCAAGAAGGACGTACGGCTGGTGTCCTTCCGTCAGTTCTGCGACTGGCTCGACGTGCAGGATCCCGCGATCCTCGCGAAACTCCGCACACTGGAGGTCGGCCAGGCCCCCGCCGGAGGATGGAACACATTCCTTAGGGCTTCTTGACAACGGGTCCTAACGGGCACCCAGGGGGGTGCGGAAGATCGCCCCGCGCGCCATGCGAAACTTTTCACATGAGCTTCAGCCGTGCCTCCCGCGCCGCCCTGCTGACCGCACTGGTCGCCGCGGGCGCGCTCACCCTGTCGGCCTGCGGCGACGGCGGAAAGTCCGGCGGCGGAGGGGACACCAACTTCGTCGCCGGCTCCGGCGGCATCGCCACCGTCGCCAAGGGCGAACGGCAGGCGCCCCACCAGCTCAAGGGCGAGACCCTGGAGGGCGAGCAGCTCGACATCGCCGACCTCAAGGGCAAGGTCGTCGTGATGAACGTCTGGGGCTCGTGGTGCCCGCCCTGCCGTTCCGAGGCGCCCTATTTCGCGAAGGTCGCCAAGGAGACCAAGGCGGACGGCGTCGAGTTCGTCGGCATCAACACCCGGGACACCGACAAGGGACCGGCGATCGCCTTCGAGAAGGACTACGGCGTCGAGTACCCGAGCCTGTACGACCCGATCGGCAAGCTGATCGTCAACGGTTTCCCCAAGGGCAGCCTCAACCCGCAGGCCATCCCCTCGACGATCGTCCTCGACCGTGAGGGGAAGATCGCGGCCCGCGCCCTGCGCGCCCTGGACGACGAGGAACTCCGCAAGATGATCGACCCGCTGATCGCGGAGAAGTGATCGGCGTGGAACTCCTCGCCGCCTCGCAGGGGGTGAACGAGACGGTCCTCGGCGGCGCACTGCTCCTCGCGCTGCCCATCGCGGTGCTCGCGGGCCTGGTCTCGTTCTTCTCGCCGTGCGTCCTGCCCCTCGTGCCCGGCTACCTGTCCTATGTGACGGGCGTCACCGGCAGCGACCTCGCCCAGGCGCGCCGGGGCCGGATGGTCGCCGGCGCCTCGCTGTTCGTGCTCGGCTTCACCGCCGTGTTCGTGTCGGGCGGCGCGCTCTTCGGCTACTTCGGCTCCACCCTCCAGGGCCAGCGGGAGATCCTCTCCCGGGTCCTCGGCGTGCTGATGATCCTGCTGGGCGTCTTCTTCATGGGCCTGATGCCCTGGCTGACCCAGCGGGAGTTCCGCATCCACCGGCGGCCGGTGTCCGGCCTCGTCGGCGCGCCGCTGCTCGGCGCCCTGTTCGGCATCGGCTGGACGCCGTGCATCGGCCCGACGCTGTCCGCCGTGACGTTCCTGTCGGCGAACGAGGCGAGCGCGGGACGGGGCGCGCTGCTGACCGTCGCGTACTGTCTCGGGCTCGGGGTGCCGTTCGTGCTCGCGGCGGTGGCCTTCCGCAAGGCGCTCGGCGCGTTCGACTGGGTGAAGCGGCACTACGCCTGGGTGATGCGGATCGGCGGCGTGATGATGATCCTGACCGGCGTCCTGCTGCTCACAGGTGTGTGGGACAGCATGGTCCAGTCGATGCAGGGCTGGACCAACGGCTTCACGGTGGGGATCTGAGAGATGGGCAGGACCTCCATGAACGACACCGAGGAGCGCGAGCTCGGCGATGCCGCCTCGCAGCTCTCGACCGCGCCCGTGGAGGGCGCGGCGGACCAGACGATCGGCGGCCCCACGCTCGGGGTGATCGGCTGGGCGCGCTGGTTCTGGCGCCAGCTCACCTCGATGCGGGTGGCGCTGATCCTGCTCTTCCTGCTGTCCCTCGGCGCGATCCCCGGCTCCCTCATCCCGCAGAACAGCGTGGACGAGATGAAGGTGCAGGCCTTCCGGGACCGGCACGAGACCCTGGCGCCGCTCTACGACAAGCTGCAGTTCTTCGACGTCTACAGCTCGGTGTGGTTCTCGGCGATCTACATCCTGCTCTTCGTCTCCCTCATCGGCTGCATCGTGCCGCGCTCCTGGCAGTTCGTCGGCCAGCTGCGCAGCCGCCCGCCGGGCGCGCCGCGCCGGCTGGACCGGCTGCCGGCCTACACCACCTGGCGCACCGAGGCCGGGCCCGAGGAGGTCCGCGAGGCCGCCCTCACCATGCTGCGCGGCCGCCGCTTCCGCGCCCACGGCACCGGGGACGCCGTCGCCGCGGAGAAGGGGTACCTGCGCGAGGCGGGCAACCTGGTGTTCCACGTGTCGCTGATCGTGATGCTGACCGCGTTCGCCTGGGGGCAGCTCTTCAAGTCCGAGGGCGGCAAGCTGGTCGTCGAGGGCGGCGGCTTCTCCAACACGCTCACCCAGTACGACGACTTCAAGTCGGGCTCGCTCTTCGAGCCCGACGAGCTGACGCCGTTCTCCTTCACGCTGGACAGCTTCACCGGCACCTACGCCAGGAGCGGGCCGCAGCGCGGCACCCCGCGCACCTACGAGGCGGCCCTCACCTGGTCGACGCCCGGGAGCGCGGACCGCAAGCAGGTCGTCGAGGTGAACCGGCCGCTGGAGGTCGACGGCACCAAGGTGTACCTGAACGGCCACGGCTACGCGCCGGTCGTCACCGTGCGCAACGGCAAGGGCGACCTCGTCTTCCGGGACGCGGTGCCGCTGCTGCCGATCGACAACAACGTGACCTCCACCGGTGCCATCAAGGTGATGGACGGATACCGGGACAAGAACGGCAAGAAGGACCAGCTCGGTTTCCAGGCGTTCTTCGTGCCGACCTTCGCCGGCGCGGGCGAGGGCGACATGTTCTCGCAGTTCCCCGGCCTGGAGTTCCCGGTGCTCGCGCTCACCGGCTACCACGGCAGCCTCGGCGTCGACGCGGGCCTGCCGCAGAACGTCTACCAGCTCGACACCCGCAAGATGAAGCAGTTCAAGGGCAGCGACGGCGAGGTCCTCAAGAAGCGGCTGCTGCCCGGCGAGACCATGCAGCTCCCGGACGGCGCCGGCTCCATCACGTTCGAGAAGGACGTGAAGGAGTGGGCGACCTTCCAGATCACCCGGCAGCCCGCCACCGGCTGGGCGCTGACCGGCGCCGTCGCCGCCATCGGCGGACTCGCGGCCTCCCTCTTCATCAGGCGCCGCCGCGTCTGGGTGCGGGCGGTGCGCGGCGCGGACGGCGTGACCGTGGTCGAGATGGCGGGCCTGGGCCGCAGCGAGTCGGCGAAGCTCCCCGAGGAGCTCACCGACCTGGCCCTGACCCTCAACGCACAGGCGCCGACGGCGCCCGAACCCGAAGAACCGGACGTTCCTGCCGAAGGGGCACAGCAGTGACTCTCGCCGCCGCAACCAACGAAGGCCTCGCGGAGATCAGCAACTACCTGATCTATTCGTCGATGGCCGTGTACACGCTGGCCTTCTTCGCGCACATGGCGGAGTGGCTCTTCGGCAGCCGCAGCAAGGTGGCCCGCACGGCCGCCGCGCTGACCGCGCCCAAGGGCGCCGCGGCCACCGCCGCGGCCCCGGCCGTCAGCGTCCGCACGGCCGGCGGCACCACGGTGCTGGACAAGCCGAAGGTCGTCACCCGGGCCGCCGCCGGCACCCGTGACGTGCCGGACGGCCCCGGCGCGCACGGCGGCACCGAGAAGGGCGACCTCTACGGCCGCATCGCGGTGTCGCTGACGGTCCTGGCGTTCCTGCTGGAGGCCGCCGGCGTCGTCGCCCGCGCCGTCTCGGTGCAGCGGGCGCCGTGGGGCAACATGTACGAGTTCTCCACCACCTTCTCGACGGTCGTCGTCGGTGTGTACCTCGCGCTGCTGCTCGCCAAGAAGAACGTCCGCTGGGCCGGTCTGCCGCTGGTCACCACCGTCCTGCTGGACCTCGGGTTCGCCGTCACGGTGCTCTACACCGAGAGCGACCAGCTGGTGCCCGCGCTCGACTCGTACTGGCTGTGGATCCACGTCTCCACCGCCATCTTCTGCGGCGCCGTCTTCTACCTCGGCGCGGTCGGCAGCATCCTGTACCTGTTCCGCGACTCCTACGAGGCCAAGCTGGCCCGCGGCGACCAGCCGGGGAAGTTCGCCACCTCGGTCATGGAGCGGCTGCCCGCCGCGGCCACCCTCGACAAGTTCGCCTACCGCGTCAACGCGGCGGTCTTCCCGCTGTGGACGTTCACGATCATCGCCGGCGCGATCTGGGCCGGCGACGCGTGGGGCCGCTACTGGGGCTGGGACGCCAAGGAGGTCTGGTCCTTCATCACCTGGGTCGCCTACGCCGCCTATCTGCACGCCCGCGCGACCGCCGGCTGGAAGGGCCGCAAGGCCGCGTACATCGCGCTCGTCGCGTTCCTGTGCTTCCTGTGGAACTACTACGGCGTGAACATGTTCGTGAACAGCCTGCACTCCTACGCGGGCGTCTGACGGCCCCTCCCGCCCCCCGGAGCGTGAGGTCGCGCCCCCGGCGGGGGCGCGGGACGCTGGGGGCATGACCGACGACGTGATCCCCCGGGGCACCTCCGTGACGCGGGACGACGGCACCCATGTGCTGCACTGGGAAGTGCCGCTGCCGCACCCGGTGGTCCGGGTGTGGCACGCCGTCGCCACCCCCGAGGGGCTGCCCTCCTGGCTGTGCGCCGCCGAAGTCCTCGAACCGGGGGTCGGCGGCGCGGTCGTGCTGCGCTGGCTGAACGCCGACGCCGACGGACGGCACACCCTCGCGGCCGGTCACGTCACCGCCTGGGACACGGAGCGGGTCGCCGAGTACACCGTCACCGTCCACGGCCGGATCCGCTTCCACCTGGAGGCGCACCGGGGCGACGGCACGGTGCTGCGCTTCACGAACGAGCTGCGGTGCGACGACGAGGTGCGGCTGGACTGCCTGGCCGGCTGGCACGACCACCTCGCCCTGCTGGCGGCGGCCCTGGACGGCAGCCCCGTCACCGACTGGTCGTCCTGGACGCCCGACCGCTGGCAGCGGCTGCGCGACGCCTACGCGGCGGCCTGAGACAGGGCCCGTCCGGCAGGCACCGTCGTCCGGCGGGCACCGCCCGGCCGGCCTCAAGCCCGGCCGGACGCCCGGTCAGCCCTTCTTGTACACGCAGTCGGCCGGGGGTTCCTTCCCGTCCGGCCAGGAGAACTCCTCGAAGCGCAGGGTGCCGTCCTCCGCCAGCCGCACGATCGGCACCGCCTTGTTGCGCGGATTGCCGTCGGTGTCCAGGCAGATCCAGCCGCTGGCGCCGTTCACCCGGAGCGAGCCCGTCAGGTGCGGCCACTGGGCGGTCACGTCGTCCAGGGACGGGGCCTTCGCCGACGAGCCGGTCGCCCTGCGGATGCCCTGCACCGCCGTCGCCATCGCGTCGTAGCCGATGATCGTCTGACCGTCGTGCAGCACGTTGGCGCCGATCTCGCCGCGCACCTCGGCGAGGGCGTCGGCGAGCTGCCGGTACGCGGGGGCCGATCCGCCCGTCGCGGGCAGGCTCCGGCCCGGCGCGGGCACCCAGGCGTCGGGGTGCGCCAGGGCGGCGTACTTCAGGGTCACCCGCGGCTTCCGGCCGCCCGGCTGCGGCTCCAGCGCCTTGCGGTCGACCTTGTCGTCCGAGCCGAGGTACGAGGCCTCGTCGCCGGTGAAGACGGTGAAGCCCCGGCCGGCGCAGCCCGACCGGCCCAGTTCGGAGACGAAGACCCGCAGCGGGGTGTGCCGGCCGGCGAAGAAGACCGTGTGCGCGTCGGTGTCGCAGATGTAGTGGGCGATGCTGTTGAAGACGTTGCCGAGGTTGCCCGCGTCGTCGGGCTCGTCGCCCGAGGTGAACGGGCGGGCGTCGTAGACCTGGTCGGGGAGCTGCTCGTCGAACGCCTCGCGCAGGGTGCGCGCGTAGTTGTTGCGGGCGTTGGTGTCGTAGACCAGCAGGGCGTTGCGGTCGACCGCCTTGGCGTGCGCCACGAGGGCCCGCGCCTCGTCCTTGTTGGTGGGGGACACCCGGGCGAGACCGGGTATCCCGCTGATGTCGTCCGCGGTGATCGTCGAACCCACCATGGGCACCCGGTGCTTCGCCAGCAGCGCCACCGCCCGCTTGTTCACCTCGTTGCTGGTCGCTATCCCCGTCACGGCGCGCAGCGGCACCGGGTCGCCGGTCATGCCGACGAGCTGGAGCACCACCCGCTCCCAGTGCAGCCCGAGGTCACCGGTGTTGGCGAGCAGGACCCGGATCCGCGGCGGCCGGCCCTCGGCCCGGTTGGCGAGCCGCTGCTGGAGGTACACCCCCTGGAGCTCGTGGCGCATCTTGGTGAGCTGCTCGGGCGCCGTCGAGGAGAACGGCATCATCACCGCGACGGAGACCATCAGGTCACCGCTCTTCGCGGCCTCCTCGTTCTCGGCGCCGATGGCGCGGGCGACCTCGCGTATCTCCGTGACGCCGAAGTCGTAGCCGGTCGCGGAGACGCCGATGCACTCCTCGCTGTCCTCGGGGCGTTCGACGCCGGCCGAGCAGGTGCGGTCCGGGTCGAGGACGTCCGGCACGTACACGATGCCGAGCAGCAGGACGACCGCGGCCGCCGCACCGATGAGGATCTTGGTCAGATTGTTCATCACTCGTTCCCCCCGTTCGTCCGTCCCCGCCGTGTGCAGGCGCACTCCCGCAGGGGGCGCCCCGATCGGATGCTCTCGGCCCACTGCTCGGCGGCGTCGGTGAGCACCGAGCCGTCGGCGACGTCGTCGCGCATCGCGTACAGCGCCCCGCGGGCGGCCGCCTCCAGGCGGGCCTCCGGCAGCTCCAGCCGGTCCTGCGCGAGCCAGGCCGCGTTCAGCAGCCGCGCCACCCGGCGCTCCGGTTCGTGGTGGCCGCCGGTGAAGGCCAGCCTGCGCCGTTCGTCGATGCCGGCGAACACCGGCGCCGAGGCGATGTGCAGCAGATTGTCCAGCCAGACCGCGGTGTTCATCAGGTACAGCGAGCCGTGGAGATGGGCGACGGCGTTGCGGATCAGCCCGATCGACAGCTCGTGGTGGTACTGGTGCGGCGAGGCCGGGGAGGCGCCCGCGTAGTGCGTCGCGAGGCGCTGATGGCCCCGGACCCACGACGCGTGGTCCGGTTCGCGGTGGTAGAGCTGGTGCAGCAGCACGATCCGCAGGCAGTGGTCGGCGACGAAGTGCTCGTCGCAGCGCGGCCAGCCGTCCGCGTCCAGCGCGTGGCGCAACTCGGTGGTGGTGAGGGCGGCGGCGGGCGACAGCAGCAGTCCCGCGGCGTGGGCGTCGGCCGCCGGTGACACCAGGGTGAGCAGCTCGCCCGTCTCGCCCGGCACCAGCGCGTCGCGCAGCGCCCCCGCCACCGTCGGGCCGGTGGTCGTCCGGTGCGGGGTGGCGGGCCGGTAGCGCAGCAGCGAGCGCAGGGTCAGCGCCGGCAGCGCGGGCCGCACCGCCTCGTCCTCGGGGGCCGCGTCGGCCAGGCTGTTCAGCTCGGCGATGGCGTCCGTCATCCGGGTCATCGCCAGCGGCCGCCCGCCGGTGAAGCGGTAGAGCGCGCGCGGCAGTCCGGGCGGCAGCATCGCGTCCGGGTCCACATGGCTCAGCAGCCCGTCCGAGGTCTCGGGACCGGCCGGGGGCAGCGGCGGGTAGGGCACCACGACCATGGCGTGCCGGCACAGCTGGTCGGTGCGGCCGCCCGCGAGCCCCACCGCCGACGTCAGCGACGGCAGCCGGTAGGCGCCCGTGAGGACCGGCGGGTCCTCCCGCCGGAACGCGGCGAGGACGACGACCCGGTCCCGGTGGCCCCGCCCGCGGTAGGTCAGGCAGTCGCGCACCAGCCGTTCGCCCGGCTCCTCGTGGGCGTTGTCGAGCAGCATCAGCGGCCGACCGGTGCGCAGCAGCCAGCCGCCCGTCGTCCGGTACGCCTCCTCCAGGTCGGCGCGCAGCGCCTGCCCCAGGTAGTACTCGGCCCGCACCCGCTGGTCGCCGCCGTGCCGGAAGTGGGCGCCGAGCAGGGTCAGTCCGGCGGCGGCGTCGCCCTGCGCGCCCGGGTAGGCGCCGTACCAGTCGGCCGCCCGGCGCGCGCCGCGCGGGAGGATGTCGCGCAGCAGCACCTCCACCGACACCCCGGTGGGCGTCTGCGGCGGCCGCATCACCGCGTACGCCGCCACGAGCCGTGCCGCCCGGTCCCGCGCCGCCTCGCCCGAGGTGCCGCGCACCGGGGAGAGGGCCTCCAGCCGGCCCAGTTCGGCCGCGATGCGCTCGTCCTGCCCGGCGTCCCACCCGCCGGAGGCGACGGCCACCAGCCCGGTGAACAGCCGTGTCAGCGGGAGGGCCCCGGCGCGCGGGGGGCCGCTGCGCACGAAGGCGCCGCCGAGCCGCAGCAGGGCCTCGGTCACCAGGGAGCGGGAGCGGGGCGATTCGGCGACGGCGGTGCGCAGGGTGTCGTCGGCGCAGTCCAGGTACGCCGTGGGCGTCACCGTGCCGCAGAGGTCCCGCAGCCGCAGCGCGTCGTGGGTCTTGCCGGTGCCCCGGCCGCCGACGACGGCGACGACGGGCGGGGGGAGCGCCTTGCAGTAGGGGCGGTGCCGGCGTCCGTCGACCTCGGTGCCGGTCAGGTGGGACGCGAGCTGCGCGAGTAAGCCGCTCCGCGCGGCCAGTTGATCCCTCAAGGACGACTCCCGGTCGGTCAAGTGGCGCCGGGCGGGCGGATGGTTGACGGGATCAAGGTTATTACCCAGCCCTCGGCGCGGCGTAGCCGTCGGCGAGTGCCGTGTTCACTCCGTTACGTGCGGTGTCCGGCGGCGCCGGGGATCCGCCGGTCCGCTCAGGGGCGTGGCTTGTCGCCCTCGTCGCCGTCGGCGGGGCCCTCCACGGCGTCCTCGGGCGTCTCGTCCCGCTCCTTGCGCCGCTCGCGCTCGTTCTCCTCGCGCAGCGACTTCAGGAACTCCGGGTTGTCGTCGGGCGCCACCCAGCCGCCGCGCCGGGACGAGGACCGCCCGGCGGTCGCGGCGCGGTCCTTGCCGACGATCAGCCAGGAGATCGAGCCGACCAGCGGGAACAGCAGCACGAGGATCGCCCACAGCGGCTTGGGGATGTAGCGGACATCCTTCTCGTCGGTGGTGATGCAGTCGATGAACGCGTAGATGCTCAGGCCGAGAGGCACCAGCACCATCAGCACCCGAAGCATGGCCGCCCCCTTGCGCAACAGAGCTCGGGGCCGAACCGCGGCCCCCGTGACAGCTCCAGCGTAGTGCGTACCGGATACTGGACCGCATGGCTTACGACGATCTTCGCTCCCTGCTCCGGGCTCTGGAGCGCGAGGGAGACCTCAAGCGCATCAAGGCCGAGGTCGATCCGCACCTGGAGGTCGGGGAGATCGTCGACCGGGTGAACAAGGCCGGCGGCCCCGCGCTCCTCTTCGAGAACGTGCGCGGCTCGGCGATGCCCCTCGCGATGAACGTCTTCGGCACGGACCGCCGTCTGCTGAAGTCGCTCGGCCTGAAGTCCTACGCGGACATCAGCGACAAGATCGGCGGTCTGCTCAAGCCGGAGCTGCCGCACGGCTTCGTCGGCGTGCGCGAGGCCTTCGGCAAGCTGGGCTCGATGGTCCACGTGCCGCCGAAGAAGGTGAAGGACGCTCCGGTGCAGGAGGTCGTCCTCCAGGGCGACGACGTCGATCTCGACGCGCTGCCCGCCCTCTTCACCTGGCCCCAGGACGGCGGCTCGTTCTTCAACCTGGGGCTCACCCACACGAAGGACCCGGAGACGGGCATCCGCAACCTCGGCCTCTACCGGCTCCAGCGCCACGACCGGCGCACCATCGGCATGCACTGGCAGATCCACAAGGACAGCCGCAACCACTACGCGGTCGCCGCACGGCGCGGCGAGCGGCTGCCGGTGGCCATCGCGTTCGGCTGCCCGCCGGCCGTGACGTACGCCTCGACCGCGCCGTTGCCCGGCGACATCGACGAGTACCTGTTCGCCGGCTTCGTCGCCGGCAAGCGGATCGAGATGGTCGACTGCAAGACCGTGCCGCTCCAGGTCCCGGCCAACGCCGAGGTCGTGCTGGAGGGCTGGCTGGAGCCCGGCGAGATGCTCCCCGAGGGCCCGTTCGGCGACCACACCGGCTTCTACACGCCGCAGGAGCCGTTCCCCGCGCTGACGATCGACTGCGTCACCATGCGCAGGCGGCCGCTGCTCCAGTCGATCGTGGTGGGCCGCCCGCCGACCGAGGACGGGCCGCTGGGCCGGGCCACCGAGTGGTTCTTCCTGCCGCTGCTCAAGATCATCGTCCCGGACATCGTGGACTACCACCTGCCCGAGTCGGGCGGCTTCCACAACTGCGCGATCGTCTCGATCGACAAGAAGTACCCGAAGCACGCCCAGAAGGTGATGCACGCGATCTGGGGCGCGCACATGATGTCGCTGACCAAGCTGATCGTGGTCGTCGACGCCGACTGCGACGTCCACGACCTGCACGAGGTCTCCTGGCGGGCGCTCGGCAACACCGACTACGCACGCGACCTCACCGTGGTCGAGGGGCCCGTCGACCATCTCGACCACGCCTCCTACCAGCAGTTCTGGGGCGGCAAGGCGGGCATCGACGCGACCCGCAAGCTCCCCGAGGAGGGGTACACGCGCGACGGCGGGTGGCCCGAGATGGTCGAGTCCGACCCGGCGACGGCCGCCCTGGTCGACAGCCGGTGGAAGGAGTACGGACTGTGAGCCCCGCCGTCCGGGGGCCGGCGCTGTTCATCGGCGGCGACACCGACTACGTGGCCCTGGTGCGCCCCGCGCTCGACCCCGCCGACCCGGACGTCCGTCGCGCCGCCGAACAGGCGGGCGTCGGGCCCGAGGAGTTCGCCGGAGCCGGGGACACCTGGGCGGTCCTGCTGGACAGCGGCGGCGAGGGCGACGGATTCGAGCTGCCCGGGGTGCGTGACACGGAGCCCGCCGGCTTCGCGGAGCGCCTGCGCGACGCGCTCGCCGGGCCGGCCGCCGGACCGTTCGAGGTCGACGGCGGCGCCGTGCTGCGGCTGGACGCCCGCCCTGCCGGGGAGGGGTCGTACGCGTTCACCGCGCACATCACCCCGCCGGGCGACGACGCCGTGCCCGTCGCGGTGGAGACCGGCCCGCTGCCCGTCGACGGGCTGCTGGCGGACCTCGACGCCTTCCTCGGGAGCCTCGCATGATGACGACCACCGACGGAGTGGTGGGCCCCGGTCCCGCGCCGCGGCAGGCCGGGAAGGTGAAGGCCTTCCTGCGCCTGGTGATGATCGAGCACTCGGTCTTCGCGCTGCCCTTCGCCTACATCGCCGCCCTGACCGCGATGTTCGAGGCCGACGGCACCGTCCACTGGGCCGAGCTGCTGCTGGTCACCGTCGCCATGGTCGGGCTGCGGACCTTCGCCATGGCGTGCAACCGGATCATCGACCGCGAGATCGACGCCCGGAACCCGCGCACCGCCTCCCGGGAGCTGGTCACCGGAGCGGTGTCCGTGCGCTCGGCGTGGACGGGCGCGCTGATCGCCCTGGTGGTCTTCCTCGGCGCGGCCGCGCTGCTCAATCCGCTCTGCCTGGCCCTGGCGCCGGTCGCGGTGGTGCCGATGGTGGTCTATCCGTACGGGAAGCGGTTCACCGACTACCCGCACGCGATCCTGGGACTCGCCCAGGCCATGGGCCCGGTCGGCGCGTGGATCGCCGTCACCGGCTCCTGGTCGTGGGACGCGGTGATCCTCGGGCTCGCGGTCGGCGTGTGGATCGGCGGCTTCGACCTGATCTTCGCCTGCCAGGACGTGCAGGCGGACCGCGCGCACGGCGTCCGCTCGGTCCCGGCGCGCTTCGGCATCCCGGCGGCTCTGTACGGCGCCCGGGCCTGCCACGTCGTGACGATGGCGCTCTTCGTCTGGTACGCGGTGGCGACGGACGCGGGCGCGTTCCTGTGGGCCGGTCTCGCCGTGGTGGCGGCGGCCTTCGCGTACGAGCACTCGATCGTCCGGCCGCACGACCTGTCCCGGCTGAACCGGGCCTTCTTCACGGTGAACGGTTTCATCGGCATCGCGCTCTTCGTGTGCGCGCTGCTCGATCTGGTGGTGCGGGGCCTGACCGTCTGACCCAGCCCGGCCCGGCCGGGCTCCGGACCCGGTCAGCCGGCGGCGCCCCCGGCGCGGGGCGTCCGGCCCCGCGCCCGGAAGACGAACGCCGCGGCGACGCCCGCCAGCAGGCCGAACAGATGGCCCTGCCAGCTCACGCCGGTCGCCGACGGCGACAGCCCGGCGAGGATCGAGCCGCCCCAGACGGCCGCCACGAGCACGCCCACCACCACGTCGAGGGCCTTGCGCTCCACGAAGCCGCGCGCGAGCAGGTAGCCGAACAGGCCGAAGACCAGGCCGGACGCCCCCGCGGTGTTCGTCCCCGAGGGGGAGACGAGCCAGACGGCCACCCCGTCGGCCACCACGATCAGCGCCGCGACCCCGAGGAAGCGGCGTATGCCGCCGAGCGCGGCGAGGAAACCGAGCACCAGCAGGGGCATCGTGTTGGACGCGAGGTGGGCGAAGCCGAAGTGGAGGAAGGCCGAGGGGACGACGTCGAGCAGCTCCCCGGGCTCGCGCGGCATCACCCCGTAGGCGTCCAGCGCGTGGCCGGTGAGGACGTCGGCCACTTCGAGGGCCCAGAGCAGGGCGATCCAGGCGCCCATGAGCACCGCGGCGGCGCGGACCCGGCCGCCGGTGCCCGTGTCGAGCCGGATGTCCGTCATGCCGCCTCCGATCCGTCCGTGTGCGATGCCGGCACCACCAGAACGTGCGGCGCCCCCCGCCGGTTCCGGGGCGTGCGGGGGCCGGGGCCGCCGCCGGGGCCCGGTGGGCCCGGCGGTCCGGCCGGGCCGCCGGATAGGCTCACGGGTGTGGAGCCGCAGGAAATGAAGAGTCGCCGGCCGTGGGTCGTGGGGGTGTCGGGTGCCTCCGGGACGCCGTATGCCGCCGCCGTGCTGCGGGCGCTGCTCGCCGCGGGCGAGAGCGTGGACCTCGTCGTCAGCCGGGCGTCCCGGCTGACGCTGCTGGACGAGACCGGGATCGCGTACCGGGACGCGCACTGGCGGGACGATCTGCGCCAGTGGCTGGCACGGGGCGCGGACGGGAAGCCGGACACCTTCGACGTGGACGTGGCGGACGTGCGCCACTGGGCGGCCGGGGATCTCGCGGCCGGTCCGTCGTCGGGGTCGTACCCGGTCAAGGGGATGCTGGTGGTGCCCGCGTCCACCGCCTGTGTGGCGGGGGTGGCGCTCGGGCTGTCGAAGGACCTGCTGCAGCGTGCGGCGAGCGTGACGCTCAAGGAGCGCCGCCCGCTGGTGGTCGCGGTGCGGGAGACCCCGCTGAACGGGCAGACGCTGAGGCATCTGGTGACGCTGGACGAGGCGGGCGCCGTGGTGCTGCCCGCCTCTCCGGCGTTCTACGCGGGGGCGACGCACATCCAGGATCTGGTCGACTTCGTCGCCGGGCGGGTGCTCGACGCGGCGGGGGTGCCGCACCGGCTGTACCGCCGCTGGGAAGGGGAGCTCGGTGGCGGCTCCGCGGGTGGTTAGCGCTTCTTGCCGACGCGGGGGGTGCGGGTCCGGTCGACCCGGTGGGCGGCGGCGGGCTGGTGGGCACGCGAGCGGCTGGCCAGCTCCTGGAGCTGTCGCATGTGGGCGTAGGCCATCTCGATCGTGTACACGGTGAGTGTCATCTCCTGTATGGATCGTGATCCTTGTGGGATCACCGTGATCATTTGAATGATTCGCAGGGTGTTTTCCCTGCATGCCTTAGATTCTACACGTAAACTTGCGCTATCGCTGAATAATGGAAGGCTCAGGCATATGGACGCCGTGGACAGGCAGCTCATCCAGGCCCTGCGCGAGAACGGCAGGGCTTCGTACGCCGAGCTCGGGCGGCTCGTGGGGCTCTCCGGCCCCTCCGTGACCGACCGCATCAACCGCCTGGAGGCGGCGGGCGTCATCACCGGCTACCGCGCCACCGTCGACGCGGCTTCGCTCGGCCTCGGGGTCACGGCGCTCATCGGCATCTCGCTCTCCGACGCGGCCGACCACGAGGACGTCGCCCGCCGGCTGCGGGACCTGGCCGAGATCGAGGACTGCTGGTTCATCGCCGGCGACGACTCGTACATGCTCAAGGTGCGCGCCAGCGACGTGGACGGGCTGGAGAAGACCATCCGGCGGCTCTCCGGCACCCGGGGCGTCTCGCGCACCCGCACCACCATCGTGCTCTCCACCAAGTGGGAGAACCGCGTCGGCGACCTGCCCGACGAGTCCTGACCCTTCCGCCCGCCGTACCGCCCCGCCCGTGAGGCCCCGCCGGGGTGGGGGAGTACGGTGGGCGGAGCCTGTTCGACGTGGAGAAAAGCAGAGAAAATGGGAGGCGGCCGTCATATGGACGCGGGACTCAAGCGCGAGCTGGAGGAGAAGGTCCGGGCCGGTGAGCGGCTGACCCGCGAGGACGGAATCGCCCTCTACGCGTCGGACGACCTGGCCTGGCTCGGCGGACTGGCCCACGAGGTGCGCACCCGCAAGAACGGTGACGTCGTCCACTTCAACGTCAACCGCCACCTCAACATGACCAATGTGTGCACCGCATCGTGCGCCTACTGCTCGTTCCAGCGCAAGCCGGGCGAGAAGGACGCGTACACGATGCGCATCGAGGAGGCCGTCCGCCTCGCCAAGGCGATGGAGAACGACAACCTCACCGAGCTGCACATCGTCAACGGCCTCCACCCGAACCTGCCGTGGCGCTACTACCCGCGCTCGCTGTCCGAGCTGAAGAAGGCCCTGCCGAACGTCTCGCTGAAGGCGTTCACCGCCACCGAGATCCACCACTTCGAGACCATCTCCGGGATGTCGGCTTCCGACATCCTCGACGAGCTGATCGAGGCCGGTCTGGAGTCGCTGACCGGCGGCGGCGCCGAGATCTTCGACTGGGAGGTCCGGCAGCACATCGTCGACCACCGCACCCACTGGGAGGACTGGTCGCGCATCCACCGGCTCGCGCACGAGAAGGGTCTCAAGACCCCGTGCACGATGCTCTACGGGCACATCGAGGAGCCCCGGCACCGGGTGGACCACGTGCTGCGGCTGCGCGAGCTCCAGGACGAGACCGGCGGCTTCCAGGTCTTCATCCCGCTGCGCTACCAGCACGACTTCGTCGACATGCAGGACGGCAAGGTCCGCAACAGGCTCCAGGCGCGCACCACCATGGCGACCGGCGCCGAGGCCCTGAAGACGTTCGCCGTCTCGCGGCTGCTCTTCGACAACGTGCCGCACGTGAAGGTCTTCTGGGTGATGCACGGCGTGCAGACCGCCCAGCTCGCCCTCCAGCACGGCGCGGACGACATGGACGGCTCGGTCGTCGAGTACAAGATCACCCATGACGCCGACAACTACGGCACGCCGAACAAGCTGACCCGCGACGACCTGCTGGACCTGATCCGCGACGCCGGCTTCCGCCCGGTCGAGCGGAACACCCGCTACGAGATCATCCGCGAGTACCCCGGTCCGGACGCCGGCCGGCGCGAGTCGCCGCAGCCGATGCGGGTCTGACCCGGCGCGGCGGCCCGCCCGCCGCTCCCGGGTCCGGGCCCTGCGCCGCCCGTGTCCCACCCTGTGGAAGCCCCGGCACCCGCCGGGGCTTCCTGCTTACGCTTCCGGCATGGCCCTGACCTTCGAAATCGACCCGCCCGCCGGTCCCTCGCTCGCCTCCGGGGTGCTGTCGCTGTGGGCCGACGTCTCCAACGCGGGCGGGGCCGTCGGCTTCGTCCCGCCGGTCGGTGTCGAGGACATCAGGCCCCAGTGGGTCACCCATCTCGCCGCCATGGCGGAGGGCCGCACCCGGCTGCTCGTCGGCCGGGACGAGGACGGCCGGATCGCCGCGACCGTCTTCCTCCAGCACAACACCCACCGGCTGATGACCCACTGGATCTGGGCCTACACCGTGATGGTCCACCCCCGTCACCAGGGCAAGGGGTACGGCCGCGAGCTGATGGCCGCCGCGGCCGGGCACGCCCGCACCTTCGAGGGCGTCGAGGCGATCCGGCTCACCTGCCGCGGCGGCACCGGCGCCGACCGCTTCTACGCCTCCTGCGGATACAAGGAGGTCGGGCGGGTGCCGGGCGCGATCCGGGTCGCCGAGGGCGACGACCGCGACGACGTCATCATGCTGCTGCCGCTGCTCTGACACCCCGCCCCCGCTCTTCCCGCGGGCCCGCCCCCTCCCGTCGGCGGGCCCGGGCCCCTGCCTGCCGCCGGAAGGGGCCGGAAGGCGGCGTGCTTCACTGGACGGGCAGGTTCGGCGTATCCGCCCCACAGAGGAAGAAGGCCCGCAGTGTCCGCAGGAAAGTCCGCCGCAGCGATCCGGTACACCGCGATGCGGTTCGCGATCTTCGTCGGCTGCCTGGTCGTGGTCGGCGCTCTGGTGCAGTTCGGGGTGGTGCCCAAGGGCCTCGGCGACGCCAACTTCGCGTGGGTGATCCTTCTCGCACTGGTGCTCTCGGCCCCGCTCAGCTTCGTCCTGCTGCGCAAGCAGCGCGACGCCATGTCGCGGCAGATCTCCGGCCGGGTCGACAGCGCCAAGGCCCGTCTGGACGCGAACCGTTCGCGGGAGGACGGCGCCGCCTGACGCCCTCCCGGGCGGGACGGCCCGGGGAGTGCGGGGAGAGGGGTCCGGCGGGCGCACCGCCGCCGGAAGGCCGGAACAGGGTCTTGACCCCAAGGCAAGCTTTGAGGTTCTCAAAGTTCAAGTGTTAACGTGTGTCGTATGACGACATCAGCGCGCCACGACGCCGCCGCGAGCATTCCGCTCGTGGCGCGGCTGCATGTCGACCTGTGCCGCTGTACTTCCGCGGTCTGTTGCCGATAGAGGCCCCGCGCCTCCTCGTCCGACCCCGGCACATCCCCTGCAGCGGTACCGCGCTCTCCGCGGGCCGCACGCCGCCCCCGCCCCGTCCCTGATTCACCACTGGAGTGCGTCCGTGTCCGCGAACACCGCGTCCACCCCTGCCGGAAAGCAGTCCGGCTCCCGCATACCCCTGCCCAAGGTCCCCTTCTGGGCCCAGATCGTCGCCGGTCTGGTCCTCGGTGTCCTGCTGGGCTGGCTCGCCCGCAGCCAGGACGTGAGCTGGCTGAAGGACACGCTGGACCAGATCGGCTCGATCTTCGTCCAGCTCCTGAAGCTCGCCGTCGCACCGCTCGTCTTCTTCGCCATCCTGGTCTCGATCACCAACCTGCGGAAGGTCAACAACGCCGCACGGCTGGCCAGCCGCACCCTGCTGTGGTTCATGATCACGTCGCTGATCGCGGTGGCGATCGGCCTGGTGATCGGTCTCGTCACCAACCCCGGCTCCGGCACCGGCCTCACGCCGAAGGACGGCCAGAAGCCGGAGAACGCCGGAAGCTGGATCGACTTCCTCACGGGCATCGTCCCGACCGACGTCATCACGCCGTTCACCGAGCTGAACGTCCTGCAGATCGTCTTCATGGCCGCCGTCGCCGGTATCGCCGCCCTGAAGCTCGGTGACCGCGCCAAGCCGATCCTCGCGCTCAGCGAGTCCGTGCTGGAGCTGCTGCAGAAGGCCCTGTGGTGGGTCATCCGCCTCGCCCCGCTCGGCACCGTCGGCCTCATCGGCTACGCCATCGCCGACTACGGCTGGGACCTGATCGGCAAGTACGCGACCTTCACCGCCGACGTCTACATCGGCTGCGCCCTGGTGCTCTTCGGCGTCTACCCGCTGCTGCTCGCCCTGGTGGCCAAGGTCAACCCGATCCAGTTCTTCAAGGGCGCCTGGCCCGCGATCCAGCTCGCGTTCGTCTCGCGCTCCTCGGTCGGCACCATGCCGGTCACCCAGAAGGTCACCGAGCGCCTCGGCGTCCCGAAGAACTACACCTCGTTCGCCGTGCCCTTCGGCGCCACCACCAAGATGGACGGCTGCGCCGCGATCTACCCGGCGCTCGCCGCGATCTTCATCGCGCAGATCTTCGACGTGCAGCTCGGCATCCAGGACTACCTGCTGATCGCCTTCGTCTCCGTCGTCGGCTCCGCCGCGACCGCCGGTCTGACCGGTGCGACGGTCATGCTGACGCTGACCCTCTCCACCCTGGGCCTGCCGCTGGAGGGCGTCGGCCTGCTCATGGCGATCGACCCGATCCTCGACATGATGCGCACCGCCACCAACGTGGCCGGCCAGGCCGCCGTGCCGGTGATCGTCGCCGCCCGCGAGAACATCCTCGACCGCGACAAGTACGCGGCCGCCTCGTCCTCGCCGGTCGACGAGGAGGAGGACGACGCCGCGGACCGCGAGGTCGCCGCCAAGGAGCCCGTGGCGGTCCCCGCGTAACCCGCGGAGAACCCGACGCGTCGGGACGGCGGACTCCGGCCCCGCGGGACGCCGTCGCGCCCGGGGGCGGCGCCGCGCGCCGTAGGCTTACCGCGGAGTAAGGGCACGGGGCGGGAGGATCTTCGACAATGGGTGCTGTGAAGGGCGTGAAGGCCAAGCGGATGCCGCGGGCCGTGCGCGAGCAGCAGATGATGGACGCCGCCGTGCACATCTTCGGCCGGCGCGGCTACCGGGCCGCGTCCATGGACGAGATCGCCGAGCTGGCCGGGGTCTCCAAGCCCCTGGTGTATCTCTATCTGAACTCCAAGGAAGAGCTCTTCACCGCCTGCATCCGGCGGGAGGCGGCCCGGCTGACCGAGGCGGTGAAGGCCGCGATCGAGCCGGGACTGGCGGCCGACCGCCAGCTCTGGGCGGGCCTGGAGGCGTTCTTCCGGCACACCGCCGAGAACCCGGACGCCTGGTCGGTGCTGCACCGTCAGGCGCGCACCCACGGGGAGCCGTTCGCGGCCGAGGTGACCGCGATGCGCGAGGAGCTCACCGCCTTCGTGACGTTCCTGATCGGCGCGGCGGCCCGGGAGGGCACCCCGCCCGCCCCCGGCACGGCCGGGGCGGGCCGCAGCGGAGAGCTGGCCGACCGCGACATCGAGGGTCTCGCGCAGGCGCTCGTCGGCGCCGCCGAGTCGCTCGCGGGCTGGGCGAACGAGAGCGACAAGCTGGCGGCCAAGGACGCGGCCGCCACCCTGATGAACTTCGCCTGGACGGGCCTCGGCGGCCTGATGCGCGGCGAGCGCTGGTCGCCCCGCTAGCGGGGGGTGGCCCCGCGGGCGGGGCGGTCGCGGGGTGCTCGCGAGGGGGTGCTCGCGCGGGGGTCGGCGCGCGGCACTGCGCCCACCGGCGGCGCGACGTCACCTGGCGGGCGATCCGGTGAGCGGGTGGGCCGCCGGGCCTGCCGGCGGATCGGGCTCCGGATCCGGGGCAACCGCGCCCCGGTGGTCGCGGCACGGCCTGCGGCCGTGTCCTCAAGCGCCGGACGGGCTGGGTTGCCCGGGCGGTCGTGCTCCCGGGTTGGACGGGCTGGGTTGCCCGGGCGTTCTCAGCTCTGCATGCGGGTAACCCCCATGGCCGCCAGGCTGTAGGGGGAGATTGAGGCGCGGGGTGTGGGGCAGAGCTCCGGCGGACCGGGCTCCGGATCCGGGGCAACCGCGCCCCGGTGGTCGCGGCACGGCCTGCGGCCGTGTCCTCAAACGCCGGACGGGCTGGGTTGCCCGGGCGGTCGTGCTCCCGGGCCGGACGGGCTGGGTTGCCCGGGTGGGCCGGGATGCCCGGGCGGCCGGGTGGTCACCGGGTGACGGTCAGGCCCCGGGGGAGCGGGTCGTCGTCTCGCCGGTGAGGTGGCGGCGGGGGCCGGTGCGGAGTTCGAAGGCGGTGGTGCCGTCGCCGGTTGTGCGGGAGGCGTGGACGACCGTGGCGGGCAGCAGCACCGGAGCCCTGAACTCCGCGTGGGCGGACACCGAGGGGCCGCCCTCGCGTTCGGCCTCGGCCACGCACCGGGCGAAGGTCCACATGCCGTGGGCGATGGCCCGCGGGAAGCCGAACAGCCGTGCCGTCAGCGGGTGGAGATGGATCGGGTTGCGGTCGCCGGAGGCCGCGCCGTAGCGCCGCCCCAGATCGCCGGGAAGCCGCCACTCGGTCCGCGCCGGCAGCGGCCCGGGTGCCGCACCCCGCTCGTCCGGCGCGTCGCCGGCGGCCCGGTCGCGCTCGTCCGGCGTGCCGCCGGTGACCCGGTGCCGCGCCAGGTAGGAGCTGCGGGAGACCCAGACCGGCTCGCCGTCCAGCCGCGCCTCGGTGACCATGACGACCTCGGTGCCCCGCCGGTGGGGCACCAGTTCCTCGGCGTACACGGTCAGTTCGGGCCGGTCGCCGGGGAGCAGCGCCGGCCCATGGCGGGCGATGTCGATACCGGTGTGGACGAGCCCCAGCAGCGGCAGCGGGAAGCGCCGGTCCGCCATCACCCGCATCGCCAGCGGGAACGCGAGGACATGAGGGTACGTCAGGGGCAGCGGCTCGCCGGGCCCCATCGCGGGGAAGCCGCAGACCGCGGCGTAGTCCGCCAGCCGGCGGGCGTCGGTGCGGGCCGCCGGGAGCACCAGCCGGGTCTCGGGCAGGGGCGCGCCCGCGCCGGCCCGCTTGAGCGGGGACAGGGCCGCGCCGCGTGCCAGCAGGGGCGTGAGGGAGGGGGCCGAGGCCAGGGTGACGGTCGTCATGGTCAGGCACCCAGCAGGCTCTGGCCGCAGACGCGCAGGACCTGCCCGTTGACCGCGCCGGACGCGGGGTCGGCGAGGTACGCGGTGGCCTCGGCGACGTCGACGGGCAGACCGCCCTGGGCCAGGGAGTTCATCCGGCGGCCCGCCTCGCGGATGAGCAGCGGCACGGCGGCGGTCATCCGCGTCTCGATGAAGCCCGGTGCGACGGCGTTCACGGTGACGCCGTGGGCGGCCGCCGCGCGCGGTGCCAGCGAGCGGACCAGGCCGATCACCCCCGCCTTGCTCGCGGCGTAGTTGGTCTGGCCGGTGTTGCCGGCGATCCCCGCGATGGACGCCGTGGCGACGACGCTCCCGCCGCGGCGGACCGCGCCCCGCTTCAGCAGCGCGTCGGTGGTGTCGAGGACCGCGGCCAGATTCACGTCCAGCACCTGGCTCCAGCGGTCCGCGGACATGTTGGCGAGGCGGCGGTCGCGGGTGATGCCGGCGTTGTGGACGAGGATGTCCAGCTCACCGCCGGGCAGGGCGGCGACGATGCGGTCCGCGGCGTCGCCGGTGGTGATGTCCAGCGGCAGGGCGGTGCCGTCCAGCGCGCCGGCCGTGCGCTCCAGGTCGGCCCCGGCGCCCGGTACGTCGAGGCAGATCACCCGGGCGCCGTCGCGGGCGAGGACCTCGGCGACGGCGGCCCCGATGCCGCGGGCGGCCCCGGTGACCAGTGCCGTCCGGCCGGCCAGGGGGCGGGCGGGATCGGCGGCCGCGGCCGGTGCGGTGCCGGTGAGTTCGAGGACCTGGCCGCTGACGTAGGCCGACTTGGGGGAGAGCAGGAAGCGCAGGGTGGAGGCGGCCGCCGCGGGGTCGGGCGAGGTGAGGCGGACCAGGTTCGCGGTGCGGCCGCCGCCGGTCTCCTTCGCCAGCGAGCGGGTGAAGCCTTCGAGCGCCTGCTGGGCCGCGGCCTGGTGGTGGTCGTCGGCCGAGGGCCGGGCGCCGACGACGACGATCCGGCCGCCGGGGGCGAGGGAGCGCATCAGGGGGTGCAGCGCGGAGTGCACCGCGGCGAGGTCCGCGACGCCCGCGACACCGGTGGCGTCGAGCACGACGGCCGCGGGCCGCGGTGTCTCCGCCTCCGTGCCGGCCGTGCCGTCGGGAGTGAGGGGCTCGTCGAGGGGCAGGGGCCCGTCGAGGGCCGACCGGCCCGCTGTGCGCAGGATCACGGGGCCGCCGAGGTCCGTGGCGGCGGGGCCGAAACGCCGCAGCGGGGCGGGCCGGGGCAGGCCGAGCCTGCGGGTGAGGAAACGGCCGGGGGGCGTGCCGGTGAAGTGCAGATAGCGGTCGGCCATTGTCCTGACTCCCTGCTCGGTCGTAGATTTACCCGAGAGTAAGGTTACTCAAGAGTCAGGAGCTGGTCGAGATGGTGTCGATGATGCCTCGCAGGGTCGCCGTGATCGGCGGCAGCCGCATCCCCTTCGCCCGGTCCGACGGTCCCTACGCCACCGCCTCCAACCAGGAGATGCTCGGTGCGGCGCTGGAAGGTCTCGTCGCGCGTTTCGGGCTGACGGACCCGGGCGCGGTGGGCGAGTTCGTCGCCGGGGCGGTCCTCAAGCACAGCCGCGACTTCAACCTCGCCCGCGAGACCGTCCTCGGCTCCGCCCTCGACCCGCGCACCCCCGCCTACGACATCCAGCAGGCGTGCGGCACCGGTCTCCAGGCGGTGATCGCCGTCGCCAACAAGATCGCCGTCGGCGGGGTCGAGAGCGGCGTCGCGGGCGGCGCCGACACCACCAGCGACGCGCCGCTCGGCGTCAACGACGAACTGCGGCGCATCCTGCTCGCGGCGCGCCGGGCGAAGACCGCGGGCGCCCGCATCGCCGCGCTCTCCCGGGTCCGCCCCCGGCACCTGGTCCCCGACATCCCGCGGAACGCCGAGCCCCGCACCGGCCTGTCGATGGGCGAGCACGCCGCCGTCACCGCCCGCGCCTGGGGCGTCTCCCGCGAGGACCAGGACCTGCTGGCCGCCACCAGCCACCGGCGGCTGGCCGCCGCCTACGAACGGGGCTTCCTGGACGACCTGGTGGTCCCCTTCCGCGGCCTGGAGCGCGACCAGAACCTGCGCCCCGGCTCGACCGTGGAGAAGCTCGCCGGCCTGCGGACCGTCTACGGCAACGACGGCCCCGCCCCCACCATGACCGCCGGCAACTCCACCCCGCTCACCGACGGCGCGGCCACCGTGCTGCTGGCGAGCGAGGAGTGGGCCGAGGCGCGCGGCCTCGCACCGCTGGCCTATCTCACCGCCTACGAGACGGCCGCGGTCGACCATGTCGCCGGCGATGTGCGGGGCGGCGAGGACGGTCTGCTGATGGCGCCCGCCCACGCCGTGCCGCGCATGCTGGAGCGGGCCGGGCTGACGCTCGACGACTTCGACCTGGTGGAGATCCACGAGGCGTTCGCGTCCCAGGTGCTCGCGACACTGGCCGCCTGGGAGAAGCGGGGGCTGCCGCCCGTGGACCGCGACAGGCTCAACGTCGCCGGCTCCTCGCTCGCCACCGGGCACCCCTTCGCCGCCACCGGCGCCCGTATCGTCGCCACGCTCGCCGAGCTGCTCGCCGAACGGGAGGGCCCGGCCCGCGGCCTGATCTCGGTCTGCGCGGCCGGCGGCCAGGGCGTCACCGCCGTCCTCGAACGCGCCTGAGCCGCCGCCCGCCCCGGCCCGTTCCCCCGACACCCCACCCCCACCCCCGCCCCCCACGCCCCGCACACCCGCAGGAATCCGCCCACACCCCTGACGAGGAGCCGCACGTGTCCGCCGATCTGGTCCCTTCCCCCGGTGCGCCCGCCCTGGTGGAGCCCCGCAAGAAGCAGGTGAACGGTGTCGTACGGGAGGTGTCCGTACCGCCGCTCGCCCCTGTGGTCACCCGCGGCTCGCTCGCCGACATCCCCTTCGACAACGAGCGCGAGGCCCCCGGCGAGGCCGTGCTCAGCCGCAAGGACGCCGACGGCGGGTGGCTCGACGTCACCGCCGCCGAGTTCGCCGCCGAGGTGCGCGCCGTCGCCAAGGGGCTGATCGCGGAAGGGCTGAAGCCCGGCGACCGGCTCGCCGTCATGGCCCGGACGACCTACGAGTGGACCCTGATCGACTTCGCGGCCTGGGCCGCCGGGCTCGTCACCGTCCCGATCTACCCCACCTCGTCGGCGTTCCAGGCCCGCTGGATCCTGGAGAACTCCGGCGCCGCGGCCTGCGTGGTCGAGAGCGCCGAGCAGGCCCGGCTGATCAGCCAGGAACGCCGGCAGCTCCCCGGCCTCGACCACCTGTGGGTCTTCGACACCGGGGCGGTCGGCCAGCTCCGCAAGACCGGTGAGCGGGCCCGCATCCCCGACGCCGTGCTGAACGCCCGCCGCGAGACCCTCACCCCGGACTCCGTGGCGACCCTGATCTACACCTCGGGCACCACCGGCCGCCCCAAGGGCTGCGTCCTGACCCACGGCAACTTCTTCGCCGAGGTCGACAACGCCATCGAACTCCTTCACCCCGTCTTCAAGTCGGTCAGCAAGGAGCCCGCGTCCACCCTGCTGTTCCTGCCGCTCTCGCACGTCTTCGGGCGGATGGTCGCCATCGGCTGCCTGCGCGCCCGGGTGCGCCTCGGCCACGCCCCGTCGATCAGGACGGACGACCTCCTCGCCGACCTCGCCGGCTTCCGGCCCACCTTCCTGCTGGCCATCCCCTACGTCCTGGAGAAGGTCTTCAACACCGGCCGCGCCACCGCCGAGAAGATGGGCCGCGCCGCGTCGTTCGACCGGGCCGCGGGGATCGCCCGGCGGTACGGGCAGGCCGTGGAGGCCGCCGAACAGGGCACCGGGCGGGGCCCGTCGCTCGGGCTGCGGGCCGCCCGCGCCCTCTACGACCCGCTGGTCTACCGCCGCATCCGGGCCGCGCTCGGCGGCAGGGTCCGCTACGCGATCTGCGGCGGCTCACCGCTCGGCAGCCGGCTCGCGGCCTTCTACGCGGGCGCCGGCATCCAGATCTTCGAGGGCTACGGCCTCACCGAGACCACGGCCGCCTCCACCGTCACCCCGCCGCTGCGGCCCCGGCTGGGCACGGTGGGCTGGCCGCTGCCCGGCACCGCGGTGCGGATCGCGGACGACGGCGAGGTGCTGCTGCACGGCGGGCACGTCTTCGGCGGGTACTGGGACCCGGAGCGGGCCGCCGCCGTCCCCGCCGTGCACGACGGCTGGCTGCCCACCGGCGATCTGGGCGCCCTCGACGCGGGCGGCTATCTGACGATCACCGGCCGGAAGAAGGACATCATCATCACCTCGGGCGGCAAGAACGTCGCCCCGGCCCCGCTGGAGGACTGGCTGCGCGCCCATCCGCTGGTGGGCCAGTGCATGGTCGTCGGCGACGACCGTCCGTACGTCACCGCGCTGATCACCCTGGAGCCGGACGGGCTCGACCACTGGCGGCGGATGAAGAAGAGGGCGGGCGTGCCGCTGGCGGAGATCGTCCGCGACGAGGAGCTGCTCGCGGCGCTCCAGCGCGCCGTGGACGAGGCCAACCGGCTGGTCTCCCGGGCCGAGTCGATCCGCAGGTTCACCGTGCTCACCTCCGACTTCACGGAGGAGAGCGGACATCTGACGCCCTCGCTCAAGCTGAAGCGGGCGGAGATCGCACGGGACTTCGCGGCGGACATCGAGAGCCTCTACCCGTGACCGCGATCCGCCGCCGGTGACCGGGGCCGCCACCCGTGACCGGGAGGGGCCCCCGGCCGGCGGCGGGCCGCCCGGCAGGGGCCGCACAGGCAGGAGCCCTGCCCCGTACGGATGTACGGGGCAGGGCTCCTTGGGTACTGCTAAGTCGTGCGCGATCGCCGACCCTGGCCCTTAGGCCGGGGTGACGTTCTCCGCCTGCGGGCCCTTCGGGCCCTGGGTGACGTCGAAGTTCACGACCTGGTTCTCCTCGAGGGAGCGGAACCCGGACGCGTTGATCGCGGAGTAGTGGACGAAGACATCCGGGCCGCCGCCGTCCTGGGCGATGAAGCCGAAGCCCTTTTCAGCGTTGAACCACTTGACGGTTCCGGTAGCCATAAGCCCTCCTTGGGCCAAAGGGTTGCCCTGCTCCAGAACCTGCAAGAAGTCTGAAAACGACAAAAGCCTGCGGGTTACATGCTCCGCAGGCTCTGTACTGCAAGGGAAACCAAACTGCAACTTGCGTCGAGCCTAGCACGCAGCGTGTGCGCAGCGGTAGAGGGAAAGATCACGTCACCCGTCCGTTTGACGGGGCGCCCCGCCGGCTGACCCGCGACCCCTCCGACAAGGGACGACGTGCCGGTGCACGGCCCCGGCGGGGCCCGGGGGCGGACACGGGACTAGCCTCACGATGTGGACAGTCACGGTGAAAGCACAGCAACCGACATCCGACGCAGCAGGCCGCGGGTCGGCCACATCCAGTTTCTGAACTGTCTCCCTCTTTACTGGGGGCTTGCCAGAACGGGAACACTGCTCGACCTGGAACTGACGAAGGACACTCCCGAGAAGCTCAGCGAGCGTCTCGTCCGCGGCGAACTCGACATCGCGCCGGTGACACTCGTCGAATTCCTGCGCAATGCGGATGAGCTCGTCGCCTTTCCCGACCTCGCCGTCGGCTGCGACGGTCCCGTGATGTCCTGCGTGATCGTCTCCCAGCTCCCGCTGGACCGGCTCGACGGCCAGCGGGTCGCCCTCGGCTCCACCTCGCGCACCTCGGTGCGCCTCGCGCAGCTCCTGCTGGGCGAGCAGTACGGGGTGGCGCCCGACTACTTCACCTGCCCGCCGGACCTGGGCGTGATGATGCAGGAGGCCCAGGCCGCCGTCCTCATCGGCGACGCGGCGCTGCGCGCCTCGCTGCACGACGCCCCCCGGCTGGGCCTGGAGGTCCACGACCTCGGGCGGATGTGGAAGGAGTGGACCGGGCTGCCGTTCGTCTTCGCCGTCTGGGCCGCCCGCAAGGACTACCTGGCCCGTGAGCCGGAGGTGGTCCACAAGGTGCACGAGGCGTTCCTCGCCTCCCGGGACGTGTCCCTGGAGGAGGTCACCAAGGTCGCCGAGCAGGCCGCCCGCTGGGAGGCCTTCGACGCCGAGCTGCTGGAACGCTACTTCACCACGCTGGACTTCCGGTTCGGGACGGACCAGCTCGCCGGCGTGACCGAGTTCGCCCGCCGCACGGGGCCGACCACCGGCTTCCCCGCCGATGTGCGCGTGGAGCTGCTGGCCCCGCCCGTCTGACCCGCCGCCCCGGCCCCGTACACCCGCGCACCGGCAGGTTCTAGTCTGGCCCGACGGACCAGGAGAGCGGACCGACGGGGGAGCCGACATGCAGCCGCTGGACGAGGGCGAGCCGCGCAGCATCGGGGGGTACCGGCTGCTCGGCCGGCTGGGCGCGGGCGGGATGGGACGCGTCTATCTCGGCCGCAACGCCGGCGGGCGCACGGTCGCCGTCAAGGCCGTCCATCCGCACTTCGCGCTCGACGACGAGTTCCGGGCCCGCTTCCGGCGCGAGGTGGAGGCCGCCCGCCGGGTCGGCGGTGAGTGGACCGCCCCCGTCCTGGACGCGGGCCCCGACGACCCCGTGCCCTGGGTGGCCACCGGCTATGTCGCCGGGCCCGCGCTCTCGCAGGCCGTCGCCGCCCACGGGCCGCTGCCCGCCGGCGCGGTACGGGTCCTCGGCGCGGGACTCGCCCGCGCGCTGGAGGCGGTGCACGCCCTGGGCCTGGTGCACCGGGACGTGAAGCCGTCGAACGTCCTGCTGACCCTGGAGGGCCCCCGGCTGATCGACTTCGGCATCGCCCGGGCCACCGACGGCACCGCCTCGCTCACCTCGACCGGCGTCTCGGTCGGCTCCCCCGGCTACATGGCCCCCGAGCAGATCGTCGGCAAGGGTGTCACCGGCGCGGCCGACGTCTTCTCGCTGGGGGCCGTCCTCGTCTACGCGGCGACCGGCCGGGCGCCCTTCGCCGGTGACTCCTCGGCCGCCCTGCTCTACAAGGTGGTCCACGAGGAGCCCGAACTGGGCGGCCTGGACGCCGCGATGCGCGCGCTCGCCGCGGCCTGCCTGGCCAAGGACCCGGCCGACCGCCCCGCCCCGGCGGAGCTCGCCGCCCGGCTCGACGAGGCGGGCGCGGACATCGGGCCCGGGAGCTGGCTGCCGGAAGCCGTCGTCCGGACGATCAGCCACGCGGCGGTCGAGCTGCTGCACCTGGAGTCGTTCCCGGTGGGCGACGCGCCCGCGCCGCCCGCCCCGCCCGCTCGCCCCGCCCCGGCGGGCGCCTTCGGCCCGCCCGTGGAGCCCGGCGGGCCGGCGGCATGGGCGCCCGCCACGGGCCCCGGCGCCCCGGCCGGTGCGCCGGGCGGGCTGTCGCTCACCGCGAGCGGCGGACCCCGGGGGCGCCGGGTGAGCTGCACCCTGGCGCTCACCCTCGCCGGCGCGCTGGCCGCGGTGACCGTCGGCGCCGCGTTCGTGCTGGACCTGCTGCCCGGGGCGGGCGGCGGGGACAAGGGCGCCGACGCCGGGGAACGGCCGAGCAGCTCGGCGACCGCGTCCGCGAGCCCGGGGACCGCCGCGCCCGGCGGCCGGGTGCCGAAGGAGTTCACCGGCACCTGGGAGGGCTCGGTCACCGCCTCCGGCATACCCGCCGGGACGATGAAGGTCACCCTGCGCGAGGCGGGGACCGGCGAGCGGGCGGGCACGGCGGAACAGACGGACATCCTCGGCAACTTCATCTGCGAGGACGTCCTCACCCTCGCCGGGACGAAGGACCGCACGCTGCTGGTCGACTCCGAGGCGGGGCCGCGCAGCACCGGCGTCTGCACCGGCGGCACCTCGCGGATCCGGCTCGAACTCCGCGACGACGGCCTGCGCTACACCTCCACCGACGACCGCGCCGGACGCCCCACGGGCACGCTCGCCCGGGTCGGCGGGGAGTGACCGCCGCGGCCGCGGACGGCCCCGGCGGGGCGCGCGGGGCACGGGCGGACGCCGGGCGCGGGCGCGGCCGGCCCGTGGCGTAGCCTGGATCGGTCCGCAGATCCGCAGAAAAACCCGCCGAAAGGTGACGCCCGGTGACCGAGAAGGCCGACCTTCAGCCCGTCCTGGACCGTGCCGCCGCAGGGGGCCGGATCACCCCGGACGAGGCGCTCGACCTCTACCGCTCCGCTCCGCTGCACGCCCTGGGCGCCGCGGCCGACGCCGTGCGCCGCCGCCGCTACGCGGGCACGGAGCACATCGCGACGTACATCATCGAGCGCAACATCAACTACACGAACGTCTGCGTCACCGCCTGCCGCTTCTGCGCCTTCTACGCCGCGCCGAAGGACACCGCCAAGGGCTGGACCCGCGACCTCGACGACATCCTGCGCCGCTGCGCGGAGACCGTCGAACTGGGCGGCACCCAGATCATGTTCCAGGGCGGCCATCACCCGGACTACGGCGTCGAGTACTACGAGAAGCATTTCGCGGCGATCAAGAAGGAGTTCCCCGAGCTGGTGATCCACTCGCTCGGCGCCTCCGAGATCGAGCACATGGCGCGGATCTCCGGCGTCTCCGCCGAGGAGGCCATCCGCCGCATCCACGCCGCCGGGCTGGACTCCTTCGCCGGAGCCGGCGCCGAGCTGCTGCCCGAGCGGCCGCGCAAGGCCATCGCGCCGCTCAAGGAGTCCGGCGAACGCTGGCTGGAGATCATGGAGATCGCGCACGGCCTGGGCGTCGAGTCCACCTCGACGATGCTCATGGGCACCGGCGAGACCAACGCCGAGCGCATCGAGCACCTGCGGATGATCCGTGACGTGCAGGACCGCACCGGCGGCTTCCGCGCCTTCATCCCGTACACGTACCAGCCCGAGAACAACCACCTCAAGGGCCAGACGCAGGCGACCCTGTTCGAGTACCTGCGCATGATCGCCATCGCGCGGCTCTTCCTCGACAACGTCGCCCACATCCAGGGGTCCTGGCTGACCACGGGCAAGGAGGTCGGCCAGCTCTCGCTGCACTACGGCGCGGACGACCTCGGCTCGATCATGCTGGAGGAGAACGTCGTCTCGTCGGCGGGTGCCAGGCACCGCTCCAACCGCCTGGAGATCATCGACCTCATCCGCAAGGCGGGCCGCGTCCCGGCGCAGCGGACGACGACGTACGAGCACATCGTCGTCCACGACGACCCGGCGGACGACCCGGTCGACGAGCGGGTCGTCTCCCACATCTCCTCCACGGCGATCGAGGGCGGCACGGCGCACCCCGAGCTGAAGCTGCTGAGCACCAACTGAGGCCCCGGTGCTGACGATCCACGTCGCCGAGGCGTCGCCCGGATCCGCCGTCCTGGTCGACGGCGCCTCCCTGCTCGCCGTCGGCCCGTACGAGGACCTGGCCGCCGTCCGCCCCGGGGCCCGGGTGCGGCGGTGGCCCGGGATCCTCACCCCCGGCCTGCTCAACCCGTACGGCCCCGAACTGCTGGAGGGCTGCTACCACCCCGACCCGCGCGAGGCGGACGAGCTCGGGACGGAGCCGGTCACCGGGGAGCGCGCCCGCGCCCTCTTCCGCGAGGACCCGGCGCGGCGCGGCGCGAGCGCCCGGCGCGGGGTGCAGCGGCTGCTCGCCCACGGCACCGTCGCCGTCGCGGGCGAACTGCGCGGGCAGGCCGCCCAGGACGCGGTGCGCCGCGCCGGCCTCGCGGTCGGCCGCCGCCCGGGGACCCTGCCCGGGCCTCCGTCCTTCTCCCCGGCGCCCCTCGTCCTCCTGCCGCAGCCCGCCCCCGGCGGCCCCGCCCGCTTCGCCGTCTTCGACGTCCCCGACCGGGCCGCTCTGGTCCGCCTCGGGGCGTCCACCTGCGTGGCCACCGTCATCGGCGGGCGCCTGGTGTACCGGGCGCGGTAGCGGCGCACCGGCACGGGCGTGACCGCGGTGTCACGGTGCGGTGTCGAGCGCGTCTTCCGGGCGGCGGTTCGTCCCGGGCGGGAGTCCCCCACGCGTGCCGCCGACGCATGACCACCGCGGGGACGCGGGCTCCGGGGAGCGAGGGAGCCGCGTGCCCCGCCGTGACGGCCCGCGGGCGGACAGGCCCGGGGAGCCGGGCCGGCGCCGGTGACCGTTCGGGGCGCCTCAGCCGCCGCCCACCGAGGTGGCGAGCGGCTCCATCGGACGTTCGTCGGCGTAGCGGAGCAGTTCGTGGAAGGCGGGGTCCGAGGCGACGGTCAGCAACTGCTCGTTCGTGACCGGTGCGGAGACCCCCGCGGACTCGTCGGGCGAGAGCGAGAGCGTGACCTCGCTCCGTCCGTAGGCGAAGGTCGCCCGGGTCGCGGTGACGCCGCCGGATCCGACGGGCTCGGTCGTGGCGCGGGCCTTCACCCCGTCGAGGAGCGTCGCCGTGACGCACGTGCCGCCCTTGGCCCCCGCGCACGAGGGAATCGCCACGCTCCGGGTGGACGGCCGCACGGAGAGGATCAGGACGAACACCCGGTCGCCCCGTTCCACCTGGTAGCGCGACACGTTCAGGTCGGTGCGCCGGACCGTGCCGGTGCCCTGGGGCAGCAGCTCCTGGAGCACCCCGACCGCCTCGTTCTGGAAGACCTCCCGGCGGGAGCGCTCGTCGTCGGGCAGATCGGCCATCGTCTCCTCGCCGGGTGCGGGCTCGATGTGGACGGGGCCGACGGGGGCCGCCGGGGCGGTGGCCGCCGGCACCACGGCGGGTGCCGCCGAGCCCTCGGGCAGGAGCCGGGTTCCCGCCGCGCCCGCCGCCGCCACGGCCAGCGCGGCGGCGCCGAGCGCCAGCCGCCTGCGTCCCGCGCGGCGCCGACCCTCCGCCCGTGCGGGGCCCGACAGGTCCGGCAGGGGCGGGAGACCGGCGGACGCCGCGCCCATGGCGTGCCTCAGCAGCAGAGCGGTCCGGTCGTCCCCGGGGTCGCGGTCGGGGTTGTGGTCGCGGTTGTTGTCGTGGTCGTGCCGCATCGCGGTTCGTCACCCTTCCATGAGGTGGAGGCGGGCCTCGCCCAGCGAGGCGCGGAGCCGGGCGAGCGCGCGTGAGCACTGGCTCTTGACGGTGCCCTCGCTGCACAGCATCAGCCGCGCCACCGAGGCGACGCTCTGGTCCTCCCAGTAGCGCAGGACGACCATCGCCCGTGCGCGCGGCGGGAGTTCGTCCAGCGCGGCGAGCAGCGTGATGCGCAGCTCGGTGTGCGCGGGCGGCGGCGGTGGATCGACGTGGCGGTGCGCGAGAAGGTCACGCAGACCGCGCCGCCGCTCGGCGAGGAAGGTCCGGGTCAGCACGGTCCTCGCGTAGGCGTGGGGATGGTCCGCCGCGGACACCTTCCGCCAGTGCTGGAACAGCTTGGCGAGGGTCGTCTGGGTCAGGTCGCGCGCCGCGTCGGCGTCACCGCACAGCAGGTACGCCGTCCGCTGGAGCCGGCGCTGGTTCGCCCGCGCGAACGCCTCGAACTCGTGCTGGTGGTCGGGTGGCACCGGCCTCCCCCTCCGTGGTGGCTGTCACCCGTACCCAGAGCGCTCCCGCGCCGGGAAGGTTGCGCACGGATTTCCGCGCCCTCTTCTGCGCTTCTCCCGCGCCGCCTTTCCGGCCTCTTTCCGTGCCCGGGCCCCGCCCCCGGCGCGGAGCCCGGCCGGGCGGGGGCGCGGCCGGTGCACGGTGCGGGGCTGCTTCAATGGGGTCCGTGACCCGAGCAACCCTGGACAAGCAGCCGCACGAAGTCGCCTCGATGTTCGACGACGTGGCGGCGAACTACGACCTCACCAACGACGTGCTCTCGCTCGGCCAGGACCGGCGGTGGCGCAAGGAGGTCGCCAAGGCGGTCGACGCCCGGCCCGCGCAGCGGATCCTCGACCTCGCGGCGGGCACCGGCACCTCGTCCCTGCCGTTCACCGCCGCCGGCGCGTACGTCGTGCCCTGCGACTTCTCCCTCGGCATGCTCCGCGAGGGCAAGAAGCGCCACCCCTGGCTGCCGCTGACCGCCGGCGACGCCACCCGACTGCCCTTCGCCGACGGGGTCTTCGACGCCGTGACGATCTCCTTCGGTCTGCGCAACGTGCAGGACACCGGCCGGGCGCTGCGCGAGCTGTACCGGGTGACGAAGCCCGGCGGCCGGGTGGTCATCTGCGAGTTCTCGCACCCCACCTGGGCGCCGTTCCGCACGGTGTACGAGGAGTACCTGATGCGGGCGCTGCCGCCGGTCGCGCGCGCCGTCTCCTCCAACCCCGACGCGTACGTCTACCTCGCCGAGTCGATCCAGAGCTGGCCCGACCAGCCGGGGCTCGCCCGGCAGCTCCAGCAGGCGGGCTGGTCGCGGGTGGCCTGGCGCAACCTGAGCGGCGGGATCGTGGCCCTCCACCGCGGCACCAAGCAGGCGTAGGCGCCCGCGCCGGGCTCCGGACAAGAGGCCCTGGAACCGTGGAGCAGCACGCCGTCGCCCCGGACTACCGGGCCGTCCTGGAACAGGTCGCCGCCGACGTCGCCCCGCTGGTCGGCAGCGGCCGCCCGGCCGCGTACATCCCGGCGCTCGCCGGGGTGGACCCGGGCCGCTTCGGGATGGCCGTCGCCGATCTGCACGGCAACGTCCACGGGGTGGGGGACTGGCGGCACCCGTTCTCCGCGCAGTCGATCACCAAGGTCTTCACGCTGGCGCTCGTGCTGGCGGCCGGCGGCGACACCCTGTGGCGGCGGGTCGGCAGGGAGCCGTCCGGCAATCCGTTCAACTCCCTGGTGCAGCTGGAGTACGAGAACGGCATCCCGCGCAATCCGTTCATCAACGCCGGGGCGCTGGTCGTCACCGACGCCCTCCAGACGCTGACCGGCGACGCGAGCAGCGAACTGCTGGAGTTCCTGCGCGCGGAGAGCGGCAATCCGGAGCTCGGCTTCGACGCCGAGGTCGCCGCGTCGGAGGCCGCGCACGGCGACCGCAACGCCGCCCTCGCCCACTTCATGGCCTCGTACGGCAACATCGCGGGCCCGGTCCCGGCGCTGCTCGACCACTACTTCTGGCAGTGCTCGATCGAGATGAGCTGCGCCGATCTCACCCTGGCCGCGCGGTTCCTGGCCCGCCACGGCCTGCGGGCCGACGGCTCGCGCCTGCTCACCCGCAGCGAGGCCAAGCAGATCAACGCCGTGATGCTGACCTGCGGCACCTACGACGCGGCCGGGGACTTCGCCCACCGGGTCGGTCTGCCCGGCAAGAGCGGTGTGGGCGGCGGGATCGTGGCCGTGGTGCCCGGGCACTGCACGCTGTGCGTGTGGAGCCCGGGCCTGGACGCGCGCGGCAACTCGGTCGCGGGGGTGGCCGCGCTGGACCGCTTCACCACGCTGACGGGGCTCTCGGTCTTCTGACGTCCCGCGGCTCCGTGACGTCCCGCGGCTCCGTGACGCCTTGCGGTGCCGTGGCGTCCCGCGGTGCTGTGACGTCCCGCGGTGCTGTGACGTCCCGCGGTGCTGTGACGCCTTGCGGTGCCGTGACGTCCGGCGGTGCCGCGAGGTCCCGCGGCGGCGCGACCGCCGCGGGACGGGGCCGTCAGGCCAGCGCCAGCCGGAAGCAGTACCCCTGCTGCTTGCCGACCGGTGTGGTGAAGGACTCCGAGAGCTCCATCCCCAGCCGCTTGATCACCGCGATGGAGCGCTCGTTGCGCGCGTTCACCATCGCCACCACCTGGTCCACCCCGGCGGCCTTGACCCGCTCCAGGGTGGTGCGGGCCGCCGCCGTCGCGTAGCCCTTGCCCCAGGCGCGGCGGGCGAGCCGCCAGCCGATCTCGATCTCGCCGACCGGCCCGAACTCCGTGTGCGGCCAGGGCTGCGCGCCCGTGAAGCCGATGACCTCGCCGTCCTCGTCGAGCATCGTCCAGAAGCAGAAGCCGCGTTCGGCGTCGTGCCGCCGCTGGCGCGCGGTGAGCTCCTCGTAGACCGAAAGCTCGGCCGCCTTCCCGCCGTGGAACTCCATGACGTCGGGGTCGGCGAAGATCCGGTGCCAGGCCAGGGCGTCCTCGTCCGTGGGGACGCGCAGCCGGACAGCGGGGAGGGACCTGCCGCTCATAGATGGAGCCCTTCAGTCGGCGGAAGCGTACGCCCCCATAGACTGCACATGTCCTGTGCCGTTCGGTACGCAATATCGAATCGAATCTTCGGGAGATCCCGCCGTGACCGAAGCCCTCACCGAGCACACCGCCGATGTGATCGTCGTCGGCGCGGGCCCCGCCGGCTCCACCACGGCGTACTACCTCGCCAAGGCGGGCCTGGACGTGCTGCTGCTGGAGAAGACGGCGTTCCCGCGCGAGAAGGTCTGCGGCGACGGCCTCACGCCGCGTGCCACCAAGCAGCTCGTCTCCATGGGCATCGACATCTCCGAAGAGGCCGGCTGGCTGCGCAACAAGGGCCTGCGGATCATCGGCGGCGGGGTGCGCCTCCAGCTCGACTGGCCGGATCTCGCCTCCTACCCGGACTACGGACTCGTCCGCAAGCGCGACGACTTCGACGAGCAGCTCGCCCGGCAGGCGCAGAAGGCCGGCGCCCGGCTCTACGAGCGGTGCAACGTCGGCGCCCCGGTGGTCGACGAGCGCACCGGCCGGATCACCGGCGTGCACGCGAAGCTCGGCGAGGAGAAGCTCCCGGTCACCTTCAGCGCCCCGCTGGTCGTCGCCGCGGACGGCAACTCCTCGCGCATCTCCCTGGCGATGGGGCTGCACCGGCGCGAGGACCGCCCCATGGGCGTGGCCGTGCGCACCTACTTCACCTCGCCCCGCCACGACGACGACTACCTGGAGTCGTGGCTGGAGCTGTGGGACCGCCGCGGCCCCGGCGAGGACCGGCTGCTGCCCGGCTACGGCTGGATCTTCGGCATGGGCGACGGCACCTCCAACGTCGGCCTCGGCGTGCTCAACACGTCCTCCTCCTTCAAGGAGCTGGACTGGCGCGAGGTCCTCAAGGCCTGGTGCGCGTCGATGCCCGAGGACTGGGGCTACACCGACGAGAACATGACCGGCCCGATCCGCGGCGCCGCGCTGCCGATGGCGTTCAACCGCCAGCCGCACTACACCAAGGGCCTGCTGCTCGTCGGTGACGCGGGCGGGCTCGTCAACCCGTTCAACGGCGAGGGCATCGCCTACGCGATGGAATCCGGCCAGATCGCCGCCGATGTCATCGTGCAGGCCCACGCCCGCCGCACCCCGGCCCAGCGCGAGCTGGCGCTCCAGCGCTACCCGAAGGTCCTCAAGGACACCTACGGCGGGTACTACACGCTCGGCCGGGCCTTCGTGAAGCTCATCGGCAACCCGAAGGTCATGAAGATCGCGACGCAGCGCGGGCTCACCCACCCGATGCTGATGAAGTTCACGCTCAAGATGCTGGCCAACCTCACCGACCCGACGGGCGGCGACGCGATGGACCGCATCATCAACGGCCTGTCCAAGGTGGCGCCGAAGGCGTGAGCGCCGGCCGCGGCGCCGCCGAGGGCGGCGCCGCGGCCGGTGTGGACGCCGTGGACGCCGTGGACGCGTCGAACGACCGGCGGTACTCGCTCGGCGGGATCCCGAACGCCCGGGTGAAGTGGTGGCGCAGGTTCGCCGCGCCGCCGAGGCCGCAGCGTTCGCCGATCCGCTCCACCGGCAGCCCGGTGGTCTCCAGCAGGGACTGCGCGAGGGCGAGCCGCTGGGTCAGCAGCCAGCGCAGCGGTGTGGTGCCGGTGGCCGCCAGGAGACGGCGGTGGAAGGTGCGCGGGCTCATCCGGGCCCGGCGCGCCAGCTCGGCGACGCTCAGCGGCTTGTCGAGATGCCGGGTGGCCCACTGGAGCACCGGGCCCAGCCCGTCGTCGTCGGTCTCCGGCACGGGGTGCTCGATGAACTGGGCCTGGCCGCCGCCGCGGTGGACCGGCACGACGAGCCGGCGGGCGAGCCGCCCGGCCACCTGCGCGCCGAGGTCGCGGCGCACCAGATGGAGGCACAGGTCCAGGGCGGCCGTCGCGCCCGCGCTGGTCAGCACCCCGCCCTCGTCCGTGTAGAGCACCGAGTCGTCGACCCGCACCGCGGGGTGCCGGGCGGCGAGCTGCCCCGTGTGCTGCCAGTGCGCGGTCGCCCGCCGTCCGTCGAGCAGTCCGGCCGCCGCGAGGGCGAAGGCGCCCGTGCACAGCGAGACCATCCGGGCACCGGAGGCCGCCGCGGCGCGCAGGGCCTCGACGAGGGCTTCGGGGACCGGCTCGCCGTCCTCGACGCAGGCGTCCGGGACGGAGGGCACGATCACGGTGTCCGCGCCCACGAGACCGCCGAGCGGGTGGGTGGGTCGCGGGGTGAAGAGACCGGCGGCGACCGGCTCGGCCGCGGCGTCCCCGCAGAGCCGCAGCGTGTACCAGGGGTCGGCGAGGTCCGGCTGGGGGATGCCGAACACCGTGCAGGCGATGGTCAGTTCGTACATCTCCCACAGGGAGAGCCCGACCCGGGGATCGGGGACCACGGCGATCGCGACGACACCGGGACCCGGCGGAACGGGTGACGTGTTCATGGGCGCCGACGCTACGGCAGGATCTTTGCGGCCGTGGTCGTTTCTGCCACTGTCGGGCGGGCGGGGCGGTTGCGAGGGTGGAACCCCGACCGACCGGCCCGCCCGGCCGGCCGGACCCACCGGACCGACCGATCCATGGAGCGACTCCCTGATGTCCGACGCCCTCCCCGCACCCGCCGCCGCCCCTCTCGACGCCGCGTCCCGCGCTGCCGCCCCACTCGACGCGTCCCGCGCTGCCGCCGGGGCTCCGTCCGCTCCCGCGGTGTCCGTGCTCGGTCTCGGCAGGATGGGCTCGGCGCTCGCCGGGGCCTTCCTGTCCGCCGGCCGGACGACCACCGTCTGGAACCGCACCCCGGACAAGGCCGACGCCCTGGTCGGACGCGGCGCCGTGCGGGCGGCCTCGGTCGCCGACGCGGTGCGCGGCAGCGCCGTCGTCGTGGTCTGCGTCCGCGACGACGAGGCCGTCCACGAGCTGCTGGACCCGGTGGCCCCGGAGCTGGCCGGACGCACCCTGCTGAACCTCACGTCCGGCTCGCCCGAGCAGGCCCGCGAGAACGCGGCCTGGGCCGCCGGGCACGGCTGCGCCTACGTCGACGGGGCGGTGATGACCACGCCGCCCGGCGTCGGCGACCCGCGGAGCATGATCCTGTGCAGCGGGTCGGCCGCCGCGTTCGCCGAGCACCGCGCGACGATCGCGGCCCTCGGCGACCCCGTGGACCTCGGCGAGGACGCGGGCCTCGCCTCGCTCCACGACGCGGGGCTGCTCGGCCTGATGTGGTCCGTCTTCGCGGGCTGGCTGCACGCCACGGCCCTGGTCGGCGCGGACGGCGTCCCGGCACGCGCGTTCACGCCCCTGGCGATCCGCTGGCTGGCCGGGGTGGGCGGCTTCATGGACACCTACGCGCCCCAGATCGACGCGGGCAGCTACCCCGGGGACGACGCGACGGTCGACATCCAGCTCGCCGCGGTCCAGCACCTCCTGGAGGCCTCCCGCGACCGCGGCGTCGACACCCGCCTCCCGGAGCTCCACCGCGACCTGATGACCCGGACCGTCGCGTCGGGCCACGGCCGCGACAGCTACGGCCGCGTGATCGAACAGTTCCGCGCCGGAGCCTGAGGGGGCCGCCCGGCCGGGGGCACCCCCTCCCGCCCCGTGCCGCCGCGCAACCGCGAAACCCGGTTGCCCCGGCCCCGGCGGCCGGACAGCATCACGCGGATGGACTCCGTCGCCGCAGCAACGCCCACCACCCGTCCCGTCGCCCTGGTGACGGGGGTGGGGCGCACCGCCGGGATCGGGGCCGGTGTCGCGGAGCGGCTCGCCGCGTCCGGGTGGGACATCGCGTTCACCTTCTGGACCCCCTACGACCGGCGCATGGCCTGGGGCGAGGAGCCCGGCGCCGCCGAGGGGATCGGCGCGTCGCTGGAGCGGCTCGGGGCGGCCGTGGCGGCCGTCGAGGCCGACCTCGCAGATCCGGAGACCCCCGCGAAGGTCTTCGACGCGGCCGAGCGGCTCGGCCCGGTGACCGCGCTCGTGATGTGCCACTGCGAGTCCGTCGACTCCGGGCTGCTCGACACCACCGTCGAGAGCTTCGACCGCCACTTCGCGGTGAACGCCCGGGCCACCTGGCTGCTGGCGCGCGAGTACGGGCGCCGCTTCACCGGCGCCCACGGCACCGGCCGCATGGTCGCCCTCACCAGCGACCACACCGCCGGCAACCTGCCCTACGGCGCCAGCAAGGGGGCGCTCGACCGCATCGTCCTGGCCGCCGCCCGGGAGCTGGCCCACCTCGGCGTCACCGCCAATGTGATCAACCCGGGCCCCGTGGACACCGGCTGGATGTCCGGCGGGCTCCGGGAGGAGCTGTCCCGGCAGACCCCGCTGGGCCGTCTCGGCACCCCGCGGGACACGGCGCACCTCGTCGACTTCCTGTGCTCCCCGCAGGGGCAGTGGGTCAACGGGCAGCTCCTGATGAGCAACGGCGGCCTCGCCTGACGCCCCGCCGCCCGCCCGGCGCATACTGGGGCTTCGCGCGCGGTGGGGGGAGCCGGCATGGCGGACGAGCCGTCCTGGATCGAGATGATCCTGATGTTCCTGGTGTTCATCGGCGGGCCCACCCTGCTGGCGGGCGCGCTGATCGCCGCCGTCACCGGATGCGTCGTGGGCCTGAAGGCATGGCGGGCGGCGAAGCGGGGGGCAGCGGATCCGCGGTGAGCGCGGCGCGCGGTCCGGCGGACCCCCGGCGTGAGCGCGGTGCGGGGCGAGCGCGTCCCCGGCCCCCCGTCCGCCCACGCGCCCCCGTGAGCACGGCACGAAGGCCGCCGCCCGGATCGGGCGGCGGCCTTCGTGCCGTGCGTGAGGGCGGGCGTCAGAGCACGCGCACCGCGCCGCTCGCCGGGTAGCCGGAGAGGTCCTGGATGACGACGCCCTTGCTGGGGTTGGCCGCGTCGAGATACTGGCCGTTCCCGATGTAGACGCCCACGTGGTAGGCCGAGCCGGCGCCGCCCCAGTAGACGATGTCGCCGAGCTGGAGGTTGGAGGTGCCGACCTGGGTGCCGGCGACCGACTGGTCCTGGGAGACGCGCGGCAGGTCGATGCCCACCTCGCGGAAGGCGGCCTGGACCAGGCTGGAGCAGTCCCACGCGTTGGGGCCGGAGGCGCCCATCACGTACGCGTCGCCGAGCTGCGCCTTGAGGAAGGCGATGACGGTGCCCGCCGAGCCGCTCGCGGGCGCGCTCGCCACGGAGAGGGTGGTCCGCTCGGAGGTGCGCGAGGCGCGCTCCTGGGCCGCGGCCTCGGCGCGGGCCTTGGCCTCCGCCTTCTCCTTGGCCTCCGCCTCGCGGTCGGCCTCGGCCTTCGCCTGCTTGGCGGCCTTCTCGGCCTTGGCGGCGGCGGCCTCCTCCTGCGCCTGGAGCTCCAGGTCGAGGGCGATCTCCTGCGTGGCCGCGGCGGACTGCGCGACGTGGGCGGAGAGGTCCGCGGAGGTGAGGACGGGCATCTCGATGGTCTCGGTCACCGGCTCGGCGTTGGCCGGACCGGCGGCACCGGCCACCGCGATGGTGCTGAGGAAGCCACCGGCAACTCCGGCGCGGATCGCGATTTTCGACGGGCCGCGGCGGGGCTTCCGGTGGCTGGGTATGTGAGCGGTGTGGGACATGGGTACAACCGCTATCAGGGCTTCCGGGTTCCCTTCAAGAAACGTGTGTTGCACCACAGTTACGACCGGAACCTGTGAATCCGCTCTGGATGGCCCTTTATTGACGCCGTAACGGACGAATCGGGCATCCATGATCACGGCTGTGATCATGTGGTTTCCATAAAAGGTCCGAATTGCCGGGTGCCTACCACCCCCGAAGACCGTTGGCCAAGCCCGCTTTTGTTGAAGTCTTGAGCGAGTGGCGCAGGTCACAGAACGGTCAACGTCCGGGCGGTCGGGCGCTCGTGAACGCGTGCACGTGTCCACCGCCGTCCGGTCCGTCCCACGGTCGGGTGAGCCGCCGCCCTTTATCACCCGCGCGGCGTCCACTGCCAATTTGCTTGCATGCACCATCACTTGATAGAGCGCCACCCCCTCCGACCAGCCACGACGAGCCCAGATGTCACGGCTGGTGATCATCCGGGAGCTTCGCGTACGAAGATCACCGCTCAGTGGGCTTCATGATCGTTCGTCGGGTGGTGGAGATCACAAACTCGATGCCGAACCCCGTGTCGCAGATCACAGACCGACGGGCATAGGATGCGGGGCAGTCGGGCTTGTGAACTGCCTCACATGAAAGCGATCTTCGAGGCGGCGAATCGGTTGCCCGGTGCGGTCCAACGGTCAAGGACGACTGGAAGGAGCGAGGAGGGTGAATGCCTACGCGCCCATCCTTGTGCTCGGCGCCCTCGGGGCAGGGTTTGCGATCTTCTCCGTGGTCATGGCCACGCTTATCGGCCCAAAGCGCTACAACAGGGCGAAACTTGAAGCGTACGAGTGCGGCATCGAGCCGACGCCCGTCCCGGCCGGAGGTGGCCGCTTCCCGATCAAGTACTACCTGACGGCGATGCTCTTCATCATTTTCGATATCGAGATCGTCTTCCTCTATCCCTGGGCCGTCAGCTTCGACGCCCTGGGGATCTTCGGGCTCGTGGAGATGCTGCTCTTCGTGCTCACCGTCTTCGTCGCCTACGCGTATGTGTGGCGGCGCGGCGGCCTGGACTGGGACTAGAGGGGCGAAGGGGCACTCCCATGGGACTCGAAGAGAAACTGCCGAGCGGCTTTCTGCTGACCACGGTCGAGCAGGCCGCGGGCTGGGTGCGCAAGTCGTCCGTCTTCCCGGCGACGTTCGGACTCGCCTGCTGCGCCATCGAGATGATGACGACCGGCGCCGGCCGGTACGACCTCGCCCGGTTCGGCATGGAGGTCTTCCGCGGCTCGCCGCGCCAGGCCGACCTGATGATCGTGGCCGGGCGGGTGAGCCAGAAGATGGCGCCCGTCCTGCGCCAGGTCTACGACCAGATGCCCAGCCCCAAGTGGGTGATCTCCATGGGTGTGTGCGCATCGTCGGGCGGAATGTTCAACAATTACGCGATTGTGCAGGGTGTTGATCACATTGTCCCCGTCGACATCTATCTGCCCGGCTGCCCGCCGCGCCCCGAGATGCTGATGGACGCGATCCTCAAGCTCCACCAGAAGATCCAGAGCTCGAAGCTCGGTGTGAACGCGGAGGAAGCGGCCCGCGAGGCGGAGGAGGCGGCCCTCAAGGCCCTCCCGCTGATCGAGATGAAGGGGCTCATGCGATGAGCGACGAGCCGAATCCGGAGAAGGAGCTCTCCGGGCAGAACCTGCCCGGGCAGCGGGGCGACGGCGGCGAGGAGATCCGCGTCCAGCGCGGCATGTTCGGCGCCGACAACGGAGGGGACACGTCCGGCTACGGAGGGCTCGTGCGCTCCGTGCGGCTGCCCGGAGCCGCGTCGCGCCCCTACGGCGGATGGTTCGACGAGGTCGCCGACGAGCTGGAGGGCGCCCTGGAGGAGCAGGACCTCCTCCCGGAGAACGCCATCGAGAAGACCGTCGTCGACCGCGGCGAGCTCACCTTCCACATCGCGCGCGAGCACCTCCTGACCGTCGCCCGCACCCTGCGCGACGACCCGGCGCTCCGCTTCGAGCTGTGCACCGGCGTCAGCGGTGTGCACTACCCCGACGACAAGGGCCGCGAGCTGCACGCCGTGTACCACCTGCGCTCGCTCACCCACGGCCGGCTGCTGCGGCTGGAGGTCTCCGCCCCCGACAGCGACCCGCACGTCCCGTCGCTGGTGCCGGTGTACCCGACCAACGACTGGCACGAGCGCGAGACCTACGACTTCTTCGGGCTGATCTTCGACGGTCACCCGGCGCTGACGCGGATCATGATGCCGGACGACTGGCAGGGCTTCCCGCAGCGCAAGGACTACCCCCTGGGCGGCATCGCCGTCGAGTACAAGGGCGCCCAGATCCCGGCTCCCGACCAGCGGAGGTCGTACAGCTGATGAGCACCTCGGAAGCATCCTCCCGCGAGACCACCGAAGGGACCGTCTACACGGTCACCGGCGGCGACTGGGACGAGGTCGTCCAGTCCGCGGCCAAGGCCGACGACGAGCGCATCGTCGTCAACATGGGCCCGCAGCACCCCTCCACCCACGGCGTGCTCCGCCTGATCCTGGAGATCGACGGCGAGACCGTCACCGAGGCCCGCTGCGGCATCGGCTACCTGCACACCGGCATCGAGAAGAACCTCGAGTACCGGACCTGGACGCAGGGCACCACGTTCGTGACGCGCATGGACTACCTGACGCCGTTCTTCAACGAGACGGCGTACTGCATGGGCGTGGAGCGGCTGCTCGGCATCGAGGACCAGGTCCCGGACCGGGCGAACATCATCCGCGTCCTGCTGATGGAGCTGAACCGGCTCTCCTCGCACCTGGTGTGCATCGCCACCGGCGGCATGGAGCTCGGCGCCACCACGATCATGATCTACGGATTCCGCGATCGTGAACTGATTCTCGACATCTACGAGCTGATCACCGGGCTGCGCATGAACCACGCGTACATCCGGCCCGGCGGCCTCGCCCAGGACCTGCCCCCGGGCGCGGTCGACCAGATGCGCGAGTTCGTGAAGACCATGAAGAAGAACCTGCCGGAGTACGACAAGCTCGCCACCGGCAACCCGATCTTCAAGGCCCGTATGCAGGACATCGGCTACCTGGACCTCACCGGCTGCATGGCGCTCGGTGCCACCGGGCCCATCCTGCGCTCCGCCGGGCTGCCGCACGACCTGCGCAAGACCGACCCGTACTGCGGCTACGAGACCTACGACTTCGAGGTCCCGACCGCCGACTCCTGCGACGCCTACGGCCGCTTCCTCGTGCGGCTGGAGGAGATGCGCCAGTCGCTGCGGATCATCGAGCAGTGCCTGGACCGGCTGGAGCCGGGACCGGTCATGGTCGGCGACAAGAAGATCGCCTGGCCCGCGCAGCTCGCGCTCGGCCCCGACGGTCTGGGCAACTCCCTGGACCACATCAAGAAGATCATGGGCACCTCCATGGAGGCCCTGATCCACCACTTCAAGCTGGTGACCGAGGGCTTCCGGGTCCCGGCCGGGCAGACGTACGCGGCGGTCGAGTCGCCCAAGGGCGAACTCGGCGTCCACGTCGTCTCCGACGGCGGCACCCGCCCCTTCCGGGTCCACTTCCGCGACCCGTCGTTCACCAATCTCCAGGCCATGGCGGCCATGTGCGAAGGCGGCCAGGTCGCCGACGTCATCGTGGCCGTCGCGTCCATCGACCCCGTGATGGGAGGCGTCGACCGATGACGGACGTATCGCTGGGCATGCCCAAACTGCCCGCCCCCGACTACCCGGCCGACGTCCGGGCCCGGCTGGAGGCGGACGGGCGGGAGATCATCGCCCGCTACCCCGGATCGCGCTCCGCCCTGCTGCCGCTGCTGCACCTGGTGCAGTCGGAGGAGGGCCATGTCTCCCGCACCGGGATGCAGTTCTGCGCGGAGCTGCTCGGCCTGACCACCGCCGAGGTCACCGCCGTCGCCACCTTCTACTCCATGTACCGGCGCAAGCCCTCGGGCGACTACCAGGTCGGCGTCTGCACCAACACGCTCTGCGCGGTCATGGGCGGCGACGCCATCTTCGAGGAGCTCAAGGAGCACCTCGGCGTCGGCAACAACGAGACCACCGAGGACGGCAAGGTCACGCTGGAGCACATCGAGTGCAACGCGGCCTGCGACTTCGCCCCCGTGGTGATGGTCAACTGGGAGTTCTTCGACAACCAGACGCCCGAGTCCGCGAAGAAGCTGGTCGACGACATCCGCGCCGGCGAGCAGGTCGTGCCCACCCGAGGCGCCCCGCTGTGCGGCTACAAGGAGACGGCCCGCATCCTGGCCGGCTTCCCCGACGAGCGCCCCGGCGCCGTCGAGGCGAGCGGCGGCGCGGGCCCGGCCTCGCTGATCGGCCTGCGCCTCGCCAAGGGCGAGGTGCTCCCCGCGCGGGTGGTCCACCCCCGCGGCGAGGTGCCCCGGGAGCGGCCCCAGCCCGGCTCCGAGCACCTGAGCTCGCACGACTCCCGCCCTTCGCCCGACCACCACCCCTCAACGAGTCCCTCCGGGACACCGGACCACATTCAGACCTCGGCATCCGACCCGGAGAACCCGGCCGGACCTGTCGGCGAGGAGGGGGAGTGATGACCGTGTCCACCGAATACGGGGGCAGGCCGGAGGCAGGCGGGGACGCGAGCCCGGAGAAGCTGCTCGCCCCCGTGCTCTCGGCCTTCTGGGACGAGCCGGAGTCCTGGACCCTGGAGACGTACCGCAGGCACGAGGGGTACGAGGGTCTGCGCAAGGCGCTCGCGATGACGCCCGACGACCTGATCGCCTACGTCAAGGACTCGGGTCTGCGCGGCCGCGGCGGCGCCGGCTTCCCCACCGGGATGAAGTGGCAGTTCATCCCGCAGGGCGACGGCAAGCCCCACTACCTGGTCGTCAACGCGGACGAGTCCGAGCCCGGGACCTGCAAGGACATCCCGCTGCTCTTCGCCAACCCGCACTCCCTCATCGAGGGCATCGTGATCGCCTGCTACGCGATCCGCTCCAGCCACGCCTTCATCTATCTGCGCGGCGAGGTCGTGCCCGTGCTGCGCCGGCTGCACGAGGCCGTGCGCGAGGCGTACGAGGCGGGCTACCTCGGCAAGGACGTCCTCGGCAGCGGGCTCGACCTCGAACTCACCGTGCACGCGGGCGCCGGCGCGTACATCTGCGGCGAGGAGACGGCACTCCTCGACTCGCTGGAGGGACGGCGCGGCCAGCCCCGGCTGCGGCCCCCCTTCCCGGCCGTCGCCGGTCTGTACGCCTGCCCCACCGTGGTGAACAACGTCGAGTCCATCGCCTCCGTTCCCGCGATCCTGAACAAGGGCAAGGACTGGTTCCGCTCGATGGGCAGCGAGAAGTCCGCGGGCTTCACGCTGTACTCGCTCAGCGGCCATGTCGCGAGCCCCGGCCAGTACGAGGGCCCGCTCGGCATCACGCTCCGCCAGCTCCTCGACATGAGCGGCGGCATGCGGCCCGGGCACCGCCTCAAGTTCTGGACCCCCGGCGGCTCGTCGACCCCGATGTTCACCGACGAGCACCTCGACGTCCCGCTCGACTACGAGGGCGTGGGCGCCGCCGGCTCGATGCTCGGCACCAAGGCGCTCCAGTGCTTCGACGAGACCACCTGCGTGGTGCGGGCCGTCACCCGGTGGACCGAGTTCTACGCCCACGAGTCCTGCGGCAAGTGCACCCCGTGCCGCGAGGGCACCTACTGGCTCGTCCAGTTGCTCCGCGACATCGAGGCGGGCAAGGGCGTGATGTCGGACCTCGACAAGCTGAACGACATCGCCGACAACATCAACGGCAAGTCGTTCTGCGCCCTCGGCGACGGCGCCGCCGCGCCGATCTTCTCCTCGCTGAAGTACTTCCGCGAGGAGTACGAGCAGCACATCACGGGCAAGGGCTGCCCCTTCGACCCGGCGAAGTCCACGGCCTGGGCCGACCGACACATCACGGAGGTGTCCGCATGAGTCCGGCGCACGCGCCCCGCACCGGCCGCGGCCCCGCGGCGGGCCGCCGCACCACGACGACCGCACGGCGCCGCGGGGAGGTGCGGGCATGACCGTCACCACGTCCGGACCCGCCGCCGGCGGCGGAGCCGCGGTGCCGCCCGAGGACCTCGTCACGCTGACCATCGACGGCGCCGAGATCTCCGTCCCCAAGGGGACGCTGGTCATCCGCGCCGCCGAGCAGCTCGGCATCGAGATCCCCCGCTTCTGCGACCACCCGCTGCTCGACCCGGCCGGCGCCTGCCGCCAGTGCATCGTCGAGGTGGAGGGCCAGCGCAAGCCGATGGCCTCCTGCACCATCACCTGCACCGACGGCATGGTCGTCCGCTCCCAGCTCACCTCGCCCGTCGCCGAGAAGGCGCAGCAGGGTGTGATGGAGCTGCTGCTGATCAACCACCCGCTGGACTGCCCGGTCTGCGACAAGGGCGGCGAGTGCCCCCTGCAGAACCAGGCCGTCTCGCACGGCCAGGCGGACTCCCGCTTCGAGGGGAAGAAGCGGACCTACGAGAAGCCGGTCCCCATCTCCACCCAGGTGCTGCTGGACCGCGAGCGCTGCGTGCTGTGCGCGCGCTGCACCCGCTTCTCCAACCAGGTCGCCGGCGACCCGATGATCGAACTGGTCGAGCGCGGCGCGCTCCAGCAGGTCGGCACCGGCGAGGGCGACCCGTTCGCCTCGTACTTCTCCGGCAACACCATCCAGATCTGCCCGGTCGGCGCGCTCACCTCGGCGGCCTACCGGTTCCGCTCCCGCCCCTTCGACCTGGTCTCCAGCCCGTCGGTGTGCGAGCACTGCTCCGGCGGCTGCGCGAGCCGCACCGACCACCGGCGCGGCAAGGTCATGCGCCGCCTCGCGGCGGACGACCCGGAGGTCAACGAGGAGTGGATGTGCGACAAGGGGCGCTTCGGCTTCCGCTACGCCCAGCAGCGCGACCGCCTCACCACCCCCCTGGTCCGCAATGACGAAGGCGTGCTCGAACCGGCGAGCTGGCCGGAGGCCCTCGCGGCGGCGGCCGAGGGACTGCGCGCCGCGCGCGGCCGCGCGGGTGTGCTCACCGGCGGCCGGCTGACCGTCGAGGACTCCTACGCGTACGCCAAGTTCGCCCGGGTCGCCCTCGACACCAACGACATCGACTTCCGGGCCCGCGCCCACTCCGCCGAGGAGGCCGACTTCCTGGCCGCCGTCGTCGCGGGCCGCGGACGGGACCTCGACGGCGGCGGTGTCACCTACACCGCGCTGGAGCAGGCCCCGGCCGTGCTGCTGGCCGGGTTCGAGTCGGAGGAGGAGGCCCCCGGGGTCTTCCTGCGGCTGCGCAAGGCCCACCGCAAGCACGGCCAGCGCACCTTCTCGCTCGCCACCCACGCCACCCGCGGCCTGGAGAAGGCCGGCGGCACGCTGCTGCCCGCCGCCCCCGGCACCGAGACCGAGTGGCTGGACGCCCTCGCCTCGGGCACCGGGCTCGACGAGGCCGGCGCCGTGGCCGCCGAGGCGCTGCGCGCCGACGGCGCGGTGATCGTCGTCGGCGAGCGGCTGGCCGCCGTCCCCGGCGGACTCACCGCGGCCCTGCGCACCTCCGCCGCCACCGGCGCCCGGCTGGTGTGGATCCCGCGCCGCGCGGGCGACCGGGGAGCCGTCGAGGCGGGCGCGCTGCCCTCGCTGCTGCCGGGCGGCCGCCCGGCGACCGACCCGCGCGCCCGTGAGGAGACCGCCGAGGTCTGGCGGGTGCGCGAACTGCCCGTGAGCTACGGGCGGGACGCCGGCCAGATCGTCGAGGCCGCGGCCACCGGCGAACTGGGCGCGCTGCTCGTCGCCGGTGTCGAGGTCGCCGACCTGCCGGACGTGGCCCGGGCGCGCGAGGCGCTGGACGCCGTCGGCTTCCTGGTCTCCCTGGAGCTGCGGCCGAGCGAGGTCACCGAGCGGGCGGACGTGGTCTTCCCGGTCGCGGCCGTCGCCGAGAAGTCGGGCACCTTCCTCAACTGGGAGGGCAGGGTGCGGATGTTCGAGGCCGCGCTCAAGCCCGAGCAGATGACCCGGCGGCTCGCCCCGACCGACGCCCGGGTGCTGCACATGCTCGCCGACGCACTCGACGTCCACTTCGCGCTCCCGGACCTGAAGTCCGTGCGCGCCGAGCTGGACCGGCTGGGCCGCTGGGACGGCCCCCGGGCCGGCGGGCCGGCCGAGTCGTCCCGCCCGCTGCCGCGGGCCGGCGAGGGCGAGGCCGTCCTCGCGGGCCACCGGCTCCTGCTCGACCGGGGCCTGCTCCAGCAGGGCGACGAGGCGCTGGCCGGCACCCGGCACGCCGCCGTCGCGCGGCTGTCGCCGGCGACGGCGGCCGAGACCGGGGTGAAGGAGGGCGACGCCGTGGAGGTGTCCGGGCCCACCGGGTCCGTCCGGCTGCCGCTCCAGGTCACCGAGATGCCCGACCGGGTGGTGTGGCTGCCGCTGAACTCCGTGGGCGGCGGCGTGGGTTCCGACACCGGCGCCCGGCCCGGCGAACTGGTCCGTATCGCGGCCGTCACGGGCGCGCCCGAGGTGACGGAGGTGGAGGCGTGAGCGCAATGACCAGCCTGGCCCTCGAGGACCTGTCGATGTTCGGCCGGGACCCGTGGTGGCTCGTCGTCATCAAGGCCGTCTTCTGCTTCGCGTTCCTGATGATCACCGTGCTGTTCTCCATCGTGTGGGAGCGCAAGGTCGTCGCCTGGATGCAGCTGCGCATCGGCCCCAACCGGCACGGCCCCTGGGGCATGCTCCAGTCGCTCGCCGACGGCATCAAGCTGATGCTCAAGGAAGACGTCGTCGTCAAGCGGGCCGACAAGGTCGTCTACATCCTCGCGCCGATCGTCGCCGCGATCCCGGCGTTCATGGCGATCGCCGTGATCCCCTTCGGGCCGGCCGGCAACGAGGTATCGATCCTCGGCCACCGCACCACGATGCAGCTCACCGACCTGCCGATCGCGATGCTCTACATCCTCGCGGTCGCCTCCGTCGGCATCTACGGCATCGTGCTCGCGGGCTGGTCGTCCGGCTCGACGTACCCGCTGCTCGGCGGTCTGCGCTCGTGCGCGCAGATGATCTCCTACGAGATCGCGATGGGCGCCGCGTTCGCCTCCGTCTTCCTCTACTCCGGGTCCATGTCGACCTCGGCGATCGTGGAGGCGCAGGCCGACCGCTGGTACATCCTGCTGCTGCCGGTGTCGTTCATCATCTACGTCGTCACCATGGTCGGCGAGACCAACCGGGCGCCGTTCGACATGCCGGAGTCCGAGGGCGACCTCGTCGGCGGCTTCAACACCGAGTACAGCTCGATCAAGTTCGCGATGTTCATGCTGGCCGAGTACGTCAACATGGTCACCGTCTCGGCCGTCTCGGTCACCCTCTTCCTCGGCGGCTGGCGCGCCCCGTACCCGATCTCCACCTTCTGGGAGGGCGCGAACCACGGCTGGTGGCCGATGCTCTGGTTCGTCCTCAAGGTGCAGCTCCTGCTCTTCTTCTTCATCTGGCTGCGCGGCACCCTGCCACGGGTCCGCTACGACCAGTTGATGAAGCTCGGCTGGAAGGTGCTGATCCCGGTCTCCGTGGTCTGGCTGATGCTGGTCGCGACGGTGCGGGCGCTGCGGAACGAGAACTACGACTTCCAGCAGATCGTGCTCTACGTCGCCGGAGCCGTGATCACGGTGCTCCTGCTGTCCTTCGTCGCCGACATGTTCCGCGGACGCAAGGACAGGGAGGCCGAGGCGGCGAAGCCCGAGCCCGGTCCGTTCGACCCGATGGCCGGCGGATTCCCCGTACCGCCGCTGCCGGGACAGGAGCTGCCGCCGGTGCCGCGCAGGCGCCCGCGGCGGGACCGCGAACTGATCTCCAGCGGCGGACCCGGTACGGACAGTGATGGTCCCCAGGACGGAAAGGAGGCCGACGGTGTCTGACGGATCCGAGAGCTCGTTCCAGAATCCGGTCGCCGGCTTCGGCGTGACCTTCAAGGCCATGTTCAAGAAGCGGCTCACCGAGCAGTACCCGGAGCAGCCGAAGGTCACGGCGCCGCGCTTCCACGGCCGGCACCAGCTCAACCGCCACCCCGACGGGCTGGAGAAGTGCGTCGGGTGCGAGCTGTGCGCCTGGGCCTGTCCGGCCGACGCCATCTACGTCGAGGGCGCGGACAACACCGAGGAGGAGCGCTACTCCCCGGGCGAGCGGTACGGCCGCGTCTACCAGATCAACTACGCCCGCTGCATCCTGTGCGGCCTGTGCATCGAGGCGTGCCCCACCCGGGCGCTCACGATGACCAACGAGTTCGAACTGGCCGACAGCAGCCGCGAGAACCTCATCTACACCAAGGAGCAGCTGCTCGCCGGTCTGGACGAGGGCATGGTCGACTCACCGCACTCGATCTTCCCCGGCACCGACGAGCAGGACTACTACCGGGGCCTGGTCACCGAGGCCGCCCCGGGCACGGTCCGGCAGGTCGCGGTGTCCCGGGGCGAGCAGGTGCAGGAGGGCGAGTCCACGTTCGGCGAGGACGAGCCCGCCTCCGGGAAGGTGATCGGCGCATGAACGTGCTCGCCGCCTCCACCACCTCCACCGGCGAGGCCGTCCAGTTCTGGATCCTCGGCACGGTCGCCGTCATCGGCGCCCTGTGCACGATCCTGATGCGGCGGGCCGTGCACAGCGCGCTGTGCCTCGCCGGGACCATGATCATCCTCGCGGTGTTCTACCTGGCCAACGGCGCCTACTTCCTGGGCATCGTGCAGATCGTCGTCTACACCGGCGCGATCATGATGCTGTTCCTCTTCGTGGTCATGCTGGTCGGCGTCACCGCCGCCGACTCGCTGACGGAGACGATCAAGGGGCAGCGCTGGCTGGCCGCCCTGTGCGGGCTCGGCTTCGGCATCCTGCTGATCGCCGGCATCGCCAACGCCTCCCTGAAGAACTTCAACGGACTGGGCGCCGCCAACGCCGCCCGCGGCGGCAACGTCGAGGGCCTGGCCGCGCTGATCTTCACCAAGTACGTCTTCGCCTTCGAGATCACCGGCGCGCTGCTGATCACGGCGGCCGTCGGCGCGATGGTCCTGACCCACCGCGAGCGCACCGAGCGGGCCCGCACCCAGCGCGAACTCGCCGAGGAGCGCGTGCGCGAGGGCAAGCACCTGCCGCCGCTGCCCGCCCCCGGCGTCTACGCCCGGCACAACGCGGTGGACATCGCCGGCCTACTGCCCGACGGCAGCCCGTCCGAGCTCACGGTCAACCGCACCCTGCGCGACCGCGGCCAGATCCGGGACGTCTCGCGCGAGGCGCTGGACGACCTCAAGGCCCTGGAGCAGCGCTCCGAGGAGCGGCTCGGACGCGACACGGACGGGCACGACCGGGACGGACAGGAGGTCACGCGGTGAATCCGGTCAACTATCTGTACCTCGCCGCGCTGCTGTTCACCATCGGTGCCGCCGGTGTGCTGATCCGGCGGAACGCGATCGTGGTCTTCATGTGCGTCGAGCTGATGCTCAACGCCTGCAATCTCGCCTTCGTCGGCTTCTCCCGGATGCACGGCAACCTCGACGGCCAGATCATCGCGTTCTTCACGATGGTCGTCGCGGCGGCGGAGGTCGTGGTCGGACTCGCGATCATCGTCTCGCTGTTCCGCTCCCGCCACTCGGCCTCGGTCGACGACGCCAGCCTGATGAAGCTGTAAGGGGACGGACGAATCGTGGAGAACCTCATCGCGCTGCTCGTCGCGGCGCCCCTGCTCGGAGCGGCGGTGCTGCTCTGCGGCGGGCGCCGCCTCGACAAGACCGGCCACTGGCTCGGCACCCTGTTCGCGGGCGCCTCCTTCGTCCTCGCCGCCGTCCTCTTCGCGGACATGCTCGGCAAGGACGCGGACGACCGCGCCCTGAACAGCACGCTGTACAACTGGATCCCCGTCGAGGGCTTCCAGGCGGACATCGCCTTCCAGCTCGACCAGCTCTCGATGACCTTCGTGCTGCTGATCTCGGGCGTCGGCACCCTGATCCACGTCTACTCCATCGGGTACATGGAGCACGACGAGCGGCGCCGCCGCTTCTTCGGCTACCTGAACCTCTTCCTGGCGGCGATGCTGCTGCTGGTCCTGGCGGACAACTACCTGCTGCTGTACGTCGGATGGGAGGGCGTCGGCCTCGCCTCGTACCTGCTCATCGGCTTCTGGCAGCACAAGCCCAGCGCGGCGACGGCGGCCAAGAAGGCCTTCCTGGTCAACCGGGTCGGCGACATCGGCCTGTCGATCGCCATCATGCTGATGTTCACCACCTTCGGGACCTTCGCCTTCGGGCCGGTGCTCGGCGCGGTGGGCGAGACCTCCGAGGGCACCCTGACGGCGATCGGCCTGATGCTGCTGCTCGCGGCGTGCGGCAAGTCGGCTCAGGTGCCGCTCCAGTCCTGGCTCGGCGACGCGATGGAGGGCCCGACCCCGGTCTCGGCCCTGATCCACGCGGCGACCATGGTGACCGCCGGTGTGTACCTCATCGTCCGGTCCGGCGCGATCTTCAACGCCGCCCCGGACGCGCAGCTCGCCGTCGTCGTCGTGGGCGCGGTCACGCTGCTCTTCGGTGCGATCGTCGGTTGCGCGAAGGACGACATCAAGAAGGCGCTCGCCGGTTCGACCATGTCGCAGATCGGCTACATGATCCTCGCGGCCGGACTCGGCCCGATCGGCTACGCCTTCGCGATCATGCACCTGGTGACCCACGGCTTCTTCAAGGCCGGGCTCTTCCTCGGCGCCGGCTCGGTCATGCACGGCATGAATGACGAGGTCGACATGCGCCGCTACGGCGGGCTGCGCAAGTACATGCCGGTCACCTTCGTGACCTTCGGCCTCGGCTACCTCGCCATCATCGGCTTCCCGGGCCTGTCGGGCTTCTGGACCAAGGACACCATCATCGAGGCGGCGTTCTCCTACGGAGACGGCGCCCGCGCCTGGATCTTCGGCGGCATCACGCTGCTGGGCGCCGGCATCACCGCGTTCTACATGACCCGCGTGATGATCATGACGTTCTTCGGCGAGAAGCGCTGGCAGCCCGACGCGGAGGGCAACGAGCCGCACCCGCACGAGTCCCCGAAGTCCATGACGATCCCGATGATCGTGCTCGCCTTCGGCTCGGTCTTCGCCGGCGCGTTCTTCGCGATCGGCGACCGGTTCGCCAACTGGCTCGCGCCGGTCACCGAGTTCGAGCACCCGCACCCCGTCATCAGCGTCCCCGCCATCACCGCCTCCACCGTCGTGGTGCTGGTGATCGGCGCCTCGGTCGCCTGGGCGATGTACGGACGCAAGCCGGTCCCGGTCACCGCGCCGCGCGGCTCGCTGCTCACCCGGGCCGCCCGACGCGACCTGCTCCAGGACGACTTCAACCATGTGGTCCTGGTCCGCGGCGGGGAGCACCTCACCCGGTCCCTGGTCTACGTCGACCACACCCTGGTCGACGGAGTGGTCAACGGCACGGCCGCCACGTTCGGCGGGCTCTCCGGCCGGCTGCGCAAGCTGCAGAACGGCTACGCCCGCAGCTACGCGGTCTCGATGTTCGGCGGTACGGCGGTCCTGATCGCCGCGACCCTGCTGATGAGGGCGGTCTGATATGTCCTTCCCGATCCTGACGGCAACGGCGGTGCTCCCGGCGGTCGGCGCGATCGCCACCGCCGCCGTGCCCGCCGCGCGGAGGACGGCCGCCAAATGGCTGGCGCTGCTCTTCTCGCTCGCCACGCTGGTGCTGGCCGCGATCGTGCTCGTGCGGTTCGAGCCCGGCGGCGACCGCTACCAGCTCACCGAGTCCCACTCCTGGATCGCCGACTTCGGTGTCCGCTACGAGCTGGGCGTCGACGGCATCGGCGTGGTGATGGTGGCGCTGACCGCGCTGCTGATCCCGTTCGTCATCCTCGCCGGCTGGCACGACGCCGACCCGGAGGAGAAGGCCACCAAGCGCTGGCGGCCGACGCAGGGCTTCTTCGCCCTGATCCTGATGGTCGAGGCGATGGTGATCCTCTCCTTCGAGGCCACCGACGTCTTCCTCTTCTACATCCTCTTCGAAGCCATGCTCATCCCGATGTACTTCCTCATCGGCGGCTTCGGCGACCGCGCCCACGGCGGCAGCGAGGAGAACGCGGCGGCCCAGCGGTCGTACGCGGCCGTGAAGTTCCTCCTCTACAACCTGGTCGGCGGTCTGATCATGCTGGCCGCCGTCATCGGCCTCTACGTGGTCGCGGGGAGCTTCTCGCTCTCCGAGATCGCCGAGGCCCGGGCGAGCGGCCAGTTCGAGATGGCGCAGAACACCGAGCGGTGGCTGTTCCTCGGCTTCTTCTTCGCCTTCGCGGTGAAGGCCCCGCTGTGGCCGCTGCACACCTGGCTGCCGAACGCGATGGGCGAGGCGACCGCACCGGTCGCCGTGCTGATCACGGCCGTCGTCGACAAGGTCGGCACCTTCGCGATGCTCCGCTTCTGCCTCCAGCTCTTCCCGGAGGCCAGCAAGTGGGCCACCCCGGCGATCCTGGTGCTGGCGCTGATCAGCATCGTCTACGGGGCGCTGCTGGCGGTCGGCCAGCGCGACATCAAGCGCCTGGTCGCCTACGCGTCGATCTCCCACTTCGGCTTCATCGTGCTGGGCATCTTCGCGATGACCAGCCAGGCCCAGTCGGGCGCGACGCTGTACATGGTCAACCACGGCATCTCGACCGCCGCGCTGATGCTGGTCGCCGGCTTCCTGATCTCGCGCCGCGGTTCGCGTCTCATCGCGGACTACGGCGGTGTGCAGAAGGTCGCCCCGGTGCTCGCCGGCACCTTCCTCGTCGGCGGCCTCGCGACCCTGTCGCTGCCCGGACTCGCCCCGTTCGTCAGCGAGTTCCTGGTGCTGGTCGGGACGTTCTCCGCGTATCCGGTGGCCGGTGTGATCGCCACCTCCGGCATCGTGCTCGCCGCGCTCTACACCCTGGTGCTCTACCAGCGCACCATGACCGGGCCGGTGAAGGCCGAGGTCAGCACCATGCCCGACCTGAAGGCACGTGAACTGGTGGTCGTCGCGCCGCTGATCGCGCTGCTGCTCTTCCTCGGCGTGTTCCCGAAGCCGTTGACGGAGATCGTCAACCCGGCCGTGGAGCACACCATGTCCGACGTACAGAAGCAGGACCCCCGGCCCGAGGTGGAGGCGGCCAAGTGAGCCAGCAAGCTGTCCACAGCCTGTGGACAATGGCGGCGGAGGCCGAGCCGCTCGGCAAGATCCCCGCACCCCACATCGAGTACGACCAGCTCGCACCGGTGCTGATCATCGTGGGCGCCGCCCTCGTCGGCATCCTGGTGGAGGCCTTCGCGCCGCGCCGGGCCCGGTACCACGCCCAGCTCTTCGTGACCGTGGTCGCGCTCGCGGCCTCCTTCGCCGCCGTCGTGGGGCTCGCCGCCGGCGGGCACGCCACGACGAAGGCCGGGATCGCCGCGATGGGCGCCATCGCCGTCGACGGCCCCGCGCTGTTCCTCCAGGGCGTGATCCTGCTGTCGTCGGTCGTCGCGGTGTTCACCTTCGCCGAACGCCGCCTCGACCCCGAGGCGCACGGCAACCGGATCGACTCCTTCGCCGCCGAACCGGCCGCCGTGCCCGGCAGCGACCAGGAGAAGGCCGCGGTCAAGGCCGGGTTCACCACCACCGAGGTGTTCCCGATCGCCCTGTTCGCGATCGCCGGCATGCTGGTCTTCCCGGCCGCCAACGATCTGCTGACCCTCTTCATCGCGCTGGAGGTCTTCTCCCTCCCGCTCTACCTGCTGTGCGCCCTGGCCCGCCGCAAGCGCCTCATGTCCCAGGAGGCGGCGGTCAAGTACTTCCTGCTGGGCGCCTTCTCCTCGGCCTTCCTGCTCTTCGGCATCGCGCTGCTCTACGGGTACGCGGGCTCCGTCTCGTACGCCCGGATCGCCGACGTCGTCGACGGCAGCGTCCGCTCGATCGACCCGGCGCTCGCCGACACCATGGGCAACGACGCGCTGCTGCTGATCGGCGGCGCGATGATCCTGATGGGCCTGCTCTTCAAGGTCGGCGCCGTGCCGTTCCACATGTGGACGCCCGACGTCTACCAGGGCGCCCCGACCCCGGTCACCGGCTTCATGGCCGCCGCGACCAAGGTGGCCGCCTTCGGCGCGCTGCTGCGGCTGCTCTACGTGGTGCTGCCGGGCCTGGCCTGGGACTGGCGGCCGGTGCTGTGGGCCGTCTCGATCGTCACCATGCTGGGCGGCGCGATCGTCGCCATCACCCAGACGGACATCAAGCGCCTGCTGGCCTACTCGTCGATCGCGCACGCCGGCTTCATCCTCGCCGGTGTGATCGCCACGACGCCCTCGGGCGTCTCCTCCGTCCTCTTCTACCTGCTCGCGTACTCCTTCGTGACCATCGGCGCCTTCGCCGTCGTCACCCTGGTCCGCGACGCGGGCGGCGAGGCGACCCACCTCTCCAAGTGGGCCGGACTCGGGCGGCGTTCGCCGCTGGTGGCGGCGGTTTTCGCGGTCTTCCTGCTCGCCTTCGCCGGCATCCCGCTGACGTCGGGCTTCGCCGGCAAGTTCGCCGTTTTCAAGGCGGCGGCGGAGGGCGGCGCGGGCGCGCTGGTCGTGGTCGGTGTGATCTCGTCGGCCATCGCCGCGTTCTTCTACATCCGGGTCATCGTGCTGATGTTCTTCAGCGAGCCGAAGCCGGAGGGCCCGACGGTCGCCGTCCCGTCGCCCCTGACGATCACCACCATCGGCGTCGGCGTCGCCGTCACCCTGGTGCTCGGCGTCGCCCCGCAGTACTTCCTCGACCTGGCGAGCCAGGCGGGCACCTTCGTCCGCTGACCCGCCGTGTCACGCCGAAGGTCCGGCACCTCCCCCGGGAGGCGCCGGACCTTCGGCGTGCGGGGATCACCCCGTGTCGACCCGTCCCGCGTAGGCGCGGACGTCCGCGTCGGGGTCGGTGGTGGCGGAGGTCAGGGCGGTGCGGGCGGCGGGGGTGGCGGGGTGGCGGAGGAGGGCGAGGACGGCGGCCTTGCGGACGTCGGCGTTGGGGTCGCCGAGGGTCTCGGCGAGGGCCGGCACCGCGTCGGCGGGAGCGGCCGCGCCGAGGGCCTTCGCCGCGCCCGCGCGGACCTGCCAGGCCGGGTCGGACAGGGCGGCCCGGGCCGTGGCGGCGAGGTCCGGCGGGCAGCCCGCCGCGCCCAGCGCCTCGTAGGCGGCGGCCCGCACCAGCGGGTCCGGGTCGGCGGTCAGCGCCGTCAGCGGGGCGAGCACCCCCGGGCCGGTCACCGCGGCGAGCCCCCTGGCCGTGGCGACCCGCACCTCCCGGGCCGGGTCGGCGGCGGCGCGGGTCAGCTCCGGCACGGCGTCGACGGACACCAGCGCCCGCACGGCGGCGATCCGGACGGCGATGCCGGGGGAGTCGAGCGCCCCGGCATAGGCCGGGGCGGCGCCCAGGCGCAGTTCGCGCAGCACGTCGAGGGCGGCCGCCGCGACCACGGGGTCGGCGGAGGCGAGGGCGGTGAGGAGCGGGTCGCGCAGCGCGGGCTCGGGCGGCAGGGTCTCCACCAGTTCGCGCAGCGAGTCGGCCGCCGCCGCCCGGACCCCGGCGTCGGCGTCGGCGAGCGCCCCGGCGAGGGCGGGGCCGGTGCCCTCGGGGGCGGTCTCGGTGAGCGCGGCGACGGCGGCCCTGCGCACCGCCGGGTCGCCGTCGCCCAGATAGGGCCGCAGGGCGGGGAGTTCGGGGTCGCCCTCGGCGAGGGCCAGCAGGTCCAGGATCCGGGGCGAGGCCGTGGCGGGCCCGGCGCCCGCGGCGGCGCGCGCGGCGATGCGGGACCCGGTCGGCGCCACCTCGCGCGGCCCGGCGGTGGCCACCTGGGCGAGGGCGACCTCCCCGAGATGGCGTGACGGGCCGCCGGCGGGGCTGTACTCGTCGACCGGCACCAGATACGGCGCCACCGGCCGGGCGGTGAACTCCATCGCCCCCGAGGCCGCCTTGCGCAGGTCGAGGTGGTGCAGCCAGCCCTCGTCGTCGGTGGCGGGGTGGTCGGTCCGCTGGTGGTAGAGGCCCCACCGGGACTCGGTGCGGGCCAGCGAGGCGCGGGCGGCCATCTCGGCGCAGTCGCGGATGAAGGACACCTCCGCGCAGCGCATCAGCTCGTGCGGGGTGGTGGCGCCCATCGCCGCGATCTCGCCCCGCATCCGCTCGAAGTGCTCCACGGCGAGCGACAGCCGGGCGCCGCTCTTCGGCGGGGCGACGTAGTCGTTGACGAAGCGGCGCAGCTTGTACTCGACCTGCGGCTGCGGCGGCCCGTCGGGGTTGCGCAGCGGCCGGTAGACCAGTTCGTGCGCCTCGCGGAGCTGGTCGGCGGGGAGTTCGCCCGCGTAGGCGCGGTAGCGGGCGGCGTCCTCGCCGGCGAGGTCGCCGAAGACGAACGCGCCGATCATGTAGTTGTGGGGGACGCAGGCCAGGTCGCCGGCGGCGTACAGCCGGGGCACGGTGGTGCGCGCGTGGTCGTCGACGCGTACGCCCGAGGCCGAGTGCCCGCCGCACAGGCCGATCTCGGAGATGTGCATCTCGATGTCGTGGGTGCGGTAGTCGTGGCCGCGGTTCGCGTGGAAGGTGCCGCGGGTGGGGCGCTCGGTGGTGTGCAGGATGCCCTCCAGCGCGGCCACCGACTCCTCGGGCAGATGGCTGAGCTTCAGGTAGACCGGGCCGCGGTCGGAGGCCAGTTCCTCGGCGAACTCGGCCATCATCCGGCCCGACCAGTAGTCGGAGTCGACGAACCGCTCGCCGTGCCGGTTGACCTGGTAGCCGCCGAACGGATTGGCGACGTAGGCGCAGGCCGGGCCGTTGTAGTCCTTGATCAGCGGGTTGATCTGGAAGCACTCGATGCCGGTGAGCTCGGCGCCCGCGTGGTACGCCATGGCGTAGCCGTCGCCGGCGTTGGTCGGGTTCTCGTAGGTGCCGTAGAGGTAGCCCGAGGCGGGCAGGCCGAGCCGTCCGGCCGCGCCGGTCGCGAGGATCACGGCGCCCGCCCGGACGACGACGAACCGCCCGGTGCGGGTGTCGAACCCGGCCGCGCCGACGGCCCGCCCGCCGTGGGTCAGCACCCGCACCGGCATCACCCGGTTCTCGATGCGGATGCGCTCGCGCATCTCCCGGCGGCGGAGCTGCCGGTAGAGCACCTTCTTGACGTCCTTGCCCTCGGGCATGGGCAGCACGTACGAGCCCGAGCGGTGGACCTGCCGGACCGCGTACTCGCCGTGCTCGTCCTTCTCGAACTTCACCCCGTACGACTCCAGCCGCTGCACCATCGCGAAGCCGCGGGTGGCCGTCTGCCGGACGGTGGACTGGTCGACGATCCCGTCGTTGGCACGGGTGATCTCGGCGACGTAGTCGTCGGGTTCGGCCCGCCCGGGCACGACGGCGTTGTTCACGCCGTCCATGCCCATGGCGAGGGCGCCGGAGTGGCGGACGTGCGCCTTCTCCAGCAGCAGCACGTCGGCGCCGTGCTCGGCCGCCGTGAGCGCGGCCATGGTCCCGGCGGTGCCGCCGCCCACGACGAGCACGTCGCAGCTCATCTCGTCCGCGTCCTCGATCGCCGGAATCCGCATGGCTGGGCCTTTCTTGAGGTGTCGGTCAGTCGGTGTCGAGGGAGGCGAGGACGGTGCGCCGCAGCGCCCGGGTCCTGGGGTCGGTCCGCGCCTGGCGGTCCCGGGGCCGGGGCACGCCGAGGACGTCGAGCAGGGTGCCGCCGCCGAGCAGGGCGACCCGGTCGCCGAGGAAGAGCGCCTCGTCGACGTCGTGGGTGACGAAGACGACGGTGGCGCCGGTGCCGTGCAGCACCTCGACGAGGAGTCGCTGCATCCCGGCCCGGGTCCTGGCGTCCAGCGCGCCGAACGGCTCGTCCATCAGCACGGCGCGCGGCTCGCCCGCGAGGGCGCGGGCGAGCTGGACGCGCTGGCGCTGGCCGCCGGAGAGCTGGTGGGGGTACTTGCCCCCGTGGCCCGCGAGGCCCGTGCGCTCCAGCCACGCCTCGGCGGTCGCGCGCCGCGCGGCGCGGGCCACGCCCCGGACGGCGAGCGGCAGTTCGACGTTGCGGCGCACGGTCCGCCAGGGCAGCAGCGCGTCCTCCTGGAAGACCAGCGCGCGTTCCGCGCCGGGGCCGCGCACGGGCTCGCCGTCCTGGGTGACCTCGCCGGAGAGCGGGGGCAGCAGTCCGGCGAGGGTGCGCAGCAGGGTGGACTTGCCGCAGCCGGAGGGGCCGACGACAGCGAGGATCTCGCCGGGGACGACGTCCAGCCCGACGCCGTCCAGCACGGCTCCGCCCTCGCCCCGCCGTCCCAGCGCCGCCCCGCGCAGTCCGAGCCCGGCGCCCGTGGTCGCGCTGCCGGTGGCGCTGTCCGCGCCGGCCGTCGTGGTGCTCATGCGTGCTCCTCGGTGGTGGGTGTGCGGGGCACCGGCACCCGGGCCGGGGTCGCCGGAACCCGGGCCGGGCGCGCCGGGGCGGGCCGGTCCGTCGCCCCCGCGCCGCCGGGCAGCCACCGGGTGACCCGGCGGCCCGCCACCTCGACCGCGGTGGAGGTGAGCCAGCCGAGGACGCCGATGGTCACCATGCCGACGAAGACGCCGGGGTAGTCGACGACCGTGTAGTCCTGCCAGGTCCGGTAGCCCACCCCGTACTCGCCGGAGATCATCTCGGCGGAGATCACACAGATCCACGACACCCCGATGCCGACGGAGAGCCCGCCGAGGATGCCGGGCAGCGCGCCCGGCAGGACCACCGACCACAGCACCCGCCCGCGGCCGCCGCCCATGGTCCGCACCGCCTCCTCCCAGACGGGCGCGAGCGCGCGCACCGCGTGCCGGGTGGAGACCGCGACGGGGAAGAACGCCGCGGTGAAGGTGATGAAGACGATGCCCTGCTCGTTGCTGGGGAAGAGCAGGATCGCCACCGGCACCAGGGCGATCGCGGGGATCGGGCGCAGCACCTCCAGCAGCGGGCCGACGACGTCCTCGGCCACCCGGGAGCGGGCGAGGGCCGTGCCCACCGCGACTCCGGCGAGGGCCGCGAGCAGGAAGCCGGTCACGATCCGGGTGACGCTGTCGGCCAGGTCCTGCCAGTACGTGCCGCCCCGGACGCGCCGCCCGAAGGCCTCCGCCACCTCGGTGACTGTGGGGAACTGCTCGAACCGCAGCCACAGGTTGACGTCCGCGGCGGTCAGGAACTGCCACAGGCCGAGCGCGGCGGCCAGCGACAGGGCGCGCACGGTGAGGCGGACGCCGCGGGTCATGAGGCCCGTTCCAGGGCCTGCTCCCAGGACACCGTCCGCGCTCCCGGGTGCCCGGCGATCCAGTCGGCGGCGGCCGACGGGGCGACGAACGGCAGCAGCCGCGCACCGTCGGCGACCCACACCGCCTTGTCGGCGAACCACTGCGTCCCGGTCGTGGTGTCGGGGACGTACGCCGCCCGGACGGCGCCGTCGCCCGCCGCGGCCACCGCGGCGAGCAGCGCGCCCGGTTCGTCGTACGAGGCGGTGGTGCCGTCCCCGCGCCACAGTTCGCTCCGCGCGGCGGGGGCCTTCGCGGCGAGGGCCTCGTCGTAGCCGGCGCCGTGGGCGCGCCGCACCGGGCCGTCGTCGACGAAGGAGTCCACGAAGGTCTCCGCGTCGACCTCGCCCACGAGCCCGGCCGACGCCAGCACCGGGACGTCCTTCTTCAGCGCGGCGACGAGCTCCGGCTTGACGGTGGTGTCGAAGGTGGCGATGCCGTTGGCGCCGTTGTAGAGGTAGACGACCTCGGCGGGCAGCCCGGTGGCCTTCGCGACGGACTCCGCCGCTTCGACCGGCTTCTCGCGCAGGTACCGGGTCGCGCGGATCTGGGCGCGCAGGAAGTCCTCCAGCACGGCGGGGCGCTTCTCGGCGAAGTCCTCGCGGGCGGTGACCCCGTGGAAGGTCGGCAGGTCGAGGGCCGCGCCGTCGTAGAGGGCCTTCGCCCGTCCCTGGTAGGCGAGCAGCCCCGGCCAGGCCACGAACTGCGAGAGGGCGTCGGCGCTGCCGGACTGGAGCGCGGAGGCGCCCACCGCGGGCTGCTGGTTGAGCTTGCGGATGTCCTTGCCCGGGTCCAGGCCCTCCTGCTGGAGGGCCCGCACCAGGGTGCCGTCGGCGGCCGAGCCGACGCTGGTGGACACCTTCTTCCCCTTGAGGTCGCGGAGCGAGTCGAGGCCGGATCCGGGGGCGGTGACGATGGTGTTGAGCCCGCCGCGGAGGTTGTAGCCGGTGACGGAGACGAGCCGGGTGGGCCGGTCGAGCTGCTTGCCCCGGGCCGCGTTGAGCAGCAGGGGGAAGTCGCCCATGGAGCCGATGTCGATCTTCCCCGCGGTCATCTGCGCGGTGATGGGCGCGCCGGTGGCGTAGTCCTGCCAGCGGACCTCGTACCTGACGCCGTCGCGCGCGCCGCGCCGGGCCAGCTCCTCCTCGAAGTAGCCGAGGGAGCGCAGCAGGGTGCCGGCGGTGACGGTGTTGATGGTCTTCGACTGGTAGCCGACGGTCACGGTGACGGTGTCCGGTCCGCCGGCCCCGGCGGAGCCGCCGCAGCCGGCGGCGGCCGGGACGAGGAGCGCGAGGGCGAGCAGGGTGCGGGGTGCCGTGCGTTTCATGGGGACGGGGCCTCTCTCAGCGGAGCAGGTAGGGCATGTTGACCGTGACCGCGCCGGTGGGACACCGGGCGGCGCACGGGCCGCAGTACCAGCACTCGTCCACGTGCATGTAGGCCTTGCCGTCGTCCTCGCGGATGGCGAGGGAGTCGAGCGGGCACATGTCGACGCACAGGGTGCAGCCGGTGATGCACTTCGACTCGTCGATGGTCACGGGCACGTCGGCCCGCTGGGGCGCCAGAGGCATGGCGGTCTCCAGGAGTGGCGGGGGAAGGGCGGGAGGGCACGCCGCGGCGTACCGTCAGGGGCGGCCGCGGGTGCGGGCCGGCCGGTCAGCGGGCGCGGTGGAGCAGTCCGCTCATGGCGATGCGGTCGCCGCGGAACCGGATGAACTCCAGGTCCACGGGGCGTCCGTCGCGCAGGTGGGTGAGCCGTTCCAGCATCAGCACGGCGGCCCCGCGCGGCGCCTGGAGGACGGCGGCGGAGTGCGCGTCGGCGTTGACGGCCTCCAGGGTGATGTCCGCCGTGCCGAGCGGCTGCCCGGTGAGGCGTTCCAGCAGCCGGAACACGTCGTTGTGCTCCAGGTCGCAGTCGAGCAGGCCCGATCCGATGTCCATCGGGACGTAGGTGAGGTCGAGGGAGAGCGGCAGACCGCCGAGGCGGCGCAGACGCTCGATGTAGAGCACCTCGGAGTGCTCGGCGACGCCCAGCCGCCGGGCCACCGGACCGGGCGCGGTGACCGGCCCCGCGGTGCGCACCTCGTTGGTGACGGTGCCGTGTTCGCGGAGGGTCTCGGCGAGGCCCATCAGGCGGTCGAGACCGTGCGGGTACTTCTCGGCGACCACCACCGTGCCGACACCGGGCTGCCGTTCGATCAGCCCCTCCGCCCGCAGCAGGTCCAGTGCCTGGCGGACGGTGTTGCGCGACACCCGGTAGTCGGCCCCGATGGTGCCCTCCAGGGGGAGGACGCCGCCGGGGAAGCCGGAGGTGCGGATCTGGTGCCGCAGCAGATCCGCGAGCTGCCGCGCCTGGTCCGCGCGCAGCCGTCGCCGACGGGCGGCGGCGACGGGCACTGCGTGCTCACGGATGCGTTCGGCTGGCATGCGACGGACCCTACCGATGCGGTGCGCGCCATGGTGTTGCCACAGTATTGCGCCACCTGAGGCCCTGTCGGCACCGCGCTGACCTGCGTCTTCGCGAGAGGGAGGGCAAGATCTGCCACCCCCGGCGGCGGCCCGCGGGCCCGCGGCCCCGTTCCGTGCAGGGGCGGCGCGTGGCAGGGTGTGGCCGCCCCAACAGGTCCGGACCAATGGCCCGTCGGCGAGGGAGCGAGACGATGCGCGGCACCACCGTGACACCGGGGACCACCCCGTGCAGGGCGCCCCGGGAGGGCACCCTGCCCATGCACCGGCTGGAGGTGCCGATGCCGAACGCGATGCCCTTCGCGATCGGCACCTTCGACACCATCGGCCCGATGTCGCGGGCCGACTTCCCGCACCGGCACACCTTCTGGGAGATCGTCCACGTCACCGGCGGCACCGGCGCCCATGTCGTGGACCTGGCCCGCTGGGAGCTGGCGCCGCCCCATCTGTGCGTGATCGCGCCGGGCCAGGTCCACCACTGGGAGGACGCGCGCCGACTGGACGGCTCCGTGGTCCTCTTCACCGACGGCTTCCTGCGCGACCACCCCGGCGACCGGGACCTGCTGCGGGGACTCGGCGAGCGGCCCTGGCTGACCCTGGACGAGGCCGGGCACTCGGGCGTCACCCGGCTCGTCGCCGAACTCGCCGACGAGTACGGGCGCGGGGCCCGGGGCTTCGACTCCGTGCTGCGCGCCCTGCTCCATGTGCTGGTGGTGCGGGCATCCCGGATGCCGGTGAGCGCCGCCCCGCCGCCCGGGCACCGGCCCGCCCCCTCGGCCGGCCCGGGCCGGGCCGGCGCGGTGGCCGCGGAGTTCGTCCGGCTGATCGGCGGAGCCGACCCGGAGCTGTGGTCCGTCGGCGCCTGCGCCGGCCGGATCGGCGTCACGGCCGGCTATCTGACCGAGGCGGTCAAGACCGCCACCGGCCGCACCCCGGGGGAACTGGTCCGGGCCGCCCGCACCCACGAGGCGCAACGGCTGCTGGCACGCACCGACATGTCGGTACGCCAGGTCGCCGGGCGGGTCGGCTTCTCGGATCCGGCGTACTTCTGCCGCTTCTTCCGCAGGGAGACCGGCGTCAGCCCCGGTGACTTCCGGCGGGGCGCGGACGCCGGCGGGGAAATTCACCACGAACACCGGATCGAGTCCATCGCCCGCCCGGAGCCCCGCGCCTAGGTTCGGTGCCGATCCCCGAAGCCCCCACAAGGAGCAGGCATGGACGGCGAGACCACCCCCGGCGGCGCCACCCCCGGCGAGGCGTCACCCCCGGCGGAACAGGGCGCACCCGCCCGTCACCCCAGCCGCAAGACCGTGCTGCGCGCCGCGCTCGCCGCGTCCGTCGCGGCCCCGGCGGTGCTGATGGGCGTCCCGGCGCTGGCCCGCACCGCGGGCACGGCCGGCGGAACGCCGGAGCTCACCCCCGAGTGCGACGACGGAGACGACCCGACGCCGCCGCAGATGGAGGGCCCCTACTTCAAGCCCAACTCGCCGCGCCGCACCTCGCTGCTGGACCCGGGCACCCCCGGCACCCGGCTCACCGTCACCGGGTACGTCTTCGGTCTGGCGTGCCGTCCCGTCGCGAACACGCTGCTGGACTTCTGGCAGGCGGACGTCAACGGCGCCTACGACAACACCGGGTTCCGCTTCCGCGGTCACCAGTACACGGACGCCGGCGGCGCGTTCACCCTGACCACGATCGTCCCCGGCCTCTATCCGGGCCGGACCCGGCACATCCACGTCAAGGTGCAGGCGCCCGGCCGGCCGGTGCTGACCACCCAGCTCTACTTCCCGGGCGAGCCCCGCAACTCCACCGACAGCCTCTTCGACCCGCGGCTGCTGATGACCGTGCGGGACGCCGGCGGCGCGCGGGAGGCGGCCTTCGACTTCGTGCTGAACGTGCCGCAGACGCCCGGCCCGTCCCCGACCGGGGGACCGACCACCCCGCCGCCCGGCGGCAGTTGGGCGGCGGGCACCTCCTACGCGGCCGGCGCCCGGGTCACCTACGGCGGTGCCGCGTACGTCTGCCTCCAGAACCACCTGGCGCAGCCGGGCTGGGAGCCCCCGGCGGTGCCGGCCCTGTGGCGGGCCGTCTGACCCGCCGGCCCGCCCCGGCACGGCGGCGCCGTCCCACCTGACCACCGAGGTACGGCGCCGTCCCGTCCGACCACCGCGGTACGGCGCCGGGCCCCGGCACCCCTGAGCCGGGGGTGCCGGGGCCCGGTCGCGACCGCCGTCGCGGCGGCGGGAGCCCGTGCGGGTCAGGACGCCGGAACGATCCGCCCCGTGACCTCGCCCAGTCCGACGCGCACCCCGTCCGGGCCGGGGGCCCAGGCCGTGAGGGTGACCTCGTCGCCGTCCTCCAGGAAGGTGCGCTTGCCGTCGGGGAGATCGATCGGGTCGCGGCCGTTCCAGGTCAGCTCCAGCAGCGAACCGCGCTGGTGCACCTCTGGCCCGCTGACCGTGCCCGAGCCGTACAGGTCGCCGGTGCGCAGCGAGGCGCCGTTCACCGTCATGTGGGCGAGCTGCTGCGCCGCGGTCCAGTACATGGAGGCGAACGGCGGCTCGGCCACCACATGGCCGTTGATCGCCACCGAGATCCGCAGGTCGAAGCCGCCGGGCTCCTCGTCCGAGGCGTCGTCGAGATAGGGCAGCGGCTCGACGTCCCGGGCGGGCGGCGCGGTGCGCGCCGCGTCCAGCGCCTCCAGGGGGGTCACCCAGGCGGAGACGGACGTCGCGAAGGACTTGCCGAGGAACGGGCCGAGCGGCACGTACTCCCAGGCCTGGATGTCGCGCGCCGACCAGTCGTTGAGCAGGAACAGCCCGAACACGTGGTCGCGGAAGGCGTCCAGCGGCACCGGGCTGCCGAGCTCCGAGGGCGTGCCGACGAGGAAGCCGACCTCCGCCTCGATGTCCAGCTTGACGGAGGGCCCGAAGACGGGCGCCGCGTCGGCCGGGGTCTTCCGCTGGCCCGAGGGGCGGACGACATCGGTGCCGGACACCACGATCGTGCCCGCCCGGCCGTGGTAACCGATCGGCAGATGCTTCCAGTTGGGCGTGAGCGCGTCCCCGTCCGGGCGGAAGATCCGGCCCACGTTGGTGGCGTGGTTCTCGCTCGCGTAGAAGTCGACGTAGTCCGCCACGTCGTAGGGCAGATGCATCGTCACCGCGCCGACCGGGTGCAGCAGGGGCTCTATGTCCGGCCGGTGGGCCGGGACGGTGACCCACGCGGTGAGCGCGCGGCGCACGTCGCGCCAGGCGGTGCGCCCGGCGGCGAGCAGCGGGCCGAGGTCCGGCTGGGCGAGGAGATCCGCGTACGGGGAGCCGAGCGCGAGGGCCGCCGCCCCGGCGTCGAGCACGTGGTCGCCGATGCGCACGCCGAGCCTGCGGCGCTCCGGTTCGTCCGCGGTGGTGAAAACGCCGTACGGGAGGTTGTGCGGGCCGAAGGGATCGCCCTCGGCCAGATCGAGCGGGCTCTGCTCGGACATCGGTGCCTGCCTCGCTTTCCACGGGTGTGGACGACACGTTACGTGGGCCGCGCCGCCGCACGGGAGCGTCCCCGCCGCCGCCCCGGGCTCAGGGCGCGGGGTAGGGGAAGCGTTCCTCCCAGGTGCGGTGGAAGACCACCTCCTGCCCGTCGTGGCAGACGAGTTCGTCGGTGGTGCGGAAGCCCGCCGCGTCCCGTTCGGTGGTCGAGGTCGCCTCGACGCGGACGTCCCAGCCCGCGTCGGGCCGGTGCAGCCGGACGGTGCGGACGCTGTGCGCGCGGGCGGAGAGCGGGTCGCCGTCCCGGATCGTGTACGTCTCGCGCACCTCCTCCGTGTACTCCAGCCCGTCCGGGTGGACCCGGGTGCCGCCGGGGCCGGGCGTGGACGCCACGGTCCACAGCCCCTCGGCGACGTCCCGGGTCACCAGCAGCGGCGGCCGCCCGGCGTCGAGGGTCTGGGGTACGGCGACGGCGGGCGCGTCCGCGTGCTCGGGTTCGGCCTCGGGGACGGGCGCGGTGCCGTCTTCCGGCCCGCCGTCCGGCCCGAGCACCGGCAGCACGAGCCGGGACCCGGCCGGCTCCAGGGTGAAGCCGTCGGCCCCCGGCTCCGGCCAGATCCAGGGCCAGTAGGCCGACGAGACGCAGACGCGGACGCGGTGCCCGGGCGCGAAGACATGCGCGGCGAGCGACAGCGTGACCTCCACGGCCGGCCCCCGACCGTCAGCGGACCCGGGCCCGGCACCCGCTCCGGCCGCGGCATTCGCACCGGCCGCGGCTGCGGCCCCGGCACCCGGTCCGGAACCGGCAGCGCTGCCCGCACCGGCACCTGCCCCGGCAGCGGCAGCGGTACGCGCCGCGGCACCCGGCCCGGCCGCGGTGCCCGAGCCCGGCCCGGCGCCGGTCGCGGTGCCGGCCGCGCTGTCGGCGTCCAGGCCTGCGTCCGCGTCCGGGCCCGAGTCCAGAGCCGCGTCCGGGCCTCCGTCCGCACCTGGGTCTGAGCCCGGGGCCGCGTCTCGGCCCGCGTCCGCGTCCGGTTCGCGGTACCCGCCCACGCCCGCCCCCGCGTCCGCGGCGTCGCCCGACCCGGGGAGCCGGAGCACTCCCCGGGTCACGAGCACGGAGGTGCCGTCCGGGGCGACGTCGCAGAGGCGGGCCGTGACGGGGCCGGGCGGGTACGGGGCGCGCGGGCGCAGGGTCAGCCGCGGCAGGCCGAGCACGGTGACCGGCTCCTCGCCCACGGGGAACTCGAAGCACACCGACCGCGCGTCCTCCTCGCGCTGGTCCGGCGGCAGGTCCCCGGCCCGCCCGGCCGGGCGGAAGGCGCCCGCGTCCACGCCCGTGTGCGGGGGTGACGCCACCCGGACGGGGCCGCCGCCGAGGGCGTACGGCACCTCGGTGACCCGCGGCGGCGGCCAGTCGGTCGCCGTCCAGCCGCCCGGCGCCGGGTCTGCCGCCCCGGGCCGGCAGCGCAGCGCCGGCCACGGCGGCTCGTCCGCGGCGCCGTCCCCGAGCCACCGGTCCCACCAGCGGAGCGTCTCCTGGAGGAAGCCGATGCCGTCGTCCCCTCCCTCCGCGCGGTCCGGGTAGTCGTGGGGCCAGGGGCCGACCAGACCGCTCACCCGGCCCCGGGGAAGCCGCTCGACGAGGCGCACCACGCTGTCCCGGGCGGGGTCGTGCAGCCCGCCGACCACCAGCACGGCGGCGCGCACCGCCGCCGTGCCGTCGCCGGTCCCGGCGCTCCGCCCGCAGGCGTCCCGCCGCTGCGCGAGCCAGGTGTGCGCGGCCGGCTCCACCGCCTCCAGCCGCCGCAGCCACATCCGCCGCCACCGCTCGCCCGTGTACCGCGGGTCCGGCGGCCGTGCCGCGTCGGCGAGCCGGGCCGCGCCGCCGCCGTGCAGGCCCCGGCCGGTCACCGCGCCGCCGAGGCACGGGCCGTCGTCGCCGTACGGGTCGTCGCCCGCCCCGACGGCCACCACCGCCCGGAGCGGGCCGGGCGCGAGCGCGGCGATCCCGAGGGCGCAGCGGCCGGCCCGCCCGAGGCCGAACATGCCCACCCGTCCGGAGCACCACGGCCGCCGGGCCAGCCACTCCACGACGGCCACCCCGTCCGCGAGTTCGCCCGCCCCGCACGCCTCGCCCGGCAGACCGTCGCTGTTGCCGTGGCCGCGGACGTCCACCCGTACGGAGGCGTAGCCGTGGCCCGCGTACCAGGGGTGGCGTTCCGCGTCCCGTACCGCGGAGGCGTCGGTGAGCCGGTCCGGGGCGTACTCCAGCAGGGCGGGCACGGGCGCCCCGGTCACCGGCCGCCAGAGGCGCGCGTGCAGGGTGACGCCGTCCGGGAGGGGGACGCGGACGTCCTCGCGGACCGTCTCGTGGGGGAAGTCGGTGCGGACGCGCATGGCGGGCCCCTGCGGTGCGGCCCGGGGCCCCTCCCGCCGGGGCGGTCGGGGGCCCGCGGGGTGGGCGGACGGGACGGTCGGGTGCCGGTCTGCGGGGCGGGCGGGTGAAGCGGACGGGACGCGGGGTGACGCCGGTGCACCGGGACGGCGGGGAGCAGGGATCATGGGGGGCGGGGAAGCGGAGGGCAAAAGCCCTGTACCAGGGGATTGCCGCCGATCACGAACATACCGGGGGCGGCGGGAAGGCGCTCATGGTGATCGAAACGCGACCGGATACGCTGACTTGAGTGAATCGAGCGACAGATCGACAATCCGTGTGATCGTCAGCAGACAGGAGACCCCCTCGTGACCGTCGTCGGGCCGTTCGGGCTGAGCGTGCGGGACCAGGCTCTTGAGGCCGATGTCCAGACCGGGCTGTCGGCTGTCGAGGCGGGCCTGCTCGATGCCACCAAGAGCGAGGTTCCGTTCATCACGGAGGCCGCGCAGCACCTCGTCCACGCGGGCGGCAAGCGTTTCCGCCCGCTGCTGGTGATGCTGGCGGCCCAGTTCGGCGACCCGTACGCGCCGGGTGTCGTGCCCTCGGCGGTGGTCGTCGAGCTCACCCACCTCGCCACGCTGTACCACGACGACGTGATGGACGAGGCGGACGTCCGCCGCGGGGTGGCCAGCGCCAACAGCCGCTGGGGCAACTCGGTCGCGGTGCTCACCGGCGACTTCCTCTTCGCGCGCGCCTCGCACATCCTGGCCGACCTCGGCCCCGAGGCCGTCCGCATCCAGGCGGAGGCGTTCGAGCGCCTCGTCACGGGCCAGATCCTGGAGACCGCGGGCCCGCGCGACGGCCGCGACCCGGTCGACCACTACCTCGACGTCCTCGCCGGCAAGACCGGATCGCTGGTCGCCGTGTCGTGCCGGTTCGGCGCGATGATGGCGGGCGCCGACGAGCGCGTGGTGGACGTCCTCACCCAGTACGGGGAGCGCCTCGGCGTCGCCTTCCAGCTCGCCGACGACGTCCTGGACATCGCCTCCGACTCCCACGAGTCCGGCAAGACCCCCGGCACCGACCTGCGCGAGGGCATCGCCACGCTGCCCGTCCTGCTGCTGCGCGCCGCCGCCGAGGCGCACGGCCGTCCGGAGGACCTGGAGCTGGCCGCCCTGCTCGACGGCGACCTCTCCGACGACGCCCGCCACGCCGAGGCGCTGCGGCTGCTGCGCGCCCACCCGGCGCTGGAGCAGGCCCGCCGGGACACCGTGCGCTACGCCCAGGAGGCCCGGGCGCTGCTCGCGCCGCTCCCGGACGGCTACGCGAAGGCGGCCCTCCAGGAGCTCTGCGACGCGGTCGTCCACCGCGCCGGCTGAGCCCCCGGCCCGGGCCCCGCCCCCTACGGGTCGGGGGAGTTGGGGCGGTTCGGTGTCATCCCAGAGGGGTACACGGGTTTGCGCCCGGGGGCTGACGCCTCCGGGCGGGCGTTTTGGTCATATGGATGGAGAGCACCACCCCTGACCAACCACGGAGGTAGGGCACACCATGGCACCGAACGACAGCGCACACTCCACCGGCGAGGCCGGGGACCTCGCAGGCGGACGCCGCAAGGCCGTCCGCTACCTGGTCCCGCTGGCGGTCGCCGGTGTCGCGGCGGGGACCATCGGCCTGGTCCCGGCGCTCGCCAGCTCCGGTGACCCGGATCTGCCGAAGATCACCGCCCAGGAGCTCATCGAGAAGATCGCGGCCTCCGACACCCAGCAGCTCTCCGGCACGGTGCGGATCACCACCGACCTCGGACTGCCCTCGTTCGACGGGCTGGCCGGCTCCCTGACCGGCGCGGGCGGCGACGGCGACGGGGGCGGCTCCTCCGCGGACCCGTCGTCCAAGCTCACCGAACTGGCGTCCGGCACCCACACCGTGCGCGTCGCCGCCGACGGCCCGGACCGCCAGAAGGTCTCCGTGCTGGAGGACTCGTCCGAGTACAGCCTCATCCGCAACGGTGACGAGGTCTGGGCGTACGACAGCGCCTCGAACGAGGTCTTCCACAGCAAGGACGCCGCCGGGCACCGGGACGCCCCCCGCGACAAGGGCGCCCTCCCCTCGGAACTGCCCACCACGCCCAAGGAGTTCGCCGACGAGGTGCTGAAGGCCTCCGCCGACACCACGTCGTTCCGCGTCGGCGGCACGGCGCAGGTGGCCGGCCGGGACGCCTACCGGCTCGTCGTCGAGCCGAAGCAGAAGGGCTCGACGGTCAAGGCCGTCACCATCGCGGTCGACGCCGAGACGGGCACGCCGCTGAAGGTCACCCTCACGCCCGGCGGCGGGGGCAAGGCCGTGGTCGACGCGGGCTTCACCAAGGTCGACTTCGCCCGCCCCGCCGCGTCCACCTTCGACTTCACCCCGCCCAAGGGCGCCCAGGTGACCGAGGCCGACGAGGTGGAGAAGGAGGCCCACCGGGAGTTCGAGGGCGGCAAGCGGGACGCCGGCGGCTTCGAGGTCATCGGCGAGGGCTGGACGGCCATCGCGACGATCAAGGGGGCCGGCGGCCCGGTCGGCGCCACGCCGGACACCGGCGAACTGCCGCCGGAGGCGGGCCAGTTCCTGGACTCGCTCGGCGACAAGGTCACCGGCAAGTTCGGCAAGGGCACCGTCTTCTCCACCCGGCTGGTGAACGCCCTGATGACCGAGGACGGCACCGTCTACGTCGGCGCGGTCACCAAGGACGCGCTGGTGAAGGCCGCCGACGCGGCGAAGTAGCGCAACGCCGCACGGACACCGCGCCCCGCCGTACGCCGCGTACGGCGGGGCGCTCCGCACGGCCGCTCTCCGTCGCAAGCGGACGGGGCCATCGAGGAACGGGGCAGGGACATGACGGCCGTCATCGCCACGCGCGGGCTCACCAAGCGCTACCGGGGCGGCCGGCTCGCCGTCGACCGGCTCGACCTGAACGTGCCGGCCGGGAGCGTCTTCGGCTTCCTCGGCCCGAACGGCTCGGGCAAGACCACCACCATCAGGATGCTCCTCGGCCTCATCGAGCCCACGGCGGGCAGCGCCACCCTCCTCGGCGGCCCGGTGCCGCGCGCGCTGCACGGCGTGCTGCCCCGGGTCGGCGCGCTGATCGAGGGGCCCGCGCTCTACGGGTTCCTCAGCGGCCGGGAGAACCTGCTGCGCTACGACGCGGCCGACCCGCTCGCCGACCCCCGGACCAGGCGGACCCGTGTCTCGGCGGCGCTCGACAGGGTGGGGCTCGCCGCGGCGGCGGGACGGAAGGCGTCGGCGTACTCGCTCGGCATGAAGCAGCGGCTCGGCCTGGCGTCGGCACTGCTGCGGCCCCGGGACCTGCTGGTGCTGGACGAGCCGACCAACGGGCTCGACCCGCAGGGCATGCGCGAGATCCGGACCCTGGTGCGCGAGCTGGCCGCGGACGGCACCACCGTCTTCCTCTCCTCGCACCTGCTCGACGAGATCGAACAGGTCTGCACCCACGCGGCGGTGATGACCCGGGGCCGGCTGGTCGCCGAGGGCTCGGTCGCCGAGCTGGCGGCCGGCGCCCGGGGCCGGCTGGTGGTGCTGACCCCCGACCCGGCGGACGCGGCACGGCTGCTGGCGGAGCACGGTGTGCGCGGGGTGACCGTGGACGGCGACCGGGTGACGGGCGATCCCCCGGGCCCCGGCACGGACCCGGCGGACCTCAGCGCCGCCCTGGTGCACGGCGGCGTCCGGCTCCGCGGCTTCGGCACGGAACGGGCCTCCCTGGAGGACGCGTTCGTGGCACTGACGGGGGAGGGCTTCGATGTCGCGGGCTGAGCCGGGCGCGGGCGCCGCGCAGGACACCGGCAGGGGCTCCGGCCCGGAGCCCGGCACCGGCGTGGGCAGCGCCTCGGAGCCCGGCCCGGCCGGCGGCACCGGCGCGGGCGGCGCCCCGGAGGCGGTCCTTGGTGCCGCCGGGCGGCTGCGGCGTTCGCTGGGGCTGTTCCGGTCGGAGCTGGGGCTCACCTTCCGGCGCCGGCGGACGTTCGCCCTGTTCGGCGTGCTGGCGGCGGTGCCCGTGCTGATCGGTGTCGCCGTCCGGATCGAGACCGGTGACGGCGGCGGCGTCGGCGGCCCCGGGGGCGGCGGGCCCGCGTTCGTCGCGCAGATCACCAACAACGGCCTGTTCCTGGTGTTCGCCGCGCTCGCGGCGACGCTGCCAGTGTTCCTGCCGATGGCCGTCGCCGTGGTGGCCGGCGACAGCATCGCGGGCGAGGCGGCCTCCGGGACGCTGCGCTATCTGCTGGTCGCCCCGGCCGGCCGCACCCGGCTGCTGCTCGCCAAGTTCACCGCCGTCTGCGCGTTCTGCGCGGCGGCGACGCTGGTGGTGGCGGTCTCGGCGCTCGCCGTCGGCGCGCTGCTCTTCCCGCTGGGGGACGTCACCACCATCTCCGGCACCACGGTGTCCTTCGCCGGGGGCCTGTGGCGGGCGCTGCTGATCGCCCTGGTGGTCGCCGCCTCGCTGACGGGCATCGCCGCGATCGGCCTGTTCGTCTCGACGCTCACCGGCAGCGGGATCGCGGCCATGGCGACGACGGTGGGGCTGCTGATCACCGTCCAGATCCTCGGCACCGTCCCGCAGCTCTCCGCGGTGCACCCGTATCTCTTCCCGTACCACTGGATGTCGTTCTCCGACCTGATGCGGGAGCCGTTCCTCTGGGACGGGATCCTCCGCAACCTCGGCCTCCAGGCCCTGTACGCCGCGGTCTTCGGCTCGGCGGCGTGGGCGCGCTTCACGACGAAGGACATCACCGCCTGACCCCGCGCCCCGGCGCACCGGAGCCCCGCCCCGCGACGGCGGGGCGGGGCTCCGGCGGTCAGGAGCGGCCGCGGCCCGGTCCTGCGACCGGCCCTCGGGCCGGCCCCGGGACCGGCCCTGCGACCGGCGACGGCCCTGCGGCCGGCCCTAGAAGGTGAGCCGCCAGCTGTCGATGTAGCCCGTGTCGTACCGGGCCACGTCCTGCACCCGCAGCTTCCAGTCGCCGTTCGCCGCCTCGGCCGAGGCGTCGACCGTGTACGTGGCGATCACGTTGTCGGCGGAGTCGCTGCTGCTGGAGTTCTTGAGCCGGTACGCGGTGCCGTCCGGCGCCACCAGGTCGATCACCAGGTCGCCCCGGTAGGTGTGCTTGACGTCGACGCCCGCCTTCAGCGTCGCCGGGGCGTTGCCCGTGCGTCCGGAGACGGTCACGGTCGAGGTGACGGCCGCTCCGGCGTCCGGGACGGCCACGTCGGCGGCGTTCTCGTAGACGTCGCCCGGCGGGACGGTGGTGCCGGCCGACAGCGCCCAGATCGCGTGGGCGACGGCGTCGCTGTTGCGGTCCAGCGCGGTGTCGCTGATGTTCGTCGTCGTGTCGCATGACGAGTGGTAGCAGCGGTCGAACGCCTGCCCCGAGGTGCCGCCCCACTTCTGCGCCTGGGCGGCGGTCTTGGTCCTGCTGGCCCCGGTGAACAGACCGCCCACCGGTATGCCGACGTTCTTGAACGACGCGTGGTCGGAGCGGCCGTCGCCCTCCGTCTCGATCTCCGTGGGGACGCCGAGCCCCGCGAAGTAGCCCTTGAAGGTCTGCTCGATCACCGGGTCGTCGTCGTAGACGAAGTACCCCGGGTTCGGCGAGCCGATCATGTCGAAGTTCAGGTACCCGGCGACCTTCGCCCGGTCCGCGGACGGCAGGTTGTTGACGTAGTACTTGGAGCCGACGAGACCCAGCTCCTCCGCTCCCCACCAGGCGAAGCGCAGGTGCTTCGCCGGCTGGAACTGCGCGCGGGAGACGGCGAGCGCGGTCTCCAGCACGGCCGCGGAGCCGGAGCCGTTGTCGTTGATGCCGGCTCCCGAGCTCACCGAGTCGAGGTGCGCGCCGGCCATCAGCGTCTGCCCGGTGTCGCCGCCGGGCCAGTCGGCTATCAGGTTGTAGCCCGTGGCGCCGGAGGAGGTGAACTGCTGGACGGTGGTGGTGAAGCCGGCCGCGTCGAGCTTGGCCTTCACGTAGTCGATCGACGCCTTGTACCCGGGTCTGCCGTGCGCCCGGTTGCCGCCGTTGGCGGTGGCGATGGACTGGAACTGCGTGAGGTGCGCCTTGACGTTGGCGAGCGGTATGTCGGGCGCGGCGAGTGCCGCGGCCGGCGCGCCCGGTGCCGCGGTCGCCGCGGGCGCACCCGCGGCGAGCAGTCCGGCGAGGGCGAACACGGCGGCGGTGAGCGTGCGTCCTGGAACGGAGAGGTTCATGTGGGGGCTCCGGATTCCGTATGGGTGAGGACGGAACGTGCGTGACGACGCCCCGGGCCGACGGTGGCACGGGGCGCTGGAGCATGAACGTGGAGCGGACTCGCGGTGATGCGGTCGTGCGGATGTGCGGTGGTGCGTCGTGCGTGCTGAATGGTCGGCCCGCCCCCGACATACCGTCAAGGGCGGAAATCGGTCACCGACGTTCGTATTGCGGACGGCTCGGGGCGGTCACTGGACGCAGAACTCGTTGCCCTCCGGATCCGCCATCACGGTCCATTCGCCGCCCTGTTCGCGCACCTGGCGCAGGCTCGTCGCCCCCAGTGCCACGAGCCTGGCGGTCTCGGCGTCGCGCTCACCGGGCGCGGCGTGCACATCGACATGGAGCCGGTTCTTGCCCGTCTTCTCCTCCGGCACGCGCTGGAAGAGGATCCGGCGGCCGAGGCCGGCCCCGCTCACCTCGTCGAAGGGGTCGTCCGGATGCCGGACGCCGATCAGATCCCGCCAGGCGCGCCGTCCGTGCGATTCCACGGTCAGCTCCTGGGGCACCGCGCCCCGGCCGAGCAGTTGGTCGATCAGGGGGCTGTTGTCCTCGACCCGGTAGCCGAGGGCGGCCGCCCAGAAGTCCGCCTGGGCGTGGGGGTCCTCGGCGTCGATCACGAGTTTCCAGTGCAGCGTCATGTAACCACTTATAGTGGTTACATGACGACGAGGGCAACGGAAACGCCGGGACTGCTGCTGCGTCACCCCGACGGGCAGACGTTCCGCTTCGACCCGGGCGCGCTCTGCCTGGAACTGCTGGCCACCGGCGGACCCGGCGAGTACGCCCGCTTCGAGGTGCTGACCGGGCCGCGGGCGCTGGCGGCCTGGGCCGCCGAGAGCCGGCTGCCCCCGGGGCTCCGGCTGGCGGCCGACGACGCGGGCGCGGCGGCCGCACGCGGTCTGCGCGACGCGCTGTGGGGGGTCATGGCGGCCCGGGCGCACGGCGCCGCGCCCGCCCCCGCCGGGCTCGCCGCGGTGAACGCGGCGGCGGCGGTGCCCCCGCTCGTCCCGCTGATCGCCGCCGACGGCACCCGTGCCTGGGCCCCCGGCGAGGCCCCGGTCGCCGCCCTGCTGTCGACCGTCGCGCGCGACGCGGTGGACCTCCTCACCGGTCCCCACGCGCACCGCGTCCGCGAGTGCGCCACCCACAACTGCGCGCTGCTGTTCGTCGACACCTCCCGCCCCGGCCGCCGCCGCTGGTGCTCGATGGAACGCTGCGGCAACCGCCACAAGGTGCGCACCCACCGCGCCCGCCGGACGGACGACCCCACCGCCTGACCCCCGCCGTTCCCGCCCCACCCCGCCAAGGGAACGGCCCCTGCCCCCGGGTCTTTCGGGGGCAGGGGCCGTGCGCGCCGGGTGCTTCAGGCGGTCGGGCGGGGTTCGCCGGCCGCGCGGGCCGGGTCCGCGGCGGGGTCCGCGGGCGCGCCGGGCAGCCCGCCCGTGACCACGCCCGACTGCGGCGCGGGCGGCAGCGGGGCGGCCCCGGAGGCCGCGGCCTCGACGGCGAGGCGCAGGGCCTCGGCCCGGTTGCGCCGGGCGTTGCGCAACGCGTCCCAGGTGAGGCACGACAGCGCCAGCCACACCAGCGCGAACCCGGCCCACCGCTCGGCCGGCATCGCCTCGTGGAAGTAGAGGATGCCCAGCAGGAACTGGAAGACCGGCGCCAGGTACTGGAGCAGCCCCAGGGTGGACAGCGGCACCCGGATCGCGGCGGCGCCGAAGCAGATGAGGGGCACGGCCGTCACCACGCCCGTGGCGGCGAGCAGCGCGGCGTGGCCGGTGCCGTGGGCGCCGAAGCTCGCCGAGCCGTCCGCGCCGAGCCACAGCAGGAAGCCGAGCGCGGGCAGGAACTGGATGGCCGTCTCGGCCGCCAGCGACTCCAGGCCGCCCAGGTTGACCTTCTTCTTCACCAGGCCGTAGGTGGCGAAGGAAAAGGCGAGGGTGAGCGAGACCCACGGCGGCTGCCCGTAGCCGACGGCGAGGACGAGCACCGCGGCGAAGCCGGTGCCGACCGCCGCCCACTGCGCCGGGCGCAGCCGTTCACCGAGCAGCAGCACGCCCATGGCGATGGTGACCAGGGGGTTGATGAAGTAGCCGAGCGAGGCCTCGACCACCCGGCCGGTGTTGACGGCCCAGATGTAGACGCCCCAGTTGACCGTGATGACGGCCGCGGCCACGGTGACGAGCGCCAGCTTGCCCGGGCTGCGCACCAGGTCGCGGATCCAGCCCCACTGCTTCAGCGCCAGGAGCGCGACGGCGACGACGGCCAGCGACCACACCATCCGGTGGGCGAGGATCTCGCCGGCCCCGGACGGCTTGAGCAGCGGCCAGAAGAGCGGGACCAGACCCCACATCCCGTAGGCGCCGATCCCGTACAGCAGTCCTGTCCGCTGTTCGTTCTGCGACTTCACCGGCCCTCCTGTCCCCGCGCGCGCGTTTCCGGGCAAAGGTACGCCGCGCGGGGGCCGGATGTCATGCCCGTATCGCCATACGGTCATGACCTTCGCGGGCGGCTCCTCAGCGGCCGGCCAGCGCGGTGGCGACCGAGTCGGCGAGCGGGGTGGACGGCCGTCCGGCCAGCCGCGCCAGGTCGCCGCCGGTGCCCGCCAGCCGGCCGCGCCCGATCGCGTCGTCCACGTCGACGAGGATGCGCGCGAACGCCTCCGGGAGGCCCGCGCCCACCAGGACGGACAGGTGCGCCTCGGGGGTGAGCTCGGTGTAGGTGATGGTGCGGCCCGTCTGCCGGGAGAGCTCGGCCGCGTACTCGGCGAGCGACCAGGCGGTGTCGCCGCTCAGCTCGTACGCCTTGCCCAGGTGCCCCTCGCCGGTCAGCACCGCGGCCGCCGCGGCGGCGTAGTCGGCGCGCGAGGCGGCGGCGATCCGTCCGTCGCCCGCGTTGCCGACGACCGTGCCGTGCTCCAGGACCGGGCCGAGGTTCGCGGTGTAGTTCTCCGTGTACCAGCCGTTGCGCAGGAACGTGTGGGGCACGCCCGATTCGAGGATCAGCCGCTCGGTGGCCCGGTGCTCGTCGGCGAGGTCGAAGTCCGCGTCGGGCCCGCCCAGGATCCCCGTGTAGGCGAGCTGGGCGACGCCGGCGGCCTTCGCCGCCGCGATCACGGCCGTGTGCTGGGCGACCCGGCGGCCCACCTCGCTGCCGGAGACGAACAGCACCCGGTCCCCGGAGCGGAAGGCGCCCTCCAGGGTCTCGGGCCGGTCGTAGTCGCCGAGGCGGATCTCCACGCCCCGCTCCGCCGGCGCGGAGGCCTTCTCCTTGTCGCGGACGACGGCCGCGATCTCCGCGGCGGGGACGGTGGCGAGCAGCTCGTCCACGACGAGGCGGCCGAGTGCTCCGGTGGCGCCGGTGACGACGATGCCCATGAGGTTCTCCGTTTCGGTGGGGGTGAAGGCCCCCTCGCGGAGGCCCTCAACCCACTGTAAGCAGGGAACTAACCTGGAGAAAGTACCCACTTTGAAGTAAGGTACTGGCATGGGAGTGAGTGCGAGCGACGAGACGGTGGGCTTCCCGGACGTGATCGTCCCGGATGTGAACAGCGCGATGTGCCCGTCCCGGCTGATCCTCGAACATGTCACCAGCCGGTGGGGCGTCCTGGTGCTGGCCGCGCTGCTGGAGCGGTCGCACCGCTTCAGCGAGCTGCGCCGCAGGATCGGCGGCGTCAGCGAGAAGATGCTCGCCCAGACGCTCCAGACCCTGGAGCGCGACGGCTTCGTCCACCGTGACGCCAAGCCCGTCATCCCGCCGAGGGTCGACTACACGCTCACCGGCCTGGGCCGGGAGGCCGCCGAGCAGGTCTGGGCCCTCGCCCGCTGGACCGAGCGGCAGGTGCCCGAGGTGGCGGCGGCGCGTGCCGCGTACGACGAGGAGAAGGCGCGCCCGGCGGCCACCGCCTGACCCCGGGGCGCACGCGGCGGAGGCCGGGACCTCGTGGTCCCGGCCTCCGCCTCGTGCCCCGCCGGCTCGCGTCAGCCGGCGACCGTCCAGGTGTCGTTCCCGGCGAGGAGGGCCGACAGGTCGCCCTTGCCGTGCTGCTCGACGGCCTTTTCGAGCTGGTCGGCCATGAGCGTGTCGTAGACCGGCCGCCGCACGCTGCGCAGCACGCCGATCGGCGTGTGGTGCAGGGTGTCCGGGTCGGCCAGCCGGGACAGCGCGAACGCGGTCGTCGGGCTCGGGTTGTGCGCGTCGTGGACGACGACGTCGGCCTCGTTCTCGGCGGTGACGGTCACGACCCGCAGGTCACCGGTGAGGTGGTCGCGGACGACCCCCTTCGAGCCGTCCGCCCCGAAGCGGATCGGCTGCCCGTGCTCCAGCCGGATCACGGCCTCCTGGGCCCGCTCCTTGTCCTTGATCGCGTCGAAGGCGCCGTCGTTGAAGATGTTGCAGTTCTGGTAGATCTCCACCAGCGCGGTGCCCTCGTGGTCGGCGGCCTGGCGCAGCACCTCGGTGAGGTGCTTGCGGTCCGAGTCCACCGTCCGGGCCACGAACGACGCCTCGGCGCCGATGGCCAGGGACACCGGGTTGAAGGGGGAGTCCAGCGACCCCATCGGCGTCGACTTGGTGATCTTGCCGACCTCGGACGTGGGGCTGTACTGGCCCTTCGTCAGACCGTAGATCCGGTTGTTGAACAGCAGGATCTTCAGGTTGACGTTGCGCCGCAGGGCGTGGATCAGGTGGTTGCCGCCGATGGACAGGGCGTCGCCGTCACCGGTGACGACCCACACCGACAGATCGCGGCGGGAGGAGGCGAGACCCGTGGCGATGGCCGGGGCGCGGCCGTGGATCGAGTGCATCCCGTAGGTGTTCATGTAGTACGGGAACCGGGAGGAGCAGCCGATGCCCGAGACGAAGACGATGTTCTCCTTCGCCAGACCCAGGTCGGGCATGAAGCCCTGCACGGCCGCGAGGATCGCGTAGTCCCCGCACCCGGGGCACCAGCGCACCTCCTGGTCGGACTTGAAGTCCTTCATGGACTGCTGCGCCTCGGCCTTCGGCACCAGCGACAACAGCGTGTTCGTCTCAGACACCGCCGGCCTCCTTGAGCGCTTGTGCGAGCTGCTCCGCCTTGAACGGCATGCCGTTCACCTGGGTGTAACTGTGCGCGTCGACCAGGTACTTGGCCCGGATGAGCAGGGCGAGCTGGCCGAGGTTCATCTCGGGGACGACCACCTTGTCATAACGCTTCAGCACCTCTCCGAGATTCCCCGGGAACGGGTTCAGATGGCGCAGGTGGGCCTGGGCGATCGGGTGCCCCTCGGCCCGCAGCCGGCGGACGGCCGCGGTGATCGGACCGTACGTGGAGCCCCAGCCGACGACGAGGGTGCGCGCGCCGTCCGGGTCGTCGACCTCCAGGTCGGGCACCTCGATGCCGTCGACCTTGGCCTGGCGGGTGCGGACCATGAAGTCGTGGTTGGCCGGGTCGTAGGAGATGTTGCCCGTGCCGTCCTGCTTCTCGATGCCGCCGATGCGGTGTTCGAGCCCGGGGGTGCCCGGCACGGCCCACGGCCGCGCCAGGGTCCTCGGGTCGCGCTTGTAGGGCCAGAACACCTCGGTGCCGTCGTCCAGCTCGTGGTTGGGGCCGGTGGCGAACTGCACCCGCAGATCGGGCAGTTCGTCCACCTCCGGGATCCGCCAGGGCTCGGAGCCGTTGGCGAGGTAGCCGTCCGAGAGCAGGAAGACGGGGGTGCGGTACGCCAGCGCGATCCGGGCCGCCTCCAGTGCCGCGTCGAAGCAGTCCGCCGGGGTGCGCGGGGCGACCACCGGGACCGGCGCCTCTCCGTTGCGCCCGTACATGGCCTGCATCAGGTCGGCCTGCTCGGTCTTGGTCGGCAGGCCGGTGGAGGGGCCGCCGCGCTGGATGTCCACGATCAGCAGCGGCAGCTCCAGCGACACCGCGAGGCCGATCGTCTCCGACTTCAGCGCCACACCGGGACCGGAGGTGGTGGTCACGGCGAGCGAACCGCCGAACGCCGCGCCGAGCGCGGCCCCGATGCCGGCGATCTCGTCCTCGGCCTGGAAGGTGCGCACACCGAAGTTCTTGTGCTTCGACAGCTCGTGCAGGATGTCCGAGGCCGGGGTGATCGGGTACGAGCCCAGGTACAGCGGCAGGTCGGCCTGGCGGGAGGCGGCGACCAGGCCGTAGGAGAGGGCCAGGTTGCCGGAGATGTTGCGGTAGGTGCCGGTGGGGAAGGCGGAGCCGGCGGGGGCCACCTCGTAGGAGACGGCGAAGTCCTCGGTCGTCTCGCCGAAGTTCCAGCCGGCCCGGAAGGCCGCGATGTTCGCCTCGGCGATGGCCGGCTTCTTCGCGAACTTCTGGCGCAGGAAGCTCTCCGTGCCCTCGGTGGGCCGGTTGTACATCCAGCTCAGCAGGCCCAGCGCGAACATGTTCTTGCTGCGCTCGGCCTCCTTGCGGGACAGGCCGAACTCCTTCAGCGCCTCGATGGTGAGCGTCGTCAGCGGCACCTGGTGGACGTGGTACGCCTCCAGCGAGCCGTCCTCCAGCGGGGACGTGGCGTAGCCGACCTTGGCCATCGCCCGCTTGGCGAACTCGTCGGTGTTGACGATGATCTCGCCGCCGCGGGGCACGTCGCCGATGTTGGCCCTGAGCGCCGCCGGGTTCATCGCGACGAGGACGTCCGGTTCGTCGCCGGGGGTGAGGATGTCGTGGTCGGCGAAGTGGAGCTGGAAGGACGAGACGCCCGGGAGGGTTCCGGCGGGCGCCCGGATCTCGGCCGGGAAGTTCGGCAGCGTGGAGAGGTCGTTCCCGAAGGACGCCGTCTCCGAGGTGAACCTGTCACCCGTGAGCTGCATACCGTCGCCCGAGTCGCCCGCGAACCGGATGATCACCCGGTCCAGCCGGCGGACCTCCTTCGCGCCCCCGGGTCTGCGTTGTTCGCCGACGACGGCATCATGGGGTTCCTGGGACTGCCCGGCCCCATCGGCCTCGCCGGCCTGTTCGGCCGGGCTACTGACCTGGCTGGTCACTGAACTGGACCTCCCTCGTCGAGGCGGCTCATCGGGCCCGGCCGGCCCACCGGCCGTCCCATCGGCAACCCTACGACCGTAAGGGTGCCCTTCCCCGGACCGCTCACATGTCGGACGAACCTATGAGACGCCGTGGCGGTGCGCTTTGTCATGCGACACCCGCCCCTGAATCCTGACGGCGGACCCCCCTAGTCCCTCCGGGGCGGGTGCGGGGTGCCGCGGCCGGGTCCGGCCGGGGGTCCCCCGCCCCCGGCGGGTCCGGGAGGCCGCCGTCAGGATTCGGACGCGGCTGTCGGACATGTCGATCCGGCGGTCAGGAGTTCAGATACGTCAGAACGGCCAGAACCCGCCGGTGGTCCCCGTCGCTCGGCGAGAGACCGAGCTTGAGGAAGATGTTGCTGACGTGCTTCTCCACGGCCCCGTCGCTCACCACGAGCTGCCGGGCGATCGCGGAGTTCGTCCGGCCCTCCGCCATCAGGCCGAGCACCTCCCGCTCACGCGGCGTCAGCCCGGCCAGCACGTCCTGCTTGCGGCTGCGGCCCAGCAGCTGCGCCACGACCTCCGGGTCCAGCGCGGTGCCGCCGCGGGCGACCCGCACCACGGCGTCCACGAACTCCCGCACCTCGGCGACCCGGTCCTTCAGCAGATAGCCGACGCCCCGGCTGCTGCCCGCGAGCAGCTCGGTCGCGTACTGCTCCTCGACGTACTGGGACAGCACCAGCACACCGACCCCGGGGTGCTCGCGGCGCAGCCGCACCGCGGCCCGCACCCCTTCATCCGTGTGGGTGGGCGGCATCCGCACATCGGCGACCACCACGTCCGGCAGTTCGCCCCGGCCCGCGAGCTCCGCGATCGTCTTCATCAGCGCGTCCGCGTCGCCGAGGCCCGCGACGACGTCGTGCCCCCGGTCGGTCAGCAGCCGGGTGAGGCCCTCCCGGAGAAGTACCGAATCCTCGGCGATGACCACCCGCACCCTGTCGTCCACAGCCCTGTTCCCCCTGCTCGTCCCACGTCCGGTCTGTCGCGTCCAGCATCCCAGGATCGGGGCGCGATCAGGTGCGGGCTGCGCGCTTTCGGCTTCAGGGACGCAGGGCGGGCGCCGGAGGTTGAGGGGCACGCCGGGTGCATCGGGTGCATCGGGCGCGTGCGAGCGCCGCGGACGACCGCGCCGGGCGCGGGTGCGCGCCGGCGCGCACCCGCGGTGCGGGTCAGCCGCGCCAGGGGAGTTCGGCCGTGACGGTCGTCGGGCCGCCCGCCGGGGAGTCGACGGCCAGCACCCCGTCCACCGCGCCCAGCCGCTCCGCCAGTCCGGCCAGCCCGCTGCCGCCCGTGGCGTCGGCGCCGCCCCGGCCGTCGTCCCGGACCTGGAGCATCAGCCGGTCCTCCACCCGCCACACCTCCACCCGGGCGCGGGTGGCGCGGGCGTGCTTGCTGATGTTCTGGAGCAGCTCGGAGACGGTGAAGTAGGCGATGCCCTCGATGGCCGCCGCCGGCCGCCGGTCCAGGTCGACCTCGACCTGCACCGGTACGGCGCAGCGGGAGGCGACGGCGGACAGGGCGGCGTCCAGGCCGCGGTCGGTGAGGACGGCGGGGTGGATGCCGCGGGCCAGGTCGCGCAGCTCCTGGAGCGCGACCTTCACCTCGCCGTGCGCCTCGTCGACCATCGCGGCCGCCGCCTCCGGATCCTCCAGCAGCTTCTCCTTGGCGAGGCCCAGGTCCATGGCCAGGGCCACCAGCCGGGCCTGTGCCCCGTCGTGCAGGTCGCGTTCGATCCGGCGCAGGTCGGCGGCGGCGGTGTCGACGACCACCCCGCGGTCCGACTCCAGCTCGACGACCCTGCTGGCCAGCCGCGACGGCCCCAGCAGGCCGACCACCATCAGCCGGTCCACGCTGCTCAGACCGCGGATCACCCACGGTGTGGCGAGGGTCAGCAGCAGGCCGATGACGCTGGTCGCGGCGATCTCCAGGGGCGAGTCCAGGTAGTAGTTGTGGGTGCCGTCGCCGTAGAGCTGGATCCCGTCCTGGCCGCCGTACAGGGGCAGGGTCCACTGCCACAGCGGGTACAGCAGCAGCGTCCAGCCGGCCGTCCACAGCGGCACCACCAGGCTGAAGCCGAAGACCGCCCACGGGAAGTGGAGCAGCGAGTAGAGCAGGTGCCGCCAGGAGACCCCGCTCTTCAGCGTCCCCGCCAGCCACCCGCCGAAGCCGCCCCTGCCGCCGGACACCGGCCCGGGCGCGGCCACGTCGGCGTCCAGCAGGGCCCGCGCCCGCATCCGCTCGACGGCACCGAGCCCGCGCAGCGCCGCGAAGGTGCCGGCCAGCAGCGGGATGCCGACGAAGGTGACGAGCAGCCCGGCGCTGACCGACGTCATGGTGACCGCGAACACGAAGAACAGGATGCTCATCGGCAGGCTCAGCACGATCCAGCCGAGCTCCCGCCAGGTCCGGCCCTCCAGCGGTGCCCGCAGCACGGGAGGCAGCGCTCGCGTCCGGGAGCGGGGCTGCGTGTCGTATCGGTGATCCGCGGTCATCGGGTCCGTCCGTTCTGCCATGCCTGCTGTCATGCCCCCAGCCTGTTCGATCCGCCCGGCCGCCACCATGAGGGCGGTATCCGTTCCGACGGGGGGTTTTCCCTACCCCGGAGGGCCGGCTCGGGCGGACGCGGGACGGGGCCGTGGGCGGGGGGGGGGGGGGCGGCCCCCCCCCCCCCCCCCCCCCCCCGCCCCCGCCGCCATCCCTCCCGCTGCCGTCACCTGCCCCGGCGGGCCCGGTCCGCTCCCCGCCCGGCCGGGGCCGGGGCCCCGTCGCCGGGTGCGCGGTCGCGCCAGGGCAGCTCCGCGGTCACCGTCGTCGGCCCGCCGGCGGGGGAGTCCAGGGCGAAGAGGCCGTCCACCGCGCCCAGCCGCTCGGCGAGACCGGCCATGCCCGTGCCGCCGTCGAGCCGGGCGCCGCCCCGGCCGTCGTCGGTGACCTGGATCAGCAGCCGTGTGTCGGCCCGCCACACGTCGACACCGGCCCGTGTCGCGCGGGCGTGCTTGCTGATGTTCTGGAGCAGCTCGGAGACGGTGAAGTAGGCGATGCCCTCGATGGCCGCCGCCGGCCGCTCCGCCAGATCCACCGTGACCTGCACCGGTACGGCGCAGCGGGAGGCGACGGCGGACAGGGCGGCGTCCAGGCCGCGGTCGGTGAGGACGGCGGGGTGGATGCCGCGGGCCAGGTCGCGCAGTTCCTGGAGCGCCAGCTTCACCTCGCCGTGCGCCTCGTCGACCATCGCGGCCGCCGCCTCCGGATCCTCCAGCAGCTTCTCCTTGGCGAGGCCGAGGCCCATCGCGAGGGCCACCAGCCGGGCCTGTGCCCCGTCGTGCAGGTCGCGTTCGATCCGGCGCAGGTCGGCGGCGGCGGTGTCGACGACCACCCCGCGGTCCGACTCCAACTCCGCCACCCGCCGCTCCAGTTCGTCGGAGGGCGACAGCAGTCCCCGGACCATCGCGCGATCGGCGTTGGCCATGCCCCGGGCGAGGAACGGCAGCAGCGGCCAGAGCACGATCAGCCCCACCAGCGTGACGGAGAAGGTCAGCACGCCCCAGGGCAGCCGGATCACCGAGTACAGCACCGCGCGCCAGCCCACCGGGTCCGCCACCCGGGTCCAGATCCAGGCGAGGGCCCCCGCACCGCCGCGCTGCGGACTCGGCTCCTCGACCCGCACGCCGAGCAGCGCCCGGGCCCTCGCCCGCTCCGCCCGGCCGATGCCGCGCGCGCCGACGAGTCCGAGGGCGAGCAGGGGCAGTCCCACGACGGTGACGGCGAGGCCCGCGCCGACGGACACGGTCACCACCGCGTAGACGAAGGCGACCACCCCCAGCGGGAAGTTGGCCAGGAGGTGGGCGATCTCCTTCCAGGTCTGGCGGTCGAATGCGAGGCGCACGGGCGGGGGTCCCCCCTGGTCGTCGGCGGCTGCCGTCCTGCTGCTGGTCATGGGGCCAAGCCTGCCCGGCGCCACGGACGTACGCCATGGGGTACATGGGTGGGAGGATGTAGGGATAACCCCACCTGATACGTGACGCGACTGCTCACCCTCCCGTGGGCAGGGCCTAGACTCCCGTGCGTACGAGACAGACGACAGACGGCGTACGGCGTCCCGGCCGGCGGCGGCCCGGCCGCCGGGCGCGCGGGCCCCCGGGGGGCGCGGGGCCGGAGCAGCGCGGCGACGAGCGGGGATCGCCGGCGTCACAGGGAGCGAGGACGGACGTGCCGGAACCGACCGTGGCCCAACTCGCGGCGGACTACTTCCAGAGCTACGCGGTCGTCGGACTGCTCGGTGTGCTCGGGGTGCTCTTCGTCGCGGTGGCCTTCGGCGCCGGGCGTCTGCTGCGGCCCGTGGTGCCCACACCGGAGAAGCTGCTCACCTACGAGTGCGGTGTCGACCCCGTCGGCGACGGCTGGGCGCACACCCAGGTCCGCTACTACGTCTACGCGTTCCTCTACGTGATCTTCGCGGTCGACTCGATCTTCCTCTTCCCCTGGGCGACGGTCTTCGCCGCCGACGGCTACGGCGCGACCACCCTCGTCGAGATGTTCATCTTCCTCGGCTTCCTGGCCGTGGGACTGCTCTACGCGTACAAGAAGGGCGTCCTGACATGGGCGTGACCCCTGTGGACCTCCCCGGGCCGAAGCGGCTCGGCGCGCTGTCGCGCCTGGCCCCCGAACCGATGAAGGTGGTCCTCAACTGGGGCCGCCGCTACAGCCTCTGGGTCTTCAACTTCGGCCTGGCCTGCTGCGCCATCGAGTTCATCGCCGCCTCCATGGCGCGTCACGACTTCATCCGGCTCGGTGTGATCCCCTTCGCGCCCGGTCCCCGCCAGGCCGATCTGATGATCGTCTCGGGCACGGTGACCGACAAGATGGCCCCGGCCGTCAAGCGCCTCTACGAGCAGATGCCGGAGCCCAAGTACGTCATCTCCTTCGGCGCCTGCTCCAACTGCGGCGGTCCGTACTGGGACTCCTACTCCGTCACCAAGGGCGTCGACCAGATCATCCCCGTCGACGTCTACGTGCCCGGCTGCCCGCCGCGGCCCGAGGCGCTGCTCCAGGGCATCCTCAAGCTCCAGGAGAAGATCGCCCGGGAGTCGCTCGGCGAGCGCTACCGCCACGACGGCCCCCGCCCCTCTGCGGCGGCCCTGCGCAGTGGCCTGGTCACCCCGCCTCCCGCGCCCGGGACGGACGGGGGCGACCGGTGAACGCCTACGACCGCCTGCCCGGCGCCGTCACCGAGATCTTCGGCCCGGACGCCACCGCCGAACGCGGCTACGAGCTCCTCACCGTGGACGTCCCCGCCGCGTCCTGGACCACCGCGCTCGAAACCGCCCGCACCACCCTGGGCTGCACCTATTTCGACTGGCTGAGCGCGGTCGACGAGCCGGGCACCGGCTTCCGGGTCTGCGCCCACCTCGTCGCCCTCGCGGACGGCGCGGTGCGCCGCCTCCTCGTCCGCACCACCGTCCCCCACGACGCGCCCGCCCTGCCGACGGCCGTCGGCGTGTACGCCGGGGCGGGCTGGCACGAGCGGGAGACCCACGAGATGTTCGGCATCTCCTTCACCGGCCACCCGCACCTCGACCCGCTGCTGCTGCCGGACGGCTTCGAGGGCCATCCGCTGCGCAAGGACTTCGTCCTCGCGGCCCGGGTGGCCAAGGCATGGCCGGGCGCGAAGGAGCCGGGGGAGGCGGCCGCGGGCCACGACGGCCCGAAGCGCCGCCAGATGCTGCCGCCGGGCGTGCCCGACCCGAACGAGTGGGGCCCACTGAAGGGCCAGCTCCCGCCGGCCCCGTCCCGCCCGGCCCGCACCCCGCGCACGGCCGCAGCCGCCACCCCGGGCGAACGCCCGCCCCGCCGCACCCGCAGCGTCTCCGAGGGCTCCGCCTCCCAGGCCGCGGCCCCCGCGGCGCCGCCGCGTCGTTCGCGCAGCGCCGCCGAGGGCTCGGCCTCCCAGGCCGCCCCGCCGGCGGCCCCCGCCTCCCCGGCGCCCGCGGACCGCCCCCGCAGCTCGGACGCCCCGTGGCACCACGCCCGCCCGGCCTTCGACGCCCCACCGCCCCGCCCCGCCGAGGGCGACGGCACCGCGGACGGCACACCGTCCGAAGGCCCCGCCCGCCCGGCACCTGCCCCCGCCGGGGGAACGGCGCCGACCGGGGCCATTCCCGCCGAGCGAGCCGCCCCCACGGACGCCCCGCCCACCGAGGCCACCCCGGCGGAAGGCGCCCTGCGTCCGGCGAAGGACGAGGCCCGCCCGGCCACGCCCGCCCCGGCCGAGGGCGCCGACTCTGCCGACGGCACCGCCCCGGCCGAAGGCACCGCCCCGGCCGAAGGCACCGCCCCGGCCGAAGGCGACCCTTCCGGGGACGCCACCCCCACCGAGGCCACCCCGGCGGGAGGCGCCCTGCGTCCGGCGGAGGACGAGGCCCGCCCGGCCTCGCCCGCCCCGGCCGAGGGCGCCGACTCTGCCGAAGGCACCGCCCCTGCCGATGGCGAGCCTGCCGAAGGCACCGCCCCGGCCGATGGCGACCCTTCCGGGGACGCCACCCCCACCGAGGCCACCCCGGCGGGAGGCGCCCCGCGTCCGGCGGAGGACGAGGCCCGCCCGGCCTCGCCCGCCCCGGCCTCGCCCGCCCCGGCCGAGGGCGCCGCCCCGGCCGACGGCGACCCGGCCGAAGGCACCGCCCCCGCCGAGGGCGAGCCTGCCGAAGGCACCGCCCCTGCCGAAAGCGCCTCCGCCGAGGACGCCGCCCCGGCCGAAGGCACCCCCGCCGAGGGCACCGGACGCCCCACCGCGACCGACCACACCCCGACCGACCGCACCGGAGGCGACCCCGCGTGAACGACGTTCTCGACGTCGCCGTCCGGCTCCTCGTCGTCTTCGCCGTCTTCCTCGTCCTCCCGCTGGTCGTCGGCCAGACCGAGCACAAGGTCATGGCGCACATGCAGGGCCGCCTCGGCCCCATGTACGCCGGCGGCTTCCACGGCTGGGCCCAGCTCGTCGCCGACGGGGTGAAGTTCGCGCAGAAGGAGGACGTGGTCCCGGCCGCCGCCGACCGCCGCATCTTCCAGCTCGCCCCCGCCGTCGCCCTGCTGCCCTACCTCCTGGTGCTCGTCGCCATCCCGATCGGCCCCGGTGAGGGAGCGGTCGGGCAGGTCGTCGACGCGGGCATCTTCTTCGTGCTCGCCGTGATGGGCGTGGGCGTGCTCGGCTCGCTCATGGCGGGCTGGGCGTCCGCCAACAAGTTCTCCCTCCTCGGCGGTCTGCGGACGGCCGCCCAACTGCTCGCGTACGAGCTGCCGATGCTGCTCACCGCCGCCTCCGTCGCCATGGCGGCGGGCACGGTCTCGCTGCCCGGCATCCTCGACGCCTTCGAGTGGTGGTGGCTGCCCTGGCAGATCACGGGCGCCGTCGTCTTCTTCGTCGCCGGGCTCGCCGAACTCCAGCGCCCGCCCTTCGACATGCCGGTCGCCGACTCCGAGATCATCTTCGGTGCCTACACCGAGTACACCGGCCTGCGTTTCGCCCTGTTCCTGCTCGCCGAGTACGCGGGCATCGTCGTCCTGTGCGGGCTGACCACCGTGCTGTTCCTCGGCGGCTGGCACGGTCCGTTCGGCGCCGACGGGCTGGGCTGGGTGTGGACCCTGCTCAAGACCGCGGTGCTCGCCTTCGTCGTCATCTGGCTGCGGGTGTCCTACCCCCGGATGCGCGAGGACCAGCTCCAGAAGCTCGCCTGGACCGTGCTCGTACCGCTCGCCCTCGCCCAGATCGCCCTCACCGGCATCGTCAAGGTGGTGATCCAGTCGTGACCCCGATCCCCGGATCCGGCCTCGCCAAGGGCCTGGCCGTCACCCTGCGGACGATGACGAGGAAGTCCGTCACCGCGCAGTACCCGGACGTCCTGCCCGAACTGCCGCCCCGCAGCCGCGGGGTGATCGGCCTGTTCGAGGAGAACTGCACGGTCTGCATGCTCTGCGCCCGGGAGTGCCCGGACTGGTGCATCTACATCGACTCCCACAAGGAGACGGTGCCCGCGGCGGCCCCCGGCGGCCGCGAGCGCAGCCGCAACGTCCTCGACCGGTTCGCCATCGACTTCTCCCTCTGCATGTACTGCGGCATCTGCATCGAGGTGTGTCCGTTCGACGCGCTCTTCTGGTCCCCGGAGTTCGAGTACGCGGAGACGGACATCCACGAGCTCACCCATGAGCGCGACAAGCTCCGCGAGTGGATGTGGACGGTGCCCGCACCGCCGCCGCTCGACCCGGGGGCCGAGGAGCCCAAGGAGGTCGCGGCGGCGCGCAAGGCCGCCGAGAAGCTCGCGGCAGCCGAGGCGGCCGAGGCAGCCGCCGCGGCGGAGACCCCGGCGACCCCGGACCCGCCCGGCCCGGGACCGGCCACCGGCCCAGGCCCCGGCCCCGCTTCCGGCCCCGGCCCCGCTTCCGGCGAGGGAGGCCCCGCATGACGCTCGCCCAGGCGGCCCCGCAGGGCTTCCTCTCCCCGACCGGGGTGGAGGTCGCGTTCCTCCTCGTCGGCCTCGTCACCCTCGGCGCGGCCCTCATCACCGTGACCACCCGTCAGCTCGTGCACGCCGCGCTCTGGCTGGTCGTCGCGCTCGGCGGCCTCGCCGTCGAGTACCTCCTGCTGACCGCCGAGTTCATCGCCTGGGTGCAGGTGCTGATCTACGTCGGATCCGTGGTCGTCCTGCTGCTCTTCGGGCTGATGCTCACCAGGGCCCCCATCGGCCGTTCCCCGGACGCCGACTCCGGCAACCGGCCGCTCGCCGTCGGGGTCGCCGCCGCGGCGGCCGCCGCCCTCCTGTGGGTGGTGCTGGACGCCTTCCGCACCACCTGGATCGACCTGGACGGACCGGCCCACGGCTCGACCGAGGTCACCGGCCAGATGCTCTTCCAGCACTGGGTGCTGCCGTTCGAGGGCCTGTCCGTCCTGCTGCTCGCCGCCCTCGTCGGCGCCATCGTCCTCTCCCGCAAGGGCGCGGCCGACCGGGCGGCCGCCGGCACCGGCGCCACCCGCTCCCGGACGGTGAGCGGGCCCCGCCCCGGCGGCGGAGGCCCCGCCGAGAACGCCGAGAACGCCGAGAACGCCGAGAACGCCGAGAACGCCGAGGACATCAAGGACACCGAGGACCCGGAGGGCACCCGCTGATGCACCTCGCCTACCCCGCCGTCCTGGCGGTCCTGCTCTTCTGCGTCGGGCTCTACGGCGTCCTCGCCCGCCGCAACGCGATCCTCGTGCTGATGTCCGTCGAGCTGATGCTCAACGCCGTCAACCTCAACCTGGTCGCCTTCGACGTCTGGCTGCGCGACACGCTCCACGCCGGCCAGGCGCTCACCCTCTTCGTCATCGCCATCGCCGCCGCCGAGATCGGGATCGGCCTCGCGATCGTGCTGATGGTCTACCGCAACCGCGGCTCCTCGGACGTCGACCGCCTCAGGGACACCGCCGAGAGCCGCCACGACGCGCCGTCCGACGCCGGTGACCCACCCGCGGACCGCGAGGAGAAGGCCGAGGCCACCGCGTGACCACCACGACCCTCGCCGTCCTCGTCCCCCTCCTTCCCTTCCTCGGCGCGGCGGCCGGACTGCTGCTCGGCCGCACCGCCCCCGGGTTCGTGCGGCCGCTGGCCGTCCTGCCCGTCCTCGCCGCGACCGTGCTCGCCGTCGTCGTCGCCCTGCGGCAGGACGGCGGCCGGGCGATCGAGGCCGCCACCGAACTCACCCCCACCGGCTCCGTCCCGATCGACCTGGCCCTGTACATCGACGGCTTCGCGGCCCTGGTCGCCGTCCTCGTCGGCGTCGTCGCGACCTGTGTGCAGATCTACTCCACGGCCTACCTCCGCGACGATCCGCGCTATCCCTCCTACGCCGCGCTGGTCTCCCTCTTCACCGCCGCGATGCTGCTCGTCGTCTACTCCGGCGACCTGATGGTGCTGCTGGTCGGCTGGGAGATCATGGGCATCTGCTCGTACTTCCTCGTCGGCCACTACTGGGAGACGCCCGAGGCGCGCGCCGCCTCCCTGAAGGCGTTCCTCGTCACCAAGCTCGGTGACGTCCCGTTCCTCATCGGGCTGTTCGCGCTCGCCGCCGACGCCGGCACCTTCCGGATCACCGGCATCCTCGACGCCGTCGCCGCCGGCACCGTCGAGAACCCCACGCTCGTCGCCCTGCTGCTCCTCGCCGGCGTGGCCGGCAAATCCGCGCAGTTCCCCCTGCACACCTGGCTGCCCGACGCGATGGCGGGCCCGACGCCCGTCTCCGCGCTGATCCACGCCGCGACGATGGTCGCGGCCGGCGTCTACTTCACCGCACGGCTCCTCCCGCTGTTCGCGGCCTCCGCGGCCGCGATGACGGTGCTCGCCGTGATGGCCGCCGTGACGATGACCGGATCCGCGCTCGCCGCCCTCGCCCAGGACGACATCAAACGCGTCCTCGCCTACTCCACGATCGGTCAGCTCGGCTACATGACCGGCGCGCTGGCCGTCGGCGACCGTGGTGCCGCCGTCTTCCACCTCCTGTCCCACGGCGCCTTCAAGGCCGTGCTCTTCCTCGCCGCCGGCGTGATCATCCACGCGGCCGGCACCAACTCGCTCGCCGCCATGTCCCGGATGAGCGGCCTGTCCCGGCGCGTCCCGGACGCCTTCTGGACGATGACCGTCGCCCTGCTCGCCCTCGCGGCGATCCCGCCGTTCGCCGGCTTCTTCTCCAAGGAAGCCGTCCTCGTCGCCGCCGAGCACACCGCCCTCGGCGACTCCGGGACCGCCCCCGCCGCCGCGGGCTGGGCCGTGCTGATCGCCGGTCTGGTGACCGCCCTGCTGACCGCCGCGTACGCGACCCGCCTGTGGCTGCTCGCCTTCCGCGGCCGGGGCACCGAGGCGCCCGACCACGGCAGGCAGCCCGTCGCCATGACCGCCGTGCTCTGGGTCCTCGCGGTGCCCTCGCTCGGATTCGGGCTGACCACCGGCCTGCTGCCCGGCTGGTTCGACGGCCACGACCTGGCGCCCACGCTGACCACGGCCGTGCTCGGCACCGGCGTCGCCCTCGTCGGCGGCCTCGTCACCTACGCCGCCTGGCGCCACGCCACGGCCTTCGCCGGCCACCCCCCGATCGGCGCCGTCGCCGCCCACCCCGACGCGGAACCGGCCGTCTCCGAGGCCGAGGCCATCGCCTCGCACACCCCGGCGTACGGCTCCGTCTCGGACGCCCCCGACCCCGCCGACCCCTCGCGGCTGCTGCTCGGCCCGCTGCACCGGCACGCCGCCGCCGGCTTCCACCTCGACGCCGTCTACTCCGCCCTCTTCGTACGCCCGGTGCGGGCGGGCGCGCGGCTCGTCCGCTTCCTGGACCGCGAGGTCGTCGAGACCTACGTCAGCGGATCGGGCACCGGAGTCCGCTGGCTCGGCACCGCCGTCCGGCGTGCGCAGACCGGCAATGTGCAGACCTACCTCGCGGCGCTGCTCGCGGGCTCGGTCGTCCTCGCCGTGGTCGCCGTCGTCCTGTCCAACGTGAACGCGGGGTCGTGAGCCGTGATCGATATCAGCGAGTCCGTGATGCAGTTCCTTCTCGCGTTCGTCGTCCTCGCCCCGCTCGCCGGGGCCGCCGCCGCGCTGCTGCCCGCACCGCCCGGACTGCGCGGATCCGGCCCCGACCAGGCCGTGCTGCGCCACGGTGTGACCGTGACCGGCGCGGTGCTCGTCGCCGCGGTGGTCCTGGCGCTCGGCTTCGACCACGACCGCCCCTCGGCGATGCAGGCCACGACGGACATCAGCTGGATCCCGGCACTGGACGTGCGGATCCACCTCGGTGTCGACGGCATCTCGCTCCCCCTTCTCGTGCTGACGGCGTTGCTGACCTTCCTCTGCGCGCTCCACAGCTACTTCACCAGGCCCGCGGGACCCTCCCCGAAGGCGTTCGTCGCCCTGCTCCTGGTCCTGGAGGCCGGCACCCTCGCGACCTTCGCCGTCCTGGACCTGGTGCTCTTCTTCCTGGCCTTCGAGATGGTGCTCGTCCCGATGTACTTCCTCATCGCCCGCTGGGGCGGTGCCGGACGGCAGGCGGCCGCCTGGAAGTTCATCCTCTACACGCTGCTCGGCTCGGTCGTGATGCTGCTCGGCCTCCTGCTGATCGGGCTGAAGGCCGGCACCTTCGACATGGTGGCACTCGCCACTGACAACGGCCGCGGCCTCACCACGTCCGTGCAGGTCACCGCCGTACTGGCGATCGGGATCGGGCTCGCGGTGAAGACCCCGATGTGGCCGCTGCACAGCTGGCTGCCCGACGCCCACACCGCCGCCCCGACCGTCGGCTCGGTGCTCCTCGCGGGCGTCCTGCTGAAGATGGGCACCTACGGGTTCGTGCGCATCGTGCTGCCGGTCGCGCCCGACGGGATGCGCGTGTTCGCCCCCTACCTCGCGGCCTTCGCCGTCGTCGGCATCGTCTACGGGTCCCTCGCCTGCCTGGCCCTGGCCCGCAACGGCGCACGCGGCGACCTGAAGCGCCTCATCGCCTACTCCTCCGTCGGCCACATGGGCTTCGTGCTGCTCGGCATCGCCTCCATGACGCCCACCGGCGTCAACGGCGCCCTCTTCGCCAACGTCGCCCACGGCCTCATCACCGGCCTGCTGTTCTTCCTGGTCGGCGCGGTCAAGGACCGCTACGGCACGGCCGACCTCGACACCCTCGCCGGAGCCGGCGGCGCCGCCCTCTACGGCCGGGCGCCCCGGCTCGGCGGCCTGCTCGCCTTCGCCGCCGTCGCCTCCCTGGGGCTGCCGGGCCTGGCCGGCTTCTGGGGCGAGATGCTCGCGCTGTTCGGGGCCTTCGACCCCGCCGAGGGGCTCAGCCGGCCCGCGTTCCTGGTGTTCATGTCGATCGCCGCGTTCGGGACCCTGCTCACCGCCGCCTATCTGCTGATCGTCGTGCGGCGGGTCTGCATGGGCGGCCCCCGGCCCGTCCCGGAGACGGACGCCCCCGGCCTGACCGACGTCCGCGGCCACGAGTTCGCCGCCTGGACGCCCCTGGTCGCCCTCACCGTCCTCGCCGGACTGTGGCCCGCGGTCCTCCTCGGCCTCACCGACCCGGCAGTGCAGCAGCTCCTCGCAGGAGGCAAGTCGTGACCGTGGCCGCCGACAGCGTCACCAGCCTCGTCCAGTCGGTCGACTGGCTCACGATCGCCCCGCCGACCATCACCGCCCTCACCGCCCTCGTGGTCCTGGTCGCGGACCTCTTCGTCGAGGAGCGGCGCAAGCCGCTCCTCGGGGCGGTCGCGATCGCGGGCCTGGCGGCCGCCCTGCTCTCCCTCGCGCCGCTGCGCGAGGGCGACCGCTCCACGTTCTGCCTCACCACCGACCCCGGGACGTGCAGCTACACCGCGGACCACTTCACCCTCGCCATCCAGTTCCTGGTGCTGGGCGGCGCCCTGCTCACCGCGGTGCTCTCGCTGACGGAGACCCGGCGCCGGCTGCCGGCCGGCGAGTACTGGTTCCTGCTGCTCTCCTCGGCGGCCGGCGCCGCGCTGCTGCCCGCCTCCCGGGACCTCGCGACGCTGATCGTGGCCCTGGAGGTCGCCTCCCTGCCCGCGTTCGCCCTGGTCGGCCTGAAGCGGGGGGACCGGCGCTCCAGCGAGGCGGCGCTCAAGTTCTTCCTCTCCTCGGTGACCGCCACCGCCGTCACCCTGCTCGGCGTCAGCTTCGTCTACGCCGCCACCGGCAGCCTCCACCTCACCCAGGTCGCCGCCGGCCTGGAGGAGGTGCCGGGACAGCTCGGCACCCTCGCCGAGGCGGGCGTCGCCCTCACCCTGGTGGGCTTCGCCTTCAAGACCGCGGCGGTCCCCTTCCACTTCTGGGTGCCCGACACCTACGTCGGCGCCCCGCTGCCGGTCGCCGGGTATCTCTCCGTGGTCGGCAAGGCCGTCGGCTTCACCGGCCTCATCCTCGTGACCGTGGTCGCCTTCCCCGGCTACGCGGACATCTGGGGCCCTGCGCTCGCCGTCCTCGCCGCGCTGACCATGACGGCGGGCAACGCGGCGGCGCTGCGCCAGTCGCCCACCCGGGACGGCAGCGCGATCCGGCTGCTGGCCTGGTCGTCGGTGGGGCAGGCGGGCTATCTGCTGGTCCCCGTCGCTGCCGCTGCCTACTCCAGCGACGACCAGATCGGCGCCACGGTGGCCTACGCGCTGATGTACGCCGTGGTGAACCTGGGCGCCTTCGCGGTCGCCGCGCTGGTGGCGCGCAGCCACCCGGCGAACCGGGTCGCCGACTACCGCGGCCTGTACGCCACCCGCCCGCTCGCCGCGCTCGCCATGGGCTTCTTCCTGCTCTGCCTCGCCGGGCTGCCGCCGGGCATCATCGGCCTCTTCGCCAAGGTGACCGTCTTCTCCTCCGCCGTGGACGCCGGACTCGGCTGGCTCGCCGTGGTCATGGGCGTGAACGTGGTGATCGCGCTCTTCTACTACCTGCGCTGGACGGCGCTGCTCTTCCGCGCCCCGGCGAAGGCGCCGGACGCCGCCGAGGCCCCCCGGCCGGTCCGCCGGCGCACGCCCGCGCCCGTCACCGCGGCCATCGCCCTGACCGCGGTCATCGGCGTCGTGCTCTCCGGATATCCGCAGCTCGTGCTGCGCTTCGCGGCCGACACGCTGTTCTGAGCGGCACCGCCCCGCTCCGGGCGCCACCCGGACGGCCCACGCCCGCCGCCCGGGAGCCCGGGGAACCCGCGTCCTTCGCCTGGCGTTGACCAGTAGAGAAGGGTCCACTGGAGAGTGGAGCGACACCACGCAAAGGGTCCCCCCGCCGCACCACTTGGAGGGCGTACCGTGCACCGCCGGCACAACGGGCTCAAGACAGCCGTACTCCTCGGAGGGCTGTCCGCGATCATCCTCGTCATCGGCAGTTTCTTCGGCCGGACGGGGCTGCTCGTCGCGCTCGTCGTCGCCCTCGGTACGAACGCCTACGCCTACTGGAACAGCGACAAACTGGCCCTGCGGGCCATGCGCGCCCGCCCGGTCAGCGAGTTCGAGGCCCCGGCGCTCTACCGGATGGTCCGCGAGCTGTCGACCGCGGCCCGCCAGCCGATGCCCCGCCTCTACCTCTCCCCGACCCAGGCGCCCAACGCCTTCGCCACCGGCCGCAACCCGCGCAACGCCGCGGTGTGCTGCACCGACGGCATCCTGCGGCTCCTCGACGAGCGGGAACTGCGCGGCGTGATCGGCCACGAGCTCAGCCACGTCTACAACCGCGACATCCTCATCTCGTCCGTCGCGGGCGCCCTGGCGTCGGTCGTGATGTTCCTGGTCAACTTCGCCTGGCTGATCCCCATAGGCCGCTCCGACGACGACGACGGACCGGGCCTGGTGGGCATGCTGCTGATCATGCTGCTGGGCCCGCTCGCCGCGTCCGTGATCCAACTGGCGGTCAGCCGCTCCCGGGAGTACGAGGCGGACGCCTCCGGAGCCCAGCTGACCGGCGACCCGCTCGCCCTGGCGAGCGCCCTGCGCAAACTCGACGCCGGCACCAAGCAGCTCCCGCTGCCGCCGGAGCCCAGGCTGGAGACGGCGAGTCACATGATGATCGCCAACCCCTTCGGTCCCGGCCGGGGCGGACTGTCGAAGATGTTCTCCACGCACCCTCCGATGGCGGAGCGGATCGCCCGACTCGAGCAGATGGCAGGTCATCGCCCGTGAAGACAATTCTGAACGTCATTTGGCTGGTCCTGAGCGGCTTCTGGCTGTTCCTGGGGTATCTGCTGGCGGGTCTCCTGCTGTGCATCACCATCATCGGGATCCCCTTCGGCCTCGCCGCGTTCCGGATCGGCGTCTACGCGCTCTGGCCCTTCGGCCGCACCACCGTGGACCGCCACGACGCCGGCGCGCCCTCCCTCGTCGGGAACGTGCTGTGGATCGTCCTCGCGGGCTGGTGGCTCGCGATCGGCCACATCGTCACCGGCCTCGCGCTCTGCGTCACGATCATCGGCATTCCGTTCGGCATCGCCAACTTCAAGCTGATCCCCGTGTCGTTGATGCCGCTCGGCCGGGAGATCGTCCCGACGGACCGCCCCTTCGCCGGCGTCTGAGCGACCGCCCGGCACGGTGGGCCCGCGTCCGCCCCGGCGTCCGCGGGGGCCACGGTTCCGCGTACGTCCGAGCGGCCGCACGGCCCGTCACCCCCGTGTGTCCCGGCGCCGCTCGCGGCTCCGGACCAGCGCGTACACGACGGCGCCCGCCGCCAGGGTCCCCGCCCCGCCGGCCACCGAGGCGGCGGGCAGCGAGAAGGCGAGCGCCGCACAGCCCAGCAGGCCGCAGCCCGCGGTGATCCGCGCCACCGGTGTGCCCAGGGTCCAGGCGGCCGCGTTGGCGACGGCGTAGTACGCCAGCACCCCGAACGACGAGAAGCCGATCGCCCCGCGCAGGTCGGCCGTCGCCGCCACCACGGCGACCAGGGCCCCCACGGCCATCTCGGCGTGGTGCGGCACCCCGGTCCGCGGATGGACGGCCGAGAGCGTGCGGGGCAGCCTGCCGTCCCTGGCCATGGCCAGCGTCGTGCGCGAGATGCCGAGGATCAGCGCGAGCAGCGAGCCCAGGGCGGCCACCACGGCACCCGCCCGCACCACGGGCCCCAGCCACGGGACACCCGCCGCCGCCACGGCGTCGGCCAGCGGCGCCGTCGCCTCCGCCAGGCCGCCGGGCCCCAGCACCCCGAGGACGGAGAGGGCCACGGCGGCGTACACGGCGAGCGCGATGCCGAGGGCCACCGGCACGGCCCGCGGGATCGTCCGCGCCGGGTCCCGCACCTCCTCGCCCAGGGTGGCGATCCTGGCGTACCCGGCGAAGGCGAAGAACAGCAGGCCCGCCGCCTGGAGCACCCCGCCCGGTGTCACGCCGGCCGCCGCGGACCCCGGGGCGGCACCGGCGGTGTCCGAGGACAGACAGGCGACGACCACCGCGGCGAGGACCGCCAGCACCGCCGCGACGATCACCCTCGTGACCAGGGCCGACTTCCGCACGCCCGCGCAGTTCACCGCGGTCAGCGCCACCACCGCCGCGACGGCCACGGCGTGCGCCTGCTCCGGCCAGGCGTACACGCCCACCGTCAGCGCCATCGCCGCGCACGAGGCCGTCTTGCCGACGACGAACGCCCACCCCGCGAGCCAGCCCCAGAAGTCACCGAGCCGTTCCCGGCCGTAGACGTAGGTGCCGCCCGACTCCGGGTGGAGCGCCGCGAGACGCGCCGAGGACATGGCGTTGCAGTAGGCGACGGCACCCGCCAGCGCGAGCCCCGCCGGCAACCAGGAGCCGGCCGCCCGTGCGGCGGGGCCGAGGGCGGCGAAGATCCCGGCCCCGATCATCGCGCCGAGGCCGACGACCACCGCGTCGGACATCCCCAGCGAGCGGCGCAGCGTGTCGGTCATGCGCGGCACCGTACCGGCACGCACGGCCCCGTCCCGGGCCGCGGGGCGTCCGGCGGGCGAACACCGCGTGACCGGCGGGCGCACACGGTACGGCGGCCCTCAGGCGCCCCGGGGCAGACCCGTCTCCCGCAGGGTGATGTTCAGCCGGCCGCCCGCCAGCCCGGCCGCCGGATCCCCGGCGCCCGGCAGCACCTTCGGCACCCCGTGGTACGCGAAGCGCGACGGCCCGCCGAAGACGAAGAGGTCGCCCGAGCGCAGCTCCACGTCCGTCCACGGACGGCCCCGCGACGCGGTGTTGCCGAACCGGAAGACACAGGGGTCGCCGATGCTCAGGGACACCACCGGGGCCGTGGAGCGCTCCTCCCGGTCCCGGTGCATCCCCATCCGGGCGTTCCCCTCGTAGAAGTTGATCAGCGCGGTGTCCGGCGTGTAGCCCCCGGCCCCGGCCGCCACGCCCCCGGCCCCGGCCTCCACGCCGTACGCCCCGGCCGCCACGCCCCCGGCCCCGGCCTCCACGCCGTACGCCCCGGCCGCCACGCCCCCGGCACCGGCGTCCTCCCCGTACGCCTCGGCCAGCGCCCGTCGCCCCAGGCCGACCAGCCACGGGGGAAACGCCGCGACCCTCGCGCCGTTCACGTCGTCGGCGGTGCGGGAGTACCGGTACGGCTGCCAGTGCCAGCCGAGGCACACCGTCCGCACCGACATCACCCCGCCGCCCGGCAGCGCGGTGTGCCGGAACGGCACCGGCCCGCGGCCCCAGGCACGGCAGGCGTCGACCAGCTCGCGCCGGAGATCCGCGCCGAGCCACCCGGGCACGTGCACCGCCCCGGGCGCGACGACCGCCCGCTCCCTCGGGAAGAGCTCCTCGTTCACGACGGGAGCGCGCCCTCCAGGCCCAGCAGGTGCGCCTTGGCCGGCAGTCCCCCCGCGTAGCCGCGCAGCGCGCCGTCGGCGCCGATCACCCGGTGGCAGGGGCGCACCACGAGCAGCGGATTGCGCCCGATCGCCGTGCCCACGGCACGCACGCCGACGGCGGACGTGCCGACCCGGGCGGCGATCTCCTTGTACGTCGTCGTCCGCCCGTAGGGCACGTCCTCCAGCGCCCGCCACACCCTGCGCTGGAACTCCGTCCCGCCGGGCGTGCACGCGACGGTGAAACGGATCCGCTCCCCGGCGAAGTACGCCTCCAGCTGCCGCGCGATCTCCCGGAACGCCGCCGGCTCCCGCCGCCCGCCGTCCGCCACGAGCGCGGCCCCCTTCTGCCCGGGCAGCGACAGGGAGGTGAGCGCGGTGCCGCCCGCGGCCGTGTCGGACGCCTCGCCGATCAGCAGCAGCTCGCCGAGCGGACTGTCGACGATCTCGTGCACGGTGGCCATGGCCCGGGTCCTTCCGAAGGTGTTCCGTCTCGCCTTGCACCTACGAGTCTGCGCCCCGCCCCGGCCGCCCGCTGGCGGGATTCGGACGCCCAGCCCGCCCAGCCCAGCCGCCCCGCCCGCCCCCGTGCGACGACGCGGGGGCGGAACGGCCGAGCCGTCCGCCCCCGTGCGCACCCGGTCACCCGGGCGAGGTCACCGGTAGTTCACGAACTGGAGCGCGAAGTCGAAGTCCTGCCCCTTGAGCAGCGCCTGCACGGCCTGCAGATCGTCCCGGCTCTTGGAGCTGACCCGCAGCTCCTCGCCCTGGACCTGCGCCTTGACGCCCTTGGGGCCCTCGTCGCGGATGACCTTCGCCACCTTCTTGGCGTTCTCCTGGGAGATGCCCTCCTCGATGGAGGCGAAGATCTTGTACTCCTTGCCGGAGAGCTGCGGCTCGCCCGCGTCCAGCGCCTTCAGCGAGATCCCGCGCTTGACCAGCTTCGTCTGGAAGACGTCCAGGATCGCGTTGACGCGGTCCTCGGAGTTCGCCTGCATCAGGATCTTCTCGCCGGACCAGGCGATCGACGCGCCGACGTTCTTGAAGTCGTAGCGCTGGGAGATCTCCTTGGCGGCCTGGTTGAGGGCGTTGTCGACCTCCTGCCGCTCGACCTTCGAGACGATGTCGAAACTGGAGTCGGCCATGTCCTGTGGCTCCTTCGTCGGGTGGCTTCGGTGCGGTCCTGAAAGCCCGCACCGCTCGCCCAAGCCTAGCCACCCGCCCCCGCCCCGAGTGCTGATCAATCGGGTGGCGGAGCACCCCCGCGCATCGGGTATCGTTTACGTCGTCGCCACGGAGCACAGCCCCGCAGAGGGTCCGCTTCCGGCGGCAATCCCATGGCGGTGTGCCCGAGTGGCCAATGGGAGCGGACTGTAAATCCGTCGGCTTAGCCTACCCAGGTTCGAATCCTGGCGCCGCCACGCGATGGAACGGCCCCTGATCAGCGGAAACGCAATCAGGGGCCGTTCTGCTGTGCACGTGACGCGGGAGCCGGCCCGCCGTGGGCGGGAGGGCCGCCCGAGGCGGCTCAGTCGGCCAGCCGGAAGGCGAGTTCGACCTCCCACTTCGACGGGTCCGGCTCCACCCGGGGATCCGTCAGATAGGACTCCAGCCGGCAGGCCCAGTGCTCCACCCCGCCGACCTCGGTCATGTCCCACTCCAGGCCCTCGTGCCGGGCCCACTCCCGCAGCCGGGTCACGACGTCGAAGAGCTCGTCGGGGTGGCCGAGGTGGGTCACCGTGACATAGCGGCCGGCCGGGAGGACGCCGATGCCGATGTCGCCCTCGGGCTCGGGCGTCACGGTCACGGGCACGCCGGCCTCGACGACCGACTCCGCGTCCATGTCGAGGGCGTTGTACCGGAAGAACGGCGCCCCGGCGAAGGGGGTCCCGCGTCCGGCGAGCCAGCCGACCAGTTCGGGCAGCCGGTCCGCGAGCACGGCGAACTCGTCCATGCGCACGGAACCGCGGATGTAGGCGTAGACCTGCTCGTCCCGCGTGACGATCGACGGGCTGATGCCGGGTGTCTGTCGGTTCATGACCTCAAGGACTTCGGGAGGGGGCGGAATTCATCGGTGCGGAGCGCCTCAGTTGCCGGCGACGTCCCTCACGGCGACCGCCACCGGCACGGAACCGGAGACGAGTTCGAGGGTGAGCCCCGCGGTGGCGGTCGACTCCACCATCTCCGCGAGCACGGCCGCGACGTCGTCGCGGGGGACCGGTCCCCGGCCCGTCGACGCCTCCAGGCGCACCAGGCCCGTACCGGCGTCGTCCGTGAGCATGCCGGGCCGCAGCACGGTCCAGTCGAGCGCGCTCCTGCTGCGCACGTAGTCGTCGGCGGCCCCCTTGGCCCGCAGGTACACGTCGAAGACCTCGTCGCCCTCGTGCGCGGAGTCCGCGCCCATCGAGGAGATCACGACGCAGCGCCGCACACCGGCCCGTTCGGCGCCGTCGGCGAAGAGCACGGCCGCGCCGCGGTCCACCGTGTCCTTGCGGCCGGTCCCGCTGCCCGGGCCCGCTCCCGCGGCGAAGACGACGGCGTCCGCGCCCTGGAGCACCCCGGCCACCTCCTCCACGGAGGCGCTCTCCAGATCGAGGAGCACCGGCTCGGCGCCGGCCGCCCTCAGGGCGTCGCCCTGTTCGGGTCTGCGGATGATGCCCGCGACCTCGTGACCCGCCGCGGAGAGCAGCCGTTCGAGACGGAGGGCGATCTGACCGTGTCCACCTGCGATGACGATGCGCATGCCTACGACCGTACGTCCGAAGCCCGTTCCCCGCCCACGAAGCCGCCCCGCGACACCCCCGCCACCGCCCGCCGGGCGGACGGGCGACCGGCTGCCCCACCGCGCATCGGCTCCGCGTGACGGCGCGTCGGGCCCGGGGCCCGCACCGTGACGGGGCGTCAGGGGCCGGGGTCCGGCCGTCCCTGGCGCGGGAGTTCGAGCGCGACCGCGGCCGCCGAGTCGCAGTACTCCCGCACCGCGCTGGTGCGCGCCACCACTCTGCCCCGGTGGATCACGATGCGGCTGTACGCCAGGGACAGCACGCCCGAGAGCTGGGTGCCGCGCACCGCCAGCAGCTCCGCCGGGAAACCGGCCTCCACCCGCACCTCGGGCAGGCCCATCACCTCGCGGGCGGCGCCCGCCACGCAGTCGTACGCGTCCGAAGGGCGCATCCCGGCCTGCGAGGCGAGCAGGTAGGCCGCCTCCAGCGGGTCGCCGCGGCCCGCCGGGTTGCACACGGTGTCCCGCAGGGCGCCGCTGCCCGCGGCCACCCGGACCCCGGCGGCCCGCAGCAGCCGCACCGGCGCGTTCCCCCGGTGCTCCACCCCGGCGCAGCCGCCCTGCGGCAGCGAGACGACATGGACACCGGCCGCCGCCAGCCGGTCGGCGGTCCTCGCGGCGACGTCGCGCGGCAGGCGGGCGAGACCCGCGCAGGGGCCGATGGTGACCCCCGGCCGCATCCCCCCGGCCATCGCCGCCAGGCGGGCCAGCCGGGCGGGGTCGTCACCGTGGGTGTGCAGATCGACCGGGCAGCCGTGCTCGGCGGCGATCTCCAGGACGCGTTCGGTGTAGCCGATGGGGTCGGGGTCGGCGTCCGGGCAGCCGCCGACCACGCCGGCGCCCATCTTCATGGCGTCCCGCAGGACGGCGATCCCGTCGGCGCCCGCCGCGCCGGTCAGCAGCCGGGGCGCGGCGACGGCGGTCAGGTCGGCCAGCCCGCGCAGCGCCCGCCGGGCCCCGAGCACGGCCTCCAGCGTGCCGAGCCCCTGCACGTCCCCGATCCGCACATGGCAGCGCAGTGCGGTCGCGCCGTGGCCCAGTTGCAGGAGGGCCGCCTCGGTGGCGCGGCGCTGCACATCGGCGGGGGCGTACGAGACCGGGCCGGGGGTCTCGGCGCTGAGCGCGGTGTCGCCGTGGGCGTGGGGCTCGGCGGGCGCGGGCAGCAGCAGATGGCCGGTGAGGTCGATGCGGGCGGAGTGGGGCGGCAGGCTGCCCGCCGTGCCGACCGCCTCGATGCGGCCGCCGCCGAGCCGTACGTCGACGGTGCGCCCGTCGGTGAGCCGGGCGCCGCACAGCAGCAGTGCGCTGGAGTCCGCGGTCGCGCCGTCGGAGGGCTGCGGCTGGCTGTCGGGCATCGCGCTCCTGTGAGGGCGGGGGACTCTGGCCGTACCGGCAACACGCCCCAGGCGTGAGGCGAGCCTAGGGGTGTGCGCGGTGCGCTTCGAGGAGGAGCGCAATAGTCGTACCGGTGTGGTCACTCGTGGCGTACGGGACGCGCGGGGCGCCCCGGGAGCAAGCCGGACAACGGGGGCGTGGCCGCGGGGTGACGGCGGGGGTGCCCGGGGCGTCGCCGAGCCCGGGACGGGGCGGTGAAACGGATTTGGGCGATCGGCGGGCGACCGTGTAATGTCTTCATCGCTCGCCCCAATAGCTCAGTCGGTAGAGCGTCTCCATGGTAAGGAGAAGGTCTACGGTTCGATTCCGTATTGGGGCTCTGGTGAACGGTGAACCTCGCCTTCGGGCGAGGGGATCCGTCATCAAAGCGGTGTAGCTCAGTCGGTAGAGCAAGCGGCTCATAATCGCTGTGTCACCGGTTCAAGTCCGGTCACCGCTACACACAGTAGCCGATTGCGGGGTCGGTCCTTCAATCGGCTACTCTTTTATGTCCCCATCAATGCCATTCGGCGCTGAAGGGGCATCCATCCGTCCATCGTCCGTCAAGGAGCACTCACGTGGCTGCCACCGACGTCCGCCCGAAGATCACGCTGGCCTGCGTGGAGTGCAAGGAGCGGAACTACATCACCAAGAAGAACCGGCGCAACAACCCGGACCGTCTTGAGATGAAGAAGCACTGCCCGCGCTGCAACTCGCACACGGCGCACCGCGAAACGCGCTGAACCAGGCTTGTGCACGAGGCCGTCCCCACTGGGGGCGGCCTCGTGTCGTTTGTGCGGACGCCTCGCGCGGTCCGGCGGAGATCAACGGGCCGCCTGTCCGTGCTCGGCAGCCGCATCACCGTGTCAACCAAGGAGGGAACCAGTCCATGGCGCTCGACCAGTCCTTCGTCGGGCGGACCTATCCGCCCACCGCGCCGTACGAGGTGGGCCGGGAGAAGATCCGCGAGTTCGCCGAGGCCGTCGGTGACGCGAACCCGGCGTACACCGACCGGGACGCGGCCGCCGCGCTCGGTCACGCCGATGTGATCGCCCCGCCCACGTTCGTCTTCGCCATCACCTTCAAGGCGGCGCGTGAGGTGGTGCAGGACCCGCAGCTCGGGCTGGACTACAGCCGGGTGGTGCACGGCGACCAGAAGTTCGCCTACCGCCGCCCGGTGCGGGCGGGGGACCGGCTGACGGTCACCTCCACCATCGAGGCGATCAAGTCCATGGCCGGCAACGACATCCTGGACGTCCGCGGCGAGGTGCACGACGAGGCCGGCGAGCATGTCGTGACGGCGTGGACGAAGCTGGTGGCGCGCGCCGCCGAGGAGGCGTGATGGCAGCGAAGATCGCGTACGCGGACGTCGAGGTCGGCACCGAACTGCCCCCGGCGAGCTTCCCGGTGGACCGCGCCACGCTGGTGCGGTACGCGGGCGCCTCCGGTGACTTCAACCCGATCCACTGGAACGAGAAGTTCGCCGTCGAGGTGGGCCTGCCGGACGTCATCGCGCACGGCATGTTCACCATGGCCGAGGCGATCCGGGTGGTCACCGACTGGCTCGGCGACCCGGGCGCGGTCGTCGAGTACGGCGTCCGCTTCACCAAGCCCGTCGTCGTGCCGAACGACGACAAGGGCGCGGTCGTCGAGGTCAGCGGCAAGGTCGCGGCGCTCCTCGACGACCAGCGGGTGCGGGTCGACCTGACGGCCACCTGCGCCGGCCAGAAGGTGCTGGGCATGGCCCGCGCGGTGGTCCAGCTCGCCTGACGCGGCGGGCCGGCCGGCCGGTGAGCGGTGAGCGGTGACGGAGAGGGGGGCGCCCGGACGGGCGCCCCCCTCTCCCGTGCCGGGGCCGCGTACGGGCTTGACCAAGTTAGTTATTGGCCACTAACTTAATCGCATGGTCAGGATGAGCGCCGAGGAGCGCCGGGAGAGTGTCGTCCGTGCGGCGATCGCCGAGTTCGCCCGTGCCGGGTACAACGGCACGTCGACCGAGGCCATCGCCCGGCGGGTCGGCGTCTCCCAGCCGTACCTCTTCCGGCTCTTCCCGAACAAGCAGGCGATCTTCCTCGCGGCGGCCACCCGCTGTCTCACCGATGTGCGGGACGTGCTGGCCGGGGCCGCCGACGGGCTGGAGGGCCGGGAGGCCCTCGACTGCATGGCGGGGGCCTATCAGCGGCTGATCGCGGAGGATCCCGAGAAGCTGCTCATGCAGATGCAGACGTACGTCGCCGTCGCGGCGGCCGAGGCCGAGGGCGACCACGCGTTCGGCGACCGGATCCGGCGCGGCTGGCTGGAGTTGTGGGACGGCGTCCACGTCGGCCTCGGTGCCGACGTGGACGAGACCACGACGTTCCTCGCCTACGGGATGCTCGCCAACGTCCTGGTCTCCATGGGCTTCCCGGCCGGTCACCGGATCTGGTCCGGCTTCTACCTCTCGGCCCGCCCCGCTCCACCGCCGGGTCAGGACGTCCCGGAGGGCGGGGAGGGGGAGTCGCACCGCCCGCGGGAGTGACCGGCCGGCCGTCGCGCACCGCGTGACCGCGCTTCCCGTCCCGGTCGTGAGGCACGTTCCCTCCGGTTCCGTCCGTTCCACCGCGTTCACCCGTTGCACCGAGTTCTGCCCGCAAAAGTTAGTCATCAATAACTAACCCCATGGGGGAGCAGTGAACCCGAAACAGCGTCCCGTCCCGCGCGCCACCGCGCTGTGGACCGTCGTCGTCACCAGCGTCGCCGGATTCATGGCGGCCCTCGACAACCTCGTCGTCACCACCGCCCTCCCCTCTATCCGCGCCGACCTCGGCGGCACGCTGGAGGACCTGGAATGGACGGTCAACGCCTACACCCTGACCTTCGCCGTCCTGCTGATGCTCGGCGCCGCGCTCGGTGACCGGTTCGGCCGGCGCAGGCTCTTCGTCGTGGGCCTCGCCGTCTTCACCGGGGCCTCCGCCGCCGCCGCGCTCGCCCCCGGCATCGGTGCCCTGGTCGCTGCGCGGGCCGTGCAGGGCGTGGGTGCGGCGATCATGATGCCGCTGACCCTCACCCTGCTCACCGCGGCCGTCCCGGCCGCCCGCCGCGGCGCCGCCCTCGGCGTCTTCGGGGCGATCACCGGGCTGGCCGTGGCCAGCGGCCCCCTGGTCGGCGGCTCGCTCACCGAGCACCTCTCCTGGCAGTGGATCTTCTGGCTGAACGTGCCGGTCGGCGCCGTGCTGCTGCCCCTCGCCCGCTTCCGGCTCGGCGAGTCCCGCGCCCCCGGCGCCCGGCTGGACGTGCCCGGCACCCTGCTCGTCAGCGGCGGCCTCTTCGGGATCGTCTACGGGCTGGTCAACGGCGAGGGCCACGGCTGGACGAGCCCCCGCGTGCTGCTCGCCCTCGTCGGCGGCGCGGCCCTGCTGGCGGCGTTCGTGCGGCACGGGACGGTGGCCCGGGCGCCCATGCTGCCGATGCGCCTGTTCCGCGACCGCGCCTTCCTCGGGATCAACGCCGCGAGCCTGCTGATGTTCCTCGGCATGTTCGGCTCGATCTTCCTGCTCAGCCAGTTCCTCCAGACGGTGGCCGGCTACTCGCCCACCGAGGCCGGGCTGCGGATGCTGCCCTGGACGGGGATGCCGCTGCTGGTCGCGCCGTTCGCCGGGATCCTCTCCGACCGGATCGGCGGGCGCCCCGTCGTCGCCGCCGGCCTGGCGCTCCAGGCGGCCGGGCTCGGCCTGTACGCCCTGGTCCTGGAGCCCGGGATGTCGTACCCGGCCCAGCTCCCGGGGCTGATCCTCGGCGGGCTCGGGATGGCGCTGTTCTTCGCCCCCGCGGCGAGCGTGGTGATGGGCAGCGTCCGCCCCGCCGAGCAGGGCATCGCCTCCGGCGCCAACAACGCCCTCCGCGAGGTCGGCGGCGCCCTCGGCATCGCGGTCCTCGGGGCGGTGTTCGCCGCGCGGGGCGGGTACGAGTCGGGGCAGGCGTTCACCGACGGCACGGTCCCGGCGCTGTGGATCGGCGCGGCGGTGGTCGCCCTCGCCGCGGCGGCCGCCCTGATGATCCCCTCCGCCCGGGTGCCGCGCGGCGGCCGGGCCGTGGCCACCGAGCCGGGTGCCGCCGCCGGCGCCGCGGCCCCCGCCCGGGGCGAGCCGGCACCGGCGGCCGGGTGAGGCCGGGCCGCGGTGCCCCGGGGCCGCACGGTCCCGGGGCACCGGGTCGCCGCGTCGCCCGGCCGCGGCCCCGCCCAGGTGGCGGGGGCGCGGACCGTACCCTTGTCCCCGTGCAGGTACTCCACGACGCCCCCCTCGCTCCCCTGACGACCTTCCGGCTCGGCGGTCCGGCCACCCGCCTGGTGGTGGCCACCACCGACGACGAGGTGATCTCCGTCGTCCGTGAGGCCGACGACACCGGTACCCCGCTGCTGATCGTCGGCGGCGGGAGCAACCTGGTCATCGGCGACAAGGGCTTCGACGGGACCGCCCTGCGCATCGCCACCCGCGGCTTCTCGCTCGACGGGACCCGGCTGGAGCTGGCGGCGGGGGACAACTGGACGGACGCGGTCGCCCGCACCGTCGAGGCGGGCCTGGCGGGCGTCGAGTGCCTCGCCGGCATCCCCGGCTCGGCCGGCGCCACCCCGATCCAGAACGTCGGCGCCTACGGCCAGGAGGTGTCGCACACGATCACCGAGGTCGTCGCGTACGACCGCACGGCCGGCGAGACGGTCACGCTGACCGGCGAGGAGTGCGCCTTCTCGTACCGGCACAGCCGCTTCAAGGAGCACCCCGAGCGCTATGTCGTCCTGCGCGTACGGTTCGCGCTGGAGGACGCGGGCGGCCTGTCCGCCCCCGTGCGGTACGCCGAGACGGCACGGCGTCTGGGCATCGAGGTCGGCGAGCGGGTCCCGGCCGCCGAGGCGCGCCGGACGGTGCTGGCGCTCCGCGCGGGCAAGGGCATGGTGCTCGACCCCGCGGACCACGACACCTGGTCGGCGGGCTCCTTCTTCACCAACCCGATCCTGACCGCCGCGCAGTACGCCGACTTCCTGGACCGGGTCCGCGACCGCCTCGGCGACGACGTGGCCCCGCCCGCGTATCCCGCGGGCGACGGGTTCACCAAGACCTCCGCCGCCTGGCTCATCGACCGGGCCGGTTTCACCAAGGGGTACGGGCAGGGCCCGGCGCGCATCTCCACCAAGCACGCCCTCGCCCTCACCAACCGGGGCGAGGCCACCACGGAGGACCTGCTGGCGCTCGCCCGCGAGGTGGTCGCCGGGGTCCGGGACGCGTTCGGCGTCACCCTGGTCAACGAGCCGGTGACGGTCGGCGTCAGCCTCTGAGCCCCGGAGCGCCTCGGCTCCGCAGCCCCGGTGCGCCGGAGGGCCCTGGGGCCTGAACAGCGCGGCGCGGAGGGGGCGTTCAGTACGCGACGCCCACGCCCCGGCCGACCGTCGCCGGGTCCGCCGTCATCGCCAGCATCGCGTGTGCCACGTCGGCCCGGCCGATGACCCGCGCGCTGCGCGGGTTGGCGCCGACGGCCGTGCGGTACCGCCCGGTCAGCGGCCTGTCCACCAGCCTCGGCGGGCGTACGGCGGTCCAGTCGGCGGCACTGCGCGCGAGCGCCTCCTCCATGGCCCGCAGATCCGTGTAGACGTCCTTCAGCACCGCGCCGACGAGCGCGGTCATCGCCCGGTCCGGCAGCGGATCCCGTCCGGCCGGGGCGCCCAGCGGGGCGGCGCTCACCACCAGCAGCCGGCGCACCTCCTCGGCCTCCATCGCGGCCAGCACGACGCGGGTGAGCCGCGCCGCGACCCCCGCGTCGGCCTTCCTGCGGGCGCCCAGCCCGGACAGCACCGCGTCGCGTCCGGCGACGGCCGGGCGCAGGGCGTCCGGATCGCTGAGGTCGGCGGGGAACACCTTCAGACGCGGGCCGCCGGCGTCGAGCCGGGCGGGGTCCCGCACCACGGCCGTGACCCCGTGCCCGGCGTCCAGCGCCTGCCGGACGATCTCCCGGCCGATGCCGCCGGTGGCTCCGAAGACGGTGAGCTCCATCGTGCACACTCCAAAAGGTGGGTGAGTACTCACTCACCACTAGGGTGAGTGAGTACTCACCCCTGCGTCAAGGAGAAGCGGAGCGGACATGGAGCGGAAGCCGACCCGAGCGCGCATCGTCGACGCCGCCTGCGAGCTGATGCTCACGCTCGGCCTGGCCCGTACGACGACCAAGGAGATCGCCCGGGCCGCCGGCTGCTCCGAGGCGGCGCTGTACAAGCACTTCACCGGCAAGGAGGAGCTGTTCGTCACGGTGCTGGAGGAGCGGCTGCCCGGACTGGGCGCCCTGCTCACCCGTCTCGTCACCGAACCGGGCGGCGCGAGCGTCGAGGAGAACCTCACCGAGATCGCCCGCCAGGCCGCCCTCTTCTACGAGCGCACCTTCCCCATGGCCGCCTCCCTCTACGCCGAGCCCCGGCTGAAGCGCCGGCACGAGGAGGGCATGCGGCGCCTGGGCACCGGGCCGCACCGGCCGATCGAGGGGCTCACCGCCTACCTCGACGCGGAACGCGAGGCCGGCCGGATCCACCCGGAGGCCGACACCCACGCGGCCGCCTCCCTGCTCCTCGGCGCGTGCGCCCAGCGCGCCTTCGCCTACGACGCCACCGGCGACGGCAGGCCGCCCCGGCCGCTGGACGACTTCGCCGCGGGCCTGGCACGCACCCTGCTGCGCGGCATCGCCCCGGCGGATCCCCCGCGCTGACCGGCGGCCCGTGCAGACCGCCCGCCCCGGCCGGACCCCGGTCAGGTCACCGCGCGGACCCCGCCGCCGCCCGCGCCCCGGCCCGCCCGGGAGTCGTGTCGGACGCCGCCGCCCGCGCCCCGGCCCGCCGCCCGGGAGTCGTGCCGGACGCCGCCGCCGCCCGCGCCCCGGCCCGCCGCCCGGGAGTCGTGCCGGACGCCGTCCCGGGAGCTGCGCCGGGCCCACCGGCCGGGCCCGCAGCCGGGCCCGCCGCCGGGCCCACCGTGCCGGACGCCGTCCCGCCCCCCCGTTGCGCCGCCCGGCGCCCGGCCCCCGGACCCCGATCAGGCGGTCGGCGGCTGTGCCAGCCAGTCGTCGACGCCGGCCAGCAGCTTGGCCCGCACGTCCTCCGGCGCCGCCGACCCCCGCACCGACTGGCGTGCCAGCTCGGCCAGTTCCGCGTCCGTGAAGCCGTGGTGGCGCCGGGCCAGCTCGTACTGGGCGGCGAGGCGCGAGCCGAAGAGCAGCGGGTCGTCCGCGCCGAGCGCCATCGGGACCCCCGCGTCGAAGAGCGTCCGCAGCGGCACGTCCGCCGGCTTCTCGTAGACGCCGAGCGCGACGTTGGACGCCGGGCACACCTCGCAGGTGATCTGCCGCTCGGCGAGCTTGCGCATCAGCCGGGGGTCCTCCGCCGCGCGCACGCCGTGGCCGATGCGGGCGGCGTGGAGGTCGTCGAGGCAGTCGCGCACCGAGGCCGGCCCGGTGAGCTCGCCCCCGTGCGGGGCGGCCAGCAGCCCGCCCTCGCGGGCGATGGCGAAGGCGCGGTCGAAGTCCCGCGCCATGCCCCGGCGTTCGTCGTTGGAGAGGCCGAAGCCCACGATGCCGCGGTCGGCGTAGCGCACGGCGAGCCGGGCCAGGGTGCGGGCGTCCAGCGGGTGCTTCATCCGGTTCGCGGCGACCAGCACCCGCATGCCCAGTCCGGTCTCCCGCGAGGCGGAGTCCACGGCGTCGAGGATGACCTCCAGGGCGGGGATCAGCCCGCCCAGCCGCGGCGCGTACGAGGTGGGGTCGACCTGGATCTCCAGCCAGCCCGAGCCGTCCCTGATGTCCTCCTCGGCGGCCTCCCGCACGAGCCGCCGGATGTCCTCCGGCTCACGCAGGCAGGAGCGGGCCATGTCGTACAGCCGCTGGAAGCGGAACCAGCCCCGTTCGTCGGTCGCGCGCAGCTTCGGCGGCTCCCCGCCGGTCAGCGCCTCCGGCAGGTGCACGCCGTACTTGTCGGCGAGTTCGAGCAGGGTGGCGGGGCGCATCGACCCGGTGAAGTGCAGATGCAGATGGGCCTTCGGCAGAAGCGAGAGATCGCGTACGTGCTCCATCAGGTGATCCTGCCTCAGTGCGACCGGACGCGGCAGGGGGTTTCCCCGATCGGGCGCTTGCCCGAACGCACGACGCAGCCGCGGCGAGGGCCCCGCGACCGGCACGACGCCGCCACCCGGACCCGCGAGGACGCCCCGGAACGCGCCTGCCCGGCCGGGGACCCCCGAAACGCGCGCGGCGCCCGCCCCGGGGACCGGGACGGGCGCCGCGCGGGCAGTGGGGAGGGCCGTCAGGCCTTCGCCTCCGCGAGCAGCTTCTGGATCCGCGAGACTCCCTCGACCAGGTCCTCGTCGCCGAGCGCGTACGACAGGCGCAGGTAGCCGGGGGTGCCGAAGGCCTCGCCGGGCACGACCGCGACCTCGACCTCGTCCAGGATCAGGGCGGCGAGCTCCACCGAGGTCTGCGGGCGCTTGCCGCGGATCTCCTTGCCGAGCAGGCCCTTCACCGACGGGTAGGCGTAGAACGCGCCCTCGGGGGTCGGGCACACCACGCCGTCGATCTCGCTCAGCATCTTCACGATGGTCTGGCGGCGGCGGTCGAACGCCTTGCGCATCTCCTTCACGGCCTCCAGGTCGCCGGAGACGGCGGCCAGCGCGGCGACCTGCGCCACGTTGGAGACGTTGGAGGTGGCGTGCGACTGGAGGTTGGTCGCGGCCTTCACGACGTCCTTGGGGCCGATGATCCACCCCACGCGCCAGCCGGTCATCGCGTACGTCTTGGCGACGCCGTTGACCACGATGCACTTCTCGCGGAGCGCCGGCACCAGGGCGGGCAGCGAGGTGAACGTCGCGTCGCCGTAGACGAGGTGCTCGTAGATCTCGTCGGTCAGCACCCACAGGCCGTGCTCGGCGGCCCACTCGCCGATCGCGCGGGCGTCGGCCTCGCTGTAGACCGCGCCGGTCGGGTTGGACGGCGAGACGAACAGGACGACCTTCGTCCGCTCGGTGCGCGCGGCCTCCAGCTGCTCCACCGAGACCCGGTAGCCGGTGGTCTCGTCGGCGACGACCTCGACCGGCACGCCGCCCGCGAGCCGGATCGACTCGGGGTACGTGGTCCAGTACGGGGCGGGGACGACGACCTCGTCACCCGGGTCGAGGATCGCGGCGAACGCCTCGTAGATGGCCTGCTTGCCGCCGTTGGTCACCAGGATCTGGGCGGGGTCGACCTCGTACCCGGAGTCCCGGAGGGTCTTCTCGGCGATGGCCTTCTTCAGCTCGGGCAGACCGCCGGCCGGCGTGTAGCGGTGGTACTTCGGGTTGCGGCAGGCCTCGACGGCGGCCTCGACGATGTAGTCGGGCGTCGGGAAGTCGGGCTCACCCGCGCCGAAGCCGATCACCGGACGCCCGGCGGCCTTGAGGGCCTTGGCCTTGGCGTCGACGGCGAGGGTCGCGGACTCGGAGATCGCGCCGATGCGGGCGGAGACCCGGCGCTCGGTGGGAGGGGTTGCAGCGCTCATGCGGCCCATGCTCCCAGACGCCAAACCGGGGCGGCACACAGGTTTCGAGGAGCGGACAACAGTGGTCAGAAGCGGACCGTCCCACCGCCGGAGTGGATCGTGTTCGACGCCGGGCCTGGGAACACGTACACTCAACCGTCGTTGGCCTTCACCAGCCACATCCGCACCGGGCACTTAGTGCATCCGGCCGGATGCGGTAGGTTGGGGGGCACCACAAAGGGTCGTAGCTCAATTGGTAGAGCACTGGTCTCCAAAACCAGCGGTTGGGGGTTCAAGTCCCTCCGGCCCTGCTACACACACCTTCGCCAGGCTGTGTGCGCATGTACGTACTTCAATGCACCGCCGTGCGGCTCCACCGGGCGCGGCACGGCCGACCCGGGAATCAGGTGAGAGATCGTGACGGACGCCGTGGGCTCCATCGACATGCCTGATGCCGAGGACGAGTCGCGGGACAAGAAGCCCCGCAAGGGCGGCAAGCGCGGCAAGAAGGGCCCGCTGGGCCGCCTCGGCCTCTTCTACCGCCAGATCGTCGCCGAGCTCCGCAAGGTCGTCTGGCCTACGCGCAGCCAGCTGACGACGTACACCACAGTGGTGATTATCTTCGTCGTCGTCATGATCGGCCTCGTGACCGTGATTGACTTCGGCTTCCAGGAAGCAGTCAAGTACGTCTTCGGCTGATCCGCGGAGGGCGCCGTCAAACGGCGCCCCTTTCGCATGTTCCACCCATATGTATCCAGGAAGAAGCAGCCACCGTGTCTGACGCGAACCTGAACGACTCCGCCCGGTCCGGCGAGAGCTTCGAGTCCACCGAGGACGAGCTCGACATCGTCGAGGCGGCAGACGCTGTGGATCCGGACGAGGCCGAGGCCGCCGACGACGCCGCGGGCGAGGCCGCCGAGGACGCAGCACTGCACACCGAGGACGACTCCTCCGCCGACGAGGACGAGGCCGAGGACGACGAGCCCGCCGGCGAGGACGACGAGGCCGCCGAGGCGGAGGCCGAGGACGAGCCCGCCGCCGAGCCCGAGGCCCCGGCCGACCCGATCGCCGCACTGCGTGACGAACTCCGCGGTCTGCCCGGCGAGTGGTACGTGATCCACACCTACGCGGGCTACGAGAAGCGCGTGAAGGCCAACCTGGAGCAGCGTGCCGTCTCGCTGAACGTCGAGGACTTCATCTACCAGGCCGAGGTCCCCGAGGAAGAGATCGTCCAGATCAAGAACGGCGAGCGCAAGAACGTCCGGCAGAACAAGCTGCCCGGCTATGTGCTCGTCCGCATGGACCTGACGAACGAGTCCTGGGGCGTCGTGCGCAACACGCCCGGTGTCACCGGCTTCGTGGGCAACGCCTACGACCCGTACCCGCTGACGCTGGACGAGATCGTCAAGATGCTCGCCCCCGAGGCCGAGGAGAAGGCCGCCCGCGAGGCCGCCGAGGCCGAGGGCAAGCCGGCTCCGGCCCGCAAGGTCGAGGTCCAGGTCCTGGACTTCGAGGTCGGCGACTCGGTCACCGTCACCGACGGCCCGTTCGCCACGCTCCAGGCCACGATCAACGAGATCAACGCCGACTCGAAGAAGGTCAAGGGCCTCGTCGAGATCTTCGGCCGCGAGACCCCGGTCGAGCTGAGCTTCGACCAGATCCAGAAGAACTGAACCTTCTGGACGTACGGCTTCCGAACAGGTCGGACCGCCCATTCCGGGCTGTCTGACCTGCTCGGTTTTTGGCCGCGCATCAATACCCGTTATCGTTGTGCGGTATGCCTCCATCCGGATGACCGGACGGAGTGCCGAAAACTCTCACTAGACCCGGAGAGAGCACATGCCTCCCAAGAAGAAGAAGGTCACGGGGCTTATCAAGCTCCAGATCCAGGCCGGCGCGGCCAACCCGGCTCCGCCGGTCGGTCCCGCCCTGGGTCAGCACGGCGTCAACATCATGGAGTTCTGCAAGGCCTACAACGCCGCGACCGAGTCGCAGCGTGGCATGGTCGTGCCGGTGGAGATCACGGTCTACGAGGACCGTTCCTTCACCTTCGTGACCAAGACTCCGCCGGCCGCCAAGCTGATCCTCAAGGCCGCGGGTGTGGACAAGGGCTCCGGCGAGCCGCACAAGACCAAGGTCGCCAAGCTGACGCGCGACCAGGTCCGTGACATCGCCACCACCAAGATGCCCGACCTGAACGCCAACGACCTGGACGCCGCGGAGAAGATCATCGCCGGCACCGCCCGTTCCATGGGCATCACGGTCGAGGGCTGACAGTCCCCGTAAGACCTCAGTGGCAGGGCCAGCGCCGGCCCGGACCACGACTCCACACCTGAGCCGTGCGGCGACCCCGCATGGTGTTACTCCACAGGAGAAGAAGTGAAGCGCAGCAAGGCTCTCCGCGGCGCGGACGCCAAGGTCGACCGGGAGCGGAACTACGCCCCGCTCGAGGCCGTCCGTCTCGCCAAGGACACCGCCGCCACCAAGTTCGACGGCACCGTCGAGGTCGCCTTCCGCCTGGGTGTCGACCCGCGCAAGGCGGACCAGATGGTCCGTGGCACCGTCAACCTTCCGCACGGCACCGGCAAGACCGCCCGGGTCCTGGTCTTCGCGACCGGTGACCGTGCTGCGGCAGCGGAAGCCGCGGGCGCCGACATCGTCGGCTCCGACGAACTGATCGACGAGATCTCCAAGGGCCAGCGCCTGAACGAGTTCGACGCGGTCGTCGCCACCCCGGACCTCATGGGCAAGGTCGGCCGCCTGGGCCGCGTGCTCGGTCCGCGTGGTCTGATGCCGAACCCGAAGACCGGCACCGTCACGATGGACGTCGCCAAGGCCGTCAACGAGATCAAGGGCGGCAAGATCGAGTTCCGCGTCGACAAGCACTCGAACCTGCACTTCATCATCGGCAAGGTTTCCTTCGACGAGACGAAGCTGGTCGAGAACTACGCGGCGGCGCTGGACGAGATCCTCCGTCTGAAGCCGTCCGCCGCCAAGGGCCGCTACATCAAGAAGGCGACCCTGACGACGACGATGGGCCCCGGCATCCCGCTGGACTCCAACCGCACCCGCAACCTCCTCGTCGAGGAGGACCCGGCCGCCGTCTGATCCCAGGACGGCAGCCGCGGGTCTCGCGTCTGAAGAACCGGCCCCCACCGCGCAGTTGAGGCGGTGGGGGCCGGTTTTCCTTTTCTCCGGTGTGGTACCCGTGGGTTACGGTTAAAGAGTTCGCAAACGACAACCAGGGGTGGGGAATGAGCAAGTCGGTCATGAGGCGCGCGGGCGTGGCGGTCACGGCTCTCGCGGTGATCGCCGGTGTCGCCGGCTGTCAGGGCGAGGAGAAGAAGGCCGCCGACGCGCCCGCCGCGAAGGCGAAGACGCAGGACCGTTCGGCGGCCACCCAGGCCCTGACGGCCGCGTTCGAGAAGACCTCCGAGGCCAAGTCCGCCAAGGTGCGGATGACGATGAAGATGCCGGCCTCCATGGAGGGCGGCGGCGACATGGAGATGACGGGCGTCATGGGGTGGGACCCGACGCTGATGGACATGACGGTGAAGGGCGAGGCGTTCCAGACCGAGCCCGGCGGCCCCGAGCAGATGCGCATGCTCATGGTCGACAACGTGATGTACATGGACATGGGCGCCGAGGCCGCCAAGGACATGGACGGCAAGCGCTGGATGAAGATGGACATCGGCGCGATAGCCGAGCAGTCCGGCGACAAGGAACTGCAGAAGCAGATGACCGGCGGCCTGGAGAACATGAACCAGGACCCGGCCGCCCAGCTCGCCATCCTGCTCGACTCGCCCAACCTGAAGCACGTGGGCTCCGAGAAGGTCGGCGGCGTCGACACGGACCACTACAAGGGCTCGCTCACCGTCGCCGAGATGGTCGACGCCAACGAGTCCCTCGACGTGCTCTCCGCGGAGGAGCGCAAGAGCCTGCTGCAGGGCGTCGAGAATGCCGGCATCGAGGGCTACGACATCGAGGTCTGGGTCGACGGCGACGGCTACCCGGCCAAGATGAACGTGGGCATGGACAGCCCCGAGGGCGCCATGACGATCGTGGCCGAGTACTCCGACTACGGCGCCAAGGCCACCGTGCAGACCCCTCCGGCCGGCGAGACCGTCGACCTGATGGAGATGCTGAGTGAGCTCGGCGAGGGTCTCGAGGCCGCCCAGGACGCCCAGTCGGACTCGGCCGCTTCCTGACCCGGCGGCCGCAGTTGACCGGATTTGCCTGACGGGGATCCGTTCCCGTACTCTTCCACAGAAGCCAAAGACCGCTGGTCGTTGCCGTGCTCTCCTTCCCGAGGGTCCGGTGGCCGAAGGATCCGCTCAGAGCGGACGACCCGCGCAGGTGACTGTGGAAAGCTCCCGGACGGTTTCCGTTCCGGTCGAGCTACGCCCCGTGCGCCTGCGCCGGGGCGTTTCGTTTTGTTCAGCCCCTTCTGAGCGGTCCTCATCACCCGGAAGGAGGCCGACGCTCATGGCAAGGCCCGACAAGGCTGCCGCGGTAGCCGAGCTCGCGGAGCAGTTCCGCAGCTCGAACGCCGCTGTGCTGACCGAGTACCGGGGTCTCACCGTGGCGCAGCTCAAGACGCTGCGTCGTTCGCTCGGTGAGAACGCCCAGTACGCCGTGGTGAAGAACACGCTGACCAAGATTGCGGCCAATGAGGCCGGGATCACCTCGCTCGACGACCACTTCGCTGGTCCGACGGCGGTTGCCTTCATCACCGGTGACCCGGTGGAGTCGGCGAAGGGTCTTCGTGACTTCGCCAAGGACAACCCGAACCTGATCATCAAGGGCGGTGTCCTTGATGGCAAGGCGCTGTCCGCCGATGAGATCAAGAAGCTCGCGGACCTCGAGTCCCGCGAGGTTCTGCTCGCCAAGCTGGCGGGTGCCTTCAAGGGCAAGCAGACGCAGACTGCTCAGCTCTTCCAGGCGCTTCCCTCGAAGTTCGTCCGCACCGCGGAGGCGCTTCGTGCCAAGCAGGCCGAGCAGGGCGGTGCCGAGTAATTCGGCTCGCGCAATGACCCTCGCCGCCTAGGCGCGGGTCGCAGCGGGCCGAAATGTACGCCCGCCTACATGTACACACGGCACCAGCCGAATGAGTGGAAGGACGCCATCATGGCGAAGCTGTCCCAGGACGACCTGCTCGCGCAGTTCGAAGAGATGACCCTCATCGAGCTCTCCGAGTTCGTGAAGGCCTTCGAGGAGAAGTTCGACGTCACCGCCGCCGCGGCCGTCGCCGCCGCCCCGGCCGGCCCGGCCGCCGCCGCCGAGGCCGTCGAGGAGCAGGACGAGTTCGACGTCATCCTCACCGGCGCCGGCGAGAAGAAGATCCAGGTCATCAAGGTCGTGCGCGAGCTGACCTCCCTGGGTCTGAAGGAGGCCAAGGACCTCGTCGACGGCACCCCGAAGCCGGTCCTCGAGAAGGTCGCCAAGGAGGCCGCGGAGAAGGCTGCCGAGTCCCTCAAGGCCGCCGGCGCCTCCGTCGAGGTCAAGTGACCTCACGAGTCCCCGTGACTCACTGAGCGTGCGCGTCGGGAGTCCGCCGACTCCCGGTGTGTAACGCACGCACACCGAAGGGCGATCATCCAACCGGGTGGTCGCCCTTCGGCATGCGGGCGGGCCGGTGGAGGCTGCCTTGCTCTTCCCGCTGTGCGGGGTAGGGTGATCATGGCCGTCTGCGGAGCGAATCCGCAGGCAGACGCCCCGCTCCCGGTGGCCTGCGGGCGACCCTTGGCGGCAGCCCGGGGGCAGGGGGCCTTGACGAACCGCACGCAGCGCGCAATTCTCAGGACGCGTCGCCACAACGATCCGTATCCGAGGCATGGATCGGCGGCCGAACGGGCAGTATCGATGTGCGCCTCACGGCGCATGGGGTTCGCGGAGTTGAGTACAACGAAGGGTCTCGTGTCTTCCCAAAACCGGGACTGGACATCAGTGTGCCATGTGGCTACACTGACCCTTTGCGCTGCCTGTTAGCTGCCCCCTGCCCGTCACCAGGGGCATCTCCATACCTGAGCATCGACCGAAAACAAGCCCCGACCTGGGCCTTCTTTCGACGCACAGCATGGGACCGGTACGCGCGTAGTGAGTCCGAGCCCTCGGAAGGACCCCCTCTTGGCCGCCTCGCGCAACGCCTCGACCGCGAATACGAACAACGGCGCCAGCACTGCCCCGCTGCGCATCTCCTTTGCAAAGATCAAGGAGCCCCTCGAGGTTCCGAACCTCCTTGCGCTCCAGACCGAGAGCTTCGACTGGCTGCTCGGCAATGCCGCATGGAAGGCTCGTGTCGAGGCGGCTCTCGACAGCGGACAGGACGTCCCCACGAAGTCCGGTCTGGAGGAGATCTTCGAGGAGATCTCCCCGATCGAGGACTTCTCCGGGTCGATGTCGCTGACCTTCCGCGACCACCGTTTCGAGCCCCCGAAGAACTCCATCGACGAGTGCAAGGACCGCGACTTCACGTTCGCCGCCCCGCTCTTCGTCACCGCCGAGTTCACGAACAACGAGACCGGCGAGATCAAGTCCCAGACGGTCTTCATGGGCGACTTCCCGCTCATGACCAACAAGGGCACCTTCGTCATCAACGGCACCGAGCGTGTCGTCGTGTCGCAGCTCGTGCGCTCGCCGGGTGTCTACTTCGACTCCTCCATCGACAAGACGTCCGACAAGGACATCTACACCGCCAAGATCATCCCGTCCCGGGGTGCCTGGCTGGAGATGGAGATCGACAAGCGCGACATGGTCGGTGTGCGCATCGACCGCAAGCGCAAGCAGTCCGTGACCGTCCTGCTCAAGGCGCTCGGCTGGACGACCGAGCAGATCCTCGAGGAGTTCGGCGAGTACGAGTCCATGCGCGCCACCCTGGAGAAGGACCACACCCAGGGCCAGGACGACGCGCTGCTCGACATCTACCGCAAGCTGCGCCCGGGCGAGCCGCCCACCCGCGAGGCCGCTCAGACGCTGCTCGAGAACCTCTACTTCAACCCGAAGCGCTACGACCTCGCGAAGGTCGGCCGCTACAAGGTGAACAAGAAGCTCGGCGCGAACGAGCCGCTGGACGCCGGCGTGCTCACCACCGACGACGTCATCGCCACCATCAAGTACCTGGTGAAGCTGCACGCCGGTGAGACCGAGACGGTCGGCGAGTCCGGCCGCTCGATCATGGTCGAGACGGACGACATCGACCACTTCGGCAACCGCCGCATCCGCAACGTCGGCGAGCTGATCCAGAACCAGGTCCGTACGGGTCTCGCCCGTATGGAGCGGGTCGTGCGCGAGCGGATGACCACCCAGGACGTCGAGGCGATCACGCCGCAGACCCTGATCAACATCCGGCCGGTCGTCGCCTCCATCAAGGAGTTCTTCGGCACCAGCCAGCTCTCGCAGTTCATGGACCAGAACAACCCGCTGTCGGGCCTGACGCACAAGCGTCGTCTCAACGCCCTCGGCCCGGGTGGTCTGTCCCGTGAGCGGGCCGGCTTCGAGGTCCGTGACGTGCACCCGTCGCACTACGGCCGCATGTGTCCGATCGAGACGCCCGAAGGCCCGAACATCGGTCTGATCGGTTCGCTCGCCTCGTACGGCCGGATCAACGCGTTCGGCTTCATCGAGACGCCGTACCGCAAGGTCGTCGAGGGTGTCGTCGGCGACGACGTCGACTACCTCACCGCCGACGAGGAGGACCGCTTCGTCATCGCGCAGGCCAACGCGCCGCTGACCGACGAGCTCCGGTTCGCCGAGTCCCGCGTGCTGGTCCGCCGCCGTGGCGGCGAGGTCGACTACGTGCCCGGCACGGACGTCGACTACATGGACGTCTCGCCGCGCCAGATGGTGTCGGTCGCGACCGCCATGATCCCGTTCCTCGAGCACGACGACGCCAACCGCGCCCTCATGGGCGCGAACATGATGAGGCAGGCCGTGCCGCTCATCAAGTCCGAGGCGCCGCTCGTGGGCACCGGCATGGAGTACCGCTGCGCCACCGACGCCGGCGACGTGCTCAAGGCCGAGAAGGACGGTGTGGTCCAGGAGGTCTCCGCGGACTACATCACCATCGCCAACGACGACGGCACGTACACCACGTACCGCCTGCACAAGTTCTCCCGCTCCAACCAGGGCACCTCGGTCAACCAGAAGGTCGTCGTCGACGAGGGCGACCGGATCATCGAGGGCCAGGTCCTCGCCGACGGTCCCGCCACGGAGAACGGCGAGATGGCGCTCGGCAAGAACCTGCTCGTGGCGTTCATGCCGTGGGAGGGCCACAACTACGAGGACGCGATCATCCTGTCGCAGCGCCTCGTGCAGGACGACGTCCTCTCCTCGATCCACATCGAGGAGCACGAGGTCGACGCCCGTGACACCAAGCTGGGCCCCGAGGAGATCACCCGGGACATCCCGAACGTCTCCGAGGAGGTCCTCGCCGACCTCGACGAGCGCGGCATCATCCGGATCGGTGCCGAGGTCGTCGCCGGCGACATCCTGGTCGGCAAGGTCACGCCCAAGGGCGAGACCGAGCTCACCCCGGAGGAGCGCCTGCTCCGCGCGATCTTCGGCGAGAAGGCGCGCGAGGTCCGCGACACCTCGCTGAAGGTGCCCCACGGCGAGACCGGCAAGGTCATCGGCGTGCGCGTCTTCGACCGCGAGGAGGGCGACGAGCTTCCTCCGGGCGTCAACCAGCTGGTCCGCGTCTACGTGGCCCAGAAGCGCAAGATCACCGATGGTGACAAGCTCGCCGGCCGCCACGGCAACAAGGGCGTCATCTCCAAGATCCTGCCGATCGAGGACATGCCGTTCCTGGAGGACGGCACCCCGGTCGACATCATCCTCAACCCGCTGGGTGTCCCGTCCCGAATGAACCCGGGACAGGTCCTGGAGATCCACCTCGGCTGGCTCGCCAGCCGCGGCTGGGACGTCTCCGGCCTCGCGGACGAGTGGGCGCAGCGCCTCCAGGCCATCGGCGCGGACGACGTCGCCGCCGGCACCAACGTCGCGACCCCGGTCTTCGACGGTGCCCGCGAGGACGAGCTGGCCGGCCTGCTCCAGCACACCATCCCGAACCGCGACGGAGAGCGCATGGTGCTCCCGACCGGTAAGGCGCGCCTGTTCGACGGCCGCTCCGGCGAGCCGTTCCCGGACCCGATCTCGGTCGGGTACATGTACATCCTCAAGCTCCACCACCTGGTCGACGACAAGCTCCACGCCCGTTCGACCGGTCCGTACTCGATGATCACCCAGCAGCCGCTGGGTGGTAAGGCCCAGTTCGGTGGCCAGCGATTCGGTGAGATGGAGGTGTGGGCGCTGGAGGCGTACGGCGCCGCCTACGCACTCCAGGAGCTGCTGACGATCAAGTCCGACGACGTGACCGGCCGCGTGAAGGTCTACGAGGCCATCGTCAAGGGCGAGAACATCCCCGAGCCCGGCATTCCCGAGTCCTTCAAGGTGCTCATCAAGGAAATGCAGTCGCTCTGCCTCAACGTGGAGGTGCTGTCCTCGGACGGCATGTCCATCGAGATGCGCGACACGGACGAGGACGTCTTCCGCGCCGCGGAGGAGCTCGGTATCGACCTGTCCCGGCGCGAGCCGAGCAGCGTCGAAGAGGTCTGACGGGCCCGGTGGGGGCTCCCGGAAGGGAGCCCCCACCGTCCCCGGGACCGTACAGACCACTGATACAGAGCCCGTTTTCCGCTGACGCGGAGGGCACAACCCCGAAAGAGGGATTGACGAAAAAGTGCTCGACGTCAACTTCTTCGACGAGCTGCGGATCGGCCTGGCCACCGCGGACGACATCCGGACCTGGTCCCACGGCGAGGTCAAGAAGCCGGAGACCATCAACTACCGCACCCTGAAGCCCGAGAAGGACGGACTCTTCTGCGAGAAGATCTTCGGTCCGACCCGGGACTGGGAGTGCTACTGCGGCAAGTACAAGCGTGTCCGCTTCAAGGGCATCATCTGTGAGCGCTGTGGCGTCGAGGTCACCCGCGCCAAGGTGCGCCGTGAGCGGATGGGCCACATCGAGCTGGCCGCTCCCGTCACCCACATCTGGTACTTCAAGGGCGTCCCGTCGCGCCTGGGCTACCTGCTGGACCTGGCGCCGAAGGACCTCGAGAAGGTCATCTACTTCGCCGCCTACATGATCACGTACGTCGACGACGAGCGCCGTACGCGCGACCTGCCGTCGCTGGAGGCCCACGTCTCCGTCGAGCGCCAGCAGATCGAGAACCGCCGCGACGCAGACCTCGAGGCCCGCGCCAAGAAGCTCGAGACCGACCTGGCCGAGCTCGAGGCCGAGGGCGCCAAGGCCGACGTGCGCCGCAAGGTGCGCGAGGGCGCCGAGCGCGAGATGAAGCAGCTCCGTGACCGCGCCCAGCGCGAGATCGACCGTCTCGACGAGGTGTGGAACCGCTTCAAGAACCTCAAGGTCCAGGACCTGGAGGGCGACGAGCTGCTCTACCGCGAGCTGCGCGACCGCTTCGGCACCTACTTCGACGGCTCGATGGGCGCCGCCGCGCTGCAGAAGCGCCTGGAGTCCTTCGACCTCGACGAGGAGGCCGAGCGCCTCCGCGAGATCATCCGCACCGGCAAGGGCCAGAAGAAGACCCGTGCGCTCAAGCGCCTCAAGGTCGTCTCCGCGTTCCTGCAGACCTCCAACAGCCCCAAGGGCATGGTGCTGGACTGCGTCCCGGTCATCCCGCCGGACCTGCGTCCGATGGTGCAGCTCGACGGTGGCCGCTTCGCGACCTCCGACCTGAACGACCTGTACCGCCGTGTCATCAACCGCAACAACCGCCTGAAGCGGCTTCTCGACCTCGGCGCGCCCGAGATCATCGTGAACAACGAGAAGCGCATGCTCCAGGAGGCGGTCGACGCCCTCTTCGACAACGGCCGCCGCGGCCGCCCGGTCACGGGCCCCGGCAACCGTCCGCTGAAGTCCCTGAGCGACATGCTCAAGGGCAAGCAGGGCCGTTTCCGTCAGAACCTGCTCGGCAAGCGAGTCGACTACTCGGCGCGTTCCGTCATCGTCGTCGGCCCGCAGCTCAAGCTGCACCAGTGCGGTCTGCCGAAGGCCATGGCGCTGGAGCTCTTCAAGCCGTTCGTGATGAAGCGCCTGGTCGACCTGAACCACGCGCAGAACATCAAGTCGGCCAAGCGCATGGTCGAGCGCGGCCGCACCGTGGTGTACGACGTCCTCGAAGAGGTCATCGCCGAGCACCCGGTGCTGCTGAACCGTGCGCCCACGCTGCACCGCCTCGGCATCCAGGCCTTCGAGCCGCAGCTCGTCGAGGGCAAGGCCATCCAGATCCACCCGCTCGTCTGCACCGCGTTCAACGCGGACTTCGACGGTGACCAGATGGCCGTGCACCTGCCGCTCTCCGCGGAGGCGCAGGCCGAGGCCCGCATCCTGATGCTGTCCTCCAACAACATCCTCAAGCCGGCCGACGGCCGTCCGGTCACCATGCCCACCCAGGACATGGTGCTCGGCCTCTTCTTCCTCACCACGGACGAGGAGGAGCGCGAGGTCATCGGCGAGGGCCGGTCCTTCGGCTCCACCGCCGAGGCGATCATGGCCTTCGACGCCCGCGAGCTCTCGCTCCAGGCGAAGGTCGACATCCGCTTCCCGGTGGGCACCATCCCGCCGCGCGGCTGGACGCCTCCGGCGCCCGAGGAGGGCGAGGAGAACACCTGGCAGCAGGGCGACAGCTTCCGTCTGAAGACCACGCTCGGCCGTGCGCTCTTCAACGAGCTGCTGCCCGAGGACTACCCGTTCGTCGACTACTCGGTGGGCAAGAAGCAGCTCTCCGAGATCGTCAACGACCTGGCCGAGCGCTACCCCAAGGTCATCGTGGCGGCGACGCTCGACAACCTGAAGGCGTCCGGCTTCTTCTGGGCGACCCGTTCCGGTGTCACCGTGGCCATCTCCGACGTCGTCGTTCCCGAGGCGAAGAAGGAGATCGTCGCGGGCTACGAGGCCCAGGACGAGAAGGTCCAGAAGCAGTACGAGCGCGGTCTGATCACCAAGGACGAGCGCACCCAGGAGCTCATCGCGATCTGGACCAAGGCGACCAACGAGGTCGCCGAGGCGATGAACGCGAACTTCCCGAAGACCAACCCCATCTTCATGATGGTCAACTCGGGTGCTCGTGGAAACATGATGCAGATGCGTCAGATCGCCGGTATGCGTGGTCTGGTGTCGAACGCCAAGAACGAGACCATCCCGCGTCCGATCAAGGCGTCCTTCCGTGAGGGCCTGTCCGTGCTGGAGTACTTCATCTCCACGCACGGTGCCCGTAAGGGTCTGGCGGACACCGCCCTGCGTACCGCCGACTCGGGTTACCTGACCCGTCGTCTGGTGGACGTCTCGCAGGACGTCATCATCCGCGAGGAGGACTGCGGCACCGACCGCGGCCTCAAGCTGCGGATCGCCGAGCGGGGCGCCGACGGCGTGCTGCGCAAGGCGGAGGACGTCGAGACCTCCGTGTACGCGCGGATGCTCGCCGAGGACGTCGTCGTGGACGGCAAGGTCATCGCGCCGGCCAACGTCGACCTCGGTGACGTGCTCATCGACGCCGTGGTCGCCGCGGGCGTCGAGGAGGTCAAGACCCGCTCGGTCCTGACCTGCGAGTCGGCCGTCGGCACCTGTGCCTTCTGCTACGGCCGTTCGCTGGCCACCGGCAAGCTGGTCGACATCGGTGAGGCGGTCGGCATCATCGCCGCCCAGTCCATCGGTGAGCCCGGTACCCAGCTGACGATGCGTACCTTCCACACCGGTGGTGTGGCCGGTGACGACATCACCCAGGGTCTGCCGCGTGTCGTCGAGCTCTTCGAGGCCCGTACCCCGAAGGGTGTCGCCCCGATCTCCGAGGCCGCCGGCCGCGTGCGGATCGAGGAGACCGAGAAGACCAAGAAGATCGTCGTCACCCCGGACGACGGCAGCGACGAGACGGCGTACCCGATCTCGAAGCGTGCCAAGCTCAAGGTCCGCGAGGGCGACCACGTCCAGGTCGGCGAGCCGCTGGCCTTCGGTGCGACCAACCCGCACGACGTGCTGCGCATCCTCGGCCAGCGCGCGGTCCAGGTCCACCTGGTCGGCGAGGTCCAGAAGGTCTACAACTCGCAGGGCGTGTCGATCCACGACAAGCACATCGAGATCATCATCCGGCAGATGCTGCGCCGTGTGACGATCATCGAGTCCGGCGACGCGGAGCTGCTGCCGGGCGAGCTGGTCGAGCGTTCGCGCTTCGAGACCGAGAACCGTCGTGTGGTCACCGAGGGCGGTCACCCCGCCTCCGGCCGTCCGCAGCTGATGGGTATCACCAAGGCCTCGCTGGCGACCGAGTCGTGGCTGTCCGCGGCGTCCTTCCAGGAGACGACCAGGGTCCTGACCGACGCGGCGATCAACGCCAAGTCGGACTCCCTGATCGGCCTCAAGGAGAACGTCATCATCGGTAAGCTCATCCCGGCCGGTACGGGTCTGTCCCGCTACCGCAACATCCGGGTCGAGCCGACCGAGGAGGCCAAGGCCGCGATGTACTCGGCCGTCGGCTACGACGACATCGACTACTCGCCGTTCGGCACCGGCTCCGGCCAGGCCGTCCCGCTGGAGGACTACGACTACGGTCCGTACAACCAGTAAGGCGTGAGCGACGTCCGGAGGGCGGTCACCCCGTGGGGGTGGCCGCCCTCCGGCGTTCGCCGGGCCGGCGGGGGCGGGGCGCCGAGCGGGTCGCCCGGGGGCGGCGGGCGCCGCCCGAAGGCCGTGGGCGGCTGCGCGAGGCCATTTGTTTTGACCGATGCCGATGCGGTAGGTACGCTCAGACCTTGTGCCTGGGGTGTGCCTGGGCTCGTGTGCGTGTCCTCAACCGCACCGCGAGTCCGAGACCGGCCACCGCGATCTGCGCCGTTTCCGCCTTGTGCGGAGGTCCGCAGCTTCCGACACACCCGACCGCGTGGGTCGGTGACGTTCCAGGTTAGTTTCACAGACGGCACACAGAAACCGGAGAAGTAGTGCCTACGATCCAGCAGCTGGTCCGCAAGGGCCGGCAGGACAAGGTCGAGAAGAACAAGACGCCCGCACTCGAGGGTTCCCCTCAGCGCCGCGGCGTCTGCACGCGTGTGTTCACGACCACCCCGAAGAAGCCGAACTCGGCCCTCCGTAAGGTCGCGCGTGTGCGTCTGACCTCCGGTATCGAGGTCACGGCCTACATCCCGGGTGAGGGACACAACCTGCAGGAGCACTCCATCGTGCTCGTGCGTGGTGGCCGTGTGAAGGACCTGCCGGGTGTTCGCTACAAGATCATCCGCGGTTCCCTGGACACCCAGGGCGTCAAGAACCGCAAGCAGGCCCGCAGCCGCTACGGCGCCAAGAAGGAGAAGTAAGAATGCCTCGTAAGGGCCCCGCCCCGAAGCGCCCGGTCATCATCGACCCGGTCTACGGTTCTCCTCTGGTGACCTCGCTCATCAACAAGATCCTGCTGAACGGCAAGCGTTCCACCGCCGAGCGGATCGTCTACGGCGCCATGGAGGGTCTTCGCGAGAAGACCGGCGCCGACCCGGTCATCACGCTGAAGCGCGCTCTCGAGAACGTCAAGCCGTCCCTCGAGGTCAAGTCCCGCCGTGTCGGTGGCGCCACCTACCAGGTGCCGATCGAGGTCAAGCCGGGCCGCGCCTCCACCCTCGCGCTGCGCTGGGTCGTGGGCTACTCCCGCGCCCGCCGCGAGAAGACCATGACCGAGCGCCTCATGAACGAACTGCTCGACGCCTCCAACGGCCTCGGCGCTTCGGTCAAGAAGCGTGAGGACACGCACAAGATGGCCGAGTCCAACAAGGCCTTCGCGCACTACCGCTGGTAGTCGCTACCCCCATCGAGACCGAGAGAAGACTGAGCCATATGGCCACCACTTCGCTTGACCTGGCCAAGGTCCGCAACATCGGGATCATGGCCCACATCGACGCGGGCAAGACGACGACCACCGAGCGCATCCTGTTCTACACCGGTGTGAGCTACAAGATCGGTGAGGTCCACGACGGCGCTGCCACGATGGACTGGATGGAGCAGGAGCAGGAGCGCGGCATCACCATCACGTCCGCCGCGACGACCTGTCACTGGCCGCTCGAGGACGTCGACCACACCATCAACATCATCGACACCCCCGGTCACGTGGACTTCACCGTCGAGGTGGAGCGTTCGCTCCGCGTCCTCGACGGCGCCGTGACCGTGTTCGACGGTGTCGCCGGTGTGGAGCCGCAGTCCGAGACGGTGTGGCGCCAGGCCGACCGCTACGGCGTGCCGCGCATCTGCTTCGTCAACAAGCTCGACCGCACCGGTGCCGAGTTCCACCGCTGTGTCGACATGATCGTGAACCGCCTCGGCGCGACCCCGATCGTCATGCAGCTCCCGATCGGCGCCGAGGCCGACTTCAAGGGCGTGGTCGACCTCGTCCGCATGAAGGCCCTGGTCTGGTCCGCCGAGGCCACCAAGGGTGAGATGTACGACGTCGTCGACATCCCGGCCACGCACACCGAGGCCGCCGAGGAGTGGCGCGGCAAGCTGGTCGAGACCGTCGCGGAGAACGACGAAGAGATCATGGAGCTGTACCTGGAGGGCCAGGAGCCCACCGAGGAGCAGCTGTACGCCGCGATCCGTCGTATCACCATCGCGTCCGGCAAGGGCGGCGACACCACGGTCACCCCCGTGTTCTGCGGCACCGCGTTCAAGAACAAGGGCGTCCAGCCCCTGCTCGACGCCGTCGTGCGCTACCTCCCCTCCCCCCTGGACGTCGAGGCCATCGAGGGCCACGGCGTCAAGGACCCGGAGGAGGTCGTGACCCGCAAGCCGTCCGAGTCCGAGCCCCTGTCGGCCCTCGCGTTCAAGATCGCGAGCGACCCGCACCTCGGCAAGCTCACCTTCATCCGGGTCTACTCGGGTCGCCTGGAGGCCGGCACCTCGGTGCTGAACTCCGTCAAGGGCAAGAAGGAGCGCATCGGCAAGATCTACCGGATGCACGCGAACAAGCGTGAGGAGATCGACGCCGTGGGCGCCGGCGACATCGTCGCCGTCATGGGCCTGAAGCAGACCACCACCGGTGAGACGCTGTGCGACGAGAAGAACCCGGTGATCCTGGAGTCCATGGACTTCCCGGCGCCGGTCATCCAGGTCGCGATCGAGCCCAAGTCCAAGGGTGACCAGGAGAAGCTGGGTGTCGCCATCCAGCGTCTCGCGGAGGAGGACCCCTCCTTCCAGGTCCACTCGGACGAGGAGACCGGCCAGACCATCATCGGTGGTATGGGTGAGCTCCACCTCGACGTCCTCGTCGACCGCATGCGTCGCGAGTTCAAGGTCGAGGCCAACGTCGGCAAGCCGCAGGTCGCGTACCGCGAGACGATCCGCAAGGCCGTCGAGCGTCACGACTACACGCACAAGAAGCAGACCGGTGGTACCGGTCAGTTCGCCAAGGTGCAGATCGCGATCGAGCCGATCGAGGGCGGCGACGCCTCGTACGAGTTCGTGAACAAGGTCACCGGTGGCCGCATCCCCAAGGAGTACATCCCCTCGGTGGACGCGGGTGCGCAGGAGGCCATGCAGTTCGGCATCCTGGCGGGCTACGAGATGACGGGCGTCCGCGTCATTCTTCTCGACGGTGGCTACCACGAGGTCGACTCCTCCGAGCTCGCCTTCAAGATCGCCGGTTCGCAGGCCTTCAAGGAGGCCGCGCGCAAGGCTTCGCCCGTGCTTCTCGAGCCGATGATGTCCGTCGAGGTCACCACGCCCGAGGACTACATGGGTGAGGTCATCGGCGACATCAACTCCCGCCGTGGCCAGATCCAGGCCATGGAGGAGCGCAGCGGCGCTCGCGTCGTGAAGGGCCTCGTGCCCCTCTCGGAGATGTTCGGCTACGTCGGAGACCTCCGCAGCAAGACCTCGGGTCGCGCAAGCTACTCGATGCAGTTCGACTCCTACGCCGAGGTTCCCCGGAACGTCGCCGAGGAGATCATCGCGAAGGCCAAGGGCGAGTAACTCACCCGAGTTGACGCTTTAGGCTTGACACCGACCGCCGGGGTTCGCCCCGAAACCTTCAGGGGTTGTCCCCGGCGGCCGGCTTCCCAGCAAAGATCACCTGGCGCCGATGAGCAAGGCGTTCAGAACCACTCCAGGAGGACCCCAGTGGCGAAGGCGAAGTTCGAGCGGACTAAGCCGCACGTCAACATCGGCACCATCGGTCACATCGACCACGGTAAGACGACCCTCACGGCCGCCATTACCAAGGTGCTGCACGACGCGTACCCGGACCTGAACGAGGCCTCGGCCTTCGACCAGATCGACAAGGCTCCCGAGGAGCGCCAGCGCGGTATCACCATCTCCATCGCGCACGTCGAGTACCAGACCGAGTCGCGTCACTACGCCCACGTCGACTGCCCCGGTCACGCGGACTACATCAAGAACATGATCACGGGTGCGGCGCAGATGGACGGCGCCATCCTCGTGGTCGCCGCCACCGACGGCCCGATGCCGCAGACCAAGGAGCACGTGCTCCTGGCCCGCCAGGTCGGCGTTCCGTACATCGTCGTCGCCCTGAACAAGGCCGACATGGTGGACGACGAGGAGATCCTGGAGCTCGTCGAGCTCGAGGTGCGTGAGCTCCTCTCCGAGTACGAGTTCCCGGGCGACGACCTGCCGGTCGTCAAGGTCTCGGCGCTCAAGGCGCTCGAGGGCGACAAGGAGTGGGGCCAGTCGGTCCTGAACCTGATGGCCGCCGTCGACGAGGCGATCCCGCAGCCCGAGCGTGACGTCGACAAGCCGTTCCTGATGCCGATCGAGGACGTCTTCACGATCACCGGTCGTGGCACCGTCGTCACCGGCCGCATCGAGCGTGGTGTCCTCAAGGTCAACGAGACCGTCGACATCGTCGGTATCAAGACCGAGAAGACCACCACCACGGTCACCGGCATCGAGATGTTCCGCAAGCTGCTCGACGAGGGCCAGGCCGGTGAGAACGTCGGTCTGCTCCTCCGTGGCATCAAGCGCGAGGACGTCGAGCGCGGCCAGGTCATCATCAAGCCCGGTTCGGTCACGCCGCACACCGAGTTCGAGGCCCAGGCCTACATCCTGTCGAAGGACGAGGGTGGCCGTCACACCCCGTTCTTCAACAACTACCGCCCGCAGTTCTACTTCCGTACCACGGACGTGACCGGCGTCGTGACCCTCCCCGAGGGCACCGAGATGGTCATGCCGGGTGACAACACCCAGATGACCGTCGAGCTGATCCAGCCCGTCGCCATGGAAGAGGGCCTGAAGTTCGCCATCCGTGAGGGTGGCCGGACCGTGGGCGCCGGCCAGGTCACCAAGATCAACAAGTAAGTCCCGTTGGTCTGACCTGGTAGCTCACCGAGCTGCAAGAAGGGCCCCGCACCTCTCGCAAGGGAGGTGCGGGGCCCTTCGTCATGTGCGGGGTGCCGGGGGCGTGCCCCCGGGTTCCCGGGATCAGACGCCGGCGACCGACTGGATCCAGGACCGGTAGGCGGTGACGTTGGTGTACGCCGTGGTGGTCTGGCGGTCGCTGGTGGAGGCGACGCCGACCTGGACGCCGTTCAGCATCATCGGGCCGCCGGAGTCTCCGCCGGCGGTGATGCCGTTGCCGCGGCGGGCGCAGATCGCGGAGCCGCCGTAGGCGTCGGTGCAGCCGCTGGACACGGTCACGTTCGCGACCTTGAGGTAGCGGGACTGGCAGTTGGCCTCGGAGCCGCACTGCGAGGTGGCGCCCCAGCCGTAGACCTGGACGCTCTGGCCGACGCGGACGGTGCCGGGCTGGCCGAGGGTGGCGTAGGTGCCGCCGACCGAACGGTCCAGCCGCACCAGGGCGAGGTCCGAGCTGTGGGTGTAGGTCTGGGCGCCGTTGGCGACGGTGCCGCCGCTGTGCTGGTCCAGGCTGCCGATGCGGAACGACAGCCCGCCGCCGGTGACGCAGTGCTTGGCGGTCAGGATCCAGGTGGGGGCGATGATCGTCGCCGAACAGGTCTCCCTGCCGTTGGAGAACAGGCGGGCGGCCCAGGGGCCGCTCTGCGCGTAGCCGCCGCCGATGATGGGCTGGGGGCCGGTGGGCGCGGCGGTGGCGGTGGTCGCGGTGGGGATCACCGCGAGGGCGGAGAGAAAGGCGGCCGCGAGAGCGGTCACGATCCTGGATATGCGCAAGGCTCCTCATTTCCGAAGACGCACGGTGGGTGGCCGTGCGTGCGGGGGTTTCCGGGCGGCACCAGGATTCCGGCCGTGCGGACGCGGCGGGTAATAACGCTTTGCCATAACGCGGCGCTATGGGGCGGGAGTTGGCCACAGCCGGCGGGAAGGCCGCACTGCTGAGGAGCGCCCGTGGGAGACGGCGACCCGGCCCCGTCCGCGCCGGTCGGTGGGCGGTGCGGAGGGGGCCGGGCCGGGTGGGGGCGGCGCGGGTGGCGCGGGGCGGCTCAGGAGGGTGGCGCAGGGTGGCTCAGGGGGACGGGGCGAACCTGACGCGGTCCCCGGCGCCGTCGGAGAGGAACGACGCCAGCGCGGTGCCCTCGGACTCGACGGCGTCGCGGTCGGCGCGGGCGAGGCGGCCGAGCGGGGACACGGTCACCGTGCCCTCGCCGGCCGTCCACGTCGCGGCGACGCGGCCGTCGACCAGTACGACACGCTCCCCGGCGACCGAGAGCAGGCGGTGCTCGTCGTCGATGATCCGGCTGCGGTCCTGGTAGCCGAGGACCGCGTTGTCGAACGCCGGCAGGAAGCGCACCGGTGCCGGGGTGTCCGGGTCCGGGCGGGGCGCGTCGGGCAGGTCGAGCAGCAGGCGTCCCGCCTCGTCGCGGAAGGAGGCCAGCCGGGGCCGGAGCGCGGCGACCGCCCCGGGCAGCCCGGCGAGCCCGGACCAGGCACGCAGGTCGGCGGTGGCGGCCGGCCCGTACGCCGCCAGATAGCGCAGCACGAGTTCCTCGCCGACGGGGTCGGTGCCGTCGGGCGCGGGCGGGTCCGGCTCGCGGCCCAGCCAGGAGGCGAGGAGCAGGTAGCGCGCTCCGCCCGTGGTGCGCCACAGCCCGCGCGGGGGCAGCTGGACGGTGGGCAGCAGCGCCGCCACCAGCAGCTCGCCCAGCGGGCGCGGACCTGCCCCGGGCCAGCGGCCCACGACGGCCCGGGCGACTTCGCCCATGGTGCGGGGCTCGCCGTCGGCCATCACCGCCCGGCCGGCGGCGGCGAGTTCGGCGAGGTCGACCCCGTCGAGCTCGCGCCGGTAGGTGGCGAGGACCCGCTGGCGCAGCATGGCGTCGTGGCGGGCACGCCAGCCGAGGGCGTCGTCGGCGGCGACCAGGTGCATGGTGCGGCGCATCAGATGGACGCGTACCGCCTGCCGGCCGGTCAGCAGGCCGGAGAGGTCCGCCGGGGCGAAGTCGCGCAGCCGGGACCAGAGCCCGGTGAACGGCTCCTGCGGCTCCTGCGCCTGGAGGCCGCACAGGTGCCGGACGGCCTCCGGGGCGGTCAGGGCCGAGCGGTCGAGCAGCAACTGGCGGGCGAGCGCGGCGCGGTTCAGCGCCCGGGCGGAGAGCACGGTCATCGGGCCGGCCCGCCGTCCGCCCCGGCCCGCGGGTGGCGAGCGCCGGGAGCGGTCCGTTCGATCCCCGCGGGGGCCGCGGGGCGCCGCGGGGTGTGCGTCGTCACGATGAGGTTCCCTTCGGTGGGGATGGCGCGGTCAGCCGGACGTCCGCCCGTCGAGTGTCTCGCGCAGGATGTCCGCGTGCCCCGCGTGCTGCGCGGTCTCGGCGATGAGATGTGCCAGCACCCCGCGCACGCTGCGCACCGCGCCCGGCTCGTGCCAGGGGGCCTCGGGCAGCGGGTGCGCCGCCGACAGGTCGGGCACGCCGGCGACGATCTCCTCGCTCCGGGCGGCGACCCGCTCGTAGCCGGCGAGGATCCCCGCCAGGGTCTCGCCGGGCAGCATCCGGAAACCGTCCGCGTGGTCCCTCGCCCACCGGGGAACCTCACGCGCGGTGCCCGCGGCGAGATCGGCCCAGGTGACGCCCTCGGGCAGCTCGTGGGCCATGGCCGAGGGCCCGTCCGTCACGAAGCGCATCCAGCTCTCCTCCATGGCGGCGACGTGCTTGACGAGCCCGCCGAGGCAGAGGGCGCTGACCGTGGGCCGCGCCGCCGCCCGCGCGTCGTCGAGCCCGCGCACGGTGCCGGTCAGGGCCGCGCGCGCGGTGGCGAGGGCGGCGAGCAGTTCGGCCCGCTCGGCCGCGGCGGGGGAGTGGGGTGCGGTGGTGGTCATGGCGGTCGGTCCTCACGTCGTGCCCGGTGGCGTACGGGGACCACCGTCGCAGGGGTGGCGGTCAGGAAGTGTCCTCTTCTCGCGGCACGATGGAGGCATGCCGAAGACGTCAGCGCGCCTGCTGTCCCTGCTCTCGCTGCTCCAGGCCCGCCGTGACTGGCCGGGGGCGCTGCTCGCCGAGCGCCTCGACGTCAGCCCCCGCACCGTGCGCCGAGACGTGGACCGGCTGCGCGAACTCGGCTATCCCGTCGTCGCGTTCAAGGGACCGGACGGCGGGTACCGGCTGGACGCGGGGGCCGAGCTGCCGCCGCTGCTCTTCGACGACGACCAGGCCGTCGCGCTCGCCGTCGCGCTGCGCATCGCGACCACCGCCGGTGCCGGCATCGAGGAGTCCGCGGCCCGCGCGCTGACCACCGTGCGGCAGGTGATGCCCGCGCGGCTGCGGCACCGGATCGACACCCTCCGGGTGACGGCCGTGGAACGGTCCCCGGAACCCGCCGCCCGGGTCGACGCCGGGGTGCTCATGACGCTCGCCGCCGCCGTCCACGCTCGCGAGGAGCTGCGCTTCGACCACGCCTCCGGTGACGGGGCCGCGACCGCCGTCCGGCGCCGGACGCAGCCCCACCACCTGGTCACCCGGGGCGGGCGCTGGTACCTCGTCGCCTGGGACCTCGACCGGGAGGACTGGCGCACCTTCCGCGCCGACCGGATCACCCCGCGTACGCCGACGGGGCCGCGCTTCACCCCGCGCGAGCTGCCCGGCGGCGATGTGGCGGCCTTCGTGAACGACCGGTTCCGGGGTGCCGCCGGCTCCGGGGACTGGCCCTGCCGCGGGGAGGTCGTCCTCGCCCTGCCGGCCTCGGCCGTGGCCCCCTGGGCCCACGACGCCCTCGTCGAGGAGCTCGGCCCGGACCGCTGCCGGCTGGTCATGGGCTCGTGGTCCTGGGCGGCGCTCGCCGCGACGATCGCCCGGTTCGACTGCGGCATCGAGGTCGTCGGTCCGCCCGACCTCGGGGAGGCGTTCGGGGAGCTGGCCCGGCGGTGCGCCGCGGCGGCGGGCGGGGTGGCCGCCGTGGGCGGCGTTCCGGTGTTGACTGGGGACGTCGACGCCACGCCGTCCGCGCCCGGGGGCGTGGCTGCCGGTGGGCAGGGGCCGCCGGCGGGCGCCGGGCCGTGAGCCGGCGTAGGTCGCTGCGGGCTCGGGATCTCGCCGTCGGGGGGGAGGTGGTGTCCGCGGGGTGGCGTCGCCCGCAGCCGGGCAGGCGGGGTCCGCAGGGGGCGCCGGCCCCGCCAGGAACCAAGGGCCGCGATCGTCCGCGTCGGGGACATCCCCGCTGACGGGCAGCCCGTGTCCGCTCGGGTGGTGGCTGCGTTGCCGGGGCAGGGGCCGCCCGGCGCCGGGCGGTGAGCCGGGGTAGGCCGGTGCGGGGCCGGGATCTGGCCGTCGGCGGGGGAGGTGGTGTCCGCGGGGTGGCGGCGTCGCCGGGGAGCAGGGGCCGCCGCCCGACGCCGGGCGGTGAGGCCGGGCGCGGGTCAGCGCAGGCTCGGGACCTCGCCGCCGCCGACGAGGTCCAGGGTGACCCCGTCCAGCCCGCGCAGGCGTGCCGTCGCGATCTCCGCGAGCCGGGCGGCACCGGGCGGGTACTGGCCGAGGCCGATGGCGTAGCGGGCAGGGGAGACCGAGTACGGGCGGGGCCAGGCGTGGGCCGCGGGCGCGGCATCGGCGAGGTCGGCGACGACGGCCCGCATCCGGCCGCGGAGCCGGCCCGCGTCGGCGCCCGGGGCGACGGTCACCACCGCCCAGGCCGCGTGTCTGCGGTGCAGCGGCGGCGGGGCGTGCAGCTCCTCGCGGGCGGGGGCGCCGCCCGGGTCCGTCAGCTCCCAGGCGCGGTACAGCTCCTGCGTCAGCAGGTCGCGCATGCCCGGGGTGACCTGCTCGGTGCAGGAGCGCACGGGTGCCGAGGGCGTCAGGACGGTGACGGGCGCGGCGCCGGGGCCGGGGGCGGGGTCCTCGGGCGAGGGCGTCAGAGCCACCGGTGTGCGCCAGTCCCAGGCGGCCCAGGTGGCGAAGAAGCCGCTCAGCAGGGCCGGGGCGTCGGTGCCGGTGGGGTCCGTGTCGCGCACGGTGCGGGCGGCCAGCACGGCCCAGGCGATGCCCGGCAGCCCGCCGAAGGGGGCGCAGTCCAGGCCGCGGGCCCGTGCCCACGCCTTCACCTCGCGGGCGAGCGCGGCGAACGCCGCCCGGCGTCCGGCGACGGCGGCGGTCACGGCGTCCGCGTCGCTGACCGCGCTGAGCGCCACGGCCGGGGCCTCGCCCAGCTCGGTACGGAGGGCGACGGCCTCGGCCGGGTCGGCCGAGCCGGTGGCCACCACGGCCAGGTCCACCGCCAGCCCGCCGGCGGTCAGCCGGACGCCCGGCACCCGGGCGCCGGTCACGTCGCGGATGCCGGTCGCGTCGGGGAGGGCGGCCCCGAGCGCCGCCCGTACGTCCGCGGTCGTCGCGCCGCCCGGCAGGGCCACCACGAGGTCCAGGTCCGCCCCGGGCAGCGCGCACCCCGTCCGCCGGGAGCCGACGACATGCACGGCCCCACCGGGCAGTGCCCCTTCGATCCCGGCCACGACGCGACGAACCTGCCCGTCCTCGGCGCGGGCGGCCCCCGCGTCGGGGGCTTGGTCCTTGGCGTGGGCGGCTTGCGCGTCGGGGGCTTGGTGCTCGGCGTGGGCGGCTTGCGCGTCGGGGGCTTGGTGCTCGGCGTGGGCGGCTTGCGCGTCGGGGGCTTGGTGCTCGGCGTGGGCGGCTTGCGCGTCGGGGGCCTGGTGCTCGGCGCGGGCGGCTCTCGTGTCTGGGGCCGCCCCCTCCTCCGCGCGGGTGGCTCTCGCGTCGCGGGCCTGCCACTCCTCGCGGGCAGCCTCCGTGCTGCGGGGCAGCCTCTCCTCGCGGGCGGCAGCCGCGTTGCGGGCCTGGTACTCGGCGCGGGCGGCCCCCGCGTCAGGGGCCCGCCCCTCCGCGCGGGCGGCCCCCGCGCCGGCGGCCCCGCCCTGCGCCCCGCCGGGTTCGCCGCCGGGTGCGCCGGCCGGTCCGTCGGTGGTGCGTGGCGGCCGGTCGGCCGCCTCCGCCCCGTCGGCCGCCTCCGCCCCGTCCGGCGGCTCCTCCGCCCGGCGCACCTCGCCCGTGCCCAGGGCGACCGTCGCGCGGACGCGCATCGGCTCGTCGCCGCGGCGGGAGAGGAGGGCGATCTCGCCGACGGTGGTGTCGGCCGGGGCGAGGCGGGCCTCGCAGGCGGCGGTCAGGGCGTGGGGGTCGGTGGTGCGGCCGAGGCTCAGATGCGGGGTGAAGCCGGGGTGCCGGCCACGGCAGCCCGGGAAGCGGTCCAGCAGCCGCCGGTGCAGGTCCGCCCACGGCTCCTCGCCCGCGCCCGCCGGGTCCAGCCACACCGTCGCGCCCTCCCGGTGGCCGAACCAGTTCACCCCCGCCAGCCGCGCCGGGAACGGCTCCAGACCGGTCACCGCGGCGGAGATCAGCGGCAGGGCCGCGTCGAAGGACGACTCGGGCACGAAGCCGAAGAGCAGATTGACGTGCGGCGGCCAGCGGTGGATCTGCGGGTCGTTCTCCCGGCGGATCTCCTGGAGCGCCGCCCAGGTCTCCCGCGGCGGGATCCAGGCCAGCGCCGTCCGGACGGTGGGCCGTACGCCGAGGACCCCGAGCGCCTCCCCGCCCGGCCCCGCCGCCGGACCCGACTCCGCCCGGGCGAGGTCCAGTTCGGAGAGGACGCCGTAGTGGTCGGAGATGTACGGGCCGTCCGGGGCGGGTTCGGTGCCGAGGAGCGCGGCCTCCCGCACCCGCGGCCGCTCGCCGCGCAGCAGCACCCGGTCGAGCCGGGAGGCGCGGCCGGTCAGCGAGGAGACCGCGGCGAGCGGGTTGGCGGCCGGGTCGAAGGTCGGGGTCGTGTCGCCGGCGCCGTGGGCCTCGCTCCAGGCGTCCCGCATACCGAGCGCCGTCTGCGGCCCGTCCGTGCCGTCGTTGAAGTCGCCCAGCAGGGCGACGTCGCCGTCGAGAGGGGCCAACCCCTCGGCCAGCCGGGCCAGTTCGGCCTCACGGCGTGCTGCGCCGTCGGCGGAGTGGTCGCTGCTCAGATGGGTCGCCGCGACGGTGAGCGGCTCGCCGCCGGTCTCCACGACCAGCGCGGTCACCGCCTTGTGCGGGCCGAGCCGGTGGAAGGCGGCCTCCCGGACGGGCAGCCGGCTGAGCAGCAGCAGCCCGCAGTCGTCGACGTCCCGCGCGGCGGGGTCGGTGCCCAGCGTGTACGCCCCGCGCACCCACGGCGCGCCGAGGAGCATGGCGAGCAGCCGCGGTTCGACCTCCTGGAGCGCGATCACGTCCGCGTCCGCCGCCCGCAGCGCCGCGATCAGCAGCGGCCTGCGCCGGGCGGTGTCGATGCGGTCGGCGTCGTAGCGGTCCCAGAGCGTGTTCCAGGTCAGCACCCGCACCCGGGCCGGGTGCGGCACCGCGCCCCGCGGCGCGCGGGCCGGGACCCAGTCCCCGCCGTCGAAGACGTACGGGGTGCGGGCGGCGAAGAAGGGGGCGCGCAGCGTGCGGGCCTCGCGCACCCGGCCCGCGTCGGTGGCGTCGATGCGGTCGCTGCCGGTGGCCCGGTCCCATACCGTCTCGCCGTCCGCCTCGAAGAAGAGCACCCGGTGCCAGGGGATCTCGCCGCCGGGCACGAACGCCGGCAGCGGGACCCGCTTGGGGGCCGCGCCCCGCTGCATCACCCCGATGGTGAAGCGGGCCGGGTCGAAGCGGGCGTCCCAGCGGACCCGGTGGTAGATCTCCTCGCTGGTGCGCATGGCTACGCCTCCTCCTCGATCGTCCCACTCGCCCCGATGTACCAGGTGCGGTGCGCCTCGCCCGGGTAGGGCGGGCCGAAGCGGCGCAGCTGGGAGGCGAGCACCGCGGGCGGCACGGGGTGGGCGCGGCGCGCGTTGCGCCGCGCCAGTTCGTCCTCGTCGACGAGGACGACCGCGTCGGTGATCAGCGCGTCCCTGCGGCGGGCGACGGCGTCGACGAGGGAGCGCTGCTGCCGGCCCAGCGAGGTGGCGTCCCAGACCACCGTGGCGCGGCCGGTGAGCGCGGCGTCCAGCCGGGCGAGCGCGTCGCGGAGGACCTCGCCGTTGGCGCGCTGGTCGGCTCGGGAGCCGCGGGCAGCGCGCAGGTCGTCCAGGGCGATACGGGTGTCGACGCCCGGGAGGGCGCGGGCGAAGGTGCTCTTGCCGCTGCCCGAGGGGCCCACGGTGCGGATCAGCCGGGGGAAGTCGCCGGAGCGCCAGCGCCAGGTCGCGGCGACGGCCTCGTCGGGGCCGGTGATCCGTCCGTCGGCGTACGCGGTGTGCGCCTCGGCGCGGCAGCGGGCGGCGGTCTCGGTGTCCAGGTCAGCGAACGCCGTGCCGAAGGCGGCCGGCGGGCCGATCTCCTCGGCGTGCAGCGCGGACCACTCCACCTGTTCGCGTGCCTCGGGGCCTTCGGCGGTGGCCCGGGCCACCGCGTGCAGGGCCGTCAGGTCGGCGGCGCGCGACAGGCGCAGCAGGCCGGAGCGGCGGTCGGCGTCGGGGTGGGGGCGGTGGAGCGCCGGGTGCAGCCCGACGAGGTCCGCGATCCGCCGTGCCTGCGGCAGCCCGAGGCGGCCGGCGAGCCCGGCGGCGAGTCGCGCCCGCCGCTCCCGGTGCAGGAGCACGGCGAGCACGGCCTCCAGCCGGGCGTCCCCGAGTGCCCCGCCGGTCTCCAGCCGGGCGGCCGCCTCCCGGTCCGGCCTCGCGCACGTGCCGGCCGGGCCGCCGTCCGCCTCCGGCTCCCGGTCCGGCCTGGCGTACGTCCACGCGGGGTCGCCGCCCTGCTCCGGCTCCCGGTCCGGGCCGCCGGGGCCCGGGGGCGCCCGAGCGGACCGCCCACAGGGGCGCGCCGGGGCCGAGTCCGTTGGGCACGACGGCCGTGTGCATCCAGTGGGCGGAGGTCGTCACATGTCCCGGGCGCACCCACTTGGCGACCCGCTCGCCGAACTCCTCCGCCATGAAGCCGTCGGCCGTGCGGACGACGTAGCCCTCCTGGCGTCCGAGGTCCAGCCGCAGGGCGCGCAGCGCGCGTTCGTCGAACACGCCGCGCCACAGCACCCGGGGCACGGGGATGCCGCGCTCGCGCAGGAAGCGCACGGTGCGGTCCCAGTCCGGGCACCAGCCCAGTTCGTCCCACACCGAGAAGCCGTAGAAGTACCCGTCCAGGTCGTCGTAGGCGAGCGAGTGGCGGGCGTAGAGGTTCTCGCCGCAGATCCGCCAGTCCTCGGGGATCGTGTGACCGATCCGGCCCTGGAGCGCCTTCACCCAGGTACGGGACGGGTGGTGGGCCGAGTCGAGGGAGCGGGCGTGCAGCCCGTCCGCGTAGAGCGTGGTGTTCTCGCCGTCGAGCTTCTCGGTGACGACCACCTCGCGCCCCCGCAGCCCGTCGAGGCCGGCGGTGCGCAGATCGTCCGGTGTGGCCCCGGGTGACCAGGGCAGATGCCGGGTCCGCGGATAGTGCGTACGCATGGTGACCGTCCCCCGTGACCGTTGATGCCGTCGTCACTGTAGGTGCGCGGCGGGCAGGGCTTCGAGGCATTTACGCCGCCGGACGGGCCGGTGCGGCGGGGGTGCGCCCGGTGGGGTGAGGCCCCGGGGGAGTGCCGTCGCGCGTGCCGGGGCCGCCCGTATCGTCCCGGTATGAAACCGAGGCCGGGGGCGTTTCTGACCTCCGTGATGCTGCTGCTCACCGTGACGACGGGGATGGTCGAGGCCGTCTCCTTCCTCGCGCTCGGACCGGTGTTCGCCGCCGTGCAGACGGGCAGCCTGCTGCTTCTCGGCTTCTCGCTCGGGGGCGCGCCGGGCGTCTCCGCCGCCGTCTCGGCGGTCTCGCTGGCCGGCTTCGCGCTCGGCGCGGTCGCCGGGTCCCGGGTGGAGACGGCGATCGACGTGCGGGAGCGGCCCTGGTTCGAGGCGGCGCTGGTGGTGGAGGGTGTGCTGCTGGGGGCGGGGGCCCTGGTGATCTGGGGGGTGGGCATCGACACCACGGGCGGCCCGGCGGACGCCCGCCACCTGGCCGCGATCGCGATGGTGGCCTGCGCGATGGGGGTGCGGAACGTGACGGCGCTGCGGGTCGCGCTGCCGGGGGTGACCACCACGGTGGCGACCCGGGCGCTCACCGGTCTGGTCGTGGCGCTGCATCCGCTCGCGTCCGACAGCCGGGTGGGCTCGGGGGCCGGGGTGGAGCTGCGGCGGCTGTCGTCGATCCTGGCGATGGTCGGCGGGGGCGTGCTCGGCGCGTGGCTGCTGAGCCTCCCGGTGCGGCCGGCGCTGGTGCTCGCGGTGCCCGCGGCGGTCGTGCTCGCGGCCGGTCTCGTCCGGCTGTTCCCGTCCCGCGCCCGGACCTCGGTACCGGGCTGACGGGCTTGGCGCCCGCCCCGCGGCGCCCCCGCCCGCCCGGCCCGCGCCGGGTGGCACGGGCCGGCCGTGCTCCCGGGCCGGCCGGCCGCCGGCCCCTTCGGCCCACGCCCGGCGCGCGGTGGCGGACGGACCGCCTCCGGTATCGGGGGTCGCGCGGCGGTTTGACAGGCAACCCCCGCGGGGTAATCTCTTCCGCTCGATTGGCCAGGCGCGTGGGCCGTATGGCAGACTGTCCGGGTTGCTCGGTTGAGTGCCGATGCTGCGCGCCTCCCGCCGGGAGGACCGGAAGCGAGTCCCACAGTACTCGTCGCCCTTCCTCGCCCCAGGCGGGAATCGGCGGACGTACGGGAATCTTCCGGGAAGCGTCAGCGGGGTACCGGCCAGGCGCACGGCGGGAGCTCTTCCCCCGGTCAGCGGTCTTCGGGCCCGCAACCCCTTGGTTGGGAAATCCTTCGGGAGATCTTCGTAGAGGGAATGCGACACGCCCGACCGCGTGGGTCGGAGAAGAGTGCAGGACTCGCCGGGCACCAGAGCGTTTCACTAGACAAAGGACTACTGAGTAGCCATGGCGGGACAGAAGATCCGCATCCGGCTCAAGGCCTACGACCACGAGGTCATCGACTCCTCGGCGAAGAAGATCGTCGAGACGGTGACCCGCACTGGTGCGTCGGTCGCGGGCCCGGTGCCGCTGCCCACTGAGAAGAACGTGTACTGCGTCATCAAGTCGCCGCACAAGTACAAGGACTCGCGCGAGCACTTCGAGATGCGCACGCACAAGCGCCTGATCGACATCCTCGACCCGACGCCCAAGACCGTTGACTCGCTGATGCGCCTGGACCTTCCGGCCGGCGTTGACATCGAGATCAAGCTCTGAGAGGCGCGGAAGAGATGGCAAAGCAGATCAAGGGCGTCCTGGGCGAGAAGCTCGGCATGACCCAGGTCTGGGACGAGAACAACCGTGTCGTCCCGGTGACCGTTGTCAAGGCCGGGCCCTGCGTCGTCACCCAGGTCCGTACGAACGACATCGACGGCTACGAGTCGGTCCAGATCGCCTTCGGCGAGATCGACCCTCGCAAGGTGAACAAGCCCCTCAAGGGCCACTTCGCCAAGGCCGACGTGACCCCCCGCCGCCACCTGGTGGAGCTCCGCACCCCTGACGCCAGCGAGTACACGCTGGGCCAGGAGATCACCGCCCAGGTGTTCGAGTCCGGCGTCAAGGTCGACGTCACGGGCAAGAGCAAGGGCAAGGGCTTCGCCGGTGTCATGAAGCGTCACAACTTCAAGGGCCTCGGCGCCGGTCACGGTACCCAGCGCAAGCACCGCTCTCCCGGTTCCATCGGTGGCTGCGCCACCCCGGGCCGTGTGTTCAAGGGCCTCCGCATGGCGGGCCGCATGGGCAACGAGCGGGTCACCACCCAGAACCTGACCGTTCACGCCGTTGACGCGGAGAAGGGTCTGCTCCTCATCAAGGGCGCAGTTCCCGGTCCGAACGGCGGCCTGGTCCTGGTCCGCACTGCGGCCAAGGGGGCCTGAGGACTATGAGCACCATTGACATTCTGTCGCCCGCCGGCGACAAGTCCGGGACCGTCGAGCTCCCGGCCGAGATCTTCGACGCCAAGGTCAGCATCCCGCTGATCCACCAGGTCGTCGTCGCGCAGCTGGCCGCCGCCCGTCAGGGCACGCACAAGGTCAAGACGCGTGGCGAGGTCCGTGGTGGCGGCAAGAAGCCCTACCGCCAGAAGGGCACCGGCCGCGCCCGTCAGGGTTCGACCCGTGCGCCGCAGTTCGCCGGCGGTGGCGTCGTGCACGGCCCCGTGCCGCGTGACTACTCGCAGCGGACCCCGAAGAAGATGAAGGCCGCCGCCCTGCGCGGTGCCCTCACCGACCGGGCCCGCCACTCCCGCATCCACGTCGTCTCCGGCGTGGTCGACGGCGCGGTGTCCACGAAGTCCGCCAAGTCCCTGCTGGGCAAGATCTCCGAGCGCAAGAACGTGCTCCTGATCGTCGAGCGTGCGGACGAGGCCGCGTGGCTGTCCGCCCGCAACCTGCCCCAGGTCCACATCCTGGAGCCGGGCCAGCTGAACACGTACGACGTGCTCGTCTCCGACGACGTGGTCTTCACCCAGGCCGCCTTCGAGTCCTTCGTGTCCGGCCCCAAGGCCGCCAACGACACCGAAGGGAGCGAGGCCTGATGTCCGAGGCCACGATCACCAGCAAGACCTTCACGGACCCGCGCGACGTTCTCGTCAAGCCGGTTGTCTCCGAGAAGAGCTACGCGCTGCTGGACGAGAACAAGTACACGTTCATCGTCGCGCCCGGTTCCAACAAGACCCAGATCAAGCAGGCCGTCGAGGCGGTCTTCTCGGTCAAGGTCACCGGGGTCAACACGATCAACCGCCAGGGCAAGCGCAAGCGCACCCGCACCGGTTTCGGCAAGCGCGCCAACACCAAGCGCGCCATCGTGACCCTTGCTGAGGGCGACCGTATCGACATCTTCGGCGGCCCGACCTCCTGACGGAGGTCGAGTCGTCCGAATATCGGACGAGGACTGAGAAATGGGTATCCGCAAGTACAAGCCGACGACTCCGGGCCGTCGTGGCTCCAGCGTCGCCGACTTCGTCGAGATCACGCGGTCCACGCCGGAGAAGTCGCTGGTCCGCCCCCTGCACAGCAAGGGCGGCCGTAACAACACCGGTCGTGTGACCGTCCGTCACCAGGGCGGTGGCCACAAGCGCGCCTACCGCGTGATCGACTTCCGTCGTCACGACAAGGACGGCGTGCCGGCCAAGGTCGCTCACATCGAGTACGACCCGAACCGCACCGCGCGCATCGCGCTGCTCCACTACGTGGACGGCGAGAAGCGCTACATCATCGCGCCGCGTGGCCTGAACCAGGGCGACCGCGTCGAGAACGGCCCCGGGGCCGACATCAAGCCCGGCAACAACCTGGCGCTGCGCAACATCCCGGTCGGTACGACCATCCACGCCATCGAGCTGCGGCCCGGCGGCGGCGCGAAGTTCGCCCGTTCCGCGGGTGCCTCCGTGCAGCTGCTCGCGAAGGAGGGCCAGATGGCCCACCTGCGCATGCCGTCCGGCGAGATCCGTCTGGTCGACGTCCGCTGCCGCGCCACCATCGGCGAGGTCGGCAACGCCGAGCAGTCGAACATCAACTGGGGCAAGGCCGGCCGTCTGCGCTGGAAGGGCGTCCGCCCGACCGTCCGCGGTGTCGCGATGAACCCGGTTGACCACCCGCACGGTGGTGGTGAGGGCAAGACCTCCGGTGGTCGCCACCCGGTCTCCCCGTGGGGTCAGAAGGAGGGTCGTACTCGTTCGCCGAAGAAGGCTTCGAACAAGTACATCGTCCGCCGCCGCAAGACGAACAAGAAGCGCTAGGAGCGGGTTTAGATGCCGCGCAGTCTCAAGAAGGGGCCCTTCGTCGACGACCACCTGATCAAGAAGGTGGACGCCCAGAACGAAGCCGGCACCAAGAACGTCATCAAGACCTGGTCCCGTCGCTCGATGATCATCCCGGCCATGCTCGGCCACACGATCGCGGTGCACAACGGCAAGATCCATGTCCCGGTGTTCGTCACCGAGTCCATGGTCGGCCACAAGCTCGGCGAGTTCTCGCCGACTCGCACCTTCCGCGGCCACGTCAAGGACGACCGGAAGTCGAAGCGCCGCTAAAGCGGGGTGGAACGACTATGACTTACACCGAAGGGACAACCATGGAAGCCAGGGCCCAGGCGCGGTACATCCGCGTCACGCCCATGAAGGCCCGCCGCGTGGTGGACCTCATCCGTGGCATGGATGCCACGGAGGCTCAGGCGGTCCTGCGTTTCGCCCCGCAGGCCGCGAGCGTGCCGGTTGGCAAGGTGCTGGACAGCGCCATTGCCAACGCCGCGCACAACTACGACCACACCGACGCCTCTTCGCTGGTCATCAGCGAGGCGTACGTGGATGAGGGCCCGACCCTGAAGCGGTTCCGTCCGCGTGCCCAGGGCCGTGCCTACCGGATCCGTAAGCGGACCAGCCACATCACCGTGGTCGTCAGCAGCAAGGAAGGAACCCGGTAATGGGCCAGAAGGTAAACCCGCACGGGTTCCGGCTCGGTATCACCACGGACTTCAAGTCCCGCTGGTACGCCGACAAGCTGTACAAGGACTACGTCAAGGAAGACGTCGCCATCCGTCGGATGATGACGTCCGGCATGGAGCGCGCCGGCATCTCGAAGGTTGAGATCGAGCGCACCCGTGACCGCGTGCGGGTGGACATCCACACCGCGCGTCCCGGCATCGTCATCGGCCGCCGTGGCGCCGAGGCCGACCGCATCCGCGGAGACCTCGAGAAGCTCACGGGCAAGCAGGTCCAGCTGAACATCCTCGAGGTCAAGAACCCCGAGGTCGACGCTCAGCTCGTGGCCCAGGCCGTTGCCGAGCAGCTGTCCTCCCGCGTCTCCTTCCGCCGTGCCATGCGCAAGAGCATGCAGTCGGCGATGAAGGCCGGCGCCAAGGGCATCAAGATCCAGTGTGGCGGCCGTCTCGGCGGCGCCGAGATGTCCCGCTCGGAGTTCTACCGCGAGGGCCGTGTGCCGCTGCACACGCTCCGCGCGAACGTCGAGTACGGCTTCTTCGAGGCCAAGACGACCTTCGGCCGCATCGGCGTGAAGGTCTGGATCTACAAGGGCGACGTCAAGAACATCGCCGAGGTCCGCGCCGAGAACGCTGCTGCCCGTGCGGGCAACCGCCCGGCCCGTGGCGGCGCCGACCGCCCGGCCGGTCGCGGTGGCCGTGGTGGCGAGCGTGGCGGCCGCGGTCGCAAGCCGCAGCAGGCTCAGGCAGCCGAGGCCCCCAAGGCCGACGCTCCCGCCGCTCCGGCTGCTGAGAGCACCGGAACGGAGGCCTGACCGACATGCTGATCCCCCGTAGGGTCAAGCACCGCAAGCAGCACCACCCCAAGCGCCGCGGTATGGCCAAGGGTGGTACGACGGTCGCGTTCGGCGAGTACGGCATTCAGGCCATGACTCCGGCGTACGTGACCAACCGCCAGATCGAGGCGGCTCGTATCGCGATGACCCGCCACATCAAGCGTGGCGGCAAGGTCTGGATCAACATCTACCCGGACCGTCCGCTGACGAAGAAGCCCGCCGAGACCCGCATGGGTTCCGGTAAGGGTTCCCCGGAGTGGTGGGTCGCGAACGTGCACCCGGGCCGGGTCATGTTCGAGCTGTCCTACCCGAACGAGAAGATCGCACGTGAGGCTCTGACTCGCGCGGCGCACAAGCTGCCGATGAAGTGCCGGATCGTCAAGCGCGAGGCAGGTGAAGCGTGATGTCGGCCGGTACCAAGGCGTCCGAGCTGCGCGAGCTGGGCAACGAGGAGCTTGTTGCCAAGCTCCGCGAGGCCAAGGAAGAGCTGTTCAACCTCCGCTTCCAGGCGGCGACGGGCCAGCTCGAGAACCACGGCCGGCTGAAGGCCGTCCGCAAGGACATCGCCCGGATCTACACCCTGATGCGTGAGCGCGAGCTGGGCATCGAGACGGTGGAGAGCGCCTGATGAGCGAGAACAACGTGACTGAGAAGACCGAGCGCAACGCACGCAAGACCCGTGAGGGCCTGGTCGTCAGCGACAAGATGGACAAGACCGTCGTCGTCGCCGTCGAGGACCGTGTGAAGCACGCGCTGTACGGCAAGGTCATCCGCCGTACCAACAAGCTCAAGGCCCACGACGAGCAGAACGCTGCCGGCGTCGGCGACCGTGTCCTCCTGATGGAGACCCGGAAGCTGTCGTCGACCAAGCACTGGCGCGTCGTCGAGATCCTCGAGAAGGCCAAGTAATCGCTCGAAGGGGTAACCCTTCGAGTTCGTTCCGCCAGGCTCGGCGGGGGTCTCCCCGGGAGACCCCCGCCGGGAACCGGCAGACAATCAGGAGATAGACGTGATCCAGCAGGAGTCGCGACTGCGCGTCGCCGACAACACTGGTGCCAAGGAGATCCTTTGCATCCGTGTTCTCGGTGGCTCCGGTCGCCGCTACGCGGGCATCGGTGACGTCATCGTCGCCACCGTCAAGGACGCGATCCCCGGTGGCAACGTGAAGAAGGGTGACGTCGTCAAGGCGGTCATCGTTCGCACCGTCAAGGAGCGTCGTCGTCAGGACGGCTCGTACATCCGCTTCGACGAGAACGCCGCCGTCATTCTGAAGAACGACGGCGACCCTCGCGGCACCCGTATCTTCGGCCCCGTCGGCCGTGAGCTGCGCGAGAAGAAGTTCATGAAGATCATCTCGCTCGCGCCGGAGGTGCTGTAAGCATGAAGATCAAGAAGGGCGACCTGGTCCAGGTCATCACCGGTAAGGACAAGGGCAAGCAGGGCAAGGTCATCGCGGCCTTCCCCCGCGAGGACCGTGTCCTGGTCGAGGGTGTCAACCGGGTCAAGAAGCACACCAAGGCCGGCCAGACCGCTCGTGGTTCGCAGACCGGCGGCATCGTCACCACCGAGGCCCCCATTCACGTGAGCAACGTTCAGCTCGTCGTGGAGAAGGACGGCAAGAAGGTCGTGACCCGCGTCGGTTTCCGCTTCGACGACGAGGGCAACAAGATCCGCGTTGCCAAGCGGACGGGTGAGGACATCTGATGGCTACCACCACCACTCCGCGTCTGAAGACGAAGTACCGCGAGGAGATCGCGGGCAAGCTGCGTGAGGAGTTCTCCTACGAGAACGTCATGCAGGTTCCCGGCCTCGTCAAGATCGTGGTCAACATGGGTGTGGGCGACGCCGCCCGCGACTCCAAGCTGATCGACGGCGCGATTCGCGACCTCACCACGATCACCGGTCAGAAGCCGGCCGTCACCAAGGCCCGCAAGTCCATCGCGCAGTTCAAGCTGCGTGAGGGCCAGCCGATCGGTGCCCACGTCACGCTCCGTGGCGACCGCATGTGGGAGTTCCTGGACCGCACCCTGTCGCTCGCGCTTCCGCGCATCCGCGACTTCCGTGGTCTGTCCCCCAAGCAGTTCGACGGCCGTGGCAACTACACCTTCGGTCTCACCGAGCAGGTCATGTTCCACGAGATCGACCAGGACAAGATCGACCGCGTCCGGGGTATGGACATCACCGTGGTGACCACGGCGACCAACGACGCTGAGGGCCGTGCGCTTCTCCGTCACCTCGGCTTCCCCTTCAAGGAGGCGTAAGCGAGATGGCGAAGAAGGCTCTGATTGCCAAGGCTGCTCGTAAGCCCAAGTTCGGTGTGCGTGCCTACACCCGCTGCCAGCGCTGTGGCCGCCCGCACTCCGTGTACCGCAAGTTCGGCCTCTGCCGCGTGTGCCTTCGTGAGATGGCTCACCGTGGAGAGCTCCCGGGCGTGACCAAGAGCTCCTGGTAGTCCCTTCTTTCAGGGATGACCGGAGTCTCTCGGTAAGCAGAGGGTCGGCGGAGCGCCCTCCCCGCATGCCGTAGGCTTGTGGGGTTGGGCGTCCGCCGCCCGTCACGACTTACTACGCCGTAGGTCCCCGCGCCGCACCCGTCCCGCCCCTGTGTGGGGAGAGGGATGGCGCATACAGGAAACCCCGGCGAGAGAGGCCGAAGGCCAATTCATGACCATGACTGATCCGATCGCAGACATGCTGACGCGTCTGCGTAACGCGAACTCGGCGTACCACGACTCCGTGGCCATGCCGCACAGCAAGATCAAGTCGCACATCGCCGAGATCCTCCAGCAGGAGGGTTTCATCACCGGCTGGAAGGTCGAGGACGCCGAAGTCGGCAAGAACCTCGTCCTGGAGCTGAAGTTCGGCCCGAACCGTGAGCGTTCGATCGCCGGCATCAAGCGCATCTCCAAGCCGGGTCTGCGTGTTTACGCGAAGTCCACCAACCTGCCGAAGGTTCTCGGCGGCCTGGGCGTGGCGATCATCTCCACGTCCCACGGCCTCCTGACCGGCCAGCAGGCGCAGAAGAAGGGCGTGGGTGGGGAAGTCCTCGCCTACGTCTGGTAGTCGGGAACGGAGGAATAGCTCATGTCGCGAATCGGCAAGCTCCCCATCCAGGTTCCCGCCGGTGTGGACGTCACCATCGATGGCCGCACGGTCGTCGTGAAGGGTTCCAAGGGCACCCTCACGCACACCGTCGCGTCGCCGATCGAGATTGTTAAGGGCGAGGACGGCGTTCTCAACGTCACCCGTCCCAACGACGAGCGTCAGAACAAGGCCCTGCACGGCCTGTCCCGCACGCTGGTGGCGAACATGATCACCGGTGTGACCCAGGGATACACCAAGGCGCTCGAGATCAGCGGTGTCGGTTACCGCGTCGCCGCGAAGGGCTCCAACCTGGAGTTCCAGCTCGGCTACAGCCACCCGATCCTGGTGGAGGCGCCCGAGGGCATCTCCTTCAAGGTCGAGTCGCCGACCAAGTTCTCGGTCGAGGGCATCGACAAGCAGAAGGTCGGCGAGGTCGCCGCGAACATCCGCAAGCTGCGCAAGCCCGACCCGTACAAGGCCAAGGGCGTCAAGTACGCGGGCGAGGTCATCCGCCGCAAGGTCGGAAAGGCGGGTAAGTAAGCAATGGCATACGGCACGAAGATCGCTAAGGGCGACGCCTACAAGCGCGCCGCGAAGCAGCGCCGCCACATCCGCATCCGCAAGAGCGTGTCGGGTACGGCGGAGCGTCCGCGCCTCGTCGTGACGCGTTCGAACCGCAACATCGTCGCGCAGGTCATCGACGACCTCAAGGGTCACACCCTTGCGTCGGCGTCGACCCTGGACACGTCGATCCGCGGTGGCGAGGGTGACAAGTCCGCGCAGGCCCAGCAGGTCGGCGCCCTGGTCGCCGAGCGCGCCAAGGCCGCCGGTGTCGAGGCCGTCGTGTTCGACCGTGGTGGCAACAGGTACGCCGGGCGCATTGCCGCTCTGGCTGACGCCGCCCGCGAAGCCGGGCTGAAGTTCTGAGCCCCGGTTCCGGGACTAACGGACGTAACAGAGAGAGGTAATCCAATGGCTGGACCCCAGCGCCGCGGAAGCGGTGCCGGTGGCGGCGAGCGGCGGGACCGGAAGGGTCGCGACGGTGGCGCAGCCGCCGCCGAGAAGACCGCGTACGTCGAGCGCGTCGTCGCGATCAACCGCGTCGCCAAGGTTGTGAAGGGTGGTCGTCGCTTCAGCTTCACCGCGCTGGTCGTGGTGGGCGATGGTGACGGCACCGTCGGCGTCGGTTACGGCAAGGCCAAGGAGGTGCCGGCCGCCATCGCCAAGGGTGTTGAGGAGGCCAAGAAGCACTTCTTCAAGGTCCCCCGTATCCAGGGCACCATCCCGCACCCGATCCAGGGCGAGAAGGCTGCCGGCGTCGTTCTGCTGAAGCCGGCTTCCCCCGGTACCGGCGTCATCGCCGGTGGCCCGGTGCGCGCCGTGCTCGAGTGCGCGGGCGTGCACGACATCCTGTCGAAGTCGCTCGGCTCGGACAACGCGATCAACATCGTGCACGCGACCGTGGAGGCCCTCAAGGGTCTGCAGCGTCCCGAGGAGATCGCGGCCCGCCGTGGTCTGCCCCTCGAGGACGTCGCCCCCGCGGCCCTGCTGCGTGCGCGTGCGGGAGCGGGTGCGTAATGGCCCGTCTCAAGATCACGCAGACGAAGTCGTACATCGGCAGCAAGCAGAACCACCGTGACACGCTGCGTTCGCTCGGGCTCAAGCGCCTGAACGACGTGGTCGTCAAGGAGGACCGCCCCGAGTTCCGCGGCATGGTGCACACCGTCCGCCACCTCGTGACGGTCGAGGAGGTCGACTGACATGGCGGAGCAGAAGCCGCTGAAGGTCCACAACCTCCGTCCCGCCCCGGGCGCCAAGACCGCCAAGACCCGTGTGGGTCGTGGTGAGGCGTCGAAGGGTAAGACGGCCGGTCGTGGTACCAAGGGCACGAAGGCCCGTTACCAGGTTCCGGAGCGCTTCGAGGGTGGGCAGATGCCCCTCCACATGCGCCTCCCGAAGCTCAAGGGCTTCAAGAACCCGTTCCGCACCGAGTACCAGGTCGTGAACCTGGACAAGCTCGCGGCCCTGTACCCGCAGGGTGGCGAGGTCACCGTGGCCGACCTGGTCGCCAAGGGTGCCGTGCGCAAGAACCAGCTCGTCAAGGTCCTTGGCCAGGGCGAGGTCTCCGTGGCGCTCCAGGTGACGGTCGACGCCGTCTCCGGTTCCGCCAAGGAGAAGATTGCCGCCGCCGGCGGCACCGTCACCGAGCTCGTCTGAGACGACTCGATGGCCTGAACATCCAGCCGGGGATGCCTCTCAAATGGGGCATCCCCGGTTGGTCGTTCCTAGGGGGGCATGGTCGCCGGTAAGGTGGCGTGCGTTGTTAACTTCAGCCCGGTGTGCCTCATGGGGCCCGCCGAGCGGTTTGGCCCCTTTCCTATTCGTCGATCCTCAAAACCGTCACCTCTGACGCAGTAGCGCGGGGGTCGCAGGAGGCACCGTGCTCACCGCGTTCGCCCGGGCGTTCAAGACGCCCGACCTGCGCAAGAAGCTGCTCTTTACCCTGGCCATCATCGTTCTGTACCGCCTCGGGTCGCACATCCCGGTTCCGGGCGTCGACTACCAGAACGTGCAGATCTGTGTGGATGCAGCCTCGAAGGGCAACAACAGCCTCTTCGGGCTGGTGAACATGTTCAGCGGCGGCGCGCTGCTGCAGATCACCATCTTCGCGCTCGGCATCATGCCGTACATCACGGCGAGCATCATTCTCCAGCTGCTGACGGTGGTCATCCCGCGGCTGGAGGCCCTCAAGAAGGAGGGCCAGTCCGGCACCGCGAAGATCACGCAGTACACGCGTTATCTGACGGTCGCCCTCGCCGTGCTCCAGGGCACCGGCCTCGTCGCCACCGCCCGCAGCGGCGCGCTCTTCAGCGGCTGCCGGGTCGCCAACGACATCGTCCCGGACCAGTCGATCTTCACCACCGTCGTGATGGTCCTCACGATGACCGCCGGTACCGCCGCCGTCATGTGGCTCGGCGAGCTCATCACCGACCGCGGCATCGGCAACGGCATGTCGATCCTGATGTTCATCTCGATCGCGGCCGGCTTCCCGGGCGCCCTGTGGGCCATCAAGGAGAGCGGCAAGCTCGCCCAGGGCTGGATCGAGTTCGGCACCGTCATCCTGATCGGCTTCGTGATGGTCGGCCTCGTCGTCTTCGTCGAGCAGGCCCAGCGCCGGATCCCGGTGCAGTACGCGAAGCGCATGATCGGCCGCAGGTCGTACGGCGGTACGTCCACGTACATCCCGCTCAAGGTGAACCAGGCGGGTGTGATTCCCGTCATCTTCGCGTCGTCGCTGCTCTACATCCCGGCGCTCGTCGCGCAGTTCTCCAGCGGTACGTCGGGCTGGAAGACCTGGATCGAAGCCCACTTCGTGAAGGGTGACCACCCCTACTACATCGCTACGTACTTCCTGTTGATCGTGTTCTTCGCCTTCTTCTACGTGGCGATCTCGTTCAACCCCGAGGAAGTCGCGGACAACATGAAGAAGTATGGTGGCTTCATCCCGGGTATCCGGGCCGGTCGTCCTACTGCCGAGTATCTGAGCTACGTGCTCAACAGGATCACTTGGCCGGGCTCGCTGTACCTGGGTCTGATTGCTCTTGTCCCGACGATGGCGTTGGCAGGCTTCGGCGGCGCGAACCAGAACTTCCCGTTCGGCGGGACGAGCATCCTCATCATCGTGGGTGTGGGTCTGGAGACCGTGAAGCAGATCGAGAGCCAGCTCCAGCAGCGTAATTACGAAGGGTTCCTCCGCTGATGCGAATCGTCCTCGTCGGACCGCCCGGTGCCGGGAAGGGAACGCAGGCAGCCTTCCTGGCGAAGAACCTGTCGATCCCGCACATCTCCACGGGCGACCTCTTCCGCGCCAACATCTCCCAGGGCACGGAGCTGGGCAAGCAGGCCAAGGCGTACATGGACGCCGGCAACCTGGTACCCGACGAGGTCACCATCGGCATGGCCAAGGACCGCATGTCGCAGCCGGACGCCGTGAACGGCTTCCTGCTCGACGGCTTCCCGCGGAACGTGGGCCAGGCCGAGGCACTGGACGGCATGCTCCAGGGCGAGGGCGTCACGCTCGACGCCGTGCTCGACCTGGAGGTCCCCGAGGACGAGGTCGTCAAGCGGATCGCCGGCCGGCGGGTCTGCCGCAACAACAGCGCGCACGTCTTCCACGTCGCGTACACGCCTCCGAAGACCGAGGGCGTCTGCGACGAGTGCGGCGGCGAGCTGTACCAGCGCGACGACGACTCCGAGGAGACCGTGCGCAAGCGGCTGGAGGTCTACCACACGCAGACCGAGCCGATCATCGACTACTACAAGGCCCAGGGCCTGGTGGTCACGATCTCCGCACTGGGCAAGGTGGTCGACGTGACCGCCCGTGCCATGGAGGCTCTGAAGGTGGACAAGGCCGCCCAGGCCTGAGCCACCCGCACGACCCGAGACAAGGCCGCGGTGTCCCCAGGACGCCGCGGCCTTATCGTTGACTCGCCCCGTTTTCCCCGAGACCGTCCCCGACCGGAAAGGCGCCCGCCGCAATGGTGCAGATCAAGACCCCCGAGCAGATCGCGAAGATGCGTGAGGCGGGACTGGTCGTCGCCGCCATCCACGCGGCCACCCGAGAGGCGGCCGTCCCCGGCGCCACCACCCGCGACCTGGACGAGGTGGCCCGCAAGGTCATCGCCGAGCACGGTGCCAAGTCGAACTTCCTCGGCTACGGCGGCTTCCCCGCCACCATCTGCACCTCGGTGAACGAGGTCGTGGTGCACGGCATCCCCGACGAGAAGACCGTCCTGAAGGACGGCGACATCATCTCCGTCGACTGCGGCGCGATCGTCGACGGCTGGCACGGCGACGCGGCCTACACGGCCTTCGTGGGCTCCGGTCACGCTCCGGAGCTGATCGAACTCTCCCGGGTGACCGAGGAGTCGATGTGGGCCGGTATCGCGGCCATGAAGACCGGCAGCCGCCTCGTCGACGTCTCCCGCGCGATCGAGACCTACATCCGCCGCCAGCCGCGTCCGGCGACCGGCAAGTACGGGATCATCGAGGACTACGGCGGCCACGGCATCGGCACCGAGATGCACATGGACCCGCACCTGCTGAACTACGTCTCCCGGGGGCGCGGCCGCGGCCCGAAGCTGGTGCCCGGCTTCTGCCTGGCGATCGAGCCCATGGTCTCGTTGGGCACCCCGCACACCGAGGTCCTCGCCGACGACTGGACGGTCATCACCACCGACGGCACCTGGTCCTCGCACTGGGAGCACTCGGTCGCCCTCACCGAGGAGGGCCCGCTGGTGCTGACGGCCCCCGACGGCGGCCGGGCGAAGCTGGCGGAGCTGGGCGTCACCGCGGCTCCGGATCCGCTGGCCTGAGCCGGATCCGCCGGCCCGAGCCTGGATTGACGATCTGCGCCGGTGGGCAGACTTGACGAATTCGTCTTTTCGGCACCCCTGACGTAGACTGATGCGTCGGCTCTCGTGCATCCGTGTGTCCGCACCCGGTTCGAGAGTCGATCAAGGTAGCCGATTCGAAGGGCGAAGCGTGGCCAAGAAGCAAGGTGCCATCGAAATCGAGGGCACCGTGATCGAGTCCCTCCCGAACGCCATGTTCAAGGTGGAGCTCCAGAACGGTCACAAGGTCCTCGCGCACATCTCCGGCAAGATGCGTATGCACTACATCCGTATCCTTCCGGACGACCGGGTCGTGGTGGAGCTCTCTCCCTACGACCTGACGCGTGGGCGGATCGTCTACCGCTACAAGTAGATCTTGTCGCACCCCCGTTCGCGGGGTGTCGGCACTGACCCGGAGAACCTCACATCCCATGAAGGTCAAGCCGAGCGTCAAGAAGATCTGCGACAAGTGCAAGGTGATCCGCCGTCACGGCCGGGTCATGGTCATCTGCGACAACCTGCGCCACAAGCAGCGCCAGGGCTGACGCACGACCACCTGCACTCGCAGTTCTTCGCGCGACGCACGTAAAAGCATGTACATACGCAGGGTCCGCCTGGCTTCGGTCGGCGACACCCCCGGTGGAGGCCGGGGACCTGGTCGTACCACCCCCTCGCGGGGGTCGGCGGCCACGGATCGACTCTGCTGAAGACCTCCGACTATCACAGGAGCCATGAATGGCACGCCTTGAAGGCGTTGACCTTCCGCGCGAAAAGCGCATCGAGGTCGCCCTCACCTACGTTTTCGGCATCGGGCGCACCCGGTCCCAGGAGACCCTCGCCGCCACCGGTGTCGACCCGAACGTCCGCGTTCGTGACCTCCCGGAAGAGGACCTGGTCAAGATCCGCGAGTACGTGGACGTCAACTTCCAGACCGAAGGTGACCTCCGCCGCGACATCCAGGCCAACATCCGCCGCAAGGTCGAGATCGGCTGCTACCAGGGTCTGCGTCACCGCCGCGGCCTGCCGGTCCACGGCCAGCGCACCAGCACGAACGCGCGTACCCGCAAGGGCCCGCGTCGCGCGATCGCCGGCAAGAAGAAGCCGGGCAAGAAGTAGTCCTCAGCGGACGCTCATCAGCGGTCTTCGCTGTAGGACCGACCACCTCCCGTAGGAGTTAGAAGATGCCCCCCAAGGGACGTCAGGGCGCTGCCAAGAAGGTGCGCCGCAAGGAAAAGAAGAACGTCGCTCACGGCCACGCGCACATCAAGAGCACGTTCAACAACACGATCGTCTCGATCACGGACCCCTCGGGCAACGTGATCTCCTGGGCCTCCGCCGGCCACGTCGGCTTCAAGGGCTCGCGCAAGTCCACCCCCTTCGCCGCGCAGATGGCCGCCGAGTCGGCCGCCCGCCGCGCGCAGGAGCACGGCATGCGCAAGGTCGACGTCTTCGTCAAGGGTCCCGGCTCCGGCCGTGAGACCGCGATCCGCTCCCTCCAGGCCACCGGCCTCGAGGTCGGCTCGATCCAGGACGTCACCCCCACCCCGCACAACGGCTGCCGTCCGCCGAAGCGCCGCCGCGTCTGACGCACGGCCTTCTGCGGCCTCGGCCGCAGGACCAGGGTGTTTCCGGGCGGTACGTCCCTTTCGGGGCGTGCCGCCCGTACCCTGTATCAGAGGACGTCAAATAGCGGGCGTCCACGACTGAAGGAAACACATCATGCTGATCGCTCAGCGTCCCTCGCTGACCGAAGAGGTCGTCGACGAGTACCGTTCGCGGTTCGTCATCGAGCCCCTGGAGCCGGGCTTCGGCTACACGCTCGGCAACTCCCTGCGCCGTACCCTCCTCTCCTCGATCCCGGGTGCGGCCGTCACGTCCATCCGCATCGACGGTGTCCTGCACGAGTTCACCACCGTGCCGGGCGTCAAGGAGGACGTCACCGACCTCATCCTCAACATCAAGCAGCTGGTCGTCTCCTCGGAGCACGACGAGCCGGTCGTGATGTACCTGCGCAAGCAGGGCCCCGGCCTGGTCACCGCCGCGGACATCGCCCCGCCGGCCGGTGTCGAGGTGCACAACCCCGACCTGGTCCTCGCCACGCTGAACGGCAAGGGCAAGCTGGAGATGGAGCTGACCGTCGAGCGCGGTCGCGGCTACGTCTCCGCCGTGCAGAACAAGCAGGTCGGCCAGGAGATCGGCCGCATCCCGGTCGACTCCATCTACTCGCCGGTCCTCAAGGTCACCTACAAGGTCGAGGCGACCCGAGTCGAGCAGCGGACCGACTTCGACAAGCTGATCGTCGACGTCGAGACCAAGCAGGCCATGCGCCCGCGCGACGCCATGGCGTCCGCCGGAAAGACCCTGGTCGAGCTGTTCGGTCTGGCCCGTGAGCTCAACATCGACGCCGAGGGCATCGACATGGGCCCGTCCCCGACGGACGCCGCCCTCGCCGCCGACCTGGCGCTGCCGATCGAGGAGCTCGAGCTCACCGTTCGTTCGTACAACTGCCTTAAGCGCGAGGGCATCCACTCCGTGGGTGAGCTCGTGGCGCGTTCCGAGGCCGACCTGCTCGACATCCGCAACTTCGGTGCGAAGTCGATCGACGAGGTCAAGGCGAAGCTGGCCGGCATGGGCCTGGCCCTCAAGGACAGCCCGCCCGGATTCGACCCGACCGCCGCCGCCGACGCCTTCGGCGCCGACGACGACGCGGACGCGGGCTTCGTCGAGACCGAGCAGTACTGAGACCCGGGCCTCACGGCCCGTACCGCTGCCGGCGGCCGACCGCGTCCACGCGGTGGCGCCGCGTGAGCAGCACCGCCCCGCGCCCCCCTGGGGGCGCGGGTCTCCGACAGGTAACCGCCTGCTCGGATACTGACACCGGTACCTCGTACGGCCGGTGCAGACACCAAGGAGAAACACCATGCCGCGTCCCACCAAGGGAGCCCGTTTCGGTGGCAGCGCCGCTCACGAGAAGCTGCTTCTCGCGAACCTGGCGAAGTCGCTGTTCGAGCACGGCCGCATCACCACGACCGAGGCCAAGGCCCGCCGCCTGCGTCCGGTCGCCGAGCGCCTGATCACCAAGGCGAAGAAGGGCGACATCCACAACCGTCGCCTGGTGCTGCAGACGATCACGGACAAGGGCATCGTGCACACGCTCTTCACCGAGATCGCTCCGCGTTACGCCGAGCGTCCGGGCGGCTACACCCGCATCACGAAGATCGGCAACCGTCGTGGTGACAACGCCCCGATGGCCGTGATCGAGCTGGTCGAGGGTGAGATCGCGAAGAAGGCGACCGTCGCCGAGGCCGAGGCCGCCACCAAGCGCGCCGTCAAGGAGTCCGAGGCCAAGGCCGAGGAGTCCAAGGTCGAGGACACCAAGGACGAGGCCGCCGAGGCCCCGGCCGAGGAGTCCAAGGACGCCTGAGCCTGATCCCAGGTTCGTCGAACGGGCCCGTCCCCCTGGTGGGGGCGGGCCCGTTCCGCGTGAGTTGAGAGGATGGTCGCGTGAGCGACGAGGTGAGGCCCGGACACGTCCGGGTGCGGCTGGACCTTTCGTACGACGGCAAGGACTTCTCCGGCTGGGCGAAGCAGGCCCACGGGCAGCGGACCGTGCAGGGCGAGATCGAGGACGCCCTGCGGACGGTGACGCGTTCGGCCACCACGTACGAGCTGACGGTCGCGGGGCGCACGGACGCCGGGGTGCACGCACGGGGCCAGGTGGCCCACGTCGACCTGCCCGTCGAGGTGTGGGCCGAGCACCGGGAGAAGCTGCTCAAGCGGCTGGCCGGCCGGCTCTCCCGGGACGTGCGCGTCTGGAGCGCCGAGGAGGCGGCCCCCGGGTTCAACGCCCGCTTCTCGGCGATCTGGCGGCGCTACGCGTACCGGGTGACCGACGCGCCCGGCGGCGTCGACCCGCTGCTGCGGGGCCATGTGCTGTGGCACGACTGGCCGTTGGACGTGGACGCGATGAACTCCGCGGCCGAACGGCTGGTGGGGGAGCACGACTTCGCCGCGTACTGCAAGAAGCGCGAGGGCGCCACGACGATCCGCACTCTCCAGCAACTGTCCTGGGCGCGGGACGCCTCGGGGATCCTCACCGCCACGGTGCGGGCCGACGCCTTCTGCCACAACATGGTGCGCTCCCTCGTCGGGGCGATGCTGTTCGTCGGCGACGGGCACCGCCCGGTCGACTGGCCGGCGGAGGTCCTGGCGGCCGGTGTCCGGGACTCGGCGGTGCACGTGGTGCGCCCGCACGGCCTGACCCTGGAGGAAGTCGGCTACCCCGCCGACGAGTTGCTCGCCGCGCGCAGCAGGGAGGCGCGCAACAAGCGCTCGCTGCCGGGGGCTTCGGCGGGCTGCTGCTGAAGCCCGGGGCAACCATCCGCCCGCTGAACGGTCTTGCCACAGGGACGGGGAGTTCCGTCCGGGTGCAGAGCGGTGCGGGCGAGGGGTGGGGCCATGGCGGGGGCTGCGGGACGACTGTTACGCGGTGCGGCGGCCTTCGCGGCGTCCCTGGCCCTCCTGGGCGGCTCGGCCGGGGTCGTGCGGGCCGAGGAGCCCGTGTACGCGATACAGACCGAGGCCGCTCTGCGGCTGCCGCCGGCGGGGTCGCGCGATCAGCCGCCCTCCTACCACGCGTATCTCCTCAAGCCGAAGGGTGATGCGCCCCGGGACTACGTGTTCACCTGGGACTTCTCCGAGCTGGCCGGCTTCGTCGACGTCGGGGTCAAGCCCCACTCCGGGGACAGGTGCACCATCGACGGCACGCGCATGACGTGCCGTCACCGGTATGTGAACGACAACCCGCTGGTGCCGACTCCCCTGCTCCGGGCGGTCCGGGGCGCGCGGGACGGGAGCAGCGGTCATCTGCGGGTGACCGCCGAGTCCGAGGGCGTCACCGTGCGGGGCGCCTCGACCCTGGTGCGCGTGGGCGGAGCAGAGCTCTTCGCCGTCCGGGTGCCCCTGGACCACAGGCCGTTCGTGGGCGAGGTCCAGCGTCCGCGCTACTCGTTCGTCAACAAGGGCACGCTGCCGGCCGGGAGGGTGCTGCTGGCACTGACGGTCACCCGGGGCATGGACCTCCCCCGTACCGCCGGCAACTGCGAGTACGCCGACCTGCCGGGGCCGGTGGAGACCGGTTTCGCGCTCTGCTCGTTCGAGGGCCCCTTCGAGCCCGGCGCCGCCTACCGCGCCGACCGGGGGATCGAGGTGCGGACGGGGGAGCGGGCGTTCGTCGACACGCTGGAGTACGAGTTCGTGGTCGACTCCCCGGCCGAACGCGAGCGGCTGCGCGCCGGCCTGGTCCTCACGAGGGGCAACGGGCCGTCCGTGATCATGAGAAAGGAGGGCTCGGGGCTTCCTCCCGCCGACGATGTCGGGAAGTACGACACGGGGTTCGACGAGCTCTGGGCCCGGACCACCACGGATCTCCAGGTCCTCGGGGACACGGCCTTCGCCGCGCGGGGGGAGCGGTTCACCGTCGATCTGGGCTTCCGCAACAACGGCCCGGCGTGGATCACCCAGCTCGGCCCCGGTGACCCCACCAGCGTGGCCGCCGTGTGGTTCACCGTGCCGCCGGGCACGAAGGTGACCTCCAAACCCGACCGGTGCCGGGCGTGGGGGGCGGACGGGAAGCTGCTCCACAACGGGCTCGGTGCGCCGGCGTACGAGTGCCGGTTCGTCGGCCGGGTTCTGGAGGACGAGCGGCACGGGCTGCGCTTCGGCCTGCTGCTCGAGAAGGAGGTCGAGAACGCCCGGGGCCGGATCGAGCTCCATGGCGGCACGAACCAGTTCTGGCCCGACGACGACGCCGATCCGGACAACAACACGGCCTCCGTGGTGGTCAATCCGGCCGAGGTGGCCGAGGGCCCCCGGGGCGTCCTGGCGTTCGCCCTGGGTGCGACGCTGATCGCCCTGGCCGGCGGGGCGTTCGTCGTGGTGCGCAGGCGCCGGCGGGCCTCCTGACGGGCCCCGCGCCCCGGCGGCGGGAGATCCGTGCGACGTGCGGCCGCGTACCGGAAGAAGCCCCGGGCGCTTGCCGTGTCCCCGGCACCGGAAGAAGCCCCGGGCGCTCGCCGTGTCTCCGGCACCGGAAGAAGCCCCGGGCGCTCGCCGTGTCTCCGGCACCGGGGCAACCATCCTCGTCCCCGTTGGTCTACTCGGTGGACGCAGGACGGCTTTCGGGTGACGAACGGACGGGGTGCGGGATGCGCGAGGTCGGCGGGAGACGGACGCTGCGGCGTCTGACGGGGGCCCTGGCGGCCCTGGGTGCGATGGCGGCCGTCCTGGGCGGAGCCGCGGGCACGGCGCGTGCCGAGGAGCCCGGGTACCGGGTCACGCTGGAGGCGGAACTCGGGCTGCCGCTGCCCGGTTCGACGCTCCAGCAGCCCTGGTTCCACGCGGCGCTGGAGCGGCCGGCCGGGGACACGGCCGCCCGGGAGTACGTGCTGACCTACGACTTCTCGGAGATCGCGTCGTTCGTCGACGTGAAGGTCCGGGCGATCGACGCACGCTTCTGTTCGATCGCCGGTACCACGATGACGTGCCGGCACACCGTCGAGGGCGAGATCGCGTCCGTCGGTGTCCCCGAACTGCTCGCCGCCCAGGGGAGCAGGAACGGGCAGAGCGGGCGGCTGACGGTCACCGCCGCCTCCGAGGGCATCACCGTCGAGGGCTCCTCGACCCTGGTGCGGGTGGGCGGGCCGGATCTCGCCGCCGTGCGCGTGCCGTTGAAGGACAGTCCGTCCGTGGGCGAGGTGCAGAACCCCCGGTACTCCTTCACCAACAAGGGCACACTGCCGGCCGCGGGGGTGCTGCTCACGCTGACCGGCACCCGGGGCCTGGAGCTGCCGCGCACCGCGGGTAACTGCGAGTACGCCGATCTGCCGGGGCCGGAGCAGACCGTCTTCGCGCTGTGCTCCTTCCCGGGCACGTACGAGCCGGGCGCCACCTACCGCGCCGACCGCGGCATCGCGGTGAGGACGGGCACGCGGGCCTATGTGGACCGGCTGAGCTACCGGTTCCTGGAGGACACCCCCGCCGAGCGGGCGAAGCTGCGCGGGAAGCTGAGCTTCACCCAGGGGACGGGCCCGGCGGTCGTGATGGAGAAGACCGGAGCCTCCGCCCGCTCGACCGACCTCTACATCTTCGACAATGACGGCTGGTGGGAGCCGACGGCCCGCAACACGGCCGACTTCCAGGCGGTCGGGGACACGGCCACGGGCGCGAAGGGCGAGCACGTCACCGTCGACCTGGGCTTCCGCAACAACGGCCCGGCCTGGGTCACCGGCACCAGCGGCGGCGACCCGCGTTCCGTCGGCGCCGTCGAGTTCCTGGTGCCCCCGGGCACCAGGGTGACGGAGGTTCCGGACGGCTGCCACGGCTACTCCGTGGACCGCAAGAAGTACTACGGGGAGGAGCCCGGGGCGCCCCTCTACGTCTGTGACCAGGGCACGTTCATCCTGGAGGACGCCCGCGCGGACCTGCCGTTCGTCCTGCTGATCGAGAAGCACGTCGAGAACGCCAAGGGCCGGATCGAGGTCTCGTCCACGTACTACGGCGGACACGGCGAGCACGACAAGAAGCCGTCGAACGACTCGGCGGCCGTCGTGGTGAACCCGGTCGACGAGCCGGGTGACGGCTCCGGCGGCACCTCCTCCGGCGGCTCCACCGCGGGCGGGACGTCCTCGGGCGGCTCCGACGGGGGCGCGGCTGCGTCCGGCGGCGCTTCGGCCGGCGGCTCCACCGGCGCGACCGGCGGGAATCTGGCGTCCACCGGATCGCCGGTGCTGCCCGTGGCGTTCGGCGCGGCCGCGGCCGTCCTGGCGGGCGGGGTGCTCTTCATGGTGGTGCGCCGGCGGCGCGGCACGGTCTGACACGGCACGGGCGGCACGTACGACGGGAAGGAACCGGGCACGGCGAGGACGACCAGAGGACGGCTCCGGCGATGAGCCGCCGGTCACCGTGCGCCGGTCACCGTGCGCCGGTCACCGCCCGCCCCGCGTCACTGCGCGGGGCGGGTGGCCGCCGCCTTCGCCTGGTCGTCGCCGCGGCGCACGATCTGGCGGAAGGCGAACTCGCCGATGTCGTCGCCGGTCTGGTACGCCTTGGTGTCCTTCGTGGTCACCGACTTGGCCGTGGTGTAGCCGGTGATGGTGAAGTAGGCGTAGCGGCCGTAGGAGTTGTAGGTGTTCCGGCAGACGGGCCCGCCCTTGCAGAAGGTGGGGACGCCGGCGCCGGGCAGCGGGACGACGCCGCCCTTCGCCTCCCGGACGGCCTTCTTGGCGGTGGCCTCGTTCGCGAAGGTCGCGACGCCGACGGTGACCGCGATGCCGTCCTTGACGTAGGTGGCGCGGAACACCTGCTCGCACGTGTTGCGCTCCAGCACCCCGCCGAGCGCCGGCGTGGTGGCGGCGGCGCAGTTGCCGGTCCGTGCGGTGAGGCCCTTGGTGTAGACGCGGGAGCCGTTGCCCATGGTGAGCTTCTTGCCCGGGAAGAGGGTGTCGGCGCTCAGCGGCGCGGTGTCCTTCTTCCGGTCGGAGATGAAGTCCTTGGGGTTCGGCGGGGGCAGCGGGGCCACCGAGGAGAAGGACGGCTGCGGCTGGGTGGACTCCTGCGGCAGCGTGGGCGCGGTGGGCAGGGTGCCGTTGCGGTCGGAGGCCGTCGGGCCGTCGTCCTTGTTGGAGGTGACGATCGCGGTGGCCACGGCGCCCGCGATCAGCGCGGTCGCGAGGGCTCCGCCGCCGATCATCAGCCAGCGCCGGCGCCGGGTGCGGGCGGCGGAGGCGTCCGCGAGCGCCGCCCAGTCCGGGGTGCCGGGGTCGGAGCCGTACCGGTCACCGCCGTAGGAGCCCTGGCCGAAACCCCCCTGCCCGCCCCCGTACTGGCCCTGGTGGTACGGGTCCTGGTCCTGTCCGCCGGACCCCCACTGAGGTCCCCCCTGCCCAAAGCTCATGCCGCGCATCCTAAACCGGTTGGGTGAGGGCGGTCCCGGCGGTGACAATCGCCCCATGGGACATGTGGAAGCGGCACACCTCGAGTACTACCTACCGGACGGGCGGGTGCTCCTCGGCGACGCGTCGTTCCGCGTGGGCGAGGGCGCGGTCGCCGCGCTGGTGGGCGCGAACGGCGCGGGCAAGACGACGCTGCTGCGGATCATCGCGGGCGAGATCCAGCCGCACGGCGGCTCGGTGACGGTCAGCGGCGGCCTCGGGGTGATGCCCCAGTTCGTCGGTTCGGTGCGCGACGAGCGCACGGTGCGGGACCTGCTGGTGTCGGTCTCCCAGCCGCGCATCCGGGAGGCCGCCGCCGCGGTCGACAAGGCCGAGCACGCGATCATGACCGTGGACGACGAGGCCGCGCAGATGCGGTACGCGCAGGCGCTGAGCGACTGGGCGGAGGCGCGCGGCTACGAGGCGGAGACGGTCTGGGACATGTGCACCACGGCCGCGCTGGGCGTCCCGTACGAGCAGGCGCAGTGGCGGCAGGTGCGCACGCTCTCCGGCGGCGAGCAGAAGCGGCTGGTGCTGGAGGCCCTGCTGCGCGGTCCCGACGAGGTGCTGCTGCTCGACGAGCCGGACAACTACCTGGACGTACCGGGCAAGCGGTGGCTGGAGGAGCGGCTCGCGGAGACCCGCAAGACGATCCTGTTCGTCTCCCACGACCGGGAGCTGCTCTCCCGGGCCGCCGAGCGGATCGTGGCGGTGGAGCCGGGGCCCGCCGGATCCGACGTCTGGATCCACGGCGGCGGCTTCGCCACCTTCCCCGAGGCGCGCAAGGAGCGCTTCGCCCGCTTCGAGGAGCTGAAGCGGCGCTGGGACGAGGAGCACGCCCGGCTGAAGGCGCTGGTGCACCGGCTGCGCCAGCAGGCGGCCATCAGCCCGGACATGGCCTCGCGCTACCGGGCGATGCAGACCCGCTTCCGGAAGTTCGAGGAGGCCGGCCCGCCGCCGGAGCCGCCCCGCGAGCAGGAGATCAGGATGCGGCTGCGCGGCGGCCGGACCGGGGTGCGCGCCCTGACCTGCACGGACCTGGAGCTCACCGGTCTGATGAAGCCGTTCTCGCTGGAGGTCTTCTACGGCGAGCGGGTGGCCGTCCTCGGGTCCAACGGCTCCGGCAAGTCCCACTTCCTGCGGCTGCTCGCCGGGGACGGGGTGGCGCACACCGGTGCGTGGAAGCTGGGCGCCCGCGTGGTGCCGGGCCACTTCGCGCAGACCCACGCCCACCCCGAGCTGATGGGCCGCACCCTCGTCGACATCCTGTGGACGGAGCACGCGAAGGACCGGGGCGGGGCGATGTCGGTGCTGCGCCGGTACGAGCTGGAGCGCCAGGGCGACCAGCCCTTCGAGAAGCTCTCCGGCGGGCAGCAGGCGCGTTTCCAGATCCTGCTGCTGGAGCTCGCGGGCACGACGGCGCTGCTGCTCGACGAGCCGACGGACAACCTGGACCTGGAGTCGGCCGAGGCGCTCCAGGCGGGCCTGGAGGCGTACGAGGGCACGGTGCTCTCGGTCACCCACGACCGGTGGTTCGCCAAGTCCTTCGACCGGTTCCTGGTCTTCGGCTCGGACGGCAGGGTCCGCGAGACCCCGGAGCCCGTCTGGGACGAGCGCCGCGTCGAGCGGGCGCGCTAGACCCCTGCCGGTGGCGCCCCGGGGCGCGGGTGAACGGAACCGTCCCGGGGTAGGGAGGCGTCGTTGCCGTGCCGCGCGGGCGTCGCACGGCGGGGGCGGGACGCCTGGGGGGCGGTCATGCAGGGGGCACAGGACACGGGCGCGGTGCGCCCGGGTGAGCGGTTCGGACGGTTCACCGTGCTGGCGGAGCTGGCCGCCGGCGGCATGGGCCGCGTGTATCTGGCCCGCACCGACGGCGGCCGGACGGTCGCCCTCAAGACGCTGCTCACCGACAGCGAGGACGACCGCCGGCGCTTCGCCCGCGAGGTCGCGCTGGCCCAGCGGGTGCGGGGCGTCTACACCGCGAGCATCGTCGCGGCGGACCCGGCGGCGGCGGTGCCCTGGATGGCGCAGGAGTACGTGCCCGCGCCCTCGCTGAAGGAACTGCTGGACGGCTGCGGCACGCTGGGGCCGGACGCGCTGCACTGGGTCGCCGCCGGGATCGCCGAGGCGCTCGTCTCGCTGCACGAGGCCGGTCTGGTCCACCGGGACGTGAAGCCGTCGAACGTGCTGCTGCCGATCGAGGGCCCCCGGCTGATCGACTTCGGGATCTCGCAGGCGCACGACGTGACCCGGACCCAGACCGCACTCGGCACGGTGGCCTTCGCCGCCCCCGAACAGGCCCGGGGCGAGCCGACGACGAGCGCGTCCGACGTGTTCTCGCTGGGGGCCACCCTCTTCTGCCTCGCCACCGGCCGGCCGCCGTACGCGCGGATCGCGACCGCCTCGGCGATGGAGCTGCTGGTGCGCGCCGCCCGGGGCGAGACGGACGTCACCGGGCTGCCGGGGGAGGTGGCCGGCCTGGTGCTGCCGTGCCTCGCGACGGACCCGGCCGGGCGCCCGACGCCGGCCCAGGTCGTCGAGCTGTGCGCGCGCCGGCTCAGCGGCAGGCCGTCCTCCGCACGGGGCGGCGAGGACTGGATCGGGCCGCGCTGGGCCCAGGCCGTGGAGCGCCACCGCGCCCGCCGGATCGAGGCGCTGGAGGCCGCGGACCGCCGCTTCGGCCCGGACGCGCCGACCTCGCGGGTGCCGGCGCCGCCCGCCACGTCCCGGCTGGACGCCCCGGGGGGCGACGCGCCGGACCGGCCGGCCGCGAGGAGCGCCCGCTACGCGCGGCCGGCCCGGGTCGCGGGCGCGTTCGCGGTGGCGGTGCTGACGGCGTCGCTGTTCGTCTGGCGGCCGTGGGAGGGCGCGGGCAGCCCGGCGGGCGTGCCGGACGGCCCGGTGCGGTTCCTGGAGGTGGCCCGGGAGTACCAGGGGGTGTGCCCGGGGACCGGTTCGGGCGCGGGCGGTGTGATCGGGGCGGCGACGGAGTCCCCGGTGCCCGACGGGCGGGGCTTCGTCGCGGACGACCGCAGCGTGTGCGTGGAGGTGTCGGTCGCCGAGGGCCTGACCGTGGAGAGCTTCCGCGAGGTCGTCGCCCGGGAGTCGGACCCCTCGTCGGGGCTGGAGGGCTGGGAGGTCGAGGTGACGTTCGAGGACGCAGACCGCGCGGCGTGGACGGCGCTGACCACCCGGGTCGCCGGACGGCCGGAGCCGGCCGACCGGCTCGCCGTCGTGCAGGGCGAGGACCGGCTGCTGGCGCATGTGGGACTGAAGACGCCGCTGACCGGCGACAGCGCCGTGATCGCCACCGGGCTCGGCAGGAACCAGGCGCGCTTCCTCGCCGAGACGCTCGGCGCGCCCTGACCGGGGCCGGGCACGGGATTTTGACCCGTACGGGGGGCGACGGTATTCTTCTGGTTCGTTATGCGTATTGGCTTGCTCTATCTCACGTGAGGGGCCCTTACGCCGGTCCACCGGGCCGATGACCAGCGGCAGGCACTCGGGTTGCGTCCCCGTAGCGCCGCCAAGGCTGTCGTGATCGTCCGGGTGGCCTTGTCAGGACCCCGTCCTTCGTGCCTTAACCGGCCGCGGAGGACCCCATCACTGAAGAAGCGAAGGCTACGACCGTGCGTACGTACAGCCCCAAGCCCGGCGATGTGACGCGCCAGTGGCACATCATCGACGCGCAGGACATCGTCCTGGGCCGTCTGGCGACCACCGCCGCAACCCTTCTCCGGGGCAAGCACAAGCCGATCTACGCGCCGCACGTCGACGCTGGTGACTTCGTCATCATCGTCAACGCGGACAAGGTGCACCTGTCCGGCAACAAGCGGACCCAGAAGATGGCGTACCGCCACTCCGGTTACCCGGGTGGTCTGCGCTCCGTCCGCTACGACGAGCTGCTGGAGAAGAACCCCGAGAAGGCCGTCGAGAAGGCCATCAAGGGCATGCTCCCCAAGAACACCCTGGGCCGTCAGATGCTCTCGAAGCTGAAGGTCTACGCGGGCGAGAACCACCCGCACGCTGCGCAGCAGCCTGTCCCGTTCGAGATCACCCAGGTCGCGCAGTAAGTCCGGCCACCCCCTAAGACGAAAAGAATCTGAGGAGAATCGTGGCTGAGACCACCGCCGAGACCCCGCTCGAAGAGGTTGACGTCGAGCAGTACACCACCGAGACCGAGGTTCCGGTCGAGGGCGAGTACACCTCCGAGTCCCTGGCTTCCCGCTTCGGCGACCCGCAGCCGGCCGCCGGCCTGGGCCGTCGCAAGAACGCCATCGCCCGCGTCCGGATCGTTCCGGGCTCCGGCAAGTGGAAGATCAACGGCCGCACCCTTGAGGACTACTTCCCCAACAAGGTGCACCAGCAGGAAGTCAACGAGCCCTTCAAGGTGCTCGAGCTCGACGACCGCTACGACGTCATCGCCCGCATCTCGGGTGGCGGCGTCTCCGGCCAGGCCGGTGCCCTGCGCCTCGGTGTGGCCCGCGCCCTGAACGAGGCGGACGTGGACAACAACCGCGGCCCGCTGAAGAAGGCCGGCTTCCTCTCCCGCGACGACCGTGCGGTCGAGCGCAAGAAGGCCGGTCTCAAGAAGGCCCGTAAGGCCCCGCAGTACAGCAAGCGCTAATCGCGCCGGCTGTACGAGCCGACACGGCTTCTGTACGGCTTTTCGTTCGCCCCGGCGGCACTCGTTGCTGCCGGGGCGTTCGTTTATCGACTCCCGACGACCTCGGGCGTGCAAGAGTTCGAGCAATCAGCTTCTCGGAGGAACACCAGTGGGACGACTCTTCGGAACGGACGGCGTACGCGGTGTGGCCAACGCCGATCTCACGGCCGAGCTCGCGCTCGGGCTGTCGGTCGCGGCGGCGCACGTGCTGGCCGAGGCGGGTTCCTTCGCCGGCCATCGCCCGACCGCTGTGGTGGGCCGTGACCCCCGTGCGTCCGGAGAGTTCCTGGAGGCCGCCGTGGTGGCCGGTCTGGCGAGTGCCGGAGTCGACGTGCTGCGCGTCGGTGTGCTGCCCACCCCCGCGGTGGCGTATCTCACCGGTGCGCTCGGCGCCGACCTCGGTGTGATGCTCTCCGCCAGCCACAACGCCATGCCGGACAACGGCATCAAGTTCTTCGCCCGCGGCGGGCACAAGCTCGCCGACGAGCTGGAGGACCGCATCGAGCAGGTCTACGAGCAGCACCGCACCGGTGAGCCCTGGGAGCGCCCGACCGGCGCCGGGGTCGGCCGGGTCAAGGAGTACGACGAGGGCTTCGACAAGTACGTCGCCCACCTCGTCGCCGTCCTCCCGAACCGGCTCGACGGTCTGAAGATCGTGCTGGACGAGGCGCACGGCGCCGCGTCCCGCGTGTCGCCCGAGGCGTTCACCCGCGCCGGTGCCGAGGTCGTGACCATCGGCGCCGAGCCGGACGGCCTCAACATCAACGACGGCTGCGGATCGACCCACCTCGGCCTGCTCAAGGCCGCCGTCGTCGAGCACGGTGCCCACCTCGGCATCGCGCACGACGGCGACGCGGACCGCTGCCTGGCCGTGGACGCGGCGGGCGAGGAGGTCGACGGCGACCAGATCCTCGCCGTGCTCGCCCTCGCGATGCGCGAGGCGGGCACCCTGCGCGGCGACACCGTGGTGGCCACCGTCATGTCGAACCTCGGCTTCAAGCTGGCGATGGAGCGCGAGGGCGTCGAGCTGGTGCAGACCGCGGTCGGCGACCGCTACGTGCTGGAGGCGATGAAGGAGAAGGGCTACGCGCTCGGCGGCGAGCAGTCCGGCCACGTCATCGTCCTCGACCACGCCACCACCGGTGACGGCACGCTGACCGGTCTGATGCTCGCGGCCCGTCTCGCCGCGACCGGCCGCTCGCTCGCGGAGCTGGCCGGTGTGATGGAGCGGCTGCCGCAGGTGCTCGTCAACGTCCGCGACGTCGACAAGTCCCGGGTGACCACCTCCAAGGAGCTGTCCCAGGCCGTGACCGAGGCCGAGCGCGAGCTCGGCGCCACCGGCCGGGTGCTGCTGCGCTCCTCGGGCACCGAGCCGCTGGTGCGCGTGATGGTCGAGGCCCCCGACCTGGAGCAGGCGAAGAGCGTCGCCGGCCGGCTGGCCGACGTCGTCAAGTCCTCGCTGGGCTGACCCGATCCGTACGTACGAGGGCGCCCCCGGACCACGGTCCGGGGGCGCCCTCGTACGTACGGTCCGCGGAATCAGCCGGTGCGCTGCGCCCGGCGCCGGCTGCGGCGCCATAGCGCCTTCTGCACCAGCAGGGTCGCCGTGCCGGCGAGCACGATGCCCGCGAGGTTCAGCAGGAGCTGCTCGGTCGAGCCCCAGGCCTGCGCGTACTCGCGGTAGCTGAAGGCGACGGCGGCGTTGGCCGCGGCCGGGACGGTCGTCACCGAGATGGCCACGCCGACCAGGGCGCCCGACTTGGCCGACGTCAGCGAGAGCATGCCGGCCGTGCCCGCGAGGGCCGCGACGACGAAGGAGAAGGCGTCCGGGTCGTAGATGAAGCGGGTGTTGGGCCGGTCGCCCTCCACCTGCTCGTCCGTGAACAGGCCGAGCGCGTCCATCAGCAGGCTGAAGCCCACGGTCACCAGCATCGCGGCCGCGAAGCCGGCGATCAGGGCGATCACGGAGCGCCAGGCCAGGCGCGGTGTCCGCCGCACCAGGGCCGTGCAGATCCCGGCCAGCGGCCCGAACTCCGGGCCGACGGCCATCGCGCCGACGATGAGGATCGCGTTGTCCAGGACGACGCCGCAGGCGGCGATCATCGTCGCCAGCATCAGGAACGCCAGATAGGTGACGCTGAGCGTCGACTCCTCGTGCGTGGCGTCCGAGAGCTGCTCCCACAGCACCGCGTCGGCGGCCTCCCCCGGCGCCTCCTTCTCCGCCCGGTCGGCGCGCGCGGACAGGGACAGCCCGATCTCGTCCACGGACACCGAGCCGGACTTGTCGATCCCCATGGCCCGCAGCTCGGACAGGACCGCGTCGCCGGCCTCCCGGGCGACGTCGCACAGCACGAGGTCGCCGCGCGGATCGCGGGCGGCCCCTTCCAGGACCACCAGGTGGGCCGTGCCGACGGTCCTCTCCAGCAGGCCGGTCACCTCGGCCGTGCGGTCGGCCGGTGTGATCACTCGCAGGTGCAGCACGCGGGGTCCCCCTAGAGCTTGCGCAGCGACAGCCGCTGGACCTTGTGGTCGGGCCCCTTGCGCAGCACCAGTGTGGCGCGTCCCCGGGTGGGGGCCACGTTCTCCAGCAGGTTGGGCTTGTTGATGGTGCGCCACATGGTCCGGGCGTAGTCCAGGGCCTCCTCCTCGGAGACCTGGGTGTACTTGCGGAAGTAGGAGAACGGGTTCTGGAACGCCGTCTCGCGCAGCTTGCGGAAACGGTTCAGGTACCAGGTCTCGATGTCCTCGGGCCGCGCGTCGACGTACACGCTGAAGTCGAAGTAGTCGGCGAGCCCGACCCGGGTGCGCCCGTCCTTGCCGGGCAGCGCGGGCTGGAGGACGTTGAGCCCCTCGACGATCAGGATGTCGGGTCTGCGGACGGTCAGCCGCTCGTCGGGGACGATGTCGTAGATCAGGTGGGAGTAGACGGGCGCGGTGACCTCGTCCTTGCCCGCCTTGATGTCCGCGACGAACCGGGTCAGCGCCCGGCGGTCGTACGACTCCGGGAACCCCTTGCGCGACATGAGGCCGCGGTCGGCGAGCTCCTTCATGGGCAGCAGGAAGCCGTCGGTGGTGACCAGCTCGACCCGCGGGTGCTCCGGCCAGCGGGCGAGCAGCGCCTGGAGCAGCCGGGCCACGGTGGACTTGCCGACGGCCACGGAGCCGGCCACCCCTATGACGAACGGCGTCCCCCGCTGGGCGCCGTGGCCGTTGCCCGCGTCGCCGAGGAAGGTGTTGAGGGCGCCCCGCAGCTCGGCCGTGGCCTGCACGTACAGGTTCAGCAGCCGGGACAGCGGCAGGTACACGTCCCGGACCTCGTCGAGGTCGATGACGTCGCCCAGACCCCGGAGCCGTTCGACCTCCTCGGCGGTCAGCGGCAGCGGCGTTTTCTCGCGCAGGGCGCTCCACTCCGCGCGGGTGAGGTCGACGTAGGGGGTCGACGGAGGCTCTGCCCGGCGGTGGGCGCTTCGTGGCGGCGAAGAGATCACAGGGCCCATTGTCGGGGCTGGGCCCCGGTTGTGGGGGGTGGGCTGGATCACGCCGGTGCGTCCCGGGGCCCGTCGCGGACCGGGACCGGGCGGAATGTCCGTGGCGTGCGTCACAGTGGGGGAAGAGGTGGGCGCCGACCCGCGACGTCCGCGACAGCGCGAGGTCACGAGGGGAATCCCATGACGTACGCGATCCAGGCGGAGGGCCTGGTCAAGCGGTTCCGAGGCACCGAGGCCCTGGCGGGGGTGGATCTGGCGGCCCGGACGGGTTCGGTGCTCGGCCTGCTCGGTCCGAACGGGGCGGGCAAGACGACGGCCGTGCGGATCTTCGCCACCCTGCTGCCGCCCGACGGCGGCCGCGCCACGGTGGCCGGCCACGACGTGGTCGCCCAAGCGGGCGCGGTGCGCTCCCTCATCGGCCTGACCGGCCAGTACGCGGCCGTCGACGAGAACCTCACCGGCACCGAGAACCTGCTGCTCATCGGCCGTCTGCTCGGTATGACCAGGCCGGACGCCCGGGCGCGCGCCCGGGAGCTGCTGGCCCGGTTCGGGCTGTCGGACGCCGCGGGGCGGGCGGCGAAGACGTACTCCGGCGGTATGCGCAGACGCCTCGATCTCGCGGCCAGCCTGGTCGGGCGGCCCAGCATCCTCTTCCTGGACGAGCCCACCACCGGGCTCGACCCGCACAGCCGCGGCGAGCTGTGGGACATGCTGCGCGCCCTGGTCGCCGAGGGCACCACCGCCCTGCTCACCACCCAGTACCTGAACGAGGCCGATGTGCTCGCCGACGACATCGTGGTCATCGACCGGGGCCGGGTGATCGCCCAGGGCACGCCCGACCGGCTGAAGAACGAGGTGGGCGGCCAGGTGCTGGAGGTCCGCCCGCTCGCCCCCGGCGACCTCGCCGCCGCGCACGCGCTGGTCGCCCGCGCTGCCGGGCCCGGCACCCGGATCGAGGGCGACGCGGTCACCGCCCCGGTGAACGACCCGGAGCTGATGCCCGCGGTGGTCCGCGGCCTCGACGCCGAGGGCATCGCGGTCGGCGAACTCGCGCTGCGGCGCTCCTCGCTCGACGAGGTCTTCCTCGCCCTCACCGGACACCGGGCCGAGCCCGGCGGCACCGACGGCGCGGACGGCGCGGACCCGGCCGGCGACGGGGGCGCCGCCGGGCAGGCGGAGGCGGTGGGTTCGCGATGACCGGCGCGGCGGTCACCGCACCGCTCACGGGCTCCGGCCGCGTGCGGCCGCTGGCGTGGGCCGGGCAGACGCTGACGATGGCGTGGCGCAGCCTGGTGGCGGTCAAGCACAACCCGCTGGAGCTGGTGGACTACTCCGTCACGCCGATCATGTTCGTCTTCCTCTTCACGTATGTGCTGGGCGGGCAGATGGCCGGTTCGACCGACGCCTATCTGGAGTACGCGCTGCCCGGGATCATCGTGCAGAACACCCTCTTCATGACGGTGTACACGGCGATGGCGCTCAACACGGACCTGACGAAGGGCGTCTTCGACCGGCTGCGCAGCCTGCCCATCGCCCGCTCCGCGCCGCTCATCGGGCGGATCACGGCGGACCTCGCCAAGCACGTGTGGGCGATGCTGCTCATGATCGGCATCGGGCTGCTGATGGGCTTCCGGATCACCGGCGGCTTCGGCGGGTTCCTGCTCGGCGCCGTGCTGCTGATCGTCTTCGCGGCGGCCGTCTCCTGGACGGCGGTGCTCATCGGGATGCTCGCGGGCGACGCGGAGAAGGTGCAGGCGTTCGCCTTCACCCTGATCTTCCCGATCACCTTCACCAGCAGCGCGTTCGTCATCGTGGACACGATGCCGGGCTGGCTCCAGGCCTGGAGCGACGTCAACCCGGTCACCCATCTGTCGGACGCCTACCGGGGGCTGCTCGTCGGCGGTCCGGTGGCGGAGCCGGTGATGTGGTCGCTGGTGTGGGCCGTGGGGATCGCCGCGGTGTTCTGCCCGCTGGCGATGCGGGCGTACCGCGCCAAGGTCTGAGCCCCGGGGCCCGGTCCGTCTCGGTGCCGTGCCGGGCCCCGAGCCGTAGGCTGCCGACATGTGCGGAATCGTGGGTTACGTCGGCGGGCAGTCGGCGCTTGATGTGGTCGTCGCCGGTCTGAAGCGGCTGGAGTACCGCGGATACGACTCGGCGGGTGTGGCGGTCCTCGCCGACGGGGGACTCGCCGCGGCGAAGAAGGCGGGCAAGCTCGTCAACCTGGAGAAGGAGCTGACGGAACGGCCGCTGCCGGCCGGCTCCACCGCCGTCGGGCACACCCGGTGGGCCACCCACGGCGGGCCCACGGACGTCAACGCCCACCCCCATCTGGACAACGCCGGGCGCGTCGCCGTCGTCCACAACGGGATCATCGAGAACTTCGCCGCCCTGCGGGCCGAGCTGGCCGAACGCGGCCACGACCTGGCCTCCGAGACGGACACCGAGGTGGTCGCCCATCTGCTGGCCGAGGCGTTCTCCTCGGCGGGCGACCTCGCCGAGTCGATGCGCATGGTGTGCCGGCAGCTGGAGGGCGCCTTCACCCTGGTGGCCGTGCACGCGGACGAGCCCGACGTGGTCGTCGGCGCCCGGCGCAACTCCCCGCTGGTGGTCGGGGTGGGGGAGGGCGAGTACTTCCTCGCCTCGGACGTGGCCGCCTTCATCGCCCACACCCGCTCCGCCGTGGAACTGGGCCAGGACCAGGTCGTGGAGCTCCGGCGGGACGGGGTGAGCGTCACCGGCTTCGACGGGGAGCCCGCCGACGTGCGGGCCTACCACGTGGACTGGGACGCCTCGGCCGCCGAGAAGGGCGGCTACGACTACTTCATGCTCAAGGAGATCGCCGAGCAGCCGAAGGCCGTCGCCGACACCCTCCTGGGCCGTATCGACGCCTCGGGGGCGCTGCGCCTCGACGAGATCCGCATCCCGGCGAACGTGCTGCGCGAGGCCGACAAGATCGTCGTCGTCGCCTGCGGCACCGCCTTCCACGCCGGGCTGATCGCCAAGTACGCGATCGAGCACTGGACCCGGATCCCGTGCGAGGTGGAGCTGGCGAGCGAGTTCCGCTACCGGGACCCGATCCTCGACCACCGCACGCTGGTCGTCGCGATCTCGCAGTCCGGCGAGACCATGGACACGCTGATGGCGCTCCGGCACGCCCGGGAGCAGGGCGCGCGGGTCCTCGCGATCTGCAACACCAACGGCTCGACGATCCCCCGCGAGTCCGACGCGGTGCTCTACACCCACGCCGGACCGGAGGTCGCCGTCGCCTCGACCAAGGCGTTCCTGACGCAGGTCGTCGCCTGCTACCTGGTCGCGCTGTACCTGGGGCAGGTGCGCGGCACCAAGTGGGGCGACGAGATCCGGGCGGTGATCCGCGACCTGGCGCAGATCTCCGGCGCGGTGGAGCGGGTGCTGGAGACGATGGAGCCGGTGCGGGAGCTGGCGCGCTCGCTGGCACACAAGAACACGGTGCTCTTCCTGGGCCGCCATGTGGGCTACCCGGTCGCCCTGGAGGGCGCGCTGAAGCTCAAGGAGCTGGCCTACATGCACGCGGAGGGCTTCGCGGCCGGTGAGCTCAAGCACGGTCCGATCGCGCTGATCGAGGAGGACCTGCCGGTGGTGGTGGTCGTGCCGTCGCCGCGCGGCCGGTCCGTGCTGCACGACAAGATCGTCTCCAACATCCAGGAGATCCGGGCCCGCGGGGCGCGCACCATCGTGATCGCCGAGGAGGGCGACGAGGCGGTCGTCCCGTACGCGGATCACCTCATCCGGATCCCGGCGACCCCGACGCTGCTCCAGCCGATGGTGGCCACGGTGCCCCTCCAGGTGTTCGCCTGCGAGCTGGCGACGGCCCGGGGCAACGAGGTCGACCAGCCGAGGAACCTGGCGAAGTCGGTGACGGTGGAATGAGCGCGGCGACGCGCGCGGGAAGGGCGGGGGAGACCGGCTGATGATCATCGGGGTGGGGATCGACGTGGCGGAGATCGACCGGTTCGCCGAGTCGCTCCGGCGCACACCGGCCATGGCCCGGCGGCTGTTCGTCGAGCACGAGCTGCTGCTGCCGAGCGGGGAACGCCGGGGCAACGCCTCCCTCGCGGCCCGGTTCGCCGCGAAGGAGGCCCTGGCCAAGGCGCTCGGCGCCCCGGGCGGGCTGCTCTGGACGGACGCCGAGGTCTACGTCGAGGACTCCGGCCGCCCCCGCCTCCGGGTCCGCGGCACGGTCCTGGCGCGGGCGACCGAACTGGGCGTGCGCACCTGGCACGTGTCGCTCAGTCATGACGCGGGGGTGGCGTCCGCGGTGGTGATCGCGGAGGGCTAGGGCGTGTTGCGAGAGCAGCTCCGTCCGCCCGAAGGGCGGGGCCTGCGGCGTCTGGTGCGTGCGATCGCAAGGCGGAGGATCATCCTCGTACCGGGCGTACTCGGATGACTCCGACAACGCGGCATGGGGGTACCTCCCAGCGGTAGCTGGGGGAGGGCGTGCCAGGCGTCGCGGGCCAGGAGGGACTCTCGCAATACGCCCTGGGGCCGCGCCGCACGTCGGGCGTTCGGACCCGGACCAAGGACCCGGGGCCCTCGCACCACGTCGGCGCCCCCCCGACGTGCCGGGGCGGGACGCCGCGTCGACGGCGTCCGGCTGGGGCAGACTCGGGGGCATGCGTAGTGCGTACAGCGTCGAAGCGGTCCGGCACGCCGAGGAACGGGTGATGGCCCGGCTGCCGGAGGGCGTTCTCATGCAGCGGGCCGCCGCCGGACTGGCCGCCGCCTGCGCCGGGCTGCTGGGCAGGGTGTACGGGGCCCGGGTGGTGCTGCTCGTCGGCAGCGGGGCCAACGGCGGCGACACCCTCTTCGCCGGCGCCCGGCTGGCGCGGCGCGGCGCCGGGGTCGCCGCCGTGCTGCTCGCCCCCGGGCGGACCCACCGGGCGGGCCTGGCGGCCCTGTTCGCCGCGGGCGGCCGGGTCGCCGACGACCCGTTCGAGCCGCTGGCCGCCGCCGATCTCGTGCTCGACGGCATCACCGGCATCGGCGGCCGCGGCGGACTGCGCCCGGACGCGGTGCCGGTGGCCCGTGCCGCCCGCGGGTCCGACGCCGTCGTCGTCGCCGTCGACCTGCCGAGCGGGGTCGAGGCGGACACCGGGGAGGTCCTGGGCGAGGCGCTGCGGGCGGATCTGACGGTCACCTTCGGCACGTACAAGCCGGGCCTGCTGGTGGACCCGGCCCGGGAGTACGCCGGAGCCGTGCGGCTGGTGGACATCGGCATCGGGGACGAACTGCCCTCCGTCGCCGGTCTGGAGGCGCTCCAGCACGCCGACGTCGCCCGGATGCTGCCGCTCCCGGCGGCCGAGAGCGACAAGTACCGGCGGGGTGTCGTCGGCGTCGTCGCCGGTTCCGCGCGCTACCCGGGGGCGGCCGTGCTGGCCGTGGCCGGCGCGCTGCGGGGCGGCGCCGGGGCCGTGCGGTACGTGGGCCCGGCCGCCGACGCGGTGATCGCCCGCTTCCCCGAGTGCCTGGTCAGCGCCGGGCCGCCCGGGAAGGCGGGCCGGGTCCAGGCATGGGTGGTCGGGCCCGGCATCGGCGAGAACGCCGACGCCGTGCGCGAGGTCCTCGCCACCGACGTGCCCGTCCTCGTCGACGCGGACGGGCTGCGCCTGCTGGACGCCGGGGACCTGCGCGGCCGGGCCGCGCCCACGCTGCTGACCCCGCACGCGGGGGAGGCCGCCGCGCTGCTCGGCGTGGCCCGCGAGGAGGTGGAGGCCGCCCGGCTCACCAGTGTGCGCGAGCTGTCCGCCCGCCACGGGGCGACGGTGCTGCTCAAGGGCTCCACCACGCTGGTCGCCGGCCCGGACGGCGGCACGCCGGTGCGGGCCAACCCGATGGGGACCCCCTGGCTGGCGACCGCCGGCAGCGGCGACGTCCTCTCGGGCCTGGCCGGTTCCCTGCTCGCCGCCGGTCTGGACGCCCGCGACGCGGGATCGGCCGCCGCCTATCTGCACGGCCTCGCGGCCCGGCTGGCCGCCGCCCGGGGCGTCCCCCTCACCGCCTACGACGTGGCCGCGACGCTCCCGGCCGCCTGGCACGACGTCCGCGATCCGGGCGACGGAACCCCCGGGGAGCCCTGAGCGGTCCCACCACGCGGACACCGGGGGCTGCCGCGTCCCTCCCGGATACCGCCTTTCCGGCCCGCGCCACGCCGGTCCCGTCCGCCCGGGTGGGCGCCACGCCGCGCGAGTCCTCGGCCGCGCCGGGCCGGGCGCGCGGGTGGGGGAGCGCCACGGGCCGCGAGCTCTCGGGCCGCGCCGGGCCTTTCCGCCCGGGTGCACGCCCACGCCGCGCGAGTCCTCGGCCGCGCCGGGCCGGGCTCGCGGCAGCCGCGCCGATTATCGGCCCCTGTCGCGCCACGCCGGGCCCTTTTGCCGCGCCTCGCGACTCACCGTGCCGGTCCGCCCGCCCGGGGTGGGTGCCGCGCCGAACCTGCGGCCGGGGGAACACGCGCCGCCCCGGCTGTTGGGCGGGCGCGGGTGCCTCGCGATTTCTCGGCCGCGCCGGTCCCGTCCGCCCGGGCGGGCGCCGCGCCGCGCGGGGTCTGCGACCGGGCCCTTTTGCCGCGCCTCGCGACTCACCGCGCCGGTCCGCCCGCCCGGGTGGACGCCACGCCGAACCCGCGGCCGGGGGAACCCGCCCCGCGCGAGGCCCCGGCCGCGCCGCGCGGGGGCCGTGCGGGGCGCGGTCCGGGCGTTCCGCCGCACGCCGCGGCGGGTGTGCGGTGCCGGGCGGGCGGGGGCGGGCGGCGGCTTCTGAGAGACTTGCCGCGATGAGCCAGACACCGCCGCCGCACCCCGCACCGCCACGCGCCCGTGCCGAGATCGACCTCGCCGCCCTGCGCGCCAACGTCCGTGCGCTGCGGGCCCGTGCGCCGCACTCCGCGCTGATGGCCGTGGTGAAGTCGGACGCGTACGGCCACGGCATGGTGCCCTGCGCCAGGGCCGCACTCGACGCCGGTGCCGCCTGGCTCGGCACGGCGACCCCCCAGGAGGCGCTCGCGCTGCGCGCCGCCGGTGTCGGCGGCCGGATCATGTGCTGGCTGTGGACCCCGGGCGACCCGTGGCGCGCGGGCATCGAGGCCGACCTCGACATGGCCGTCAGCGGTATGTGGGCGCTGCGCGAGGTCACCGCGGCGGCCCGGGAGGCGGGCCGCCCCGCCCGGATCCAGCTCAAGGCCGACACCGGGCTCGGCCGCAACGGCTGCCAGCCCGCCGACTGGCCCGCCCTGGTCGCCGCCGCCCGTGCGGCCGAGGACGAGGGCCTGGTCACCGTCACGGGTCTGTGGTCCCACTTCGCCTGCGCCGACGAGCCGGGGCACCCCTCGATCGACCGGCAGCTCCACCTCTTCCGGGACATGGTCGACCACGCCGAGAAGGCCGGTGTGGAGCCGGAGGTGCGGCACATCGCCAACTCCCCGGCCACGCTGACCCTGCCGGAGTCCCACTTCGACCTCGTGCGGACGGGCATCGCGATGTACGGCGTCTCCCCGGCGCCCGAGCTGGGCACCCCGGCCGAGCTCGGGCTGCGTCCGGTGATGACGCTCGCCGCGTCCGTCGCCCTGGTCAAGCACGTGCCCGCGGGCCACGGGGTCAGCTACGGGCACCACTACGTCACCGGCGGGGAGACGACCCTCGGACTGGTCCCGCTCGGCTACGCCGACGGCATCCCCCGGCACGCGTCCGGCCGGGGCCCGGTCCTGGTCGGCGGCGAGTGGCGCCGGGTGGCCGGCCGGGTGGCGATGGACCAGTTCGTGGTCGACCTCGGCGGGCAGACGGTCGACGAGGGGGCCGAGGCGCTGCTCTTCGGCCCGGGCGACCGCGGCGAGCCGACGGCGGAGGACTGGGCGCAGGCCGCGGGGACGATCGCTTACGAGATCGTCACCCGGATCGGGGCGCGGGTCCCGCGCGTCCATCTCCACGAGCAGCCCCACGACCCGGCGCCCGGGCGGCCGGCCGCCGTCGACGAGTAGGAGAGGCACGGTGAGCGAGACCAGCACGGGGGACGCCGTCGCGGCCGCCGCGGCGGCGACGGGCGCCTGGCGCAGGGCGGGAGGCGTCGCCGGCACGGCCATAGGCGTCATCGCCGCCGGCGCGGCCGCCGGTGTGGCGCTGGAGCGGCTCACCGTGGGCCGGGGCATGCGGAAGAAGGCCCGGCTCGCCCTCGACGCCACCGGCCCCTACGGATCGCTGCGCGGCGTCCCCGGCACGGCGGTCGCCGACGACGGCACCGAGCTCCACTACGAGGTCGAGGACGTCGACCCGCAGGTGGCCGCGCCGCGCCGGCGGCGGCTGTTCGGCCGCAAGGCGCCCGCCCCGGTCACCGTGGTGTTCAGCCACGGCTACTGCCTCGGCCAGGACTCCTGGCACTTCCAGCGGGCGGCCCTGCGCGGCCTGGTGCGCACGGTCTTCTGGGACCAGCGCAGCCACGGCCGCTCGGCCCGCGGTGCCTCGCAGGCGGGCCCGGACGGCGTGCCGGTCACCATCGACCAGCTCGGCCGGGACCTGAAGGCCGTGATCGACGCGGCGGCGCCCGAGGGCCCGCTGGTGCTGGTCGGCCACTCGATGGGCGGCATGACGATGATGGCGCTGGGCGCGCAGTTCCCCGGGCTGGTGCGCGAGCGGGTGGCCGCCGCGGCCTTCGTCGGGACCTCCGCCGGCCGTCTCGGCGAGGTCAACTACGGGCTGCCGGTGGCGGGCGTCAACGTGGTGCGCCGGGTGCTGCCCGGGGTGCTGCGGGCGCTCGGCTCCCAGGCGGAACTGGTGGAGCGGGGGCGCCGGGCGACGGCGGACCTCTTCGCCGGGCTGATCAAGCGGTACTCGTTCTCCTCGAAGGACGTGGACCCGGCCGTCGCCCGCTTCGCGGAACGGCTGATCGAGTCGACGCCGATCGACGTGGTCGCCGAGTTCTACCCGGCGTTCACCGAGCACGACAAGTCCGCCGCGCTGCCGGTCTTCGCCGGTCTCCCCGTGCTCGTCCTCGCGGGCGACAAGGACCTGGTGACGCCGACCACGCACAGCGAGGCGATCGCGGACCTGCTGCCGGAGGCCGAGCTGGTCATCGTCCCGGACGGCGGCCACCTGGTGATGCTGGAGCATCCGGAGGCCGTCACCGACCGGCTGGCGGACCTGCTGGTGCGGGCGGGAGCCGTACCGGCAGCGGCTAACGTTGGCACGTATGGAAGCACTGCACAGCCCGGGAGCTGAACCGGCCGTCCGCTCCGCCCGTCTCTCCGTCGAATCGCCGGAGCGGATGCGGGACCTCGGGCGCTCCGTCGCCAAGCTGCTGCGCCCCGGCGACCTCGTGATGCTGACCGGCGAACTGGGCGCCGGCAAGACGACCCTGACGCGCGGTCTGGGCGAGGGGCTCGGGGTGCGCGGCGCCGTCACCTCCCCGACGTTCGTGATCGCCCGGGTCCACCCGTCGCTGACGGGCGGCCCCGCGCTGGTCCACGTCGACGCCTACCGGCTGGGCGGGGGCCTCGACGAGATGGAGGACCTCGACCTCGACGTGTCGCTGCCGGAGTCGGTGGTGGTGGTCGAGTGGGGCGACGGCAAGGTGGAGGACCTGACCGACGACCGTCTGCACGTGCTGATCCACCGGACGGCGGGCGACACGGACGACGACCACCGCGAGGTGACGCTCCGCGGCCACGGGGCGCGGTGGTCCGGCGTGGACCTGGAGTCGGCGACGGCCTGATCCGGAGCACCCGGTGGCGTGAAGCGGCGACGGCCTGATCCGGAGCACCCGGTGGCGTGAAGCGGACGGCCGCGCCGTATGTTCCGACAAGACGTCGGGAAAATGTTGCGCGGGCCGCCTCACGCGTGATGACATGGTGCGGAGAGCTGGTTAGGTTCACCTAACCAAGGCGGCCCCCGGAGCCCCCAGGAGGCGTCCATGCCGGCATCCGAGCGCGCGGCAGAGTCCGCGCAGACCCGACAGCCGTCCCCGTCCGCGGCGTCCTCCGCGTCGCCCGCTCCGCTGTCCATGCGCGATCTGCTGGCGTCGTGCGCCGCGGCGAGCGCCGTGTCGACACCGCCGCGCGCGGTGCCCCGCGAGGGGACGCGGCACGGCGGGAGCGCCCCGCGGCGGGACGCCGCCTAGCCGGCGCGTTCGATTCGTACAGCCGTCCCCGTACGGGTGCCCGCGGCGCCCCGGGGCGGATCACCGGGCCCTACGGGACGACGACGACCCGCGCGCCGATCGCGGCGAACTTCCACATGGCGTCCCCGTCGGCCCGCTTCATCCGGACCCCGCCCGTCTTCTTGGACGGGTCCGGGCTGGCCATCGAGCCGTCCACCGCCGCGCTGAAGCCGATGGAGACCCCGCCGACGGTCGCGAAGCGCACCACGTGCTCGATCGGGGTGCCGTCCGACCCGGCTACCTTGCCGGAACGCGAGGTGACCGCGTACGTGCCGGGCTTCGGGTCGACGGTCGACGGCATGACGGTGAAGGTGCGCGGCTCGCCCTTGTCGTCCACCAGCCAGACCCGCCGGTCGGCGAGCGCGTAGACCACCCGCGCACCGGTGCCCGAGTCGGCCGGCACGGCGAGCGGGTCGGCCGGCTTGGCCTCCGGGCTGCCGGAGGCGCTGGCGGACGGGGCGGGGCTCTGCGAACCGGGGGCGGCCAGGTTGTCGGGCATGTTCGCCGACGCCTGGTAGGCGAGGAACACGACGCCCGCCAGCGCGGCCGCCGTGAGCCCGGCCACGAGTCCCGAGCTGCTGCGTGCCACCGTGCCCACCCTTCGCTTCCGTGTCCATCCCTGTGCCGGTCGTATCCCGGTCGTGGTGACGTTAGCAGCAGCCGTCCCGTTCGACGGGCACCGTGCCCCTCCGCCGGGAGCCGTAGGCTGTTTGCGTGCTCTTGCTCGCCATGGATACCGCCACTCCCGCCGTCACCGCCGCGCTCCACGACGGCACGTCCGTCGTCGCCGAGTCCAGCCGGGTGGACGCCCGCCGGCACGGGGAGCTGCTGCTGCCCGCCGTCGACCGCGTCCTCGCCGAGGCCGGGGTGAAGCCCGACGCCGTCACCGGCCTCGTCGTCGGCGTCGGCCCCGGGCCGTACACCGGCTTGCGCGTCGGCCTGGTGACGGCGACGACCTTCGCCTCGGCGCTGGGGATCCCCGTGCACGGGGTGTGCACGCTGGACGGACTCGCCTACGCCTCCGGCATCGACGGCCCCTTCGTGGTGGCCACCGACGCGCGCCGCAAGGAGGTCTACTGGGCCCGGTACGACGACGCCCGCACCCGCGTGACCGAGGCCGCCGTCGACCGCCCGGACGACATCGCCGAGCAGGTCGCCGGCCTGCCGGCGGTGGGCGCCGGTGCGGTGCTCTACCCCGGTACGTTCCCGGACGCCCGCGGCCCCGAGCACGTCAGTGCGGCGGCGCTCGCGGCGCTCGCCGCCGAACGGCTGCGCTCCGGCGCCCCGTTCCTGCCCGCGCTGCCGCTGTACCTGCGCCGCCCCGACGCGCAGGTCCCCAAGAACTACAAGGTGGTCACCCCCAAGTGAGCGCCGCCGTCCTGCGCGAGATGCGCTGGTGGGACCTGGAGCCGGTGCTGGAGCTGGAGCACGAGCTGTTCCCGGAGGACGCCTGGTCGCCGGGGATGTTCTGGTCCGAGCTCGCCCACGCGCGCGGCCCCCGGGCCACCCGGCGCTACCTGGTGGCGGAGGAGGGGGGCCGGATCGTCGGCTACGCGGGCCTCGCGGCGGCCGGCGGGCTGGGCGACGTCCAGACCATCGCCGTGGAGCGCGGCCAGTGGGGCACCGGGCTCGGCGCCCGGCTGCTGACCGACCTGCTCCAGCACGCCACCGCCTTCGAGTGCGAAGAGGTCCTGCTCGAAGTGCGCGTGGACAACACCCGGGCCCAGAAGCTCTACGAACGCTTCGGCTTCGAGCCCATCGGCTTCCGCCGCGGCTACTACCAGCCCGGCAACATCGACGCCCTCGTCATGCGACTGACCGTACAAGGAACAGAGACCACTGATGGCTGACGAACCGCTTGTACTCGGCATCGAGACCTCCTGCGACGAGACCGGCGTCGGCATCGTCCGCGGTACGACGCTGCTCGCCGACGCCATCGCCTCCAGCGTCGACACCCACGCCCGCTTCGGTGGAGTGGTGCCGGAGATCGCCTCGCGCGCCCACCTGGAGGCGATGGTCCCGACGATCGAGCGCGCGCTGAAGGAGGCCGGCGTCTCCGCCCGCGACCTCGACGGCATCGCGGTCACGGCGGGGCCCGGTCTCGCGGGCGCGCTGCTTGTCGGCGTCTCGGCGGCCAAGGCGTACGCGTACGCCCTCGGCAAGCCGCTCTACGGCGTCAACCACCTCGCCTCGCACATCTGCGTGGACCAGCTGGAGCACGGCCCGCTGCCGGAGCCGACGATGGCCCTGCTGGTCTCCGGCGGCCACTCCTCGCTGCTGCTCGCCCCGGACATCACGGCCGACGTCCGCCCCATGGGCGCGACGATCGACGACGCGGCCGGCGAGGCGTTCGACAAGATCGCCCGGGTGCTGGACCTCGGCTTCCCCGGCGGTCCGGTGATCGACCGGCTCGCCAGGGAGGGCGACCCGCGCGCCATCGCGTTCCCGCGCGGCCTGAGCGGGGCGAAGGACCCGGCGTACGACTTCTCCTTCTCCGGTCTGAAGACGGCCGTGGCGCGCTGGATCGAGGCGAAGCGGGCGGCGGGCGAGGACGTCCCCGTCCGGGACGTGGCGGCCTCCTTCCAGGAGGCGGTCGTCGACGTGCTGACCCGCAAGGCGGTGCGCGCCTGCAAGGACGAGGGCGTCGACCATCTGATGATCGGCGGCGGCGTGGCGGCCAACTCCCGGCTGCGCGCGCTCGCCCAGGAGCGGTGCGAACGGGCCGGCATCCGGCTGCGGGTGCCGCGACCGAAGCTGTGCACCGACAACGGCGCGATGGTGGCCGCCCTGGGCGCCGAGATGGTCGCCAGGAACCGGCCCGCGTCGGACTGGGAGCTGTCGGCGGACTCCTCGCTGCCGGTGACCGAGTCCCATGTGCCCGGCAGCCACCACCACGGCCACGACCACGTCCACGAGGTCAGCAAGGAGAACCTGTACTCGTGACGGTCGTCGCGCTGATGTGGGAGGCCCGGGCGGCCGAGGGCCGGGGCCCCGAACTGCTGGAGTGGGCCCGCTCCCGGGAGCTGGCCCGTGAGCCCCTGCGCCGCGAGACGCTGCGGGCGGCCGGGGACAGGGTGCTGGTCATCACCTGGTGGGAGGCGCCGGACACGGCCGCCGAGCTGCCCGAACTGCCGGAGCCGGCAGCGGACATGATCACCCGGCCGGTCCACCGCTGGCGCTTCGAGTCGCTGGGCTGAGCCGCCGGGGGCGGGGCGGTGGGGCCCGGCGGGTTCGGCCTTCCCGTCCCCCCGGAGGTGCTCCGGCGCGCTCCCGGAGAGGCTCCGGCGCGCCGTTTCCGCGCGTCCGCCGGGGTGCCGGAAAAAAACTCGGCGAGAATCTCCGCCGCCCGTGTCGATCCGGCGGCCCGCCGTTCGACGCAGGGGTGAGAGCGGGGAACGGACCCGCCCGCACACGATGGAGGAGTCACCATGCCGCGCTTCCTTTCGATGGTCCGCATCGACGAGAACGAGATGGCCGGAGCCGAGTTCCCCGACGAGTTCAACGACCGGATGGGCAAGCTGCTGGAGGAGATCACCAAGGCCGGCGTCATGCTCGACACGGCGGGGCTGATGCCCACCTCCCAGGCCACCCGGGTGACCTGGTCCGGCGGCAAGGTGTCGTACACCGACGGCCCCTTCACCGAGACCAAGGAGGTCGTCGGCGGCTACGCCATGATGCAGTGCAAGGACATGGCCGAGGCCGTGGAGTGGGCCCGCCGCTTCGTGGAGGTGCACCCCGCCGAGTGGTCGGTGACCTGCGAGGTCCGGGAGATCCAGGCGGGCTGAGTTTGCCCCCGCACCGGGCGGCTGCTCTGATGGGTGGCCGTGACGGCAGCAGGAGCGCAGAAGACGGCCGAGACGGTCGAGGCGGTTTTCCGGATCGAGTCCGCGCGGATCATCGCCGGTGTCACCCGGGTCGTGCGGGACGTGGGGATCGCCGAGGAGATCGCGCAGGACGCTCTCGTCGCCGCGCTGGAACAGTGGCCGGAGTCGGGTGTCCCGGACAGACCGGGCGCCTGGCTCATGGCCACCGCCAAGCACCGCGCGATCGACCTCGTACGCCGCCGGGAGACGTACGCGCGCAAGCTCGCCGAGGTCGGGCGCACCCTGGAGGACGCGCCGCCGCCCGAGGAGCCCGCCGGGCCGGACGACATCGACGACGACCTGCTGCGGCTCATCTTCACGGCCTGCCACCCGGTGCTGTCGACCGACGCCCGGATCGCGCTGACGCTCCGGCTTCTCGGCGGTCTGACGACCGAGGAGATCGCCCGCGCCTTCCTCGCCGCCGAACCGACCGTCGCCCAGCGCATCGTGCGCGCCAAGCGGGGTCTCGCCCGGGCCGGTGTCGCCTTCGAGGTGCCCTACGGGGCCGACCGGGCCGAGCGGCTGGGATCCGTGCTGGAGGTCATCTACCTGGTCTTCAACGAGGGGTACGCGGCGACCGCCGGCGACGACCTCGTCCGCCCGGCGCTCTGCGAGGACGCGCTGCGGCTGGCCAGGGTGCTCCAGGGGCTGATGCCCGCCGAGCCGGAGGTGCACGGGCTGGCGGCCCTGCTGGAGTTCCAGGCGTCCCGCATCCCGGCGCGCACGGGGCCCGGGGGAGAGCCGGTGCTGCTGGCCGACCAGAACCGATCGCGCTGGAACGGCCTGCTGATGCGGCGCGGCGTCGAGGCCCTGCACCGGGCCGGCGGCGGCCCGTACGGGCCCTACACGCTCCAGGCGGCGATCGCGGCCTGCCACGCGCGGGCGGGGCGCTACGAGGACACCGACTGGGCCACCATCGCCGCCCTCTACGCGCAGTTGGCGCGGCTCACCCCGTCCCCGGTGGTCGAGCTGAACCGCGCGGTCGCGCTCTCCATGGCCGAGGGGCCCTCGGCCGGCCTCGCGCTGGTGGACGCCCTGAGGGACGAACCGGCCCTGAAGGACTACCACTTGCTGCCCAGCGTGCGGGGCGACCTGCTGGCCCGGCTGGGCCGTCACGAGGAGGCGTGCGACGAGTTCGAGCGGGCCGCCGGGATGACGCGCAACGCCCGGGAGAGGGAACTGCTGCTCGACCGCGCCGACCGCGCCCGCGCCGGACGGCCCTGACGCCCGCCTGCGGGGGCGGTGACGGCGAACGGCCGTGCGAGCGCTGCCGATAGGGTCGCCCCATGTCCCGCCGTGATCCGCTGCCGCCTTTGCCGCCGCCTCAGGGGACCGGTGCGTGGCCGCACCGGTACGCGCTCCTCGCCGACCGCGCGCGGGTGCTGGACGAACTGCACCGGCGGAGCGTCGGGGTGTCCGTGCTGGCCTCCCTGTGGGCGCTGGCGGGGGGCTTCGCGGCCGGCTGGGTGCTCTTCGCCTCGGCGCTGCGCGTCTTCGCCGAGGCCGTCGACCCGCTGGGCGTGCTGATCGCCGGGGTGCTCGCCGTGCTGGGCCTCGGCCTCATGGTGCCCACCGGCCTGCTGATCGGCTTCGGGCTGACGCGTGACGCCACCGTGCGCCGCCGGCTGCGGGCGTGGAGCGCGCTGGACACCGATCCCCCGCGGGACGCCGCGTACGTGACCCCGGGGCTCGGACTGACCTGGCTGCTGCCGTCGTTCGTGCTGTGCGGCTGCGGTCTGTGGCTGTCGTTCGTGGTCCCGGCGACCGCGCGGCGCGGGGAGGACACGCTGCTGGGCGTGGTGCTGCTGATGGGGCTGGGCATGATCGCCTGGCTCACCGGTCTGATCGGCACGGCCAAGGCGGTGGCCCACTACCGCTGGGCCCTGCGCCTGCTGCCGCGCGGCGCCCGCCCGGACACCGCGCCGGCCCGCTGACCGCCGCACAGCCGTCGGGCCGGACCGCCCGCCCGCTGACCGCCGCACAGTCGCGCCCGCCCGGCCCGGCCCGGGCGCCCGCCCGCCGCCCGCCGGCTCAGACCGGTCGGCCCACCAGCATGGCCGGCGCCCCCGCGACCCGGGTGAGGAACACCGTCGCGGCCTCGGGGCCCTGCGGCTTGACCTTGCGGCGCAGTTCCTCGGGCTCGACGGCCGAGCCGCGCTTCTTGACCGTCAGGTTCCCCACCCGCCGCTCGCGCAGCAGGGCCTTCAGCTTCTTGACGCCGAAGGGGAGTTGGTCGGTGATCTCGTACGCGGTCGCGTACGGGGTCGGCCGCAGCACGTCCGAGGTGATGTAGGCGATCGAGGCGTCGATCAGCCCGCCCGACACCTCCTCGGCCGCCTCGGCGACCAGATGGGAGCGGATGACGGCCCCGTCCGGCTCGTAGAGGTAGCGGCCGAGCGGGCGGACGGCGGGGTCGGGGAGCCCCCGGCCGGTCAGCGTGTGCGGGCCCGGGAGGAGGGTGGCCCGGACGGTGCCCGGGGACGTGCCGAACCAGAGCACCGCCTCCTTCACGTCCCCGCCGTCGGAGATCCACTCCGCCTCGGCGCCCTCGGGGACGGCCTCGTGCGGGATGCCGGGCGCCACCTTCAGCGCGGCGTGCGGACGGCTCCGCGCCGCCCCGACCGCCCAGGACAGCGGCGGCGAGTACGCCTCGGGGTCGAAGATCCTGCCGCGTCCGCCGCGCCGTGCCGGGTCCACGAACACCGCGTCCCAGCCGGAGACGTCGACGTCCGCCACGTCCGCGCAGCGCACCTCGATCAGGCCGTCCAGGCCGAGCGCGGCCGCGTTGGCGCGGGCGGTCTCGGCGGTGAGCGGGTCGCGGTCGACGGCCAGCACCCGGATGCCCGCGCGGGCGAGCGCCAGGGCGTCCCCGCCGATGCCGCCGCAGAGATCGGCCACGCCGCGCACCCCGAGCGCCGCGAAGCGGGCGGCACGGTACTCGGCGACCGGGCGGCGGGTGGACTGCTCGACGCCGTTCGGGGTGAAGAACATCCGCGCGGCGTCCTCGGCGCCGAACTTCGCCGCGGCCCGCTGCCGCAGCCTCGCCTGGCCGAGGGCCGCCGACACCAGGGCGGCGGGGTGGTCGCGGCGCAGCCGGGTGGCGACGGCGAGTTCGCCGGCCGGGTCGTAGGAGGCCAGCGAGGCGAGCAGGGCGGCGCCCTCCTCGGTGCGCAGGGCGGAGAAGGCGGCGAGCGGATCGAGGTCGTTCACCGGCCCATTGTCGGCCAGGCGGGGGACGGACCGCGCAGGGAGGCGGTGTCTGCCGGGCCGGGGGAGGTCGCGCTGACAGGATGCGACGCCATGCAGCTAGTAGGACAAAAGGTAAATGTGGGAGCGCGCCGGGTCCGTGTGATCGTCGCCGCGCTCGTGGTCGCCGCCCTCGGTGCGGGCTGTGCCGCCGAGGGGCCGGGGGGCGCTCGCCCCGCGAGCCCCTCGGCGGAGGCGCAGGCCGGGCGCGGTCCGGGGGCGCAGGAGGGCGCCGGCACGTCCGGCGCGCTGGCCGCGTACGTGGAGAAGGTCAGACGCAACCAGGCCCTGCGCGCCGCGGCCGCCCGGAAGTGGGGTCTCGCGCGGACGCCGCTCGCCGCGCCCCCGCCCCCGGCGGCGAAGCCGAGGATCACCACCCGCAAGGGCTTCGAGGTCAAGGGCGGCGAGAACCTCCCGCCCGTCTTCACCACCGTGCCCACCAAGGAGAAGATCGTCTTCCTGACGATCGACGACGGCGCGGAGAAGGACCCCGAGCTGCTGCGGATGATGACCGAACTCCAGATCCCGTACAGCGCCTTCCTCAGCGACTACGTCATCGGCGACGACTACGGGTACTTCGCGAAGATGCGCGACAGCGGGGTGGCGCTGCACAACCACACCCTCAACCACCGCTATCTGCCCGGCCTTTCGTACGCCCAGCAGCAGCGGGAGATCTGCGGCCAGCAGGAGAAGCTCCAGAAGCGGTACGGCACCAGGCCCCGGCTGTTCCGCCCGCCGTACGGCAACTACAACGGCGACACGCTGCGGGTGGCGAAGTCCTGCGGCGTCGAGGCCGTGCCGCTGTGGGCCTCCGAGGCGTTCCCCGACCACATGGAGTGGCGGGAGTGGGACCGCGATCTGCACCCGGGCGACATCATCCTCACCCACTTCCGCGGCAAGGACGACTGGAAGGGCAGCATGCCCGACATGATCCGGCGGGTGATGAAGACCGTGACGGAGAAGGGGTACGCCGTCGCCCGGCTGGAGGACTACGTCTGAGCCCGGGAGCCCGCCCGCGGAACCCCGGACGGCGGGACGGCGTTGTCCGGGGCGGGTGCGGGGGCCGCTGCGGGACCATCGCGGGGCCGGCCGCCGGGGTCGGGATCAGGACGGCGCGCGCGGCCGGATTGGCACTCCGCTTGACCGAGTGCTAATCCCGGTCATAGTCTCGCTCCTGGCACTCACCACTGGAGAGTGCCAACACAGCGACGGGCAGGTCCGGCACCCGCGACGACGGATCCACCTGGTCGCCACCTCAGACAGTTAACCCCGTGAGATCTCCGAAGGGGGAGGTCGGATCGTGACGACCGCCAGCTCCAAGGTTGCCATCAAGCCGCTCGAGGACCGCATTGTGGTCCAGCCGCTCGACGCCGAGCAGACCACGGCCTCTGGCCTGGTTATTCCGGACACCGCCAAGGAGAAGCCCCAGGAGGGCGTCGTCCTGGCCGTGGGCCCGGGCCGCTTCGAGAACGGCGAGCGTCTTCCGCTCGACGTGAACGTCGGCGATGTCGTGCTCTACAGCAAGTACGGCGGCACCGAAGTGAAGTACAGCGGCGAGGAGTACCTCGTCCTCTCGGCTCGCGACGTGCTCGCGATCGTCGAGAAGTAATTCACCGATTTACTTCGATCCGCGCCCCTGGTCACCCCGCTAGTTGCCGGGCGGCGAGGGGCGCGGTTCGTTTCGAGAGGACTTGAGAAGCTCCATGGCGAAGATCCTGAAGTTCGACGAGGACGCCCGTCGCGCCCTCGAGCGTGGCGTCAACAAGCTTGCCGACACGGTCAAGGTGACGATCGGCCCCCGCGGCCGCAACGTCGTCATCGACAAGAAGTTCGGCGCTCCCACCATCACCAACGACGGTGTCACGATCGCCCGTGAGGTCGAGATCGAGGACCCGTACGAGAACCTCGGCGCGCAGCTCGTGAAGGAGGTGGCGACCAAGACCAACGACATCGCGGGTGACGGTACGACCACCGCCACCGTGCTGGCCCAGGCCCTGGTCCGCGAGGGTCTGCGCAACGTCGCCGCCGGCGCCTCCCCGGCCGCCCTGAAGAAGGGCATCGACGCCGCCGTCAAGGCCGTCTCCGACGAGCTGCTCGCGACCGCGCGTCCCATCGACGACAAGAGCGACATCGCCGCCGTCGCCGCGCTGTCCGCCCAGGACCAGCAGGTCGGCGAGCTCATCGCCGAGGCGATGGACAAGGTCGGCAAGGACGGTGTCATCACCGTCGAGGAGTCCAACACCTTCGGTCTGGAGCTGGACTTCACCGAGGGCATGGCCTTCGACAAGGGCTACCTGTCCCCGTACATGGTGACCGACCAGGAGCGTATGGAGGCCGTCCTCGACGACCCGTACATCCTGATCCACCAGGGCAAGATCGCCTCGATCCAGGACCTGCTGCCGCTGCTGGAGAAGGTCATCCAGGCGGGTGGCTCCAAGCCGCTGCTGATCATCGCCGAGGACGTCGAGGGCGAGGCCCTGTCGACCCTGGTCGTGAACAAGATCCGCGGCACGTTCAACGCGGTGGCCGTCAAGGCCCCCGGCTTCGGCGACCGCCGCAAGGCGATGCTCGGCGACATGGCCACCCTCACCGGTGCCACCGTCATCGCCGAGGAGGTCGGCCTCAAGCTCGACCAGGCCGGTCTGGACGTGCTGGGCAGCGCCCGCCGCGTGACCGTCACCAAGGACGACACCACCATCGTCGACGGCGGCGGCGACTCCGCCGACGTGACCGGCCGTGTCAACCAGATCAAGGCCGAGATCGAGTCCACGGACTCCGACTGGGACCGCGAGAAGCTCCAGGAGCGCCTCGCGAAGCTGGCCGGCGGCGTGTGCGTGATCAAGGTCGGCGCCGCCACCGAGGTGGAGCTGAAGGAGAAGAAGCACCGTCTGGAGGACGCCATCTCCGCGACCCGCGCCGCGGTCGAGGAGGGCATCGTCTCCGGTGGTGGCTCCGCTCTGGTCCACGCCGTCAAGGTGCTCGAGGACAACCTCGGCAAGCAGGGCGACGAGGCCACCGGTGTGGCGGTCGTCCGCCGCGCCGCGGTCGAGCCGCTGCGCTGGATCGCCGAGAACGCCGGCCTCGAGGGCTACGTCATCACCTCCAAGGTGGCGGAACTCGACAAGGGCAACGGCTTCAACGCCGCGACCGGCGAGTACGGCGACCTGGTCAAGGCCGGCGTCATCGACCCCGTCAAGGTGACGCGCTCCGCCCTGGAGAACGCCGCCTCCATCGCCTCCCTGCTGCTCACGACCGAGACCCTGGTCGTCGAGAAGCCGGCCGAGGAGGAGGCCGACGCCGGTCACGGACACGGCCACAGCCACTGATCCACCGCCGGTGCGGCGCCCCGCACCGGTGCCGGGCCCCCTGTTCCCGCTCACGCGGGGCGGGGGGCCCGGTGCGTTCCCGGTCCGGGGCGCGCCGAGCCGCCCGGTCCTGTCCGGGGTGGGCCGTGCGCGGGACGGGGACGGGGCGCTCAGGCCGCGCCGAGCTGTTTCATCAGCCCGAGCACGTCGAAGTGCCACCAGCCTTCCTTGATCTTCCCGCCCTCGAAGCGGAAGACGGTCGTGCCCGTCATGGTGCACTCGTCACCGCTCGCCGGGATGCCCATGAACTCGGCCTTGTGCTTGCCGCTCCAGGTCCAGAGCATCACCACGTCGTCCCCCTCGCACACCTGCCGGTCCAGCTCGAAGGTGAAGTCGAAGGCGTCGCGCCACATGGTGACGTCCCGCCGGATCACCTCGGTGCCGGTCTCGGAGGCGGCCTCGTTGGCGACGTCGTGGTCGGTGTAGTCGTCGGTGAACATCTCGCCGATCGCGTCCATGTTCCCGCCGACGGCGACCTCGTGGAAGAAGCGCCGCGCGACCGCCGCGTTGAGCTGCTCCTCGCGGACGACGTCCAGGTCGGTGAAGGACGGCATGCCGTCGCAGAGCGCCACCATCTCCTGGAACATCTTGTCCGTCTCCGGGAGATGGGAGTTCTCCATCGCCTCCTCGTAGGAGTTGAACTCCACGATGTCGACGTAGTGCCTGCTGTCGGTGCGGTCCTTGCCGGTGACGGCGTGGCCGGTGGTCCGCTTCCCCTTGGTCTGCTCGACCCACCGCTCCATCACGCTGTTCATGCCGTCGAAGTCGGCGGTCTTGTAGTCGATGATCTGCACGAATTTCATGGCGCCTCCCGCCGCAGGGGATGCCTCCATTTTAGTGACGCTTATCACATTCGCCCGGTCGTCTCACTGCGGTCCGTACGAGCGCCCCGCCCGTGAGGACATCCCGCCCAGCAGCCCGCGCGGCGTCAGCTTCACCACGCCCATCAGCGCCTTGTACCGCGGGTCCGGGACGGACACCGTCCTGCCCCGCGCCAGGTCCGCGAGCGCCGCCGACACCAGCTTGTCGGCGTCCAGCCACATCCAGCCGGGGATGTTGTCCGTCCCCATCCCGGCGCGCTCGTGGAACTCGGTCCGCACGAAGCCGGGGCACAGCGCCATCAGCCGCACGCCCGACCCCGCCAGATCACGCGCCGCGCCCTGGGTGAACTGCACGACCCACGCCTTGGAGGCGCCGTAGGTGCCGCGCGGGACGAACGCGGCGACCGAGGCCACGTTCACCACGCCGCCGCGCCCGCGCTCCTTCATCGGCCCGGCCGCCGCCGCGGTCAGCCGCAGCACGGCCTCGCAGTGCACCTTGAGCATCGTCAGCTCGTCGGCCATGGTGACCTCGAGGAATCGGCCCTTGTTCCCGAAGCCGGCGTTGTTGACGAGCAGGTCCACCGGGTGCCTGCGGTCCCCGAGGCGCCGCTCCACGGCCCCGATGCCCTCCTCCGCCGACAGGTCGGCGGTCAGCACCTCGGCCTCGATGCCGTGCCGGTCGTGGAGTTCGGTGGCCTGTTCGCGCAGCCGTGCCGTGTCACGGGCGACCAGTACGAGGTTGTGGCCGTCGGCCGCGAGGCGCCGTGCGAACGCGGCGCCGATGCCCGCGGTCGCGCCCGTGATCAGTGCAGTCGTCATGGACGGCACGTTAGTGGTCCCCGTGCGGGCGCCGTGTACGGGCCTCCCGCACGAGGGGATCTCACACGGCCCCGGCGCCGTCGCCCGCCCCGTACTTCTCCACGTAGGCGAGGGCGTCGCGCAGTTGCTCCGGATGGAGCGCGTCCCCCGCCGCCAGCACCCGGGGCAGCAGCGTCCGCTCCACCGTCTCCGCGCGGAACGACATCGCGACGGTGACGTCGTGCGCGGGGCGGTGCACGATCTTGACCGCGTCGCCCACGCGGATCTCGCCGGGCGAGATCACCCGCAGATACGCGCCGGGCGCCCCGGCCTGCGTGAACCGCCGCACCCAGCCGCGCTCGCCGAGGTGGCCGCCGAAGGTCCGGCACGGGATGCGGCCGCTGGTCACCTCCAGCACCAGCTCCGCGCCGACGCGCCACCGCTCGCCGATCAGCGCCCCGGTCACGTCGACGCCGGCGGTGGTGAGGTTCTCGCCGAACGCGCCGTTCGCCAGCGGCCTGCCCAGCTCGCGCTCCCAGGCGTCCAGGTCCTCGCGGGCGAAGGCGTAGACGGCCTGGTCGCTGCCGCCGTGGTGGCGCAGGTCGGAGATCTCGTCCCCGGCCAGCCCGCTGCCCCCGCTGCCCTTCGGACCCGGGTCCGTCACCAGGACGGGCCCGTCGGCCGGCCGCTTGTCGATGCCGGTGGTGCCGGTGGCGGCGTGCTCGGAGGGCGTGAGGAGACCGGTGTTCACGGACAGAAGCTTCATGACCGCACGCTAACCGACCGGGCCCAAAGCAACCATCGAATATGCCACGCCACCCCCAAGCCTGCCTTATGCTCGAAGAGTGATCGAGGCTCGTCATCTCCGTGTCCTGCGCGCCGTCGCCGCCACCGGCTCCTTCTCCGCGGCGGCCCGCGACCTGGGCTGCACCCAGCCCGCCGTGAGTCAGCAGATGAAGGCGCTGGAGGGCTCGGCCGGCACCCCGCTGCTCATCCGCACCGGCCGTGAGATGCGGCTGACCCAGGCCGGCGAGGCCCTGGTGCGCCACGCCTCCGGCATCCTGGCGGGGCTCACCGCCGCCGAGGAGGAGATCGCGGCCATCGCCGGGCTCCGGGCCGGCCGGGTGCGCCTGGTGTCCTTCCCGAGCGCCAGCTCCACGCTGGTCCCCGCGGCGCTGGCCGCCCTGCGCGCCGCACACCCCGGCACCCGGGTCTCCCTCGTCGACGCGGAGCCGCCCCGCTCGGTGGAGATGCTCCGCGACGGGGACTGCGACATCGCCCTCGCCTTCCGCTACGGCGCCTCCGGCACCGAGTGGGACGACCTGACCGTCCGGCCGCTGTTCACCGACCGGCTGGTGGGGCTGGTGCCCGAGGGGCACCGGCTGGCCGCCGAGGACACGGTGGCCATCGGCGACCTCGGCGACGAGCCGTGGATCGCCGGCTGCCCGCGCTGCCGGCGCCAGCTCGTGGAGGTCTGCGAGGAGGCCGGCTTCACCCCCCGCATCGACTTCGCCACCGACGACTACCCGGCGGTGATCGGCCTGGTCGGCGCGGGTCTCGGGGTGGCGGTGCTGCCCGAGCTCGCGCTGGACTCCGTCCTGACGAAGGGCGCGCGCACCGTCACGGTGGAGCCGCCGGTGCACCGCGAGATCGTCGCCCTCACCCTGCCGGACCTGTCCCAGGTCCCGGCGGTCGCGGCCACCCTCGACGAACTCGCCCGCGCCGCGACCCGCTGACCGCCCCGGGGCGCCGGCCGGCGCGGTCCGCCGCGCCCCGCCGAACCCGCACCGCGGCCTCGCCCTGACCGGGGTGGAGCCCGCGCCGCCGGCCGTCGCGGTCCGCCGAACCCGCACCGCGGCCTCGCCCGGACCGGGGTGGAGCCCGCGCCGGCCTGCCGGGACCGCCCCCGAAAAAGCAGCCGCCGGTCCCGGCGGCTGCGCCGGGACCGGCGTGGAGTCTCCTTGCGGATCACGCTTCGGCGGATCCTTGCAGGAACGTTTCTTCGATTGCTGTTCCGGGTCTCAGCCCCTCGCCGTGCCACCCGCGCTCGTCGCGGGGATCAAGCGGTGACGGGCGCGGCCCATGAGCTCCTCGCGCTCGTCCTCCGTCAGTCCGCCCCAGACGCCGTACGGCTCACGGACGGCCAGCGCGTGCGCCGCGCACTCCGCCCGGACCGGGCACCTCATGCAGACCTCTTTCGCCGAGTTCTCGCGCGCGCTGCGCGCTGCGCCGCGTTCGCCCTCCGGATGGAAGAAGAGCGAGCTGTCGACCCCGCGGCATGCCGCGAGGAGCTGCCAGTCCCACAGATCGGCGTTGGGTCCGGGAAGGCGAGAGAAATCTGCCATGGCGCATGTCCCCTTGAAACCGTGCTGGGTGGACGGTCCTGGGTGGAACAGGACCGCAACGAACGGGCGGGCCCGCGGGCGGGTGGTCGCCCGGATCAGGCATCCCACGCTGTGCCAACGACCGTACATCTCCTGTGTAAGTAGATGTAAATATGACTCATTGCGAATCTAGCCAAAGACACCACCTAAAGGGAAGAAAAGCGTCTGAATGGGGCATGACCGGCGAGTACCGGCGAGGTGACCTGCGACGCTCCCCTCCGCGCACGTACGCTCACGCTGGGTGCGAAGACCCTCGCTCCCCCCGTAACTCTTTCGAGTGACCATCGTTGAGAGAGCGGAGGCGGTTGAAGCGACAAGCTCTCGGGCACATGTCCGACAGCGTTCAACCGCACAGGTGACGACACACGTACTCAGCCTGGAGGCACAAGGTGACGCGCAACAGCTGTGCGAGTCACGGAGGTCAGTCATGACTTCCGTCCTCGTCTGCGACGACTCCCCCCTTGCCCGAGAAGCGCTGCGCCGCGCGGTCGCGACCGTGCCCGGTGTCGAACGCGTGACGACCGCGGCCAACGGGGAGGAAGTCCTCCGCCGCTGGGGCGCGGATCGCTCGGACCTCATTCTCATGGACGTGCGCATGCCCGGTCTGGGCGGCGTCGAGACCGTGCGCCGACTGCTGTCGGCCGACCCCGGCGCGCGGATCATCATGCTGACCGTCGCCGAGGACCTGGACGGCGTCGCGCTCGCGGTCGCCGCCGGGGCCCGCGGCTATCTGCACAAGGACGCCTCGCGCGCCGAGCTCCGCGCGACCGTCACCCAGGCGCTCGCCGACCCGACCTGGCGGCTCGCCCCGCGCCGGCTGCGGTCGGCCGAGATGGGAGCGGCCCCCACGCTCACCGCGCGGGAGATCCAGGTGCTCGAAGGCATGAGCCACGGCCGGTCCAACGCGGAGATCGGGCGCGAGCTCTTCCTCTCCGAGGACACGGTGAAGACGCACGCCAGGAGGCTGTTCAAGAAGCTCGGCGCCTCGGACCGGGCGCACGCGGTGGCCCTCGGATTCCGCTGGGGCCTGGTCCGCTGACGGGTCCGGCACGGGGTGACGGATGCCCGAGGGCATCCGTTTCCCGCGCAATGCCGCATCCTTGAGGTGTGGAGTTCCTCGGGGACGATTCGGTCGAGCGGGAGGGGAGGGCGCAGGAGATGAGTTCCGGCGCACCTGCTCATAACGCTTCGGTGCACAACATGGGACGCGGTGCCGCGGACGCTCCGTCGCCAGGGCACCATGGACCGATGCGTGACGACGAGGCGACGGCAGCCCAGGGGGCCATCGGTGCACTCGTCCACCGTGCCGTCGACGGCGACGAGCAGGCCACCCACGACCTGCTCGCGCACGTCCATCCGCTGGCCCTGCGCTTCTGCCGCTCCCGTCTGAACCGGCTGCCCGGTGACGCCCGCCACTTCGCGGACGACCTCGCGCAGGAGGTGTGCGTGGCGGTGCTGATGGCCCTGCCGCGCTACCGGGACACCGGCCGCCCCTTCGAGGCGTTCGTCTTCGCCATCGCCTCGCACAAGGTCGCCGACCTCCAGCGCGCCGCCATGCGGCACCCCGGTTCGACGGCGGTGCCGTCGGACGAGATGCCGGAGCGCCCGGACGACTCCCTCGGTCCGGAGGAGCGCGCGCTGCTCAGCGACGACGCGGAGTGGGCCAAGAAGCTCCTCGCCAACCTCCCGGAGAACCAGCGCGAGCTGCTGGTGCTGCGGGTGGCGGTCGGGCTCACCGCGGAGGAGACGGGGCAGATGCTGGGGATGTCGCCCGGTGCCGTGCGGGTCGCGCAGCACCGCGCGCTGAGCCGTCTGCGGGCGCTCGCCGAGCAGTGAACGCCCGTCCGGCGGCTCCCGTACGAAACAACAAAGCTGCTCGACGATCTTGATCGTGGAATGAGACGGCCCGAGAGGCCGTTAGCATGGACATCCGCACCGATCAAGGCCATTGGGGAAGGTGTCATGACCAACGTCGACGGAGTGCCCGAGAAATTCGCGACACTCGGGCTGACCTACGACGATGTGCTGCTGCTGCCGGGGTCCTCCGACATGGCCCCCGACCAGATCGACACCTCCTCGTACATCTCGAAGAACGTGCGGGTGAACATCCCGCTGCTGTCCGCCGCCATGGACAAGGTCACCGAGTCGCGGATGGCCATCGCCATGGCCCGCCAGGGCGGCGCCGGTGTGCTGCACCGCAATCTCTCCATCGCCGACCAGGCCAACCAGGTCGACCTGGTCAAGCGCTCCGAGTCCGGCATGGTCACGGACCCGATCACGGTCCACCCGGACGCCACCCTCGCCGACGCGGACCGGCTGTGCGCCAAGTTCCGCATCAGCGGTGTGCCGGTCACCGACGCCGCGGGCAAGCTGCTCGGCATCGTCACCAACCGGGACATGGCCTTCGAGTCCGACCGCACGCGCCAGGTGCGCGAGGTCATGACGCCGATGCCGCTGGTCACCGGCAAGGTCGGCATCTCCGGCGTGGACGCCATGGAGCTGCTGCGCCGCCACAAGATCGAGAAGCTGCCGCTGGTCGACGACGGGGGCATCCTCAAGGGCCTGATCACGGTCAAGGACTTCGTCAAGGCCGAGAAGTACCCGAACGCGGCCAAGGACAAGGAGGGCCGCCTGCTCGTCGGCGCGGCCGTCGGTGTGGCGGGCGACGCCTTCGAGCGCGCCCAGGCGCTGATCGAGGCGGGTGTCGACTTCATCGTCGTGGACACCGCCCACGGCCACTCCCGGCTGGTCGGCGACATGGTCGCCAAGATCAAGTCGAACGCCTCGGGCGTCGACGTCATCGGCGGCAACATCGCCACCCGGGACGGCGCCCAGGCGCTGATCGACGCCGGTGTGGACGGCATCAAGGTGGGCGTCGGCCCCGGCTCCATCTGCACCACCCGGGTGGTCGCCGGCATCGGCGTCCCGCAGGTCACCGCGATCTACGAGGCCTCGCTCGCCGCGAAGGCGGCCGGTGTCCCGGTCATCGGCGACGGCGGCCTCCAGTACTCCGGCGACATCGCCAAGGCGCTGGTCGCCGGCGCCGACACGGTGATGCTCGGCTCGCTGCTCGCCGGCTGCGAGGAGTCCCCGGGCGAGCTGATGTTCATCAACGGCAAGCAGTTCAAGTCGTACCGCGGCATGGGCTCGCTGGGCGCGATGCAGTCCCGCGGCGACCAGCGCTCCTTCTCCAAGGACCGCTACTTCCAGGAGGGCGTCGCCTCCGACGAGAAGCTGGTGCCCGAGGGCATCGAGGGCCAGGTGCCCTACCGGGGTCCGCTCTCCGCGGTCGTCCACCAGCTCGTGGGCGGGCTGCGCCAGTCGATGTTCTACGTCGGCGGACGCACCGTGCCGCAGCTCCAGGAGAACGGGCGCTTCGTCCGGATCACGTCCGCGGGGCTCAAGGAGAGCCACCCGCACGACATCCAGATGACGGTCGAGGCGCCGAACTACAGCAGGAAGTAGTCCGCACCTCCCGCCAGACTCCGCCAGGGGCGGTCCCGGGTCGCCGGGGCCGCCCCTGGCATGTGTCGGGGATACTGGTGGGGCAGACGTAGAGGGAAAGGCCACACATCGTGACTGAGATCGAGATCGGGCGCGGCAAGCGCGGCCGCCGGGCGTACGCGTTCGATGACATCGCCGTCGTACCGAGCCGGCGCACCCGGGACCCGAAGGAGGTCTCGATCGCCTGGCAGATCGACGCCTACCGCTTCGACCTGCCGTTCCTGGCCGCCCCGATGGACTCGGTCGTGTCCCCGGCGACCGCCATCCGCATCGGTGAGATGGGCGGCCTCGGTGTCCTGAACCTCGAAGGCCTGTGGACCCGCTACGAGGACCCGCAGCCGCTGCTCGACGAGATCGCGGAGCTCGACCCGGAGACCGCCACGCGCCGTCTCCAGGAGATCTACGACGCCCCGATCAAGGAGGAGCTGATCGGGCAGCGCATCAAGGAGGTGCGCGACTCGGGTGTGGTGACGGCCGCCGCGCTCTCCCCGCAGCGCACCGCGCAGTTCTCCAAGGCGGTCGTGGACGCCGGCGTCGACATCTTCGTCATCCGCGGCACCACCGTCTCGGCCGAGCACGTCTCCGGTGCCGCCGAGCCGCTGAACCTCAAGCAGTTCATCTACGAGCTCGACGTCCCGGTCATCGTCGGCGGCTGTGCCACCTACACCGCGGCGCTGCACCTGATGCGCACCGGCGCGGCGGGCGTGCTGGTGGGCTTCGGCGGCGGCGCCGCCCACACCACCCGCAACGTGCTGGGCATCCAGGTGCCGATGGCGACCGCCGTCGCCGATGTGGCCGCGGCCCGCCGCGACTACATGGACGAGTCCGGCGGCCGGTACGTGCACGTCATCGCGGACGGCGGCGTGGGCTGGTCCGGCGACCTGCCCAAGGCCATCGCCTGCGGTGCCGACTCGGTGATGATCGGCTCCCCGCTCGCCCGCGCCACGGACGCGCCCGGCCGGGGCCGTCACTGGGGCATGGAGGCCGTCCACGAGGACGTGCCCCGCGGCAAGCTGGTCGACCTCGGGATCGTCGGCACCACCGAGGAGGTGCTGACCGGACCGTCCCACACCCCCGACGGCTCGATGAACTTCTTCGGGGCGCTGCGCCGCGCGATGGCCACGACGGGCTACAGCGAGCTCAAGGAGTTCCAGCGCGTCGAGGTGACGGTGGCGGACTCCCAGCACCGCCGCTGACCGCACGCAACGGCAGGGCCCCGGCACCTCTCGGTGCCGGGGCCCTGCCGTGTGCGGTGCCGGGATCAGCCGTTGGCCTTCTTGGCGCCACCGAAGGCGGTGATCGCGCCGATGGCCAGGAAGAGGTACGACATGCCGTCGGCCACCTCCGACCATGCCTCGGTCAGCAGGCTGAACTGGTCGAAGAAGACGTCCGTGAAGGACCCGCCCAGTTCGTCCGCGACGATCACGGCCATGCCGACGAGCTGGCCCAGGTAGACCGCGCCGACCGCGAGCACGGCGCTCACGATCGGGAGCACCGGGTTGGGGCCGCCGGTCTTGGCGGCGGCGAAGCCGATCAGGAAGCCGACGGCGACGGCCGCGTAGCCGACCTCGGCCTCGATGGCACCGGCGAGCGCACCGTACGCGCCGGCGGTGACCAGGGCCGTGACGACCGCGACGATCAGGCCGAGGCCGATGTTGTTGCGGACCGGGGCGGGCGGCGGGGCCGGGGCGAAGGGGTTGCCCGGCGTGCCCGGGGTTCCCTGGGCGTACGGGTTGCCGGAGGGCGGCGGTACGGGCTGGGACATGCGGAAGTTCCCCCTGGAGGCGTGAGATGCGTCGCACGAGCGTGCGAGCGATTCCGGACAGTAGCAGCCCGGTCGGACAGAACGCCCCTCAGTTACCCGACCGTTGCATGTCCGCGACACGTCTCACAGCCGGTGCGCCGCGCCCGCGGGCGTTGCTCCCCTTGTGTCCAGCAGGAGTTGGGCCTTCACGGCGAGCCCCTGGAGGTCGTAGGTGCGGTGGTGCTGGAGCAGTACGGTCAGGTCGGCGCGGGCGGCCGCCTCGTAGAGGGAGTCGGCGCGGGGCACGGGCACCTGGCCGACGCGCCAGTCCGGGACGTGCGGGTCGTGGTAGCTCACGGCCGCGCCCATGTCCATCAGCCGCCGGGCGATCTCCGGGGCGGGGGAGCCCTGGAGGTCGGCGAGGTCGGGCTTGTAGGTGACGCCGAGGAGCAGCACACGGGCGCCGCGCGCGGACTTGCCGTGCTCGTTGAGGAGCGTGGCGCAGCGCTGGATCACGTACTGCGGCATCCGCGTGTTGATGTCCTGGGCGAGGCCGACCATGCGCAGGGTGCGGCCGGTCGGCGGGAGGACGCCCGGGTCGAGCGGCACGCCGTGGCCGCCGACGCCGGGGCCGGGGCGGAACGCCTGGAAGCCGAAGGGCTTGGTCTCGGCGCAGCGGATGACGTCCCACAGGTCGATGCCCAGACCGTGGCAGAGCACGGCCATCTCGTTGACGAGGGCGATGTTGACGTGCCGGAAGTTCGTCTCCAGGACCTTGACAGTCTCGGCCTCCCGCAGTCCCCGGGCACGCACCACCTTGTCGGTGAGGCGGCTGTAGAAGGCGGCGGCGGACTCGGTGCAGGCGGGGGTGAGCCCGCCGATCACCTTGGGGGTGTTGGCGTAGCCGTGGTCGCGGTTGCCGGGGTCGGTGCGGCTGGGGGAGTAGGCGAGGTGGAAGTCGCGGCCGGCGCGCAGGCCGGAGCCCTCCTCCAGCAGCGGGCGCAGGAACTCCTCGGTGGTCCCGGGCTGCACCGCCGACTCCAGGATGACGGTGGTGTGCGGGCGCAGCCGGGACGCCAGGGCGCGGGCGGCGTCGGCGAGCGCCGTCAGGTCGGGCGTGCCGTCGGGGCCGGGCGGGGTCGGCGCGCAGACCACGGCGGTGCGCACCCGGCCCAGCTCCGCGGGATCGGTGACGGTGCGGAAGCCGGCGGAGAGCATCCGGCGGATCTCCGCCGCGGTGATCCCCGCCGCCGGTTCGGCCGGGTGGCGACTGCCGGGGTCGTAACCGATGGTCTCGATGCGTGCGGCGACGGCGGCCTGGGCGAGGGGCAGACCGAGGTGGCCGAGGCCGACGACGGCGAGATCAGCGGGCATGGCGGGCCGTCCTTCCCATAACCGGAGGTGACACGGGACGCAAGCCCTGTGGGCGGAACGGGCGCGCGCAATGTCAGACTAGGCGTAAATATGACCGTGATGTCGCATTGTGAGCGCGTGGCTAACGGGGTGTTATCCACAGGCAGTGGCTGAAGTCCGTGACTGCGGACAGAATCGACTGTGTGAGCCCGACCGCAGGGGACGTAGGGGGCGACGGGAGGCAGCAGTGAGGACAGCGACACTGGGACCGGAGGAGCGCGCCGCGGCGCTCGCCTCCATGGCCGAGCGCGAACTGGACGTGCTGGTGGTCGGCGCGGGGGTGGTCGGTGCCGGTACCGCCCTGGACGCGGCGACCAGAGGGCTGGCGACCGGTCTCGTCGAGGCGCGCGACTGGGCCTCGGGCACGTCGAGCCGGTCGAGCAAGCTGATCCACGGCGGGCTGCGGTATCTGGAGATGCTCGACTTCGCCCTCGTCAGGGAGGCGCTCAAGGAACGCGGCCTGCTGCTGGAGCGGCTGGCCCCGCACCTCGTCAAGCCGGTGCCGTTCCTCTATCCCCTCCAGCACAAGGGCTGGGAGCGGTGGTACGCCGGATCGGGCGTCGCGCTGTACGACGCGATGTCGGTCTCCTCGGGCCACGGGCGCGGCCTGCCCGTGCACCGCCATCTCTCCCGGCGGCGCGCCCTGCGCGTGGCGCCCGCGCTGAAGAAGGACGCCCTGGTGGGCGCCCTCCAGTACTACGACGCGCAGATGGACGACGCCCGGTTCGTGACGACCCTGGTCCGCACCGCCGCCTCCTACGGGGCGCAGGTGGCCAGCAGGGCCCGGGTCATCGGCTTCCTCAGGGAGGGGGAGCGGGTCGTCGGGGCCCGGGTGCTCGACGTCGAGGGCGGTGGCGAGTACGAGATCCGCGCCCGTCAGGTGGTGAACGCCACCGGCGTGTGGACGGACGACACCCAGGCGCTGATCGCGGAGCGCGGCCAGTTCCATGTGCGCGCCTCCAAGGGCATCCACCTCGTGGTGCCCAAGGACCGCATCCACTCCTCGACGGGGCTGATCCTGCGCACGGAGAAGTCCGTGCTCTTCGTCATCCCCTGGGGCCGGCACTGGATCGTCGGCACCACGGACACCGGCTGGGAGCTCGACAAGGCGCACCCGGCCGCCTCCAGCGCCGACATCGACTACCTGCTGGAGCACGTCAATTCGGTCCTCGCGGTGCCGCTCACCCGCGACGACGTCCAGGGGGTGTACGCGGGTCTGAGGCCACTGCTCGCGGGGGAGTCGGACGCCACCAGCAAGCTCTCGCGCGAGCACACGGTCGCCCACCCCGTGCCGGGGCTCGTCGTCGTGGCCGGCGGCAAGTACACGACGTACCGGGTGATGGCCAAGGACGCGGTGGACGAGGCCGTGCACGGTCTCGACCAGCGGGTGGCGGCCTGCGTCACCGAGGACGTGCCGCTCCTCGGCGCCGAGGGCTACCGCGCCCTGTGGAACGCCAGGGCCAGGATCGCCGCCCGGGTCGGCCTCCATGTCGTGCGGGTCGAGCACCTGTTGAACCGCTACGGGTCGCTCACCGAGGAACTGCTGGACCTCATCGCCGCGGACCCCGGTCTCGGCGAACCGGTCGGCGGCGCTGACGACTATCTGCGCGCCGAGATCGTCTACGCGGCCTCCCACGAGGGCGCGCGCCATCTGGACGACGTCCTGACGCGCCGGACCCGGATCTCGATCGAGACCTTCGACCGGGGCACCCGGTCCGCCCGGGAGTGCGCGGAGCTGATGGCCCCGGTGCTGGGCTGGGAGAAGTCCCATGTGGAGAAGGAGATCGAGCACTACGAGAAGCGGGTGCAGGCGGAGCGGGAGTCCCAGCGCCAGCCCGACGATCTGACGGCGGACGCGGCCCGGCTCGGGGCACCGGACATCGTGCCCCTCTGACCCGCGATCGTGCGGCGGGCGGGTGGACGTCCGCCGCACGGCCGCGGCCCGCCGGACCCGTGACGCTCCGACCAGCACAGGGCCCGGCTTCACGCGCGGTGATGGCATGGTGGGGGGTGGCACCGGTGCGCGGGTGCCCGGGAGCGCAGTGGCCCCGGGAACAGCACCGGTCCCGTGGTGAGGGACAATGGTCGCTCTGCCAGGGCGGGTTACCGCGTCGAGCGGGAAGCGGCAGCGCGGGCGAAGATCAGGATCGCAGAGGGGACGCATGTCGGAGGCTGAGCAGGCGCGGGGGCCCCAGCGGAACGAGGCCGAGGGGGCCGGGTCCGCGGGCAGGGGTGAGGACTCCGCCGGCGACGAGCGCATGTCCGGTACGGCGGACGGCGGCGCCCCGGGCGCAGGCGACACGGCGGACGGGACGGACGCGGGCACCGCGCCCCGGGCCGGTGCGGTGACGGCCGCTCAGGACACCGGCCGCGACGCCGGGGACGCCCGCGGCGAGGGCTCCGCCGCCGGCGGGACGTCCGCCCGTGACGAGGCCCCGGCGGGCGAGCGGCCCTCGGGTGGGACGCCGGACCGTGGCGAGGCTCCGGCGGGCGAGCGTGCCTCCGGCGGGACGCCGGCCGAGAGCGCGTCCGACAGGAGCGCGCCGGGCAAGGGCGCGTCCGACAAGAATGCCTCCGGCAACGGCGCCTCCGTCGGGAGCGCTTCGGCCAAGGGTCCGTCCGGCAAGGCCGCGTCGGCCAAGGCCGCCCCCGCGGCGGAGGAGCGGCTGCTCGCCGGGCGCTACCGGCTCGGCGGGGTGCTCGGGCGCGGTGGCATGGGCACCGTGTGGCGTGCCGTGGACGAGACCCTCGGCCGCACCGTCGCCGTCAAGGAGCTCCGCTTCCCGAACGCCATCGACGAGGACGAGAAGCGCCGCCTCATCACGCGGACGCTCCGCGAGGCGAAGGCCATCGCGAGGATCCGCAACAACAGCGCGGTCACCGTCTTCGACGTCGTCGACGAGGACGACCGCCCCTGGATCGTCATGGAGCTCGTCGAGGGCAAGTCCCTCGCCGAGGTCGTGCGCGAGGACGGGGTGCTGACGCCCCGTCGTGCCGCCGAGGTCGGTCTCGCCATCCTCGACGTGCTGCGCTCCGCGCACCGCGAGGGCATCCTGCACCGCGACGTGAAGCCGTCCAACGTCCTCATCGGCAAGGACGGCCGTGTCGTCCTCACCGACTTCGGCATCGCCCAGGTCGAGGGCGACCCCTCGATCACCTCGACCGGCATGCTCGTCGGCGCGCCCTCGTACATCTCGCCCGAGCGGGCCCGCGGCCACAAGCCCGGCCCCGCCGCCGACCTCTGGTCGCTGGGCGGTCTGCTCTACGCGAGCGTGGAGGGCAGCCCGCCGTACGACAAGGGCTCCGCGATCGCGACGCTGACCGCCGTGATGACCGAGCCGCTGGACCCGCCGAAGAACGCCGGTCCGCTGGAGGAGGTCATCTACGGCCTGCTCGCCAAGGACCCGGCCCAGCGGCTCGACGACGCGGGCGCCCGCGCGATGCTCACCCGCGTCGTCAACGCGCCCGCGGAGCCCGAGACGCCGGCCGAGCCCGAGCCGTCGCCCGAGCAGACCCGCGTCATCATGCTCCCGCCCGCGCCGCCCGCCCCTCCGGCGGCACCCGCGCGGCCGGCCGCCACGCCGAAGGACCCGGCGGCGGCCGACCGGGTGCGCGGCGCGCTGCGTTCGGTGCGCAACGCGGCGGCGGCCGCCAAGGCCGAGAACCGTTCCCCGAACCGCACCGCGGCCTCGCGCGCCGAGGGCGCGGACCCGGGCCGCCGGCCCGCCACGGCACGGGCGTCCATCACCGACGTGGTGCCCCGCCGCACCCTGGTGATCATCGCGGTGGTCGCGGCGCTCGCCGTGCTGTCCACCGTGCTCGTCATCGCCCTCGGCGGTGACGGGGAGAAGAAGGCCGAGGGCAACGGCAAGGGCGCCGGCGACAAGACCTCGTCGGCGGGCGCCACGCAGGGCGGCGATCCGGCGGCCGACGGCGGCACCGGCACGGGGGCGAGCCCCGACAGCGGCGAGCCCGGTCAGGACGGCGGAGCCGACGACGGCCAGGACGACGGCCAGGACGGCGGCGAGGGCGCCGACGACGGCGCGTCGTCCGGTGACGACGACGGCGCGGGCGCCGGTTCCGGGCAGGCCACCCTGCCCGAGGGGTACGTCATGGTCTCCAACGACCGCTGGCACTTCACCATGGCGATGCCGTCGGGCTTCCGCCTCACCGGCGTCGCCGGCCAGAACTCGGGCGGCAAGTTCAGCGTCGACGGCGGAGTGCCCCGGGTCCAGGTCGACTTCAACAGCAGCCCCAAGGACGATGCCGCGGCCGCCTGGGCGGCGGCCGTCGCCGCGGTGAGCGCCACCAGTAACGGGTACAAGCACATCGGGATAAAGAAGACCGAGTACAACGGCTATCCGACCGTCGCCGACTGGGAGTTCCAGCGGAACGAGCGCGGCCAGGTCGTCCGCGTGCTGAACAGGGGCTTCAAGGTCGACGCCAAGCGCGGCTACTCGATCATGATCACCTGCAAGGCCGACGAGTGGGACGGCGAGGAGTGCGAGACGCTGCGCCGCACGGCGTTCGCGACGTTCAGCCCCAAGGACTGACCGGGGCCACGTATCGTGAGTAGTCGTGGACGATACGGAGCCGTAAAGGGGCCGTTGGGCGACCGGATGTGACGGCTTGGCGGGGTTTCCCGGCGCGGCCGGGACAGCGCGCTGTGGGGAGGCGTCGTGGAGGACTACGCGGGAAGGGTGCTGGCCGACCGCTACCGCCTGCCGCTGCCGCCGTCCGACGAGTTCGAACTGGCGGAGACGCGTGCGTTCGACACGTACAGCGGCCATGAAGTCCTCGTGCGTCAGGTGCCGTTGCCCGAGGTCGTGGACGCCGAGGTGCTCGACGGCGACGGGCTGGCCGGCGCGGCCGTGCCGCGCCGGGCACCCGGCAGGGCGACCCGGCGCCCCTCGGACCCCGCGGTGCTCCGCGCGGTCGAGGCGGCGCAGGCGGCGGCCCGCATCCCCGACCACCCGCGGCTGGACCAGGTCTTCGACGTCTTCGCGGAGGACGGTTCGCTCTGGATCGTGAGCGAGGTGGTCGACGCCCGTCCCCTGGCCGCGATGCTCGCGGAGCGTCCGCTCAGCCCCTACCGGGCCGCCGAGGTGGCCGCCGATGTGCTCGCCGCGCTGCGGGTGCTGCACGCCCACGGCTGGACCCACCGGAACATCACCGTGCGCACGGTGCTCGTGTGCGAGGACGGCCGGGTGGTGCTCACCGGGCTGGCGTCCGGTGCGGCCGAGGAGGCGCTCTGCGGCTACGCCCCCGTCCCCGAGGACCCGGACGAAGCGCCCTACGCGGCCCCCGACGCGACCGCCCACCGGCCGGTGCCCCCGGCCGTCCGGGGTGGTCACCAGGACGGGAACCCGGCCCTGGGCCACGACCCCGGCCACGGCGGGCACTCGGGCCAGGGCGTGCTCCCGCCGGCCAGGAGCGGCGGCACGGAGTACGACACCGGCCATGGCGCATGGACGGAAAGCGGTCAGGACACCGGACACGGGCGGCGCACGGCGCCGGAGCGGGGGCCGCCGAGCTCGCGCCCGCGCGGCAGCCGCTGCTGCCCGCGCCCGTCCGCCCCGCCGAGGCAGGCGGCCCGCCGCCCTGCCGCGTCAGGGCGCAGAGGGCGGCGGACAGGTCCCGGACGTGCGGGCCGCACGGGCGGGCGCCATCGCCGCCTACCGCGCGGGCGCCCGCGCGGCGGCCCGGATCCAGGACGAGCAGCGGTCCGCTTCCGTGCCGGCCGTGGAACGCCCCGCAGGCGAGCGCCCCGTGCAGGACGGGGTCGACCCGGACTGGTGGGCGCAGGACCCGGCCGAGCGGTACGCGGCCCTCTACCACGACGACGATGCCGACGACGCGGACGACGGCGACGACGACACGAATGACGACCCGTACGCGGGCCGCGGCGGCGGCGAGGGCCACGACGGCGGCGCCCGGGACGGCGTGGGCGACGACGGCCGGGAGGGCCCCGGCCGGGCCCGTCTCGCCGGTGTCTGGCGCGACACCCCGCCGTCCGGCCACGACGGCCCCGCCCCGCTGCCGGCGGGCGGCGGCCGGCGGCCCTGCCCGCGGCCCGCCCCGCCGGGGACTCCGCCCCCGGCGACGCCTACCGCGACGACCCCTACGGCGTGCGCCGGGCCGCCGCCGAACGGGGGACGGCGGCCGGGACGCGGGCCGGAGCGGCGCGGACCGCCCCGCCCTGCCGCCCGCCCGCTCCGGCAGCGGCCCCTCCGGGAGCTGGACCAGCGGGAGCGACGCCCTGCGCGCCGACTCCCAGCGCCGCCCGGTGCCCGGCCCCGCCGGACCGGCCGCGTCGCCGCCCGGCCGCTGGGACGAGGTCGTGGCCGCCGCCCCCGCCGCCGTCTTCCGCGGCCCCACCACGCCGCTGGCCGCCGAGCGGGCGCGCCAGGCGAGGATCGCGGTCGTCGGGGCCGTCACCGAGCGGTGGGCCCCGGAGCAGGCCGGGCCCGTCCACGACAACTGGCAGCTCGCCGCGCCCGTCGGGCCCGCCACGGACCTGTGGGCGCTGGGCGCGCTGCTGTACCGGGCGGTCCAGGGCCACGCCCCGTACCCGGAGGACAGCGCGCACGAGCTCGTGCAGATGGTGTGCTCGGAGCCGCCCGCGTTCGCCGAGGAGTGCGGCCCGCTGCGCCCGGTGGTGGAGTCGCTGCTGCGTCAGGACCCGACCGAGCGGCCCGAGTTCGAGGAGCTGAGCGGCTGGCTGCGCTCGCTGGTGCGCTCGGCGCCGGAGCCCGAGGCGGGCGTGGACGTCGTCCCGGTGCCGTCCGGTCCGGTGGACCCGGCGCTGCTGCCGATCGTCCGGCGGCGCGGGGAACTGGTGCGCCGGCGCCGCTTCGGCGGCCGGGAGGCGGCGCACGGCCGCCACCGCCAGAAGAAGTCCCGGGGCGCGGCCCGCCCGGTGCGCACCGAGCGCCCGCCCGCCCCGCCGGCGTACGACGAACTCCCGCCGCGCGGTGCGGCGCGGGGCGGGGCGCCGCGTGCCCTCGGCCGTACGCTGCTGGTGCTGATACTGCTGCTGCTGGCCGCCGCCGTGGCCTATGCCTTCCTCTTCATGCCCAAGGCCGGTGAGGAGGGCCCCGCGCAGGGCGCGGACACCGGGAGCCGTCCCTCCGCGGAGGCGTCCCCGGGCCCGTCCGGCGGCGGTGAACCGTCACCGGACCGCACGCCCGGATCGCAGCAGCCCCAGACGTCCGCCCCGGCGGCGGACCTGCCGGCCGGCTATGTGCTGCGCGAGGACGCCGAGGGCTTCCGGCTCGCCGTCGACAAGGCATGGCAGCGACGGCCGATCAACGACGCGGGCCAGGTCCGTTACGTGGGCGGGGACTTCACCCTGATCGTGGTCCCCGGCCGGGACTCGGTGGCGGACAACGGCGACGACCCGCTGACGTACCAGCGGGACAAGGAGCGTGAGCTCCAGCCGTTCCGTGACTCCTCGTGGGCCAGCGCGACGGGGCTGCGCCGGATCGACGTGGGCAAGCAGTCCATGGCGGAGGGCCAGTTCACCTGGCAGGACAGCACCGGCCGCGAGGTGTTCGTGCGCAACCTCGCGCTGATCGTGAACGGCGACTACCACGTGGTCCAGGTGATCGGACCGGCCGACCAGAAGGAGAAGGTGACCGAGATCCACCGGCAGGCCACCTCGACCTACCGCGTCACGGGCTGAGGCGGGCGGCGCGGTGGTCGCGCCCGCCCGGGGCGGCGGATCACCCGCGCCCGCCCGGGCGGCGGGTGCTCCGCACCGGCCCCGCCGGGGCCGCGTGAGGGCCTTCGCGCGAAGGGCCGCGCGTCCCATCACGCATCACGGTGCGGTCACTTGAGCGTTCCCGGGTTCCGTGCGCGTACCTCCGATCCGTAACCTGGCACTTCAGGAAACGGGGCGGGGTACGTGGAACACACTCACAGCACGGGCACGGGACTGCTGCTCGCGGGGCGCTACCGGCTCGGCGAGAGCATCGGCCGGGGCGGCATGGGCAAGGTCTGGCGCGCCCACGACGAAGTGCTCCACCGGGTCGTCGCCGTCAAGGAACTGACGGCGGGTCTGTACGTGGCCGAGGCGGACCGGCTGGTCCTGCACGCGCGCACCCAGAAGGAGGCGCGCGCCGCGGCGCGGATCAGCCACCCGGGTGTGGTCACCGTGCACGACGTGCTGGAGCACGACAACCGCCCGTGGATCGTCATGCAGTACGTCGACGGTCCCTCGCTCGCGGACGCGGCGAAGGAGCCCGGCGCCATCGACGCGGTGCGGGCGGCCCGGATCGGTCTGGACGTGCTGCGGGCGCTGCGCGCCGCGCACGCGGCCGGGGTGCTGCACCGGGACATCAAGCCCGCCAACGTCCTGCTCGGCGAGGACGGCCGGGCGCTGATCACGGACTTCGGGATCGCGGCGATAGAGGGCGACTCCACGATCACCCGGACCGGGGAGATCGTCGGATCGATCGACTACCTGGCCCCCGAGCGGGTGCGCGGTCACGACCCCGGCCCGGCGTCGGACCTGTGGTCGCTGGGCGCCACTCTGTACACGGCGCTGGAGGGCGAGTCGCCGTTCCGGCGGTCGTCGCCGCTGTCGACCATGCAGGCCGTGGTGTCCGACGAACCGCCGGAGCCCCGGCGGGCGCAGGACCTGGTCCCGGTCATCATGGCGCTGCTGCGGAAGGATCCGGCGGCCCGGCCGTCGGTCGCCGAGACGGAGCGCATGCTCACCGACGTGCTGGAGGGCCGGGGGTCCACGGCGACGACCCGGCCCGTGCCGGCGCCGCGGGTGACCGAGCGCGCGGTGTACCCGCCGGCCGCCACCGTGCCCGGGCACGGCGGGGGCGGGCACGGCGGGGGCGGATTCGCCCCCGCGTACCCCGGCACCGGGCCGGCACCAGCGCCCGGCACCGGACGGCTGACCGCCGCGGCGCCCGCTTCCGCGCCGCGGCGCGGGGCGCGACTGCGCCGGCTGGCGGTGGTCGTGGTGGCCGCCGCCGTGATCGGGGCGGGGGCCGGCTTCGCCGTGCTCCAGCACGCGGGCGACAAGGACGGCGGTACGGGTACGGGTACGGGTACGGGCGCCACGCCGGGCGTCTCCGCCGGCGCGGGCGGCGGGACGGCGGACCCGGGCGGCGGGCCTGCGGACCCGGGCGGGCAGGCCGGGTCGGACGTCCCCGAGGGCTGGAACCGGGTGGAGGACCCGACGGGCTTCGTCCTGTGGGTGCCGGACGGATGGGTCCGCCAGACCGACGGCGACCAGATCGACTACACCCCGGACAACGGCCGCCACCGCATCCGGATCAGCGTCGACCCCTCCCCGGACTTCGAGAACCCGTACATGCACATGCTCGACATGGAGGAGGGGCTGGCGGAGCGGCTGCCCCGGTACGAGCGGGTCAAGCTGCGGCCCAACACCTTCCGCGACCAGACGCAGTCCGCGCTGTGGGAGTTCCGCTGGACCGAGCGGAAGGAGCACCCGGGGCCGCGCCGGGCGATCGACCAGATGTACTTCGGCGACAACGGCACCGAGTACGCGCTCTACATGTCGGGGCCGGCCGAGGACTGGTCCGAGACCCGGGAGCAGTTCGACACCATGCTGCGCGGCTGGCGGCCGCCGCCGGAGTGATCCGCGGGGCGCCCCATCGGCCGCGCAGTCGGCCGCCCGTCGGCCCCTGCGCGCGGAACGGCCCGTTCCGTGCGACCCGGGAGGCGGGGCGCTCTCCACGCCCGCGCCACGTTCGCGGTGGGGCCTCCGGGCCGTGCGGGGACGACAAGCCGCTGATCAGGGCTTATGTGCCAGTGATCGCTGGCGCGATGGTGAGGGCCCGGTAAAAGCTGTTACCGACGGGTACCCAAAGCGTTGATTGCGGCATACCCTCGCCCCCATGACGGACACGCAGGCCACCGCCACCGCCCTCGGTACCAATCCCATCGCCGCGGCTCCCGCCGGCGCGCGGACCGCCGCCGACGTCGTGACGCCCGATCTGGTCGCCCGGCTGACCAAGGGCGTGGCCGGCTCCGGCCGCACCGTGAACCACGCGCCATTCACCGGCGAGAAGCTGGCGGACCTGCCCGAGTCCACCCCCGAGGACGTGGCCGCCGCCTTCGGGCGCGCCCGGGCCGCCCAGCGGGTGTGGGAGGCCACGCCGGTCCGGGCGCGGGCCGCCGTCCTGCTGCGCTTCCACGACCTGGTGCTGGAGCGCCAGGCCGAGGTGCTCGACCTGATCCAGCTGGAGACGGGCAAGGCGCGGCTGCACGCCCACGAGGAAGTGCTGGCCGTCGCCGTCTCGGCCCGCCACTACGGCCGCAGGGCTCCCGCCTACCTGCGGCCCAAGCACCACACCGGGGTCGTCCCCGTCCTCACCAAGACCACCGAACTGCGCCAGCCGCGCGGGGTCGTGGGCCAGATCGCCCCCTGGAACTACCCGCTGGAGCTGTCCGTCGGCGACGCGCTGCCCGCCTTCGTCTCCGGCAACGCCGTCGTCATGAAGCCCGACACCGAGACCGCGCTGACCGCCCTGTGGGCGCGCGACCTGCTGATCGAGGCGGGCCTGCCGGCCGAGGTGTTCCAGGTCGTCATCGGCGAGGGCCCGGTCGTCGGACCGGAGGTCGTGCGGCACGCCGACTACGTCTCGTTCACCGGGTCCACCCGCACCGGCCGCGAGGTCGCCCAGGGCGCGGCCGCCCGCCTGGTGGGGGTCTCCCTCGAACTCGGCGGCAAGAACGCCATGCTGGTGCTGCGCGACGCCGATGTGGAGAAGGCCGCCGCCGGAGCCGTCCGGGCCTGCTTCTCCTCCGCCGGGCAGCTCTGCATCTCCATCGAGCGGCTCTATGTGCACGAGTCCGTCGCCGACGACTTCGTCGCCCGCTTCGCCGCCCGCACCCGGGCGATGCGCCTCGGCAACTCCCTCGCCTACGGCGCCGACATGGGCTCCCTGGTGGGCGCCCGCCAGCTGGAGACCGTCACCCGGCACGTCGAGGAGGCCGTCGCCAAGGGCGCGACCGTCGTCGCGGGCGGCGTCGCCCGTCCGGACATCGGCCCCTACTTCTTCGAGCCCACCATCCTCGACGGCGTCGAGGCGCCGATGGCGGTCTGCGGCGAGGAGACCTTCGGGCCCGTGGTCGCGATCTACCGCTTCTCCGACGAGGACGAGGTCGTCGAACTGGCCAACGCCACGGCCTACGGCCTCAATTCGAGCGTGTGGACCAAGGACGGCAGGCGGGGCCACGCGGTCGCGGCGAAGCTGCGCACCGGCACCGTCAACATCAACGAGGGCTACGCCCCCGCCTACGGAAGCGTCCAGGCGCCGATGGGCGGTATGAAGGACTCCGGCCTCGGCCGGCGCCACGGCTCCGAGGGAATCCTCAAGTACACCGAGGCGCAGACCGTCGCCCAGCAGCGGCTGATGCCGCTGGCACCGTCGTTCGGCATGGACGACGAGAAGTACGCGAAGCTCATGAGCCTCAGCCTGAAGGCGATGAAGGCCCTGCGCCTGCGCTGAACCGCGCCCGGTCCCACCCGCTTGTGCCCGCCCATCTGACGAGGAGAGCCATGTCCGAGGTACCCCCTGCCCGAAACCAGGACACGGACGACGACGCGTACGACTACGACGTGCTCGTCGTGGGCTCCGGCTTCGGCGGTTCCGTCTCCGCCCTGCGGCTGTCGGAGAAGGGCTACCGGGTCGGTGTGCTGGAGGCCGGGCGGCGCTTCACCCGCGAGTCGCTGCCGAAGAACTCCTGGGACCTGCGCAACTACCTGTGGGCGCCCGCGCTCGGCCTCTTCGGCATCCAGCGCATCCATCTGCTCGGCAATGTGATGGTGCTGGCGGGCGCGGGCGTCGGCGGCGGTTCGCTCAACTACGCCAACACCCTCTACGTGCCGCCCGCGCCGTTCTTCAACGACCCGCAGTGGAAGGACATCACGGACTGGCAGGACGAGCTGGCGCCGTACTACGACCAGGCCCGGCGGATGCTCGGCGTCCGGCTGAACCCGACGATGACGCCGTCGGACGTCCATCTGAAGGCGACCGCCCAGGCGATGGGCGTCGGGGACTCCTTCCACATGGCGCCCGTCGGCGTCTTCTTCGGGGACGGCGACGACGCCGACGGCGCGGCGAGGGCCCGGCCCGGCCAGGAGGTGGCGGACCCGTACTTCGGCGGCGCCGGCCCGGCGCGCAAGGCGTGCACCGAGTGCGGCGAGTGCATGACCGGGTGCCGCCACGGCGCGAAGAACACCCTCAACGAGAACTACCTCTACCTCGCCGAGAAGGCGGGCGCCGAGGTCCACCCGATGACCTCCGTCGTCTCGCTCGCCGAGGACGGCCGCGGCGGCTTCGCGGTGCGCACCCTGCCCAGCGACAAGCGCCGCAAGGGCAGGGGCCGGACGTTCACCGCCCGCCGGGTCGTCGTCGCGGCCGGCACCTACGGGACGCAGACCCTGCTGCACCGGATGAAGGACACCGGACTGCTGCCGCGCCTGTCCGCCCGGCTCGGCGAGCTGACCCGCACCAACTCCGAGGCGCTGGTGGGCGCCCAGACCGACAACCGGCGCTACCGCAGGCGCCACGGCACGGAGAAGGTCGACTTCACCCGCGGGGTCGCGATCACGTCCTCGATCCACCCGGACGCCGACACCCACATCGAGCCCGTCCGGTACGGGCGGGGTTCGAACGCCATGGGCGGCATGACCGTGCTCCAGGTGCCCTACCGGGTCAAGGGCCGGGTGGCGGGCTGGTTCGGCAACATGGCCCGGCACCCCTGGCTCGCCGTCCGCGCGCTGTCCAACCGGCGCTGGTCGGAGCGGACGATCATCGGGCTCGTCATGCAGTCGCTGGACAACTCGCTGACGACGTACCGCAAGCCGAAGGGCCTCGGCAAGGGCCTGCTCACCGCCCGCCAGGGCCACGGCGCGCCCAACCCGACGCAGATCCCCGAGGCCACGCGCGCCGCGACGCTGCTCGCCGAGGAGATCAACGGCTTCCCGGGCTCCAACATCGGCGAAGTGATGGGCACCCCGCTGACCGCGCACTTCCTCGGCGGCTGCCCGATCGGCGCGGACGCGGCGTCGGGTGTCATCGACCCCTACCACCGGCTGTACGGGCACCCGGGGATCACGGTGGTGGACGGCTCGGCCGTCTCCGCCAACCTCGGCGTCAATCCCTCGCTGACGATCACCGCGCAGGCGGAGCGGGCGATGTCCTTCTGGCCGAACAAGGGCGAGGCGGACCCGCGGCCGGAGCAGGGCACGGTGTACGAGCGGCTGGCGCCGGTGACGCCGCGGACGCCCGCGGTCCCGGCGGAGGCCTTCGGGGCGCTGCGGCTGCCGTTCCTCGGCATGCCGGCCGTGCCGCCGAGGAAGGCGGCACAGGCGCAGGCGGGGAGTCCGCTGCCGGAGCCGGTGCAGAAGGAGCCCGCGCGGGAGGCGTCGCAGCGGGAGGCCTGACGGCCGTCCGGCTGCCGTGGCCGGCGAACGGTCCGCGGGGGAGCGGACGGCCCACGGGGGCCGGGGGACGGTCTGGGGCCCTGCGGGCCGCCTCCGTGGCCGGGACGCACGAAGGCCGCTGCACCCCCCTCCGAGTGCAGCGGCCCTGTGGCCTGCGTACGGCCCCGCGCGCGTGGCGTCCAGGAAACCGTTGTTACGCATGCATGACCTGTGGCCAGTGGGAATGGTTGTCCTCCGGAACACGATTCGGCGTGTGACGTGAGTCACTTCCCGGCGGGAGGGGATCCGGGCCGCCGCCGCGGGCCGAAGCGGACAGGGAGAAGGGCCCCGCGGGCAGTGGCCGCGGGGCCCTTCGTCGGCACCGGCGTCAGGGCAGCGCCGGTGCCGCAGCGCGGCGCCGGGGGGTGGCGCCGCGAGGGGCGGGCCGTCTTCCGGGCGGACCGGAAACGCTGCGGAAGCGGCCGATGGTCTGGTGCGGTTGGTCAGGTGCGGTGTCGCGCGGAGCGGGGACGCCGGCGCCGGGACTCGGGGGCAGGGGCGGGGAGCGGGGACTCGGGTCAGGGACCGATGCGGTCGGCGCCGGGCGTCCCCGGGCCGACCGCTCTTGGGGTGACCGGGCTGCTGTCCCCTGCCGACCGGTCACGCGCTGGTGCGAGGTCCCACGGCGCACCGTCCGGTGCGCCACACGCTCCAGCGGAGCCACGCGTGGTTTTCCTGCGGGGCCCGCCCCTGGCTGGCACGGACATCCGGATCAACGAAGACGGGCCCGGCACGTCACGCGCCGTACGGGTGAGGGCGCACCCGAACGCAGGTGCGCGACGTACGCCCTCCCCGCCGTCCCTTCCGCAGTCCCGCCCTGCCAGGTCGTCCCCGGGCGAGCCGTCCCGTCCCGCCCGGCCCTCCTCGGCGAGGCCGCCCGCGGTGCCGGGCCGGTCAGATGCGGCCGCGGCACAGCTCCAGCATCGTCATCGCGAGGGAGGTGCCCGGCTTGCCGAGGGCGTCCCGGTAGTGGGCGAGGACCTCCATCTCGCGGGCCAGGTTCACCCGGCGTCCGCCGGAGGTGATGCGCGCGTCCTGGATGACGGCCGAGACCGCCATGCGTTCCTGGATCAGGCCGATGATCCGGTCGTCGAGCGCGTCGATGCGCTCACGGGCGCCGGTGATCAGCTGGGCCGCTCCGTCGGTGCGGGCGCCGGTCCTGTCGGTTACCTCGGTCACGGGGGTCTCCTCTGTGTCGGGGAGGCGCACCGGACCGGCAGGACCCGGGAAAGCCGAAGCGCCCCGGGCCTTGTCGGCCCGGGGCGCCTGGGAAGTCGCTGTCTGAAGCTAGGCAGCACGACCATGGCAGCCGGACGGGCCGGTGCCATAGGTAAAGACGTGGGTCAGCTGCTGGTGCATGCGGTCAGTATGGCCCCGGCCCCGGGGCGGGCCAAAGCGGGTTCGGATGGTGAGACGAAAAGAGGGCGCGGGACCCCCGGTAGAATCGACAGATACCGACCCTCACTCCCACCGCCGGAAGGCCGCAAGTGTCATCAGCGTCTCCCGCTGCCGCGCCCGCATCCAACCCGGACACCGTCCTCGTTGTCGACTTCGGCGCCCAGTACGCACAGCTCATCGCCCGCCGCGTCCGCGAGGCCCGGGTCTACAGCGAGATCGTCCCGTCCACGATGCCCGTGGAGGAGATGCTGGCCAGGAACCCCCGAGCGATCATCCTGTCCGGCGGCCCGTCGTCGGTGTACGCGGAGGGCGCCCCGCGCCTCGACCGCGCGATCTTCGAGGCCGGTGTCCCGGTCTTCGGCATGTGCTACGGCTTCCAGCTGATGGCGACCACCCTCGGCGGCACCGTCGACAACACCGGCGCCCGTGAGTACGGCCGGACCCCGCTGCACGTCAGCAAGCCCGGCTCCACCCTCTTCGAGGGCACCCCGGCCGAGCAGCCGGTGTGGATGTCGCACGGCGACGCCTGCTCCGCCGCTCCGGAGGGCTTCACCGTCACCGCCTCCACCGACGTGGTCCCGGTCGCCGCGTTCGAGAACGACGAGAAGAAGCTCTACGGCGTCCAGTACCACCCCGAGGTTCTGCACTCCACCCACGGCCAGCAGGTCCTGGAGCACTTCCTCTACCGCGGCGCCGGCATCGAGCCGACCTGGACCACCGGGAACGTCATCGAGGAGCAGGTCGAGGCCATCCGCGCCCAGGTCGGCACCAAGCGCGCCATCTGCGGCCTGTCCGGCGGCGTCGACTCCGCGGTGGCCGCCGCGCTCGTCCAGAAGGCCATCGGCTCCCAGCTCACCTGCGTGTACGTCGACCACGGTCTGATGCGCAAGGGCGAGACCGAGCAGGTCGAGAAGGACTTCGTCGCCTCCACCGGCGTCAACCTCAAGGTCGTCGACGCGCAGGAGCGCTTCCTGGCCGCGCTCGCCGGCGTCTCCGACCCGGAGACCAAGCGCAAGATCATCGGCCGTGAGTTCATCCGGGTCTTCGAGCAGGCGCAGGCCGAGATCGTCGCCGAGGGCGCCGCCGACGGCGAGCAGGTCGCCTTCCTCGTGCAGGGCACCCTCTACCCGGACGTCGTCGAGTCCGGCGGCGGCACCGGCACCGCCAACATCAAGTCCCACCACAACGTCGGCGGTCTGCCCGAGGACCTGGAGTTCGAGCTCGTCGAGCCGCTGCGCCAGCTCTTCAAGGACGAGGTCCGGATGGTCGGCCAGGAGCTCGGCCTGCCCGACGAGATCGTCCAGCGCCAGCCGTTCCCCGGCCCCGGCCTCGGCATCCGGATCGTCGGCGAGGTCACCCGCGAGCGCCTGGACCTGCTGCGGGAGGCCGACGCCATCGCCCGCGAGGAGCTCACCGCGGCCGGTCTGGACCGCGAGATCTGGCAGTGCCCGGTCGTGCTGCTCGCCGATGTGCGCAGCGTCGGCGTCCAGGGCGACGGCCGCACCTACGGCCACCCGATCGTGCTGCGCCCGGTCTCGTCCGAGGACGCCATGACCGCGGACTGGACGCGGATGCCGTACGAGGTGCTGGCCCGCATCTCGACCCGGATCACCAACGAGGTGGCCGATGTGAACCGCGTCGTGCTGGACGTCACCAGCAAGCCGCCGGGCACCATCGAGTGGGAGTGACCTCCTCCCCGCACCCGTGCCGCCGACGCCGCCGCTCCGACTCCCGGAGCGGCGGCGTCGCCGTGTGCCGCCGCCCCCTTCTGCCCCGGCCGCCCCGGCTGTACCGTCCGTGTCACGGAACGTGGCGCACCCCTGGTGAGCGGCGCCGCCTGCCCGTACGTATGGTCGGTTGACGGGTCGACTGAAGGCGGGAACAGCGATGACACACTCGTACCGGACGGCATCGGACGACGGCGTCCCCGGCGGCGGTCCGCGCGGCTGGAAGGCGTGGGCCACGGCGAACGCCCTGCTTCCGCTGCGGCTGTTCCTCGGCATCACCTTCGTCTACGCGGGCATCGACAAGCTGACCGACAGCGCGTTCATGTCGGCGTCCGGCCCCGGTTCCATCGGCGCGCTGATGGAGGGGGTGCGGGACAGCTCCGCCGTGCCCGGTCTGGTCGACCTCGCGCTGAAGAGCCCGGAGGGCTTCGGCTACGCGATCGCCTTCGGTGAACTGGCCGTCGGCATCGGCACCCTCGTCGGGCTGCTGGCCCGGGTGGCCGCGCTCGGCGGCGCGCTGATCTCGCTGAGCCTGTGGCTCACCGTGAGCTGGCAGAGCGACCCGTACTACTACGGCAACGACCTGGCCTATCTGATGGCCTGGCTGCCGCTGGTGCTGGCCGGTGCCGACCGGTTCTCGGCCGACGCCTTCCTGCGGGCCCGGCGGCGCCGCACACCGTAGTGCAGGGACCCCGCGAACCCGGCCAGGCACAGACCGCCGAGGACGACGGGGAGGGCGGTGAACCAGGGCGTGTGCCAGGCGCCCGCGGCGTCGCCCGCGTACAGCGCCGCGCAGGTCAGCACCGACAGCCCGGCGATCAGCCGGCCGGGCCGGAAGCCGTGCAGGAACTCATGGTGCGACACGGTCCACCTCCACCTGTCCGAAGCTCACGTCCAGCTTCAGTTCCAGCCTCCCCGCGGGCTCGGTGCCCTTGGGCGGTGCCAGGGTCTCGCGCACCGTCAGGTCCGGTCCCGCGGCGCCGCCCGCCGTCCCCGGGGGCAGCCGGACGTCCCCGAAGCCGACCTCGGCGTCCAGCACCACCGTGGCGTCGCGGGGCACCACGACCCGGAGCAGGCCGAGGCCGACCTCGGCGCGGGTGGACACCGTGGTGCCGGGCGGCACCTCCACGGCCCCGAGGTCCAGGGTGGCGGAGCCCGAGCCCAGCTCGTGGGAGGGCGCCAGGGCGGCGGCCGACGCGGGCCGCCAGGTCCGTTCGCCGAAGGTGGTGCTGATGTTCTCCGGCAGGGCCGAGGCGCCCGCCAGCAGACAGGCGGTCACCGTGGTCAGCAGGACGGTGCCGAAGCCGGTGCGGCCGACGACGCTGCTCACCACGAGACCGGCGCCGAGCACGGCCAGGGCGGCGACCAGGCCGATCTGGAGGCTGGCGCCCAGCGGCCGGCCGTCCCAGCTGGCCACCGTGCCCACCGCCCCCGCGACGATCGCCAGGGCGACGACCGCGCCGCCGATGCCGCGCCGTCCCCAGGGCTGCGCGGGCGCCGCCGGGCGGCGGCCCCGGTCGCGTGCGCCGGGCCCGGAGGCGACGGCGTCCTCGGGGCCCCACAGGTAGCCGGCCGCCACCGGCCCCGTGGTGCCGTCCTTCAGGATCGGGTCGCGCCACCACGAGGGGGCGTCGGGGGAGGGCGGGGCCTTGGTCTCGGGCGGGGCCTCGGCCACCGTCTGGGCGGTCACCGGGTCCAGCGGGGCGCCGTCCGGCGAGGCGGCCCTGCGGCGCAGCGACCACACGGCGACCCCGGCGCCGGCCAGCGACAGCATGGAAGCGAAGGCGAGCATGTCCGCGTTGCTCAGCGTGGTGAGCAGCAGTCCGCTGCCGAGCAGGGCGAGCAGGACGGCGCTCAGCGCGGCGCGGTCGACCCGCCCGGTCAGCATCCGGCGGAACTCGTTCTCGTCCTCGTCGTCCGCGGGGACCAGCAGCCACGCGAAGCCGTAGAAGATCAGCCCGACGCCGCCGGTCGCGGAGAGCACGGCGACCACGATGCGGAAGATCACCGGGTCCACGTCGCAGTGGCGGCCGAGCCCGCCGCAGACGCCCGCCACCATCTTGGAGCGCGGGGTGCGGCGCAGCGGCTGCTGCCCGTCCGGCTCCTGCGGCGGGAGGGGTGGCGCGGTGGTCGGCTGGCTCATGTGTCCATGGTGACGGCCCGGCGGCCCGGGGGGCAGCCGCCCCGACCCTGGCCGTTCCCTGATATTCGCCCCGGGGCCGCGGGCCCGGCCCCTCGGGCGGCCGCGGCCGGCCGGGGCGGCGGACCCCGGCGCGGGCCCCCGGACGGCGCCTCCGGGCGGCCCCGCCCGGGCACCCGGCGCGGTCCCGGCACCGGACGGGCGGTCTCAGGGTCGGATTAAGGGACTGCCCTGATGTCCGCGCCCCCGCCGCCGTGTGACGATCGGGGCATGCCAGTCGCCACCCGTCCGTCCGAGGCCGAAGAGCCGGCGGTCCGCAAGCTGTACCGCAGCGCCGACGGGCGGCTGCTCGGCGGTGTCGCGCGCGGTCTCGCCGGACATCTGGGACTGCCGGTCATCTGGGTGCGCCTGGTGTTCCTGCTGCTGTTCATGGCGGACGGGCTGGGCGCCCTGCCGTACGCCGTGTTCTGGATCGTCGTCCCGCTCGGCGTCGGCGGGCGCGGGGCGCAGGGCCGCACCCTCTTCGAGGTCTCGCCCGACGGCCGGCGGCGGCTGCGCAAGCCGGACAAGGGCCAACTGCTCGCGCTCGGCGCGCTGTTCGTCGGCGGCGCGATCTTCGTCGACAACCTGGAGCGCAACAGCAGCAACCGCTACGTCGTCCCGATCCTGCTGATCGGCGCGGGCGTGGTACTGGTCTGGCGGCAGGCGGACAACGCCCGCCGGGCGAGCTGGACACCGCCGGCGTCCGGGGCCGGGCCGCGCCGTCTGATCCCGCTGGTGCGGGTCCTCGCCGGTGTCGGTCTCGCGGTGACGGGGCTGACCGTCTTCGTGGTGGTGCGCGGCTCGGCCGCGCAGCTCGGCTCCGTCCTGACCGCCGTGATCGCCGTCGTGGCCGGTGTGGCCCTGCTCGCCGGCCCCTGGCTGGTGCGGATGACCCAGGACCTCTCCGAGGAGCGGACCATGCGCATCCGGGCCCAGGAACGGGCCGAGGTCGCCGCCCATGTGCACGACTCCGTCCTGCACACCCTCACCCTGATCCAGCGCAACGCCGAGGACCCCGGCGAGGTGCGCCGCCTCGCCCGCGCGCAGGAGCGCGAGCTGCGGAACTGGCTCTACCGCCCCGAGGGAACGGGCAAGGACGACGAGGAGGAGCCGGACTCGCTCGCCGAGGCGGTGAAGCGGACCGCCGCCGAGGTCGAGGACAAGCACGGTGTGCCCGTCGAGGTGGTCGTCGTCGGCGACTGCCCGCTGGACGAACGCCTGACGGCACAGATGCAGGCCGCGCGCGAAGCGATGGTCAACGCCGCCAAGTACGGTGGTTCGGGAGGCGCGGTCCAGGTCTTCGCCGAGGTCGAGCCCCGTTCGGTGTTCGTCTCCGTCCGGGACCGGGGGCCGGGATTCGACCTGGACGCGGTGCCCGGTGACAGGATGGGCGTAAGAGAATCGATCATCGGCCGGATGCAGCGCAACGGCGGTACGGCACGGCTCCGCGCGGTGCCCGGCGGGGGGACCGAGGTGGAGCTCGAGATGGAGAGGGCTGACGGATGACCGAGGCTGCTGAAGAGACCGCCGAGCGGCGGGTACGGGTGGTGCTCGTCGACGACCACCGGATGTTCCGCGCGGGGGTGCAGGCGGAGATCGGGCAGACGGCCGCCACCGGCGTCGAGGTGGTCGGCGAGGCCGCCGACGTGGACCAGGCCGTCACCGTCATCACCGCCACCCGTCCCGAGGTCGTGCTGCTGGACGTGCACCTGCCCGGCGGCGGCGGGGTGGAGGTGCTGCGCCGCTGCGCCACGCTGATGGCCGCCGCGCAGCACCCGGTGCGCTTCCTCGCGCTCTCCGTGTCCGACGCGGCGGAGGACGTGATCGGCGTGATCCGCGGCGGCGCCCGCGGCTATGTCACCAAGACCATCACGGGCACCGACCTGGTGGACTCGATCTTCCGGGTGCAGGAGGGCGACGCCGTCTTCTCGCCGCGGCTGGCCGGCTTCGTGCTGGACGCCTTCGCGTCCACCGACGCGGTGCCGGTGGACGAGGACCTGGACCGGCTGACCCAGCGCGAGCGGGAGGTGCTGCGGCTCATCGCCCGCGGCTACGCCTACAAGGAGATCGCCAAGCAGCTCTTCATCTCGGTGAAGACGGTCGAGTCCCATGTCTCGGCGGTGCTGCGGAAGTTGCAGCTCTCCAACCGCCATGAGCTGACCCGCTGGGCGACGGCGCGGCGGCTCGTCTGAGGGACGCCCCCGCCGGGGCCGCTCAGCCGACGCGGGTGGCACCGGCGAACGGCATCTCGTCGATCGGCGCGATCCGCACGGGCGCGCCCGGCCGCGGCGCGTGGATCATCCGTCCGTCGCCGATGTAGAGGCCGACATGGGTGACGCCCGAGTAGAAGAACACCAGGTCGCCGGGGGCGAGTTGGGAGCGGGGCACCCGCCGGCCGGCGTCGATCTGGGTGTAGGTGGTGCGCGGCAGCGAGACTCCGGCGGCCTTCCACGCGGCCTGGGTCAGCCCGGAGCAGTCGTACGAGCCCGGGCCGGTGGCGCCCCAGACGTAGGGCTTGCCGAGGGCGCCGTAGGCGTAGGCGACGGCCTGCGCCGCGCGGCTGCCCGGCGCGGCGGCGGGGCCCCCGTCCCGGCCCGAGCGGTCGGCGCGGGCCGGTTCGGCCGTGCCGCGCTCGTACGCCGCGCGCTGCTCGGCGGTGAGCCGGGCCAGCAGGCGCTCGGCCGCGGCGAGCCGGTCCCGCACGGTGGTCTTGTGGCGCAGGAGCTCGCGCCGGCGTTCTTCCAGCTCCGCGACCCGCTTGCCCCCCTCGGCGCGGAGCCCGGCGATGCCGGCGATCCGGCGCCGGACGTCCGCGACCGCCCGGGCCTGCCGGTCGCCGACCCGCTCGGCCAGCGCGGCCTGCTCCAGGTAGGCGTCGGGGGACGAGGTCAGCGCGAGCCGCAGCCCCGGGTCCATGCCGCCCGCGCGGTACTGGGCCGTCGCGAAGGAACCGAGGGCGGCGCGGGAGGCGCTCAGCTGCTCGGTGCTGCGGGCCGCCCGGTCGCGGAGCGCGTCGAGCGCCTCCCGGGCCGTGTCCGAGCGCTCCTTCGCGCCGTTGTACTTCTCGGTGGCCGCCTCGGCCTGCTGGTACAGGGCGTCGACGCGGGCCTTGATCTGCGCGGGGGTGAGGTGCGGCTCGGCGTGGGCGAGGCCGCCCGCCGCGCCGGCGGCCGCTCCCGCGAGGGCCAGGGTGGCCGCGGTGCGGGCGGCCGGTCCGGCGAGCGGATTCCGCTGGGGTTTTCGGTGGGGGCTGCGGTGCGGTTTCCGGTGCGCTGCCACGGTGGCGCCGTTCCTTCCGTCGTCCGTCCGCCGGTCCCGCGGCCCGGCGGCACGCCGCACGGGGGAGCGGGCATGCCGCCGGACCTTCGGCGGGGGTGGCCGTGCCGCCCGGCTGCACGGCGGCGGTGGGAGCGGCCACCTGGTGCGAGACGCTAGCCCCGGCCGTTACCGGAGCGAGACATGAGGAACACAACTGCCCGAATGTGCTCGTAGCTGCCCGTTTCCTGACGTTCTGCCGTCTGCCGGGGGCATCGGTCCGCCCCCTGTCCTGACCGATGTCCGCCGACGGCGGCCGGGCCGCCCGCCCGTGCGGTAAGAGGGCCCCGGCCGCCGGACCGCCGTCGGGGGCCGCATAGGCTCCGCCGCATGGACGTACTCATCAATGTCTTCGTGGCCCTGCACATCATCGGCATCGCCTCACTGCTGGGTGGCTTCCTCACCCAGATGAAGGCGATGGGCGCGGGGACGGCCCGCTTCGTCCCCGCGATGCTGCACGGCGCGCTGACGATGCTGGTCACCGGCGTCGCGCTGGTGGGCCTCAACCAGGCCGACGACCAGACGGTGAACAACCTCAAGATCGGCATCAAGCTCGCGGTGCTGGTGGTGATCCTCGGCCTGGTCTACGTCAAGCGGGACGAGGAGCGCGTCGACAAGGCCGTCTTCGGAGCCGTCGGCGGGCTGACGGTCGCCAACATCTTCATCGCGACGCTCTGGACCTGATCCCGGGGAACCGCCTCGCGCACAGGGGGCGGCGGCGGCCGGTGATGCCGCCGCCGCCCCCTTCCGTCGGGCGCCCGGTCCGCTCCGGGGTCAGACCGGGCGGACGCTGCCGTAGATCGGCATGTAGTAGATCGACTCCTCGCGGACGTTCGCCCCCGGCTTCGGGGCGTGGATCATCATGCCGTCGCCGATGTAGATGCCGACATGGCTGATGTCGTCGTAGAAGAAGACGAGGTCACCGGGGAGCAGATCGGCCGTCGCCACCCGCTTGCCGACCTCCACCTGGTCCCAGGTGGTGCGCGGCAGGTCGACGCCGGCCGCCTTCCAGGCCGCCTGCGTCAGCCCGGAGCAGTCGTAGGAGCTCGGCCCGGTCGCACCCCAGACGTAGGGCTTGCCGATCTGGGCGCGGGCGAAGGCGAGCACCTTGTCGGCCTTGGCCGTGTAGTTGCCGTCGGTCGTGCCGCCGGTACCGCCGGAAGGCGGCGGCTGCTCCTGCTGCTGCCGCTCCCTCTCCTGGCGGGCCGCCTCGGCCTCCGCCGCAGCGCGGGCCTCGGCCTCCGCCTTGGCCTTCTCCTCCGCCTTCCGCCGGGCCTCCTCCTCCTTCTTGCGCTCGGCGGCGGCGAGCCGGGCCTTCTCCTCGGCCGTCAGCCGGTCGAGCAGCGTGCGGGCCTCGGTGAGCTTGGTCTGCACGGTCTGCTTGCTCGTGCGCAGCGCCTGCTGGGACTCGGTGAGCGCCTGGAGCTTCCTGCCCGCCTCCGCGCGCTGCACGGCCGCCGCGGCGCGCTCGTCCTCGTAGTCCTTGACCGCCGTCCGCTGCTGGTCGGTCATGCGGTTCATGAGCTGCGACTGGTCGAAGTACGCCTGCGGGCTGTCCGCGAACATCAGCGCGGCGGTCGGGGTGACCGCGCCCGTGCGGTACTGGGCGGCGGCGAACGTGCCGAGCGCCCGGCGGGACTCGTTGAGCTGCTCGGCGCGGGTGGCCGCCTCGTCGAGCAGGGTGTCGACCTCACGCCGCTGCTCGGCCGTGGACTCCTTGGCCTTGTTGTACTCCTGGGTCGCGCTGCCGGCCTGGCGGTAGAGGTCGTCGACCTTCTTCTGCACCTCCTCGATGGAGGGCTTGGGGTCGTTCGGCGAGGCGGTGGCGCTCTGCGTCGACAGGAGGGTGACGCCCGCGAGGGCGGCCGTCGTGAACCCGACGGCGGGGGAGGTCCTGGTGCTGCGACTGCGGATCCTGCGATGCGACGCCAAGGCCGGCATCTCCTTCTTCCGTGGACCGCCTACCGGGTTAGCTGTCGGGTTCGGGCGAACGGAAGGTGCCCTACGGGCCGTGCGGACACGGCCCGATTCACCCCGGTGCTGCTTGAGTGGGTCCCCGGTTCCGAACTGCCCAGCGGTCAGCACGGATTCGGCGCAGTCGACCCGTTCGGCGCGGTTCGCCGGGAGGGGTGCGGGCCGTCTGGTCGAGCACGCTAGCCAACTCGTGCGGGTGCTGTGAAGGTTGATGTTCGATATGTCCGATACATTTTCGTGACCTTCTTCACCGGCGACGCGGCGATGGCGTCCCGGATCCGCCCGGTCACACACCGTGTCCCGTCCCCTGCTCCGGGGGCGGGTCCGCCGATGCGGCCCGGAGTGTCGGTGGGGCCGCCTAGACTCGGTAGGCGATGAGCAGCCTCTTTGACGACAGCTTCCTGGCCGGCCTCCAGTCCCCCGAGGGGGAGCCCCACCAGGAGGAGCAGCCCCCGCCGCCCGAGGAGCACGCACCGGAGCCGATCCCGGACGACCTCTTCCAGGGCGGCTACGACGTGCCCCCGGCCCGCGAGGGCTACTACCGCGACGGCCACCCGCGCCCCGTGGCGGATCCGGCCGCCCTGCTCGACGGGCTGAACGAACAGCAGTCGGCCGCGGTCGTCCACACCGGCTCCCCGCTGCTCATCGTCGCCGGCGCGGGCTCCGGCAAGACCAGGGTGCTGACCCACCGCATCGCCCATCTGCTGGGCACCCGGCACGTCCACCCCGGCCAGATACTGGCGATCACCTTCACCAACAAGGCCGCCGGGGAGATGAAGGAGCGGGTCGAGCAGCTCGTCGGCCCCCGGGCGAACGCCATGTGGGTCATGACGTTCCACAGCGCCTGTGTGCGCATCCTGCGCCGCGAGTCGAAGAGGCTCGGCTTCACCTCGTCGTTCTCGATCTACGACGCCGCCGACTCCAAGCGCCTGATGGCGCTGGTCTGCCGCGACCTGGACCTCGACCCGAAGAAGTTCCCGCCGAAGTCGTTCAGCGCCAAGATCTCCAACCTGAAGAACGAGCTGATCGACGAGGAGACCTTCGCCGACCAGGCGGCCGACGGCTTCGAGAAGACGCTGGCCGAGGCGTACCGGATGTACCAGTCGCGGCTGCGCGAGGCCAACGCGCTGGACTTCGACGACATCATCATGACGACGGTCCACCTGCTCCAGGCCTTCCCCGACGTGGCCGAGCACTACCGCCGCCGCTTCCGGCACGTCATGGTCGACGAGTACCAGGACACCAACCACGCCCAGTACACGCTCGTGCGCGAGCTGGTCGGCACCGGCTACGAGGACCTGGGGCCGGCCGAGCTGTGCGTCGTCGGCGACGCCGACCAGTCGATCTACGCCTTCCGCGGCGCGACCATCCGCAACATCCTCCAGTTCGAGGAGGACTACCCGGACGCGACCACGATCCTGCTGGAGCAGAACTACCGCTCCACCCAGACGATCCTCTCCGCCGCCAACGCCGTCATCGAGCGCAACGAGTCCCGCCGCCCGAAGAACCTGTGGACCAACGCGGGCGAGGGCGCCCGGATCACCGGCTACGTCGCGGACACCGAGCACGACGAGGCGCAGTTCGTCGCCGACGAGATCGACCGGCTCACGGACGCGGGCGACGCCCGCGCCGGGGACGTCGCCGTCTTCTACCGGACGAACGCGCAGTCCCGTGTCTTCGAGGAGATCTTCATCCGCGTCGGCCTGCCCTACAAGGTCGTCGGCGGCGTGCGCTTCTACGAGCGCAAGGAGGTCCGCGACGTGCTGGCCTATCTGCGGGTGCTCGCCAACCCCGAGGACAACGTGCCGCTGCGCCGCATCCTCAACGTGCCCAAGCGCGGCATCGGCGAGCGGGCCGAGGCGATGGTCGACGCCCTGGCGCAGCGTGAGCGGATCACCTTCCCGCAGGCGCTCAAGCGGGTCGACGAGGCCTACGGCATGGCCGCCCGGTCGGCCAACGCGGTCAAGCGGTTCAACGTGCTCATGGAGGAGCTGCGGACCATCGCCGAGTCCGGCGCCGGTCCCGCCGTCGTGCTGGAGGCCGTCCTGGAGCGGACGGGCTACCTCGCCGAACTCCAGGCGTCCACCGACCCGCAGGACGAGACGCGCATCGAGAACCTCCAGGAACTGGCGGCCGTGGCGCTGGAGTTCGAGCAGGACCGCTCCGAGGAGGAGGGCGCCGGCACGCTGGCGGAGTTCCTGGAGCAGGTCGCGCTGGTGGCGGACTCCGACCAGATCCCCGACGACGAGGCGGAGGGCACCGGCGTCATCACGCTGATGACCCTGCACACCGCGAAGGGGCTGGAGTTCCCGGTGGTCTTCCTGACCGGCATGGAGGACGGCGTCTTCCCGCACATGCGGGCGCTGGGCCAGACCAAGGAGCTGGAGGAGGAGCGCCGGCTGGCGTACGTGGGCATCACCCGGGCCCGGGAGCGCCTGTACCTGACGCGTTCGTCGATGCGCAGCGCCTGGGGGCAGCCCTCGTACAACCCGCCGTCGCGCTTCCTGGAGGAGATCCCGGTCGCGCACCTGGACTGGCGGCGCACCGGCCCCATGGCCGCGCCCGCCGGGCCGACGTCCGGGATCACCTCGTCGCTGTCGTCGTCCCGCTCCCGCGCGGGGGCGTCCGGCTTCGCGACCCGGCGCACCAACGACAAGCCCGTGATCGCCCTGTCGGTGGGGGACCGGGTCACCCATGACCAGTTCGGTCTCGGGACGGTCGTGGGCGTGACGGGCTCCGGCTCGGAGGCCCAGGCGACGATCGACTTCGGCGACGAGAAGCCGAAGAGGCTGCTGCTGCGGTACGCGCCGGTCGAGAAGCTCTGACCGATCCCCCTCCCGGGGACGCGAGAAGGGGGCCGCGTAGCGGCCCCCTTTCCGGTGTGCGCAGGTCCGGCCGGGGCCGGTGCGCCGAGATCTACGTGGGGTCGAGGCCGTGGCTGCGCAGCCAGGCCAGCGGGTCGATCGCCGCGCCGCCACCGGGGCGCACCTCGAAGTGCAGGTGCGGGCCGGTGGAGTTGCCGGTGTCGCCCGAGTAGGCGATCACGTCGCCCGCCTTGACCGAGCCGCTGCGGATCTTGGCCGAGCTGAGGTGGCAGTACCAGGTCTCGGTGCCGTCGGCGGCGGTCACGATGACCATGTTGCCGTAGGCGCCGTTCCACTGGGTGCGCACGGTGCCGTCGGTGGCGGCCAGGACCTCGGTGCCCTGCATCACGGGGAAGTCGATACCGCTGTGCAGCGACATCCAGTTGACGCCGGACTGGCCGTAGTAGGCGCTCAGGCCCGTCCGCTTGACCGGGAGCGAGAACTTCGGTCGCAGCGCCTCGCGGCGGGCCGCCTCCTCCTCGCGCTTCTTCTTCTCCGCCGCCTGGCGTTCCTTGAGGTCGATGCGCTCCTGGGTGCGCGAGGCGCGGTCACCGAAGTCGCGGGCGTCGGCGCTCAGGGCGGCGAGCTGGGTGTCCATCTCGTTGTTGACGGCGACCGGCTTCACGGAGGCCGGGTCCGCGGCGGCGAGGTTGGCCGTGTCGTCCTTCTTCTCGACGGCGCCGATGTCGCCGACCGAGGCGGCCGCGATGCCGGCGACGCCCATCACGCAGGCGGAGGGCACGGCGACGGTGAGGAGGGCCGAGCGCTTGGCGGGCGTGCGGCGCCTGCCGCGGCTGCCGCCGGCGCGGCGGACCGGGCGGGGGGTGACCGGCACCGCCGTCATCGTCTGGGTCAGCGCGCTGTGCTGGTCGGGCTCGTCGTCCACGGCGCCGTCGTCGGCGGGGTGGGCGTGGCCGGCCGGCTCGTCGTCCGGATGCTCCCCGCCGGGGGCGGCCTCGTCGTAGGCGGCCGTGTCGTACGCGGACTCGTGGCCGAGGTCCTCGTACCGCGCCGCGTCGTACCCGGTGTGGTCGTGGTCCGGCAGGGCGGCGGATTCGTCGCCGTGCTGCGGGAGGTCGTGCTGCGGGAGGTCGTGCGTCTGCTGCCCGTAGTCCTGGGCCTGCGCGTAGTCGGTGGTCTGCCCGTAGTCCGTGCCGGTGAGGTGGCCGGCGTCGGCGGAGTACGCGGTGTGCTGGTACTCGGCTTCCCGGTACTCGGCTTCCTGGTACTCGGTGTAGGCGCCGGTGTCGTAGCCGGGGGCCGGGGCGAACTCCTGCTCCGGGGCGAACTGTTGCGGTACGAGACCCTCCGGGGTGCCCGTGCCATGGTTCCACGCGGTGGCGTCGAAGGCGCCGGTGTCGACGGAGGGGGATGCCCACTGCCCCGTCGTGTCGTACGCGAAGGTGGCGGCGGCGGTCTCGTAGCCGCCCGTCTCGCCGGCCTGGTTCCAGGCGCTCGCGTCCCACTGGCCGGTGGTGTCGTACTGCGCGTACTGCTGGTCGTACGAGGGCTGTTGGGCCGACGCGTAGGCGTCGTAGCCGGCGGTCGGGGCGGACGCGTCCCAGGCGGAGGCGTCGTACTGGCCGCTGTGGCCCGCTTCGTGGGCGCCCGGCATGGTGCCGAAGAGCGGATCCGAATCGAAGCTGCCGGTGGCGTAGCCGGCGTACCCGGCGTGGGCGTGCTGGTCGTTCACCAACTTCTCTCTCGCCTCGGCAGCAGGACCTGCGTCCGGAGCCGTGTGGAGAGGGGCCCCGGGGGGAAGCAGTGGCGTGACTGTACCCGGCGGTATGCGATGGCGACAATCTTCGTCGGCATCTCCGCTGTCAGGAAACGGGCATTCGGCCGTCTTTCGGCGGCGAGCGTGCCGAGCTTTGGCCCTACGTTCGACAACTGTTCGAAAAGCGGTCAGGCGACGGCCTCCACCGGACCCGTGGCACGCGGCCCGGGAGCGAGCGCCTCCCGGATGCCGGCGGCGACCGCGGGGTGAACGGGCAGTGCGAGATGGCCGATCCCGCTGACCGGCACGTTCTCCGCCAGCAGGTCGGGGTGGTCCAGGCGGGCGCTCTCCACCGGCACCATGATCCGGTCCAGATCGCTCCAGAAGCTGACGAACCGGGTCCGGCAGCCCGGGGCCGGAGCGCGCAGTTCCTCGATCACCGAGGAGCCCGGCCGCATCTGGCGCACGATCGGATGCACGCCCGCGAGCGGCGCCACCGACGTGCCCGCGTGCGGCGTCCCGAGGGTCACCAGGGTGCGCACCCGCCGGTCGCCGCCGAGGCGCTGCACGTAGTAACGGGCGATGAGGCCGCCCAGGCTGTGCCCGACGATGTCCACCTCGGCGCGCCCGGTGCGGGCGCAGACCTCCTCCACATGGCGGCCCAGCAGATCGGCCGCGGCACGGATGTCGCAGGTGAGAGGGGAGTAGTTGAGGCAGGCCACCTGGTGGGGGCCGTGCTGGGCGAGTGCCCGGCGCAGCAGGACGAACACCGAGCGGTTGTCGGCGAAGCCGTGCAGCAGCACGGTCGGGACGGTGTCCCCGGCGGGCAGCCGGGGCGTGCCGCCCCGCGGCCGCCCGGCCCGGCGCGGCACGGGGCGCTCGGGCACCACACCCGTCGGGTAGAGCACCAGATGCCCGGCGAGGATCACCAGCTCCAGCGCCGTCGCCCGGACCAGGGCGGAAGAAGGGGCGCGGTACCGGCGCAGCTCGTCCAGGCAGCGCACCGTCAGGCGGGCGGCGAGCCGTGTCACCCGTGGCCCGAGCGGTGCCACGAGGGGCGGTGCGAGAGGTCCGAGGGGCGAGGGCAGTTGCAGAGGCTTCACAGCGACCTCCCGGCCGGCGCGGCTCGTCCGGGCGCCGTGCCCCGCGGCGGGGCGACCGCGGGGTGCGCCCTCGGCGGGGCGCGCTCAGCGGGTGCGCGCGGTGCGTCGGTGGTCCGCGACGGGCCGTACCACCGAGCCGTGCGGCTGTCGGCTCGGTGGTACGGCCACCCGTGTGGACCTGCGGCGGCTCCCGTGGCGGTGCTGAACGGGTGCCGCGCGCCGGGGGGCCCGCGCGGTGCCTGGTGCCGGTGCGACGCTCACGAAAAATGTCCCACGTGTGATTTCCCCCTCCCCGAGTCCCGTGAAACGGCGGCTTGCGGGATGCTGGACAACGGCAGATAACGTTCGTTCACTCCGTGCGCCGCACCCCTGGCGCGCGGCAGCCCCGTGCCAAGGCGGCGCATCGGTAGGTGGAGGCAGTGATGGGTGTGACGGGTCCGATCCGTGTAGTGGTCGCCAAGCCGGGGCTCGACGGCCACGACCGGGGCGCCAAGGTGATCGCGCGGGCGCTGCGGGACGCGGGTATGGAGGTCATCTACACCGGGCTGCACCAGACGCCCGAGCAGATCGTGGACACCGCCATCCAGGAGGACGCGGACGCGATCGGCCTGTCGATCCTCTCCGGCGCGCACAACACCCTCTTCGCCAAGGTGATCGAGCTGCTGAAGGACCGTGAGGCGGAGGACATCAAGGTCTTCGGCGGCGGCATCATCCCCGAGGCGGACATCCCCCCGCTCAAGGAGCTGGGCGTCGCGGAGATCTTCACGCCCGGGGCGACGACGACGGCCATCGTGGACTGGGTGAACGCGAACGTGCGCGTCGCGGCCTGATCCGAGGGTCACGTGAGGGCCGGCGCCCCGTGCGCCGGCCTCCGGCCCCGGCTGACGGGCGCGCGCCCGGGGGCGTCGGGCGGGTTCCGCGCACAGGCGGGGCGTCGGGCGGGTTCCGCGTGCAGGCGGGGCATCGGGAGAGTTCCGCGCACAGGCGGGGCGTCAGGCGAGTTCCGCGTGCATGGTGGCGCGCAGGCGGAGGGTGGAGACGAGGCGCTGGAACGCCTCGGACCAGTAGCCGCCCGCTCCCGGTGAGGCGTCCTCCGGCTCGTCGGGGGTCGCGGTGAGTATCTCCAGGCGGGCGGCCTCCGAGGGGTCGAGGCAGCGTTCCGCGAGGCCCATCACCCCGCTGAAGCTCCACGGGTAGCTGCCGGCGTCCCGGGCGATGTCCAGGGCGTCGACGACGGCCCTGCCCAGCGGCTCCGCCCAGGGCACCGCGCAGACGCCGAGCAGCTGGAAGGCCTCCGACAGGCCGTGCGCGGCGATGAAATCGGCCACCCAGCACGCCCGTTCCGCGTCGGGCAGGGTCGCGAGGAGCTTCGAGCGCTCGGCCGGGGACGTGGTGCCGGGGCCGGTCGACGGCGGGGCCGAGGGCGATCCGAGCAGGGCCCGGGACCACGGGGCGTCGTGCTGGCGCACGGCGGCCCTGCACCAGGCGGCGTGCAGTTCGTCGGCCCAGTCGTCCGAGACGGGCAGCGCCACGATGTCGTGGGGGCTGCGCCCGCCGAGGCGGGCCGGCCAGGTGGACAGCGGCGCGGCCTCCACGAGCTGGCCGAACCACCAGGACCGCTCGCCGCGCCCCGACGGGGCGGTGGGCACGACCCCGTCGCGCTGCATCAGGGCGTCGCACTCGTGGGGCGCCTCGACCGCGATCACCGGACCTGCGCCGCCGCTGTGGTCGAGTGCGACGCAGGTGGCGGCGCGGGCGGCCATCCGCGCGGCGAGCGCGGACCGGGGGAGCGCGGACAGCAATTCGGCCGCCGTCGCGCGGACGTTGCGGCTGCGGTCGGCCAGGGCCTGCTCCAGGAAGGGCTCGTCGGCACCGGTCAGACCCGTGCGCAGGGAGTCGAGGAACATCAGCCGGTCCTCCGCCCGTTCCGTCGGCCAGGTGGAGGCGAGCAGGGCGCGGGCGGACTCCGCGTCATGGGCCCGCAGCGCGGAGAGCAGCGCCACCCGCTCGGCGAACAGCCCCTCCTCCCACAGGCGCCGTACCGCGGTGCCGTCGTCCGGGGACGGCACGGCGGTGCTCCCGGAGCCGCCGCGCAGCGCGAACCTCCACTCCGGGTTGAGCCGGGCGAGCCACAGGCCGCGCGGGCCGGCGAAGGCGAGGGCCAGGGGCCTCAGGTCGGTACGGGCGCGGGCGGCGTCCAGCAGGGCGGGCAGCGCGGGGGCCGGGGCCCGGTAGCCGCGCTCGCCGGCCGCGGCCAGCCACTGGGGGAGCAGCTCGGTGAGGTCGGGGGCGGTGCCCCGGCGGCCGCCCGCGCCCGCCGCGCCCGCGCGGTCGGCCAGCAACTGGGCGAGTCTGCGCCGGGCCGCCGCGGGCGGCTCCGGACGGGGATCGTGCGGCGCCGCGGCGGGCCGGTCCGCCGGGGCGGCTGCGGGCCGCAGGCCGGCCCGGCGGCGCAGCGTCTCCACGGCCGCGGCGTCGAGCAGCGCGAGGGGCGGCTCCTTGCCGGGCGGCACCGACTCCGGGGACGGGGGCCGCCGGTCGGTGCCGAGCAGGGCGGAGGTGACGAGCTCCTCCCACGGCGTCGCCGTGCCGGAGGGGTGGGTGCGGGTGGTCATCGCGGCCTCCTTCAGATCAGCGGGACCGTCTCGGACGGATCGTCGGACCAGGCCGTCAGCGGCACGAAGCCCTGGTGGCCGAACTCGCCGAAGACGGTGACGGGCCGCCCGCCCGCGAGGGCGACGAGCCGCCACAGCCCCGGCCGTGACACCACGGCGGGAGCGACGGGCAGCGCGTCGTCGCCGTCGGCGTCGGCGAGCTGCCAGCCGTCGCCGGCCGGGACGGGGACGACGCCGGAGAGGGTGACGGGCAGGGCCTCCAGCCACGGGTCGTCGCGCAGCGCCCTGGCGTAGAGCCCGGTGGCGCCGGCGCAGTCCGTGCCCTTCGGCGGCGCGTCGATCGGCACCGGCACGCTCAGCAGGTCGCCGATCTCCGCCCGGAGCTGTCCGGCGCCGCCGTGGGAGGTGACGTCGGCCTGTGCCATCAGGCCCACCGGGAGCGCCAGTTGCGGGCTGCGTCCGGCGGCGCCGAACGACAGCAGCAGGGCGCTGCGCCCGGTGTCGCGGCCGTGCAGCCAGATGCGGCGGGTGATGAGCCTGCCGTCGGAGGTGTCGTCCTGCGACAGGATCAGCCAGTGGTCGCGGACGGTGGCGCCGTCGGCGACCGAGGGGAGGCCCACCCTGGTGCGCACGGTGACGGCCAGCGGCTCGGGCAGCCGGTCGCGGCCGAGCCACGCGGTGTCCAGGAGATGGAGGAGCGCGCATTCCTCCAGCAGCCGCGGCGGCCAGCCCGCACCCGACCCCGGGACGGCGCCGAGCTCCCTCACCCGGGAGGCGAGGCCGGGGGCCTGCGCGTCGACCATCCGGGCGGCCGTCTCCTCCCACAGCCCGTACCCGGAGCGGCCGGCCGCGGCGAGGCCGCCGCGGAGCAGATCGGCGAGCCGCTGCTCCAGTTCGGTGGCGCCCGCGGTGATCCGCGCGGCCCTGCGCTCGGCCCGCTTCCTGGCCGCCTCCGTGTCCCCGCCCGCCCGGGCCGCGCCGGTCCGTGCCGCCGGCCGTCCGGCGGCGGCGCGCTCGCGCCGGGCGGTCAGCCACGGGGCCGCCCAGTCGGGGACGGCGGCGCCGCCCGCCGCCGTGCTGTCCCGGGACCACAGCAGGAGCAGCCCCAGGGCGTGCTTGCAGGGGAACTTCCGGCTCGGGCAACTGCACGTGTACGCGGGCCCGGTGAGATCCACGACCGTCCGGTACGGGCTGCCGCCGCTGCCCTTGCACAGCCCCCAGACCGCCCCCGCGCCGTCCGAGCCCGTGGCCGACCACGGCCCGGCGGTGGAGAGCCGGGCCCCCGCCTTGCGTGACGCGTCGTCAGGTGCCAGTGACAGCACCTGTTCCGGTGTCCAGCGCTCCCCCGTGTCCGCGGGGTCCCCGTCGAGTCGCAGCATGGGAACGACGCTAGGCCCCGCCACTGACAATCGCTCCGACCTGCGAACTCCTGGTGGCGAAACGGTCTTTACCTTCCCTTTACACTGAGTGGACGTATCGACGACTCGAGAACCGAGGTCACGTATGAACCGTTTCGCCCGCTCCGTCTGCGGCGCCGTCGCCGCGGCGGGTCTCGCCCTCGGCGCCACCGCCTGTTCCGAGGCCGTGGACACGGTCGACAAGGCGGTCAACGACACCTACGAGGTCACCTACGAGGTCACGGGCGACAACGTCGACTCGATCAGCTACCACGACGGCGGGGGCAAGGCCCTCGAACCGTCCGTCACCACGGTCGACAAGCCCGAGCTGCCCTGGACGAAGACGGTCACCCTGCGCGGCATCATGCCGTCGGGCGTCATCCCGGCCGCCGCCGACCTCACGGGCGCGAAGGTCACCTGCAAGATCACCCACAAGGGCAAGGTGCTCGCCGAGGAGTCCGGGGAAGGGCTGATGACCGCCGGCGGCTGTATCGGCGAATCGCCCGTCGGCAGCGAGCAGTAACCGCCCCCGACGCCCCGCCCCAACTCCCCGTCGCAGGTCGCCGCCACGGCGGTGACCTGCGGCAACGCCCCGTTGTCAGTGGCGTGGTGCACGGTGGTCCCACAACGGGTCGAACGATCTGGAGGGGGAACCATGACCGTGCCCGCTACCGCCGCCACCAGCTCCGCCGAGGCCCTGAGGCCGCACGCGGAGGACGCCTTCGCCGCCGAACTCGCCGCGCTCGCCGCGCACGACGACCGCCCGCGCCCGGTCAACTGGCGGCTCTCGCCCTGGGCGGTCGCCACCTATCTGCTCGGCGGGACGCTCGCCGACGGCACCCTCGTCACCCCGAAGTACGTCGGCCCGCGCAGGATCGTCGAGGTCGCGGTCACCACCCTGGCGACCGACCGGGCCCTGCTGCTCCTCGGTGTGCCCGGCACGGCCAAGACCTGGGTGTCGGAGCACCTGGCCGCCGCCGTCAGCGGCGACTCGACACTGCTGGTGCAGGGCACGGCGGGCACCCCGGAGGAGGCCGTCCGCTACGGGTGGAACTACGCGCAGCTCCTCGCCCACGGCCCCAGCCGCGACGCCCTCGTGCCCAGTCCCGTGATGCGCGCCATGTCGGAGGGCATGACCGCACGCGTCGAGGAGCTGACCCGCATCCCCGCCGACGTCCAGGACACCCTGATCACCATCCTGTCCGAGAAGACGCTGCCGGTGCCCGAGCTGGGCCAGGAGGTCCAGGCCGTCCGCGGGTTCAACCTGATCGCCACGGCCAACGACCGCGACCGCGGGGTCAACGACCTCTCCAGCGCGCTGCGCAGGCGTTTCAACACGGTGGTCCTGCCGCTGCCCGCCACCTCCGACGCCGAGGTCGACATCGTCGCCCGCCGGGTGGACCAGCTCGGGCGCTCGCTCGACCTGCCGGCCGTGCCCGAGGGCCTGGAGGAGATCCGCCGGGTCGTCACCGTCTTCCGGGAGCTGCGTGACGGGATGTCCGCCGACGGGCGCACCAAGCTCAAGTCCCCGTCGGGCACGCTCTCCACGGCCGAGGCGATCTCCGTCGTCACCGGCGGCCTCGCGCTCGCCGCGCACTTCGGCGACGGCGTGCTGCGCCCCCAGGACGTGGCGGCCGGGATCCTCGGCGCGGTCGTCCGCGACCCCGCGGCCGACCGGGTGATCTGGCAGGAGTACCTGGAGACCGTGGTGCGCGAGCGGGACGGCTGGAAGGACTTCTACCGCGCCTGCCGCGAGGTGAGCGCATGAGCGGCCCGCTCCTGCTCGGCGTCCGCCACCACGGGCCCGGCTCCGCCCGGGCGGTCGGCGCGGCCCTCGACGCGGCGCGGCCCCCGGCGGTGCTGATCGAGGGGCCCCCGGAGGGCGACGGGCTGGTGCACCTGGCGGCCGACGAGCGGATGCGGCCCCCGGTGGCGCTGCTCGCCCACGCCGTGGACGACCCCGGGCGCTCGGCGTTCTGGCCGTTCGCCGCCTTCAGCCCGGAGTGGGTGGCCGTCCGCTGGGCCCTGGCGCACGGCGTACCGGTCCGCTTCATCGACCTGCCCGCGGCGCACTCCCTCGCCATGGACCCGTCCGGCGCCGGCCCGGCCCCCGCGGCCGGGGACGACGGCCCCGCCGCCGGGGCCGGGAGCGGCGGCCCGGAGCCGGACGCCGGTGCGAGGGGCCTCGCCCCGGAGGCCGGTGAGGGCGGGGAGCCGGTGCCCGGTCCCGGCGGTCCCGGGGTGCGGATCGACCCGATCGGGGTGCTGGCCGACGCCGCCGGCTACGACGACCCGGAGCGCTGGTGGGAGGACGTCGTCGAGCACCGCGGCGGCGACGGCCCCGCCGACGCCTTCGCCCCCTTCGCCGCCGTCGCGGAGGCCATGACCGCGCTGCGCGAGACGTACGGACACGGCGGCCACGAGCGGGACCTGATCCGCGAGGCCCACATGCGGCTCGCCCTGCGGGCCGCGCGCAAGGAGTTCGGCGACGGCGTCGCCGTCGTCTGCGGTGCCTGGCACGTCCCGGCCCTCGCCGAGCGCCGCACGGTCGCCGCCGACCGGGCCCTGCTGAAGGGGCTTTCGAAGGTCAGGACGGAGACCACCTGGGTGCCGTGGACGCACCGCAGGCTCTCCCGGTACTCCGGATACGGCGCGGGCATCGACTCGCCCGGCTGGTACGGCCACCTGTTCGAGGTTCCCGACCGGCCGGTCGAGCGCTGGATGACGAAGGTCGCGCGGCTGCTGCGCGAGGAGGACCGGCCCGTGTCCCCCGCCCATGTCATCGAGGCCGTCCGTCTCGCCGAGACCCTCGCGGTCGTCCGGGGCCGCCCGTTCGCCGGCCTCGGCGAGACCACCGACGCGGTGCGCGCGGTGATGTGCGACGGCTCCGACGTGCCGCTCGACCTGGTGCGGGACGCACTCGTCGTGGGCGACGTGCTCGGCGAGGTGCCCGACGCCGCGCCCGCGGTGCCCCTCCAGCGGGATCTCGCCCGGCAGCAGCGCGCCCTGCGGCTGAAGCCGGAGGCCGCGGAGCGGGAGCTGGAGCTCGACCTGCGCAAGGACGGCGACGCGGGCCGGAGCCTGCTGCTGCACCGGCTGCGACTCCTCTCCGTCGGCTGGGGCGAGCCCGCCGCCGGCCGGGGCAGCACGGGCACCTTCCGCGAGACCTGGCGGCTGCGCTGGGAGCCCGAGCTGCACGTCAAGGTGGCCGAGGCCGGCATGTGGGGCACCACCGTGCTCGCCGCCGCGACGGCGAAGGCCACGTCCGGCGCGGTGTCCGCCGGATCGCTCGGCGAGGTCACCGCCCTGGCCGAGCAGTGCCTGCTGGCCTCGCTGCCCGACGCCCTGCCCGTGGTGATGGCCGCCCTGGCCGACCGCGCGGCGCTCGACACCGACGTCGGCCACCTCGCCCGGGCCCTGCCCGCCCTCGCCCGCTCCCTGCGCTACGGGGACGTCCGCGCCACGGACACCGAGGCGCTCGGCGAGGTGGCGGCCGGTCTCGCGGAGCGGATCTGCATCGGCCTGCCCCCCGCCTGCACCGGGCTCGACGCGGACGCGGCCGCGGAGATGCGCGGCCTGATCGACGGCGTGCACACCGCGGTCGCCCTGCTGCCCGGTTCGTCCGGCACGGCGCCCCGCTGGCGCGACGCCCTGCGCCGGCTCGCCGCACGGGACACCGTCCACGGCGTCCTGCGCGGCCGGGCGGCCAGGCTGCTGCTCGACGAGGGGCAGCTCGCGGAGGACGAGGCCGCCCGGCTGATGGGCCTCGCGCTCTCGCCCGCCGTGCCGCCGGCGCAGGCGGCGGCCTGGATCGAGGGCTTCGTCGGCGGCGAGTCCGGCGGCGGGCTGCTGCTCGTCCACGACGAGCGGCTGCTCGGTTTGGTGGACGCCTGGCTGACGGGCGTGCCCGATCACGCCTTCACCGACGTGCTGCCCCTGCTGCGCCGCACGTTCTCCGCCTACGAGCCGGGCGTCCGCCGCACCCTCGGCGAACTGGTGCGCCGGGGCCCCGCCGCCACGCCGGGCGGAGCACCCCCCGAACCGGCGGCCCCCGGCTTCGGCCCCGGCCTCGACGAGTCGCGGGCCGAGGAGGTCCTGCCGGTGGTGCGTCTGCTGCTGGGCATCGCCGGGGGTGCCGCCGGGGGCGGCGGAGGCGGTGAGGGCGCCGGGTCGACCGGGGCCACCGGGACCGCCCCGCCCACCAGGCCAACCGGGCCTGCGGCTGGAGGCTCCGGGTTCACCGGGCCGGCTGGGTTCACCGGGGCCGCCCGGTCCGGTGCCGACGGGGGCGGCGGAGGCCGCCATGACGATTTCGCGGGAGTGAGCCGATGACGACGCACGAGGCCGCCCCGGCGGCCGAGACCGGGGCAGGCGGTGCCGCGGGGGCGGCTCCGGACGGGCACGGCGAGCGGCTCCGGCGATGGCGCCTGGTCCTCGGCGGCGACGCCGCCGACGGCACGGGCGTCGCCCTCGCCGGCACGGACGCCGCCATGGACGGCGCGCTCGCCTCGCTCTACGGCGCCCGCCCCGCCGGCCAGGGCAGGAGCGGCGGCAGATCGGCCGGCCTGGGCGCGTCCGCGCCCTCGGTGGCCCGCTGGCTGGGGGACATCCGCACCTACTTCCCCAGCTCCGTGGTCCAGGTGATGCAGCGCGACGCGATCGACCGGCTCGGCCTCTCCGCGCTCCTGCTGGAGCCCGAGATGCTGGAGGCCGTCGAGGCGGACGTGCACCTCGTCGGCACCCTGCTCTCCCTCAACAAGGCGATGCCGGAGACGACGAAGGAGACGGCCCGGGCCGTGGTCCGCAAGGTCGTCGGGGAGCTGGAGAAGCGGCTCGCCACCCGCACACGGTCCACGCTGACCGGGGCGCTGGACCGCTCGGCGCGGATCGGCCGCCCCCGTCACCGCGACATCGACTGGGACCGCACCATCCGGGCGAACCTCCGCAACTACCTCCCCGAGCACCGCACGGTCGTCCCCGAGCGGCTGATCGGCTACGGACGCGCCTCGCGGTCGGTGAAGAAGGAGGTGGTGCTCTGCATCGACCAGTCGGGGTCCATGGCGGCCTCCGTCGTCTATGCCTCCGTCTTCGGCGCCGTCCTCGCCTCGATGCGCTCCATCGCCACCCGGCTGGTCGTCTTCGACACCGCCGTCGCCGATCTGACGGACCAGCTGGACGATCCCGTCGACGTGCTCTTCGGCACCCGGCTCGGCGGCGGGACCGACATCAACCGGGCGCTCGCCTACTGCCAGTCGCGGATCACCCGCCCCGCGGACACGGTCGTCGTCCTGATCAGCGACCTCTACGAGGGGGGCATACGCGACGAGATGCTGAAGCGGGTGGCCGCCATGCAGGCGGCGGGCGTGCGGTTCGTCACGCTGCTGGCGCTCTCGGACGAGGGGGCGCCCGCCTACGACCGGGAGCACGCGGCGGCGCTGGCCGCCCTCGGCTCGCCGGCGTTCGCCTGCACACCGGACCTGTTCCCCGAGGTGATGGCGGCGGCGATCGAGAGGCGTCCCCTCCCGGTCCCGGCCACCGCCTGACCGGCCCGGGCGGGTACGCCTTGTGGGCGTACCCGCCGCGGACCGGGGCACCGTGGCCGGATCCCGCGCACGGCGGGCGCGGCCCGGGGCGGGGCGGCGTCACGGCGCCCGCCGCCCGCCCGGCGCACGGGTGCTGACCAGGTGCCCGGCACGGGCGGCCGCGCGCGGCGCCCGGGGGAGTGCCGAGGCTCACAGTCCGCGGTCCGCGCAGGTGAGGCGGGGGGTCTGTGACCGTAATCACCGCCCAGGTGTGATCTGCGACTTAGGGACCCGCGCGATGCGGGGATAACCTGCCAGGCGGACATGCCGCGCCCACGGACACCGTGTGTGCCTCCCTTGTGACAGCGCTCGTCACGTTGCCCTTCGCGGCACTGCCCACGCAGACAACGAACCGCGATCATCAGAAAAGGGACGGACGCGCGTGGACCTGTTCGAGTACCAGGCGAGGGACCTCTTCGCCAAGCACGGTGTACCGGTGCTGGCCGGTGAAGTCATCGACACGCCTGAGGCGGCGCGCGAGGCGACGGAGCGACTGGGCGGCAAGTCGGTCGTCAAGGCGCAGGTCAAGGTCGGCGGCCGCGGCAAGGCCGGTGGCGTGAAGCTGGCCGCCACCCCGGACGAGGCCGTCGCCCGCGCGACGGACATCCTCGGGATGGACATCAAGGGCCACACGGTCCACAAGGTGATGATCGCGGAGACCGCTCCGGAGATCGTCGAGGAGTACTACGTCTCGTACCTCCTCGACCGCACCAACCGCACCTTCCTCGCCATGGCCTCCGTCGCCGGCGGCATGGACATCGAGGAGGTCGCCGAGAAGACCCCCGAGAAGCTCGCGAAGGTCCCGGTCGACGCCAACACCGGCGTCACGATCGAGAAGGCCCGCGACATCGTCGCGCAGGCCCAGTTCCCGGCCGAGGTCGCGGAGAAGGTCGCCGAGGTCCTGGTGACCCTGTGGGACACCTTCATCGCCGAGGACGCGCTCCTCGTCGAGGTGAACCCGCTCGCCAAGGTCGCGAGCGGCGACATCCTGGCGCTGGACGGCAAGGTCTCCCTCGACGAGAACGCCGAGTTCCGTCAGCCGGGTCACGAGGAGTTCGTGGACCACGCCGCAGCCAACCCGCTCGAGGCTGCCGCCAAGGCCAAGAACCTCAACTACGTGAAGCTCGAGGGCGAGGTCGGCATCATCGGCAACGGTGCCGGCCTGGTCATGTCGACCCTGGACGTCGTCGCGTACGCCGGTGAGAACCACGGCGGCGTGAAGCCGGCCAACTTCCTCGACATCGGCGGCGGCGCGTCCGCCCAGGTGATGGCGAACGGCCTGGAGATCATCCTCGGCGACCCGGACGTCAAGTCCGTCTTCGTCAACGTCTTCGGCGGCATCACCGCCTGCGACGAGGTCGCCAACGGCATCGTCCAGGCGCTCGCCCTGCTCGCCGACAAGGGCGAGGCGGTCACCAAGCCGCTGGTCGTCCGTCTGGACGGCAACAACGCGGAGCTCGGTCGCAAGATCCTCTCCGACGCCAACCACCCGCTGGTGCAGCGCGTGGACACCATGGACGGCGCGGCCGACAAGGCCGCCGAGCTCGCCGCTGCGGCCAAGTAAGGGAAGAGGGACTGTAGAACCATGGCTATCTTCCTGAACAAGGACAGCAAGGTCATCGTCCAGGGCATGACCGGTGCCACGGGCATGAAGCACACCAAGCTGATGCTCGGCGACGGCACCAACATCGTCGGCGGCGTGAACCCGCGCAAGGCCGGCACCTCCGTCGACTTCGACGGCACCGAGGTACCGGTCTTCGGCTCCGTCGCCGAGGCGATGGAGAAGACGGGCGCCGACGTCTCCGTCCTCTTCGTGCCGCCGGCCTTCGCCAAGGCCGCCGTCGTCGAGGCCATCGACGCCGAGATCCCGCTCGCGGTCGTCATCACCGAGGGCATCGCCGTCCACGACTCCGCCGCCTTCTGGGCGTACGCGACGTCGAAGGGCAACAAGACCCGCATCATCGGCCCGAACTGCCCCGGTCTCATCACGCCGGGCCAGTCCAACGCCGGCATCATCCCGGGCGACATCACCAAGCCCGGCCGCATCGGTCTGGTGTCCAAGTCCGGCACGCTGACCTACCAGATGATGTACGAGCTCCGTGACATCGGCTTCTCGTCCGCCGTCGGCATCGGTGGCGACCCGGTCATCGGCACCACGCACATCGACGCGCTCGCCGCGTTCGAGGCCGACCCCGAGACCGACCTGATCGTCATGATCGGCGAGATCGGCGGCGACGCCGAGGAGCGTGCGGCCGACTTCATCAAGGCCAACGTCACCAAGCCGGTCGTCGGCTACGTCGCGGGCTTCACCGCGCCCGAGGGCAAGACCATGGGCCACGCCGGCGCCATCGTCTCCGGCTCCTCCGGCACCGCCCAGGCGAAGAAGGAGGCCCTGGAGGCCGCCGGCGTCCAGGTCGGCAAGACGCCGACCGAGACCGCCAAGCTGGCGCGCGCCATCCTCGCGGGCTGACGTCCGCACCGGGTGCCGCACGGTTCCCGACACGCGTGAGGGCCCGCCCCCGGTTCACGGGGGCGGGCCCTCACGCGTGCGCGGCGCGGTTCAGCCGAGGCCGGGCAGCAGCCGCTCCGGCCCCGCCGCGGGCTCCGCGGCGAGCCGGTCGCGCAGCTTGCGGTCCTCGGCGGTCAGCCGCTGGGGCCCGCTGTGCGGTGCCGGCACGCCCTCGACCTGCCGGGTGGGCGGCATCGGCGGTTCGTAGTGCCCCGGTGAGGTGAGCAGCGCGATCGCGGTCGCGGCCACGATGAGGGCCGTCGCGACGACGACCACCCTGGTCCACACCTCGGCGCGCCGCTCGCAGCCGGTGCGCACGTCCTGCGCGGGGGACGGGTCGGGGGCGGGGCCGCCGGCGGCGAGCGCGCGCAGTGCGTCCTGGAGCGCGCCCTCCGCCGCCAGAGCGGGGAGGCGTTCGGCCACGGCCTCCCGCGCGTGCAGGACACGGCTGGCCGCGGCGGGCGTGCTGGCCTCGGTCTCGGCGGCCGTCTCCGGCAGGTCGAGCCCGAGTCCGTCGTAGAGCAGCAGGGTGCGCAGATACGGCGGCGGCAGCGTGTGCAGGGCCGTGAGCAGCTCGCGCCGCTCCGGTTCGGCGGGCGGCTCGTCGGGGTGGCGGTGCGCGGGGCGCAGCCGGTGCCAGGGCGACATGGCGTACTCGTACGCCGCGGCCCGCACCCAGCCCGTCGGGTCGCGGTCGGTGGCGACCTCGGGCCAGCGCTGCCAGGCGAGCTGGAAGGCCCGCTCGACCGCCTCCTGCGAGAGCCGGCGGCGCCCGGTGAGCACGAAGGTCTGACGGACGAGGCCGGCCGCGGCGTGGGTGTAGAGCAGGTCGAACGCTTCCTCGGGGGTGAGCGGGGCGGGGCGTCCCACGGCCCCGTCCGCCCCGGGCTCCGACGCGTGCCCGTCCGCCCCGTCCGCGGGCGCCCTCGGCGTGCGGTCCGCTGCGGCGGCGGGCTCCGCCGCGTCCGGCGTGGCCGCCGGGTCGGGCGTGGCCGCCGGGTCGGGCGCGGGCGCGGTGTGCGCCTCCGGGAGTGTGCCGGTGCCGCTGCCCCGGCCGCGGACGCCTTCGGCGCGCGGGCGGCGGCGGGCGCGTCCGCCCCGTCCGCCCCGGGCACGTCGGCAGCCGGGGCCGTCGTGGTGTCGGCGGGCGCGCCCCGGCGCGCGGGGGCGGGGTGGTCCGGTGCCGGGTCCGACTCCGGAGGCCGCTTGCGGGGGTGGGCCCGGGCCTTCTCGGGGGCGGGTGCCGGGGCCGTCGTGGTGTCGGCGGGCGCGGGGGCGGGGGCCGTCTCGTAGGTGGCGAGCACCTTCGCGTACATCTCGCGCTTGCGCCCCCGGGGGCTGGTGCGGCCGGTCTCCCAGGAGCGGAGCGTCGCCTTGGTGACGCCGACCGCGGCGGCCAGTTGAGCCTCCGTCAGCGAGCCGGCCTCGCGGAGCCTGCGGCGTTCCTTGGGCGGCGGCAGTGGCGACCCCGGCGCGGACGGTGCGGTGCTCTGAGTCATATGAGGCTCCATGCAGCGCTCTAGCAGGCAGAAAATTAGACAAACGTATTTTGTGCGACACCACGGTCATTCGCCCGTTACGCGGACGAAGCGCGTGTCGTTGGGAGCATGGCCGGGTGACCCAGACGACCGACCCCAGCCCCGCCGCCGTCGCCGAACACCGCCCCGCCGTCCACGGAAGCGCGTCCGGGGCCGTGGTGGGCGCCTTCGTGCGGGGCGCGACGGCCGCCGGGCTCGGACTCGGGGCCGTCACGGTGCTGGTGATGGTGCTGTGGATCAGCTCCCCCTACCCGGACAGCGGCTCCGGCGGCGCGCTCCGGGTCGCGGCCGCGACCTGGCTGCTCGCCCACGGCGCCGAACTCGTCCGCGCGGACACGGTGTCGGCCGTCCCCGCCCCGATGGGCGTCGTGCCGCTGCTGCTCACCGCGCTGCCCGTGTGGCTCGCGCACCGGGCGGCGCGCGAGGCGCTGGAGCGGACGGGCGAGCAGGCCGAGGAGCGGCCCGCGCCCTCCGTGTCGGCCGTCCTCGCCGCGACGACCAGCGGCTACATGCTGGTCGCCGCGCCCGTGGTGCTCTACGCCGCCGGCGGGCCGTTCGCCGCGCTTCCGGTGAGCGCGATGGTGCACCTGCCGCTCGTGGTGTCCGGGGCGGCGGCGTTCGGCGCGTGGAGCGCGCACGGCCGGCCGTTCGGGCCGCTGCCCGCCGGGCTGCCCCGCCGCCTGCGGGTGGCCCTCGCGCGCACCCGTGCCGCGGTGGCGCTGCGCTCCGCCGCCTGGGCGACGTGCGTGCTGATCGGCGGCGGTGCGGTGCTGGTCCTCTCCTCGCTCGTGTGGCACGGACCCGCCGCGCAGGCGTCGCTGTCCGGCCTCGCGGGCGACTGGTCGGGCCGGCTCGCCGTGGTGCTGCTGGCCCTCGCGCTGCTGCCGAACGCGGCGGTGTGGGGTGCCGCGTACGGGCTGGGGCCCGGGTTCGCGCTCGGGACGGGGGCGACGGCGACGCCGTTCGCGCTGACCGGAAGGCCCGCCCTGCCGGACTTCCCGCTGCTCGCCGCCCTGCCGGGCCGCGGGCCGGGCGAGGCCGTGCACTGGGCGGGGGCGGCGGTCCCGGTGGCCGCCGCGGTGCTGATCGCCTGGCGTACCGCCGGTGCCGCGGCGCCCCGGTACGGCGAACGGGACGACGCCTGGTCGCGCGGCGGGACGGCGCTGACCGCGCTGCTCGGCGCGGCGGGCTGCGCGGTGTTCACCGCCGTGGCGGCAGCGGCGGCGGGCGGTCCGCTGGGTGGGGGGCGGCTGGCCGAGTTCGGTCCGGTGTGGTGGCGGGTGGGGGCCGCCGCCCTGGTCTGGACGGCGGCGCTCGCCGTCCCGCTGGCGCTGGGGATCCGGGCCTGGCGGGTGCGGGTGCCGCGGAGCGAGCGCGCGGAGCGCGGCGCCGACGAGGGCGAAGGCGCCGGTGCGGACGCCGGCGCCGCGGAGGCCGGGGCGGGCGGCGGGGCGCCGTCCGCCGTGACGACGCTGGACGTGTTCGACCTGGAGGACGACTTCGAGCTGTACGACGTCCTGCCCGCGGCGACCTGGACCGCCCGCACGTCCCCGACCCCGCCGGCCCCCGCCCCGCCGGCCGCGCCCCCCGCCCCGGAGCCCTCCGGCGCCGACGCCCCCGCCGCGCCCTCCGTCCCGGAGCCGCCCGGGGACGACGCCCCCGCGGCCGCACCGCCGGCGGGCTCCGACGACGACCCGCCGCCCCCGAGCCCGCCCCCCTCCTGACCGGCCCCGCCCCCCGCACGCACCCCGCGCGCCACGCACCTCCGCGCCCCCGCACGCCCCCGCCCCAGGCCGCACGGCCCCGCACGGCCCCGCGCGCCCCCGTCCCGTGCCCCCCGTCCCATGCCGGCCCGGCCCCGCCCGGTCCCGGCGGCAGCCCCGACATGCCTGCGGCCCGGTCCCCGGAAGTACCGGGGCCGGGCCGCGAGCGGGTGCGTGCGGGGCGGGCTACTCCTGGACGCCGAGGACGTCGCGCAGCGGCTCGGGGAGCAGGTCGTTGCACGCCATCTGACCGGACTTGGTCAGGGCGTCGTTCACGCACGTGTAGTAGTCGCGGTAGACGAGCTGCGCCGCGAACGAGGCCGCCACGATCAGCAGCGCGATGCCCGCCATCACCAGGCCGCTCGTCGCGGCGGTGATCTGCGGGCGGCTCGACTGCCGCTGCGCGGGCTGGGCCCCGGCGGGCCGGGGCGCGTTCCCCGCCGCCTGCGCGGAGTCCCCGGCCGTGGCGACCGGCTTGCCGCGCAGCGAGCTCACGGCCCAGTAGACGGCGAGGGCGCCCAGCAGCAGCGCGATCTCGGGGAAGTCGAAGAGCGCGAAGAAGAACGCCCACATGCCGCCCAGCAGTGCGTACCGCGCGCGGCGCTGGAGGGGGTCGGTCGGGTCCCAGCGCAGGCCGCCGCCGGAGCCGCCGCCCTCGGGGCCGTTCTGGTCGCCCTTGCGGCCGCCGGGGCGGCCGAAGCCGCCGCCCGACGAGCGGCCGGGCTGGCGGCTGCTCCACTGGCCGCCGCCCTGCGACGAGCCGTCGCCGTCCCGGCCGGAGCCGGAGGAGTTCGACGGGTCCCCGGACGAAGGGTCCCCGGAGGAGCCGTCCGCCGGGTGGCGGGGCTGCCAGGGCTGGTCCGGCCTGCCCTCGGGCGGCGGCGCGAACGGGTTGTCGTCGTCCGTGGACTGGCGCTCCCGCAGCAACAGGAGGTCCGTACGGTGGCGTCGGTCCGGCATCTGGTGAACGTCTTCCCCTCGTCAAGCCCGGCTTCGAACCCGCCCGGGCGCGGGCTCTGTCCCCAGACGCTACCTTCCGGCCACGCCCCCGTCCCGTGGGGGCCGGGCTGTGTGCCGGTATCGTTGCTGACGGTCGGCCCCTTCGTAGAGTTCCCCGTATCCGGGGATGCGAAGTGTTCGTACGACCCTACAAAGCCGCACCGTAACGCGAAAAGAGTCCCCCTGTGGCCGCCGCCCGCCTCGTCGTCCTGGTCTCCGGATCGGGGACGAACCTCCAGGCCCTCCTCGACGCGATCGCCGCCGACCCCGACGGGTTCGGCGCCGAGGTGGTCGCCGTCGGCGCGGACCGGACGGGAATCGCCGGTCTGGAGCGCGCCGAGCGCGCCGGGCTGCCGACGTTCGTCCGCCGGGTCAAGGACTTCGCGTCCCGCGCCGAGTGGGACGCGGCCCTGACCGAGGCGACCGCCGCGTACGAGCCGGACCTCGTGGTCTCGGCCGGCTTCATGAAGATCGTGGGGAAGGAATTCCTCGCGCGGTTCGGCGGGCGGGTCGTCAACACCCACCCCGCGCTGCTGCCCAGTTTCCCCGGTGCCCACGGAGTGCGGGACGCGCTCGCGTACGGGGCGAAGGTCACCGGGTGCACCGTCCACCTCGTCGACGACGGCGTCGACACCGGCCCGATCATCGCCCAGGGCGTGGTCGAGGTACGGGAGACGGACGACGAAGACGCTCTCCACGAGCGCATCAAGGAAGTCGAGCGATCGCTGCTCGTCGAGGTCGTGGGGCGTCTCGCCCGGCACGGCTACCGCATTGAGGGACGAAAGGTTCATGTCGGTGAATAAGTCGGGTAACAAGCCCATCCGTCGCGCACTGGTCAGCGTCTACGACAAGACGGGTCTCGAGGAGCTTGCCCGGGGTCTGCACGAGGCCGGTGTCGAGCTCGTGTCCACCGGCTCCACCGCCGCGAAGATCGCCGCCGCGGGCGTCCCCGTCACCAAGGTCGAGGAGCTGACCGGCTTCCCCGAGTGCCTGGACGGCCGCGTCAAGACGCTCCACCCCCGTGTGCACGCCGGCATCCTCGCCGACCTGCGGCTGGACGCCCACCGCGAGCAGCTCGCCGAGCTGGGCGTGGAGCCGTTCGACCTGGTGGTCGTGAACCTCTACCCGTTCAAGGAGACCGTCGCCTCCGGCGCGAGCGACGACGAGTGCGTCGAGCAGATCGACATCGGCGGCCCGTCCATGGTCCGCGCCGCCGCCAAGAACCACCCGTCCGTGGCGGTCGTCACCAGCCCCGCCCGGTACACGGACGTGCTCGCGGCCGTCCGCGGGGGCGGCTTCGACCTGTCCGCCCGCAAGCGGCTCGCCGCCGAGGCGTTCCAGCACACCGCCGCGTACGACGTGGCCGTGGCCTCCTGGTTCGCGTCCTCCTACGCGGCGGCCGACGAGAGCGGCTTCCCCGACTTCCTGGGCGCCACCTGGGAGCGCGAGAACGTCCTGCGCTACGGCGAGAACCCGCACCAGCCCGCCGCGCTCTACACCTCGGGCACGGGCGGCCTCGCGCGGGCCGAGCAGCTCCACGGCAAGGAGATGTCCTACAACAACTACACGGACACCGACGCCGCGCGCCGGGCCGCGTACGACCACGCCGAGCCGTGCGTCGCGATCATCAAGCACGCCAACCCGTGCGGCATCGCGATCGGCGCCGACGTCGCCGAGGCGCACCGCAAGGCGCACGCCTGCGACCCGCTCTCCGCGTTCGGCGGCGTGATCGCCGTCAACCGCCCGGTGTCCGTCGCCATGGCCGAGCAGGTCGCCGAGATCTTCACCGAGGTCATCGTCGCGCCCGGCTACGAGGACGGCGCGGTCGAGGTGCTGGCCAAGAAGAAGAACATCCGGGTGCTGCGCGCCGAGGGCGCCCCGACGGCCCCGGTCGAGCTCAAGCCGATCGACGGCGGCGCGCTGCTCCAGGTCACCGACCGCCTCCAGGCCGACGGCGACGACCCGGCGAACTGGACGCTGGCCACGGGCGAGGCGCTCACGGCCGAGGAGCTCGCCGAGCTGGCCTTCGCCTGGAAGGCGTGCCGCGCGGTCAAGTCCAACGCGATCCTGCTGGCCAAGGACGGCGCCTCGGTCGGCGTCGGCATGGGCCAGGTCAACCGCGTCGACTCGGCCAAGCTGGCCGTGGAGCGCGCGGGCGAGGAGCGCGCCCGCGGTTCCTACGCCGCGTCGGACGCGTTCTTCCCCTTCCCCGACGGTCTGGAGATCCTGACGGCCGCCGGCGTCAAGGCCGTGGTGCAGCCGGGCGGTTCGGTCCGCGACGAACTGGTCGCCGAGGCCGCCGCGAAGGCGGGCGTGACGATGTACCTCACGGGCACGCGCCACTTCTTCCACTGACGGCCGTCGCCCCTCCCTCCGCCGGTCCTCGCCCGGCGGAGGGAGGGGCGCCCCCGTCGGCGTCAACCTCGTTCGTACGAGGTGCCGTGCGCCGCGCCTCCTCCCTAGCGTCGTCCTCGGGCAGATCGCCCCGACACCATTCGATGGGGGAAACCATGAGGTCACGCATGCGCCGAGCCGGGGCAGTCGCGGTCACCGCGGCGTTGGGGGCCGTGTTCGCGGTCGCGGGGACGGCACACGCCGGGGACGACACGCACAACGGGTGCGCGCCGGGCTACGTCTGCGCGTTCAACGGCACGAACCTCACCGACGGCATCGACAAGAGGACGGCCGGCACCTGGTCCGGCACCTCCGGCGACGTCCGGTCGATGCTGAACAACGGGATGCAGGACGTGGGCGCCGACCACATCCGGTACGCGGGCTGGGTCAACTACGGGGACGGCACCTACCGCTCGGTGAAGGGCTGCCTCCACTTCGACGAGAACGCCTCCGGGCTCACCTCGGGCTCGTGGACGAACTTCCCCGCGACCACCCGGATCAACAGCGCGAAGTGGGGTGGCGAGTGCTCGTCCGGTGAACGGCCGATGGAGCTCGGGCCCAAGGTCTACCTGCGCTGACACGGGGCCGGCGCGCCCGGCGGCACTGCCGGGCGCGCCGGCGTCAGCAGGCCTTCGCCCAGATGTGGGAGCGCACGTCCGGCCGGGCGGGGAGGTCGTGGCGGGCGCCCTGTTCGACGCAGCCGAGGCGGCGTCTGAGGCCCGGTTCGGCGAAGTAGACGACGTGGACGAAGCCGTTGGGGTCGGCGACGCCGTTGTTGTAGACCGAGGAGGGGCGGCGGCGCTCGGCCCAGGAGCAGCGGACGGTGCCCTCGGTCCAGGTGAACTCGTCGCCCTCCCAGCCGCACATCTCTCCGGAGCCGCCGGTGCCGGTGAAGAAGCAGACCGAGCCCGGTGCGCAGCGGTCGAAGCCGGTGGCCGTCGCCGCCACGGCGGTGGCCGTGTCCGGGCGGGCGTCCGGCTCGGTGGGAGGGGCGTCCGGCCGCAGCACGCCGGCGGCGACGCCGGCCGCCGTGAGGGCGAGCAGGGCCGCCGTCGCGGCGAGCAGCCGCCACCGGGGCCGGCGCCGCCCTGAGGACGGGCGCCCCTCCGCCGCGCCGGTCACTCGGCGCAGCAGTGACGCGGCGTCGTGCCGGACGCGGTCGTCGTGGGTACGGGAGAGGCAGTCCGTGACGATCTCCCGCCAGGCCGGAGGCAGTCCGGGGGAGAGGCGCAGTTCCTCCTCGCCCCGCGCGTAGCGCACGGCCACGTCCCGGCGGGCGGCCGGGGTGGGGCCCGGCAGCGGGAGGGCGCCCGTCAGCACCAGGTGCGCCAGGACGCCGAACGCCCAGATGTCCGCGGTCGGCCGGATCCGGGTGCCCCGCTCGCCGACCTCCGACCAGAGGAGTTCGGGCGGGGAGTAGTCGGCGGTGGTGAAGGCGGGGGCGTAGGCGTGGGTGCCGTCCAGCTCGGAAGCGAGGTTGAAGTCGCCCAGCCGTGCCGTGCCGTCGGCCATCAGCAGCACGTTGGCGGGCTTGAGGTCGCCGTGCACCCAGCCCGCGTCGTGGAGCTGGCACAGCCCCTCGCAGATCTGCGCCAGCAGGGCCGGTCCCTGCCGGGGCGCGCTGTCCGAGGCGAGCAGGGCCTCCAGGGAGCCCCGCGCCTCCTCCAGCACGAGGACGGTGGCGCCGTCGAGTTCGGGGTGGTCGGGGTCGTCGACGGTGAGCGCGTCGTGCATCCGGATCAGCCGGGGAGAGCGCAGCCGGCTCAGCAGCGACACCTCCCGTTCGGCCAGTTCCCGCAGGTGGCGGAGCTGTCGCGGGGTGTGGGTGCCGGTCGGCAGGAACTTCAGGGCCGCGCGGGCCGGGTCGGCGGCGGCGTCCGCGTGCCGAGCGGCGTACACCTGGCCGAAGGCGCCCGAGCCGAGCGGCTTCTCCACGGCCCAGGGCCCGACCCGGTAGCCGCGCGGCAGGTCGGCGACGGTGTACGGCTCCGGCTCCCGCCGGCCGGTCACCGGACGGCACCGCCCGGGAAGTCCGCACCGCCCGCTCCCTGCGTACGGCGCGAGGCGTCCCCGCGGCCCGGGACGTGCCCCGCGTCCGGGCAGCCCGCCGGGCCGGTCAGGACGGTCAGGTCGTCCTCGCGGACCAGGTCGAAGCGCAGGGCGAGGGAGACCAGCATCTCCTTCTTGGTGTGCAGCCGGGGCCCCTGTTCCGCGGTGTCCGGGCCCGGTTTGATGCGCAGTTTGACGGCGAGGTAGTCGATGTTCCACTGCACGGCGGCCCGGTTGGCGGCGGGCCACAGGGGGCGCAGCCGGCCTGCGATCCGGTCGACGGTGGGCGGCGGCGCGTGCGGTGCCCCGCGCAGCCGGGGCTCGCAGAGGGCGGCGAGGACCTGGAAGTAGCGCCTGGTGCGGTCCAGGGGGAAGGCGGACGCGGTCGGTTCGCCGTCGCAGGCGTCCGCCGTCCCGTCGGCGTAGTCGTGGCGCGGTGCCCACACGTCGAAGCTGACCAGCTCGTCCGCGGCGGGCAGCACGATCCGTGAGAACTCGAAGGGCACGGGAGCGCCGATGCGTCCGGACGCGACCTTGATGTGCTCCCCGGCGCCCTCCGGGTTCTCGACCACGTAGGTGCTGGAGCCGCTGAAGTTGCTGAGCGCCCAGTGGGTCCCCGCGGCGGTGATCTCGCCGGCCGTGCGGGAGACCCCGGGATGGTCGATGGCCAGCGTCCGCCGTCCGGAGCCGCCGGGGGTCCGGCCGAACCGGAGCCGGTCGCCCGGGCCGAGCCGGATCTGGTCCGGCGCCACGGCGGTGTCCCGGGCCCCTGGCACCACGATGATCGTGTGCATCCGTCCTCCCCCGCTGTCCTTCCCCGGATGGGTCACGCCAGGGTAGGGAGGGCACGGCCGCCGGGTCACACCTTTCGCCCGGTGTGGCACGGACGCGGTGTCACGGTGCACGGGAAAGGCCGTGGCCCCCGCCCGACGGGCGGGGGCCACGGCCTTTCCCGTGCACCGTGGGTGTCAGTGGCGCGGGCGCTTGAACCACTCGGCGCTGTCGCGCTTCGCCGCGAACACGATCAGCAGGATCGCGACGATCAGCGTGACCAGGCCCACCGGGATGGTGAAGATGCCGCTGACGATGGCGAACGAGCCGTAGACGATGGCGCAGACGCGGACGCCGTTGCCGCCGCTCGCGTACTTCAGGGCCAGCGCGAGGCCGAGGGCGGCGAAGACCAGGGAGAGGCCGAGCAGGAAGCCGAGCACGCCCTTGCCGAGGTCGGCGAAGACCTCGGCGTCGGTGCCGTTGAGCTCCGAGGTCGTCTTGTCGAACTCGGAGATGCTGTAGCCGTAGATGCCGGCCACGATGACCTGGCAGACCACGATGACGTACAGGAATATCCGCGCGGCCTTGACGGCGCCGGGCATCTCCACCGGGCCGGTCGGGTAGCCGCCGCCGTAGGGCTGGACCGGCGGGGCCTGGGGGTAGCCGTAACCGGGCTGCTGGCCCTGCGGCTGGCCCTGCTGGGCGTAGGGGTTGTTGGGGTCGCCGAAGCTCATGGCGGTGTTTCCTCCGTTGGAAGTGCGGGGACGACGCGGTCCGAGCGGAGGTACTGCACGATCTTCGATGTCCGGCCCCCCGGCACTGCCCGCGGCACTGCGCGGTTCATCGTCATGTCTTGGCCGACTTTTTGTCCAGCCGATACCCACAGGTGTTGTGCAAGTGCAACCTGTTGTTCGCCCGGGCCGGGCGACCGAACCGCGAGACCGGGGCGGCCCGGATTGGAACCGGGGCGGGTCCATCCGGGAGGATGGGGTCATGACTGCCCAGATTCTCGACGGCAAGGCCACCGCAGCCGCGATCAAGTCCGATCTGACCGCCCGCGTGGCGGCCCTCAAGGAGCGGGGTGTCACCCCGGGGCTCGGGACCCTGCTGGTCGGGGACGACCCGGGGAGCCGCTGGTACGTCAACGGCAAGCACCGTGACTGTGCGCAGGTCGGCATCGCCTCCATCCAGCGCGAACTGCCCGCGACCGCCTCGCAGGAGGAGATCGAGGCGGTGGTGCGCGAGCTCAACGACAACCCCGAGTGCACCGGCTACATCGTCCAACTCCCGCTTCCCAAGGGCATCGACGCAAACCGGGTCCTGGAGCTGATGGATCCGGCCAAGGACGCCGACGGGCTGCACCCGATGAGCCTGGGCCGGCTGGTGCTCGGCATCGAGGGCCCCCTGCCGTGCACCCCGTACGGCATCGTCCAGCTCCTGCGCCACCACGGCGTCGAGATCAAGGGCGCGAACGTGGTCGTCGTCGGCCGCGGCATCACCATCGGCCGCCCGATGCCGCTGGTGCTGACCCGCAAGTCGGAGAACGCCACCGTGACGCAGTGCCACACGGGGACGCGCGATCTGTCGTCGCACCTGCGGCAGGCGGACATCATCGTGGCGGCCGCGGGCGTCCCGCACCTGATCAAGCCCGAGGACGTGAAGCCGGGCGCGGCCGTCCTCGACGTCGGCGTCAGCCGCGACGAGCACGGCAAGATCGTCGGCGATGTGCACCCGGGCGTCGCCGAGGTGGCCGGCTGGGTCGCCCCCAACCCCGGCGGCGTGGGCCCGATGACGCGGGCGCAGCTCCTGGTCAACGTGGTCGAGGCCGCGGAGCGCGCGGTCGCGGCCCCGTCCGAGGGCTGACGGGGAAGGGCTGACGCCATGGGCGAGACCACGGGCGCCGCACCCGCGCCGGGCAGGCAGGACGCTCCCGCGCCGGAGACGGCGGAGGGGCCGGCGCCGCAGGCCGCGGACGGTACGGACGTGAGCCCTGCCGCCGCGGACGGTTCGGCGGCGGGCGCGCCGGCCGGCGCGGAGTCCGGCGGCACGGCCGCGTCGCACGGCACGGCTTCCGCGGTGGCGCCGGGCGACGGGGCGCCGAACGGTTCGGTGCCGGACGCGCCGGCCGCCGCCGCGTCCGACGGCGCCGCCCCGAAGGCGGCGCCGGGCGCGGGCGACGGGGACGGGGGCGGGAGGACGCGGCCGAGGGCCGCGGGGCGGCGGACGAGCGGGGCGACGGGGAACCGGACGAGGGCGAGGAGGCCGGTCGGTCGGCTTCGCGGCGTCCGCCCGCCGTCACCCTGGACACCGCGCGCCCCGAGGGCGGCGGCCGGGCCGCGCCGGGCGACGCGCCCGCGCCGGCGCGGCAGTGGCCGCTGCTGACGGTGCTCGGGATGACGGCGGCGGGTCTGCTGATCGTCGGGACCGACGCGTTCACCGACGCCGTCCGGATCGGGATCATCCTGATCGGGGCCGCGCTGCTCACCGGGGCCGTGCTGCGCCGTGTCATGCCGTCCGTCGGCATGCTCGCGGTCCGCTCGCGGTTCACCGACATGGTCACGTACGGGCTGCTGGGCACGGCGATCGTGCTGCTGGCGCTGGTGGCCCAGCCCAAGCCCTGGCTGGACATCCCGATCATCGAGGAAGCGGTCCACTTCACGGTCCGCTAGAGCCGCGCCCGGAAGGCGCCCGCGAGGCGCCCGCCGGGCGGGCGCACCACCCCCGGAGCCGTCACCGCGACGGCCTGCGCACCACCCCCGTACACGGGGACGGCGCCCGTCCTCTCCCCCGAGGGAGGACGGGCGCCGTCGTGGTTTCAAGAGTCATGGACGTGCCAAAACGGTTCAAGGGGCGGCAGTTCCCTGTGGCACGGAAGTGACCATTCCGCCATCGTGTGATCGTTGCGCTACGGATGCGGTGGCCGGGCGCGCCAGGGTGCGCGGGCCCGGCGCGCGGAGGCGTGCGGGGGCGGCGGGAACGGGCCGCGCCGCGAGGGGGCATGGACGGGCGGGGGCCCGGGTCCGATAGCCTGACCGCTGGAAGTCTCTTCACGTCAAGATTCAGGTGGGCGTGGACGAGCCGACCCGCATGGGGAGCGCTGCCCCATCCGCCAGCTGTCTAACGGAGATCGTCATGACCCGCACCCCCGTCAACGTCACCGTGACCGGCGCGGCCGGCCAGATCGGCTACGCGCTGCTCTTCCGTATCGCCTCCGGACACCTGCTCGGCGCGGATGTGCCGGTCAAGCTGCGCCTCCTCGAGATCCCGCAGGGCCTGAAGGCCGCCGAGGGCACCGCCATGGAGCTCGACGACTGCGCCTTCCCGCTGCTCAAGGGCATCGACATCACCGACGACCCGAACGTCGGCTTCGACGGCGCCAACGTGGCCCTCCTCGTCGGTGCCCGCCCCCGCACCAAGGGCATGGAGCGCGGTGACCTGCTCTCGGCCAACGGCGGCATCTTCAAGCCCCAGGGCAAGGCCATCAACGACAACGCCGCGGACGACATCAAGGTCCTCGTCGTGGGCAACCCGGCCAACACCAACGCCCTGATCGCCCAGGCCGCGGCCCCGGACGTACCGGCCGAGCGCTTCACCGCGATGACCCGCCTCGACCACAACCGCGCGATCTCGCAGCTCGCCGCGAAGACCGGTGCGGCCGTCTCCGACATCCAGCGCCTGACGATCTGGGGCAACCACTCGGCCACCCAGTACCCGGACATCTTCCACGCCACGATCGCCGGCAAGAACGCCGCCGAGGTCGTCAACGACGAGAAGTGGCTGGCCGACGACTTCATCCCGACCGTCGCCAAGCGCGGCGCGGCGATCATCGAGGCGCGCGGCGCCTCCTCGGCCGCCTCGGCCGCGAACGCCGCCATCGACCACGTCCACACCTGGGTCAACGGCACCGCCGAGGGCAACTGGACCTCCATGGGCATCCCGTCGGACGGCTCCTACGGCGTCCCGGAGGGCCTGATCTCCTCGTTCCCCGTCACCACCAAGGACGGCCGCTACGAGATCGTCCAGGGCCTGGACATCAACGAGTTCTCGCGTGCGCGCATCGACGCGTCCGTGCAGGAGCTGGAGGAGGAGCGCGCGGCCGTCCGCGAGCTCGGCCTCATCTGAGCCGCCCCGCACCTCGCACACCGCCCCCGTCGGCTCCGGCCGGCGGGGGCGGTGGCATGCCGTCCCGGGGAAGTACCGGAGCGAGGCTCCGGTCGCTCAGGACGCCGCGGGCGCGCCCGTGTTGACGCGGACGGAGGCGATGCGGTCGTGCTCGTCGAAGAGGACCTCCACGGTGCCGCCGTCGGGCAGGCCCGCGCTCAGCCGGTCCGCCGCGGCGCGGTGCGGCAGGGCGTGGTGGGCGACGTACCCCTCGACCACGGCGCGCGCCGAGCAGGGCACCAGGGAGGCCCCGGTGAGCAGCACCCGGGGCAGCGTGATCGCGTCCGGCTCGGCGCGGGGGACCTGCGGGTCGTCCGGGACCATGTAGGCGCGCGCGTCCGGGCTGGCCTGGACCCCGAGGTAGCCGGTCGCGCCGAGGACGCCCATCGCCGTGAACGCCAGGGTCTCCGCCGCAGTCCGCGGGTCCTCGTGGCCGTCGAGCGGGACCAGCTCCCCGGTGAACTCCGGCACCCCGTGCGCGTGTCCGTAGGCCCGGACCGCCTCGGCCGCCTCGGCGAGCGGCGAGGAGGCGAAGCCGGGGTTGGCCCACGCCCACAGCCAGGAGCACTCGTTGACCTCGAACGTGCCGAGCAGCGAGATCCGCAGCTCCTTCCCCGACTGACGGAACAGGCGCTGCCCGAGATCGGCGCTCCAGTCGCCGACGGGGAGGAACTCGTTGAAGGTGTCGAGCTGTTCGGCGCCCCAGGCGGCATGGCGTTCCGTGAGCCGCCGCAGCGGCTCGCTGAAGGTCGTGGTCATGCCCGCGACTCTAGGGCCTGCGGCCGAGAGCTCCTTCCGGCCGTCCGGACCGGGGCGGGACGGCCGGGACGGCGTCAGGTGCGCGAGGCGGCCCGGGCGGTGTCCGACGGACGTTCGTCGCGCATCCAGTGCCACCCCGTCGACCAGCCGACCAGCCGCCGCGCCCGGCCGCCGTCCGCGGTGCCGTCGGGCCCGAAGGCGCCCCCGGCGGCGGTCAGCCGCAGTCCGGCCAGGGCGGGCGCCAGCCGCGCCGCGACGTGCTCCGGGTACCGGGCCGCCTGTCCGTCGAGCGCGACCAGTACGGCGGCGCGGCGGTCGTCCGCGCACAGCGACAGGTGGAACACCATCTGCCGCCACGCGTACGCCGCGTCCTTGATGGTCGCGAGCGGACGCCGCTCGCCGTGCACCCGTGCGGCGAGCCGGCACACGGTGTGGAAGCAGCGCGCGGCGAGGGCGTCGTGGCCCGGCTCGGGCGTGATGCCGACCCGGCCCACGAGCGTCGCCAGATTGTGGGTGGTCAGGATCTGCGCCTGCTCGATCACCGTGCCGTTGGCCGCCACGGACCCGCCCCGGCCGCCGCCGGTCCGCTCGGCCGCCGCCCGCTCGGCGCACAACCGCCCGAACTCGGGCGAGGTGCGCGCGGGGCGCGAACGGCCCGCCGCGCGCCCCGCCTCGGTGATCGCCAGGTTGCGCACGGCGGCGTAGTCGACGCCGTAGTAGCGCTCGTAGAGCGTCCCGCGCAGCAGTTCCGCCGCGACCCGTGCCGCGACGAGGAACTTGGGCCCGAACTCGCCCATGAAGATGTCCGCGGCCAGCTCCTCCGTGAACGGCACGCCGAGATCGGCCTCGCGCGCGAGCACCGACATCTCCCGCACCAGCGGATTCGGCAGCAGCGTCCCCGGGAACGCCTGCACCGCGAGCGTGCCCAGCTCGCGCAGGGCGGCGCGGGCGGCGTCCGCCACGGCCTCGTCGCCGCCGCGGTGCCCGGCCACGGCGCGCACCCAGGGCAGCTCCTCGACACGCACCTGGCTCGCCAGGTGGAGCAGCAGCAGCGAACGCCGGTTGCGGAACGCCCGGTACACGGACGCCATCAGGGTGCGCAGCGCCCCGTCCCGGTAGGCGTCGGCGGTGGTGGCCGCGACGAGCTGCGGCACGAGCTCCGCCAGCACCTCGGCGGACGGCACCACACCCCGCTCCACCAGCACGGCGAGCGGCGCGCTCAGCGCCGACTCCACGGTGGCGCGCACCGACGGCGGCATCTCCGTACCGGCCGGCAGTCCGCTCTCCTCGGCCTCCCGCGCGCTCACCGGGGCGAGCAGCGGGGCCGTGTCGGCGATGCCGACGCCCTGCGGAAGCCCGGACAGCCGGACCACCACGAGCTGCGCCAGCAGGTGGTGCGCGGGCAGCGCGGCCTGGCGGGCCTGCTCACCGCGGAGCGCCGCGTGCCGCGCCGAACCGGGGACGCCGCGCTTGCGCACCATCGACGCCACCGCGTGCCGCAGCAGCCCCTCCAGCCGGGCGGCGGGCCGGCGGCCCGCCACGACGTCCTCCAGCGCGGCCCGCAGGATCGCCGCGTTCTCCCGGGGGCGGCGGTGCTTGGCGCACCGGGTGTGCTCCTCGGCCAGGCGGCGGTAGCGGCGCAGCAGCGCGTCGCCGCGCGCCAGCCAGTCCGCGTCGTACGCGGCGGGGGCGTGCGGGGCGGGAGCGTGCGCGGCGGGGGCGTGCGGGGCGGGTGTGCGGCCCTGGTCCGGGGCGTTCCGGGAGGTGCCGTCGGGCTCCCGTACCTCCAGCCAGTGCGACAGCAGCTCGTCGGCGAACGGCAGCCAGACCGCCAGCGACTCGCGCTGGGCCTCGACCCTGCCGTTCGGGCCGCGCAGGGCCAGCGACCAGCCGGCGTCGTCGGCGGTCCTGCGGTGGAGCGCGCCGGGGCCGGGCGGGGAGACGTCCGAGGGGCGCGGCAGCATGCGCAGCCGTCCGGCGAACGGCTCCAAGGTCTTCACCAGCTCCAGCGCGGCGTCCGTCTCCCCGGCCCGGACCAGCCACGCCACCGTCAGCAGCGCGGCCTCCTCGGGGAGGGCGACCTCGTAGCGGCCGCTGTCCAGCAGCTCCCACAGCTCGGTGAGGCCGGGCTCGGTCAGGAAGTGGGCGAAGAGCGCCCGCCGGTCCCCGGGGACACCGGCCCGCTCGGCGGCGGCCGTCTCGTGGGGGAGCAGCGGACCGCCGGCGGCGGGCTGCCCGGTGGCGAAGCCGCCGCGGACGACCTCGGGGGTGACCCAGGCGGGAAGCCCGGCGACCGGGGTGCGCGATCCGATGCGCAGCCGCCCGTCCGCCATGCCCGCGAGGACGGCCCGCCACCGCGCGACGCGCGCCGTGGCGCGCTCACGGGTGGCCGGATCCCCGTGGGTCACCGAGGTGGTGAAGGCCCGCGCCAGCTCGGCGCGGGCGTAGGAGGGCGACGCGGTCGGATGCTGCTGCTCAGCGTTCTCGTCCATAAGCCGACGTGGCGGGTTCCGCCCCCGCGCCCTCCGGGTCCGAAGCCCGGCGCTCTGGCTGACTGAGCTACACGTCGATGCGCTGACGCTAGCGGCGCCCGCTCCGGCGGAACAACGCCTTTTCCCTGCGGGGCGCTTGGCGTGGGGCTGCCTTTCCAGCCCGTCCGGCGTTCGAGGACACCGCGCGCAGCGTGGTGCCGCGGCCACCGGGCCGCGGTCGGGAACGCGGCGCTCCGGGCGCGGCCCGGTGGTCGGGGTACGGCCTGCGGCCGTGTCCTCAATCGCCGGACGGGCTGAGGTTGCCGGCCCTTCGGGGCCCGTCGGCGGTTGAGGCTCCGGTCCCGGGGCGCTTGCCCTTTCAGCCCGTCCGGCGTTTGAGGACACCGCGCGCAGCGTGGTGCCGCGGCCACCGGGCCGCGGTCGGGAACGCAGCGCTCCGGGCGCGGGCCCGGTGGTCGTGGCACGGCCTGCGGCCGTGTCCTCAATCGCCGGACGGGCTGAAGCCGCCCGCCACCCCGGCTCCGCCGGGCACCGCGCCGGACGGGCTGAAGCCGCCCGCCACCCCGGCTCCGCCGGACGGGCGGAAGCCGCCCGCCGGGGCGTGACCCCCGTCTCACGCGCGGTGTGAAGCGGCCCACTATCCGTGAAGCGATACGCATGGATCGGCGGGGCGGGGGCAGGCGGCCCGATCGCCGGGGCGACCGGCAGGGGGAAGTACCGGGAACGAAAGGCCACAACGCGACGTGTCGGCAGCACAACAGACCATCCATGTGGGCGGAGAGTGGCGAGCGGCCGTCTCCGGCGCCACCCGCGAGATCATCGACCCCGTCGACGCGAACGTGTTCGCGGTCGTGTCGGAGGGCGACGTCGCGGACACCGACGACGCCGTCGCCGCCGCCCGGGCGGCCTTCGACGACGGGTCCTGGCCCCGTACGCCGGCCGCCGACCGCGCGGCGCTGCTGCGCCGGGTCGCCGGGCTGCTGGAGCGGGACCGGGAGCGGATCGGCGCCCTGGAGAGCCGGGACGCGGGCAAGACGCTGGAGGAGGGCCGCGTCGACGTCGACTGCGTGCGCGACGCCTTCCTCTACTTCGCCGACCTGCTGGCGGCGGAGAGCGGCGGCCGGGTCGTCGACGCCGGGTCGGACGACATCCACAGCGTCGTCGTGCACGAGCCGGTCGGCGTCTGCGCGCTGATCACGCCGTGGAACTACCCGCTGCTCCAGGCGAGCTGGAAGATCGCGCCCGCCCTCGCCGCGGGCAACACCTTCGTCGTCAAGCCCAGCGAGATCACCCCGCTGACCACGGTCGTGCTCGTCGAGCTGCTGATGGAGGCCGGGCTGCCGCTCGGCGCCGCCAACATCGTCACCGGCCCCGGAGCCACCGTGGGCGCCCGCCTCGCCGAGCACCCGGACGTCGACCTGGTCTCCTTCACCGGCGGCCTCGTCAGCGGGGTCAAGGTGGCCAAGGCGGCGGCCGAGGGCGTGAAGAAGGTCGCCCTGGAGCTCGGCGGCAAGAACCCGAACGTCGTCTTCGCCGACGCCTGCGCCACCGACGAGGGCTTCGACACCGCCGTCGACCAGGCGCTCAACGCCGCCTTCATCCACAGCGGCCAGGTCTGCTCGGCCGGCTCCCGGCTGATCGTCGAGGAGTCGGTGCGCGAGCGCTTCGTCACCGAACTCGCCCGCCGCGCCGAGCGGATACGCCTCGGCCGGGGCACCGACGAGGGCGTCGAGTGCGGCCCCCTCGTCTCCGCCGCCCAGCTCGCGAAGACCGAGGACTTCGTCGCCTCCGCGCTGAGGGAGGGCGCCGTGCTCCGCGCCGGCGGCGAGAAGCCCGAGGGGCCCGGCTTCTTCTACCGGCCCACCGTGCTCGACCACTGCCACCGCGACATGCGCGTGATCCGCGAGGAGGTGTTCGGCCCGGTCCTCACCGTGGAGACCTTCACCACCGAGGACGAGGCCGTCGCCCTCGCCAACGACACCGAGTACGGCCTGGCCGGCGGCGTGTGGAGCGCCGACACCGCCCGCGCCCGGCGGGTCGCCGCCCGGCTGCGCCACGGCACGGTCTGGATCAACGACTTCCACCCCTATCTGCCGCAGGCGGAGTGGGGCGGCTTCGGCAAGTCCGGCACCGGCCGCGAGCTCGGGCCGACGGGCCTCGCCGAGTACCGCGAGTCCAAGCACGTCTACGAGAACCTCGCCCCGCGCCCCGTGCGCTGGTTCGCGGGCTGAGCACGGGGGACGGACCCATGACCGAGAACCACGAGAACCAGGTCTACGACTACGTCGTCGTCGGCGGCGGCACCGCCGGATCGGTGATCGCCTCCCGGCTGACCGAGGACCCGGACGTCACCGTCGCCGTCATCGAGGGCGGCCCCAGCGACGTCGGCCGCGACGACGTGCTCACCCTGCGCCGCTGGATGGGCCTGCTCGGCGGCGAGCTGGACTACGACTACCCGACGACCGAGCAGCCGCGCGGCAACTCGCACATCCGCCACAGCCGCGCCCGGGTGCTCGGCGGCTGCTCGTCCCACAACACCCTGATCGCCTTCAAGCCGCTGCCGTCCGACTGGGACGAGTGGGCCGAGGCGGGCGCCGAGGGCTGGGACGCCGCCGCGATGGACCCGTACTTCGGCCGGCTGCGCAACAACATCGTCCCCGTCGACGAGGCCGACCGGAACGCCATCGCCCGCGACTTCGTCGACGCCGCGCAGGCGGCCCTGTCGGTGCCGCGCGTCGAGGGCTTCAACCGGGCGCCCTTCCACGAGGGCACCGGCTTCTTCGACCTGGCGTACCACCCGGAGGACAACAAGCGCTCCTCCGCCTCGGTCGCCTATCTGCACCCGTTCCTGGACCGGCCCAACCTCCACATCGCCCTGGAGACCTGGGCGTTCCGGCTGGAGCTGGAGGGCACCCGGGCCACCGGCGTGCACATCCGCACCGCCGACGGCGCGGAGCACGTCGTGCGCGCCCGGCGCGAAGTGCTGGTGTGCGCGGGCGCGGTGGACACCCCGCGGCTGCTGCTGCACTCCGGCATCGGGCCCTGTGCCGACCTGGAGAAGCTCGGCATCCCGGTCGTCCACGACCTGCCGGGCGTCGGCGAGAACCTGCTCGACCACCCCGAGTCGGTGATCGTCTGGGAGACCCACGGCCCCATCCCGGAGAACTCCGCGATGGACTCCGACGCGGGGCTCTTCGTCCGCCGCGACCCCGCGTCCGCCGGGCCGGACCTGATGTTCCACTTCTACCAGATCCCGTTCACCGACAATCCGGAGCGGATCGGCTACGAACGCCCCGCGCACGGCGTGTCGATGACGCCGAACATCCCGAAGCCCCGCAGCCGCGGCCGGCTCTACCTGACGAGCGCCGACCCCGCGGTCAAGCCCGCCCTGGACTTCCGGTACTTCACCGACGAGGACGACTACGACGGCCGGACCCTGGTCGACGGCATCCGCGTCGCCCGCGAGATCGCCGCCACCGAGCCGCTGGCCGGCTGGCTGAAGCGGGAGGTCTGCCCGGGCCCGGAGATCACCTCCGACGAGGAGCTGAGCGCCTACGCCCGCCAGGTCGCGCACACCGTCTACCACCCCGCCGGCACCTGCCGGATGGGCGCGGCCGACGACGAACTCGCCGTCGTCGCCCCCGACCTGAGGATCAGGGGCCTGCAGAACATCCGGATCGCCGACGCGTCCGTCTTCCCGACCATGACCGCCGTGAACCCGATGATCGGCGTCCTCATGGTCGGCGAGAAGTGCGCCGACCTGCTGGGAGGCACGAGCCGATGAGTACCGCCACCGCACCCGCCGCATCCGGCGCACCCGACACCCCCGAGGCGGCGCCGCCCGTCTTCGCCGTGCGCGACCTGTGGAAGGTCTTCGGCCCGAAGGCCGACCGGGTCCCCGCCGACCCGGAACTCGCCTCGCTCGACGCCGCCGAGCTGCGCGAGCGCACCGGCTGCACCGCCGCCGTGCGCGGCGTCTCCTTCGACGTCCGCAAGGGCGAGGTCTTCGTCGTCATGGGCCTGTCCGGCTCCGGCAAGTCCACGCTGGTGCGCTGTCTGACCCGGCTGATCGAACCCACCTCGGGCGCGATCGCCATCGACGGCGAGGACGTGCTCTCCATGGACGCGGGCCGGCTGCGCGCCCTGCGCCGCCACCGGGCCGCCATGGTCTTCCAGCACTTCGGCCTGCTGCCGCACCGCTCCGTCCTCGACAACATCGCCTACGGCCTGGAGATCCAGGGCGTCGGGCGCGCGGAACGGCGTACGCGGGCGGCCGGGTTCGTGGAGAAGGTCGGCCTCGCCGGCCTGGAGCACCGGCGCCCAGGCCAGCTCTCCGGCGGCCAGCAGCAGCGCGTCGGCCTCGCCCGCGCGCTCGCCGTCGACCCGGAGGTGCTGCTGTTCGACGAGCCGTTCAGCGCGCTCGACCCGCTGATCCGGCGGGACATGCAGGAGGAGGTCGTCCGCCTCCACCGGGAGGAGGGCCGCACCATGGTCTTCATCACCCACGACCTCGCCGAGGCGCTGCGCCTCGGCGACCGGATCGCGCTGATGCGCGACGGCCGGATCGTGCAGCTCGGCACCCCCGAGGAGATCGTCGGCTCGCCGGCCGACGACTACGTCCGCGACTTCGTCCGGGACGTGCCGCGCGAGCAGGTCATGACCGTGCGCGCCGCGATGCGCCCGGCGGCCGCCGCCGAGACGGAGACCGGCCCGGCCCTCGCGCCGGACGCCACCGTCCACGAGGCCATCGAGGCCGTCGCCCGCACCGGCGAGTCCGCCCGCGTCGTCGAGGGCGGCCGCTGCCTGGGCGTCGTCGACCACGCGGGGCTGCTGGGCGTGGTCGCCGGTGTCACGCCCCCGGCGCGGAAGGCGGTGGCCTGATGCACTCCCACACCACCTGGCCCCCGCCGGGCCCCCGCGCCCTCCGCCCCGCCTCCGACCCGCGCACGCCCCGCACCCCGCACGACACCCCCCGCATACCGGGCCCCCGCACCCCGCACGACCGCGCCTCCGCCGCGCCGCGCCGCCCCGGCTCGGCCACGGCGGCCCGCACCCTCGGCCCCCGCACCCCGCGCCTGACGGGCTGCGGCCCCCGGATACCCCGCATCCCCGCGCCGCGGCCGGTGAGTGCCCTCCCCGTGCCCCGGCCGGTGAGTGCCCTCCCCGCGCCCCGGCCGGTCACGACCGCCCCCGCCCCCGGGCGGTGGGGCCGGTGACCGCCACCGCCACGCCCGTCGGCACCTCCACCGGGGACGCCCCCGACGCCGCGGCCGCGACGTCCCCCGCGGCCGCGGCGTCCTCCCGGTCGGCGCGACGCTCGCTCGCCCGGCACCGCACGCGGCTCATCGCCGCCGGGACCGCCGTGCTGCTCGTCCTCGGCGCCGTCCTCCTCGGCGGCGGCACCTGGCCCGGCCGGATGGCCGTCGACCTCTCCGGACCGCTCGGCGACACCAGCGACTGGATCATCGACAACCGGGACAGCCACCCCCTCTTCCTCTACGTCCTCGGCCACGTCAGCAACGCCGTCGTGCTCTCGGTGCGCGCGGTCTACCTGGTGCTGCTCGCCGCCGGCTGGGCCGGTGTCACCGCGGCCGCCGGTGTGATCGCCTGGCGCGTCGCGGGTGTCCGCCTCGCGCTCGGCTCCGTCGCGGCGTTCGCCGCCTGCGGGCTCCTCGGCATGTGGGTGCCCACCATGCAGACGCTGGCCCTGATGGCCGTCGCCGTCGCCGCGTCCGTGCTGCTCGGCGGCCTCCTCGGTCTCGCCGCCGGCCTCTCGGACCGGATGCACCGCGTGCTGCGCCCCGTCCTCGACACCATGCAGGTGCTCCCCGCCTTCGCCTACCTGCTGCCGGTCGTCCTCGTCTTCGGCATCGGCGTGCCCGCCGCCGTCCTCGCCACCGTCGTCTACGCGGCCCCGCCCATGGCCCGGCTGACCGCGCTCGGTCTGCGCGGCGCGGACGCCGGGGTGATGGAGGCCGCCGCCTCGCTCGGCGCGACCGCCCGGCAGCGGCTGCTGACCGCCCGGCTGCCGCTCGCCCGCAAGGAACTCCTGCTCGGCCTCAACCAGTCGATCATGATGGCGCTCTCCATGGCCGTCATCGCCTCCGTGATCGGGGCCGGCGGTCTCGGCGACCGCGTCTACCAGGCGCTGGCCTCCGTCGACGTCGGTGCCGCGCTCGCCGCGGGCGTCCCGATCGTGCTGCTCGCCGTCGTCCTCGACCGCGTCACCGCGGCCGCCGGCGCCCGCCTCGGCGACGCCCCCGCCCGCGGTGCCCGCCTCGGCTGGGCGATCGCCGCGGCCGTCACCCTCGCCGCCGCGCTGGCCGGCCGGTTCACCGGCCGGCTCGGCTGGCCCGACGCCTGGACGCTGGACGTCGCCGAGCCCGTCAACCGGGCCGTCGACTGGATGACCGCCCACCTCTACACCGGCGTCCCCGTCATCGGCGGCACCTCCGACTGGGCGGCCCACTTCACCACCTGGGTGCTGGACCCGGTGCGCTCCGGCCTGACGTGGCTGCCCTGGTGGGCCGTGCTGCTCCTGGTCGGCGCGCTCGCCCTGCTCATCGGCACCTGGCGCACGGCCGCGACGGCCGTCCTCGCGATGGCCGGGATCGGTGTCCTCGGCGTGTGGGAGCCCGCGCTCGACACGCTGTCCCAGGTGCTGGCCGCCGTCGCCGTCACCCTGGTCGCCGGCTTCGCCACCGGCATCGCCGCCGCCCGCAGCGCCCGGCTGAACCGCGCGCTGCGCCCGGTGCTGGACGTCTTCCAGACGATGCCGCAGTTCGTGTACCTGATCCCGGTGGTCGCGCTCTTCGGCGTCGGCCGCGCGCCGGCGGTCGCCGCCGCCGTGGTGTACGCGCTGCCCGCCGTCGTCCGCATCACCGCGCAGGGCATGGCCGCCGTGGACCCGTCCGCCGTGGAGGCCGCGCGCTCGCTGGGCGCGACCGGCCGCCAGCAGCTCCTCCAGGTCCAACTGCCCCTCGCCCGGCCCGCGCTGCTGCTCGCGGTGAACCAGGGTGTCGTCCTGGTCCTCGCCGTGGTCGTCATCGGCGGCCTGGTGGGCGGTGGCGCGCTGGGCTACGACGTCGTCTTCGGCCTCGCCCAGGGCGACCTGGCGACCGGACTGGTCGCGGGCGCCGCGATCGTCTGCCTCGGCCTGATGCTCGACCGCGTCACCCAGCCCACGGACCGTCGCGCACCCGCCGGAAAGGGGGCCTGACATGGCTCGCCCGCGTTTCGCCGTCCTCGCCGCCGCCCTCGGTCTGACCGTGCTCACCGGCTGCGGCGCGGCCGACATGACGAAGCAGGCGTCCCCGTACGCCGCCGCCCAGGGTGCCCGCACGGTCACCCTGTCCGTGCAGTCCTGGGTGGGCGCGCAGGCCAATGTCGCCGTCGCGCAGTACCTGCTGGAGAAGGAGCTCGGCTACCGCGTCGACACCGTCCAGATCGACGAGGTCCCGGCCTGGGACGCGCTCAGCCAGGGCCGGGTGGACGCCATCCTGGAGGACTGGGGCCACCCGGAGCAGGAGCAGCGCTACATCGAGGACAAGGGCACCATCACCCGCGGCGGCGACCTCGGGGTCACCGGCCACATCGGCTGGTTCGTGCCCACGTACTTCGCCGAGCAGCACCCGGACGTCACCGACTGGAAGAACCTCGACAAGTACGCCGACCAGCTCCGCACCGCGGAGAGCGGCGGCAAGGGCCAGTTGCTGGACGGCTCCCCGTCCTACGTCACCAACGACAAGGCCCTGGTGAAGAACCTGGACCTGGACTACCAGGTCGTCTTCGCCGGCTCCGAGGCGGCGCAGATCACCCAGATCCAGCAGTTCGCCAAGGCGAAGAAGCCGTTCCTCTCCTACTGGTACAAGCCCCAGTGGCTCTTCGAGAAGGTGCCCATGACGGAGGTGAAGCTCCCCGAGTACACCGAGGGCTGCGACGCCGACCCGGACGAGGTCGCCTGCGCCTACCCCCACACCCCCCTCCAGAAGTTCCTCAACACCCGCTTCGCGGACAAGGGCGGCGACGCGGCCGCCTTCCTGAAGAAGTTCCGCTGGACGGAGAAGGAACAGAACGAGGTCTCCCTGATGATCGCGGAGCAGAAGCTCTCGCCCGAGGAGGCCGCGAGGAAGTGGGTCGCCGCGAACGAGCCGACCTGGCGGGAGTGGCTGCCGCAGGGCTGAACGCCCCGCGCTCCCCGGACCGGACCCGCACGCTCGCCGAGCGTGCGGGTCCGCCGCGTACCGGCGGGTGTCGTGACGTACGGGCGGACGCCTGATCAGTCCGCGTACAGCGGCAGCCCCTCGGTCGGGATCGTCCAGTCGCCGATGGTGACCTTCTCGCCGTACACGAACTCCCGGCGGGCGGCGTAGCGCGGGCCCGCCGGGGTGGTGTGGATGTCGCCGAGTACCGCGCCGGAACCGGTGCGGGGGTCGAAGAGCGCGTAGACCGGGATGCCGAGCAAGGGGTAGTCGCGCATCTTGCCCACCCAGTCGTTGTCCGGGTTGGAGCGGGAGACGACCTCGATCGCGGCGAGCACGGTGTACGGGTCGAACGAGCCCTCGCCCTCCATGTCGGCCTCGGCGATGACCATCACGTCCGGGTGGCGCATGACGCCTTCGCCCGCGTGCTCCACGTCGGGCGTGCCGGTGTGCGCCACCAAGCCCTCCGGAAGCACCTGTTCGAGGCGCCGGCGGACACGCAGCACGGTGAGCTCGTGCGGCCGTGCGGGCGACATCATGTCGTGGACGATCCCTTCCTTGGTGATCTCGAACTTGCCGGGAAGGGTGTCGTCCATGGACTGGACGAACTCGCGCATGACCTCGTACAGGCGGGCGTCGTGCTGAGCGTCGTCCGGGGCGATGGTCATGGGGCTCGCTCCTCGTCGTCCGTACCCGGCGGCAGGGGTCGTCCCTCTCATGCTAGGCGGCCCTCGCCGCCGTGCCCCGGCAGTCGCGGCACAGCTCCCCCTCCGGGGCGCGGATGCCGCGTTCGCAGCCGTCGCAGTTCCGCATCGGGAGGGGCGGGGGCGGCGGAGCCGGGAGGGGTGGCGGCAGGAGGGTGGCGAGGCGGTGGGCGAGGAGGCCGGCGGGGCGTCTGAGGGTGGCGGGCAGGCCGGTGGTGAGAGCGAGGCGGACGGCGTCGGGGTGGGCCTCGCGTTCGAGCCAGGCGGAGACGGCGGGGGTCAGTCGGCGCACCTCGTGCGCGGAGAGCAGCAGGCGGGCGTCGTCGCGCCGCAGCGCGGAGAGCAGGCCGGAGGCGGTGCGGTGGCGGTCCGGGTCGTACGCGGCGGGCTCCGGGAGCGGGGCCGGGGGTGTCCCGGGCTCCGGCGGCGGGGCGGCGGCTTCCGGCACCGGCACCGGCTCGGGCTCGGGCTCGACGGGGGCGACGGGGGCGGGGGCGGGCCGCACGGGCTCCACGGGCCGCACCGGCTCCGGGGGCACTGCCTCGCGAACCCCCTCCGGCCGGGCGTACGAGAGCGTGCGGGTGACGACCTTGCCGCCGGGAAGGCGCTCCACGAAGCGCCGCAGGTAGCTGTGGGTCTCCAGCTCGCGCAGGGCGGTGGCGATCCGGGCCTCGCTCTCCGGGAAGCGGGCGGAGAGCGCCTTGACGCCGACCTTCGCGCCGTCGGGCAGCGACTGGATGTGCACGGCGAGCCCGATAGCGGTCAGCGACAACGCGCCGTGCTGGGCGAGGTGGTTGCCGACGATGGTGAAGCGCTCGGTGTGGATCGCGTGGACGTGGACGACGCCGAAAGCGGTGACGCGCCCGGGAACGCGGGACGGGGCGCGCGAGGGCGCGCTAATCTGCGGGGTATCCATCGGGAAGCCTCGTACTTCCTCGGTGGTCAGGCCCTCGATCGGGATTCGCAGTCCCGGCCGGGGGCCGACGCATGTCTGGAGTTGTCGCGGCGAGCATATGCCCGCCCACCGGCCCGAAATCCAGTCCGATCGGCCCAAGTCACCCGGGAGGGTGACGCATTGCGTCGCGGGCTCCGGTGGGGTGGGTGAGGTTCTTTCCCCCGGTACTTGAAAGTCTTTTGCGTCGTGCGCGAGCGGGTCGCGGGACACCGGGTCGCGGGTTCCCGCGATCCGGTGCGACCTGCGGCGATGCGTGGCGCGCGGTCAGGCGGTGGCCGCCTCCGGAGCCGTCCGGCCGGGAAGGAAGCGGCGGACGGTGAGCAGGAACCCCGTGGCGAGGACGACCTCGCCCGCGTTGCCGAGCACGGGGATTCCCGCGGCGGCCCCGGAGACGACGACCATGACGGCCGCCGTGACGGCGAGCGGCCCGAAGCCCGTGCGCCGCCAGACGGCGATCCCGGCGCCGAGGACCACCAGGCCGGTCACGATGGCCGGCAGCGGGCCGACGGGGGAGGGGGCGTCGTTCGCGTAGCGCAGGACTCCGTGCCACTCCTCGGGGCTCAGGGACAGCCCGACGATGTCGTGGGCGGTGCCCGCGACGATCAGCAGCAGGGTGAGCACGCCCGCGGCGATGCGCAGCGGCGGGCGGGAGGCGGCGCGCACGCCGGCGCACTCCGCCGCCGTCAGCGCCCAGATGACGAGGAGCGGCGTGAGCAGGGCATGCAGCACGAAACGGGGCGTGTTGAGCGCTTCCAGGAGCGGCCCTTCGCCCATGGCGGCGCCCAGCGCGATCACCCCGTTGTCCCAGACCAGGGCGGCGCAGGTCAGGGCGGGTATGAGGGCGAGGCGCCCGGGAGCCGTCCGCACGTACCGCGCCAAGGCGACGGCCAGGGCGAGTTGACCGGCCGCGAGAACGGCGAACAGCAGTGACACGGGCGTGCCCTTCTGGATCGAGGATGCAAAGTATCTCGATCGTCAAGATATATGGTCGCCCGATCCGCCCCCGATCCGCCCCCGACGGTCCCTGAACGGCCCCCGAACGGTCCCTGAACGGCTCCCGATCCGCCCCCGCGCCGCCCTCGGGGTGGGCGCCCCGGACCGGCTCAGGCGTCCCGCGTCCCGGCGGGGTCCGCGGCGGCGCGGCGCGGCCGGGGCACCAGTTCGCCACCGCAGTTGGGGCACACACCCGTCATGGCGTCGGCGCAGGCCACGCAGAAGCTGCACTCGTACGAACAGATCCGCGCGGGCCCGTCGGCCGCCAGGACGGCCGTCTCGCAGCGCTCACACCGGTCTCGCATCTCCAGAGCCACGTCGGCCCCTCCCTCGTCACGACGGCGAACGAACTCCCTCATGGTCCGCGCCCCGCCCGGCGCTCTCCACACCTGCCACGGCCAAAGATCGAAGGGATCGGGACAGCGCCCGACCCGGCGGAACCGGCGGGACGCCCCGCCCGCCCTCGCGTGCCGCGCCCCGCCCGCCACCCGCGCTACGCGGCGCCCCGCGCGTCCTCCACCGCCCGTGTGGTGCGGGCCAGTTCGACCGCGGCGAGCAGGCTCATCCCCGGTGCGGCCTCGCGCAGCGCCTTGATCGCCGTGACCGAGTCGGCCGGGCCCGTCACCGCCGCCGCGTCCAGGTGGGCGCGGACCCAGCGGGCCTGCGTCTCGGCCTCGGAGGACGAACAGACGCCGCCGGCGATCTCCAGCGCACGCTCCAGACCGGGCCGCTCCTCCGGCGGGGCCTCGGCCAGTGCCTTTCCGAGCGCGGCGGTCACGGCGTCCGAGTCCCGTACGAAAATGGTCTGCGCATCCCGCTTCGTCAGTCCGAACATGCCTCGATCGTCCGTGCGGCGAGACGGACGGGGCAAGGGAGTTGAGCCTCTTCAGAGGGTCGGCGCCGCGTCCGGGGGGAATCCGGCCAGCTCGCGGGCCATCTCCGCCACGGCCCCGAGCGCCCGCCGCTGAAGGCCCGGGCCGAAGGTGATCCGGCGGGCGCCGAGCCGGCCGAGCGCCGCGACCGGGGGAGCGGTCGCGGCGGCGTGGACGTTGACCGGGAGCGTCGTCGCGGCCGCCAGTACCGGCAGATGCTCCGGCGGCGCCGTGATCGGGTAGACGCCGTGCACCCCGGCGGCCTCGTAGAGGGTGATCCGGGCGACCGCCGCCTCCGGGTCCGTGTCGCCGCGCAGATACGTGTCCACGCGGGCGTTCACGAACAGCGCGCCGTCGGCCTCCGCGCACACCTCGGCCAGCCAGTCCGCGTGCCGGTGCGGGTCCGCGAGCGCGCCGGACGGGCCGCTGTCCTCCAGGTTGCAGCCGACCGCGCCCGTCGCGAGGGTCCGCTCGACCAGCTCCTTCGGCGGCAGCCCGTACCCGCCCTCCAGGTCCGCGCTGACCGGTACGCCGGCCGCCCGCGCGATCCGGGTCACGGCCGCGAACATCTCGTCCGCGGGCACGTCCCCGTCCGCGTACCCGAGCGACGCCGCGACCCCCGCGCTCGGCGTCGCCAGGGCCGGGAAGCCGGCGTCCGCGAACGCCCGGGCGGCGGCCGCGTCCCACGGTCCGGGCAGGACCAGGGGATGCTCCGGATGCCTGCCGTGGTGCAGTGAACGGAAGTACTGCGTCCCGGTGTTCGTCATGTCGGCCTTTCCGTGGACAGGTTCCGGGCGGCTCAGTGCTTCGGGGAGCCCGGGTGGTAGTGGCCGGGCGTCAGGCGGCCGGCGACGCCGAGGCGGTTCCAGAAGTTGATCATGCCGATGGACGCGACGAGCTGGGCCAGCTCCGTCTCCTCGAACTGCTTGGCCGCCCGCTCGAACACCTCGTCGGGGACGAAGCCGTCGGTGAGCACCGTCACCGCCTCCGTCAGTTCGAGCGCCGCGATCTCCTTCTCCGTGTAGAAGTGCCGCGACTCCTCCCACGCGGACAGCTGCACGATCCGCTCCACCGACTCCCCGGCGGCCAGCGCGTCCTTGCTGTGCATGTCGAGGCAGAACGCGCAGTGGTTGATCTGCGAGGCACGGATCTTGACCAGCTCGACCAGCTTCGGGTCGAGGCCCTTGCGGGCCTCCGCGTCCAGCCGCGCCGCCGCCTTGTAGACGTGGGGCAGCACGCCGGAGACGCTCAGCCGGGGGGTGTGCTCGGGGGCGTAGCCGCCTTCGGATGCCGTCGGTGTCGTCGTCATGCGTCCGACCGTAGGCGTCGTGTGGCGCAGGAGTATGGTCCATTCCCATGACCGATTCCCGGGCCACTTTCGGTGCCGACCTGCACCTGGACCTGAGCGGACCGCGTCTGCGCGCCGGCCTGATGGGCGCCCTGCGGGACGCCGTGCGCACGGGCCGGCTCGCACCCGGCACCCGGCTCCCGTCCTCCCGTTCGCTCGCCGCCGACCTCGGCATCGCCCGCAACACCGTCGCCGACGCCTACGCCGAACTCGTCGCCGAGGGCTGGCTCACCGCCCGGCAGGGCTCCGGCACCCGGGTCGCCCCGCGCCCCGCCGTCCGGCCGCCAGCCCCGGCGCCCGCGGCGCCGACGCGCAGCCGGCCGGTGCGCGACCGCCCCGCCTACAGCCTGATGGCGGGGCGCCCCGACGTCGCCTCGTTCCCCCGGGCCGCCTGGCTCAAGGCGGCCCGCCGGGCCCTCGCCGGCGTCCCCGACGACGCGTTCGGGTACGGCGATCCGCGCGGACGCGTCGAACTGCGCACCGCGCTCGCCGACTACCTGGCCCGTGCCCGGGGGGTGCACGCCACGCCCGAACGCATCCTGATCTGCTCCGGATTCGCGCACGGGCTCGCCCTCATGGGCCGGGCACTGGCCCGCCGCGGGGTGCGCCGGGCCGCCGTCGAGTCCTACGGGCTGGACATCCACTGGGATCTGCTCACCGACGCCGGACTGGCCCTCTCCGCACTGCCGTTCGACGCCACCGGCACCCGCCCCGAGCCGCCCGGGGCGCTGCACGGGGCCGGTGCGGTGCTGATGACGCCGGCGCACCAGTTCCCGCTCGGCGTCCCGCTGTCGCCCACCGGCCGCGCCGCCGTCGTCGACTGGGCGCGCCGGACGGGCGGGCTGGTCCTGGAGGACGACTACGACGGCGAGTTCCGCTACGACCGCCAGCCGGTGGGCGCGCTCCAGGGGCTCGACCCCGAGCGGGTCGTCTACTTCGGCACCGCCAGCAAGTCCCTGGCCCCGGGGCTGCGGCTCGCCTGGATGGTGCTGCCCGAGCCCGTCGTCGGCGAGGTGCTCGACGCGAGCGGCGGCGAGCAGCGGCTGACCGGCGTCACGGACCAGCTCACCCTCGCGGAGTTCCTCACCTCGGGCGCGTACGACCGCCATGTCCGGGCCATGCGGCTGCGCTACCGGCGCCGCCGCGACGACCTGGTGGAACGCCTGCGCCGCGACGCGCCCCACGTCCGGGTGAGCGGGATCGCCGCCGGGCTGCACGCCGTCCTCGAACTGCCCCCGGGCGGCGAGGCCCTGGCGCTGCGAGCGGCGGCCTGGCACGGCCTCCAGGTCCAGGGGCTCTCCCGCTTCCGCCACCCGTCGGCCCTCCCGGGCGGCCCGGAGGGCCTGGTCGTCGGCTACGGCACCCCCTCGGACAGCTCCTGGAGCGGGACGCTCGACACCCTGTGCAACGTGCTCCGCGCGACGGCGTGACCACCGGAGGCGGGCCGGTCCGTGAGCCGCCGGGAACGGAGTCCGCGCCGGGCCCGCCGGGCGCGGGCCGCCCCGCGCCCGGCCACGGACTCGCCGACCACCGCCTCAGCCGACCTCCAGGGCCGCGCGGGCCAGGTCCAGGAAGCGGGAGTGCTCCTCGCGGAACACCCGGTAGGCCCGGTCGTACGCCTCCCGGTCCCCCTCGCCCGTGGCCAGGCCGACCAGCTCCCGCTGCGCAGTGAGCGCCCTGCGCCGCAGCTGTCTCGCGGCCTCGGCGGCATCCGCGGGCCCCTCCAGGGCGACCTCGCGGCTGGCCCGCGTCACCTCGTTGAGCGCGGCGCGTGACGCGTTGCGCATCTCCCCGAGGATCGCCTCCCGCCGTGCGCCCTCGGGAGCGGCGTCCGCCTCCTCCATGCGCCAGAACACCTCGGAGAGCCCGTGCACCGTGGCGCTCAGCTCCCGGTACGCGTCCCGCCGCCGGGTGCGCGCCTGCGCCACCTCGGCCGCGGTCGCCGTGACCTCGGCCTCCACCCGCGCCGACCGGGTGAGGCTCCGCCCGGTCACCCAGCTCGCGACGACGGCGGTGCCGCCGGTTATCAGCCCGATCCACCAACTGTTGTCCACCACAGGGGAATTGTTCCAGCACGCGTGTGCGAGGCGAAGCGGGCGCGACCGTGGGCGGGTCGCCGCGTGACCGGCCGCGGCCCCGCTGGATCCGTGAGCGCCCGGACGCACCGGCGGCGCGTCCCCGCCGGTCGCGTCCGCCGGGGAACCGCCCCGTGTCCGGCACCGTCCGTGATGGATGTGACCGAAGAGACGCGTGTGCTGCACCCGAGCCGTCAGGAACTGATCTCCGACCTGTCCGGGATCGTCAACGACTACCCCTATGCGGATCCCGAACCGACCCTCGCCGGTCTTGCCGCGGACGCCGCCGGCGCGATCGGCCGCGACGGCACGCCGGAGGCCCGCCGGGAGCGGGCCGGATACACGATCCTCCTGCACGCCACCTCCTGGTACCTGGCCTCCCGCGTCCACTCGGCGTCCCTGTTCGAGGCGTACATCCGGGCACTGGACGGGCTCCGGTCCGGGCCGGCCGGCGCCTCCTGCGCGTGCGCGGACGGCGCTCACCTCGAGCGGCTGGGCGGGGAGTACCAGGTCGAGGCCGGGGTGAGCATGCTGACCCGGGCCGGGTGGGCGGAATTCACCGAGGACTACGACCTCGACGAGGAGGACTCCGCGGCGTTCACCTGCGAGAGGCTCCTGGCGGACCTCGCGGACGAGGCCGTGGGCGAGCTGAGCGCGGCGCGGAATCAGACCTTCGGCGACATCGACGTCTCCCACCTCGACGCGCAGTTCGTCCGGGAGGACGGCAGCCTCGACATCGTGGCCGCACAGGAGTCGATCCGCCGCACCTGGGAGGACAACACCGGCCCGGTCGCCCTGTGGTCCGCCCGCCGCCTGCTCTCCGGCCGGGTGCGCGACGACGAGCGCATCGGCCTGCACCTGTGCCTGTGGATGGGCGTCGCCCAGTCGTACGCGGGCCTGCCGCCCTCGTACACACGGGACATCGCCGCCGCCCTGGCCACCGTCGACCTCGACGTCGCCTGCGCGCATCCGCGGCACCCCTGGTCCTCCGTACCGTCCAAGACGAAGGCCCGGTACAGCGCGGTGGTCCACCTGTACGCACCGGACGACCACCCGGACACCCCCGTGCCGGCCGAGCTCTCCGACCGCGGCCTGTGGGAGTGCCCCGTGCAGTACGCCGAGTTGACGCGAAAGGTGCTGGACGACCTGCGGAAATGGCGCACCGCGCGAGGCGTCGACGGGGAGGACTGAGCCGTGCGCCCCGGCCGGCCGCTCACCCGGCCGGGGCGGCGTTTGGAGCGGGCTCCGGACGGGCCGGCGGTTCGCCGAACCGGGCCAGTGCCAGGGCGCCCGCCACCGCGACGGTGAAGCCGGCGACGGCGAGCGGGGCCAGGCCCTCCCGGGTGCGGTCGCCGAGCCAGACGACGCCGATCAGGGCGGGCCCCACGGTCTCGCCGATGACCATCCCGGCGGTCGCGGTCGTCACCGAGCCGCGGGCGAGGGCCGAGGTCAGCAGCAGGAAGGCCGCCCCGCCGCCGAGCAGCAGCGCGTACAGCGCCGGGTTGGCGAACAGGCCCGGCAGGGCGAGCGAGTCGATCAGCCGGACGGACACCTCGACGACCCCGAAGCCGATGCCCGACCCCAGCCCCAGCACCAGCGCGCGCGGCTTGTCCGGCAGCCGCCCGGCGAGCGCGCCCACGGCGAGCACCCCCGCCGCCGCGCCGAGCATCGACCACCGCAGCGCGTCCGAGCCCTCCCGGTCGCCCTCCGGCCCGGACGCGAGGCCCAGCAGCGCCAGCCCCAGACAGACGGCGGCGACCGCCGCCCACTCGGCCCGCTTCAGCCGGATCCGCATCAGCCGGGCCGCCACGACCGCCGTGACGGCGAGACTCGCGGCGAGCGCGGCCCCGACGGCGTAGATGGGGAGCGCCCGCAGGGCCACGATCTGGAGCAGGAACCCGGCCCCGTCCAGCCCGAGCCCCAGCAGATACCGCCACTGGCGCACGGCCCGCATCAGCAGCGCCGCGTCCACACCGGACCCGCTGCCGGGCGCGGTGCTGCGCGCCGCCATGGCCTGGAGGACGGAGGCCGTGCCGTAGCAGACCGCGGACGCGAGGGCGCAGATCATCCCGAGGAACACGAGGGGACTCTAGGTTTCGCGGGCCCCGAAAGGGTGGAACCTGTGCACTGTTCCACGGGTGTGGGATTCGGCGCTATAAAATAACGCGCATGCTCACACCTGAGGACGCCTCCTACATCACGGCTGCCACCGAAGGGCTGGCCGAGCCCCTGTATGCCGCGCTCGACCTTGGCTACACCGCCGCGCACGGTCACTACGACGAGACGGGGATGGTCGGTGAGGGCTACAGCAAGGGGCGCACGGACCTCACGCGCGACCACGCCAGGCGGCGGTTGGAGGAGCTGCACTCCGGGCGGGCGGATCTGGGAGGCTGGCGCCCCCTCTCGGTGGCCAGTGGCCGTCTGCATCTGGCGCACGGCACCATGACCCTGCGGCTCCTGCATGCCACGCCGTTCGATCTGATTCCCGCCCCCGGCAGGAACAAGGCGCGGATTAGCTACTATCGAAATCGAACGGTTGACCTGTTCGGTGTCGAGGTGAGCAACCTCCTCGCCGTCTGGTTGTCTCCTGCGGAGACCGGCGGGGAGATCTCCGTGCGCATCGTGCGTCCGATCGGGGAGTGGAAGCCGGGTCGCCCGCCCAAGTTCGACCTGGACTTCGAGCTGCCCCGCCACACTGAGACGTTCACGGGTGCCGAGTGGGAGTTCGTCCCGGACGAGGGCGGCATCGCGCTGCCCTTCGATTTCGACGACGATCTTCGCGAAGAGGGTGAAGGAAGTGGGGCGTAATCCTGGGGAGCGTATCCGCACGCTCAGACTCCTGATGGGTCTCACCCAGGGTGAACTGGCCCAGGCCGCAGGCGTCTCCCAGCCTCTTGTCTCGCAGATGCAGCGGGGCACCAGGGCGGTCACCGACGACGTGCTGACGCGTATCGCCCAGGCCACCGGCACGCCCATGTCCTTCTTCGAGATCGACCCGGTGGATCTGCCGACCGACACGCTGGCCTTCCGGAAGAAGGCCGGCACGTCGGCGCGTGAGGTGGAACGGGTCGAGGCGACCGTGCGCGAGGCGTACCGCGTCGCAGCCGGCCTCATCGCCGAGACCCGGGTGCGGCGCACCCGGCTGCCGCGCGCCGAGGGCGACCTCGGCATGGACGACATCGAGGAGCTCGCCGGGCTCACCCGTGACGCGCTGGGCCTGGCCCGCGACGGCGTCGTCGGGCACGTCATCCGTGCCTGTGAGGGCGCGGGTATCCCCGTCGTGCCGCTGGTGCTGGTCGATGCCCAGGGCAATGGCGAGGAGATCGTCGTGGGGCACTCCGGTGCTTCCTGCTGGCGGGGCGCAGGTGATCCGATGCTGGTCAGTTACTTCTCCGCCGGCAGCGGTGACCGGCAGCGTTTCACCACCGCCCATGAACTCGGCCACCTGGTGCTGCACCCCGCCCGCCGGGGGCTGCTCGACGCCCCCACCGCCGAGGTGGAGGCGCACCGGTTCGCAGGAGCGTTCCTTCTGCCGCGTGAACGCGCCGCGGAGGCCTTCGACGGGCCCTTGATGCTGAGGGACTTCGCTGCTCTGAAAAAGCGTTGGGGCGTCTCGATCCAGGCCCTGATCAACCGCGCGCACGATCTCGGACATGTGGACGCCGCCCGCCGCGAAAGCCTGTACAAGCAACTGTCCGCGCGCGGTTGGCGAGCGGCCGAGCCGGTGACCGTGCATCCGGAACAGCCGGCACTCATGCGGGCGATGCTGACCCGCCGGTACGGCGAGCAGCCCTCGCTTCTTCAGGCGGCCGAGGACGTGGCCCTGCACCCCGTGCTCCTGAGGTCACTCGCGCCGGACGTCGATGCGGCCGCCGGGCCACGGCGGGAGAACGCGCCCGTCATCAGCCTCGGCGAGCGGCGTATCGGCCGGGAGAACCGGCTGCGCGCTCTCTGAGGCGGCGACCAGCCGTCCCCCCCCCCCCCGGTGGGCTGCCGGGCGCGGGCACCTGGGGCGCGGTGGAGTCTGCCGGACCCCGGCAGTGCCTGGGCGGACCCCGGCGGGGCAGGATGGCAGGGGAACCGGACATGGCCGGGAACCGACACACCACGCAGAACGCCGCAGCCCGCATCACCCAGCACGCCGCGCCACGCAGGACACCGCGCCGCGCAGCCGCCGTCGCACGGCCCGCCCGCACCACGCGGGCGCCGCGCCGTGCGGTCGGCGGGCGGGAAGCGGAACCGCGGGTGCCGTTCGGGGCGTGGACATCAGGTGGACGCACCGGCCCCGGCCGGTGACGTCGGAACGACGCAGGACGACGCAGGACGACGGGGGAGAGGTCACGATGGGACGACGCAGGCTGAGGTCGGGCACGGTGCTGCTCGGAGGGGTGGGGCTGCTCGCCGCCTCGCTCGCGGCGTGCGGGTCGGAGCCGGACAAGCGGTGTGCCGACCCCGTGTCGCGCGAGATACTGCCGGACTCCCGCTGCAAGAGCGGCAGCAACGGCTCGGGCGGCGGTGGCGGCAAGTACTACTACGGCGGCACGGTCAGCGACGGCAAGGTCTCCGGCGGCAGCTTCGACAAGTCCGCCGTCAAGCGCGGCGGTTTCGGCAAGTCCGGCTCGGGCGGGGGCTGAGCGCCGTGCAGCGCCGCACCATCGAGCCGCGCCAAGGCTGGCAGGAGACCGTCGAGGCGCAGGGCTGCGTCTACCCGCTGACCCGGCACCCGGACGGCTCCCTGCGCCCCTACTGGGACGAGAGCGCCTACTACGAGTTCACCCTCCCCGAGGTCGAGGCCCTGGAGGAGGTGGTCGAGGAACTGCACGCCATGTCGCTGGCGGCGGCCGCCCACATCGTCGAGAAGAAGCGTTTCGCCGAACTGGGCATCACCGACCCCCGGGTCGTCGCCCATGTCGCCGAGGCCTGGCGGCGGCGCGACGAACTGCCGTCCCTCTACGGGCGGTTCGACCTCCACTACGACGGCACCGGCCCCGCCAGGATGCTGGAGTACAACGCCGACACCCCGACCTCGCTCGTCGAGGCCGCGAGCCCCCAGTGGTTCTGGATGGAGGAGCGCTTCCCCGGCGCCGACCAGTGGAACTCCCTCCACGAGCGCCTCGTCGCCGCCTGGCGCCGTCAGGCGCCGCTGCTGCCGCCCGGCCCCGTGCACTTCGTGCACACCGACGGCGACGAGTGCGGCGAGGACCTGATGACCGTCGCGTATCTGCGCGAGACCGCCGAACAGGCGGGCATCGAGACGGAGGCGCTCTCCGTCGAGAGCATCGGCTGGGACGGCATCTCGGGCCGCTTCGTCGACGACCGGCTGCGCTTCATCCGGAGCTGCTTCAAGCTCTACCCGTGGGAGTGGCTGGTCACCGACGACTTCGGTCCGCACGTCCTGGACACCCTGGACAACGGCGGCGGCACCGGGACCACCTGCTGGATCGAGCCCGCGTGGAAGATGCTGCTCTCCAACAAGGCGCTGCTGGCGATCCTGTGGGAGCTGTACCCGGGCCACCCGAACCTGCTCCCGGCCTATCTCGACGGGCCGCGCGAACTGGCCGCCGGGCCCGGCTGGGTGTCCAAGCCGCTGCTCGGCCGCGAGGGCGCCGGCGTCACCGTGCACGAGGCGGGCAGCGCGTTCGTCCAGCCCGGTGAGCCCTGCTGCCACCAGGAGCTGGCGCCGCTGCCCTCGTTCGACGGCAACCGCACGGTGCTGGGCGCCTGGGTGGTCGACGGGGAGTCGGCCGGCCTCGGCATCCGGGAGTCGGCCGGTCTGATCACGGACGGGTACGCCCGCTTCCTCCCGCACGTGATCCTCTGAGGCCCCGAGGCCCCGAGGCCCCGACCCCGGTCCGCACGGGACCTCCGGCCCGGGCGGGCCCGCCACCCGCGGCGGGCCCGCCCGCCTCACGCCCCCGGCGCGCCGCCCGCGGCCCCCGCGCCGCCGTCAGGACATCACGCCCCCGGCGATCCGCCCGATCCGCCCGATCCCCCCGCGCCGCCCGATCCGCCCGATCCGCCCCCCGCCAGGACCTCGCGCAGGCGGTCGAGCCCCCAGTCCAGGTCCTCCTCGGAGATGATCAGCGGCGGCGCGATCCGGAGCGTCGCGCCCTGGGTGTCCTTGGCCAGGACGCCGCGTTCCATGAGCTGCTCCGAGATCTCGCGCCCCGTCCCCCGGGACGGGGCGACGTCGATGCCGGCCCACAGGCCCCGGCCCCGTACCGCGTCCACCGAGCCGCCGCCCACCAGCGCGCCCAGCTCGCGGTGCAGGTGCGCGCCCAGCTCGGCGGCGCGCTGCTGGAACTCGCCGGTGCGCAGCATCGCGATCACCTCCAGCGCCACCGCGCACGCCAGCGGGTTCCCGCCGAACGTCGAGCCGTGCTCGCCGGGGCGGAAGACGCCGAGCACCTCGGCCGACGAGACCACGGCCGAGACCGGCACCACGCCGCCGCCCAGCGCCTTGCCCAGCACGTACATGTCCGGGACCACGCCCTCCTGGCGGCAGGCGAAGGTGGCACCGGTGCGGCCGAGGCCGGACTGGATCTCGTCGGCGACGAAGAGCACCCCGCGCTCCCGGGTCAGCTCGCGCACCCCGCGCAGATAGCCCGGCGGCGGCACGATCACCCCGGCCTCGCCCTGGACGGGCTCCAGCAGCACGGCCACCGTGTTCGCCGACAGGGCGTTCTCCATGGCCGTCAGGTCGCCGTAGGGCACGATCTCGAAGCCCGGGGTGTAGGGGCCGAAGTCCGCCCGGGCGTCGTGGTCGGTGGAGAAGCTGATCAGCGTGGTGGTGCGGCCGTGGAAGTTGTTCGCGGCGACGACGATCTTCGCCTGCCCCTGGGGCACCCCCTTGACCCGGTAGCCCCACTTGCGGACGGTCTTCACCGCCGTCTCCACGGCCTCGGCGCCGGTGTTCATCGGCAGCACCGCCTCCATCTCGCACAGCTCGGCGAGCTGGGCGCAGAAGTCGGCGAACCGGTCGTGGTGGAAGGCCCGGGAGGTGAGCGTCACCCGGTCGAGCTGGGCCTTGGCCGCCGCGATCAGGCGCCGGTTGCCGTGTCCGAAGTTGAGCGCGGAGTAGCCGGCGAGCAGATCGAGGTAGCGGCGGCCCTCCACGTCGGTCATCCAGGCGCCGTCCGCCGAGGCGACGACGACCGGCAGCGGGTGGTAGGTGTGCGCGGTGTGCGCCTCGGCGGCGGCGAGGGCGGACGTCGTGGCGGGCGGCGTGGTGGACACGGGTGCTCCGATCGTCGTGCGGCGGCCCCCCGGTGGCCCCCACCCTCTCGGCCGGCCCCCTTCTCCATGGTCGCTCGCCATGCGGACGCCGCCGTCCCCCACACGCCGGGCCCGCTAGGGTGGCGCGACGTACGGCGACTGGCGCGCGGGGAATCGACCCCGGGGGAGCCGTGCGGGGCTTCGCACGTGGTGCCGTCCGCCTGGGCACCCCGGGACAACGACCGATCGTCACGGACCGTCCCGGAGGACACCCATGGCCCTTCCGCTCCCGCATCCCGCCCTCGCCGCCGCCGACCCCGAACTCGCCGCCCTCGTCGGCGCCGAGGAGCTGCTCCAGGCCGAGACCCTGCGGCTCATCCCGAGCGAGAACTACGTCTCCTCCGCCGTGCTGGAGGCGTCCGGCACCGTCCTCCAGAACAAGTACAGCGAGGGCTACCCGGGCCGCCGCTACTACGAGGGCCAGCAGAACATCGACCCGGTCGAGTCCCTGGCCGTGGCCCGCGCCCGGGCCCTCTTCGGCACCGGCCACGCCAATGTCCAGCCGTATTCCGGCTCCCCGGCCAACCTCGCCGTCTACCTGGCCTTCGCCGAGCCGGGCGACACGGTGATGGGCATGGCCCTGCCGATGGGCGGCCACCTCACCCACGGCTGGGGCGTCTCGGCGACCGGCTCCTGGTTCCGCGGCGTGCAGTACGGGGTGCGCCGCGACACCGGCCTGATCGACTTCGACGAGGTGCGCGACCTGGCCCTCAAGGAGCGGCCCAAGGTCATCTTCTGCGGCGGCACCGCCCTGCCGCGCACCATCGACTTCGCCGCCTTCGGGGAGATCGCCCGGGAGGCGGGCGCGGTGCTGGTCGCCGACATCGCGCACATCGCCGGCCTCGTCGCCGGCGGCGCCCACCCGTCGCCGGTGCCGCACGTGGACGTGGTCTCCACCACCACCCACAAGACCCTGCGCGGCCCGCGCGGCGCGATGCTGATGGCCCGTGAGGAGCACGCCAGGGCGATCGACAAGGCCGTCTTCCCCGGCCTCCAGGGCGGCCCGCACAACCAGACCACCGCCGCGATCGCCGTCGCCCTCAAGGAGGCCGCGCTGCCCTCCTTCCGCGACTACGCCCACGCGGTGGTGGCCAACGCCCGGGCGCTCGCCGACGCGCTGCTGGAGCGCGGCTTCGACCTGGTCTCCGGCGGCACCGACAACCACCTGATCCTCATCGACCTGACCTCGAAGGACGTGCCCGGCAAGATCGCGGCGAAGGCCCTCGACCGGGCCGGCATCGTCGTCAACTACAACACCGTCCCCTACGACCCCCGCAAGCCGTTCGACCCGTCCGGCATCCGTATCGGCACGCCCTCGCTCACCTCGCGCGGGCTGACCGCCGAGCACATGCCCGCCGTCGCGGAGTGGATCGACCGGGCCGTCACCGCGGCGTCCGCGGGCGACGAGGAGACCCTCGCCGCCGTCCGCGCCGAGGTCGCCGCCCTGATGGCCGCCCACCCCGCGCCGGGCCTGGCGGTCTGACCGCGCCCCCGCCCGCCGGGCGCGCGACCGGCGCGCGCCCGGCGGACCGGGGCCCGCCGGGCACCTGAGAGAATGATGTGCATGGCCTCTGACCCGACCGTCGCCCACCACCAGCAGGGGAATGGCACCGCCATGCAGCAGCGTCCTCGTGTGCTCTCCGGGATCCAGCCCACCGCGGGCTCGTTCCACCTCGGCAACTACCTCGGCGCCGTCCGCCAGTGGGTGGCGCTCCAGGAGACCCACGACGCCTTCTACATGGTCGTCGACCTGCACGCGATCACGGTCCCGCAGGATCCCGCCGAGCTGCGCGCCAACACCCGCCTCGCGGTCGCCCAGCTCCTCGCCGCCGGCCTGGACCCGGAGCGCTGCACCCTGTTCGTGCAGAGCCACGTGCCCGAGCACGCGCAGCTCGCCTGGGTGATGAACTGCTTCACCGGATTCGGCGAGGCCTCGCGGATGACGCAGTTCAAGGACAAGTCCGCGCGCCAGGGCGCCGACCGCGCCTCGGTCGGCCTGTTCACGTACCCGATCCTCCAGGTCGCCGACATCCTGCTGTACCAGGCGAACGAGGTCCCGGTCGGCGAGGACCAGCGCCAGCACATCGAGCTGACCCGCGACCTCGCGGAGCGGTTCAACGGCCGCTTCGGCGACACCTTCACCGTGCCGCGCCCGCACATCCTGAAGGAGGTCGCCAAGATCTACGACCTCCAGGACCCGGCGATCAAGATGAGCAAGTCGGCCTCCACGCCCAAGGGCCTGATCAACCTCCTCGACGAGCCGAAGGCCACCGCGAAGAAGGTGAAGAGCGCGGTCACCGACACCGACACCGTGATCCGCTTCGACCCCGCCGAGAAGCCCGGTGTCAGCAACCTGCTCACCGTCTACTCCACCCTCACGGGTACGGCCGTCGCCGATCTGGAGCAGAAGTACGAGGGCAAGGGCTACGGTGCGCTCAAGACCGACCTCGCGGACGTGATGGTCGAATTCGTCACACCCTTCCGCACCCGTACGCAGGAATACCTGGACGACACCGAGACGCTGGACTCGATCCTCGCCAAGGGCGCGGAGAAGGCCCGTACGGTGGCCGCCGAGACGCTGGCCAGCACATACGACAAGGTGGGATTCATCCCCGCGAAGCACTGAAAAGCCACCGTGCGGGCCGGGCGCCCGCACGGGGCCCGCAGCGGGCCGTCACCGCGCCGTCACGGAGCCGTCACGGCCCCGCCCGAGCCGAAGGACCTGTGTCCAAGGACTCTGGCCACGAAGTGGGTGCAGCCGCCACACTGGCGGCTGCACCACCACAACCGACCTCGTACCGGACACCCGGTGCACAGACCCGAGGAGAACGACGTGGGGACCGTAACGCTCGGCGTTTCGATCGCGGTCCCGGAGCCACACGGCAGCCTGCTCCAGGAACGCCGCGCGGGCTTCGGGGACCTGGCCGCGTACGGCATCCCGACCCACGTCACGCTGCTGCCGCCCACCGAGGTCGACTCCGGCGCGCTGCCCGCCGTGCGGGCCCACCTGGCCGCCGTCGCCACCGCGGGCCGGCCGTTCGCGATGCGGCTGTCGGGCACCGGCACCTTCCGTCCGCTGTCGCCCGTGGTCTTCGTCCAGGTCGTCGAGGGCGGCTCCGCCTGCTCCTGGCTCCAGGAGCGGGTGCGCGACACCGCCGGGCCGCTGGCACGCGAGCTCCAGTTCCCCTACCACCCGCACGTCACCGTGGCCCACGGCATCGCCGAGGAGGCCATGGACCGGGCGTACACGGAGCTGTCCGAGTACACCGCCGCCTGGACGTGCGCCTCCTTCGCGCTCTACGAGCAGGGCACGGACGCGGTGTGGCGGAAGCTGAACACCTACGCCTTCGGCGGCGGCGTCGCGGGCGTCCCCGCGCAGGGCTCCCCGGTCGACGAGCACGCCACCACCCTCTGACCTGCCGCCAGCGGCGCCCGGCACCTGCGTTCGGTCGCGGCCGTCCCGGCGGGTCGCGGGGGCTGCACGGGCGGTGACCGGGTAGGCGTAGCCCATGGACTGGCTGATCAAGCTCCCCGTCGTGGGCCCCCTCGTCGAACGGCTGATGCGCACCCACGCCTGGCGCAGCTACGAGACGCTGGAACGGGCGCACTGGACGCGGCTCGCGGCCGCCATCACGTTCCTGAGCTTCCTGGCGCTCTTCCCGCTGATCACCTTCGCCGCCGCGATCATCGCGGCGGCCCTCGACAAGAACGCGGTGGACGAGCTCAACGACAAGATCGCCGAGCAGATCCCCGGCATCTCCGACCAGCTCGACATCAACTCGCTGGTCGCCAACGCGGGCACGGTCGGTGTCGTCTCCGGCGTGCTGCTGCTGCTCACCGGCGCGAGCTGGGTCGGCTCGATGCGGGACTGCCTGCGGGCGGTCTGGGGCACCGACGACGAGGACGAGGGCAATCCCGTCCTGCGCAAGGCCAAGGACGTCGGGGTGCTCGCCGGGCTCGGCTGCACCGGGCTGCTGACCTTCGCGGTCTCCGCGCTGGGCTCCACCGCCGTCGGCTGGACGATGAAGCGGCTGGGCCTGGAGGAGGGGGGCGTCGGCGGCGTCCTGCTGCGGATCGCCGCCCTCGTCCTCGCCGTGCTGGCGAACTTCCTGATCCTGCTCTACCTGCTGACCCTGCTGCCCGGCGCCCATCCGCCCCGCCGCCGGCTGCTGGTGGCCGCGCTCATCGGCTCGGTCGGCTTCGAACTGCTGAAGCTGCTGCTCAGCGGCTACCTCAGCGGGGTCGCCTCACGCAGCATGTACGGGGCCTTCGGCGTGCCGATCGCGCTGCTGCTGTGGATCAACTTCACGGCCAAGCTGCTGCTGTACTGCGCCGCCTGGACGGCGACGCCGGGCAGCGACGAGAAGCCCGCCGGGGCGGACACGGCGGACGGGCAGGGCCCGTCCGTCACGGACGCGGGGAACGGCGCATCCGGTCCGGCAGCGGCCAGCGGCGCCTGACGAGGAAGCCGCCCGCGGCCAGCACCACCAGCACGCCGCCCATGACGGCGAGCGCGATGCCCATGCCGCCCGAGCCGGTCTGCGCGGCGGCCACCGGCTCGGCGGGGGCGCCCTTGCCCTCCCGCACCGGCTCCGAGCCGCCCGACGACGGCAGCTCCGCCGACTTCGGGGCCACCAGCTCACCCACCGGGGTCACCTTGCCCGCGGCGGCGAACCCCCAGTCGAGCAGCCGCGCCGCCTCCTTGTAGACGGCCTGGCCCTCCTCGGACGACGGGTTCATCACCGTCACCAGCAGCACCCGGCCGTTCCGCTCGGCGACACCGGTGAAGGTCGAGCCAGCGTGGGTGGTGTTGCCGTTCTTGATGCCGGCGATGCCCTGGTACGGGGAGACGCCGTCCGCCCCGGTCAGCAGCCGGTTGGTGTTCTGGATCGCGAACGTCTCGCGCGGCTTGCCCTTCTTCTGCTCGCCCGGGAACTGCGCGGTCACGGTGGACGCGTACTCCCGGAAGTCCTTCTTCTGAAGGCCGCTGCGGGCGATCAGCGTCAGGTCGTACGCGGAGGACACCTGCCCCGGCTCGTCGTAGCCGTCGGGCGAGACGACGGTGGTGTCGAGCGCCTGGAGCTCCTCGGCGTGCGCCTGCATGTCCTGGACGGTCTTCTCCACGCCGTCGTTCATCGCCGACAGCACGTGGACGGCGTCGTTGCCCGAGCGCAGGAACACACCCAGCCACAGGTCGTGGACGCTGTAGGTGTGGTCCTCCTTGACCCCGACCAGGCTGCTGCCCTCACCGACGCCCGCGAGCTCCGCGTCGGTCACCTTGTGCACGGCGTCCTTCGGGAGCTTGGGCAGCAGGGTGTCGGCGAACAGCATCTTCAGCGTCGACGCCGGGGGCAGCTTCCAGTGGGCGTTGTGCGAGGCGAGCACCTCACCGCTCTCGGCGTCCGCGACGATCCACGACCGCCCGCTGACGTCCTTCGGGAGGACCGGCGCACCCGCGCCGAGGCTCACCTGGGTGCCGGGCTTGCCGAGTTGCACCCCGCCGACGCCGGACATCTGCGCCGGGGGCTGCGGCTGTTTGCCGGGCTTGTCGTCGTGCACGGCCGCGAACGCGGGTGCGGCGGTCATCGCGGGCAGCATCGCGGCGGCGAGAACCGCCGGCGCGGCCCTTCGCGCGGCGGACCTGAGGGCAGCAGACAGAGCAGACACGGACGAGAACGTACAGTGCGCCGGGGAAAATATGGAGATCGGCCCGCTGACCCGCCGGGCACGACGCCGGGACAGCCCACCCCGGAGTACCCGGTCGGGTGACACCCGCGATACTTGGCTCATGAAGCTCAGCCGCCCCGTGTCCTGGTTCCTGCTCGCGTTCGGGGTGTGGAGCTGGTTCATCTGGGTCACTTTCGTCAAAAACCTGTGGCAGGACGGCAGCGGGCTCGCGTTCGACGACGCGGGCGACCCGACCGGGTACTTCTGGGTCCATCTGCTGCTCGCCATCACGTCCTTTGTTCTGGGGACGGTCGTCGGGGTCATCGGGTTGCGCGGTGTGCGCGCCTTGCGCGAAGAGCGCACCTGAAGGGGTAGGGGAAACCGTCCATGGTGGCTGTCGCCGCACTCGTGATCATTCTGGTCCTCGCCCTGCTCGCCGGGGTGCACTGGTACGTGTGGCGGCGCCTCGTCCGCGACACGACGGCACCCGGAGGGGCGGCCCGCCGGATCGGCACGGTGGCGATCTGGGTCCTCCCCGCGCTCTCGTTCGGCGCGCTGCTGTCGGCGCGGACGGGGGCGCCGTTCTGGGTCGAGCAGGTGCTGGCCTGGCCGGGGTACCTGTGGCTGGCGCTCCTGCTGTACATCGTCCTGGCCCTCGTCGTCGGCGAGGCGGTCCGCCCGCTCCTGACCCGCGCCCTCACCCGCCGCGCCGCCGCGCGGAGCGCGGGGGAGGCGGCGCAGGGCGCCGCCCCGGGCGCGTCGACGCCGTCCGGCACGTCGCCTGACGGGGCGTCGCCCGCGGCTGGCGCTGCCGCCGCCGGCGCGGCGACCACCGCCACGCCGAGCGCCCCGGGTTCCGGGGCGGCTTCCGCCGCTGCGGCGGGCACCTCCGCCCAGGCGGCCGCCGCCCCGAGCGGTGCGGCCCCGGCGGGCGACACCGGCTCCGCCGGAACGACCGCGACGGCGACCGCGGACGCCGCGTCGCCCGCGGACGCCGCGTCGCCCGCGGCCGCCGCCGGCACGGCTGCGACCGCCACCGCGTCCGCGGCCGACGCCCCCAGCGGTGCGGCACCCGCGGCGACCGACACCGCCCCCGAGGCCGGCGCCCCCGCAGGCGGCGACGCCCCCGAGGGCGTCACCGCCCCCGCCACGGTCTCGCGGCGGTTGTTCGTCGCGCGGGTGGTCGGGGGGGCCGCGGCGGCCGCCGCGGTGGGGACGGTCGGGTACGGGACGTACGGCGTGCTGCGCGGGCCCCGCGTCAAGCGGGTCACCGTGCCGCTGGCCAAGCTGCCCCGGGCCGCGCACGGCTACCGGATCGCCGTCGTCAGCGATGTGCACCTCGGCCCGATCCTGGGGCGCGCCCACACCCAGCGGATCGTGGACTCGATCAACGCCGCGCAGCCCGACCTGGTGGCCGTCGTCGGCGACCTGGTGGACGGCAGCGTCGCCGACCTCGGGCACGCCGCCGAACCGCTGGCTCAGCTGCGGGCCCGGGACGGGTCGTTCTTCGTGACCGGCAACCACGAGTACTTCTCCGGCGTCGACGAGTGGGTCGACCATGTGCGCGAGCTGGGCCTGCGTCCGCTGCGCAACGAGCGCGTCGAGATCGCGGGCGGCTTCGACCTGGCCGGAGTGGACGACGTCGCGGGCGAGGACACGGGCCAGGGCCCGGACTTCGGCCGGGCGCTCGGCGACCGCGACCGGTCCCGTGCGGCGGTGCTCCTGGCCCACCAGCCGGTCGTGATCCACGACGCCGTGGACCACGGGGTGGACCTCCAGCTCTCCGGGCACACCCACGGCGGACAGCTCTGGCCGGGCAACATGCTGGCCGGCCTGGCCAACCCCACCGTCGCGGGACTGGAGCGCTACGGGGACACCCAGCTCTACGTGTCCCGGGGCGCGGGCGCCTGGGGCCCGCCGGTGCGGGTTGGCGCGGAGTCGGACATCACCGTGGTGCAGCTCGCCTCGCGTCAGGCCTGAGCGGGACCGGTCCCGCCGCCCGCGGTCCTGCGGGCGGCCACGGTCTGCGCCATCCCCGGCAGGAAGTCGGTGAACAGCTCGTGCACCTCGCGCACGAGCGGGCGCAGCACCCGGAAGCGGGCGAGCGCGACGCCCCGGCTGGTCAGCCGGGCGCCGCGGACGGCCAGCCGCCGGCTGCGCTCGCTGCCCTCGGAGCGGTCGAACACCCAGTACAGGACGAGGCCCATCTGGGAGAGCCACATCAACTCCGGGAGTATGTCGCGCAGTTCCTCGGCGACCTTCGCCTTCGACCCGGCGAGCACTTCCCGGTGCACGTCGATGGCGGCCTCCCGGGCGTGCTCGGACTCGGGGGAGAAGGGGCTGAGCGGCGACTCCGGGTCGGCGGCGTTCTTGAAGAACTGCGCGGCGAACTCGTGGTACGGCGCGGCGATGTCCAGCCACGCGGTGAGCACCCCCGCCAGCCGGGCCTCGAAGTCGGTCTCGGCGTCCAGCACGGGCCGGACCGCCGCACGGTGCTCCGCGGCGATCCGGTCGTAGAAGCCCTGGACGAGGTGCTCCTTGGAGGCGAAGTAGTAGTACGCGTTCCCGACGGAGACCCCGGCCTCCTTGGCGATGGCCCGCATCGTCGTCTTGTCGTAGCCCCGTTCCTGGAAGAGCCGCAGGGCGGTCTCCAGGATCAGCGTGCGGGTCTGCTCGCTCTTCGGCGCCTGCGATGCCTTCTGCGCCTTCCCGGCCTCGGGCGTCCGAGCTGCCTGAGCTGCCTGAGCTGTCCGGGCTGCCGGGGGTGCCGGGGGTGCCGTTGACGGGGTGGGGGCCTTCGCATCTGTCACGGTGGACGAGCCTAACGGGGTGCCGCGCACCGCACGTCGCAGGGCGTGGCGCCCCGCCCGGGGCCGAGGCGCTCGCGGTACTTGGCCGCCGCGAGCATGGTGGCCCGGACGAAGGGCGCCCCGGCCGGGGTGGCCAGCCAGTGGGCCTTCGCCCGGTACTCGGTGAGCGCCCACAGGCACACGACCCAGGCGGCCTGCCCGGTGTAGACCTGGCCCGCGTCGCCGATCACGGTGATCTCCCGCAGGGTGCGCCCGTGGTCGAGCTCCGGGTAGCGGTGGCGGGCCTCGGCGGAGCCGGCCGGGACCGTGTGCAGGGGCACGAGCTGCGGCCGGCGCATCAGCCAGGCGCGCAGGTGGACGCAGAGGGGACACTCGGCGTCGTAGAGGACCGTCAGGCCCCGGACGGCGGTGGTCACGGTGTCACGCCCCGGCCGGGCCGGTGGCGGGCGGCGTCCAGGGGCCGGTGGCCGACTGCTGCCTGGTCCAGCCCTGGGGGCCGACGGGCGGGGTGAGTTCGCGCTCCATGACGCCCCGGCGGCGGATCCGGTTGAGCACCCAGACGTTGCCGAGGTGCATGACGCCGAGGACGAGCAGCACCACGCCGATCTTCACCGACAGGGCCTCGAACAGCCCCCGGGCGTCGGACACGGCCTCGGCCGCCTTGAGGTAGAGGGTGACGAAGCCCAGGTTGACCAGGTAGAAGCCGACGACGAGCAGATGGTTGACGGCGTCGGCGAGGGTCTCGTTCCCCTTGAGGACGTCCGCGAGGAAGATCTTCCCGTTCCGGCTGAGGGTGCGTGCCACCCAGACCGTGAGGGCGACGCTGATCAGCAGGTAGATGACGTACGCGACGACAGTGAGGTCCATGCCCCACCCTCCCTTGAACATGTTCAAAAGCTGGCGGTCATGACTGTAGACCTTCTTTTGAACATGTTCAAGTCATGGGTGTGACGGCCAACGCGCCCTCCCGGGCCGGAAATCGGCGGCGTGACCAGGGCCCCTGGCCCTAACCTCGGCCGGATGACCCTCTCTTACGACGAGGCCGGCGACGGCCCCGCAGTCCTGCTCCTCCACGCCGGCGTGTGCGACCGGCGCATGTGGGACGCCCAGTTCACCGCCCTGGCCGCGGCCGGCCACCGGGTGGTGCGCCCCGACCTCCGCGGCTTCGGCGAGAGCCCGGTCGCCGAGGAGCCCTACACCAACTCCGGTGACGTACTGGCCCTGATGGACCACCTCGGCATCGAACGCGCGGCGCTCGTCGGGGCGTCGTTCGGCGGCCGGGTGGCGCTCTTCACCGCCCTGCGCGCCCCGGAGCGGCTCACCGCGCTGGCGGTGCTCAACGCACCCCTGCCGGACCAGGGCGGCTGCGCGAGCCCGGAACTGGCCGAGTTCGACCGCCGGGAGAACGAACTCTTCGAGGCCGACGACCTCGAAGCGGCCGCCGCGCTCAACGTGGAGACCTGGGTGGGCCCGGAGGGCGGCGAGACCGTCCGGGCGGCCGTCCACGCCATGCAGCTCCACGCCTTCGAGGTGCAGACCGCGGCCGAGCAGGCGGTGGAGAAGGAGGGGGCGCGCTTCGTGCTCTCCGCCACCGAGGCGGACGGCCCCCACGACCTGGCGGGCATCGGCGTGCCCCTGCTGGTCGTCTCCGGCGCCCACGACCTGAGCGACTTCCGGCTGGGCGCCGCCCACCTCGCCGGGGCCGTCCCCGGCGCCCGGCACGTCGAACTGCCCTGGGCCGGACACCTCCCGAGCATGGAGCGCCCGGAGGAGACCACCGCCCTGCTGGCGGACTTCCTCACCGAGGCCGCCGAGGCCGCCGGGACCGCCTGAGCCGCCTGAGCCGCCGGGACCGCTGTGACTGCCGGAGACGCGGGAGCCCTCACATGGCGCTGGCGCTGATCGAACGGGCGTAGGTGACCTGCCCCATCACCTCGGTCCAGGTCTCCGGCCCCTTCGCCGGGACCGCCGTCGTGTGGTGGTGGCCGCCGCCGGTCACCGTCACCTGGATGAAGCCCGTCGTCCGCTTCTCGCTGAGCAGCAGGAAGAGCAGACCGAGACCGCAGGCGGCGACGAACAGCACCGCGAGCACGATCGCGTACACCGGGGTCTTCTTCTCGGTGCGGGAGTGGTCCACCGCGTTCCACACGGCGCCCCGCAGCGGCATGGTGCCCGCCGGGGTGACCACCGAGTCCGCCAGGACGGTGATGTCGCCGATCGTGATCAACGGCTGCGCCCCGGCGGCGGGCGCGCCGGCCCCCTGGGCGGGCAGCGGCACCCCGGCCCCCACCGTCGGCTGGTAGGCGGCCTGCCGGGCGAGCGACTCGCCCTCGGCCCGGGTGGGGTCGTGCGGCACGCCGTACGCCTGCGTGGGCGGGTGCGCGGGCGCCGCGGCGGGCTCGTCCGGGCCCCAGTCGTACTCGGGTTCCTCTTCCCTGGGCGCGCGTGGCTCGGTCATGGAGGTCCCCGTTCTGTGCCGCTCTGCCGGACTCCCCACGATCCTGCCAGGTGCCGCCCCGGTCGGTGAAGTCGGCACCGGACACGGAAGGGCCCCGACTCCGCGGGGAGTCGGGGCCCTTCCGTGACGTGCGCCCGGCCGTGGCCGGCGGGGATCAGAAGCGGCGCGTGATCAGCGCCCGCTTGACCTCCTGGATCGCCTTGGTGACCTCGATACCGCGAGGGCAGGCGTCCGTGCAGTTGAACGTGGTGCGGCAACGCCACACGCCGTCCTTGTCGTTGAGGATCTCCAGGCGCTGCTCCCCGGCCTCGTCACGCGAGTCGAAGATGAAGCGGTGCGCGTTGACGATCGCCGCCGGGCCGAAGTACTGGCCGTCGTTCCAGAACACCGGGCACGAGGACGTGCACGCGGCGCACAGGATGCACTTGGTGGTGTCGTCGAAGCGCTCGCGGTCCTCGGCGGACTGCAGGCGCTCGCGCGTCGGCTCGTTCCCCTTGGTGACCAGGAACGGCATGACGTCCCGGTACGCCTGGAAGAACGGCTCCATGTCCACGACCAGGTCCTTGAGGACCGTCAGGCCCTTGATGGCCTCGACCGTGATCGGCTTCTCCGGGTTGATGTCCTTGATCAGCGTCTTGCAGGCGAGCCTGTTCTTGCCGTTGATCCGCATCGCGTCGGAGCCGCAGATGCCGTGCGCGCAGGAGCGGCGGAAGGTCAGCGTGCCGTCGACGTCCCACTTGATCTTGTGAAGGGCGTCGAGCACCCGCTCCTTCGGGTCGATCTCGATCTGGAAGTCCTCCCAGACCGACGCGTCCGACACCTCGGGGTTGAAGCGGCGGATCCGCATCGTGACCGTGATGTACGGGGAGGCGGCGGATTCCGCCTCGACCTTGTCCAGTACGGGGGTAGCCATCAGTACTTACGCTCCATCGGCTGGTAGCGGGTCTGGACGACCGGCTTGTAGTCGAGACGGATCGACTCGGAGCCGTCGTCGCCCACCTCGCGGTACGCCATGGTGTGGCGCATGAAGTTGACGTCGTCGCGGTTCGGGAAGTCCTCGCGGTAGTGACCGCCGCGCGACTCCTTGCGGGCCAGTGCGGAGACGGCCATGACCTCGGCCAGGTCGAGCAGGTTGCCCAGCTCGATGGCCTCCAGCAGGTCGGTGTTGAACCGCTTGCCCTTGTCCTGGACGGACACGTTCTTGTAGCGCGCCCGCAGCTCGGCGATCTTCTCGACGGCCGTCTTGATCGTCTGCTCGGTGCGGAACACCATCACGTTGGCGTCCATCGTCTCCTGGAGCTCCAGGCGCAGGGCGGCCACCCGCTCGTTGCCCGTGGAGTTCCGCAGCCGCTCGACCTGCTCCTCGACCAGCGAGGCGGGGTTCTCGGGCAGCTCGACGTAGTCGTGCTTCGCGGCGTACTCGGCGGCGGCGATGCCGGAGCGGCGTCCGAAGACGTTGATGTCCAGCAGCGAGTTGGTGCCGAGGCGGTTGGCGCCGTGCACGGAGACGCAGGCGACCTCGCCGGCGGCGTAGAGGCCCGGGACGACGGTGGTGTTGTCCGCGAGCACCTCGCCCTCGACGTTGGTCGGGATGCCGCCCATGGCGTAGTGCGCGGTCGGCTGGATCGGGATCGGGTCCGTGTAGGGCTCGATGCCGAGGTAGGTCCGCGCGAACTCGGTGATGTCCGGGAGCTTGGCGTCGAGCTGCTCCGGCGGCAGGTGGGTGAGGTCCAGGTACACGTGGTCGCCCTCGGGACCGCAGCCGCGGCCCTCGCGGATCTCCGTGTAGATGGAGCGCGAGACGACGTCACGGGACGCGAGGTCCTTCATGACCGGCGCGTACTTCTCCATGAAGCGCTCGCCGTCCTTGTTGCGGAGGATGCCGCCCTCACCGCGGGCGCCCTCCGTCAGCAGGATGCCCATGCGCCAGATGCCCGTCGGGTGGAACTGGAAGAACTCCATGTCCTCCAGCGGCAGGCCGCGGCGGTAGCAGGCCGCCTGGCCGTCACCGGTCAGGGTGTGCGCGTTGGAGGTCACCTTGAAGAACTTGCCGGTGCCGCCGGACGCGTAGATCACGGCCTTCGCCTGGAAGACGTGGATCTCGCCGGTGGCCAGCTCGTAGGCGACCACGCCGGCGGACTTGCGGACGCCGTCGACCTCGGTGATGAGCTGGTCCAGGACGTAGAACTCGTTGAAGAACTCCACGCCCTCCTTGACGCAGTTCTGGTACAGCGTCTGGAGGATCATGTGACCGGTGCGGTCCGCGGCGTAGCAGGACCGGCGGACCGGGGCCTCGCCGTGGTTGCGGGAGTGGCCGCCGAAGCGGCGCTGGTCGATGGTGCCGTTCGGGGTCCGGTTGAACGGCAGGCCCATCTTCTCCAGGTCGAGGACGGCGTCGATGGCCTCCTTCGCCAGGATCTCGGCGGCGTCCTGGTCGACCAGGTAGTCACCGCCCTTGACGGTGTCGAAGGTGTGCCACTCCCAGTTGTCCTCCTCCACGTTCGCCAGCGCGGCGGCCATGCCGCCCTGCGCGGCGCCCGTGTGGGACCGGGTGGGGTAGAGCTTCGTCAGCACCGCGGTGCGGCTGCGCTTCGTCGACTCGATGGCGGCGCGCATGCCGGCGCCGCCGGCGCCCACGATGACGGTGTCGTACTTGTGGATCTTCATGGGTGGATTACCTCAGCCCCGTGCCTAGCGGATGTTCGGGTCGAAGGTGAAGATCACCAGCGTGCCCAGAAGGATGGTGAACACCGTGGCGGTGTACAGCAGGCCCTTGAGCCACAGGCGCGTGTTGGTGCGCTCCGCGTAGTCGTTGATGACGGTGCGGAGGCCGTTGGCGCCGTGCAGCATGGCGAGCCACAGCATCAGCAGGTCCCAGGTCTGCCAGAACGGGGACGCCCAGCGGCCGGCCACGAAGGCGAAGCCGATCTTGGAGACGCCGCCGTCGAGCACGAGCTGGATCAGCAGGTGGCCGATGACCAGGACGACGAGCACCACGCCGGACAGGCGCATGAACAGCCACGCGGCCATCTCGAAGTTGCCGCGGGTCGACTTCGGGGTCTTCCCGGTGCGCTTGCGCGGTGCCTCGATGTACGGGGCCGGGTTGTCGACATCGTAGACGCGCTCGCCCTCGACCTCGCCGATCCCGGAAGAAGTTACCTCAGTGGACATCTCTCGCCTCAGCTCCCGAACAGTTCACGAGCGGCGTGGCCGAGCACCGGGTACAGCGCGCCTGCCATCAGCACGACCCAGATGCCCATCACGGTCCAGAGCATCTGCTTCTGGTAGCGCGGGCCCTTGGACCAGAAGTCCACGGCGATGACGCGCAGGCCGTTGAGCGCGTGGAAGAGGATCGCGGCGACGAGGCCGTATTCCAGCAGCGCGACGAGCGGTGTCTTGTAGGTGGCGACGACCTCGTCGTACGCCTCGGGGGAGACGCGGACGAGAGCGGTGTCCAGCACATGTACGAACAGGAAGAAGAAGATGAGGACGCCGGTGACTCGGTGAGCCACCCAGCTCCACATTCCTTCCCGGCCGCGGTACAGCGTTCCAGCCGGCACGGAAGAACCCTCCGGGAGCGGGGACTGGGGCCTGCCGGCTTGTGGGTGTCGGTCGGGCCCGGCCGGGTACGGTCCTCCGGCCCTCGCCATCGTAGCGACGTGTTGTCGGTTCGTTCGCCCGGGGTGCACCGGTGTGATCAAACAGGCAATCAAACAGCCACGGACGGGCTACTGGCCGCGGCCTCCCGGACCTCCGCCCGGCGGGTGGGCGGCCATCGCGTGCGCCAGCCGGGAGCGGGCCAGGGCCCGCAACTCGTCGGCCGAGACGGACCGCTCCTCGTCCGGGTCGTGGGCGAGTCGCCGCCGGATGCCGTCGAGCACCCGGTCGAGCCACTCCTCGGGCCGGTACGCGTCGAGGCAGATCACGAACGCGTGTCCGAATCTGCTCTCGTAGGCGGCGTGCGCCGCGGCCAGCGCGGTCTGCGCCGCCGGGGGAGCCCCGGGCGCGAGGGCCGAGCGCTCGTGGGCCAGGGCCTCGTGCACATCGGCCGGGGTCAGGTCGTATCCGGCCTCGTCGCACCCCGCGAGCAGGGATTCCAGGTCGGGGTAGGGCCGGTGCGCCGCGACACGCCGGGCCCAGCGGTGGCTGCCGCAGCAGTCGAGGAGCAGCTCCTCGGCCGCCGGGGCGGGCATGGTGTTGAACGCGGCGAGTCCGGGCAGGCTGCCGGACCGGTACGGGCTGCCCGGTCCGGACGGTATGGCCTGCGGGAAGAGCGCGCTCCCGGCGTGTCCGCGCAAGGCGTGTCGGACGGCCGGCGGTCGCTCGGGAATGCCGGCGGGCGTGTCGCTGGACAGCGGGACTCCTCGAAGGGCCGGCGAAGCCGGCTGGGACGGCAGATGAGGCAGGGAAGGCAGATGAGGATGAGCCGCAACGGTATCGATCTGTGTCGAAAGCTGTCCGAAGGATGCGCGAATTTCACCCGGACGGGAGAGTTTGAACCCATGTGATGGACGTTGTGGGTGGACTCTGGAGGAGACGTTCCACCCGGTTTCACCCCTTCGGGGCGTTTTCGCCTCCCGGCCCGGCACCACCGGCCGCGCCGCGCCCCGACGACGCCATCTCGCCCGGCCGGCCGGCAGGCCCGGCCGGACCACGGAAGGTTCGCCCATGACCCGGCGCTCACGCAGGACGCACGCCACCGGCGCGATAGCCGCCCTCGCCGTCCTCTCCCTCGCCCTGGCCGGCTGCTCCGACGACTCCCCGCAGGATCCGGGCAGCGCGGCACCCGACCAGGCGGCCCCCACCACGGCGACCCCCAGCCCGACGCGCAGCTACCCCCTCTCGGAGCCGCCCGCCACCGTCCCCGCCGTGAGCGAGCACGAGGCCGCGCGCGGCCCCGGCTGGCGGCCCGGCGCGGACGGCGCGGTGGTCGTCGCCAAGGGCAGCGAGGAGCTCGCCGACGAGGGGCGGCTCATCGCGCAGGAACTGGAGCTCGACTACCGCGGCACGAACACCGCCCGGTCGGGCGACGTGGCGCTGTCGCTCTCCGCCTCCGGCGGCGCGCCCGAGTCGTACACCGTGACCGTCCGCGACTCGATCGTCCGCATCGCCGGCCCCGACGAGGCCGGCGTCTTCTACGGCACCCGCACCCTCAAGCAGTCCGTCAACGCCTCCGGCGCCATGCCGGAGGGCGTCGTCCGCGACCGGCCGGCCCGCCCGCAGCGCGGCTTCAACCTCGACATCGCCCGCAAGCACTTCACCGCGGAGTGGATCGAGGCCCGGATGCGGGAGATGGCCGACCTCAAGCTGAACCAGCTCGGACTGCACTTCTCCGACGACCAGGCGTGGCGCATCGAGTCCACCTCCCACCCCGAGATCGTCACCGACCCGCATCTGACGACGGCGCAGATCAAGCGCATCATCGCGCTCGGGCAGCGGCTGCACATCGACGTCTTCGGCGAGATCGACTCGCCCGGACACCTCGGCGCGGTGCTGCGCGCCCACCCGCAGCTCCAGCTCCGCAACGCGCAGGGCGTGCCGCGGCAGGGCGCCATCGACATCTCCAAGCCGGAGTCGGCGGAGCTGATCGACGACCTGCTGCGCGAGTACACGGGGCTCTTCGGCGGCCGGTGGTTCCACATCGGGGCCGACGAGTACCAGGCGCTGACCGTCAGCGACCCCGCCGCCTCCTACCCGCAGCTCGCGAGCGCGGCGACGGAGAAGTACGGCCCGGGCGCCGGCGTCCAGGACCTGACCGAGGGCTGGATGAACGACCGCGCCGCCGTGGTGCGCGCCGCGAAGCAGACCCCGAAGGCGTGGAACGACGGCTTCTTCACCGGCGGCAGCGTCACCGCGTCGAAGGACATCGAGGTCGAGTACTGGACGGGCAAGGAGATCGGCGCCCGCCCGCCGACGGAGTACCTCGCCGAGGGCCGCAAGGTGGTGAACCTCAACGACGAGTACCTCTACTACGTGCTCGGCGAGCCCAACGACTTCACCTACCCGACCGGCCGCCGCATCTACGAGGAGTGGACGCCGCTGGTGCTGCGCGGGACCACGCCCGTCGCGGCGAAGTACTCGGACCAGATCCTCGGCGGCCGGTTCGCCGTCTGGTGCGACCTCGCGAACTCCCAGACCCAGGCCCAGGTCGCCGACGGCATCCGCCGCCCCCTCCAGGCCGTCTCCCAGAAGCTCTGGGACGCGGAGCGGCCGGCCCTCTCCTGGGCACAGTTCCAGGCGGTGGCCGACCGGGCGACCTCCTGACGGGCCGCCCCGGCCGACCTGCCGAGGGTCTGACCTGGGGTTTCCACTGGACGGCGGCCGTCGCGCGGACATATGGTCCGCGCGACGGCCGCCGTTCTCGCGCGGACCGTCCACCCGTGTGTTCCCGTGTCGCACCGCTGGGGGCGGTCGCGACCCTCTGCCACCGTTCCCTTGGGGGGTTCGTTCGTCATGCCGTGTTCACGTTGCCAGGAGAGACCCGCGACCGAGGGCGGGCCGCTGTGCGCGGAGTGCCGCGCCGCCGCGCCGGAGGGCGCGTCCGCCCCGGTGGCGGAAGCCGCCGCGCCGGAGGCCCCCGCGCCGGGAGGCGTTGCCGGATCCGAGCCCGCCGCGCCCGAGGGGGCCGCGTCGCTCGCGAAGGCCCCGGCCGCGGAGAGCGGCCCGGCACCCGCCCCGGCCGTGCCCGCGTCCGCCCCGGCGGCCGGAGCCGCCACCGCCCCCGCGGAGCCCGCCGCCCCTTCGGGCGGGGCGCCCGTGCCGGTGACGACGCCTCCGGCGGCGTCCGCCACGCCGAACCTCAGCCCGGTCGTTGTGCGGCCCCCGGCGCCCGGGACCTACCAGCCGCTCCGCTCCCCGGTCGGGCTGGGCCGCGCCGCGGTGATCCTGCTGATCGTCGTCGCCGTCACCGACCTCGCCGCGGCCCTCGCCGCGTTCAACCTCCGCCGGGTGGTCACCGCCATGTCCGACGGCGGGTTCCTCGCCGTGTCGGAGACGGACGCCGACGCCGCCGACCTGCTGATGGCGGCCACCTCCGTGGCCCAGGTGCTGGCCCTGCTGGCGACGGCGACCGTCTTCATCATCTGGTTCCACCGCGTCCGCTCCAACGCGGGGATCTTCGCCCCGGACCGCTTCACCCGCGGCACCGGCTGGGCGATCGGCGGCTGGTTCATCCCGATCGCGTTCCTCTGGATCCCGCGCGGCGTCGCCGCCGAGACCTGGCGCGCCAGCCGCACCGACCCGCACGCCCCCGACGACCACGAGCGCGCCACGCTGCTGAACGTCTGGTGGGGTCTGTTCGTCGCCGCCTGGATCGCCGTGCGGTTCGCGGACCGCCGCTACGAGCGGGCCGAGTCGCTCCACGAGATCGTCTCCGCGGCCGACTTCGTCGTCCTCGCCTGCCTCCTGGACATCGTGGCCGCCGTCGTCGCCGCCCTCTTCGTCCACCGCCTGACGCGCATGCAGCACACCAAGGCACTGCGCGGCGCGGGCAACCCCGTCTGACCGGACCGGAACCGGGCGCCCGCCGCGCCCGCCGCACCACCGTGACCGGCGCCCACCGCGCCGGTCACGGCCGTTTCGGGCACCCGTCTGCGCCGACGGTAACGTTCCGGCCACGGAGTGACGCATTCGAGCCACCTGGCGCAGTACGAACAGGTACAAGGGTGTGATTCGTCCCGGACGGAAGGCGTGCGCATGACCTCCAAGAGCCTGACGGAACTCCTCGCAGAGGCCGACGTGCGCGGTCTGGCCGCGAGCGGGCTCGGGTGCCTGGACCGGTGTCTGCCGCTGCTCGCGCAGGACGACGACGTCCTGCGGCCGCTGTGGGCGTCGATCGCCCGCGGCGAGGAGGGCTGGGCCGGCGAACTCGCCGCTGCGCGGCAGGCCCTGGAGAGCACGGCGCTCGACGACGAGGACGCCGCCCTGGTGCGCGCGATGCTCGCCGCCGCCCCCTCCGACTGGGCTCCCGACGCGCTGCGCGCCTGGGCCGACGGCTGCTCGGCGTCGGCGCTGGAGGTGCACCGGCGCTTCGACGTGGGGGACTGCGGCCCCGAACTCCTCGCCCGCTGCCGGGAGGACGGGCCGGAGGGCGTCGGCCCGATGGTCGCCGGGGAGCTGCGCCGGCAGGCGCAGATCCTGGAGATCGTCGCCGAACCGCCCGGCGGCAACGGCCTGCGCCACGCCCTGGAGATCTCCACCGAGGGCCGCCGCGTGCTGCGCGCCGTCGTCTCCCGCCGGGCCCGCGTCACGGGCTGAGGCTCACCGCGCTCGCATGTCCGCTTTGCGATCCGAGTTGACCTGACGTCGGCCGAACGTCCGATAATCCGCTGCCGATCACGGGCCCGCTCCGCCGCACGTCCGGGGAACGCACGCCCGTGACCAGGGTTGACGGACGACATCAAGGGGCGGGCCGGTGCACGGGTGGAGAGTGAAGGCGTTCTTCCGAGGGCTGGGGGCGGTGGGGCTGCTCCTGCTGGCGGGGGCCCTCTGGTACGTCGTCGCCGGGCACACGACGGCCGTCGTCGCGGGCGAGTCCATGCGGCCGGCGTACGCGCCCGGTGACCGGGTCTTCCTGGAGCGCGTCGAGCCGGGCGAGGTGCGGCGGGGCGACGTGGTGCTGCACGCGTCGCCCGGGTGGTACGGCGGGATGCCCGCCGTGCGGCGCGTCATCGGCGTCGGCGGCGACCGGGTCGCGCAGCGGCCGGGCGAGCCGGTGACCGTGAACGGGAAACCGCTGGAGGAGCCGTACGTCAAGGACGGAGACCCGTCGGGCGCCGGGGCTCCCGAGTACGACGTGACCGTCCCCGAGGGCAGGCTGTTCCTGCTCGGCGACCACCGGGCGAACTCCATGGACTCCCGGTACTTCCTCGACGACCGCTCCGGCACGGCCGCACAGGAGGAGGTCCGGGCCCGCGCGCTCGACGACCGCTCCCACCTCTACGGTGCGGGCCTGACCGCGCTGCTCGGACTCGTCCTCGTCGGCGGCGCGCTTGCGACGGAGATCGCCGGTCGCCGCCGCCTGCCCGTCGGATGACGACCGGACGCCCTGCGGGCTCCGCACACCACACCACGGAGGAAGAGTTGTCCCCGATACACGACGTCACGACCTGGGAGCCGCTGCTGCGGCTCATGCTCCAGGACAACGCCGAACACCTCGCCGCGCCCGGCGGATACGTGACGGGGACGGTCGGCCGCGGGGGCTGGAGCGTGCCGGTGGCCCGGCCCGTGTTCCAGCCCGGGCGGGCGGCTCTGGTGAGCGACATGCAGGCCGAGTTCGACGCGGTCGAGAAGGTGCGGAACGTCCTGGTGGAGGAGGGCGTCGACCACGTCTCCTTCGTCATGGAGGCCCCCGCCCCCGGCACGGTACGGGTCCACTTCATCGACCTGGGGCCCTCGGTCGAGTCCGGTGTGTCCCAGCCCGTCGGCGCGCTCGTGCTGGCCGAGGGGGCCGTCCCCGAGCCGTGGCGCCGGTTGCCGGACCCGTCACCGCGCGCGGCACCCGCCCCGACCGCCGACCCCGCACTGCTGGAGCGCACGCTCCGCGAGCGGCTGCCCGACGCGATCGGCGCCACCGAGGAGGAGATCGCGGCGACCGGGGCCCGCCTGGGGATCACGCTGCCGGAGGAGCTGAAGGCCCTCTACCGGGTCGTCCGGGCCCGCTGGCAGGACCTCGGCGAGGACTACGGCGCGGCGACCCGGATGGCGAAGGCGGTCGGCTGCGAACTCCTCGCGCTGGACGAGGTGTACGTCGCGGACAACGCCTCCCGCCCGGCGCCGTGGAAGTACGCGGCGATGGACGCCGTGGACACCCGGCCCGACGCCGCCGTGCAGGGGCTCGTCGGCTCGCCGGGCTGGATCGTCTTCGGGGACACCGGCGGCGGCGACCGGATCGCCGTCGACCTGACCCCCGGGCCGGGCGGACACCTCGGGCAGGTCATCGTGATGAGCCACGAGGAGAACATCGGCGCGGGCCTGGTCGCCGACTCCCTCACCGACCTGGTGCTCGACCGGCACGCCGCGGACGGCCGGGGCGCGGGCACCGCCGCCGCGAAGCCGGTCGTGGCCTGGGTGAACCGCAGCTCCGTCCCCAGCGTGGAGGCAGCCGCCCACCCCGGGCTGGAGGCGCTGAGCCTCGGCGTGATGGAGGGCGAACCGGTCGGCCTCGCACCGCTCTTCGGCCTCCCGCGCCTGCGCACCCTGACCGCCTACCCGGGCACCCTCGCCGACCCGCTGGAGATCGCCCGCCTCGACGGCCTGGAGTTCCTCGACCTGTCCCCGGAGGACTGGCGCGTCCTGCTCGACGCGGACGCCGTGCCGCGCGGCCTCCTGGCCGCCGCGATCGAGGTCCACGGCGAGCGGAACCCCCTGGAGACCGTGGAACTCGCCAACGAGATCCTCGCGTTGCGGGACCGGCCCCTGATCACCCGCACGGTGATCGAGGCCGACCTCGGGTAGCCGCCGCTATGCGGCGTCGTCCCCCGTGAGCGAGGCGACGAAGGCGGTCCACGCGGGCCCGGCGATCGTGAGGACCGGCCCGTGGGGCACCTTCGAGTCCCGCACGGGGACGACGCCGGGGTGCGCGTCGCAGACCTCGACGCAGTCGCCGCCGTCGCCGTTGCTGTACGTGGACTTGCGCCAGGTGGCCGCGCCGGGGAACGCCTCGGCGACCTCGACGCAGTCGCCGCCGCTGCCGTTGCTGTAGCTCGACTTGCGCCAGACGGCGGTGCTCAGGTCAATCGTCCTGCTTGCCATGTCGGTGATCCTCAGCCGCGCGCTCGATCAGGGCGAGGGACGCCTCCGGCGGCAGCGCGGCGGCCCTGAGCAGATCGTACGACCTGCGGTACTCCTTCACGAGGGCCGGATCGTCGATGGTGTCCCCGCTGTGCAGCGCTTCCGTGTACACGAGCGGTGGTGCATCTGGGAAAGCCATGACCTTGGCGGTGCCGAGCATGAACGGGTGCGCTCCACAGTTCCACGGAAGCACCTGGGGAACGATCCGGCGCCTTCGCGCGAGTGCCGCGATGTGCCCCCATTGCTCAGCCATCTGCCCGGGCGGCAGGATCGGTTGCCGGATCAGCGACTCGGAGAGAATCGCCCAGTACACCGGTGACCGGTGGTCCACGTCGAAGAGTTGGGCCCGCGCCATCCGCGCGCTCACCTTCTCCTCGACCTCCTCGTCCCGCGCCAGCGGATGCGTCGCCCGCACCACCGCCCGCGCATACGCGTCCGTCTGCAACAACCCCGGGATCAGCGTCGGGCACCACTCCTCGATGGACTCCGCGTGCTTCTCCGCCTCCAGCACCCGCTCGAAGTACCGCGCGTGCCCGCGCCGCCGCGCGTTCCGCACGTCCTCGCAGCGGCGCTGGAAGAACCCGTCCGTGCCGAGCACCCGGTCCACGTGCGAGGCCAGCTCCGCCGGCATCCGGCGCTCCCCGCGCTCGATCTCGCTGAGGTGGCTCGGGCCGTAGAAGCTGCCCTCGACGAGCTGGGTGAGTGTCAGCCCCGCCTCCTCGCGCTTCCACCGCAGTTCCTTGCCGTAGAAGGTGGGGACGCTTGCCGAGCCGTCGATGTCCTTGCGCTGTCCCATCGTTCACCGCTCCTGGTGCCGCTTCCCGGGGTGTCCACGCCCGATACCAACCACGCCCCGTGTCACCGCAGTTCACGGCGGGGCTCCGAAAGGCTTCTCACGGTACGCGGCACCGCGCCAGGGTGTGAGCAGTTCGTCACCCAGCGCACTGGAAGGTGTGACCCCTTGCCCCCCACGCACGACCACCACCCCGACGCGGACACCTGCGCCGAGGAGCTGAGGGCGGCCCTCGCCGCGCACGGCATCACGCTCCCGTCCCTCGGCGTCGACCTGCCGACGTTCGCCTCCCGCTACCCGACCCGGCCCCTGGTCTCCCTCGGCAACTGCAACGTGCTCACCGCGAGGGCGCTGACCGCCGCCCTGCGCAAGGGGGCCGGGCGATGAGGCCGCCCGTCTCCGTCCTCGCCCTCGACCTGCTCGCGACGCCGGAGTCCGTCCCCGCCGCGCGCCGCCTGCTGCGCGCGTACGGCGGTGATCTCCAGCTCTGCGCCGACGAGTTGCTGACCAACGTGATCCGTCACGTCGGCGCCGGGGTGCCGGTCACGCTGCGGGTCACCTGCGACCGGGGCCGGATGCGGCTGGAGGTCACCGACCCCGACCCCCGTGCGCTGCCCGTGCTGCGCAGCGCGGCCGAGGACGACGAGGGCGGGCGCGGGCTCGCCCTGCTGGACGCGCTCAGTCTGCGGTGGGGCGTCGGGCAGGCGCCGGGCGGCAAGACGGTCTGGTGCGAGCTGCCCGGTCCCACCGGCCACGGACACGGGGGTCAGGGAGTCGGCACCTCCAAAGAGGCCGTCGGGCCGCCGGGCGCGTCCATGTCCGGCAGGTACGCGTCCGGTACGTAGACGGACGGGGCGGGCGGGTCCGGGGCGGGGCGGTCGTCCAGGGCGAAGGGGCCCGACCGGGTCTGCATCATCACCAGCACCGTCACGGTGACGATGACGCTCAGGACGATCAGCGCCATCCCGAGGGGGTTCTCCGCGTTGTAGACGTAGCGGCTGGTGCCCCACTTGCTGCGCTTGAACACGGGCTCGTTCCAGTCCACCTGCTCCGCCTCCCTCGTACGCGGTCGTGCGCGGGGCCGGTGGCCCCGGTCGCCGCCGAGGGCGACGCTACGGGTGCCGGGGGCGGTCCCGCAGGCCCCCGGGCGGGCAGTCAACCGCCGCGCCCGGCTGCCGGGTTCGGGCAAGGTCCGCACGGGCCGGGCGGACCGGACGCGAGGGTTGCGGCACTCCGGGCGGAGGGCGCGGTCGTGGGGTGGCCCGGCGGTCAGGCCCAGGCGTTGAAGAGGACGCCGCCGAGCGTGTCGACCCCGTACGTGCGCACGTTGTACCACTCGGCGCGCGACAGGAACGAGGTGTCCACCTCGGCGAGCGGGGTCAGGAGGTGCTCGCGCCCGAGGACGTCGAAGCCCGCCTCCGCGAAGGCCGACGCCCACGGCGGGGGATCGCCGAACTGCTCGGTGTACCAGTTGCGGCGTTCCGTCGCGAAGGCGATCCACGGGAGGTGGGCATGGCACAGGACGACGTGCTCGTCCTCGCGGAGGACGACGGCGCCGGTGTGGAAGCTCAGCGGATACGTCTGCCGTTCCACCTCGCCGGCCTCGCCCCCGGCGGCACGGGCCGCCGTGAAGAGGGCGCGGCGGAAGGCACGCGTGTCGGTCACCGGCAGCGGACCGGCCGCCCGGGTGGAGAAGCCGCTCGCGCCGTGGGGCAGCGTGAAGATCGTGTTCCCGTCGTCGGCCATGCGCGCCATCCTGCCCGGGGCGACCTCGCCCGTCACCATCCGGCCGCGGGGCCGGGCGTCAGGAGGGGGCGGGGGCGAAGATGAGGTGGCCGCCCTTGTCGGCCATCCGCCCGAGGACGGTCGTCCGGCCGGCGGCCGACCCCGGCCCGGGGGTCCCGATGTCCCGGACGGCCGTCGCCCACCAGTCCGTCTCGACGTCCCAGACGGTCATCAGGAGGTGCTTGTCGTCGTACCAGCCCAGGCTGCCGAAGGGCCGGCCCGGGAAGACACGGCCCGCCGGATGGGTGCCGACGAGGTCTCCTCGCCGGACATCCCAGACGCAGGCCCAGTGCTCGTCCGGTCCGCCCGGGCAATGGGTCACCATCTCCGCTTCCGACGGCGAGAATCCCTTCATCCCGGCCTGCCCGAGAATCCCGACCCCTTCGAGCGTCGACTTGTGCCGACCCGAGGTGTCGAACATGCGGACATCGAGCGGATCGGCGTAGCCGTAGTTGCCGGCGATGGTGCCGTCCGGCCCCCACTGGTACGGGGCGTTGGCCCCCAGTTCGAGGACCTTCGGCTTCGCCTCGTGCAGAGCGAGGGTGACCGCGTCCGCCCCTCGCGTGATGGTGTAGTCGTGCCGGGTGTCGGCCCGCGCCTGGGTGAAGAGCAGTGTGTCGCTCCGCCTGTTCCACTGGAGATGGGTGGCGTACATCCCGGGTGGGACGGGGACGACTCTTCTGCTGCCGCCTTTCCGGTCCATGACGGTCACCGGCGCGCCGGGCACATTGCGCATGTCCACGCCTGCGATCCACTGTCCGTCAGGGCTGACGGCGACATCCAGATAGTCGCTTCCGAAGCCCGCGGGTGCCGCGAAGCACCGGCGCTCGGGTTGCCACAGATACGTTCCAGGATGCCCGCCGACGGCGGGCGGTGGCTCGAATCCGATCACCGTCATCGGACCGACGAGGTCGTTCGGCAGACTGAAGCCCGTCGCCCCGGGGAAGCGGGTCCTGCTGTCCGGCCGGCCGGCGGGCACGAGGTCGGCCTGCCGGGACCCCTCGGCCGGGCACGCCCCCGCGGAGGCCGGTGTGTCCTGGTGCTTCGTGACGACGAAGGTGACGGTGGCCGCCACCACGGCCAGGGCGCTCACCCCGACGGCCAGGCGGCGCAGGACCGCCGGCCGGGGCCGCCGTCGTACCAAATCGCTCCGCGGTGGCGGGGAAGCCGCTCCGGACTCCTCCGGCGGGGACAGGGCGGTGTCCCCGTCGTGCGCGAGGTTGCGGCCCAGCACGAGCGCGCTGCCGTCGTCCCGCGTGCTCAGATGCGGCCGCGGGAGGCCCTGACTGCGCATCTCCTGGCGCAGCGCGCCGAAGACCGCCCGGATGTCGAGGTGCGGTCCCGCTCCGGGAACCCCGTTCTCCAGTGCCGAGATGAGCGCGCCGCTGAACGCCGTGTACGGCTGGTCCGGCGATGCGCGGGCCCTGGCGTAGTCGGAGGTGGCGGTGAGGACACAGGCACCTTCGATCGGAGCCTGGTGAGCGACCTCCCGGTGTTCGCCCGGAACCGAACCGTCGAGGTGGCCGTTCGCGTGCGCCCGGCCCGAGTAGCAGCAGTCGAGGATCACCACCTTCCGTCGCGCCCCGGAGTTGCGCACCGCCCGGCGCAACTCCTCGTAGGGAAGGGCCGAGAAGTGCTGCCGTCTCCTCGAACCCGGCAGAGCGAGCAGCAGACTGTCGTCGTCGTCCTCGTCCAGGAAGCCGTGCCCTGCGTAGTACACGACGAGGGTGTCCTCGGCGCGGTCGGCTTCGTCATGGATCCGGCGCAGCAGGCCGCCCCTGCTCATTCCGTGCCTGCCGGTGAGGGTGACGACGTTCCGCCCGCGGATCCCCCAGATCCGCTCGTCGCGGAAGATCTCCTTCAGCCGTCGCAGGTTGTTGGGGACCGCCGGGACGGGCGGGAAGTCGGCGAAGGCGGAGAAGCCGATGAGGAGTACGCGAGACCGTTCCGGGTCAGGAACCGTCACCTCGCGGCCCCTCCAGCGCACGGACGATCCGGTCCAGTTCCTCCCGCGAACTGCCCTGGAGCTCCACCGTCAGTCCGTCCCGCTCCAGGGCGACGGTCCACTTGGTCGAGCGGCTGTCCCGCCACGAGGCGATGGCCACGACGAGCGCTCCGAGGGCGACGCCGCTGTTGACGACGGCGAGGACGGCGTCCGCGGCGGGCCCGAGTTCATCGTGTGCCGGAGCGGACTCGCGGAGCGACAGCCCGGCGGATCCGCCCAGATCCGGATCCCGGCAGAGGGCGCGATAGAGGGACCGGGTCGCCTTCGCGTCCGGGTCGGGTTCGATGCGGATCAGTACCTGTGCCATGGCGTGCCCCCTCCGTGCCCCGCGAGTGCCCGTCGGGTCGCCGTCGCAGTGCGTCACAGCTCGTCACCGCCGCAAAGTCTAACCGGACGCGGGTCGGTGGCGGCCAGGCCGGTCGTGGCGGCGTCCCGGTGCCGTCAGTCGGTGCTGACCGGGGCGCGCAGCAGCCCGGCGATGGCGTCGGCCAGGAAGCGGCCGGTCGCCCGCCAGTCGGGGGAGGTGCGCTCGCGGGCGGTCTTGTCCTCGTACTCGGCGCACGTCGAGGTGATGACGTGGGTCATCAGCGCGGCGCGGGCGCGGACCACCTCGGCGGGCAGGTCGTCGATGCGTCCGGCGATGGAGTGGATCACCGCGCGGGCGACCGGGGCGGTGTCCCCGAGCTCCCGGTAGATCGCGACCGTCTGCGGGTCGTGGAGGGCGGCGGACACGAAGCGGGCCCGCCAGGTCTGCCCGTCCGGCCCGGCCTCGTCGGCGAGCCGGGCCAGCTCCTCGGTGGCGGGCAGCACCAGGCTGCGCACGTCGCCCAGCAGCGAGTCGGAGGAGTCGAAGTACCGCCTGCGGCCGTCCTCCTGGCCGGTGAGGTGGCGGGTCAGCAGGGCCCGCAGCATGCCGTCGCGGCCGCCGAAGTAGTAGCCCACCGCGGAGTGGTTGCTGTTGCCCGCCGCCTCCGCGATCTTCCGGTCCGAGACCTGGGCGATCCCGGACTCGGCGAAGAGCCGCTCGGCGGCGTCGAGCAGGGCGGTGCGGCTGGCGTCGGATCTGGCCACGACGGCGGGTCCTCCCAGGTGGAGCGCGGTTCGGCGGCTCCAAGCTAGCCCATGAGGGCATTCTTAAGTCACGTGACTTACAGTGGGAGGGTCCGGCGACCTCCCCCGCACCGCGGCGGGCGGAACCGCGGAGTGCCGGGCGCCACCCACCCCCTCTGCCAGGAGTCCAACGTGGAATCGTCGAGCGCCGGAGCACCGGAGCGCGCGCAGCAGCCGGAGGCGGCCCCGGGCGGCGGCCCGGCCGTCCCCGAGGAGGACCGCAGGACCCGCATGGGCCGCTATGTCGCGCTCTTCGCGATGCCCTTCCTGATGGTCACGATGATGTACGCGACGTACGTCGGGACCATGCACGATCCGGCGCCGCGCGACATGCCCGTCGCCGTGGTCGGCACCGGCGCCCAGGCCCAGGCGCTCGCCGACGGGATCGAGAAGGCCGCAGGCGGCGCGCTCGACGTCCGCACCGTCGCCACCGGGGACGAGGCCGTCGACCTCCTCGAGGACCGCGAGATCAGCGGCGCCCTGCTGCCGCCCGCCCAGGGCGGGGCGGAGGCCGTCGTCTACACGGCGGGCGCCGCCGGAGCCTCCCAGGCCGGCACCGTCCAGCAGCTCCTGGCGCCGGTCGCCGTGGAGAACGGCTGGACCACGACCACCGAGGACGTCGCCCCGCTCGCCGGGGAGGACCTCTCCGGGACCGCCGTGCTCTTCGCCGGCATGGGCATGATGCTCGCCGGCTATGTGCCGCTCAGCATCCTCACCATGTCGCTGCCCTACCTGCTGACGCTGCGCCGCTTCCTCCCGCTGATGCTCGGCTGGTCCGCGCTGACCAGCACCCTGATCTGGGTCCTGCTCGGCCCCGTCGTGGGCGCGGTCGACGGGCACTACCTGCACTTCCTCGGCATCGGCCTGCTCGCCACCGGCGCCGTCGCCACGACCCAGCTCCTCTTCACCAAGCTGGTCGGGCCGCTCGCCGTGCTCTTCGGCATGCTGCTCTGGGTCGTCTTCGGCATGCCGTCGTCGAACCTCTCGCTCTCGATCCACACCATGCCGGGGTTCTTCCAATGGCTGCACGGCGTGCTGCCGCTCCCGGCGGCCGGTGAGGCGATGCGCTCGCTGATCTACTTCGACGGACGCGGAATCGGCGGCCACCTGCTGACGCTGGGCGCCTGGATCGCCGCCGCCCTCGCCCTGTGCTTCCTCAAGGAACGCCGCTCCGGCCTCGCGATACCCGCCGCGCCGCCCGCCACCGACTCCTCCCTGCCGCTCCCCGCCCTCGCCGGCGGCCCGGTCCGCTCCCCGCGCGCCCGCTACATCGCCGCCTTCGCCTTCCCGATGGCGATCCTGGTCTGCGTGGTCGGGCTGATGGCCGGCTCCATGCACAAGCCGCAGGTGCGGGACATGCCCGTCGCCGTCGTCGGCGCCACCCAGCAGCAGGCCGAACGGGCCGTGGCCGGGATGGAACCCTCGCTCGGCGCCATGTTCGACCTGCGCGCGCTCGACTCCGCCGACGAGGCCGCAGACCTGATCAGGGACCAGGAGATCGCCGGCGCCTACGTCCTGCCCACCGAGGCCGGCGGTGCGGCCGAACTGCTCGGCGCCTCCGGCGCGGGCAGCAGCCAGCAGACCATCCTGACCAGCACCTTCACCCAGGTCGCCCAGGGGCAACAGGCCGCACTCACCACCACCGACCTGGAACCGCTCACCCCCGACGACACCATGGGCACCAACAGCCTCTACGTCGGCATGTCCTGGATCATGGCGGGCTTCCTGATCGCCGCGGTGCTCCGCGGCGGCGCCCCCGAACTGCGGCGCACCCGCCAGTTCGCGGTCAAGCTGGCCGGCTGGTCGGTCGGCATGGCGCTGTGGCTCTGGCTGCTCTTCGACGTCATGATCGGCGCGGTCAACGGCCACGCCGGGGCGCTGATCGGCATCGGGGCGCTGACGATCTTCTGCGTCTCGCTGGCCGCCAACGCCTTCACCCGTCTCTTCGGCCTCGCCGCGATCATCCCCGTGATGGTGGTGCTGATGCTGCTCGGCGTCCCGGCCTCGGGCGGCGGCCTGCCGCTCGCCATGGTCCCCGACATCTTCCGCACCCTGCACGACGTGCTGCCGCTCCCGGCGGCCGTCGGCACGGCCCGCGACCTGGTGTACTTCGGCGGCGACGCCATCGGCGGCCACCTGCTCACCATCGGCGTCTGGGGAGCGGCCGGCCTGCTCCTCAACCTGTTCGCCGACCGGTGGATCGCCCTCCGGGCGGCGAAGGGCAAGGGCGTCCCGGCGATCGTCCCCCGGGCGACTCCCGGCCCGCGCAAGCCCACCGAGCCGGCCCCCGCGGAGCCCGCCCTGGCGGGCGCGGGCCGGGACTGACCCCGCCCGCCCCGGCACGCACCGCCGGGCGGCCCGGGGATGTCCGCGCCCCGGGCCGCCCGCCCCGGGGACGCGAGGGCCCGACCGCTCGCGCCCCCGGGTCGCGCGTGCCTGGGATCGCCGGAACGCCGCCCGAGGAGCCCGCGCTTGGCGGGTGCCGGATGGGGCTGACCGGCACGGTCACCCCGGCACGCACCGCCGGGCGGCCCGAGGACGTCCGCACCCCGGGCCGCCCGCCCCGGGGACGCTGTCCGCGGGCGGCCCGGGGCCTTCGCGGCCCAGGGTCCCGTGGGCCTTCGCTGCCCCGCGCCCGCGCCCGCGGCCGCGGCCGTACCGGCCGGAACCTTGTCGAGGCCGCGGGCGACGCCGAGCTCGCGGGTGACGACCCGCGGGCGCGAGGACGCCGGCCCGGCGGGGCGAGTGCGGGCGTGGCGTGTCATCGGTGGATCACCGTATGTGGTGCTTTGACGCGTCTGAGCCGTTGTGCCTAGAATCCTCGCCGCAGAAAGCCGGCCTTGCCTCAACCGACTGACGTCGGCTCGCCGGTTCGGTCGGACGCTAGGGCTTGAGCGCGACCTCCAACCACCTGATGGGCCACGTGTCCACTCGTCTGGAAGGAGGGCGCAAGCCCTTGTCCCCGCACGTCAATCAGAACCGCAAGTGGCTGGTGCTGGCCGTCGTCGGCGTCGCCCAACTGATGGTCGTCCTCGACGCGACCATCGTCAACATCGCCCTGCCCTCGGCCCAGGCCGACCTCGGCTTCTCCGTCGACGACCGGCAGTGGGTCGTCAGCTCGTACGCGATCGCCTTCGGAGCGCTTCTCCTCCTCGGCGGCCGGCTCGGTGACCTCTTCGGCCGTCGCCGTCTGTTCGCCGTCGGCCTGATCGGCTTCGCCCTCGCCTCGGCACTCGGCGGCGCGGCGCAGAACTTCGAAACCCTCATCGTGGCGCGGGTGGGGCAGGGCGTCTTCGGAGCGGTTCTGGCCCCCGCCGCGCTCGCCACGGTCGCGGTGACCTTCACCGAACCCGCGGAGCGCAACAAGGCGTTCGGCGTCTTCAGCGCCATCGCCGGAGTGGGTGCCGGTGCCGGACTGCTCCTCGGGGGCGTCCTGACCGACCTCGTGTCCTGGCGGTGGTGCCTGTACGTCAACATCGTCTTCGCGTGCGTCGCGCTGCTCGGCGTCCGTGCGATCCGCAAGGACGAGACGAGCAACGCCCGAAAGGTCCTCGACCTGCCCGGAGCGCTGACCGCCACCGCCGGCCTCTTCGCGCTGGTGCTGGGCGTCTCCCGGGCGGAGACCGAAGGCTGGGGCTCGACGACCACCCTCGCACTGCTGCTTCTCGGCGGCGTGCTGCTCGCCGCCTTCGTGATGATCGAGCGGCGCAGCGACCACGCACTGCTGCCGCTGCGCCTCCTCGCGGACCGAAGCCGTGCCGGGGCCTGCTTCGCGATCGCCGCCCTGGGCGTCACGATGTTCGGCGTCTTCCTGTTCCTCACCTTCTACCTCCAGCAGAACCTGGACTACTCCCCGTTGAAGAGCGGGTTCGCGTTTATGCCCCTCAACATCGCGATCATGGTCGCCTCCGGCGTCACCGCGGGCGTGCTGCTGAACAAGATCGGCCCGCGAACCCTGATCTCCGCCGGTCTGGCGCTGGCCGCCCTCGGATGCCTGCTGCTCGCGCAACTGGACACCGGCTCCGGATACGTCGACGGGGTCCTTCCCGGTCTCGTCGCCGCCGGGCTCGGTGCCGGCGTCCTCTTCCCGACCACCTTCGCCGCCGGCACCGCCCGCGTCGGCCCGGCCGACGCGGGGGCCGCGTCGGCCCTGGTCAACACCGCCCAGCAGGTGGGCGGATCGGTCGGCATAGCGCTCCTGTCGACGTTCTACGCCGAGTCCCTGAAGGAGACCTTCGCGTCCGACCCGACCGTCGCCCGCCTCGCTGCCGACATCGAGGGGTACACCACCGCGTTCTGGTGGGCCGCCGGCCTCAGCCTCGCCTCGGCCGTCATCGCGTTCCTCGTGATCCGCAACCCCTCCCGGGCCGAGATCGAGGCCGCCGCGGACCGCGAGACGGCGGGCGTGCACGTCGGCTGACACGGGACCCGGCCCCGGCCGCCCCCGACTCCCCGCACGCGATCGGCCGGTCCCGCGACCGGCGCGCCGCGTGCCGCGTGAGGCGACCCGCACGCGGCACGTCGCGTGCGGGTCGCCGGCCGCGTGCGTGTCTCCGGCCAGGAGCGGACACGCCCGGCCGGCGGCCCTTCAGGCCCCGCCCGCAACGGAGTTGACGCCCGCAGTCATCGGATGAGTGGCGCACGGCTCTTCACCCCCACCCGCCGCGCCGCTACCATCGAGCACGCCACATGGGAGCGCTCCCATCTCCAAGTCACCCGCACACCGCCTCCGTTGGCGGTCCCGCTCGGAGAGGATTCTCCCGTGCGCCTACGCGCCAGACCAGCCGCCGTCCTGGTGGCGGCACTCAGCATGACGGCGGGGCTGTTCACCGCCGGCCCCGCCTCCGCGGCGCGCCCCTCGCCGCACCCGCCCGCCGCTCCGCAGGCGGTCGGGACCGCCGAGGCATCCGATGTGTCGGCGAGGGCGGCGTCACAGGCCGCCGCCGCCGACCCGTCCTACACCTGGAAGAACGTCCGCATCGACGGCGGCGGCTTCGTGCCCGGCATCGTCTTCAACCGGACCGAGAAGAACCTCGCCTACGCCCGCACCGACATCGGCGGCGCCTACCGCTGGGACGAGTCCGGCAAGCAGTGGAAGCCGCTGCTGGACTGGGTCGACTGGGACCGCTGGGGCTGGACCGGTGTCGCCAGCATCGCCTCCGACCCCGTGCAGCCCGCCAAGGTGTACGCCGCCGTCGGCACGTACACCAACGACTGGGACCCGACCAACGGCGCGATCCTGCGCTCCTCGGACCGCGGTGCGAGCTGGCAGGCCACCCAGCTCCCCTTCAAGCTGGGCGGCAACATGCCCGGCCGCGGCATGGGCGAACGCCTCGCGGTGGACCCGAACAAGAACTCCGTCCTCTACTTCGGCGCGCCCAGCGGCAAGGGCCTGTGGCGCTCCACGGACTCCGGTGTCACCTGGTCCCAGGTGGCGTCCTTCCCCAACCCGGGCAACTACGCGCAGGACCCGTCCGACACCAGCGGCTACGGCAACGACAACCAGGGCGTCGTCTGGGTCACCTTCGACGAGCGCTCCTCCGCCGCCGGCAGCGTCACCAAGGACATCTACGTCGGCGTCGCCGACAAGGAGAACGCCGTCTACCGCTCGTCGGACGGCGGCACCACCTGGTCCCGCGTCGCCGGGCAGCCGACCGGCTACCTCGCCCACAAGGGCGTACTGGACTCCGCCACCGGCCAGTTGTTCGTGACGCTCAGCGACACCGGCGGCCCGTACGACGGCGGCAAGGGCCGCGTCTACCGCTACACCACGGCGACCGGCGCGTGGACCGACGTCAGCCCGGTCGCCGAGGCCGACACCTACTACGGCTTCAGCGGACTGAGCGTCGACCGGCAGAAGCCCGGCACCCTGATGGCCACCGCCTACAGCTCCTGGTGGCCCGACACCCAGATCTTCCGGTCCACCGACAGCGGCGCGACCTGGAAGCAGGCGTGGGAGTACAACGGCTATCCGAACCGGGTCAACCACTACACCCAGGACGTCTCCTCGGTGCCGTGGCTGACCTGGGGCGGCAACCCCTCCCCGCCGGAGACCGCGCCGAAGCTCGGCTGGATGACCGAGGCGCTGGAGATCGACCCGTTCGACTCCGACCGGATGATGTACGGGACCGGCGCCACGATCTACGGCACCGAGAACCTCACGACCTGGGACACCGGCGGCACCTTCGGCATCAAGCCCATGATCAAGGGGCTGGAGGAGACGGCGGTCAACGACCTGGCGAGCCCGCCCTCCGGCGCGCCGCTGCTCAGCGGCATGCTCGACCTCGGCGGCTTCCGGCACACGGACGTCGACAAGGTCCCGTCGATGATGTTCCGCACCCCGAACATGAGCGGCACCACCAGCCTCGACTTCGCCGAGGCCAACCCGAACACCGTGGTGCGGGTCGGCCACGGCGACACCACGCAGAACATCGGCTTCTCCACCGACAACGGCGCCAACTGGTTCCAGGGCTCCCAGCCCTCCGGCGTGACCGGCGGCGGCACGGTGGCCGCCGCGGCCGACGGCGGCTCCTTCGTCTGGAGCCCGGCCGGCGCGGGCGTGCACCGCACCACCGGCTTCGGCACCTCCTGGACGGCGTCCACCGGGATCCCCGCGGACGCGATCGTGGAGTCCGACCGCAAGAACCCGAAGAAGTTCTACGGCTTCAAGGCCGGCACGTTCTACGTCTCCACCGACGGCGGCGCGACCTTCGCCGCCAAGGCGACCGGTCTGCCCGCCGAGGGCAACGTCCGCTTCCAGGCCGTCCCCGGCACCGAGGGCGACATCTGGCTCGCCGGCGGCAAGGAGAACGGCACCTACGGGCTGTGGCACTCCATCGACTCCGGCGCCACGTTCACCAAACTGACCGGTGTGCAGGAGGCGGACGCCGTCGGCTTCGGCAAGGCGGCCGCCGGCGCCTCGTACCAGACGCTGTTCATCAGCGCCCAGATCGGCGGCAAGCGCGGGATCTTCCGCTCCACCGACAAGGGCGCGAGCTGGGTCCGGATCAACGACGACGCCCACCAGTGGGGCTGGACGGGCGCCTCGATCACCGGTGACCCGCGCGTCTTCGGCCGCGTCTACATCGCGACCAACGGGCGCGGCATCATCTACGGCGACTCCTCGGACGGCGGCGGCACCGATCCGACGGACCCGACCGATCCCACGGACCCGACCGACCCGACCGACCCGACCGACCCGGACCCGACCGCCGTCTGCGCCGTGAGCTACAAGATCACCAACCAGTGGTCGGGCGGCTTCCAGGCGGACGTCACCCTCACCAACAAGGGCACCACGGCCCTGAACGGCTGGCAGCTCGCCTGGTCGTTCCCGCAGGGCCAGCGGATCACGCAGATCTGGAACGCCGTCCATCAGCAGAACGGCACCGCGGTCACCGCCTCCAACGTCGCCTGGAACGGCGGCGTGGCACCCGGCGGGACGGCGAGCTTCGGCTTCACCGCCAGCTGGACGGGCGGCAACAGCGCCCCGGCGGCCTTCACCCTCGGCGGCAGGAGCTGCGCCACCGGCTGACCGGAGGGAAGGACCGGCAGCGGCATCCGCGGGCCGCCGCGCTCCGGCGCGGCGGCCCGTCGCCGTGCCCGCGGGGAGGCCGCCCGCGGACGCCGCGCCACGTCCGGCCCGCGAAGGCCTCGCCCGCGAGCGCCGCGCGTCGCCGCGCCCGCGAAGGCCGTGCCCCGTCCGGCCCGTGAAGGCCGCGCCCCGCGAGTGCCGCGCGTCGCGATGAGTCCCGGGGCGCCCGGCGGTCGTACTGTCGAACCCGTCACCGAGGAGGACATCTGATGCGCAGCGTGACCTATTCGATGAGCGTCTCGCTCGACGGCTACATCGTCGGACCGGACGGAGGCTTCGACTGGACGACGCCCGGCGACGACGTCTTCCGCTTCTGGATCGAGGAGATCCGGCAGGTCGGCGTCCATCTGATGGGCCGTCGGCTCTACGAGACGATGCTCTACTGGGAGACCGCCGACCAGGACCCGTCGCTCGACGCGGACAACCGTGAGTGGACGGCGCTCTGGAAGCCGCTGCCCAAGGTGGTGTTCTCCCGGACGCTGTCGGCGGTGGAGGGGCAGGCGCGGCTGGCCACCGGCAGCGTGGCGGAGGAGATCGAGCGGCTCCGCGCCGAGCCGGGGGAGGGCGAGATCGCGATCGGCGGCGCGAACCTCGCCGCCGAGGCGGCCGCGCTGGACCTGATCGACGAGTACCGGGCCATGGTCTACCCGGTGCTGGTCGGCGGCGGCGTCCCGTTCTTCCCGCACGGCGAGCGCCGGGTGGACCTCGAACTGATCGGGACCCGCACCTTCGGCGCCGGAGTCGTCCACCTCAGCCACCGCGTGGTGCGTTAGCCCCACCGCGACCGGACCCGTGCGGTCCCCGGCGGACGCCCGGCCCGAAGCCGGACCGGGCGTCTCGAAAGCATCACGGATTGCCTACGGTTCGCCGCAGCATCCCGCGGAATCGCACCTTCGTGATCACACTCGTCGTGGCGATCATGAAGGACGACCGGGGCCGCCACCCCCCACAGGAGAGGCCCCGGTCGTCGTTCGGACGGGGTGACAGTGGCACCCCGTACTCCTCTCAGCGCCGTGCATGCGTTTTCTGTCACACCGCACCGCGTTGTTAGGTTGTTGCCGGTTGTACTAGGCATGGACGCGCACCCGGAAAAGGACGTAGCGTGCTGGTTCGCGCAGGGTGGCGCGGCAGTGGTGACCAGCTGCGATTCAGACAGGTATGAGGTAGTGCTGGGGGACGACGCGGAGCTGACCACCGCGGTGCTCGCGGCTCAGGACGGGGACGAGGACGCCTTCCGTACTGTGTACCGCGCCGTGCACCCGCGGCTGATCGGCTATGTACGCACGCTCGTCGGCGATGCGGACGCCGAGGACGTCGCCTCCGAGGCATGGCTCCAGATATCCCGGGACCTCGACCGCTTCAGCGGCGACGCCGACCGCTTCCGCGGCTGGGCCGCCCGCATCGCCCGCAACCGCGCCCTGGACCACATCCGGATGCGCGGCCGCCGCCCGGCCGTCGGCGGCGACGAGACCGAACTCACCGGCAAGCCGTCCGAATCGGACACCGTCGCCGAGGCCATGGAGTCCATCAGCACGGGCAGCACCATGGCCCTGATAGCCCAACTCCCGCAGGACCAGGCCGAGGCCGTGGTGCTGCGCGTGGTCGTCGGACTGGACGCCAAGAGCGCGGCGCAGACCCTCGGCAAGCGGCCCGGCGCCGTGCGCACCGCGGCCCACCGGGGCCTCAAGCGGCTCGCCGAACTGCTGGAGAGCACCCACGGCGCGCCCGTCCCGGCGACGCCGACCGGCCTCGCGGAACCCCTGCTCGCGGACGGCCCGCCGGCCGGTGACGGTGGTGAACAGCAGGCCGGTGACCTAGACGGACTCCCCCCACAACGCGCCCCGCGCACCGGAGCCCCCACCTCCGCCGGTGTGACGCATTCGCGTACGCGGACGCAGAAGGACATGTGATGGCGGACGAGCGCTACGAGTGGCTTGACAGGGACGCGGCGGAGCAACTGCTGCGGGGAGAACCTGTACGAGCCGCCGACGAGCACGCCCGTGTGCAGGCGGCCCGGCTGGGCGCGGCACTGCGCGGCGCCGGCGCGTACCGCCACCGTTTCGACGACGGCGAACTGCCCGGCGAGGCGGCCGCCCTGGCGGCCTTCCGCAAGGCACGGGGCGACGCGGCGGCCCCGGCCGGCGACTCGATCGGCACCGTGACCGTCACCCGCGGCGGCGTCCCCGTCCGCGGACTGCGCTTCGGCCGCCCGCTCCGCTTCGGCATCGCGGCGGCGCTCGCGGGGTGCGCGCTCGGCGGCGTCGCGGTCGCGGCGGGCACCGGTGTGCTGCCCCCCCCCTTCCACCGCGACCACGCCCCGGTGCCCGCGTCCTCCGTCACGGCCGCCGCGACCCCCGGACCGCTGGAGACGCGGAGCCCGGAGGGGGAGGCCGGCGACGGGTCCCCGAAGCCGCCCGGTTCCGTCAGCCCGCCGCCCTCCCCGCCCGCGGCGAGCGGCGGCCCCACGCGGACGGCCCCCGGCGACGGCGGCGTCACCGGCACCCCGGACGGGACCGGCGGCTCCGACGCCGCCCCCACGACGCCCGGTTCGTCACCCGGCAAGGACTCCGACGTCCGGCGCAGGATCGTCGAGACCTGCAAGGCGTACCGCAGCGGCCGTATCGACCCCGAGCGCCGCAAGCGCCTGGAGGAGCTGGCCGACGGGCCGGACGGGGTGAAGAAGTTCTGCGACCGCGTGCTCGGCGGCGACTCCTCCGGGGACGGCTGGGGCGACGGCGACCAGGGCGACGACGACCGCGACTCCGGGGGCTCGGGCAACGGCAAGGGCGGTTCCGGCTCGGGCTCCGGTTCGGGGAAGGACGGCAACGTCTCCCTCACGCCGCCCGACCCGCTGCGGATCGCCCCCGAGCTGGTCCCGTCGCCACCGCGGGACACCGTGGCGGCCCTGGCGTCCGCCGCGGCCACCCCGCTGCTCTGACGCTCCGCGGGGCCCTGCCGCCGCGTTCCCGTTTTCCCTGCCGTGCGGGGCTGTCGCGTACCCGCTCTTCCACCGCGCGGGGCTGCCGTGTTCGCGCTTCTCCGCCGCGCGGGGCTGCCGTGTTCCCGCTTCTCCCGCCCCGAGGGGCTGGGGCAGACCGGCGAAGCCCGTCGCAGACGGAGATCCCCGGCGAAGCCCGGTGCGGGCGGAGGGGGAAGCAAGGCGAGGAGAAAGGGCGCGGGCGGGACCGGGGGAACGTGTCCCGCCCGCGCCGGGTGCGCTGAGCCGCAGGTACGGGGGGAACCCCGGCTCTTCGCGCGGCCGATGACCAGTCGGCACTTCATACTGCGCCAGCCGTCCGGAAAACGTCACACCTGCCGCGCCGGATCCGGCGAGATCAGTGGATTTCCAGTTCGGAACGTTTCTTCACGACCGGTCCGACCCGGGCACGGAGCCCGCCCGCAGGCGCCCGCTCCGTGCCCGCCCGACGGGGCTCACCAGTAGATGACGACCTTGTCGCCGGTGCGCACCTGGTCGAAGAGGGCCGCGACGGCGGCCTTGTCCCGGACGTTCACACAGCCGTGCGACGCGCCGTTGTAGCCGCGGGCCGCGAAGTCGGAGGAGTAGTGGACGGCCTGGCCGCCGCTGAAGAACATCGCGTACGGCATGGGGGTGTCGTAGATCGTCGAGACGTGGTCCCGGGACTTCCAGCCGACCTTGAACTCGCCCTCACGGGTCGGCGTGTACTGCGAGCCGAACCGGACGTCCATCGTCGACAGCACCTTGCCGTCGATCATCCAGGACAGCGTGCGGGTGGTCTTGCTGATGCACATCACGCGGCCTTCCATGCACCGCGGGTCGAGCTTCGCCTTCGGCTTCTCGACGTCCTTGCCGTCGAGCTCCGCACGCGTCGGCTTCGTCGTCATGCCCAGCAGCTTCTGCCAGGTCACCTCGTCCGTGCTGCCGGTGGCGGGGAGCTGCCGCTTGCCCTGGAAGCCCTTGACGGCGGTGCTGGTGACCGGCCCGTACGAGCCCGTCGGCTTGTCGTCGAACCAGCCGATCTGGGCCAGCCGCGCCTGGAGCTCCTTCACCTGCTCGCCCTTCGCGCCGGGCGCCATGAGCACCTTCGCGGGCGGGGCCGAGGAGGACGCCGACGGCGAGGGCGACGCCGACGGCGTCGGGGAGGCCGGCTCCGAGGGCTCGGCGGACTCGGACGGCGAGGCGTCGCCGGCCGGCTCCGAGGTCGTCGGCGCGGCGCTCGGCTTGGCGTCCGTCCGGACGTCCGTCGCCGCCTGCGCCGAACAGCCGGCGGTCACCGCGGCCACGGTGAGCGCGGCGGCGGCCGCCAGCGTTCTGACCGCGATGTTCTTCCTGAGCATGATCGTCCCCCTATTTCGGTCCTGTGCCTGAAGAGACAGATTCCGCAACGGCCGGGTTGCACAATCCCGAGCATCATGGGGGTAACAGTTGGGGGACGAGAACGACACGACGCGTCGTCCCCGGTCTGTGACACACGTGGCACGGACGGCCGTCGGCTGATCGCGGAGGCACAGGCGGATGACACGCGAATCCGAGTCGGGGCTGCCGATCGAGCCGGTCTACGGGCCGGACGGCGCTGCCGGGCGGGACCCGGCAGCGGAGCTGGGGGAGCCCGGCGCCTTCCCGTTCACCCGCGGCGTGTATCCCACGATGTACACCGGCCGGCCGTGGACGATGCGGCAGTACGCGGGGTTCGGCACGGCGGCGGAGTCGAACGCCCGCTACAAGGAGCTGATCGCCCACGGCACGACCGGACTCTCCGTGGCCTTCGACCTCCCGACGCAGATGGGGTACGACTCCGACGCCGCCGTCGCGCACGGCGAGGTGGGCAAGGTCGGGGTGGCGGTCGACTCGGTCGAGGACATGCGGGTGCTGTTCGACGGGATCCCGCTGGACCGGGTGTCGACGTCGATGACGATCAACGCCCCCGCCGCCCTGCTGCTGCTGATGTACCAGCTCGTGGCCGAGGAGCAGGGCGTACCGGCCGCGAAGCTGACCGGCACCGTCCAGAACGACGTGCTCAAGGAGTACATCGCCCGCGGCACGTACATCTTTCCGCCGGCGCCGTCGCTGCGGCTGGTCGCCGACATCTTCCGCTACTGCCGCACCGGGATCCCGAAGTGGAACACGATCTCGATCTCGGGCTACCACATGGCCGAGGCCGGGGCCTCGCCCGTGCAGGAGATCGCCTTCACCCTCGCCGACGGCATCGAGTACGTGCGCACGGCCGTCGCGGCGGGCATGGACGTGGACGACTTCGCCCCCCGGCTGTCCTTCTTCTTCGTGGCGCGCACCACGCTGCTGGAGGAGGTGGCGAAGTTCCGCGCGGCCCGGCGGATCTGGGCGCGGGTGATGCGGGACGAGTTCGGTGCGCGCGACCCGAAGTCGTGGATGCTGCGCTTCCACACCCAGACCGCCGGGGTGCAGCTCACGGCCCAGCAGCCGGAGGTGAACCTCGTCCGGGTCGCGGTGCAGGGGCTCGCCGCGGTCCTCGGCGGCACCCAGTCGCTGCACACCAACTCCTTCGACGAGGCGATCGCGCTGCCGACGGACAAATCGGCCCGCCTCGCGCTGCGCACCCAGCAGGTGCTGGCGTACGAGACGGACGTGACGGCCACGGTGGACCCGTTCGCCGGCTCGTACGTGATGGAGTCGATGACCGACGACGTGGAGGCGGCGGCACTGGCGCTGATGCGCCGGGTGGAGGACATGGGCGGGGCGGTCGCCGCGATCGAGCGCGGCTTCCAGAAGGAGGAGATCGAACGCAACGCCTACCGGATCGCCCGGGAGACCGACGCGGGCGAGCGGGTGGTCGTCGGCGTCAACCGCTTCACCCTCGACGCGGAGGAGCCGTACGAGCCGCTGCGCGTCGACCCCGCCATCGAGGCCCGGCAGGCCGAGCGCCTCGCCCGGCTGCGCGCGGGCCGCGACGGGCAGGCGGTGGGGCGGGCGCTGGCCGCGCTGAAGGAGGCGGCCGCCGGCACGGACAACGTGCTGCCCCCGATGAAGGAGGCGCTGCGCGCGCGGGCCACCGTCGGCGAGGTGTGCGACGCGCTGCGCGAGGTGTGGGGGAGCTACGTGCCCCCGGACGCGTACTGACGGCACCTGGCGCGTGCCCTCCGGCGGACCGGTCCGGGGTGATGCGGAGCACTGAACTCCGAATGTGAGACGGCTGTGCAGGTCCTCGTACTCGTGTGCGACACTCCGGCTCATGCTGGGTGTCACCGATCTGCCGACCTACCTCGTCGGCCTCGTCCTCATCATTCTGCTGCCGGGGCCGAACTCGCTCTACGTGCTGTCCGTCGCCGCCCGCAAGGGCACCCGGACCGGATACAAGGCGGCCGCCGGTGTGTTCACCGGCGACACCGTCCTGATGACCCTGGCCGCCCTCGGCGCGGCCTCGCTGCTCCAGACCACGCCGGTGCTCTTCATGATCGTGAAGTACGCGGGCGCGGGCTACCTGACGTGGATGGCGATCGGCATGCTGCGCGCCGCGTGGAGCATGTGGCGCTCCCGGGGCGAGGCGGCGGCCGGTACGGGCGAGAGCGGAGCGCCCTCGGGCGCCGCGGAGAACCCGTACCGGCGGGCGCTGGTCATCAGCCTGTTCAACCCGAAGGCGATCCTCTTCCTGATCTCCTTCTTCGTGCAGTTCGTCGACCCGTCCTACGCCTACCCGGCGCTGTCCTTCGTCGTCCTCGGCGCCCTGCTCCAGCTCGGCAGCTTCCTCTACCTGACCACGCTGATCTTCAGCGGCACCCGCCTCGCCGCCGCCTTCCGGCGCCGCAAGCGGCTGTCGGCCGGGGCGACTTCGGCGGCGGGCGCGCTCTTCCTCGGCTTCGCGGTGAAGCTGTCGCTCAGCAGCGCCTGACGAAGCGGCCAGGTACGACCGCGGCCCCGCACGAACACCGACGCGCACACGAACGCGAACGCGAACACGGCACCGGCCGGCGGACCGATGGTCCGCCGGCCGGTGCCGTCGTCTCGGCCGGGCGCCCGGCTCAGCGCAGCACGGCCCGCTTCAGATGGCGGGCCCGCCGCACCACCCGGCGCACCGCCTCGTTGCGCGGCACCGGAAGACCGCCCGGCAGCCCGAGCACGGTCAGCCGCCGGCGCTTGAAGTAGCGCAGCGTGCGGGAGTTCAGCGAGGTGGCGAGGAACCGCTCGGCCGCCGGCCGCAGATCCGGGCGGATCTGCGGCTGCATCGCGAAGCCGACCGCCTCCAGCAGCCCCGTCAGGAACGCGTCCGGCGGGCCGGGCACCACGGGCGTGCCCGTCTCCAGGTCCGGCACCAGGGCGTCGACGACGGTGAGCGGCACGCGGTTGCTGTTCTGGTACGGCGTGAGCCGGTCGAGCAGCGGCTCCGTGCCCAGCCGGGCGACCGGGATGCCGTGGAACGCGGCGGCCGTGAACAGCCCGGTGGAGAAGCAGCCCGCCACGAGCGAGGGACGGAGCTGCCGGTAGAGCACCTCGGCGAGCAGCGGGCGCTCCACCACCGTCAGCTCGACGCCCAGCTCCCGCGCCTCCTCCTCCAGGGTGCGGTTCCAGGAGGCCGGGGCCGTCGGGTGCGGCTTGAAGACCACCCGGCGGTGCCCGTGCGCGGCCACCCCGCGCAGCATCCGCACATGGAGCTGCTCCTCCTCCTCGCGCGTGATGATGTCGAGCGCCGCGAGGTACTGGCCGAGGATCAGCGCGGGCCCGTCCCCGGCGCCCGGCTCCCCGTGCGCCGACGCGTCCGCCGGGCCCGCCGCCACGCCCGGCACCGCGTCCGGGACGGCGTCGGAGAGTTCGGCGATCACCTTGACGAAGGACTCGGTGGGCACCACCTCCGGCACCGCGCCGAACTCCGCCAGCAGCAGCGGCTTCAGCCCCGGCACCAGATCCAGGTGCAGCAGCCTGCGCACCCGCTCGCCCACCAGCGGGTCGATCTTGTTCCGGGTGGGGCCGTAGCTCATCAGGCCGTCCGCGTACACGCACAGCGTCGCGTCCGGGAAGAGCTGGGCGACCGCGAGCGCGGGCACCACCTGCACCGACTCCACGGCCAGTTCGATCCGGTCGTCGCCCAGGTCCCACAGCCCGCGCAGATACCGCTCCCACAGCGGGACGTCGTCGGGGCGCGGGGACCAGCCGCCCGGGTGGAAGGGCGCGATGGCCCCGTTCCACGAGAGCACCCCGTCGAAGCGGGAGCGCAGCCGCTCGAAGCCGGGCATCTCGTCGAGCGCCGGGGTGGTCTCGGGCGTGGCCGCGTTGTTGCTGACGAGCAGCAGACGCCGGTCCGCGGCGGCGAAGCAGCCGCTGTCGAGCGCGGCGGCGACGGTGGCGACGCCGTAGAGGGAGGAGGCGAAGAAGATCTGGGTGGTGGGCATCAGGCCGCCGCCTCCGCGGTCATCGGGGAGGGACGGCGGCGCAGCCTGCGCAGCCGGGACGCGCGCTCCACGTCCATGGAGGCCAGCGCGTCGTCGAGCACCGCCTGGGGCATCCGGCGCAGTGCCGCGGCGCTCATCGCGCGCAGTTTCCGCGCCACCTGCGGTTCGAACCGTTCGATCGAACCGAGGTGATGCGAAATGACGGCGCAATACGTGCGGACCGCTTTCGGGAGCAGTTTCTCCGCGTCCCGGTCCGCCGCCGTCTCGTCGAGCACCTGGTCGAAAGCGCGAATGAAATCGAGCTGCCGGATGTCGCCGATCTGCGTCAAGGAGGAGGCCACACCGCGGCGGTAGAAGATTCCCAGCCGGCTGATCACCGCGAATGACGCGGCGTCCCGGTGCAGCCGCCAGATCCACGGCCGGTCCTCCGCCGTGCGCAGCCCGTGGGTGAAATGCAGCAGCCCCTGATCGGCCAGCCTGCGGTGGTACATCCCGGCCCACGCGTACGGATAGTCGACGCCCGTCGACCGGTCCGCCGGCAGGATCCAGTCCCGCGGCTTCAGCACCTCGCCGCGCGGACCCACCGGCACCCGGTGCACCGTGCGCGCCCGTGCGGTGCACTGCACATGGTCGGTGCGCACGAAGTCGCAGCCCAGCTCCTCCAACGGGGCCAGCAGGCCCTCGAAGTGACCGGGCGACAGCCAGTCGTCCCCGTCGAGGAAGGCGATGTACTCGCCCCGGGCCGCGTCCAGACCGGTGTTGCGCGCGGTGGCCAGGCCCCCGTTCCTCTCGTGCCGGATGAGCCGTGCCCCGGGAATCTGCCGCTCGGCCCGTTCCAGGATCTCCGGCGTCCCGTCCGTCGAGCAGTCGTCGACGAAAAGGAACTCGAAGTCCTCCCGGGCATTCGCCCGCAGGCTTCTGAGGGTGTCGGGGGCGTATGTCTGCACGTTGAAGAACGGCACGATGACGGAGAGCTTAACCACCCGCACGACGCTAGGCGGCGCCTCGTCATTCGCGCTGACGCACAGCGGTATGGCAGGTGAACGCTGGGCATCGGGGCCCTTAACCCGTCCGGCACCCGGCCCATTCACCCGTCCGTAAGTGCGCTGTTAACCCGCTGTTGCAGTCGAGTTGGGCCGTGAAACCACATGCCTTCCTAGCGTCCTCGACGTGCCAACACGTACCAGCGAGGCCGTACGGGTAGCCGTACTCGCCGACTCCGACACCCGGTGGAAATGGGGTGCGCTGACCGCACGCCGGATCACCCCCAGCACCTCCGTGGAGCTGAGCGGCTTCCTGCTGCGCGGCCGCGCCACCCCCACCCCGCGCCAGCTCGCCGAGGTCGGCGTCGCCGTCGACGACCTGCGCGAGGTGACGGGGAGGGAGTTCCTGCGCGAGATCGCGGACGGCTCCTACGACATCGTCGTCCTCGCCCTCGTCGGCGGCGGAGTGCAGGCGATGCTCCACGGCCTCGCCGCCCTCGGCCTCGCCCGCCGCCCCGTCGTCGTCACCGGCTACGTCGGCGTCGTCTACGAGAAGCTCTCCGACGGACTGCTGCTGCGCCACGGCGCCGACGTCGTCCTCGCCAACTCCCGCCACGACGCGGACCGTTTCCGCGCCGTCTACCGCGGGGTCGGCGCCGACCCGGCCGCCGTCACCGAGGCCGCGCTGCCGTTCCTCGGCGGGGCGCCCTACCGGCCCGAGGACGGGCGCGACACCGTCGTGTTCGCCGCCCAGCCCTCCGTGCCGGACAGCCGTGCCGACCGCACCTACCTGCTGCGCCGGCTCGTCGAGCACGCCCGGCTCCACCCGGGCCGCGAGGTGCTGCTCAAGCTCCGCTCCCGGCCGGGCGAGCACACCACCCACCTGGAGGAACTGCCCTACCAGAAGCTCGCGCAGAAGCTGCCCGGCGGCCTGCCGCCCAACTTCCGCCTGGTGTACGGGAACATGGGCGAGGTCCTGGACCGCACGGACCTCCTGGTCACCGTCTCCTCGACCGCCGCGCTCGAATCCCTGCACCGCTCCATCCCCACCGCGGTCCTCACCGACCTCGGGGTCCGCGAGCCGCTCGGCAACCACCACTTCCTCGGCTCGGGCCTGCTCACCTCCTGGGACCTGCTCGACGGCGGCCACCGGCCCGCGCCGGACCCCGACTGGCTCGCCCGCCAGGGCGTCGCCGCCGACGGGGCGTACGACAAGGCCTTCGACGAGGCCCGGCAGCGGGTCGCCGAACTGCTGCTCGCCGCCGAACGGCCCCCGCTCGCCCCGTACTACACACCCGCCACCGCCCCCGGCTATCTGCCGCCGCTGCTCGCCCGCCACCACCTCGCCCCCGACGGCACCCCGCTGGCCGGCGCCGCCGCCCCCGAGACCGCGCCCACCGGCATCCGGCGCGCGGTGCGCCAGGCGGTCCGCGAGGCCGCCCGGGGCGCCTACCGCCACGGCGTGCAGCGGGTCGCCCCCGTCATCCGGCGGATGGGCGAGCTGTGACGGCCCCCCGCCCCGCGCACCCGCGCGCCGCCCCGGCCACCGGCCCCGCCGCCCGCGGCGAAGCCGCCGCCGCCCTGCCCACGACGCCGTCCGCCCCCGTACTGGAGCCCCGATGAACGTACTCGCCGTGATCCCCGCCCGGGGCGGCTCGAAGGGCGTCCCCGCCAAGAACCTGGCACCCGTCGCCGGTGTGCCGCTCGTCGGCCGCGCCGTCCGCGCCTGCCTCGACGCCCCCCTGGTGACGCACGTCGCCGTCTCCACCGACGACGCCGACATCGCCGCCGCCGCCCGGGCGGCGGGCGCCGAGGTCGTGCTGCGGCCCGCCGCCATCGCCGGCGACACCGCCACCAGCGAGTCGGCCGTGCTGCACGCCATGGACACCCACGAGGCCCTCCACGGCACCCCCGTCGACGTCGTCCTGCTCGTCCAGTGCACCAGCCCGTTCCTGACCCGTGAGGACATCGACGGCGTCGCCCGCGCCGTCGCCGACGACGGCGCCGACAGCGCGGTCGCCGTGGCCCCGTTCCACGGCTTCGTCTGGCGCGAGGACGACACCGCCGCCGGCGCCGGGCAGGGCGTCAACCACGACCGGTCCGTCCGGCCCCGCCGCCAGGACCGCCCCCAGGACTTCCTGGAGACCGGCGCCGCCTACGCCATGGACGCGGCCGGCTTCCGGGAGGCGGGCCACCGCTTCTTCGGCCGCACCGCGCTGGTGCGCACCGACCCCGCCCGGGTGCTGGAGGTCGACGACCCGCACGACCTCGCCCGCGCCCGGGCACTCGCGCCGCTGCTCGACACGGCCGCGCTGCCCACCCGCGAGGACGTCGACGCCGTCGTCCTCGACTTCGACGGCACCCAGACCGACGACCGCGTCCTCATCGACGCCGACGGCCGCGAGATCGTCGCCGTGCACCGCGGCGACGGACTCGGCGTGGCCCGGCTGCGCCGCGCCGGCGTCGACCTGCTGATCCTCTCCACCGAGCAGAACCCCGTCGTCGCCGCCCGCGCCCGCAAGCTCCAGGTCCCCGTCCTGCACGGCATCGACCGCAAGGACATCGCCCTGAAGCAGTGGTGCGACGAACGGGGCATCGCCCCCGAGCGGGTGCTCTACGTCGGCAACGACGTCAACGACCTCCCGTGCTTCCACCTCGCCGGCTGGCCCGTGGCCGTGGCCAGCGCGCACGACTCCGTACGGGCCGCCGCCCGTGCCGTCACCGCGACACCCGGCGGCGAGGGCGCGATCCGCGAGATCGCCGCCTGGCTCCTCGGCCCGCACCTCGACACCCCTGAAACCGCCCGCACGTCCCCCGTGCACTCCTCCGAGAAGTAAGGAAACACCCCCATGAGCACCACCCGTCTGCGCACCTTCGGCACCAAGACCGCGGGCCCCGGCCGCCCCGTCTACATCACCGGCGAGATCGGCATCAACCACAACGGTGACCTGGACAACGCGTTCAAGCTGATCGACGCCGCCGCGGACGCCGGCTGCGACGCGGTCAAGTTCCAGAAGCGCACCCCGGAGATCTGCACCCCGCGCGACCAGTGGGACATCGAGCGCGACACGCCGTGGGGCCGGATGACGTACATCGACTACCGCCACCGGGTCGAGTTCGGCGAGGACGAGTACCGCGCCATCGACGAGTACTGCCGCCGCCGCGGCATCGACTGGTTCGCCTCCCCGTGGGACACCGAGGCCGTCGCCTTCCTGGAGAAGTTCGACGTCCCCGCCCACAAGGTCGCCTCCGCGTCCCTCACCGACGACGAGCTGCTCCGCGCCCTGCGCGCCACCGGGCGCACCGTCATCCTCTCCACCGGCATGTCGACGCCGAAGCAGATCCGCCACGCCGTCGAGGTCCTCGGCAGCGAGAACATCCTGCTCTGCCACGCCACCTCGACGTACCCGGCGAAGGCCGAGGAGCTCAACCTGCGGGTCATCAACACCCTCCAGGCCGAGTACCCCAACGTCCCGATCGGCTACTCCGGCCACGAGACCGGCCTCCAGACCACCCTCGCCGCCGTCGCCCTCGGCGCCACCTTCGTCGAGCGCCACATCACCCTCGACCGCGCCATGTGGGGCTCCGACCAGGCCGCCTCCGTCGAGCCCCAGGGCCTGGCCCGCCTGGTCCGCGACATCCGCGTCGTCGAGGAGTCCCTCGGCGACGGTGTGAAGAAGGTCTACGAGAGCGAACTGGGCCCGATGAAGAAGCTCCGCCGCGTCCCGGGCGTCGTCGCCGAGGCCGGCGACCGCGAACCGGCCACGGTCTGACCCCACCCCGTCCCCCCTGCGCCCCCGGGCGCGGGGGGCGCTCGCAGGGCGCGCGACCGACACCTCGTGCGCACCCCGGCCCCGCCGGGTGCCCGAGGCCCCGCCCGGGGCGCACCCGCACCGCCAGGTGCAGCCCGGCCCTGCCGGGTGGCACCGAAGCCGCGCCCCCGGGGCGGCACCCCGGCTCCGCCGGGTGCACCAAGCCCGCGCCCCCTGGGGTGCACCCGCACCCGCAGGGAACCCGCGCCGCGAGGCGCACCCCGGCTCCGCCGGGTGCACGAAGCCCGCGCCCTCCGGGGCGCAGCACCCGCCGGGTGGTACGGAACCCGCGCCCCATCGGGGTGCACCGCACCGCCAGGTGCACCCCGGCCCTGCCGGGTGGCACCGAAGCCGCGCCCTCCGGGGCGCAGTATCCGCGCCCGTTGGGGCGCACCCGCACCGCCAGGTGCAGCCCGGCTACCGCCGGGCGGCACCGAACCCGCGCCCCCAGGGCGCAGCCCGACCCCCGTACCCGCGCCCCCCCGGGGCGCACCCCCACCCCGCGCGCCCGTCAGGGCGCCCCCCGCGCAGGAATCACGAGGTGAATCGCAGTGAATCTCGCCTTCGTCGAGAGCCCGGTCCAGCTTCTGAACACCCTGGAGTGGGCCTACGCCGAGGGGACCCCGGCGGACTCGCTCACCGTGGTCGTGCTGTCGCCGACCGACCCCATGTCGCGCGGGCAGCTCCGGCGGATGGCGGAGCTGGCGCGTGACGAGGGGTTCCGCGTCCGCTGGCAGGAGGCGCGCGGCGGGGCCGGTGCGCCGGTGCGGACGGTCCGGGAGCTCGGGCCGATGCTGCGCACGGCCGAGCGGATCGTCATAGGCGACCCCTTCTCCCGCTACGTCCAGCTCCTGTTGACCCTCGTCGGCGGCCGGGCCCTCACCGTCGTGGACGACGGCACCGCCACCATGGAGTTCGTCGCCCAGATCGCGCGCGGCGAGCAGCTCGTGCGCTGGCACCGGCGCGGCGGCCGGCGCGGGCCGCGTGAGCTGGTGCTCGCGCCCGTCACGTTCGCCGCCCGCAAGCGCCTGACCCCGGCGCCCGGCCGCCCCGTCGAGGTCTTCACCTCGATGCCGGTCGAGCCGCCGCCCGGCGTCGAGGTGACCGCCAACGACTACGCCTGGACCCGCGCCCGGTTCGGCCCGCCGCTGCTGACCCGGGGCGCCGACATGGTCGGCACCTCGCTCGTGGAGACGGGCGTCGTCGGCGCGGAGCAGTACCTGGACGCCGTCGAGGGGCTCGCCCGCGCCCACGGGGCCACCCGCTACTTCGCGCACCGCAGGGAGAGCCCGGACAAGCTGCACCGGCTCGCCTCCGTGACCGGTCTGGAGATCGTCCGGCCGGATCTGCCGCTGGAGCTGATCGCCCGCCGGGGCCCGATAGGCGAGTCCGTGCTCAGCTTCCCGTCGACGGTCGTCCACACCCTGCCGCTCGCGCTCGCCGGCACCGGGATCAAGGTCGCGGTGTGCGACATCGCGCCGGAATGGCTGCGGGAGACCGCGTCACCGCGGGCCGGGGGCTTCCTGGCCGTGGTCACCGGCACGGCCCGCGGGGTGCACCGGCTGGCGGCGCCCGCTTGAAGGGACGGCACGGCACCGGCCGCCCACCCCGGTCCCGGACAAAGGGAGTGAGTTTACCCACCGCCCCCCGCACCCATGCCCCTCACCGAGGGCTTTCTTCGCCTATGAGGCTGATCTTTTGTTGATCGGACGACAGCCGACCCGCTCGGGGGCATAACCTTCACTGGGTGAACCAGTTGATGTCCCGCGAGTCCGAAGAAGCCGAACGACCCGGCGCAGACGAGCTGCCCGGCACGGGCGACGTGCCGGGCGACGAGGCCGTGCCCGGCAGACTGACCGAGCCGCTGCGTTCGGAGCTGATCGCCTTCCGGCGCGACCTCCACATGCACCCCGAGCTCGGCAACCAGGAGTTCCGCACGACGGCCGCCATCAAGGCGCGCCTGGAGGCCGCCGGTCTGCGGCCGCGCGTACTCGCCATGGGCACCGGACTCGTCTGCGACATCGGCACCTCTTCCCCCGAGGCCCAGGGCCGCCCGCTGTTCGCGATCCGCGCCGACATCGACGCCCTGCCCATCCCGGACACCAAGACCGTCTCCTACCGGTCCACCGTCCCGGACCGGGCGCACGCCTGCGGGCACGACGTGCACACCACCGCGGCGCTCGGCGCCGGCATCCTGCTGGCCGACCTGGACCGCCGGGGCCTGCTGACGCAGCCGGTGCGGCTGATCTTCCAGCCCGCCGAGGAGGTCCTGCCCGGCGGCGCCGCCGACGGCATCCTGGACGGCGTGCTCGACGGCGTCGGCATGATCGTCGCCGTGCACTGCGACCCCAAGGTCGACGCCGGCCGCATCGGGCTGCGCGCGGGCCCGATCACCTCCGCCTGCGACCGCCTGGAGGTCACCCTCGACGGCCCCGGCGGCCACACCGCGCGTCCGCATCTGACGACGGACATGGTCACCGCCGCCGCCCGGGTCGCCACCGACGTCCCCGCGCTGCTCGCGCGGCGGGTCGACGCCCGCTCGGGTCTCTCCGTCACCTGGGGCCGCATCGAGTCCGGCCACGCGCCGAACGTCATCCCCCAGCACGCCGAACTGTCCGGAACCGTGCGCTGCCTCGACCTGGAGGCCTGGCGCGAGGCGCCCGACCTGGTGCACGCCGCGATCGACGAGATCGCCACGCTGCACCGGGCCAAGTCCCAGATCGACTACGTCCGCGGCGTCCCCCCGGTCGTCAACGACCCGGGCGTCACCGAGCTGCTGCGCGACGCGCACGCGGCCCGGCGCGGACCGTATGCGATCGAGGACACCGAACAGAGCCTCGGCGGCGAGGACTTCTCCTGGTACCTGGAGCACGTCCCGGGCGCGATGGCCCGTCTCGGCGTGCGCCCCCCGGGCGACACCAGGACCCGCGACCTGCACCGCGGCGACTTCGACGTCGACGAGGAGGCGATCACCGCGGGCGTGGAACTGTTCACCGCCGCCGCGCTGATCGACGGCCGCAGGCGCTACCGCCCGTAAGGAGCACACCCTCTCCGCCGCGACCCGCCACGGCGTACGCCGCCGCGACGCGCGCGACACGCCGGGCCACGGCGGAGAGGTGACCGCGCGTGGCACGCCGTGCAAGGTGGGTGGCTTGTTCGCGACGATCCGATAACGACTGATGAACGGGTCTTTAACTGACATCTACGCGCGTTACGATCGCCGCGAACCCAGCGCCGGAAGTGGCGCTTTCGGTCAGGTTTTAAGGAGCCTCCCAGTGCGCCGGATCACCAGGATCGCCACCGCGGGCATCGCGTCCGCGGCTCTCGCACTGTCTGTCACCGCGTGTGGCAGCGACTCGTCGTCCGGCTCTTCGAGCTCGGACGACAACGGCGGCAAGGCCGCCATCGCCTATGACATCGGTGGCCGCGGCGACCAGTCGTTCAACGACGCCGCCTACGCCGGTCTGGTCAAGGCCGAGAAGGAACTCGACGTCAAGGGCACCGAGGCGGAGCCCAGCGAGGGCGAGGGCGACCCGGACAAGGTCCAGCGCCTCACCTCGCTCGCCCGTGCCGACAACAACCCGGTGATCGGCGTCGGCTTCGCCTACGCGCCGGCCGTCGCCGAGGTCGCCCCGAAGTTCAAGGACACCACCTTCGGCATCGTCGACGACACGTCGAAGACCGGACCGAACATCGCCAACCTGGTGTTCAACGAGGAGCAGGGCTCCTACCTGGCCGGCGTCGCCGCCGCCAAGGTGACCAAGTCCAACACGGTCGGCTTCATCGGCGGTGTCGAGACCCCGCTGATCAAGAAGTTCGAGGCGGGCTTCGTCCAGGGCGTCAAGGACACCAACAAGAACGTCAACGTCAAGGTCCAGTACCTGACGCAGCCGCCGGACTTCGGTGGCTTCTCGAAGCCGGACCTCGGCAAGGCCGCCGCGCAGGGCCAGCTCGACGCGGGCGCCGACGTGATCTACGCCGCCGCCGGTCTCGCCGGTGCGGGCGCCATCGAGGCCACCGCCAAGGCGGGCAAGTGGGCCATCGGCGTCGACTCGGACCAGTACAACCAGAAGGGTCTGGCCGCCTACAAGGAGCGGATCCTGACCTCGGTCACGAAGAACGTCTCCGGCGCCGTCTTCAACCTGATCAAGTCCGTCCAGGACGGCAAGCCGCAGCAGGGCGAGATCCGCTACGGCCTCGAGGACGACGGCGTCGCCCTGGCGAAGTCGAACCCGGCGTTCACCTCGATGACCGACGTCATCACCGCGGTGGACAAGGCCAAGGCCGACATCATCGCCGGCACGATCCAGGTCAAGACCGCCCCGTAAGGCAGGTCGCACCGGACTCCCCGGAGCGCCCAGCGTCATCCGGAGGCCGTACGGAAACCGGGCCCGGTGGGCGGCGGACAAACGCCGCCCACCGGGCCCGGACCGAAGTTCTGGCCACCGGTTTCTGTGATTCGGCATTGCTACGCGCGTAGACACCTCTTCGGCGCGATAACTTCGCCCCGCCCCCCTGCCCGCCGAGCCACCCTGCCCTCCTGCCCGCCGACAGGTCCCCGCCCTGCCCTCCCGGCTCCGTTTCCCGCCAAGGAGAGTGCGTCATCAACGCGTCCAGTCCGTCAACGCCGCCGGCTGCTGCCGTAGAACTGCGCGGCATCACCAAGCGCTTCCCCGGCGTCATCGCCAACCACGACATCGACATCACCATCCGCCGGGGCACCGTGCACGCCCTCGTCGGTGAGAACGGTGCCGGGAAGTCGACCCTGATGAAGATCCTCTACGGCATGCAGAAGCCGGACGAGGGCACCATCACCGTCGACGGCGAGCAGGTCAGCTTCTCCAGCCCCGGCGACGCCATCGCCCGCGGCATCGGCATGGTCCACCAGCACTTCATGCTGGCCGACTACCTCACCGTGCTGGAGAACGTCGTCCTCGGGGCCGAGAAGCTCCACGGCATCGGTGCGGCCGCCCGCAGGAAGATCCAGGAGATCTCCGAGGCGTACGGCCTCAACGTCCGCCCCGACGCGGTCGTCGAGCAGCTCGGCGTCGCCGACCGGCAGCGCGTGGAGATCCTCAAGGTCCTCTACCGCGGCGCCCGCACGCTGATCCTCGACGAGCCGACCGCCGTGCTCGTGCCGCAGGAGGTCGACGCGCTCTTCGCCAACCTGCGCGAGCTCAAGGCGGAGGGCCTGACGGTCATCTTCATCTCGCACAAGCTGGGCGAGGTGCTCTCCGTCGCGGACGAGATCACCGTCATCCGCCGCGGCACCACCGTCGGCACGGCCGACCCGAAGTCGACCACGACCAAGCAGCTCGCCGAGCTGATGGTCGGCAGCGAGCTCCCCTCCCCGGAGACCCGCGAGTCGACGGTCACGGACGTCCCGATGCTGAAGGTCGACGCGCTGCGGCTCACCGAGACCGACCCGGACGGCATCGTCCGCGAGGTCCTCGACGGCATCGGCTTCACCATCCACAAGGGCGAGGTCATGGGCATCGCCGGCGTCGAGGGCAACGGCCAGACCGAGCTCATCGAATCGCTGATCGGCCTGCGCGACCCCGACGGCGGCGTCATCAGCCTCGACGGCGCCGACATCTCGCACGCGCCCACCCGCAAGCGGCGCGAGAGCGGCATCGGCTACATCCCCGAGGACCGCCACCGGCACGGTCTCCTGCTGGAGTCCTCGCTGTGGGAGAACCGCATCCTCGGCCATGTCACCGAGGCGCCCAACAGCAAGCGGGGCCTGCTCGACCTCAAGGCCGCCCGCAAGGACACCGAGCGGATCGTGCGCGAGTACGACGTGCGCACCCCCGGCATCGAGGTCACCGCGGCCTCCCTCTCCGGCGGCAACCAGCAGAAGCTGATCGTCGGCCGCGAGATGAGCCACGCGCCCAAGCTGCTGATCGCCGCCCACCCGACCCGCGGCGTCGACGTCGGCGCGCAGGCCCAGATCTGGGACCAGATCCGCGAAGCCCGCCGCGACGGCCTGGCCGTGCTGCTGATCTCCGCCGACCTGGACGAGCTGATCGGCCTATCCGACACCCTGCGGGTGATGTACCGGGGCCGCCTGGTCGCCGACGCCGACCCCGCCACGATCACCCCCGAGGAACTGGGCACGGCCATGACGGGCGCCGCCAGCGGACACCTCGAAGCCTCCGAGACGCCTGAGAACGGTGAGGGCCGATGAAGAAGTTCGACAAGGACCGGCTGCTGCTGGGCATCGCCGGCCCGGTGCTCGCGCTGGCCGTGGCCTTCCTGCTCACCACCGTGGTGCTGGTCCTCTCGGACCTCGACCCGTTCGAGCCGTACACGCTGATGGTCGAGCAGATCGAGTTCACCGACGTCCAGGTGCTCGTCCTGAACCAGACCGGCACGTACTACCTCGCCGCTCTCGCCGTGGCCATCGGCTTCCGGATGAACCTGTTCAACATCGGCGTCGACGGGCAGTACCGCCTCGCGGTCATGCTGGCCGCCGTCGTCGGCGCCTCGGTGGAGCTGCCCGGTCCGCTGCACATCCTGCTGATCGTGCTCGTCGCCATGGGCGTCGGCGCGCTGTGGGCGGGCATCGCCGGTGTCCTGAAGACCACCCGCGGCGTCAGCGAGGTCGTCTCCACGATCATGCTGAACGCGATCGCCACCAGCCTGATCGCCTGGATGATCCTGCCCGCCAACCTCGGCGAGCAGGTCAAGGGCTCCAACGAGTTCACCACCGGCGAGATCCCCGAGTCCGGCTGGTTCCCCGGCGTCGACTTCGACGGCAGCACCATCTACGGCTTCACCTTCGTCGCCTTCGCGATGGGCGTCGTCTACTGGTTCGTCCTCAACCGCACCCGGTTCGGCTTCGACCTGCGCGCCAGCGGCGCCAGCCAGTCGGCCGCCCAGGCCAGCGGCGTCGACGCCAAGAAGATGGTGCTGACGGCCATGCTGATCTCCGGCGCCGTCGCGGGCCTCGCCGGCCTGCCGCTGCTGCTGGGCAGCACCCACACCTACAGCCTGAGCTTCCCGACGGGCGTCGGCTTCACCGGCATCACCATCGCGCTGCTCGGCCGCAACAGCCCCGTCGGCATCTTCTTCGCGGCCCTGCTGATCGCCTTCCTCGACAAGACCGCCGAGGGCATCGGCATCGCCGGCTACCCGAAGGAGATCGCCCTGATCATGCAGGGCCTGATCGTGATCTCGGTGGTCGTCTCCTACGAGCTGGTCCGCCAGTACGGCCTGCGCCGCCAGCAGCAGAAGGTCGGCGAGGAACTGGCCGCCCAGGCCCGGAAGAACAAGGAAGAGGCGAGGACGGCATGAGCGAGTCCACGAGCACGGTCTCGATGGCGAGCACCGCGCCGAAGAAGGGCGGCGGCCGCCGCAAGCTGTCCCTGCCCGTCATCCTGCTGATCGTGGCCGGAGGACTGCTGCTGTTCTCCCTGGTCCGCGTGATCAGCGGGGCGAACGACCTCACCTCGACCGGCCAGGTCTCCGGAGCGCTCCAGCTCGCGGTGCCCATCGGCCTCGCGGGCCTCGGCGGCCTCTGGGCCGAGCGCGCGGGCGTGGTCAACATCGGTCTCGAGGGCATGATGATCCTCGGCACCTGGTTCGGCGCCTGGGCCGGCTACCAGGCGGGCCCCTGGACGGGTGTCCTCGTCGGCATCCTGGGCGGCGCGCTCGGCGGCCTGCTGCACGCGATCATGACGGTGACGTTCAACGTGAACCACATCGTCTCCGGTGTCGCCATCACCATCCTCGCGACCGGCTTCACCCGCTACCTGTCGAACTTCACGTTCGCCGAGGCCGAGGGCGGCTCGTCGAAGCAGTCCCCGCGCATCGACCAGATCACCGACATCACGATCCCCGGCCTCTCGGACTGGCTGTCCGACCTCCAGGCCAAGCACTGGTTCTTCGTCTCCGACGTCGCCGGCGTGCTGGGCGGGCTCGTCACCAACCTGTCGCTGCTCACCGTCGTCGCCCTGCTGCTCGTCCCCGGCACCTGGTGGGTGCTGTGGCGCACCGGCTTCGGCCTGCGGCTGCGCTCCTGCGGCGAGAACCCCGTCGCCGCCGAGTCGCTGGGCGTCAACGTCTACAAGTACAAGTACATCGCCGTGATCGTCTCCGGCGGCCTCGCCGGCCTCGGCGGCGCCTTCCTCGCCATCGTCTCCACCGGCATCTACCAGGAGGGCCAGACCGGCGGCCGCGGCTACATCGGTCTCGCCGCCATGATCTTCGGCAACTGGATGCCCGGCGGACTGGCGCTCGGCGCGGGCCTGTTCGGCTTCACCGACAGCCTCAAGCTGCGCGGCGGCGCGGAGAACGTCCACGCGATGCTGCTCCTGCTGGCGATCCTGCTGGTGCTGGCCTTCGCCTGGCAGCTCTACAAGAAGAAGCACTGGCAGGGCGCGATCTGCCTGGCGGTGGCCGCCGGCCTGTACGCCTGGTACGCGCTGACCGACACGCTGCCCAGCCAGTTCGTGGACGCCGCCCCGTACGTCACCACCCTGCTGGTCCTCGCGCTGTCCGCGCAGCGATTGCGGATGCCGAAGGCCGACGGTCTGCCCTACCGCAGAGGCCAGGGCAAATGACGGCGCCGGCCGGCGGCTGGGAGGCCCTGCGGGAGCGGGCGCGCGAGGCCATGTCGCACGCGTACGCGCCGTACTCGGGCTTCCCGGTCGGGGCCGCGGCGCAAGTCGACGACGGGCGGACCGTCTCCGGCTGCAACGTCGAGAACGCCAGTTACGGCCTCGGGCTGTGCGCGGAGTGCGGTCTGGTGTCCCAGTTGCAGGCCACCGGCGGCGGGCGGCTCACGCACTTCTCCTGCGTGGACGGCCGGGGCCGGCCGCTGGTGCCCTGCGGGCGCTGCCGCCAGCTCCTCTACGAGTTCGGCGGACCGGACCTGCTGCTGGACACCCCGGAGGGCGTGCTGACGCTCGACGCGATGCTCCCGCAGGCGTTCGGCCCCGGCCATCTGCGCTGAACCGAGCGACTCCCGCGGCCCTTCCGCTCCGGTGGAAGGGCCGCTCCCATACCCTTGCTCTATGCGCGTAGAGCCTCCCTCTGCGCACGGAACCACCATCTGGAGGACATGCCATGGACGTCATCTCCGTCATCCGCACCAAGCGCGACCGGGGCGAACTGAGCGACGAGCAGATCGACTGGGTCATCGACGCCTACACCCGCGGTGCGGTCGCCGACGAGCAGATGTCCGCCCTGGCGATGGCCATCCTGCTCAACGGCATGAACCGCCGCGAGATCGCCCGCTGGACCGCCGCGATGATCGCCTCCGGCGAGCGCATGGACTTCTCCTCGCTCGCCCGGCCCACCGCCGACAAGCACTCCACCGGCGGCGTCGGCGACAAGATCACCCTCCCGCTGGCGCCCCTCGTCGCCGCCTGCGGCGCGGCCGTGCCCCAGCTCTCCGGCCGCGGCCTCGGCCACACCGGCGGCACCCTCGACAAGCTGGAGTCCATCCCCGGCTGGCGCGCGCTGCTCTCCAACGAGGAGATGCTGCACGTCCTCGACACCACGGGCGCCGTCATCTGCGCCGCGGGCGACGGACTCGCCCCCGCCGACAAGAAGCTCTACGCGCTCCGCGACGTCACGGGCACCGTCGAGGCCATCCCGCTGATCGCCTCCTCGATCATGTCCAAGAAGATCGCCGAGGGCACCGGCTCGCTCGTCCTCGACGTCAAGTGCGGCACCGGGGCCTTCATGAAGAACATCGAGGACGCCCGCGAGCTCGCCGCCACCATGGTCGGCCTCGGCACCGACAGCGGCGTGCGCACCGTCGCCCTGCTCACCGACATGTCCACGCCGCTCGGCCTCACCGCGGGCAACGCGCTGGAGGTCCGCGAGTCCGTCGAGGTCCTCGCCGGCGGCGGCCCCGCCGACGTCGTCGAGCTGACCCTCGCGCTGGCCCGCGAGATGCTCGACGCGGCCGGCCTGAAGGACGCCGACCCGGCCAGGGCGCTCGCCGACGGCTCCGCCATGGACGTCTGGCGCCGGATGATCGCGGCCCAGGGCGGCGACCCGGACGCGGCCCTGCCCGTCGCCCGTGAGCAGCACGTCGTCACCGCCCCCTCCTCGGGCGTGCTGACCCGCCTCGACGCCTACGACGTCGGCATCGCCGCCTGGCGCCTCGGCGCGGGCCGCGCCCGCAAGGAGGACCCGGTGCAGGCCGGCGCGGGCGTCGAGCTCCACGCCAAGCCCGGCGACACCGTCACGGCCGGCCAGCCGCTGCTGACCCTGCACACGGACACGCCCGACAAGTTCGACTACGCGCTGAAGTCCCTGACCTCCGCGTACGACATCGCCGCCGCGGGCACGGACTTCACGCCGAACCCGATCGTGCTGGACCGCATCGCCTGACCGGGGCAGCCCGCAGGACCGGCCGCCGATGACTTCTCGGGCGGCGGCCGGTCATCCCCATGTGGAAGCCGAACAGACGATCACCCTGCGCATCGCCGGGGGACTCTCCCCGGAGGACGCGCCACGCCTGTCCGAGGAACTGCGCCAGAAGCTGCGGGACCGGCTCCGAGGCGACGGCCCCCCGGGAGCGCCGCTCGCCCGGGGCGAGCCCGGGCGCCCGCCGGTGACGGTCGACGTCGCCGGACTGACCCGGATCGACCTCGCCGTCGTCGACACCCTCGCCCGGCTCCAGCTCACCGCCCGCCGTCAGGGCACCCGGATCGAGCTCTCGGGCGCCGGGCCCGAGCTGATGCTCCTGCTCGCCCTGGTGGGCCTCTCCGGCCCCGCGGGCATCGGCGAGGCGGCCCGCGCCGGACCGGGGGAGTGACCGCCGCCGCGCGCGGGCGCCCGACGGCGCCCGCCCGCGGGTGTCCGCGCCTCAGACGACGGGCGCGCCGTCCTTGTCCAGCCGGTCCGGCAGGTCGAAGAGCGGGAACCAGCGCTTGGTGTCGAGGAAGAAGTCCATCCCGCCCACCTTGCCGTCCCGCAGCTCCAGCACGATCAGGGCCCACGGCTCGTAGCCGTCGCCCTCCTGGCTCGGGTGGTAGTGCGCGAAGGCCGGGACGCCGTTGGCCACCGTCGGCACCAGCCGCGAGCCCCGGCAGACCTCGCCGACGCCCAGCATCCAGCCCACGATGTCGTCGTGACCGCGCAGCCACAGGTCGTACGGCGGCATGGACATCGTCGCGTCCTCGTGGAGGAGCGCCGTCAGCGCCTTCATGTCGTACCCCTCGAAGGCCGCCACATAGCGGTCCAGCAGCGCCTGCTGCTCCTCGTCGAGCGGGTCGGCCGCGTCCGAGCTGCCGGGCTGCTGCTCCGCCAGCGTCGCCCGCGCCCGCTGGAGCGCGCTGTTGACGGAGGCGACCGAGGTGCCGAGCAGCTCCGCGACCTCGCTCGCCTTCCAGGCCAGCACCTCGCGCAGGATCAGCACCACCCGCTGCTTGGGCGGCAGATGCTGGAGCGCGGCGACGAACGCCAGCCGGATCGTCTCCCGCTCCACGGCCGTCTCCGCCGGGTCGGCCACCGACGGCAGCACCCGCCCGTCGGGCACCGGCTCCAGCCAGGTGACCTCGGGACGGGCGTTGAGCTGGGCCTGGGCGACCGGGGTGGCGGCCGTCAGGTCCATCGGACGCGCACGGCGGTTGCCCGCGTTCAGCATGTCCAGGCAGACGTTCGTCGCGATGCGGTACAGCCACGACCGCAGCGACGAACGCCCCTCGAACTTCTCGATGCTCCGCCACGCGCGCACCATCGTGTCCTGGACCGCGTCCTCGGCCTCGAAGGACGACCCCAGCATCCGGTAGCAGTAGCCGGTCAGCTCCCGGCGGTGCTGCTCCAGTCTGGAATCGAGATCCTGCGTCGCGAGGTCACTCATCGGTCCACCCCTGTCACCCGTTTGTTCCGGCCCTCCGGAACCTACCGGAGAGCACCGACAACGGGGCCGGGTCGCGGGTTCACGCCCGCCGTCGGGTGCGCGCGTGCGGGCATCAGGTGCCGGGCTTGCGCCCGTACACGTACACGTCGTCGCCGTTCCGCAGCTTGTTCCAGTATGCCTTCGCGTCGGCGGGCCGCATATTGACGCAACCCCCGGACCCCGGCGGGTTGTACATCGACTTGGTCACCGAGTGGAAGGCCTGGCCGCCGTCGAAGAACTGCGAATGCGGCATCCGGACCTTGTAGATGGTCGACCAGTGGTTGATGTTCCGCCAGTAGATCTTCTTCAGCCCGGTGCGGGTCTCGGTGCCGTTCTTGCCGGTGCGCACCGGCACCGGGCCGTAGACCAGCTTCTTGCCGTCCTGGATCCACGACAGCTGGCGCGTCAGGTCCACACACGCGATGCGGCCCTTGTTCGTCGGGCACTTGCCCGCCTTGTTCGGGTTCTTCCCCGCCGCGCGCTGCTGGAGCATCGTGTTCATCGTGCGCCAGGTGATCGGGCCCGCGTAGCCGATCGTCGGCGTGATCCCGTGCTGCGACTGGAACGCCCGGATCGCCTTGCAGTCGGCGGCCGACTGCCGGCCGTCCGCCGTGCGCCCCAGGAACTTCTCCACCTGCTTCTGGTGCGGCCCCGTCGACGTGCTGCACGACGCCGCCTGCGCGGTCCCGCCGCCCAGTACCGCGGTCAGCGGCACCAGCAGGCCGGTGAGACCCAGCACGATTCCTATTCGTCCTGTTCTGCCCCTCATTGCCCCCAACTCCCCTTTGCATGCTTTCCGGTTGGGACGTTCTGCCGGGTGAGACACACTAAGGGGAGTCACAGTTGCAGGGACAGCGGACGTATTCCGGCTACGCCGTCGCGAGGCCGCGTTCCCGGACCCGCGCCGCGTACGTGCCGTACAGGGTGAGGCCCACGACCCCCGCCACGGCCAGCAGCCCGAGACCCACCGTGGCCGCCCAGCCGCCCGCGTGGAACGCCACCGCGCCCAGCGTGCCGCCCGCGCTGCTGCCCAGGTAGTACGCCGACTGGTAGAGCGCCGAAGCCTGCGCCCGGCCCGTCGTCGCGGTGCGGCTCACCGACGACGAGGCCACGGCGTGCCCCGCGAAGAACCCCGCGGTGATCAGCACCAGGCCCAGCAGCACCGGCACCAGCGAACCGGCCAGCGACAGCAGCAGGCCCGCCGCCGTGGTCGTCACCGCCAGGTACAGCGCCCCGCGCCGCCCCAGCCGCGCCACCAGCCGGCCGGCCGCCGCCGACGAGAGGGTGCCCACCAGGTACACCAGGAAGATCGAGCCGATCACACCCTGCGGCAGGCTGAACGGCTCCTCCACCAGCCGGTAGCCGATCACCGTGTACACCGCGCCGAACACCGTCATGAACAGCGCGCCGATCGCGTACAGCCGCATCAGCAGCGGATCGGCGAGGTGTCCGCGGACCGTCCGCGCCAGCGAGCGCGGGTTCAGCGTCCCCGGCGTGAAGTGCCGGGCCGCCGGCAGCATGGCCCGGAACACCAGCGCGCACACCAGCGCCAGCACGCCGACCGCCGCGAGCGCCACCCGCCAGCCGCCGAACTGCGCGACCCAGCCCGTCAGGATCCGTCCGCTCATGCCGCCGATGCTGTTGCCGGCCACGAACAGGCCGATCGCCGCGACCAGCGCCTTCGGCCGGACCTCCTCGGCCAGGTACGCCATCGCCGACGCGGGCAGCCCCGCCAGCGCCGCGCCCTGCACGGCGCGCAGCGCGACCAGCGACTCCAGGTTCGGCGCCAGCGGCACCAGCAGCCCGACCACGACCGCCACCGCCAGCGACACCCGCATCACGGTGGTCCGCCCGTACCGCTCGGAGACCGCGCTCATCGGCAGCACGCACAGCGCCAGCGCGCCGGTCGCCGCCGACACCGTCCAGCTCGCGGCCCCCGCGCTCACACCGAAACCGGCGGACACGGCGGGCAGCAGCGCCTGCGTGGAGTAGAGGAGGGCGAAGGTCGCCATACCGGCGGCGAAGAGCGCGAAGCTCATCCGGCGGTAGCCGGGGGCGCCGGGGGCGATCCGGGTGTCCGTGGAGGGGGTGGTCCGCGTCTCGGCGGACGGGATGGTCCGCGTCTCGGCGGACGGGAACGGCGAGGCGGCGCCCAGGGTGGTGGGCGCCTTGGTACTGGCGGAAGGCATGCCTCGAACGTATGCCCCCGCTTTTCATGCGTCCAATGCATGGAATGGCCATAATCGTTCCCATGGTGCATGAACACAGCTCAGGGGATCGGCTGTCACGCAGTAGTTACGTAGAACACGAAGCGCACGACGACACCGTCCTCCGTCTCGCGCCGAGGCTCGCGTACTTCGCCGGCGTCGCCCGCCACGAGCATGTGACGCGCGCCGCACAGGAGATGGGCGTGCCCCAGTCGACCCTCTCCCGCGCGATCGTCCGCCTGGAGGACGACCTCGGGGTCGCCCTCTTCGCCCGGCGCGGCCGCACGGTCTCCCTCACCCCCGCCGGCCGCACCTTCCTCGCCTCCGTCGAACGCGCCCTCGCCGAGGTCGAGCGCGCCGCGGACTCGGTCCGCGCGGACGCGGACCCCGGCGCGGGGCGGGTCGCCTTCGGCTTCCTCCACACCATGGGGTCCGAGACCGTCCCGTCGCTGATCCGCGCCTTCCGCGCGGACCATCCGCGGGTGCGCTTCACCCTCGTCCAGAACTACGGCGAGGCGATGATCGAACGCCTCCGCGCGGGCGAGCTCGACCTCTGCCTCACCTCGCCCGTGCCCGACGCCCCCGACCTCGTCGCGCGCCGCCTCGACGAGCAGCGGCTGCGGCTGGTCGTCCCCGACGACCACCGCCTCGCCTCCCGCAAGCGCGTCCGCCTCGCCGAGGCCGCCGAGGAAACCTTCGTCACCCTCGAACCGGGGTACGGCCTGCGCCGCATCACCGACGACCTGTGCGCCCAGGCGGGGTTCACCCCCCGGGTCGCCTTCGAGGGCGAGGAGGCGGAGACCCTGCGCGGCCTCGTCGCCGCCGGGCTCGGCGTCGCCCTGCTGCCACCGCCGGCGGTGGCCCGCCCGGGCGTCGTCGAACTGACGGTGACCGCGCCGAGGGCCGCCCGCGAGATCGGCCTCGCCTGGCTCGACGGCCACCCGGACACGCCACCGGTGGCGGCCTTCAAGCGGTTCCTGCTGTCGCGCAGGGGGTCGCTGCTGCCGTGAGCGGGGTGCCCGTGCGGGGTGCGTTTTCGGGGGCGTCGGGCTGGGGTGCGCTGGTGCCGGGCGGGCTGTTCCGGCCCTGTGCCGGCCGGTGGTCGTGGCGCACCCCCGCTGCGCGCGGGTGTCCTCAAGCGCCGGACGGGCTGGGGTTGCCCGGTCTGGGGCCGGTTCGTGGGGTGGGGGTCCCGGGGCGCTCCGGGGGCGTGTGCGGGCGAGGCTCGCCCTATCCTGCGTTGCCCTAGCTCGACGACCGTTTTATCGCCCGCCCACGCCCCCTGCGCGCCCCGTCCCCGAGCCCTGCGGACCGGTCCGTCCTTGGTGGGGGATCGACCCGCCTGCGGGCCGGTGGTCGCAGCACCGCGCTGCGCACGGTGTCCTCAATCGCCGGACGGGCTGAGAGTGCCTGGGCGGGGCCGGTTCGTGGGTGGTGGCACCGTGCTGCGCGCGGTGTCCTCAAGCGCCGGACGGGCTGAGGGTGCCCGGGCGGGGCCGGTTCGTGGGTTGTGGCACCGTGCTGCGCGCGGTGGGGTCAAGCGTCGGGCGGGCTGAAGTACCCCCTCCGCCACGACGGACGGGTCGGTTCCTGTGGGCGGGGGCGCGGAGGGGGTGGGTGAGGGCGATAAAACGGTCGTCGAGCTAGGGACGGGCCAACCCCGGGCGAGCCTCGCCCGCACCCACCCCCGCAGCGCCCCAACGGCACCCGCACGAACCGGACCGTGCTCGGGCAACCCCAGCCCGTCCGGCGCTTGAGGACACCCGCGCGCAGCGTGGGTGCGACACGACCACCGGCCCGCAGGCCGGAACAGCCCGCCCGGCACCAGGGCACCCCGCGCGCAGCGGGGCTGCGCGCCCACCGGCCCGCACGCGGCGGGCGACCCCAGCCCCATCAGCCCGGCCCGCACGGGGCCGGCAACCCCAGCCCGAACGCCCCCGAAACCAGGAGACCCCCGAAACCAGGAGGCCCCCGAAACCAGGAGCCCCCGACAGTCACCGCCCCCCGAACCCCGCCGCCAGGGGCATGCGCAACCCCAGGGGCGGTGGGGCCGCCAGGGCGTCGGCGACCGGGCGGGCGTAGTGGCGGGCGTAGAGGGAGCCGAGGACGAAGTCGGCGGCCAGGGCCAGGACTTCGTCCTGGTACTGGCGCAGGGCGTGCCCGTCCGTGTGGACCTCGAAGCGGCACGTGTCCCGGTTGGACTTCTTCGCGCGCTGCGCGAGCCGGTAGGACAGCTCCGGGTCCGTGGCCCGGTCGTTCGTGCCGTGCACGATCAGCACGCGGCGTCCGTTGAGCTGGGCGACCGGCTCCGGCGCGGCGGCCACGTCGTCCTCGGGGAGCCAGGGGGCCAGCGCCAGCACGGAGTTGACCGCCGGGTGGCCCGCGGCGCGCAGGGCGGCGCGGCCGCCCATGCCGTGGCCGGCGAGGCAGACGGGGACGTCGCCGTGGCGGCGTACGACCTCCTCGGCCGCCCAGGTCGCGTCCGCCGCGAGATGCGCGTCCGCCCCGTTCCAGCCGCGGGTGCGGTAGCGGACGCGGTGGACGAGCAGGCCCTCGGCTCGCCCGGCCCGGGCGAGCGCGCGGCCGAGGGGGAGCACCGCGGCGTAGGAGAGGGCGGAGGCCCTGCGGTCGGACTCGGCCTCGCCGTCGGGGAGCAGCAGGACCACGCCCGTCACGGCGGGATCGGCCGGGTCCGCGCCGGCCCCGTCGGGGGCGCCCGGCGGTCCGGCGGGGGAGCGGACGGGAAGGGTGGGGAGGGCGGGCAGCCCGAGGCGCCCGGAGAGCCCGCCGAGCCGGGCCTGCCGGGGTACCCGGCTCCCCTGCGCCGTGCGGTCGACCGTCGTGTCAGGGGGGTGCGCCGGCTCTGCCCGACGCCCCCACCAGCGGGGCAGCGCATGGTGTGCCATGGCCCAACATTCTCAGAAGGCCAGGTGTACTCCATCCGTACGCGCGGTCACTGTTACATATCGACGGTGGGCAATCTACGCGCGTAGGCGCTAGAGTGCGCAGATGACGAGCCAGACCCTTGATTCACCCACCGGGGACCAGATCCGCCGCGCCCCGAAGGTGCTGCTCCACGACCACCTCGACGGCGGTCTGCGCCCGGGCACGATCATCGATCTCGCCCGGGAGACCGGCTACACGGGCCTGCCCGAGACCGAGCCCGACAAGCTGGGCATCTGGTTCCGCGAGGCGGCCGACTCCGGCTCCCTGGAGCGCTACCTGGAGACGTTCGCGCACACCTGCGCCGTCATGCAGACCCGTGAGGCCCTGGTCCGCGTCGCCGCCGAGTGCGCCGAGGACCTCGCCGAGGACGGCGTCGTCTACGCCGAGGTCCGCTACGCCCCCGAGCAGCACCTGGAGGGCGGGCTGACCCTGGAGGAGGTCGTCGAGGCGGTCAACGAGGGCTTCCGCGAGGGCGAGCGGCGGGCCCGCGAGAGCGGCCACCGCATCCGCGTCGGCGCCCTGCTGACCGCGATGCGCCACGCCGCCCGGGCCCTGGAGATCGCCGAACTGGCGAACCGCTACCGGGACACCGGCGTCGTCGGCTTCGACATCGCGGGCGCCGAGGCCGGCTTCCCGCCCACCCGGCACCTGGACGCGTTCGAGTACCTCAAGCGCGAGAACAACCACTTCACCATCCACGCCGGCGAGGCGTTCGGCCTGCCGTCGATCTGGCAGGCGCTCCAGTGGTGCGGTGCGGACCGCCTCGGCCACGGTGTGCGGATCATCGACGACATCACGATCGCCGAGGACGGCTCCGTGAAGCTCGGCCGGCTGGCCGCGTACGTGCGCGACAAGCGGATCCCGCTGGAGATGTGCCCGACGTCCAACCTCCAGACGGGCGCGGCCGACTCGTACCGGGACCACCCCATCGGCCTGCTGCGCAAGCTGCACTTCCGCGCCACGGTCAACACGGACAACCGTCTGATGAGCGGCACCAGCATGAGCCGTGAATTCGAGCTGCTGACCGAGGCGTTCGGATACACGCTCGACGACATGCAGTGGTTCACCGTCAATGCGATGAAGTCCGCATTCATTCCTTTCGATGAACGCCTGGCGATGATCAACGACGTGATCAAGCCCGGATACGCGGAACTGAAGTCGGCCTGGCTGTTCAAGCAGACCGCCACGACCGGGAACTGAGCGCCCGTCGGCCCCGTGGCCGCCCTTTATCGCGAAGCGGCCGGAGACGTCAATCTCCGGCCGCTTCGCGGTGTTTGCGGGGCCTGTGCGAAGCTGACTAGCTTGCGGAGCCGCTCATATTTCCGTCCCCGAGGAATTTCTCTGATGAAGCAGTCCGCAAAGACTCTCGGTACCGCCGCTCTCGGTGCCGCGTTCGCCGCTGCCGCCGCCGGCACCGCGTCGGCCGCGCCGGCGCTGCCCGACGCGACCGGCCTGCTCGGTCCCGTCTCCCAGGTCGCGCCCGTCCAGGAGGTGGCCGGCAAGCTCCCGGCCGGAGCGCCGCAGGCGCTGACCGGTGCGGCGTCCACGCTGCCCGGCGCCCTCCAGGAGGCCACCGGCGACACCCTCTCCAGCGACAACGCGGCCGCACCGGTCACCGGCCTGCTCGGCGGCCTGCCCGCGGGCGAGCTGGGCGGCGGCCTGCCGCTCGGCGGCTGACACCGGCTCCGTGCCGCACGGGGGCGTGCATCCGAACCGGGTGTGCGCCCCCCGGCGTTGTGCCAGGATCGCCGCCATGCGCCTTCCGACCGCCCCGACGAAGCTGCTCGCGGCCGGTGCACTGCTGGCCCTGGCGGCCTGCACCGCCGGCGGGAGCGGCGGCGCGGACGCCAAGCCCTCCGGACCCGCCGCGGCCGTCCGCACGGGCGACGCCGCCGAGCGCGGCACCCTGCTCCCGCCCACGCGGGAGCAGTTGGAGCGCGCCGCCCTCACCGGCGGCGACCTGTCCGGCTTCCAGGTCCTGTCCGGCCGCGGCGGCATAGCGCCCGAGGGCCGTCCCGTGGCCGACCGCGCGGAGTGCCGGCCCCTCGCCGAGGCGATGGGCGACGGGGCGGGGGCCCGTGCCCTGCACACCGTCGGCACCGGCCTGGGCTCCCTGGAGCGCCTCGGTCTCGCCGTCTCGGCCACGCTCGGTTCCTACCGGCCGGCCGATGCCGATGCCCTGATGAAGGGGCTGGACGCGGCGCTCGCCGTCTGCGGCGACGGCTTCCGGGCCACCCTCGACGGCCGCGTCGCCGCGTACGGCCCGCTGCGCCGGACGCCCTTCGCCGTCCCGGGCGCCGACGCCGTCACCGGCTGGACGGCCGTCGCGTCCGACCGGGGCCACGACGTGACGCTGCATCTGGTGGTCGTCCGCGAGGGCGCCGCCGTGCTGCGCTTCATGGCCGTCGACCTCGCGGGCGCCGAACCGGCCAGGGTCCCGCAGGAGGTCGCGGACAAGCAGCTCGCCAAGCTCGCCCGGGTGCTCGCCGGCTGACGCCGGGAGCCCGCCGGCTCACCAGGCGGGGGAGGCCTGCTTCTGGGAGGGCAGCAGGAACCACAGGGCGATGTAGAGCAGGAACTGCGGGCCGGGCAGCAGGCACGAGGCGAGGAAGACGATCCGCATCGTCGTGGCCGATGTGCCGAACCGCTGCGCCAGCGCGGCGCACACGCCGCCGAGCATGCGGCCTTCACGGGGGCGGATGATCGCGGCCATGGTGGGCTCCTTCACGAGTGGGTTCCGGGAGCCTCTCGGTGTGCTCCCGACCTCTCCATCCTCGCGCCGCACATGGGTCGAAAACGTCGCTCTACGGGGCGATCGGGACCCTGGGAATCGTCGGGGTCGCACCCCTGACGCCCTCGTCCCCGAGCATGGCCCCGGTCTCCTTCCCGAGGGTGCCCCCGGGGCGTCCGGGCGCGCCGTTCGGCCGCAGCAGCCGGCGGCGCAGCCGGGCCCGGCAGGCGGGGACCACGGCGAGATGGGCGAGCGCCACACCGGTGGTGTTCAGCAGCAGCGAGTCGACGTCGACGACCTGGCCGGGCACCGCCGTCTGGAGCAGCTCGATGCCGAGCGAGAGCAGCGCCCCCGCCGCGACGGTCCGGGTCAGCGAGGCCCAGGGGGAGACGGCGAGCCGTCCCCCGGCCATCGGCAGCAGCACACCGAGCGGCGCGAGCAGCAGCAGTCCCTCCCCGATGTGCCGCAGGCCCTCCACGAGCCCGGCGTCCAGGGAGGCGCGGATCCCCGCGAGCGGCTCCAGGTTGGCCGCGGTCACCCACAGTACGTCGCGTGGACGGAGCGTCACCCAGGCGACGAGCAGCAGGTGGGCGACGAGGAGGACGAGCCCCGCCGTGCGGAAGTGGATGGCGGCACTGCCGCCCGAGCCTTGACGCTGCACGACCCCCAAGACGCCCGCATCCCGCGGAACGGTTCCCGGGCCCGGCGGCCGGCCCCGGAGGGCCGGCCGGTGCTCAGGACGTGGGCGACGGCAGGGCGGGAGCGGGCTGCATCGACTCGGGTCGGTCCTTCACCGAGGCCGGACACGTGTAAGCGCGCGGCGCCCCGTCGCCCGGGCCGCCCAGCAGCACCGCGCCGTCGGTCGCCGCCCGGCTCTCCATCAGCGTGCACACGAGCTGCGCCAGCGCCTCGGCCGGCAGGTCCTCCGGCTGCCGGTTGAGCCGCAGGGTGCCCGCCGGGTCGTCGTCCCGGGCGTCGCCCAGCACCAGCGGCCCGCGGACCCAGGTGACGAAGCCCGCCTCGTGCTCCGCGGGCGGCGGCTGCTGCTGGAGCTGGTCCACCAGCGCCTGGGCCTCGCCGACCCGGCTGCTCGCCGCCTTGTCCTCCGGGGTGGCGACCGTGCGGTCGACGGCGACGAGCTGCGAGGCGCAGACCAGGTACACCTGCACGGGCACCGCCGTCCGCCCGGCCTGCGGCACCACGTCGGCGGACGACACCTCGCACGGCACCCGGGAGGGCGCGGGACCGGCGTCGACCGGGATCTGGGTGGGCCGGATCCCGCAGCCCGCCAGCGCGAGGCCCGCGAGGACGAGAGCGGCGGGGACGGCGCCCCGGTTCGAGCGGCGTGTCATCGCGGCCCCTCCTCGCCGTGCGCGGCGTCCGGGCCCCGGGACCCCGTGTCCCGGCCCGTGCCGTTCCCCCCGTCGCCGGGGCCGCCCGATTCGGCGGCCTCGCAGTCCGCGGCCGCCTCCCCGTCGTGGGGGAGGCGCAGGACGAAGACGGCGCCGTCGCCGTCCGGGGAGTTGGCGGCGGTGATGTCGCCGCCGTGGATGTGGGCGTTCTCCATGGCGATCGACAGTCCGAGACCGCTGCCCTCGGACCGCGGGCGGGAGGCGCTGGCCTTGTAGAAGCGGTCGAAGACGTGCGGCAGGACCTCCTCGGGGATGCCCGGCCCGTGGTCGCGCACCTCGATCAGCAGCTCGGTGTCCCCGGGCCGCACCGAGACCCGCACGGGGGAGCCGCCGTGCTTGAGGGCGTTGCCGATGAGGTTGGCGAGTATCACGTCGAGCCGGCGCGGGTCGAGACGGGCCATGATGCCGCGTTCGGCGTCGAGTTCGACGGCGTCCAGCCAGGCACGGGCGTCGATGCAGGCGGTGACCTGGTCGGCCACGTCGACGGTGTCCAGCACGAGCCGTGCCGTGCCCGCGTCGAAGCGGGTGACCTCCATCAGGTTCTCCACCAGGTCGTACAGCCGGCGGGTCTCGCTGACGACGAGGTTCACCGCGGGCGCGATCATCGGGTCGAGGGAGTCGGCCTCGTCCTCCAGCACCTCGGTGACCGCCGTGAGCGCGGTCAGCGGCGTGCGCAGCTCGTGGGACATGTCGGCGACGAAACGCCGGCTCGACTCCTCCCGCGCGCTCATGTCCGCGACCTTGGTCTCCAGCGACTCGGCGGTCTTGTTGAACGTCCGTGCCAGCTCGGCCAGTTCGTCCGTGCCCGACACCCTGAGCCGGGTGTCGAGCTTGCCCTCGCCGAGCCGCCGCGCCGCCTCGCCGAGCCGGTGCACCGGCTTCAGCACGGTGGTGGCCGCGGCCTGGGCGAGCAGCGCCGAGCCGATCAGCGCGAGCAGGGTGGCGATCGCCAGCGACCAGCCCAGCGAGGCGAGGTCCTCGCGTTCCTGGCCGAGCGACTTCAGCAGGTAGCCGGTCGGCCCGCCGCCGACGATCCGGCTGCCGCCGACCAGATAGGGCGCGCCGCCGCGGTCGATGCGCTGCCAGTACAGGTGGTACGGGGCCGGGTTGCCCGCGCCGACGTCCAGCCGGTCGTCGACGGCGTCCCGCAGCGACTGGGGCACGTCCTCCAGGGTGAAGTCGTCCCGGTCGGAGACACCGGTGATCGGCTTGCCCGCGTCGCGCTCGCCGATCAGCACCACGCTGTAGTCGCCGCCGTCGGCCATCTGCTCGGCGGCGTTCTGGAGTTCGGCCTGGGTGGGGCGCAGCGGCAGCGCCGCGGCCCGGTTCTGCATCTCCCGGCGGAAGTCGTCCAGCGCCGCGTCCTGGGTGCGGGTGAGCACCGCCTCGCGGTTGAGCCAGTAGGCGATGCCGGACGCGGAGACCGCGGCCGTCAGCGCCACCAGGGCGAAGACGACGACGAGGCGCAGCCGGAGGCTGGTCAGACGGAGGCCGGCGAGTATGCCGCGCCCCGGGGCACCGCTCACCCGGCGGTCCCGCGCGCCGGACGGCAGACGACGAACCCGTGGATCACTGCGGTACGTCCAGCCGGTAGCCGACGCCGCGCACCGTGCGGATCAGGGTCGGCGAGGAGGGCACGTCCTCCACCTTGGCCCGCAGCCGCTGCACACAGGCGTCCACCAGGCGCGAGTCGCCCAGGTAGTCGTGCTCCCACACCAGCCGCAGCAACTGCTGCCGGGACAGGGCCTGTCCGGGCCGGCGGCTGAGCTCCAGCAGCAGCCGCAGCTCGGTCGGCGTGAGCTGGAGGTCGTCGCCGTTCTTGGTGACGGTCATCGCGGACCGGTCGATGACCAGCGAGCCGAAGGTCGCGGAGTCGGTCGACTCCCGCTCGCCGCGGCGCAGCACGGCGCGGATACGGGCGTCCAGCACCCGTCCCTGCACCGGTTTGACGACGTAGTCGTCGGCGCCGGACTCCAGCCCGACGACGACGTCGATGTCGTCGCTGCGGGCGGTCAGCAGGATGATCGGCAGCTGATCGGTGCGCCTGATGCGGCGGCACACCTCGAAGCCGTCGATACCGGGCAGCATCACATCGAGCACGACCAGATCCGGCCGCTGCTCGCGCAGAAGCTGGAGACCGTCCTCTCCCGTCGCCGCGGTGGCCACACGGTGGCCCTGGCGGGACAGGGAGAGTTCGAGGGCCGTGCGGATGGCGTCGTCGTCCTCGATCAGCAACAGGAAAGGCACGGGCCCATTCTGGCCCATGGGCAGCGCGGGGACGACTCCCCCGGAGCATCACCGGTTGCGAAGTCCTCTGTGACGTGCCTGTGACAATCGGCGGACACCGCGATGAAAGTGCCCGGGCAGAGTTCTCATCACACGGAACGACCGGACTCCACTCGACGGGGGGCGCGAGATGAACGCACTGCACAGCACAACCTCAAGCGCAGTTGTCACGCGTCTCCACGACGTCGTGCGGGGACCGGAGAAGTCCGGCGCCGTGACCGGACGGGGGTGCGTTCGCGGCGCCGGGCGGCAGCACAAGGCGCCGTACATGGCGGTGGTGGATGCCGCGACAGGGACCGGGCGGTCCGCGTACGGAGAGGGAACGGGGGAGCCGGCGTCCCTGTCGGAGGCGGAGTTCACCGCCTACGTCCAGGAACGCCGCGCCTCTCTGTACGCGACCGCCTACCACCTGACCGGCGACCGCTACGAGGCCGAGGACCTGCTGCAGAGCGCGCTGTTCTCGACCTACCGGGCGTGGGACCGGATCAGCGACAAGGCGGCGGTCGGCGGCTACCTGCGCCGCACCATGACCAATCTGCACATCAGCGCCTGGCGCCGGCGCAAGCTCAACGAGTACCCGACGGAGGAGCTGCCGGAGACGGCGGGCGACACCGACGCGATGCGGGGTACCGAGCTGCGCGCCGTGCTGTGGCAGGCGCTCGCCAGGCTTCCCGAACTCCAGCGCACGATGCTGGTCCTGCGGTACTACGAGGGCCGCACCGACCCGGAGATCGCGGACATCCTGGACATCAGTGTCGGCACGGTGAAGTCGAGCATCTGGCGGTCGCTCCGCCGGCTGCGCGAGGACGAGGTCCTCAGCTTCGGCCGTGACGAGGAGGAGTCCTTCGGCGAGCTGGTGGCCTGAGGGCACGACCGCCGCGTCGGGGGAGGCGGCGGAACGGGGAGGGATCCACGGGGGAACGGGGATCCCGGCACCACGGGGGAAAACGGGGGAGCACGGGGGACGCACGGCCCGTCGCGTCGGGGGAGGCGGCGGCAGGGATCCACGGGGGACACGGGGATCCACGGGGGAGAAGTGGGGCCGGACAGGCCGGGGGGTTCTGTCCGGCCCCGCTTCCGTGTCCGGGGGCCGGAGACCGGTCCGGGGCCGGTGCGCGGCCGGAGCCTCAGGCCGCCTGGCGCGCCGCGGGGACCCGGCACCGGCCGGCCGCCGCGTCCGTGAGCCGGCCCAGCGCCTCCGCCTTGCCGCACGGGTGGGCGCCCAGCGACGCCTGACGGGCGACGATCCCGCGCTCCGCCCGCATCAGCCGCCAGCCGCGCCGCAGCAGGAACGGCACCGACTTGCGGCCCTCGCGCAGATCACGCGCGAGCCGGCGGCGGAACGTGGTGGACGGGCGGCCGCGCAGGCACAGCGCGTCCGCGAGCACGCCCAGTTCCTGGCAGCGCCGCACTATGTCGGCGGCGAAGATGCCCTCGGCGACGAACAGCGGGGTCCGCTCGATGTCGAACGTGTCGTGGCCGACGCGGGAGCTGGTGGCCAGGTCGTACACCGGGACGTCGGTGCGGCCCGTCCCGCACAGTTCGCCGATCGCGGCGACCGCCGCGTCCGCGTCCCAGGACGCGGGTGAGTCCCAGTCGATGTCGGCGCTGCCCGTCACCCGGGGGAGTGTCGGGTCGTTGCCCTCTTTGTAGAAGTCGTCCAGGCGCAGCACCGGCAGTCCGGTACGGGCGGCGAGGGACGACTTTCCGGAACCGGAAGGGCCCGCGAGCAGCACGACGCGGGTCGGGATGGGTTGGGAACTCACGGGAGACAAGTCTGACGCATGGACGCCCCCGTGGGACCCCCGGGGACGCGGTCGGTACCGAGCGACGCGTCACATCCGCGCTCCGCGCCGCCGCCGTCACCGGACCTCGCCACCGGCCGCGGCCCGGGCGCACCGCCACCGGACCTCGTACCCAGGACTCCAGGAGAAGGACAGACCATGGCTCGACACGCAGCTCCCTCCCCCCGCCGCGGCACCCTGCTGCGCGCCGGCCTGACCGTCGCCGCGGCGGGCGCGGCGCTCGGCGCGGGGGCCGTCTCGGCACAGGCGGCGCCCGCGGCAGCGCCCGTCGGCGCGGAGTCCGTGCTGGGCGCCGTGCCGCTGGGCGCGGCGACCGGTCTCGCCGCCAACTCGGTGGCGGGCGTCGGCGAACTGAAGAGTCTCCAGCTCCACCCGCTGGCCAACACCGGGGTGGACCCGCTCGACAACGCGGTGGGCACCCAGGTCGCCGACTTCCAGCCGGTCAGCACCGCGCTGGTCACGGACAACATCACCCGCGGCCAGGCCCTGGAGGACCTGCCGGTCGCCGGGCCCGTGGCACAGGGGCTGCTGCCCTGAGCCGTGCGCGCACGGGGCCGCCGGACGCGTGCGTCCGGCGGCCCCGGCGGTGTGCGGGCCGGTGCCCTACGGCAGGGGCTCCAGGCAGAGGGTGAAGTCGCTGCTGCCCCCGTACTCGCGGTACTCGGAGAAGCGGTTGCGGTCGCACTGCGCGACGGTGCCGTCGTGGCGCTCGGCCACCTTGAACTGCGCCTCGGCCGAGCCGCATTCGACCACGGCGATGTCCGGGTCGATCGTGGTGCCGTTGTTGCGCACGCAGTCGCCCGCGCTCGCGGTGCCGGCGCTGTCGTCCATGACGACGGCGGTCACGATGGCGCCGACCAGCGCCAGCGGGACCAGGACGCCGACGGCCGCGGCCCGCCGCATGATCGGCTTGCCCGGCGTCATCGGCTGCTGGAAGCCGCCCGACGGCTCGGCGAGCTTCTTGAACTTGCCGCGGGCGCTCAGGTTGCCGATCAGGGTGAACGGGGTGAGCAGGAACGACTGGACGCTCCACCAGCCCTGGAGCAGCGTCTTCGCGCTCAGTTCGCGGTGGACGGCCATGCCGCAGGAGCGGCAGAAGTGGCCCTCCACCTTCTGGGTCCGGTTGGCGATGATCATGCCCTGACGGGCGCGGACCGTCGCCTCGGCCGCGGGGACGCTGCCGCAGAACTGACAGCCGCCCGGCACACCGGCGGGGCCGCCCTGCGGCGCGCCGGGCGCGAACGGGTTGCCGGAGTTCTGCGGCTGGCCCTGCGGCTGCCCCTGGGGCTGGCCCTGCGCGAAGGGGTTGCCGGAGTTCTGCGGCGGGACCGTGGCGTACGGGTTGCCCTGTGCGGGCTGTGCGGGCTGGCCGGGCTGGGCGGCGAAGGGATTGCCGGACGGCGGCTGGACGGTCATGTGTTCCCCCGGGGAGCAGATGTATGTGCGGCGTAAGAACGCGGACAGTACCGGAGCCCCCGCTACCGCCCGACCCCGGGTCCGCCGCCCGGACAGCGCACGGCCCCGACGGGCGCTGCCCGTCGGGGCCGTGCGGGCCGCGGGCTCCTCCGGACGGAGAGGAACCCGCGGAGCCGGTCAGTAGGCGGAACCGGAGGCGCCGAGCGAACCGGTCGGGTGCCAGACCGTCTTGGTCTCCAGGAACGCCGTCAGACGCCGGGTGCCGGGGTCCGCGGAGAAATCCACAGCCTGTGGACGCAGGACGCGCTTGAGGTTCTCCGCCGCGGCAGCCTCCAGCTCCTTGGCCAGCACCTCGTCGGCGCCGGTCAGGTCGATGCCGTTGACGTCCTGGTGCGCGGCGAGCGGCGCCGCGATCTCCGCCGTGCGGCCGGAGAGCACGTTGACCACGCCGCCCGGCACGTCGGAGGTGGCCAGCACCTCGCCCAGGGACAGGGCCGGCAGCGGCGCCTTCTCGGAGGCGATCACCACGGCCGTGTTGCCGGTCGCGATGACCGGCGCGAGGACCGAGACCAGGCCCAGGAACGAGGACTCCTGCGGCGCCAGCACCGTCACCACGCCCGTCGGCTCGGGCGTGGACAGGTTGAAGTACGGGCCCGCCACCGGGTTGGCACCGCCCACGACCTGCGCGATCTTGTCCGTCCAGCCCGCGTACCAGACCCAGCGGTCGATCGTCGCGTCGACGACGCCGGCGGCCTTCGACTTCGACAGGCCCTCGGCGTCGGCGACCTCCTGCACGAACTGGCCCTTGCGGCCCTCCAGCATCTCCGCGACGCGGTAGAGGACCTGGCCGCGGTTGTACGCGGTCGCCCCGGACCAGCCGCCGAACGCCTTGCGCGCGGCGACGACCGCGTCACGGGCGTCCTTGCGGGAGGAGAGCGGCGCGTTCGCGAGCCACTTGCCCTTCTTCGAGTCCGTCACCTCGTACACCCGGCCGCTCTCGGAGCGGGGGAACTTGCCCCCGACGTACAGCTTGTAGGTCTTGAAGACGCTCAGGCGCATCGGCTCAGACATCGAGGTAGGCCTCCAGACCGTGACGGCCGCCCTCGCGGCCGAAGCCCGACTCCTTGTAGCCGCCGAAGGGCGAGGTCGGGTCGAACTTGTTGAACGTGTTGGCCCACACCACACCCGCGCGGAGCTTGTTCGCCACCGCGAGGATGCGCGAGCCCTTCTCCGTCCAGATGCCGGCGGAGAGGCCGTACTGGCTGTTGTTCGCCTTGGCGACCGCCTCGTCCGGCGTGCGGAACGTCAGCACCGACAGCACCGGGCCGAAGATCTCGTCACGGGCGACGGTGTGCGCCTGGGTGACGCCCGTGAAGAGCGTCGGCGCGAACCAGTAGCCGGCCGACGGCAGCTCGCACGCGGGCGACCAGCGCTCGGCGCCCTCCGCCTCGCCCGCCTCCACCAGCGTGGTGATCCGGGAGAGCTGCTCCTCGGAGTTGATCGCCCCGATGTCCGTGTTCTTGTCCAGCGGGTCGCCGAGACGCAGCGTGGACAGCCGGCGCTTCAGGGAGTCCAGCAGCTCGTCCTCGACCGACTCCTGGACCAGCAGCCGCGAGCCCGCGCAGCAGACCTGGCCCTGGTTGAAGAAGATCCCGTTGACGATGCCCTCGACGGCCTGGTCGATCGGGGCGTCGTCGAAGACGATGTTGGCGCCCTTGCCGCCCAGCTCCAGGGTGACCTTCTTGCGGGTGCCGGCGACCTGCCGGGCGATGGCCCGGCCGACCGCCGTGGAGCCGGTGAAGGCGACCTTGTCCACGTCCGGGTGGCCGACCAGCGCGGCACCGGTGTCCCCGTAGCCCGTCAGGATGTTCACGACACCCCTGGGGAGCCCGGCCTGACGGCAGATGTCGGCGAAGAACAGCGCGGACAGAGGGGTCGTCTCGGCAGGCTTCAGCACGACGGTGTTGCCCGTCGCCAGCGCCGGGGCGATCTTCCACGCCAGCATCAGCAGGGGGAAGTTCCACGGGATGACCTGGCCCGCGACACCGAGCGGCCGCGGCGCGGGGCCGTAGCCGGCGTGGTCGAGCTTGTCGGCCCAGCCCGCGTAGTAGAAGAAGTGCGCGGCGACCAGCGGGAGGTCCGCGTCGCGGGTCTCCTTGATCGGCTTGCCGTTGTCCAGCGTCTCCAGGACCGCCAGCTCACGGCTGCGCTCCTGGATGATCCGGGCGATCCGGAACAGGTACTTGGCGCGCTCGGCACCCGGCAGCGCCGACCACTTCTCGAACGCCTTGCGGGCCGCCTTCACCGCCCGGTCCACATCGGCCTCGCCGGCCCGCGCGACCTCGGCGAGCACCTCCTCGCTGGACGGCGAGACGGTCTTGAAGACCTTGCCCTCCGCGGCGTCGGTGAACTCACCGTCGATGAACAGCCCGTACGAGGGGGCGATGTCGACGACCGACCGCGACTCGGGGGCCGGTGCGTACTCGAATACGGAACCCATGATGATCAGTCCACTGTCACGTAGTCGGGGCCGGAGTAGCGGCCGGTGGCGAGCTTCTGCCGCTGCATCAGCAGGTCGTTGAGGAGACTCGACGCGCCGAAGCGGAACCAGTGGTTGTCCAGCCAGTCCTCGCCGGCGGTCTCGTTCACCAGGACCAGGAACTTGATCGCGTCCTTCGAGGTACGGATCCCGCCGGCGGGCTTGACGCCCACCTGCACTCCAGTCTGCTCCCGGAAGTCGCGCACGGCCTCCAGCATCAGCAGGGTGTTCGCCGGGGTGGCGTTGACCGCGACCTTGCCGGTCGACGTCTTGATGAAGTCCGCGCCCGCCATCATGCCGATCCACGAGGCCCGGCGGATGTTGTCGTACGTGGAGAGCTCACCGGTCTCGAAGATGACCTTGAGCCGGGCTTCGCCGGAGGCCTCCTTGACCGCGCGGATCTCCTCGTACACCTTCAGGTACTTCCCGGCGAGGAAGGCCCCCCGGTCGATCACCATGTCGATCTCGTCCGCGCCGGCGGCGACGGCGTCCGCCACGTCCGCGAGCTTCACGTCGAGGGCGGCACGGCCCGCGGGGAAGGCGGTGGCCACGGAGGCGACCTTCACACCGGAGCCCGCCAGCGCGGCCCTGGCCGTCGCCACCATGTCGGGGTAGACGCAGACGGCGGCGGTTCTCGGGGTCGTGCGGTCGGTCGGATCGGGATTGACGGCCTTGGCGGCGAGCGCCCGGACCTTGCCCGGGGTGTCCGCGCCTTCGAGCGTCGTGAGGTCGATCATCGAGATGGCCAGGTCGATGGCGTACGCCTTCGCCGTGGTCTTGATCGAACGGGTGCCGAGGGAGGCGGCGCGCGCTTCCAGGCCGACGGCGTCGACGCCGGGCAGCCCGTGCAGGAAGCGGCGCAGCGCACCGTCGGACGCGGTCACGTCGGCGAGTGCTGGTGCATTGGTGGGCATGGTCACCAGATGAGCATATCTACGCGCGTAGCGACCTGTACAGGGGGGAGGGAGTTCCGGCCGGGGGCCGGGGCGGGGGGCTCCCGGGGCGGGGCGCGCCGGTCCCGCCCCGGGAGCCCCCGGGGCGGGGGCCCCGCCCTTCGGCGCCCGCCCCCTGGGCCCGGTGTCCCCGGGGGCGCGGGGCTCCTGTCGTGGGGCGACGGGAGCCGGTGCGGCAGAATCGGACCCATGACGAGTTCCGAGCCGCCCGCCGAGCCCACCTACGCCGACCGGGTCTTCCGGTCGCCCGCCGCCATGGCCGGCGGCGGGCTGCTGCTCGCGATCATCGGCTGGATCGTCGTCGACGCGGCCGTCCGGGGGGAGGGCCGGGCGCCCTGGGTGGCGCTGACCGTCGCCCTGTTCGCCGTCCCCCTGATCGTCGCCTTCACCTTCCGGCCCGCGGTCCACGTCAACGACGAGCGGCTGCGGATCCGCAACCCCTTCCGTACCGTCACCGTGCCGTGGGGCGCCGTCGCGGACGTGCGCGCGAGCTACTCGAGCGAGCTCGTCACGCAGTCCGGCACCAAGTACCAGCTCTGGGCCATCCCCGTCTCGCTGCGGCAGCGCAAGCGGGCGGCCCGGCGGCAGATGCAGCGCGCGGCGGACGACCCGCACGGGCGGACGTCCGTCACGGCGGACGTCTCCGACGATGAGTCCCGCATGGCGCCGGCCGACCGCACGATCGCGGAACTCCGCGCGACGGCGGAGCGGCTCGGGGGCCGGCCCGAGGCCCAGGGCGAGCCGACCACCCGCTGGGCCTTCGAACTGCTCGCCCCCCTGGGCGCGGGGGCGGTGCTCGCGCTGGTGCTGCTGGCACTGTAGGGGCTTCTGGTTTCGGGGCTGTTCCGGCGTGGGGGCCGTCGTGTGCCCGCACCCCCGCTGCGGGCGGGGTGCCCTGGTGCCGGGCGGGCTGTTCCGGCCCTGTGCCGGCCGGTGGTCGTGGCGCACCCCCGCTGCGCGCGGGTGTCCTCAAGCGCCGGACGGGCTGGGGTTGCCCGGCCTGGGCCCGGTTCGTGGGGTGGGGGTCCCGGGTCGCTCCGGGGGCGTGTGCGGGCGAGGCTCGCCCTATCCTGCGTTGCCCTAGCTCGACGACCGTTTTATCGCCCGCCCACGCCCCCTGCGCGCCCCGTCCCCGGGGCCTGCGGACCGGTCCGCCCTTGGTGGTGGGATCGACCCGCCTGCGGGCCGGTGGTCGCAGCACCGCGCTGCGCACGGTGTCCTCAATCGCCGGACGGGCTGAGGGTGCCCGGGTTCGTCGGTCGCGGCACCGTGCTGCGCGCGGTGTCCTCAAGCGCCGGACGGGCTGAGGGTGCCCGGGCGGGGCCGGTTCGTGGGTTGTGGCACCGTGCTGCGCACAGGTGTGGTCAAGCGCCGGAGGGGCTGAAGTACCCCCTCCGCCACGATGGACGGGCCGGTTCCCGTGGGCGGGGGCGCGGAGGGGGTGGGTGAGGGCGATAAAACGGTCGTCGAGCTAGGGACGGGCCAACCCCGGGCGAGCCTCGCCCGCACCCACCCCCGCAGCGCCCCAACGGCACCCGCACCAACCGGACCGTGCTCGGGCAACCCCAGCCCGTCCGGCGCTTGAGGACACCCGCGCGCAGCGTGGGTGCGCGACCACCGGCCGGCACGCCGGAACAGCCCGCCCGGCACCAGCGCACCCCGCGCGCAGCGGGGGTGCGCCACGACCACCGGCCACCACGCGGCGGACGCCCCCAGCCCCATCAGCCCGGCCGGCACGGGACCGGCAACCCCTGCCCGAGCGCCCCCGGAACCAGGAGGCCCCCCTCAGAGCCCGGCCGCGACGGACAGGTCGCGCTTCAGGGCCGCCAGGACCACGCCCGCCGCGTCACGCGCGGCGGGCAGCGCGGGGGCGGACGGGACGGGGACGACGACCTCCAGGTAGCACTTGAGCTTGGGCTCCGTGCCGCTCGGGCGGACGATGACCCGGGCCGTGTACTCACCGTCCAGGTGATACCGCAGCCCGTCCGTCGGGGGCAGCTTCGCCGACCCCTCCGTGAGGTCCTCCGCGGAGACGACCCGCAGCCCCGCCAGGGACTCCGGCGGGTGCTCGCGCAGGGTGCGCATGGCGTCGGCGATGACGGTCAGGTCCTCGACGCGCACGGAGAGCTGGTCGGTGGCGTGCAGGCCGTGCTCGACGGCCAGCTCGTCGAGCAGGTCCGTCAGCGTCCGACCCTGCTCCTTGAGCTCGGAGACCAGCTCGGTGACGAGCAGCGCCGCCGTGATGCCGTCCTTGTCGCGCACGCCGCCGGGGTCGACGCAGTAGCCGAGCGCCTCCTCGTAGCCGTAGCGCAGCCCCTCCACGCGGGCGATCCACTTGAAGCCGGTGAGGGTCTCCTCGTGGGGGAGGCCCGCGGCGGCGGCGATCCGGCCGAGGAGGGAGGAGGAGACGATCGAGGCGGCGAAGACGCCCGACGCGTCCTTGCGGACGAGGTGCGCGGCGAGCAGCGCGCCGACCTCGTCGCCGCGGAGCATGCGCCAGCCGCCCTCGGCGGAGGCGTCCGGCACGGCGACGGCGCAGCGGTCCGCGTCGGGGTCGTTGGCGATGACCGCGTCGGGCGCGACGGCCCGGGCCGCCTCGAAGGCGAGGTCCATGGCGCCGGGTTCCTCCGGATTGGGGAACGCCACGGTGGGGAACTCCGGGTCCGGGTCGGCCTGTTCGGCCACCAGCGCGGGCGGCGGGAAGCCGGCCCGGGCGAAGGCGGCGGTCAGCACCTCGCGGCCGACGCCGTGCATCGCGGTGTAGACGACGCGGGCGGTGCGCGGGGAGTGGGGGGAGAGCACGGCGTCGGTGCGCTCCAGGTAGGCGCGCAGGACCTCGTCGCCGAGGGTCCGCCAGCCCTTGTCGGCGCGCGGGACGTCGTCGATGCTCGCGATCGCGTCGATGGCGTCGGCGATCTCCCGGTCGGCGGGGGGCACGATCTGGCTGCCGTCGCCGAGGTAGACCTTGTAGCCGTTGTCGCGGGGCGGGTTGTGGCTGGCGGTGACCTCGACCCCGGCGACGGCCCCGAGGTGCCTTATGGCGAAGGCGAGGACCGGGGTGGGCAGCGGGCGGGGCAGGACGGCGGCCCGCAGCCCGGCGGCGGTCATCACGGCGGCGGTGTCGCGGGCGAAGTCGGCGGACTTGTGGCGGGCGTCGTATCCGACGACGACCAGTCCGTCGCCGCGGCCCTTGGCCTTGAGGTAGGCGGCGAGGCCCGCGGCGGCGCGGATGACGACCACCCGGTTCATCCGCATGGGCCCGGCGCCCAGCTCGCCGCGCAGGCCGGCGGTGCCGAACTGGAGCGTGCCGGCGAACCGCTCACCGAGCGCGTCGAGGTCCCCGGCGTCGAGGAGCGCGGCGAGTTCGGCGCGGGTCTCGGGGTCGGGGTCCTCCGCCAGCCATGCCCGGGCCCGCGTGATGACGTCGTGCTGCACGGTTGGTCCGCCTCTCGTGGTGATCGTCAGGATGATCGTCGTGGTGGAGTGCCGGCGGCCCCGCCGCCCGCCCAGCCGCCCGCGCCGGGGGTCAGAGGCGTTCCAGCACCCGGGCCAGCAGCGTCCCCATCCGGGCGGCCGAGTCGCGGCCGGCCTGGAGGACCTCCTCGTGGTTCAGCGGCTCGCCCGACAGGCCGGCGGCGAGGTTGGTGACGAGGGAGATGCCGAGCACCTCGGCGCCCGCCTCGCGGGCGGCGATGGCCTCCAGCACGGTGGACATGCCCACCAGGTCGCCGCCCATGACGCGGACCATGCCGATCTCGGCCGGGGTCTCGTAGTGCGGGCCGGGGAACTGGACGTACACGCCTTCCTCCAGCGTCTCGTCCACCTCCTTGCACAGGGCCCGCAGCCGCGGCGAGTACAGGTCGGTCAGGTCGACGAAGTTGGCGCCGATGATCGGCGAGGCGGCCGTCAGGTTGATGTGGTCGCTGATGAGCACCGGCTGGCCGGGGCGCATGCCCTCGCGGAGGCCGCCGCAGCCGTTGGTGAGCACGACGGTCTTGCAGCCGGCGGCGACGGCGGTGCGCACGCCGTGGGCGACGGCGGCCACGCCGCGGCCCTCGTAGAAGTGCGTACGGCCGAGGAAGACGAGCGCGTGCTTGTCGCCGATGCGGTAGGAGCGGACCGTGCCGCCGTGGCCCTCGACGGCCGGGGGCGGGAACCCGGGCAGATCGGTGACGGGGAACTCCGCCTCGGGGGCGCCGAGCGCGTCCACCGCGGGGGCCCAGCCGGAGCCCATCACCAGCGCGACGTCATGAGTCCCGGTGCCGGTCAGCTCGCGCAGGCGCGCGGCGGCCTGGTCGGCCGCGGCATGGGGGTCGGCGAGAGGGCCGAGGGAGTCCGGATTCACAGATGCGTTCACGCCGATGAGGGTAACCCGTGAATCCCTACGCGCGTAGATGACGCCGCGTACGGTCCTCGGATCGTTGTCTTGTCGTTTCCGACGAATGACGGCCGGATGACGGCCGCGCGTCGTGCGGGCCCCGGGACCGGCGGGTCAGCAGGGGCGCTTGCGCAGCTCCATCACGTAGTCGTGGGGTGCGCCGGCCGACTCCGCCGCGTCCGCGAGCTCGCCCAGGTAGCGGGCGGAGGGCAGGCCGCCCTCGTAGGCGTTGAGCACGTACACCCAGGCCGGCTCCTCGCCGTCGAGCGTGTGCACCCGCACCCGCATCCGGCGGTAGATGTCGAGCCCCACGCCCTCCCAGCGGTCCATGGAGTCCTCGTCCATCGGCGCGATGTCGTACAGCGCGACGAAGACCTGGGAACGCGGCGCCTCGACGATGGTGGCCAGGGCGCCCTCCCAGCCCATCTGCTCCCCGCCGAAGGTCAGGCGCCAGCCGTTCAGCCAGCCCGTGCTGCGCAGCGGGGAGTGCGGTGCGCGGCGGGTCATCAGCCGCGCGTCGAGGTTGCCGGCGTACGCGGCGTAGAGCGACATGGGATCGAGGGTACGGGAGCGCGGGGCGGGAGCGGGGACACGCCGGAGCGGGGCCGCCCGCCCGGCGCCCCCCGCGGGCACCGCCGCCCCCGTGGCGAGAACACCCGCGCGGTGCGGGACAATGAAGTACGTACTGCATTCCCCCGGGGACCTCCCCGGACCCCCGGCGGAGCGGGCAGGCGGGCCGGGATCGACAATGCGAGGCGGACTTTTCAGTGACCCGGATCGTGATCATCGGCGGCGGACCCGGCGGATACGAGGCGGCCCTGGTGGCCGCCCAGCTCGGCGCGGAGGTGACCGTCGTCGACTGCGACGGTCTGGGCGGGGCATCGGTGCTGACCGACTGCGTGCCGTCGAAGACCCTGATCGCCACGGCCGAGGTCATGACGACCTTCGACTCCTCCTACGAGGAACTCGGCATCATCGTGGCCGACGACACCCCGCACATCGAGCAGGCGGCCCGGGTCGTCGGCGTCGATCTCGGGAAGGTCAACCGCCGTGTGAAGCGCCTGGCGCTCGCCCAGTCGCACGACATCACCGCCTCCGTCACCCGGGCGGGCGCGCGGGTGATGCGCGGCCGCGGCCGGCTGGACGGGCAGCAGTCCGTGGACGGCTCCCGCAAGGTGATCGTGCGGGCCGGCGACGGCACCGAGGAGACGCTCACCGCGGACGCCGTGCTGATCGCGACCGGCGGCCACCCCCGCGAGATCCCGGACGCCCAGCCCGACGGCGAGCGCATCCTGAACTGGACGCAGGTCTACGACCTGACCGAGCTCCCGGAGGAGCTCATCGTGGTCGGCTCCGGTGTCACGGGCGCCGAGTTCGCGGGCGCCTACCAGGCCCTCGGCTCGCGGGTCACCCTGGTCTCCTCCCGCGACCGGGTCCTGCCGGGCGAGGACCCGGACGCGGCGGCGGTGCTGGAGGACGTGTTCCGCCGGCGCGGGATGAACGTGATGGCGCGCTCGCGCGCGGAGTCCGCCAAGCGCGTGGGCGACCGGGTCGAGGTCACCCTCTCCGACGGCCGGGTCATCTCCGGCACCCACTGCCTGATGGCGGTCGGCGCCATCCCGAACACCGCGGGCATGGGCCTGGAGGAGGCGGGGGTCCGGCTGAAGGACTCGGGCCACATCTGGACGGACAAGGTGTCGCGCACCTCGGCGCCGGGCGTCTACGCGGCCGGCGACGTCACCGGGATCTTCGCGCTGGCGTCGGTCGCGGCGATGCAGGGCCGCATCGCGATGTACCACTTCCTCGGCGACGCGGTCGCGCCGCTGAACCTCAAGACGGTGTCGTCCAACGTCTTCACCGACCCGGAGATCGCCACCGTCGGCTACACCCAGGCGGACGTGGACGCGGGCAAGATCGACGCCCGGGTCGTCAAGCTGCCGCTGCTGCGCAACCCGCGCGCCAAGATGCAGGGCATCCGGGACGGCTTCGTCAAGATCTTCTGCCGGCCGGGCACCGGGATCGTCGTCGGCGGCGTGGTCGTCTCGCCGCGCGCCTCGGAACTGATCCACCCCATCTCGATCGCGGTCGACAACAACCTGACGGTGGAACAGATCGCGAACGCGTTCACCGTGTACCCGTCTCTGTCGGGTTCGATCGCCGAAGTGGCACGTCAGCTCCACACCCGGAAGACCGAGGGCGAGGGCTGACGGCCCCCGCCGGGGGAAGAAACCCGGCGAACCCCGGGCACTCCGCGCGCGATGCGATCAACTGGGAGGCCGTCTATATCACTTGGCGGCCTCCCAAGTGCGCAATTTCCGATATCCGGTGCATAGAGCTGAAAACTGACGGGCGGTGGGGTTACTGTCAGTTTTGTGTTCGCTGCAGAACGTCGTCAGTTGATCCTCGAAATGGTGCGCGCCAACGGAGCCGTGTCGCTCCGGGAGCTCGCCCGCGTCGTCCAGACCTCCGAAGTGACCGTACGGCGGGACGTGCGGGCACTGGAGGCAGAAGGACTCCTCGACCGCCGCCACGGCGGTGCGGTCCTGCCGGGCGGATTCACCCGTGAATCCGGCTTCCCGCAGAAGTCCCTGTCCGCCACGGCCGAGAAGACGGCCATCGCCGACGTCGCCGCCGGCCTCGTCGAAGAGGGCGAGGCCATCGTCGTCGGCGCCGGGACGACCACGCAGGAGCTGGCCCGCCGGCTCGCCCGCGTCCCCGGTCTGACCGTCGTCACCAACTCCCTGCTGGTCGCCCAGGCGCTGGCGCACGCCAACCGGGTCGAGGTCGTGATGACCGGTGGCACGCTGCGCGGCTCCAACTACGCCCTGGTCGGCAGCGGTGCCGAGCAGTCCCTCCAGGGGCTGCGGGTGTCCCGCGCCTTCCTCTCCGGGAGCGGCCTCACGGCCGAGCGGGGCCTGTCCACCTCCAACATGCTCTCGGCGAGCGTGGACCGGGCGCTGGTGCAGGCCGCGGCGGAGGTCGTGGTCCTCGCGGACCACACCAAGCTCGGCACCGACACCATGTTCCAGACCGTGCCGACGGACGTGATCACCCGCCTGGTGACCGACGAGCCGCCGGTGCACGACGACCGGGCCGCGACGGAGCTCCAGGCGCTCGCGGACCAGGGCGTGCAGATCGCGGTCGCCGGGGCGGAGGCGCCCGCCGGGCCCGCCCGCCACGACGTCCCGCTCCCCGGCCAGCGCCGTACGCGTACGGGGCTGCGCAGCGCCGCCGGCGGGCTGTCGCCGGACGCCCACCCCGAGCGTCCGGCGGCCCGTGTCGCCGACCTCCGGCGCCGCTGAGCCCGCTCCGCGGTAGTGGCCGGCTCCGCGCGCGGGTGCGACCCCGTGGCTCGGAGGCTTTCGCCGGGCCGGGGCGTGGGCGGTCCGCCGGTGGATGCGCCCCTCTGGGGCTGGCTTCGGCCGGTTGTCGCTGCATCGCGCGCGGCGCGATGGCCTCCGCACGGGCCGGGCCGCCCGGGTTCCAACGGGCCGGACAGGGCGCTCGTGTGCGGCTGGGGCCGTCCGGGCCGGCGCGTCAGGCCGCGGGCGGACCGTCCGCCCGCAGCCCCCGCAGGGTGAGCGCGAGCAGCCGGTCCGGCAACTCCCTGTCGCCGGGGGTCTGTTCGGTGGCCAGGGCGATGGCGTTGGTGAGCTGCATCAGGTCGCCGATGGACACGTCGGACCGCACGGCGCCGCTCTCCTGCGCGCGCCGGAGCAGGCCCTCGCCGGCCTCGCGGAGCGGGATGCTGCAGGACGCCATCGCGGAACTGTCGTCGGCCGTACCGGACATGAGGGCCGTGGCCAGCCCCCGGTACTCGCCGGCGTGGGCGACGACCGCCCGCAGCCAGCCGACCAGCGCGGCGCAGGGCTGCTCGGCCTCCGCGAGTTCGCGCGAGCGCTCCAGCAGTTCGGCGAGCGCCTCCTGGAACACGGCGCTCATCATCGCGTGGCGGCTCGGGAAGTGGCGGTACAGGGTGCCGATGCCCACCCCCGAGCGGCGCGCGATCTCCTCCAGCGACGCGTCGGTGCCGCGTGCCGCGAACACGGCACGCGCCTCGGTGAGCAGTCGCTCGTAGTTGCGCCGCGCGTCGGCGCGCTTCGGCCTGGTCTCCGTCACACGTCAAGGATGCCGCACCCCGCCGCGTCGCCCGCCGGGCGGCCGCCCCCGGGGCCTTCCGCCGATCCGCCCCGGTCCGGAAGGGAGGCCGCGCGCGGGCGGGGCGCGGAGCCGGAAGCGATCCCGGACAGAGGCCCCGCGCGGCCGCCGGGGACGGCGCAGGGCCCCCGGTGCGTGGCACCGGGGGCCCTGCGACGTACGGCGGGAGGGCGGGTCAGTCCTTGATCTCGCAGATCGTCGCGCCCGACGTCAGGGACGCGCCGACCTCGGCGGCGAGGCCCTTGACGGTGCCGGAGCGGTGCGCGTTCAGCGGCTGCTCCATCTTCATGGCCTCCAGGACGACGATCAGGTCGCCCTCCTTGACCTCCTGGCCCTCCTCGACGGCCACCTTCACGATGGTGCCCTGCATCGGGGAGGCGAGGGTGTCGCCGGAGGCGGCGGAGGAGGACTTCTTCGCGGCCCGGCGCTTGGGCTTCGCGCCGGCGGCGAGGCCGGTGCGGGCGAGCGTCATGCCGAGCGACGAGGGGAGGGAGACCTCCAGGCGCTTGCCGCCGACCTCGACCACGATGGTCTCGCGGCCGGACTCGTCCTCGTCCGCCTCACCGGGGACGGTGAAGGGCTTGATCTCGTTGACGAACTCGGTCTCGATCCAGCGGGTGTGCACCCGGAACGGGTCGGCGGTGAAGTCCGGGTCCGCCACGACCGCGCGGTGGAACGGGATGGCCGTGGCCATGCCCTCGACCTCGAACTCGGCGAGCGCGCGGGCGGCGCGCTGGAGCGCCTGCTCGCGGGTGGCGCCGGTGACGATCAGCTTGGCGAGCAGCGAGTCCCACGCCGGGCCGATGACCGAGCCGGACTCGACGCCCGCGTCCAGGCGGACACCCGGGCCGGTCGGCGGACGGAAGGTGGTGACGGTGCCGGGCGCGGGCAGGAAATTGCGGCCCGGGTCCTCGCCGTTGATACGGAACTCGAAGGAGTGGCCGCGCACGGCGGGGTCGTCGTACCCCAGCTCCTCGCCGTCGGCGATGCGGAACATCTCGCGCACCAGGTCGAGGCCGGTGACCTCCTCGGTGACCGGGTGCTCCACCTGGAGGCGGGTGTTGACCTCCAGGAAGGAGATCGTGCCGTCCGCGGCGACCAGGAACTCGACCGTGCCGGCGCCGACGTAGCCGGCCTCCTTCAGGATCGCCTTGGAGGCGCGGTAGAGCTCGGCGTTCTGCTCGGCCGTCAGGAACGGGGCCGGGGCCTCCTCGACCAGCTTCTGGTGGCGGCGCTGGAGGGAGCAGTCACGGGTGGAGACGACGACCACGTTGCCGTGCCGGTCGGCGAGGCACTGGGTCTCGACGTGGCGCGGCTTGTCGAGGTAGCGCTCCACGAAGCACTCGCCCCGGCCGAAGGCGGCGACCGCCTCGCGGACGGCCGAGTCGTACAGCTCCGGCACCTCTTCCAGGGTGCGGGCGACCTTCAGACCGCGGCCGCCGCCGCCGAAGGCGGCCTTGATCGCGATGGGCAGGCCGTGCTCCTGGGCGAAGGCGACGACCTCGTCGGCGCCCGACACCGGGTCGGGAGTGCCCGCGACCAGCGGGGCGCCGGCGCGCTGGGCGATGTGGCGGGCCGCCACCTTGTCGCCCAGGTCGCGGATGGCCTGCGGGGGCGGTCCGATCCAGGTCAGCCCGGCGTCGAGGACGGCCTGGGCGAACTCGGCGTTCTCGGACAGGAAGCCGTAGCCGGGGTGGACGGCGTCCGCTCCCGAATCGGCTGCGGCCTGCAGCACCTTGGCCATGTCCAGATAGCTGGCGGCCGGGGTGTCACCGCCCAGGGCGAACGCTTCGTCGGCCGCCCGGACGTGCAGAGCGTCCCGGTCCGGGTCGGCGTAGACGGCTACGCTGGCGATCCCGGCGTCACGGCAGGCACGGGCGACGCGGACAGCGATTTCGCCACGGTTGGCGATGAGCACCTTGCGCACGATGGCTCCCTCCTTGAAACAAGCTGAGTTTAGGGACTGCCGACACGGCCTTTCGACCCGTCCCCATTGGTGAGCTTGCCCACACGGAGCGTGATTCGAGGCTCGCTGACCCGCGAAATCCCTTGTCGCACCAAGGTACGACGGGTTCCTCCCTCGCACAGTAGCCGCCCTGTGTGGTCAAGGTCTCTGTTCAAGAGGTCATCGGCCGAACAGGTTTCTTTGTGGAGTCCCTACGAATGGACCAATGATTCTTTGAGTCGTGGCCGGGTGTGCCGCATCTCTTGTCCCCGCGTTTACCGGTCAGTAGCGTGCGGGCTGTCGTACGTACTTCCGGTTGACGAGGGTTGGGGGCGCCGTGGTGCGCAGACCGGTGGCCGTGGTGGCTGCGCTTGTCCTGCTGGTGGAGGCCGCGGGCATCGTCGTGCTCAACGGCATCATGGCGAGGTTCGTCCAGGGGCAGAACATGTCCCTGGACGGGCTCGACACGGATGTGATGGCCGGCGGCACCTGGGGCCTGGGCATCGGCGGAGGGCTCTTCCTCCTGCTGTGCTCGGTGCTGCTGCTGCTCGCCGGCGTACGCGACCGGGCGCCCGGCCGCTTCGCCCGGATCGCGCTCATCTCCTGCGCCGTGCTCCACGGGGTGCTGGGCGCCCTGACGGTGGGTCTGGTCGGCTGGCCCGCGTTCACGTTCATGATGGTGGTGTTGGCGCTGATCGTCCTGCCGCTCGTCGCCTACGGGAAGCAGCCGCGCCAGAAGGCGCGCCCGGCGGGCCCGTCCGGTCCGGACGCGCCGGCGGCGGGGGCCGAGCCCGCGGCCGCCTGAGGCACCGCGGGCCCCGGGGTGCGGGACGCCTCAGACCCAGAGGTCGGTGATCTCGATCCCCAGTTCGGCGAGGAGCCTGCGCAGCAGCGGCAGCGACAGGCCGATGACGTTGCCGGGGTCGCCGTCGATGCCGTCGACGAACGGAGCGGAGAGCCCGTCGAGGGTGAACGCGCCCGCCACGTGCAGCGGTTCGCCGCTGGCCACGTAGGCCGAAACCTCGGCGTCCGACGGCTCGCCGAAGCGGACGGTGGTGGAGGCGGTGGCCGAGGCGCGGCGGCCGGTCGCGGTGTCGATCACGCAGTGGCCCGTCTGCAGGACGCCCGCCCTGCCGCGCATCGCCTTCCAGCGCGCCGTGGCCTCCTCGGCGTCGGCGGGCTTGCCGAGGGCCTGGCCGTCGAGTTCGAGGACGGAGTCGCAGCCGATGAGCAGCGACCCGGCGGCCTCCTCGCGGGCGGCGACGGCCGCGGCCTTCGCCTCGGCGAGCACGAGCGCCAGTTCGGCGGGGGTGGGCGCGGACAGCGCGTCCTCGTCGACTCCGCTGACGATGACGTGCGGGTCGAGTCCGGCCTGCTTGAGCAGGTTCAGCCGCGCGGGCGAGGCGGAGGCGAGCACGAGCCGGCGGCGGGGCGTGAGGGTCATGGGGGCCATCGTAGGCGGGCCCCCGGAGCCGGCCCCGGGGCGGCGGCCGGGGCGGGCGCGGGTCAGCGCAGGCCGGCGGAGAGCATCGCCACGAGCATGGCCAGCGCCAGCAGCAGACCGGCGCGGCGCAGCATCGCCTGCATGTCCCGCAGTTCCTTCGGGGGTTCGTTCTCGGGATCGGACCACAGCATGCCTTCGATCCTGCTGGCGCCGGGTCCGTGACGCCTGAGTATGCGTACTCAACCCTGGCCTCCGCCTCGTCCTCGGGTACTTCCCGGGGCCCCGGAGCCGGGGTCCGGCCGGGGCGGGATCAGCCCGCGGCGTCCGGTGCCTGCGACCGCAGGGCGCCGGCCCGGGCGGCCGCGAGGGCCGCTGCCGCGGCGCGGTCGGCGTCGGGGGGCGAGAGCGGTTCGCGGCTGACGGCGAACCGGTAGTAGAGCGGCGCGGAGACGGCGCGCAGGACCTCCACCGGGTCGGTCCCGGCGGGGATCTCGCCGCGGGCCAAGCCGCGTTCGGCCACCGCGGCCCAGGTCTCCAGGCGGGTCGCGTAGAAGCCGCGCAGGGCTTCGGCGCACTCCTCGTCGCAGGCCGCCGCCGCGATCACCGCGGCGAACACCGGGCCCATGCGCGGGTCGGTGAGCGTGTCGAGGACGAGGCGGGCGTTGGCGCGCAGGTCGCCTTCGAGCGATCCGGTGTCGGCGGCGGGCAGCGACTGCTCGGCCATGTCCCGGAGCAGGTCGGCGACGAGCCCGGTGGCCGAGCCCCAGCGCCGGTAGACGGTGGTCTTGCCGACGTCGGCGGCGGCGGCGATCCGGTCGAGGTTCAGGGCGTGGAAGCCGTCGTCCACCAGGGCGTTCCGGGTGGCCTCCAGGACGGCGGCGCGGACCTTGGCGGTGCGGCCGCCGGGGCGGACGGTACCGGGTACGGCGTTCAAACGGGACTCCAGTTCCATTAGGAGGGCTGACGGTGCTACGGTCTCCTCGTCATCCTAATGGAACTCGATGCCCATTAAGGGGTCCCGCATGTCGTCCCTGTCCCCGATGCCCATGCGATCCGTCTCCCGTGCCTGGACCGCGGCCTGGGCCGCCTCTCCCCAGGCGCCCAGCACCGGCTTCACCCCCAACTGGTCCCAGGAGGGCTTCTCCGCGCAGACCGTGCGCCAGGTCGTCCGCCTCACCGCCGGCGGCGGCCGGCTGCGCGTCCGCCTCTCCCACGCGTACGGCACCTCGCCCCTGCCGCTCACCGGCGCCACCGTCGCGCGCCCGGCGGGCGGGGCGGCCGTCGAGCCCGGCTCGGTCCGGGCGCTCACCTTCGGCGGCCGGCCCGGCGCTTCGGTCCCCGCGCGCGGCGAACTGCTCAGCGACCCGGTGGACTTCGCGACCGAGGCGCTCGACGCCGTGACCGTCTCCCTGCACTTCGCCGGGACCACCGGCCCCGCCACCTTCCACGCCCAGGCGTGGACCGACTCCTGGCGCGCCGCCGGCGACCGGCTCACCGCGCCCGGCGGCGAGTCCTTCGGGGAGCGGACCGCGTCCTGGTACCACCTGAGCGCGGTGGAGACCGACGCCGGCCGCGACGACGGCGTGGTCCTGTTCGGCGACTCGATCACCGACGGCTTCGGCTCCACCCACGGCGCCGACCGGCGCTGGTCCGACGCGCTCGCCGAACTGACCGGACGGCCCGTGCTCAACGCGGGGATCGGCGGCAACCTGCTGCTCAACGACTCGGCCTGGTACGGCGAGCGCGGCACCGCCCGCTTCGCCCGCGACGTGCTCGCCGCGCCGGGCGTCTCCACCGTCGTCGTCCTCGAAGGCCTCAACGACATCGGCTTCGCCGAGGCCCCGCAGGAGCCCACCTACCGCCCGGCGCCCCGCGTCACGGCCGGGGAACTCGTCGCGGGGTACCGGCGGCTCATCGCCGCGGGGCACGAGCGCGGGCTGCGGGTCGTGGGCGCCACGCTGCTGCCGCTCGGCGGCTCCGACCACTGGGGGCCGCACTCCTCCCGGGCCGCCCGCGAGACCAACGACTGGATCCGCTCCTCGGGCGAGTTCGACGCCGTCGTCGACCTCGACCGGGCGCTCGCCGACCCCGTGGACCCGCGGCGCCTCCACCCCGCCTACGACAGCGGCGACCTGCTCCACCCCGACGACAAGGGCTACCGGGTCATGGCCGAGGAGGTCGCCGCGGTCCTGTGAGCGCCCGGCAGGCGAACGGCGCACGCGGACCCGGCGGGACGCGCCCCCGACGCGCTCGGCGCACGACGGGCGCAGACACGCCCCCGGCGACAGGCGCCACCGCGGCCCGGCACGCGCCCCCGGCGCGCCCGGCCTGCGCCTGGCGGCCCGGCACGCACCCGGCGCCGCAAGCGGGCGCGGGCGCGCGGAAGGGCCGGGTCCGCGGGGGACCCGGCCCTTCGCCGTGCCGTCACGCCCTACGACGGCCAGTAGCTGCGCACCCAGGACCGCGGGCCGGGCATCGGCCTGCGGGTGCGGGCGATGCGGGAGGGATCGGACCAGCCCTCCGGCACGGCGTCGCTCGTCCCGGCCGCGGCCGCCGCGCTCGCAGCGGCCCGCGCCTGCACCACCGCGACGGCGGCGGCCAGCTCCTCGGGGGTCGGGTTGCCCCGTACGACCTTGATCATTTCGGCGGCCTCCTGGCAGGGGTCCTAGAGGGGGATGTTGCCGTGCTTCTTGGGCGGCAGGCTCTCCCGCTTGGTGCGGAGCTGCCGCAGACCCTTCACGATCTGGGCGCGCGTCTCGGAGGGCATGATCACCCCGTCGATGTACCCGCGCTCGGCGGCCGTGTACGGGTTGAGCAGCGCGTCCTCGTACTCCTGGATGAGCCGCGCCCGGGTGGCCTCCTGCTCCTCGGCGCCCTCGGCGGCGGCGATGGTGCGGCGGTGCAGGATGTTCACCGCGCCCTGCGCGCCCATGACCGCGATCTGCGCCGTCGGCCAGGCCAGGTTGAGGTCGGCGCCCAGGTGCTTGGAGCCCATGACGTCGTACGCGCCGCCGAACGCCTTGCGGGTGATCACCGTGATCAGCGGGACGGTCGCCTCGGCGTACGCGTAGATCAGCTTCGCGCCGCGCCGGATGATGCCGCCGTACTCCTGGTCCACGCCCGGCAGGAAGCCGGGGACGTCGACGAAGGTCAGCACCGGCACGTTGAACGCGTCGCAGGTGCGCACGAAGCGGGCGGCCTTCTCGGAGGCGTCGATGTCCAGGCAGCCGGCGAACTGCATCGGCTGGTTGGCCACGATGCCGACCGGGAAGCCCTCGACACGGCCGAAGCCGGTGACGATGTTCGGCGCGAACAGCGCCTGGGTCTCCAGGAACTCGCCCTCGTCCAGGACGTGCTCGACGACCGTGCGGATGTCGTACGGCTGGTTCGCCGAGTCCGGGATGAGGGTGTCCAGCTCCCGGTCCTCGTCGCTGACGGCCACATCGGCGGTCTCGGGGAAGGACGGGGGCTCGGAGAGGTTGTTCGACGGCAGGTACGACAGCAGCGACTTGACGTACTCGATCGCGTCCTTCTCGTCGCCCGACATGTGGTGCGCCACACCCGAGGTGGTGTTGTGGGTGCGGGCGCCGCCGAGCTCCTCGAAGCCGACGTCCTCGCCGGTGACGGTCTTGATGACGTCCGGGCCGGTGATGAACATGTGCGAGGTCTGGTCCACCATCACCGTGAAGTCGGTGATCGCGGGCGAGTAGACCGCACCGCCCGCGCAGGGGCCGACGACCAGCGAGATCTGCGGGATCACACCCGAGGCGTGGGTGTTGCGGCGGAAGATCTCGCCGTACATGCCGAGCGCGCTCACACCCTCCTGGATGCGGGCGCCGCCGGAGTCGTTGATGCCGACGACCGGGCAGCCGGTCTTCAGCGCGAAGTCCATGACCTTGATGATCTTCTGGCCGTACACCTCGCCGAGCGCCCCGCCGAAGACGGTGAAGTCCTGCGAGAACACCGCCACCGGCCGGCCGTCGACGGTGCCGTAGCCGGTGACCACGCCGTCCCCGTAGGGGCGGGTCTTCTCCAGGCCGAAACTGATGGAGCGGTGCCGGGCGAACTCGTCGAGCTCCACGAACGAGTCCTCGTCGAGCAGCAGGGCGATCCGCTCCCGGGCGGTCAACTTGCCTTTGGCGTGCTGCTTTTCCACCGCGCGCGCGGAGCCGGCGTGCGTCGCCTCGTCGATACGGCGCTGAAGATCCGCGATCTTGCCCGCGGTGGTGTGGATGTCGATGGCTTCCGGCTCGGACATCGGGATGCGGCTCCCTGGCTGGTCACGGGGACGGACGGTAACGGAAGGAAGAAGCGGTTCCGTTGCTACTGGTTCGTAGCGTATCGGCGCGGATACCGTTCGGCAGTGCGGCGTTTGCCACACCTAGTCTGGGTTGCATGACGCAAGGCAATGCGCCTGACGGCGCACCCGCGAGCCGCTGGTCCGACCTCGACCGACCTCCCCTGAACGTCCCCGCGCTCCGCCGGGGGCTGCTGGTCCCCGGCTCGCTGTGGACCTCGTTCGACGTGGTCGCCTCGACCGGATCGACCAACTCCGACCTCGCCGCACGGGCGGCGGAGCTGCCCGAGGGCGCGGTGCTGGTCGCCGAGGAGCAGACCGCGGGACGGGGGCGCCTGGACCGCAGCTGGATCGCGCCGGCGCGATCCGGGATCTTCCTCTCGGTGCTGCTGCGCCCCGGCGCGGGCGTGCCCGTCGAGCGCTGGGGCTGGCTGCCGCTGCTGGCCGGCGTCGCCGCCGCCACCGGTCTCGCCCGGGCCGCCGGCACCGACATGTCCCTCAAATGGCCCAACGACCTGCTGGTCACCGTCCGTGGCGAGGAACGCAAGACCGGCGGCATCCTCGCCGAGCGCGCGGGCGAGGACGCGGTCGTCCTCGGCATGGGCATCAACGTCTCCCTGCGCGCCGGGGAACTCCCGGTGCCCGCGGCGGGCTCGCTCGCCCTGGCGGACGCCGTCTCCACCGACCGCGACCCGCTGCTGCGGGCCGTGCTGCGCTCCCTGGAGCACTGGTACGGCGAATGGCGCGCGGCGGGCGGCGACCCGGCCGCGTCCGGGCTCCAGGCGGCCTACGCGGCGGGCTGCGCGACCCTCGGCCGCACCGTCCGCGCCGAGCTCCCGGGCGGCACCTCGGCCACGGGCGAGGCCGTCGCGATCGACGGCGACGGCCGCCTGGTCATCGCCCTGCCCGACGGCACCCGGACCACGGTCGGCGCGGGCGACATCGTCCATCTGCGCCCCGCCTGACCTCCGCGCGCGGCCCGTCCCCGCCGGGGGCGGGCCGTGGCCGCGCACCGCCGCCGCGCCCGCGCGCCGTGGGCACGCACCGCGTACGGCGTATACCGGATACGGCGGGGGACGGGTCCGCCGCCGGGACGTGAGCTGGGGCACACCTGCCGTATCGTTGAGGCGATCGAGCGACAGATCGGCAGGTACGTGCGCAGGGAACGGGCAGGAGGCGGCTGGTGACCGTCGACGACACCACTTCCGGCGCGGGCGCGCAGCCGCCGCGGGACTCCGGGTCCCAGGGCGCGTCCTCGGCGTCATCGGGCTCCCAGGGGGCCGTGCACCCGCCGCACCACGAGGTCGACCACACGGCGGAGCCGTCCGACGACCCGCTGGCCATCCGGCTGGAACAGCTCATCCTCGGCGCCGAGCGCCGCTACACCCCCTTCCAGGCCGCCCGCACGGCCGGTGTCTCCATGGACCTGGCCTCGCGCTTCTGGCGCGCCATGGGCTTCGCCGACATCGGCCAGGCCAAGGCCCTCACCGAGGCCGACGTGCTCGCCCTGCGGCGGCTCGCCGGTCTCGTGGAGGCGGGGCTGCTGAGCGAGCCGATGGCGATCCAGGTCGCGCGCTCCACCGGGCAGACCACCGCCCGGCTGGCCGAGTGGCAGATCGACTCGTTCCTGGAGGGCCTCACCGAGCCGCCCGAGCCGGGCATGACCCGCACCGAGGTCACCTACCCCCTGGTCGAGCTGCTGCTGCCGGAGCTGGAGGAGTTCCTCGTCTACGTCTGGCGGCGCCAGCTCGCCGCGGCCACCGGCCGCGTGGTGCAGGCCGCCGACGACGAGGAGATGGTCGACCGCCGGCTGGCCGTCGGCTTCGCCGACCTCGTGGGCTTCACCCGGCTGACCCGCCGCCTGGAGGAGGAGGAACTGGGCGAGCTGGTCGAATCGTTCGAGACCACCTGCGCCGACCTGGTGGCCGCGCACGGCGGCCGGCTGATCAAGACCCTCGGCGACGAGGTCCTCTACGCGGCGGACGACGCGCGCACCGCCGCCGAGATCGCGCTCCGGCTGATCGACGCGATGACCCAGGACGAGACGATGCCGGCGCTGCGCGTGGGCATCGCCTTCGGCACGGTCACCACCCGCATGGGCGACGTCTTCGGCACCACGGTGAACCTGGCGAGCCGGCTCACCTCGATAGCGCCGAAGGACGCCGTGCTGGTGGACGGCGCCTTCGCGGAGGAGCTGATCAGGACGGGGGACGCCCCCGCGTCCGAGACGGAGGCCGCCGCCGCGGAGAAGGAGAGCGACGAGCCCTCGCCGTACCGCTACGGACTCCAGCCGATGTGGCAGCGCCCGGTGCGCGGTCTCGGCGTGGTGGAGCCGTGGCTGCTGGGGCGCAGGCCGGCGGGCTGACGGCGGGCTGACGGCGGGCTGAGGGCGGGCTGAGGGCGGGCGTCTCCCGGACGGCCGGCGGCGGGTCCTATGATCCCTGTGAACCATCGTTAACCGGGAGGGTGGGCCGTCATGCCGGAGTCCGAGCAGAGGTTCGGGGAGTTCGTCGCGGTACGCAGGCACGAGCAGGGCCATGTCGCCGAGCTGGTGCTGGACCGGCCGAAGGCCATGAACGCCGTGTCGACCGACATGGCCGTCTCCATCGGCGCGGCCTGCGCGGCCCTCGCCGCCGACCGGGACGTCCGCGTCACCGTGCTGACCTCCAGCAACGAGCGCGCGTTCTGCGTGGGCGCCGACCTCAAGGAGCGCAACTCCTTCTCCGACGCCGACCTGGTGCGCCAGCGCCCCACGGCGCGCGGCGCCTACACCGGCGTGCTGGAGCTGCCCATGCCCACCGTCGCCGCCGTGCACGGCTTCGCCCTCGGCGGCGGGTTCGAGCTGGCGCTCTCCTGCGACGTGATCGTCGCCGACGCGACCGCGGTGGTGGGGCTGCCCGAGGTCTCCGTGGGCGTCATCCCCGGGGGCGGCGGCACCCAGCTCCTGCCCCGGCGCGTCGGGGCGGCGCGCGCCGCGGAGCTCGTCTTCACCGCGCGCAAGGTGGAGGCGGCGGAGGCCCGCGAGCTGGGCCTCGTCGACGTCCTCGCCGACGACGCCCGCACCGAGGCCCTCGCGCTGGCCGCCCGGATCGCCGTCAACTCGCCGGTGGGGCTGCGCAACGCGAAGAAGGCGATGCGCCTGGGCCAGGGGCTCGACCTGCGCGCCGGCCTGGAGGTCGAGGACGCCGCCTGGCGTGCCACCGCCTTCTCCGGCGACCGCGCGGAGGGCGTCGCCGCCTTCAACGCCAAGCGCCGCCCGTCCTGGCCCGGCGAGTAGCCCCTGGCCTTCTTCAGCCCCGCCGGCGTTCGAGGCGCGGGGTGCGGGGCGGAGCCCCGCTGGACCGGGGTGTGTGGGCGGGGGCGGTGCGCGTCCGGTGGGTGGGGTGCGGCCTGCGGCCGTGTCCGCGATCGCCGGGCGGGCTGGAGGTGCCCCGTTCCGGGCGAGTAGCCCCTTGGCTTTCTTCAGCCCCGCCGGCGTTTGAGGCGCGGGGTGCGGGGCGGTGCCCCGCCGGGGCGGGTTGTGTGGGCGGGGGCGGTGCGTGCCGGTGGGTTGGGTGCGGCCTGCGGCCGTGTCCTCGATCGCCGGGCGGGCTGGAGTAGCCCGCGTCACCGCTCAAAGCGGGGCAAAGCTCCCTAAGCTGGGGTGATGGCTGAGGATCGGCGGCTGCGGGCCGTGGTGGCACTGGCGCAGGCGATGGCGGCCGCCCACACTCCTCGCGAGTCCTGGCGGGCCGCGGCGCTCGGGGCGTGTGTCGCGCTCGACAGCACCTTCGGGGCGCTCTCCGTCTGGGAGAGGGAGCGCGGCCGGCTCAAGGTGCTCGTCAACGCCGGGCAACGGGCCGAGGGCGAGGAGGAGTTCCCCGAGTCCGAGACCTACCCGGTGAATCGTTTCCCCGAGATCACCGAGTTCCTCCACGAGCAGTGGGCCGGCGGCGGCGAGCCGGACGCCTGGGTGGAGACCGCCGACGGGCCCGCCACCGACGGCCACGGCTACTGCCACCAGCGCGTCTCCGCCCTGCGCCGCCGCCGCCGCGGCTGCTGCGTGGTCGCCCCGATCGTGCTGCACGGGCGGGCCTGGGGCGAGCTGTACGTGGCCCGGCCGGTCGGCGCGCCCGTGTACGGCCGCGAGGACGCCGACTTCGCGGCCGTCCTCGCCTCCGTCGTGGCCGCCGGCATCGCCCAGACCGAGCGGCTGGAGGAGGTCCGCCGGCTCGCCTTCACCGACCCGCTCACCGGACTCGCCAACCGCCGGGCCGTGGACAGCCGGCTGGACGAGGCGCTGGAGCGGCACCGCAGGGACGGTGTCGTCGTCAGTCTGGTGGTGTGCGACCTGAACGGGCTCAAGCAGGTCAACGACACCCTGGGCCACTCCGTCGGGGACCGTCTGCTGGAACGGTTCGGCTCGGTGCTCTCGCGCTGCGGCGCGGTGCTGCCGGGGGCTCTCGCGGCCCGTCTCGGGGGTGACGAGTTCTGCCTGGTGGCCGAGGGGCCGCCCGCCGACGACGTGATCGCGGCCGCCGCCGAACTGTGCGTACGGGCCGGAGAGCTGGAACTCGGCGCCGGTGTCGCCTGCGGGGTCGCGTCGACCGGCGACCCGATCGGGCAGGTGGTCTCCGGCCGCCGGCTGTTCCGGCTGGCCGATGCCGCGCAGTACCGGGCCAAGGCGGCGCGCTCGCCGGGCCCCGTGGTGGCCGGCCGGGACGGCACGGTGCTGCGGCTCGCCGACTCCCCGCCGCGCGCCCCGCAGGACCGCCGCCGCTTCCGTGACGCCAGCCCGGAGGACGACGCCGAGGCCCGGGAGCCCTGGAGCGAGCCCTGACGCCGCCGCCCGCCCCGGGGCACGGCGCGGACGTCCGCGCAGGCCGGCGGCGTGCGGCCGGGCCGTAAGGGGCGGAACCGGCGACTACTGGTGACAGGTTGGGATTCAGTCCGTAGGCTTCTGAATATGGATATGCACACTGTGGTGGTGGGGACGTCCGGTACCACCGCCGATGACGTCGTCGCCGTGGCCCGCCGGGACGCCCGCGTCGAGATCGCCGCCGAAGCCGTCGCCGCGCTCGCCGCGGCCCGTGCCGTCGTGGACGCCCTGGCCGCCAAGCCCGAGCCCGTCTACGGCGTCTCCACCGGCTTCGGCGCCCTGGCCACCCGGCACATCAGCCCCGAGCTGCGTGCCCAGCTCCAGCGCAACATCGTCCGCTCGCACGCCGCCGGCATGGGGCCGCGCGTCGAGCGCGAGGTCGTGCGCGCGCTGATGTTCCTGCGCCTGAAGACCGTCTGCTCCGGCCGCACCGGCGTCCGCCCCGAGGTCGCGCAGACCATGGCCGACCTGCTGAACGCGGGCATCACGCCCGTCGTCCACGAGTACGGCTCCCTCGGCTGCTCCGGCGACCTCGCACCGCTCTCGCACTGCGCCCTGGCCCTCATGGGCGAGGGCGACGCCGAGGGCCCCGACGGCACCGTGCGGCCCGCCGGCGAGCTGCTCGCCGCCCACGGCATCCAGCCCGTCGAGCTGCGCGAGAAGGAGGGCCTCGCCCTCCTCAACGGCACCGACGGCATGCTCGGCATGCTGATCATGGCCCTCGCCGACCTCGAACGGCTCTACAAGTCCGCCGACGTCACCGCGGCCCTCTCCCTGGAGGCCCTGCTCGGCACCGCCCGGGTCCTCGCCCCCGAACTGCACGCCATCCGGCCGCACCCCGGCCAGGGCGCGTCCGCGGCCAACATGCTCGCCGTCCTGGAGGGCTCCGGCCTCACCGGCCACTTCCAGGAGGAGGAGGCGCCGCGCGTCCAGGACGCCTACTCCGTGCGCTGCGCCCCGCAGGTCGCGGGCGCGGGCCGGGACACCATGGCCCACGCCCGCCTCGTCGCCGACCGCGAGCTCGCCTCCGCCGTCGACAACCCGGTGATCCTGCCCGACGGCCGCGTCGAGTCCAACGGCAACTTCCACGGCGCGCCCGTCGCGTACGTGCTCGACTTCCTCGCCATCGCCGCCGCGGACCTCGGATCCATCGCCGAGCGCCGCACGGACCGGCTGCTCGACAAGAACCGCTCGCACGGCCTGCCGCCGTTCCTCGCGGACGACGCGGGCGTCGACTCCGGTCTGATGATCGCCCAGTACACGCAGGCCGCCCTGGTCAGCGAGATGAAGCGGCTCGCCGTCCCGGCGTCGGCCGACTCCATCCCGTCCTCCGCGATGCAGGAGGACCACGTCTCCATGGGCTGGTCCGCCGCGCGCAAGCTGCGCACCGCGATCGGCAACCTCAACCGGATCGTCGCCGTCGAGCTGTACGCGGCGACCCGGGCCATCGAGCTGCGCCGCCATCTGACGCCGGCCCCGGCCTCCCGGGCGGCCATCGCCGCCCTGCGGGCCGCCGGCGTCGAGGGCCCCGGCCCCGACCGCTTCCTCGCGCCCGACCTGGAGGCCGCGGACGCCTTCGTGCGGGACGGCAGGCTCCTCGCGGCCGTGGAGCCCGTGACGGGCCCCCTGGCCTGACGCCTGGGGCCTGACGCCTGACGCCTGACGTCTGGGGCCTGGGGCCTCCCGGGCCCCGCGCCGCCCCGGTCCGCCTCCCGCGGCCCGGGGCGGACGCGCGGGGGCGGGTGCCCGGCGGCACGGCGGTGCGGGGGAGTGCCCTCGGAGCGCGCGGGCGTGGCTCCGGGGAAGTCCTCGGAGCGCGTAGGCGTGGCTCGCGGGGAGTGCCATCGGAGCGCGCGGGCGTGGCTCGCGGGGAGTGCCCTCAGAGCGCGTAGGCGTGGCTCCGGCGCACCGAGTACGCCACGAAGCCCGCTCCGATCGCGAGGAAGGCCGAGCCGCCGATCACGTACGGCGTGGTGTCCATCCCGGCACCTGTGTCCGCGAGCCGCAGCTCCTCGCCGGCGGCCTCGGCGGCCGCGGCCCGGGCGGCGGCGTCCTGCGCCCGCTCCTGGCCGGCGGCCGGTCTCTCGGCGGTCGCGTTCGCCGAAGGGACGAACCACAGCGCGCACAGGAGGCTCCCTGCGGCGGTCGCGGTCAGCAGCGGTCGACGTGCGACGGACACGAACTCGATCCCCTTTGAGACATCGTCGAATCGGTGGCTGCGCCGATGCTAGTGAACGCAGCGGGTCGTGGGAAAGCGGCGGGGGCCGGGCCCCCTACGCTCCGGACCATGAGCACTTCTGAGACATCACGGTTTGTGCGCCTGCGCGTGGAGCTGGTGCTGGAGATCGAGGAGCCCGAGGCCCTGACGGGGGCCGCGCTGGAGCGGATCGCCGCCGACGAGTTCATGCCGGACGAGGAGCGCGCGCACGCCCGTGCCGCGGTGCGCGAGGACGAGGCGGAGGCGCTGGCGTACCTGGTCGACCCGTTCGACCTGGTCGCCGAGGTGCCCGGGGTGGACCTGGCCCAGGCGTCCTGGAGCAGCGAGCAGATCGACTACGACCCGGACGACGAGGAGTGGGAGCTCGACGACGAGGCCGACGACGCCGACGACGCCGACGAGACGGAGGACGACGAGGCCGAGGACGGCGACGCGGCCCGGGTCTGACGGCGTCGGCCGGGGGCCGGACCCGGTACGGGGGCGGGTCCGGCGCGGGGGATGATGGAGGGGGACACGCGGCGCGCCCGCGGATCCCCGTGATCGGCGGGCTCCGGCCCGGGGCCCGATCGGCATGCTTCGGATCCGGATCGTCGGGCAGGCGAACCAGGAGCAGGCCAGTCGCGTGCCTCACAGTGAGGGCTCCGCTGCAACCGGCGGCCCACGAGCCGCGTCGATCAGATCGACGAGGCGGACGCCGGATGTGTCGGGGGTCACGCCGGCGGCAGTGTTCTTGCCCACATCCCTTGCGGATGGGGAACCGGATGCCCCGTTATGGGGATTGTCCGTAGTGACGGTCAGGGGAATCGGCAACGATGGAGAAGCGTGTGATGACGGACAGCAAGCGGCGCAAGGGCCTCGTGGTCGCGTCCGCGGTCCTCGGCGGCGTAATGGTCCTTTCCGCCTGCAGCGGCGGCGACAAGGAAGCCGGCTCCGCCGACAGCTCGAAGGCGTCACAGGCCCAGGTGGACGAGGCGGCCGCCAAGGAGGTCTCCAAGGCCCGAATAGCGATCTCGCCGAAGAACGGCTCCGACAACGCCAGCATCAACAACGCCGCCAAGGTCACCGTCTCCGACGGCACCCTGACCGAGGTCACCATGACCACGGCCGACGGCGCCCCGGTCGAGGGCACCCTCGCCGGCGACGGCAAGAGCTGGAAGCCGTCCGCCCCGCTGAAGCGCTCCACCACCTACAAGATCGCCGCCACGGCGAAGGACTCCGCGGGCCTGGAGGCCCACGAGAACTCCTCCTTCACCACCGTGTCGCCGGACAACAGCTTCATCGGCAACTTCACGCCCGAGGACGGGTCGACCGTCGGCGTCGGCATGCCGGTCTCCCTCAACTTCAACAAGGCGATCACCGACAAGAAGGCCGTCCAGTCGGGCATCACCGTCACCTCCAGCGCCGGGCAGGAGGTCGTCGGCCACTGGTTCAACAACCAGCGCCTCGACTTCCGTCCCGACCAGTACTGGACCGAGAACTCCACGGTCACCCTGAAGCTCGCCCTGGACGGCGTCGAGGGCGCGGACGGCGTGTTCGGCGTCCAGCAGAAGACCGTCACCTTCAAGATCGGCCGCAACCAGGTCTCCACCGTCGACGTCGCCACCAAGACGATGACGGTCACCCAGGACGGCAAGACGATCAAGTCCATCCCGATCTCCGCCGGCTCGCCCGACAACCCGACCTACAACGGTCAGATGGTGATCTCCGAGAAGTTCAAGGAGACCCGGATGAACGGCGCCACCGTCGGCTTCACCGACGACGACGGCAAGGGCGAGTACGACATCAAGGACGTCCCGCACGCCATGCGGCTGTCCACCTCCGGCACCTTCATCCACGGCAACTACTGGGGTGCCGACTCCGTCTTCGGCAACGCCAACACCAGCCACGGCTGCGTCGGTCTGAACGACGTCAAGGGCGCCGGCGACCCGAACCAGGCCGCCGCCTGGTTCTACGACAACTCGCTCATCGGTGACGTGGTCGTCGTCAAGAACTCCAAGGACAAGGTGATCCAGCCCGACAACGGCCTGAACGGCTGGAACATGGCCTGGTCGCAGTGGAAGGCCGGCTCCGCCGTCTGATCCCGCCCGTCCTACCGCGAAGGCGGCGGTCCCGTGCACCGGGGCCGCCGCCTTCGCCGTGCCGGCGCGTGTGCCCGTGCCCCGTGCGGGTGTCCGGGGCAGGTGTCCGAGTCCGGCCGCGCGCCCCGAAATTGACCTGCGCCGCCCGGACGCCCGACGTACCGTCCACCGCATGACCGTCACCCGCCTGCCCGCCGACCCCACCGACGCAGACGTCGACCACTGGCACGCGGTCCTGCGCGCCGCCCATCTCCACGACCTCGCGGACAGCGTGCCGCCGCCCTCCCGCACCGACAGCGCCGGCCGCCTGCGCAAGCCCTCCGCCCGCACCCGGACCGTCCACTTCGCCGTCCCCGCCGCCGAAGGCGCCGGCTACGACGGCGTGGCCACGCTCGTCCTCTTCGGCGAGGCGGACAACCGCCACACGGCCTTCGTCGACGCCTTCGCCGTCCACCCGCGCGCCAGGAAGCACGGCGCCGGATCCCTGCTGTGGGGGGCCGTCCGCGCCGAACTCGTGGCGGACGGACGCCGGTCGGTGTCCGTCCTCGTCGAGAACGGCGGCCCCGGCGAGGAGTTCGCCCGCGCCCGCGGCTTCGTGAACGCCCTGCCCCTCGCCTGGTACGTCCAGGACCTCGCCACCGCCCTCGACGACCACCCGGAGCGGTCCGCGCTGCCCGCGGGGTACGCGTACGCCCACTGGTCCGGCGTCGTGCCCGACCCGCTCGCCGACGTCTTCGCCCGGGCGCACGACGACATGGCCGACGCCCCCGTCGGCGAGCTCGAACAGGCCGCGCCCGCCTGGGACGCGGCACGCGTGCGGGCCGCCGCGCGCGTCGTCGAGGAACGCGGCGGCGCGATCCACACCGCCGCCATCCTGCACACCGCCACGGACTCCGTGGCCGCCTACACCGAGGTCGTGCTCCGCGACCCGGCGGACACCCGTGCGCTCCAGTACGACACCGTCGTCGTCCCCGCCCACCGCGGACGCGGCCTCGGGCGGGCGGTCAAGCGCCATCTGATGGGCGTCCTCGCCGCCGAACGCCCCGGACTCCGCCAGATCGCCACCACCGTCGCCGACGAGAACGGCCCCATGCTGGCCGTCAACGACCGCCTCGGCTACCGCCGCGAACGCCTCGTCGGCTACTTCCAGGCCACCGTGCCGCCCGGCCCCGCCGGCCCCTGACCTCCCGGGGCCCTGACCCTTCGGGGGGCCGACAGGCGAAGCCGCCCCGGGGCGCGCGACCTGACCCGTACCCGTAGCCGCATCACGCCGCCCACGAGGTTCTGGAGGGCGACCGGCCGGAGGCGGCCGTGGTCATCGGCTTCCCGTCCCTCGACGCCGCCCGCGTCTGAACGCCCCGGACGGTCGCGGCGGCCGTGGCAGGATGACGGCATGACGACCACCTGCCGAAAGGCACATGCCGCGTAGACGGCCGGGCGCCCTGCGCGCCGCACTCCCCGCCCATCGGCCCGCACCGGCCTGGGCCCGCGATCTCGGCCCCGTCGACGACCGGCTGTCGGCCGGGACGACCGCCGCGATCCACTTCGCCGAACACACGTCCCGCCACGTGGACATCGCGCCCGGAGTCACCGCCCGGATGCTCGCCCGCTACCGCGCCTTCGTCCGGGCACCCGGCGGCCGGGCAGCGCTGGAACCCTCCTCGTGCCCCGCCTGCCCCGGCTGCCGCTACGACGACATCGCCGAGTGCCGGGACACCCTGGAGGAGGTCGTGGCCGTCCTGCCGCCCGCCGCCGCCGGCGAGCTGCGACGGCTGCTCGACCGCCTCGACGCCCGGTTCCGCCGCCGGACCTTCCCCGACCCGCTGTCCTGGAGCAGCCGCTGGAGAGCGGATCCGCGCCGCTGGTGGCTCAGGCGGCTGTACGAGGGCGGCGGGTGACCGGGGCCGCCGCGTCCCTCAGCGGAACTCGTGGACCACCCGGATCGGGCCCACGAGGTGGGCGTTGAACTCGGCGAGGTCCTCGGCCGGCACCCACAGCTCCAGGATCGTCCGGCCGCCCGCCTGCTGGACCGGGTACCGCGTCAGGAACTCCGAGTCGACCTCGAAGCGGGTCACGAAGCCCGCCCCGCTGTGCTTCACGTTCCAGTCCCGGGCGATCCGGATCGCGTAGTCCTCGTTCAGCACCGGGTAGAAGATGGGCTGCTCCGGCAGCCGGGGCGGCCACGCCCGCCACCCCGACTCCCGTACCAGCGCCAGCTCCTCGGGCCCGGTGGGCCGCCACAGGGTCGTCGTCGCGGGTCGGCCGGTCATGGTGGTCTCCGTGGGGTGGACGTGGGCGGAGGCGCCGCCGGGAGGGCGGCCCGCCCGCCGGACGCTACCGGGCGGTGCGGTCCGGGTTCACCCGGTTTTGCGTGCCGCGACGGCCCGGGGGCGGCCCGCCGTCCTCTCGGGCCGGGAGCGGTCTAGTCCCAGCGGTCCTGGTTGAGGAAGCGGGCGAAGCCGCGCCAGGAGCCCGGGCCCATCGCCCCGTCGATCGGGCCCGTGTAGCCGTGGGCGGCGGCGAGCCGCTGGACGGCCGCCCAGGTGTTGGGGCCGGGGGCGCCGTCGACGGGGCCGGTGTAGCCCCAGTTCCGCATGTTCCGCTGGAGGGCGGCGTAGGTGTTCGGGCCGGGTACGCCGTCGATCGGGCCGGTGTAACCGGACTCGATGCGCAGCCAGTTCTGCGCCCGCCGCCACATGACGGGCCCGGGGACGCCGTCCTGCTCCGTCGACGTCTTGGGCAGTCCGCCGCCCCCGCCGCCCAGGTGGTCGAGCGGGTTGACCCGGACGCCGCCCGGGGTGATGAGGTGCCAGTGCAGATGAGGGCCGGTGGAGTTGCCCGAGCCGGGGGCGCCCGCCGCGCCGCCGGACCAGCCGACGATGCCTCCCCTCGGCACCCAGGTGCCGTTGGCCACCGCGAACCGCGACAGGTGCATGTACTGGGTCCGGTAGCCGTCGCCGTGGGTGATGGTCACCGTGTGGCCGCCGGTCCCGTTGTCCGCGATGTTGGTGACGGTCCCGGCGTCCGCGGCCGGCAGCGCCGTGCCGACGCCCATCGCGTAGTCGATCCCGCCGAGCGAGCCGCGGTTGATGTGGTCCTGCCAGCCGCTGGTGAGCGGGTAGCCGCTGAAGGGGTTGTAGAGGTTCAGCGCGTGCGCGGGGGCCGCCGCGAGCAGTCCGCTGCCGGCGGCCACCCCGAGCGCGGCGGCCGATCCCCGGAGCAGCGCCCGCCGGCTGACCAGGCCTCGCCCCGCGCGTGCCCGGCCGCTGTCTTCCGCATGGTGTTCACACATGTCAACTCCCTTGTCCCATAGGCCACTTGAAGTCACAGGAGAACGCGGGGCCACCGTATCCTACGCGCGTAGAACTTGATATAGGCATGCCGTCCGGGGGAGGCCCGGGGGCGGCCGGGCGGCGCCTCCGGGCTGGCCCACCGCCGGGACACGGCCCCGGCCCGGCGGGACATGACGGGCCGAGGACGGCGCACGCACGGCTCCTGCCGGCCGCGCGGACCGGCCCCTCGCGGCCGCGCACGACGGGCCGAGGACGGCCCCCGCCCGGCCCCGCCCGGCCTGCACGAGCGGCCAAGGACGGCGCACGCACGACACAGCCGGCTCCGGCGGCCGTCCCTAATCTCCTCGGTGAAGCCGCCGCCGGCCTGGGATCCCGGTGGCTTCTCCACACCCGTCATATGCGGAGCCGTGGGCTCCCCGGAGAGGGAAGGAGCGTGCCGGATGCGCAGGAGGACATCCGCTCTCGTCCCGCTCGTCGTGCTCCTGTGCCTCACCGCGGGCTGCGGAGGCGGTCAGGGGGAGCGGGCGGACGCAGCGCGCCCCTCGCAGGGGGAAGCCGCCCCGCCGGACACCCGGCTCAGGGACCTGACCCCGGCGGAGGAGGTCGAGATCGACCGCGCGGAGGACCGCCTCGTCCTGCGGTGCATGGAACGCGAGGGCTTCCGCTACTGGCCCGGCCCGGTGGCGGGCGTCGAGGAACGCAAGACGGGCCGGTACGTCGTCGACGACGTCGACTGGGCCCGCCGCCACGGGTACGGCCGCGCGTTCGACCGCGCGGCCGAGCAGACGCGCCGCACCCACCCCAACATCACCTACGCCAACGCCCTGCCCGAACGGGAGCGCATCCGCTACTCGCTGGCCCTCGACGGGGACTTGGACGACGTCGTCACCGCCGAACTGCCCTCCGGCGGCGCGGTCCGCACCCCGCGCGAGGGATGTCACGCCGAGGCGCGGGAGCACCTGTACGGCGACCACGCGGCCTGGTTCCGTGCCGCGAAGACCGTGACGTCGCTGACGCCGCTGTACGTCCCGCTCATCCTCCGGGACGAGCGCCTGACCTCGGCGTCCGACGCCTGGGCGCGGTGCATGGCGAAGGCGGGGAAGCCGTTCCGCAGCCCGGACGAGATCCGTGAGAAGAGAGACGGCCTCGTCCAGGGGATGAGCGAGGACGAAGCACAGCGGGCGGAGGTCGAGCTCGCCGTCACCGAGGCGGAATGCGCCCGGGAGACATCCCTGGGGACGACGGCGCGCTCGCTGGAGAGGGAGTACCGGGCGAAGGCGCTCGCCGATCACGCCGGGGAGTTCACCGCCTACCGGACGATGCGCCTGGCCGCCCTCTCCCGGGCCCGGGACCTCTGAACCCGCCGCACGCTCCACCACAGATTTCCGTGGTTCCTGTCCGCGGACCGTCCCACCCGACCGATGATCGAGGAGTCCTGTCATGAAGAAGATGCCCGCCGCACTGACCGTCCTGGCCATGGCCGCTCTCGGAGTCGCCGTCCCCGTCTCCTCCGCGCAGGCCGCCGCGTCCTGCGCCGACAACTACTCGGGTGCGCTCTCCGGCTACATGTACGCCTACGACTACACCTACTGCGAGGGCCTCCTGGGCCGGGCCGCGGGCAACGACGCCAACTGGGGTGACAGCGGCGGCAGCTTCCAGGGCGGCGACGCCAACAAGGCGACGTCCATCCTGAACAAGGGCAACAACCAGGAGGTCCAGTTCTTCAACGGCACAGCCACGTGGACCGGCGGCCACATCTGCCTGTCCCGCAACGAGGGCTACGCCTCCGACCTCACCAACGACTACTTCACCAGCGGCGTCCTGGTCAGCAACGCGATCAGCTCGCACCGCTGGGTGAGCGCCGGCACCTGCGACAAGTGGGCGGTCTGACCTCCTGACGGCACCCGCGCGAGCCGGGGGCCCGGGGGAACCGGACGACGGTTCCCCCGGGCCCCCGGGCGGTGCCTCAAAGCTGAGGCGTGCGGAGCACGCCTCAGTCGCCGGCCTTCGCGACGCCGATCGGGCAGCTCACGCCCGTGCCGCCGATGCCGCAGTAGCCGGCCGGATTCTTGTCGAGGTACCACTGCAGCGCGACTCCTCTTCGCGTAGGTTTAGCTACTCTTAGTGAAGGGGTGGGAAATGGGTGAAGCGGTATCGGTGATCCCTGTCGTCTCCTACGCGCGTATCTCCGTCGACACGGCCAGGGACGGCCACGGCGTCGAGGACCAGCACAAAGTGAATGCGGAGACGGCGGTCCGCCTGGGCTGGACCATCGTTCACCGCTACACCGACAATGACCTGTCGGCGGCGAAGGCGGGTGTGCTTCGCCCGGACTTCGAGACCATGGTGAAGTCGCTCAAGGCAGGTCACCTGCCTGACGGACAGCCGGTTCGAGGCGTCATCGTCGTTGCGGACGACCGGCTCGCGCGCAGAGCCGGGGACTACGAGCGGTTCGTGGACGCGCTCACCTACGAGGAGGGCCGCCTCTACGCCGACGCCAAGGGGTCGAAGAACCTCTACAGCGAGGATGTGGAGTCCATGGGGCTCTTCGGCGTCGTCATCTCCAAGATGGAGGTGCGCAAGATGCAGCGGCGTGCGCGCCGCTCGCACCGTGCTCGCGCAGAAATGGGCATCCCCGTAGGCGGAAAGCGCCCGTTCGGTTGGCAGGTCGACAAGCTCACGCTGGAGCCTGAGGAAGCGGCGTGGCTGGCGAAGGGTGCCCGTGAGGTGATCGCGGGCAGGTCCATGCACTCGATCCTTCGAGAGTGGCGGGATGCCGACGTCCGTACGATCAACGGCAAGGCGTGGGCGAGTCGATCCCTCAAACTCGCGATGTGGAACCCGCGGTTGTGTGGCTGGCGGAAGCACAACGGAGAGCTGGTCCGTGACGCCAACGGCGTGCCGGTTGTGGGTCGCTGGGAGCCGATTATCACCTCGAAGGAGTGGATGGCCATCGACGCCATCTTCTCGGCCCGCGTCGGCCCCCGGGTGAAAGCTGACGGAACGGTCGCGGACTACCGCACCCCGTCGTATCTGCTGACCGGAATCCTTCGATGCGGAAAGCCTGGAGGGGACGGCCGGATCTGCAACTCGCCCCTTCGTGCGGCCGTGCGACCGGACCTCTCCGGCGGCTACCTGTACCAGTGTCCCAGCAGAGAAATGGGCGGTTGCGGTGGAACGGGCCGCAATGGCGCCAAGATCGACGAATTCATTACCGAAGCAGTTTTGTCAAAGCTGGAGGAACGAGTCGGCGCGGTGCAGGTGGAAACGAGATGGGCAGGGGAGGGCGAGCTGGACCGATTGACGCGGAAGCAACGCAAGCTGCTGCAGGCTTGGCAGAAGGACCAGATCTCGGACGAGTTGTTCTTCCCTGAGAACCAGAGAATGGAATCCCGGGTCAAGCAACTTCGTGAGGACCGTACTCGCCACGTCCTCAACCAACAGCGCGCAGCCGAGGTAACCGGAGACGTCCGGGGGCGCTGGAACTCCGGCAGGCTCGACCTGGCGCAGAAGCGCGCTCTGATCAGGGAGGCGCTGCATGCGGTTGTCGTCCTGCCGGTAGGCGGTGGAGGCCGACGCCCCTTCAACCCTGACCTGCTGGTCCCGAAGTGGCGTGACTGACCGCGAGCTGAAGCGGAAAGGGGCACGATCATCCGGCCGGTGCCCCGTCGCTGTGTTGGGGGTCCGGACTACCGCTGCCGGCGTGTTGAACGCTCTCGCCGGCCAGGCCCCCTACGGCAGCGACCGGCTCCGGCAGGCCGAGGCCTGCCAGAGCCGGGTCAGCCGCTCGTGCGCCAAGTCGGGGAGCGAGGGGTTGCTCACTCCCCGGGCGCCTTGGCGACGCCGATCGGGCAGCTCACGCCCGTGCCGCCGATGCCGCAGTAGCCGTTCGGGTTCTTCGCGTCCGAAAGGTACTGCTGGTGATATGCCTCGGCCGGGTAGAAGGGCCTGCCCTCGGCCGGGAGGATCTCCGTGGTGATGGTGCCGTAGCCGGAGCCGCCGAGGACCTTCTGGTAGGCGGCGCGCGAGGCCTCCGCCGCCGCGGCCTGGGCGGGGGAGTGGGTGTGGATCGCGGAGCGGTACTGGGTGCCCACGTCGTTGCCCTGGCGGAAGCCCTGGGTGGGGTCGTGGGACTCCCAGAACAGCTTCAGGAGCTGCTCGTAGCCGACCTGCGCGGGGTCGAAGACCACGCGTACGGCCTCGGTGTGGCCCGTCCGGCCCGAGCAGGCCTCCTCGTAGGTCGGGTTCTCCGTGTAGCCGCCCTGGTAGCCGACCAGGGTCGTCCACACCCCCGGCACCTGCCAGAACTTCCGCTCCGCGCCCCAGAAGCAGCCCAGCGCGAAGTCGGCGACCTCCAGGCCCTGCGGGTACGGGCCGAGCAGGGGGTTGCCGAGGACGGTGTGCCGGTCCGGGACGGTGAAGGACGGGGTGGGGCGGCCCGTGAGGGCCTCCTCGGGGGTGGGCAGCACGGGGGTACGGCCGAAGAGCATGGTGCGACTCCTTCACGGATGGGGGCTCAGTCGTCAACGCCCCAGGGCCCCCGGGCATTCCGTCGCCGGGTACGGCTCAGGTGGTGGCCGCGGCCTGCCGGAGCGTGATGTCCCGCAGTCGGCAGTAGGCGGCCGCCGGGTCGGCGCGGTAGCGCCACGGGAGGGCGTCGACATGCCCGTCGACCAGGCGGAACTGCTCGACGGATGCCGCGTCCCGGTCCTGGAGGGACAGGTAGTAGGCCAGGAGGTGCCGGACCTCGGGCAGACGAGGGTGATCGGCGGGGGCGGCGGCCGCGTCGGCGAGGCAGGCGTCGACCAGGGCGATCATCTCGGGTGTGCTGTCGGCCTCCGTGGTGCTGTCGTCGTCGTGGTGCTCGAAGTGGGCGATCAGCGGGAAGACGGTCAGCAGACTGCCGAGCGGGGCCCCGGCGGCGGCCTCGGCCGCGAACGCGCGGGCCAGCTGCTCGGAGCCGCGCCACTTGGCGCACCAGTACTGGAGGGCGGAGAAGTGCGCCTCGAAGTGGTGCGGGGCACGGGCGACGATCTCGGACCATATGCGGTCCATGTCGCTGTGCGGGTAGCCCATGCCGATCGCGGTCCAGATCTCGCTGATGAGCGGCGTCGGGTCGCCGGGTGCGAGGTCAGCCGCTCGGGCGTTCATCTCGCGGGACCGGGCGAGGGTGCGGTGGAAGCCGTCGAACTGCTCGCTCGTGGTGTGCTTCGCCCGCTGGGAGCCGCGGAGGCGCCATGCGAGGAAGACCGTGCTGCGGGCCCGCAGCAGAGCGGCGGTCGGGTCGTCGGGACGTGCGGTCTCCCAGGCGATCAGCCATTCGTCCTCGACCGCCGCCATGTCGGCCAGCTTCTCCGAGTAGGCGCCGCGCCGCTCCCAGTCCGTGCCCACCGCCTCGAACAGCGCCGCGACGGACTTCCAGTCGTTCGTGAGCGTCGCGGCCTTCGCCGCGGCGAGTTCCGCGGGGACCGGGGCGGCGTTGTCGGTGTCCTGCCGGTTCGGCGGCAGCATGCCGAGGGCGGTCGCCTCGTCGGGGAGTCGGTAGCTCCCGTCGTCGTCGCCGTTCCCGGCACTGCGCCAGCCTTCGAAGGCGCCCTGGACGATGGCTTTGAGGAGATAGAGGCCGAGGCCGAGCAGGAGGAGGACGACCGGGGTCAGCACGACCCAGAGGATGATCTTCACGGAGCTTCCAGTGGTGTAGGGAGGGAGTTCAGGCGGCGGGCTCGGCGGCGAGCAGGGCGCGCAGCGGGGCCGTGTCGGGGCGGTCGGCGACTGCCGCGTCCAGCGCCGTGTCCAGGTCGTGTTCACAGCCGTCGGGAGCGGCGGGCAGTCGTACGGACGCGGCTTCGGCCCAGGAGAAGTGCCAGGTGAGCGCTCCGCGTGCGGAGAGTTCGGCCAGGGTCATGGTGCGCAGGTCGCGGCGCAGCGCGGGCCGGACGAATTCGCGGAAGGCTCGCCCCTCGGCCCGCACGGCCTGGTCGGACAGCGGCATCCGCAGGGCGAGTTTCCAGAGCTGCCCGTCGTCGACGACCCCGAGTACGGCGTGCAGCGACGCCGGTGTGCGGGTGTACATGGCGGTGGCCCGGTGCAGGGGGGTGCCGGACACCGTGAGCCGTGCGGTCATGGCGGCGTCGAGAAGTTCCTGCCAGCCGGCGGCGCGGCCGCAGGAGAGCGTCTCGGGGGCGAGGACCGCGTCCTCCAGAGCGGCGTAGGTCCGCGCCGGGTCGGTGAGGAGATCGGCGGCCGGGCCGGTGCCGTCGTCGGCGCGTCCGTCGCCGGGCAGGGCCTCGATCCGGCGGACGCGGTCGGCGAGGGGCGGGTGCGGGTCGTGTGCCGACCCGGGGTCCGCCGGCGGACGCAGGCGCAGCGGCACGAGTTCGAGCTGGCGTGCGGTGAGCAGGGAACCGAAGTCGCCGAAGAGCCGGCCGCGGGGCGGCAGGGTACGGGCGGGGATGCCGATCAGTGCGTAGCAGTGGAGGTAGTAGGCGTACGCGGAGTCGAGGGCGTGGAGTTCGCGCAGCGCGGACGCGGTCGCGTCGCGGCCGGCGACGCGGACGGCGGCGTCGTCGGCGGCGTACGCGCGCCGGTGGGCGGCCGCGAGGGTGGCACGGAGACAGCGGCGGGCCCAGGTGGCGCGGACACGTGCCGCGGCGCGGTGGGTGATGCCGGAGCCGCGTCCGCCGGCCGGTCCGCTCGGGCGGCCCGTGGCGAACACGTGCAGGTGCCCGTCGTCGGTGTCGCCGTGCACGTGGCCGTGCTCGTCTCCGCCGTCTCCGGCCGGGCGGCGACCGGCGAGGGTCAGGGTGCGCGCGACGCGGTCCTGGCAGCGCGCGTCGAGGGCGGCGAGTCGGGAGTCGGTGGCGTGGCGGCCCAGCTCGTGGGCGACGAGGGCGCGCAGTTGGCCCTCGTTCAGCCCTTGGAGGAGCGGAACGCCCAGGTGGAGACGGAGCGGGCCGCCGACGAGGCCGAGCAGGCGCGTGCGTTCGGTGACGGTGGCGGCCGTCTCCGCGGTGAGGACGATCTTCGTCGGCGCGCGGGTGGAGAGGTCGTCGGCGACTTCCCGGACGGTGGCCCACAGCCGGGGCTCGTCGGCCTCGCCGACGGGCAGCCCGACGGCGTCGTCCTCGGAGAGGCGGAGCATGGACAGTCCGCGCACCACGGGGATCGCGAGCAGGAGGAGGACGAGGCAGAGCGTGGCGGCGAGGGCGGCCGGCACGAGGAGGTGCAGCAGGTACCCGGTGCCCGCGAGCAGCACGAGGAGCAGCAGGCCGAGCAGATGGAGGCCGGCGAGCAGGACGAGTGCGCGCAGCGCGCGCAGGGTGGTGCCCATCGGGCGGGTTCCCCCCACGGGAAAGAAATGCGGACATGGCACGGCGTGGTGGGGGGAAGCGGAGTATCACCCATCGAGTCGGGTCGGAGCAAGATCGGTTCGTGCCCGTCGCCGGGCGGGCCTCGCCCCGGGGCGATCCCGGCCCCGCGTCCTTCCGCAGCCCGGGGCCGGGTCCGGCACGCGGGGCCGGCTCGGCTCAGCGCAGCAGCGTGGCCGGGCTGCCGCCGTTCGCCTCGTAGCCGGCGACGGCCAGGGCGCGGTAGACGGTGTACTCGGCGGCCGGGTCGCCGCTGTGCGTCCAGGGCAGGGCGCCCACGTGGCCGTCGACGTGGACGAGCTGGTTCATCGCCTCGGCCCAGCGCTCGGAGCGGACCAGGAACAGCACGAGCAGGTGGCGCACATGGGCGAGCATCGGGTCGTCGGCGCGGGCGGAATGGACCGCGTACAGGGCGCCTTCCAGGGCCTTGGTGACGACGGCGCCCTGGTAGAAGCTGCCGACCAGGTTGACCTCGGGCAGGTGCTCGTAGACGGCGAAGAGCGGCAGCGCGGCGAGCAGGGAGCCGCGCGGGGCGCGGGCGGCGGCGGTGGTGGCGAAGTGGTCGGCGTCCTCGCGGGAGCCGTGCCACTTCTCGCAGAGGTGGTGGAGCGCGGCGAGGTGGGCGCCCATGTGGTCGGGGGCGCGGTCGATGACCTTGGCCCAGAGCTGGTCGAACTGCTCGTGGGAGTCGCCCAGGCCGCGGGCGACGGCGAGGTCGGTGATGTACGGGACCGGGTCGCCCGGGGCGAGCAGGGTGGCCTCGGAGCAGACGGCGCGGGCCTCCTCCAGGATGATGCGGAACTCGTCGGTGCCGGCGGTGGCGGTGCGCCAGGCCTGCTGGACGAGGAACTCGGCGTGCACCTGGGCGCCGCCCGCGTCCTTGGGGGACTCCGAGCGCCAGGCGCGCAGCCACGCGCCGCCGGTGCCGGGCTGCTGGGCGAGTTCGAGGGAGGCGGCGCCGGCGAAGGCCTGGACGCGCTGCCAGCGGACCTCGCCCTCCTTGGGGGTGCCGGCGAGGAGCTGGGCGGCGGCGCGCCAGTCCTGGGTGCGCTGGACGACGTCGAGGACGTCGAGGAGGTCCTGGTCGGGGCCGGGCAGGCGCACGTCGAGCAGTTCCTGGCGCACGAAGCCGTAGGTGTCGGGGTCCGCGGCGTCGGGGGAGCCGGGGGCGGCGAGCCGGATTCCGGCGCGGCGGCGCATCATGACGGGGCCGATGACCGCGGCCAGCATGGCCATCGCGATCAGGAACCAGAGAATCTCCATGGCTCCATTGTCCCGGACGCCCCGGCTGCCGGGCCGGGTCGGGTATGCCGTCCGTCCGGGCTGCCGGGCCGGGTCGGGTTCCCCGTCCGTCCCCCCTCCCGGCCGGGCCGGGTTCCCCGTCCGTCCCCCCTCCCGGCCGGGCCGGGTTCCCCGTCCGTCCCCCCTCCCGGCCGGGCCGGGTCCCCCGCCGCCGGGGCCGTGGGGACCGGGCCGGCCGCCCCGGGCCGCGTGCCGCCCGCCTCGCCCGCGCGGAGCGGGCGGGTTCCCGGCCGCGGCGGGCCGTCGGCGGGACTACGCTCGGGCCTCATGAGCGACGACCACAGCGTGCACAGCTTCGAGACCCGCGCCATCCATGCGGGCAACACCGCCGACCCGCTGACCGGGGCCGTGGTGCCCCCGATCTACCAGGTGTCCACCTACAAGCAGGACGGGGTGGGCGGTCTGCGGGGCGGTTACGAGTACAGCCGCAGCGCGAATCCGACGCGTACCGCCCTGGAGGAGAACCTCGCCGCGATCGAGGGCGGCCGCCGGGGCCTGGCGTTCGCGTCCGGGCTCGCCGCCGAGGACGCCCTGCTGCGGACACTGCTGGCGCCCGGTGCCCACGTGGTGATCCCGAACGACGCCTACGGCGGCACGTTCCGGCTGTTCGCGAAGGTCGTGCAGCGCTGGGGCGTGGACTTCTCGGTGGCGGACACCTCGGACCCGGCGGCGGTGCGCGCCGCGGTGAACGACCGCACGAAGGTGATCTGGGTCGAGACGCCGTCGAACCCGCTGCTCGGGATCACGGACATCGCCGCGGTGGCCGACGTGGCGCGTTCCGCGGGGGCGAGGCTCGTCGTGGACAACACCTTCGCGAGCCCCTATCTCCAGCAGCCGATCGCGCTCGGCGCGGACGTGGTGGTGCACTCGCTGACGAAGTACATGGGCGGCCACTCGGACGTCGTCGGCGGTGCGCTGATCGCCGCGGACGCGGAGCTGGGCGAGGAACTGGCCTACCACCAGAACGCGATGGGCGCGGTCGCGGGCCCGTTCGACGCGTGGCTGGTGCTGCGCGGCATCAAGACGCTGCCGGTGCGCATGGACCGGCACAGCGAGAACGCGGAGCGGGTGGCGGAGATGCTCACCCGGCACCCGAAGGTGACACAGGTGCTGTACCCGGGGCTGCCGGAGCACCCGGGGCACGAGGTCGCGGCGAAGCAGATGAAGGCGTTCGGCGGGATGGTGTCGTTCCGGGTCGAGGGCGGGGAGGCGGCGGCGGTCGCGGTCTGCGACCGCGCGAAGCTGTTCACGCTGGGTGAGTCGCTGGGCGGCGTGGAGTCGCTGATCGAGCACCCGGGGCGGATGACCCACGCGTCGGTGGTCGGTTCGGCGCTGGAGGTGCCGGGCGACCTGGTCCGGCTGTCGGTGGGCATCGAGGCCGCCGACGACCTGCTGGCCGACCTGAAGCAGGCGCTCGGCTGAGCCCTGCCGCTCCCGCGCGACGGGGCCCCGGCCGCACAGGTGCGGCCGGGGCCCCGTCGCGTGTGCCGGTCCGTCTCAGGCGGGTACCTTCTCGTCCTCGAGGGATTCACGGATCATCCGGCGCAGCTCGGGGCTGTCGGCGTGCTCGTGGACGGAGACGGCGTGCTCCGCGGCAGCCCGTACGACCTCCTCTTCCTCACCGGAGATGGTGAGGGTGCATCCGGAGACGCTGGGAGTGTTGCGGCAGTCTGCGACTTTCCTGGTCATGAGGGCCTCCTCTGCCGTGTTGCGGCCCCAGGTCTCCAGGATAGTTCGCGGCGGCCGGGACATCAGGGCGGCGGAAGGGCGTCAGAAGCCGACGACGGGCGGGCTGGTCGGCGACGGGGGCGCCAGCCACGGCTCGGTGACCAGGGCCCACAGGGTGAGCGCCAGGAGTGCGGCGACCAGCAGGGCCCAGCCGGTCCTGCGCAGGGCGCGGTGGCGGCGCAGCAGCCGTCCGCCGCGGGCGGCGGCGCGGACGCCGAGGTCGGCGGGGACGCCGGGGGCGGGGGTCTGCATCATCCTGCGGACCTCGCTCTCCTTGCGTTCGGTGCCGCTCATGCCGTCGTCCCCAGCCGGGCCCGCGGGGCGGAGGGGCCGCCGCGCATGACGGCGACGGCGCGGGTGCAGGCGGCGCGGACGCGGTCGGCGGGGATGCCGAGCTGGGCGGCCACCTGTTCCTCGGCGACCGCGTCGTACACCCGCAGCACCAGGACCAGGCGTTCCAGCGGGGTGAGGCGGTCGAGGACGCCGCCGGCGGTGCGGTGGTGGCGCCAGGCGGTGCGGGCGAAGCGCCGGGCCAGGTCCTGGCGGGTGCGGTCGTACGGGTCCTCGCCGCGCAGCCGGTCCCAGTCGGCGTAGGTGCGCGCGAGGGAGGCGGTCAGCAGCCGCTGGGCGGCCGGGTTGGCGTCGGGGGGTTCGGCGGTGAGCAGGGTGGCGACGTGGAGCAGCCGTCCGCCCGCGCCCGCCACGAAGCCGTCGAACTCGCGGGCGCGGCGCCGGTCACGGTCCGAGTGCCGTTCGCTCACACCTTCATATAGGGCCCGGACAGGGGCCGGGGTCAAGGGGTCGGCGGGGGCGGTGTGCGCCGGGCCCCGGGAGGCGTTTCCCCGGGGTCGCGGCGGCGGTGCCGCGGCCTGCCGGGCCCGTCCGTCAGGAGGCGGGCGGAGCCTGTCCTTCCGTGCCGGCCGGGCCTTCGGCGGTGCCCTGTCCGGCCTGGCGGGCGGAGAGCGCGGTGTTGAAGCGGGTGAGCAGGGTGCAGAACGACTCGCGTTCGCTCTCGGTCCATCCGTCGGTGACCTGGCGCATCAGCTCGCGGCGCGAGGCGCGGACCTCGTCGAGCCGGGCCTGGCCGCGGGGGGAGAGCTGGAGGACGACGGCGCGGCCGTCGTCGGGGTGCGAGGTGCGCTTGACCAGGCCGGTGTCGACGAGCGGGGCGACCTGCCGGGTGACCGTCGAGGAGTCGATGCCCATGCCGGCGGCGAGGGCCTTGACGCCCATCGGGCCTTCCTGGTCGAGGCGGTTGAGCAGGAGGTAGGCGGCGCGGTCCATGGAGTTGCGGACCTGGCCGACACCGCCGAGGCGCGTCTGTTCCGCGCGCCGTGCGAAGACGGCCACCTGGTGCTGGAGGGCATCGAGGAGTCCGGGACCGAGATCTGTCGTCATGTCCTGTGAGGTGGGCATGGCTGCGGGGGCTCTCTCGTGCGGCGGTCGGTTGGTGGGGGACAGAGTACGCGGCCGTGCGGTGCCGTACAGGCGTGCCGGACAATCCGTCCCCCGCGGCCCGGGATTCGGACGGCGGCCCGGCGCCGCGGGCGAACTGCGAGACTTGTGCCATGAGCTTCCGCCTGCCCCAGGTCCTCGGTCCGGTGATTCTCGACGACGTCCGGGGAGCGCAGAAGATGCTGTCGGGCGTCGCCCGGATGACGCCGATGGAGGGCAGCCGTCATCTGTCCGCGCTGGTGGGCTCCCCCGTCCATCTGAAGTGCGAGAACCTCCAGCGCACCGGGTCGTTCAAGCTGCGCGGCGCGTATGTGCGCATCTCGGGGCTGCGGCCGGAGGAGCGGGCGGCCGGGGTGGTCGCGGCGTCCGCGGGCAACCACGCGCAGGGGGTCGCGCTGGCGTCGTCGCTGCTCGGGGTGCGGTCGACGGTCTTCATGCCGGTGGGTGCGCCGCTGCCGAAGGTCGCCGCGACCCGCGAGTACGGGGCGGACGTGCGGCTGGTGGGGCAGGTGGTGGACGAGACGCTGGAGCGGGCGCAGGAGTTCGCCCGGGAGTCCGGGGCGGTCTTCATCCATCCCTTCGACCACCCGGACATCGTGGCGGGTCAGGGCACCCTCGGGCTGGAGATCCTGGAGCAGTGCCCGGAGGTGCGCACGATCCTGGTGGGCATGGGCGGCGGCGGGCTCGCGGCGGGGGTGGCGGTGGCGGTGAAGGCGCTGCGGCCGGACGTGAAGGTGATCGGGGTGCAGGCGGAGGGGGCGGCGGCGTATCCGCCGTCGCTCGCGGCGGGCCGCCCGGTGTCGATCCCGACGCCGGTGACGATGGCGGACGGGATCAAGGTCGGCAGGCCGGGGGAGGTGCCCTTCAAAATCGTTGGCGATCTGGTGGACGAGGTCCGTACCGTCTCCGAGGACGCGCTCTCCAGCGCTCTGCTGCTGTGCCTGGAGCGGGCCAAGCTGGTCGTCGAACCAGCCGGCGCCAGTACGGTGGCCGCGCTGCTGAGCGATCCGCGGTCGTTCGACGGGCCGGTGGTCGCGCTGCTGTCCGGCGGCAACGTGGACCCGCTGCTGATGCAGCGGATCCTGCGGCACGGCATGGCGGCGGCGGGCCGGTACCTCTCGCTGCGTCTGCGGCTGACGGACCGGCCCGGTGCGCTGGCGGCGCTGCTGGGCACGTTGTCGGTGGCGGATGCCAATGTGCTCGACGTGAGTCATGTGCGGACCGATCCGCGTCTCGGGCTCACGGAGGCCGAGGTGGAGCTGCAGCTGGAGACGAAGGGTCCGGAGCACTGCGACGAGGTCGCCGCCGCGCTGCGGGCCGCCGGGTACACGGTCCTCGACTGAGGGCCCGTACGCGGTCCCCGGCCCGAGCGCCCCTGGGCGGCCGCCCCTTCACGGGGCGGGTGCCGGCCGGTGCGACACGGCGTGCGCGGACCGGCCCGAACCGCTTGAGTAACGCGATACATCGCGTTATGGTTCGGACCTGCCGGGCACGGCCTCCGGTCCGCGATCCCGGGGGCGCCGACTCACCCGCCTCTCTACTCTTTCGCGTACGCGATCCATCCACCCCGCTCCCTGGGAGACCCCCTATGCCAGGCGCCATCTACGCCGAAGGTCTGGTGAAGACGTTCGGTGACGTCAGGGCTCTGGACGGCGTCGATCTCGACGTCCCCGAAGGCACGGTCCTCGGACTTCTCGGCCCCAACGGCGCCGGCAAGACCACCACCGTGCGTGTGCTGACCACCCTGCTCCAGCCCGACAGCGGCTCCGCCGTCGTCGCCGGCATCGACGTGCTCAAGCACCCCAACGAGGTGCGCAGGTCGATCGGTCTGTCCGGCCAGTTCGCCGCCGTGGACGAGTATCTGACGGGTCGTGAGAACCTGCGGATGGTCGGCCAGCTCTACCAGATGACCTCCCGCGACGCGAAGGCCCGCGCGGCCCAGCTCCTGGAGCGCTTCAACCTCGCCGACGCGGCCGACCGCCCCGCCAAGACGTACTCCGGCGGCATGCGGCGCCGGCTCGACCTCGCCGCCGCCCTGGTGGTCTCCCCGCCGGTGATGTTCATGGACGAGCCGACCACCGGTCTCGACCCGCGCAACCGCCAGCAGTTGTGGGAGGTCATCCAGGAACTCGTGGGCGGCGGCACGACGTTGCTGCTCACCACGCAGTACCTGGAGGAGGCCGACCACCTTGCCGACGACATCTGCGTCGTCGACCACGGCAAGGTCATCGCCCGCGGCACATCCGACCAGCTCAAGGCCCGCACCGGCGGCGAGCGGGTGGAGGTCGTGGTGCACGAGCGGGAGCAGATCACGCCCGCCCGCGAGGTGCTCGCCGGCTACGGCAAGGGCGAGGTCACCGTCGCCGAGCACACCCGCAAGCTCACCGTTCCGGTCACCGGCGGCGCCAAGCTGCTGGCCGAGGTCATCCGCGACCTCGACACCCGGGGCGTGGAGATCGACGACATCGGCCTGCGCCGCCCGACCCTCGACGACGTGTTCATCTCCCTCACCGGGCATGCGGCCGAGGCCGCGGCGGAGGGCGAGTCCGACGGCGCCGAGGACGACGGGCGCGGCGGGAAGTCCCGGAAGGAGAGCGCGAAGTGAGCAGCACAGCGGAGGCGGTCAAGGTCGTCGCCCCCAGGCCGCGCGGCGGCATCGTGCAGTCGGTCAACGACTCGCTGGTGGTCGCCCGGCGCAACCTGATCCGGATGAGCCGGATCCCCGAGATGATCATCTTCGGGATCATCCAGCCCGTGATGTTCGTGGTGCTCTTCAGCTACGTCTTCGGCGGCTCGATCAGCGTGCCCGGCTCCGGCGTCAGCGCCGAGGGCTACCGCGAGTTCCTGATGGCGGGCATCTTCGCGCAGACCGTCACCTTCGCCACGGCCGGCGCGGGCGCGGGCATCGCCGACGACATGCACAAGGGCCTCATCGACCGCTTCCGCTCGCTGCCCATGGCGCGCGGCGCGGTGCTGACCGGGCGCACCCTGGCCGACCTCGTGCAGACCACGCTGACCCTGGTGGTGCTGGCACTGGTGGCGCTGCTCGTCGGCTGGCGCACCCACGAGGGCTTCTTCAGCGTGCTCGGCGGCTTCGCCCTGCTGCTCCTGCTCGGCTACGCCTTCTCCTGGATCGGCGCGCTCATCGGCCTGTCGGTCCGCACCCCGGAGGCGGCCACCTCCGGCGGCCTGATCTGGCTCTTCCCGCTGACGTTCGTGTCCAACGCGTTCGTGCCGTCGGAGAACATGCCGTCGTTCCTGCAGACCATCGCCAACTGGAACCCCTTCAGCGCGACCGTGCAGGCCGCCCGGGAGCTGTTCGGCAACCTGCCGCCCGGCTATCCGGTGCCGGACGCCTGGCCGATGCAGAACCCGGTCCTCGCGTCCGTGCTCTGGTCGGTGCTGATCGTCGTGGTCTTCCGCACCCTCGCGGTGCGCAAGTACCGCTCCGCCACCGCCTGACCGGCCGGCACACGACAGAGCCCCCGCGGCCGCCTTGCGGCGCCGCGGGGGCTCGCTGTCGTCCGGGCCGCGTCAGGCGGCGGCGTACGGCTTGGCGGCGAGGATCCGCACCATGGCGCGGTTGCCGTTGGGCAGCTCGTACTCGGCGTCGTCGCCGACCTTCTTGCCGTTGACGCCGACACCGAGCGGCGACTGCGGCGAGTACGTCTCGATGTCCGAGCTGGCGTACTCGCGCGACGCCATCAGGAAGGTCAGGGTGTCGTCCTCGTCGCCGTCGAAGGCGATCGTCACGACCATGCCGGGCTCGACGATGCCGTCGTCCGCGGGGGCCTCGCCGACCTTCGCGCTGTCGAGGAGCTGGGTCAGCTGGCGCACACGGAGCTCCTGCTTGCCCTGCTCCTCCTTGGCCGCGTGGTACCCGCCGTTCTCCCGCAGGTCGCCCTCCTCGCGCGCCGCCTCGATCTTCTTCGCGATCTCGGTGCGCGCGGGACCAGACAGGTACTCCAGCTCGGCCTTGAGCTGGTTGTACGCCTCCTGGGTGAGCCAGGTGACGTTCTCGCTGGTCTGGGTCACAGGTGCTCCTCGTAGGTACTGGGAATACAAAGCAACGCCCTACCCAGAAGGATTGTCCTTCCTGGGTGGGCGAAACCACGAGCCTAACAATTTCGGGGCGAAAGGGGGAGGACATACGTGTCCGGATCAAGGATTCCCCAGGTCAGCACAGATCCCTGGGGAACAGCCGGAGGAAGAACCTCCGGCCGGCGGGCCCCGGGACCCCCGGGGCCGGTCTCAGGCGGCCGTGCAGCCCTTCAGCTCCGCGGCGGTCGCCTCGCGGGTGGTGCGGATCGTCACGACCCGGTCGATCCGGTCGGTGCCCGCGTCGTCGATCCGCGCGTCCAGCCGCCCGACCTCGGCGCCGTCCTCCGCGAGCGCCCGCACGGTGCACGTACCGGTGGCGCCGGCGTCCTTGCGCACCTCCAGGTGCACCTGGACCTCGCGGGCGCCGTCGACGACGTCGAACTTGATGACCTCGGCGCTGATGGTCTGACCTGCGATGTAGTCGTAGCCGAACCAGCCCGTCATGGCGATCATGCCGGTGCCGAGCACGGCTCCGAGGATCTTCAGCCGACGGTCCGCGCGCTCGTCCGCCGAGCGGCCGTAACGCCCCTGCGGAAGCTCCTCGCGCACAGCAGCCATGATCGATCCCTCCAGGTCCCGGGGACAGGAATTTTCCGTCCCCCGGTTCGGTCACTATAGAGAGCGCACGACGCGACGAATCACTGAGGATCGAGTCTTGACTGAGCAGCTGCGACTGATGGCCGTGCACGCGCACCCCGACGACGAGTCGAGCAAGGGCGCGGCCACGATGGCGAAGTATGTGTCCGAGGGGGTGGACGTGCTGGTCGTGACCTGCACGGGGGGCGAGCGCGGCTCCATCCTCAATCCGAAGCTCCAGGGTGACGCCTCCATCGAGGCCAACATCCACGAGGTCCGCCGGAAGGAGATGGACGAGGCACGCGCGATCCTGGGCGTCTCCCAGGAGTGGCTCGGCTTCGTCGACTCCGGACTGCCGGAGGGCGACCCGCTGCCCCCGCTCCCCGAGGGCTGCTTCGCCCTGGAGGACCTCGACAAGGCGGCGGGCGAGCTGGTGCGCAAGATCCGCGCGTTCCGGCCCCAGGTCGTCACCACCTACGACGAGAACGGCGGCTACCCGCACCCCGACCACATCATGACCCACAAGATCACGATGGTGGCCTTCGAGGGCAGCGCGGACGCCGAGAAGTTCCCGGAGTCCGAGTACGGCGAGGCGTACCAGCCGCAGAAGCTGTACTACAACCAGGGCTTCAACCGCCCGCGCACGGTCGCCCTCCACGAGGCGCTGCTGGAGCGCGGCCTGGAGTCCCCCTACGGGGAGTGGCTGGAGCGCTGGAAGGAGTTCGAGCGCGCCGAGCGGACGCTGACCACCTTCGTCCCGTGCGCGGACTTCTTCGAGACGCGCGACAGGGCGCTGATCGCCCACGCCACGCAGATCGACCCGGACGGCGGCTGGTTCCGGGTGCCGATGGCGGTCCAGAAGGAGGTCTGGCCGACGGAGGAGTACGAGCTCGCCAAGTCGCTCGTCGATACCTCCCTCCCCGAGCACGACCTCTTCGCGGGCATCCGCGACAATGCCTGATATGAGCGCTAGCGCAAACCTCGCAATGACGCACGTCGCCACCCTGGCCAAGGAGCTCGACGAGAACAAGGTCACCCCCGGTGTCCTGGGCTTCCTCGTCTTCGCGGCGCTGGCGGTCGGCGTGTGGCTCCTGATGAAGTCCATGAACCGCCACATGGGCCGGGTGAACTTCGAGGAGGAGCCCGAGCCGGAGACGACCGCCCCGCGCAAGCAGGCGGCGGGCGGCTCGGCCTGACGGACGTCTCGCCGTGTGCGGCCGTCCCCCCCCACCCCCCCCCGGGGGGGGGCCCCCCCCCCCCCCCCCCCCCGCCCCCCCCCCCGCCCGCCGCGCGACGCCGGGGCCCTGAGCACCGGCCCGCCTGACGGACCGGCGCAGCCCCTACACGTCCAGGCCCCACGTGTCGAGGCCCGAGTAGACGTAGGCGGTGCGGGCGTCGGGGGCGTCGCGGCAGAGGGCCTCGCCGGTGTGGAGGGCGACGAGGAGGTCCTCGCCGCGCCACCAGGTGTCGGCCAGGCCGCGGACCTCCGGCACGGCGTCGCAGTCGGCCAGCGGGAGGGCGTCCACGTCGTCGCCGGTCACCCTGGTGACCGACCGGGACCACATCCGCGCGTGGTACGCGAGCGCCACGGACTCGACCCAGCCGTCGACCGAGGCGTGCAGCGGCGTCCAGCGCCGCGCATGGATCCCGAACGAGTCGTCGGGGCCGATCATGAACGAGAAGTCCACCGACGCCCGCTGCATCCCCGCCCCGAACCACCAGCCGTCGGCGTCCTCCTCCGGCACGTCCGGGTCGAAGTACTTCGGCCCGCCCTCGTACTGCTGGGAGGGCGGCAGCAGCAGCCCGCCCCACCGGTCCTGGAACGCCGCCATGCGGTCGATCTGCTCCGCCGGGATCCCGCGCTCCAGCCACCAGGCCCGGTTGCTCTCGACGGGGGTGACCTCCACCCGGACGCAGTGCCCGCCCAGCAGGGACCGGGCACGCCGGGACAGCCCCTCGGGGGCGCGGCCGACGAGGTTGAGTTCCATGCGGGGACCTTAGAGGCCGCGCCCGGGCCGCCGCGGCGGCGGGTCCGCCCCGCACCGGCCGGGCACGGGGTGCGGCCCCGTCACTTCACCGGGACCCCCATCACCTCGCGGGCGTGACGGCCCGGGACCAGGCCCAGGTCCCATGCCTGCCAGCCGTCCTCCAGGCGGACACCGCGCTCCAGTACGAGGCGCAGGGCCTCGGCGCAGTCCTCCAGCTTGGGGTCGCGCGACGGGTGCCGGGCCGACATCAGACGCGACAGCTCCTCCTGGGCCACCACCGAGCCGACCTCCGTCCCGCCCGGCGAGGCGTACGGCAGCAGCGTGCAGCGCAGGAACGCCGCCCAGTCGCCGCCGCGGCGGTCCTCGTACGACGCGAAGAGCTCGGCCGCCTCGTCGCACAGCGCCAGCGCCTGCGGGGCCCGCTTGTTGCCGGCGTCGATCATGGCCAGCTCCAGGCAGGTCCACGCCTCGCCGTGCGCCACCTTGATCCGCGCGAAGTCGGCGCGGGCGTCCATCAGGAGCTGCCGGGCGAAGCCGGAGTTGAGCAGGTTGCCCGTCTGCGCGGCGCGCTGGTCGCGGGTGACCCGCCCCGAGTGGTGGCGGGCGCACGCCAGGCCGTACACGTCCCGCATCCGCGAGAACATCGTGCGGGCCCGCTCCAGCTCCCGGACCGCCTCGTCGCGGCGGCCCTCCTCCTCCAGCGCCTGCCCGAGGTAGTACAGCGTCCACGCCTCGCCGCGGGCGTCCTCGTTCTCCCGGTGGCGGGCGAGTGCGGGCCGGAGCTGCTCGACCGCTTCGGACGCGTCCCCGCCGACCAGCCGGGCCCGCGCGAGCTGGGTGCCGGCCCACGCCTCGCCGCGGGCGTCCTGGGTCCGCCCGTACAGGTCCAGCGCCGCGCGCAGCGCGTCCTCCGCGCCCGGCACGTCGCCCATCCGCAGGCACACCTGCCCCCACTGGAACCGCGTCCACGCCTCGCCGTGCAGCGACTCGCCCTCGCGGTGGAGCCGCAGCGCCGTCTCCAGCAGCCGCAGCGCCTCCGCGAGATTCGCCCGGTCCCGCTCGACGGCGGCCAGCGCGTGCAGCGACCACGCCCGGTCCTCGGCCTGCTCCGGCGACGACTGGAGCGAGATCGCCTCGTTCAGCCTGGCCGCCGCCTCCGTCAGGTTGCCCTGGTGGTGCAGCGTGATGCCGAGCGAGCAGAGCGCCAGCGCCGCACCCGCGTCGTGCTGCGCCTCGCGGTAGAGGCCGACCACCGACGACAGCGTGGTGCGCGCCGTGTCCAGCTCGCCGAGCTGGCGCGCCGCGATACCGGTGCGCCACCGCACCGAGCGTTCCAGCAGCCCCTGGTCCACCGCCTGCGTCAGCTCGCTGATCTCGCCCAGTCGGTACAGGTCGCCGCGCAGCAGGCAGTAGTCGCACAGCGCGCCCAGCAGCCCGAGCACCGCCTGCTGGTTCACGCCGTCCGCGTGCCGCAGGGCCGACGTGATGAAGCTGGACTCGTCGTCCAGCCAGCGCAGCGCCGCGTCCAGCGACGGGAAGCCGTGCGCGCCGAAGTTCCCCGCCCGCGTCGACATCTTCCCGTCGACCATGCGGATCACCGCACCGGCGAGATCCGCGTAGTTCTCGATCAGCCGCTCCTGCGCGGCCGTGCGGTCGTCCGCGTCCTCCTCGTCCAGCAGCCGCGCCAGGGCGAAGGCCCGCACGGCGTCGTGCAGCCGGTAGCGGCTGGCCCGCACCCGCTCGACGAGACCGGCGTCGGCCAGCACCGTCAGCAGCCGCTGCGCCTCCTGCTCGTCGGCCCCCAGCAGCGCCGCCGCGGCGGCCGCGCCGAGCGAGGCGCGCCCCGCGAGCGCGAGGCGGCGCAGCAGCCGCCGTGCCTGGTCCGGCTGGTCGGTGTAGCGCAGCCACAGGGCGCGCTCCACCGGTTCCACCGGGCCGTAGGCGGCGAGGTCGGCCGCGAGGCGGTCGGCGCCGCGGACGGCGAGCGAGGAGCCCGCGACCCGCAGGGCGAGCGGCAGCCCGCCGCACAGCTCCCGCACCCGGTCCGAGGACTGGGCGTCGTACGGCCCCGGGCCGGCGCCCGCGGCGCCCGCCGTCTCGCGCAGCAGTTCCTCCGCGCCGGCCGCGTCGAGCGCCTCGACCGGCAGCTCGTGCACCCACGCCGGGAGGTCGGCGGGCAGCGCGATCGGGCGGCGCGCCGTGACCAGCACCAGGGAGTCGGAGCGCTCCGGCAGCAGGGTGCGCACCTGCTCCGGGTCGGCCGCGTCGTCGAGCACGACGGTGACCGGCAGACCGGTCAGATGCTGGTGGTACAGCTCGCCGAGCCGCCGCACCTGCTGCTCCGGCGACGACCGCTCCCGGAACAGCAGCTGCTCCCGCGGTGCGCCGAGCCGGTTCAGCAGGTGCAGCAGCGCGTCCCGGGTGGACAGCGGCCGGCCGCTCTCGCCGCGCAGGTCCACCACGCAGGCGCCGCGGAACTGGTCCTTCAGATGGTGCGCGGCGCGCACCGCCAGCGTGGTGCGCCCCGAGCCGGGGTCCCCGTGCAGGACCACCAGCGTGGGCTTGGTCTCCGTGGACGCGCGGGCCGCGTGCACCCACTGCGCGATCCGCGTCAGATGCTCACGGCGGCCCGCGAACGGCCCCTGCGGCTCGGGCAGATGGCCGAACGACTGCTCCAGCACCGACCTGCGGCGGGCGGCCGCGCTGCGGTCCGCGCCGCGCAGCCGCGGCGCGGGCACCGTCTTCTTCGCGGGCCGGGCCGTCGTGGACAGCATCCGCTGCTGGTCCAGGTACGGCCGGATGCCCCGCACCTCCAGGGCGGTCAGCCACTGGAGCCGCAACTGCTCGGGCCCGCCCGGCTGTCCGGCCGCTCCCGCCCTGCGGTGCGCGGCCGGCCAGTGCGAGGCCGTCACCTTCGCCACCGTGGTCGCGGCCCCCGCGACAGCGACGACCGCGCCCGCGCCGAGCGCCGTCCCGGTCGCCGTGCCGAGCGCCATGTCGGCGCCGACGGCCGCCGCGGCGGCGACGGCGGTCACCAGGGCAGGGGTGCCGACGTGCCGCCGGGAGAACCGCTCGGACAGGGGCAGCGCACCGGCCTCGGCCTCGTCGAGCGCCTGCTCGTACGCCGCGTACTCCTCGCCCGCGCTCGCGGCCAGGGCGTCGAGCTCGGCACGGGCACGGGACAGCAGCAACTGGCCGTCGGTCCGCCCGCCGCTGCGCCGCACCTCCTCCTCCACGGCCCGGCCCAACAGCCGTTCCGCTTCGGCCCGATGGCTGTCCCGCATCTGCGTCCCCCGTCCCCCGGGAAGAGCCCGGTCCCGTGTGCCCTACCCATCTGTCGCGCCGTCAAGTGTCGCCCTCCGGGGGAGGAAGTGCGAGGGGTTCCGGTGCGTACCCGGGTCGGTGTCGGGGCGGGAGCGGGGCGGGAGCCGGTCAGGGTGTCCCGATCGCCGCCCACACCGTCTTGCACGGCACGGGCCCGGGGGTGACGCCCCACCGGTCCGCCAGCGCCGCCACGAGCAGCAGCCCCCGGCCCGACTCCGCGCCCGCGCCCGGTACGGCGGCGACGGGAAGGCGGTCGCCCCGCGCGTCCGTCACCTCGACGCGCACGGAGCCGTCCGCGCGCAGCGTCAGGCCGAGGCGGAAGTCCCGCCCCGGGACGAGCCCATGGGTGACGGCGTTGGCGGCGAACTCGGCCACGATCTGCTCGGCGGCTCCGTGCGGCCGCCCCCAGTCGGCGAGATGGGCGACGGTGAGCCGCCGCGCGAGCCGGGCGCCCCTGCGGGTCGCGGAGAGCATGACGGTGACCTGCCGGACCGGGGCGGGGGCGAGGTCGGCGGCGGATCCGCCGGTTCGGGTGATTTCCTGGTTCACGTCACTCAGCGTGGTCGAGCGTGCATACGCTGAACAGGGCCGCAGCCGGGACGTGCGGCTTCTGTCCGGGACGGGCCGGCGGCTGTCCGGCCGCGTACGCCGGACGACCGCCGAGCTGTGAGGGGCCGTGCGCATGGACGACATGAATCCGCATGGAGCCGACGACGAGTCCGCCGCCGTGCTGAAGGCCGTCGGCCGCCAGATCAAGGCATGGCGCGAGCGCGCCGGGCTGCGTCAGAGCGAGCTGGGCGCGGCCATCGGGTACGGCGAGGAGCAGGTGTCCTCCGTCGAACGGGGGCGCCGCGTCCCGAAGCCCGAGTTCCTCGACAAGGCGGACGAGGTGCTGGAGGCCGGGGGGATCATCGCCGCGATGAAGCGTGACGTCGCGGAGGCGCGGTACCCGAAGAAGGTGCGGGATCTGGCCCGACTGGAGGCGGAGGCTGTGGAGTTGGGGGCGTACGAGAGCCACAATGTGCACGGTCTTCTGCAGACGGAGGAACACGCCCGCGCGTTGTTCCGGATGCGCCGTCCGGTGCTGAGCGACGAGGTGGTGGAGCAGGGCGTCATGGCGCGCCTGGCCCGGCAGGCCGTGCTCGGCGGATCCTTGGCGCCGATCGTCAGCTTCGTCCAGGAGGAGGCGACGTTGCGGCGCCCCCTGGGCGGGCGGACGGTGTGGCGCCGGCAGCTCGAACGGCTGCTGGAGGTCGGTGGGCTCCGGCATGTGGAGATCCAAGTCATGCCGACCGACCGGGCCGACCACGCGGGCATGGCGGGTCCCTTCCAACTCCTCAAGCTGACCAGTGGGGCGACGGTCGGCCATGTGGACGTACAGCGGTTCTCGCGCCTCGTCTCCCACCCGCAGGACGTACAGCCGCTCGAAATCCAGTATGGAATCATCCGGGCACAGGCGCTGACTCCGCATGAGTCCCTGACCTTCATCGAGAAACTGCTGGGGGAGACATGACCGACACAGGCGCAGGAGATCTGCGCTGGTTCAAGAGCAGCCACAGCAGCAGTGAGCCGGACTCCAGTTGTGTCGAGGTCGCCGCCGACCGCTCCGCCGTCCACGTTCGGGACTCGAAGGACACATCCCTCCCCTCGCTCACTCTCGGGCGGGGCGCCTGGGCGGGGTTCGTGGCCGGTGTCGGGGAGAGGCGACCGGCATGACGCGAGACCTGGTCTGGTTCAAGAGCAGCTACAGCACCGGCGAGGTCGACTCCGACTGCGTCGAGGTCGCCGCCGACCGCTCCGCCGTCCATGTGCGTGACTCGAAGGACACTTCGCGACCCGCGCTCGCCCTCGGGCGTGGTGCCTGGGCCGTGTTCGTGGCGGGGGTTGGGGAGAGGTGACCGCCATGGAGCCGGCCTGGTTCAAGAGCAGCTACAGCAGCGGGGAGCCCGGTTCCGACTGCGTCGAGGTCGCCGCCACCCCCTCCGTCGTCCACGTCCGGGACTCCAAGGACACTTCGCGACCCGCGCTCACCCTCGGGCGGGGCGCCTGGGCCGAGTTCGTGGCGGGTGCCGGTGAGTGACGGGGAGCCGCTGAGCCGGCAGGCCGCGTCCGACGCGGTCGGGGATCTCGGGTGGCGGTATCTGCTGGGGACGCTGCGGACCGCCGTGCCCGTGGCCACCGTCGGCCGCGCCGCCGAGGCCGTGCGCATCGCCGTGGAGGCGTGCGGGGCCGACGCCGACGGGCACCTCGTGGCCGACGTCCGGCCCGGGCAGGCCGTGCTGGCGCTCCAGTCGGTGCGGGCCGCCGCCGTGACCGGCCGGGACGCGGAACTGGCGCACCGGATCAGCGCCGCGCTCGGTGCGGCCGGGCTGCGGACGGAGCCCGGCCGGGGGGAGGCGCCCCGGTCGGTGCAGCTCGTGGAGATCGCGATCGACGCGCTCGACATTCCGGCCGTCCGCCCGTTCTGGAAGGCCGTGCTCGGCTACGCGGACGAGGCGGAGGCCGACGGCCAGGCGGACGCGGTCGTCGATCCCCTCGGGCAGGGCCCGGCGGTCTGGTTCCAGCAGATGGACGCCCCGCGCCCGCAGCGCAACCGGATCCACTTCGACGTGTGCGTGCCCCACGACGAGGCGGACGCCAGGATCGCGGCCGCGCTCGCGGCCGGGGGCCGTCTGGTGTCCGAGGACCGCGCCCCGGCGTTCACGGTGCTGGCCGACGCGGAGGGCAACGAGGTCTGCGTGACCACCTGGCAGGGCCGCGAAGGCTGACGGAGGAGCGGCGGCCCGGTCGTCGGCGTGACTCGCGCAGGTCCGGGGCGGGAGCCGTCCGTGGGCATCGACGTCGGTTGCCCGGGGCGCCGTCACGCCGGGCGGTCCGCCCGTCACCGCTCGGAGCGTGGGCAAGGTCACCCGTGCCGATGCGGACGATCACGCGGATTCGCGTGCATGAGAATGCATTCTGATGCATACTTTTGCCATGTCCAAGGTTCTCACCTCACTGCCCACCGGCGAGCGCGTCGGCATCGCCTTCTCCGGCGGCCTCGACACGTCGGTCGCTGTCGCGTGGATGCGCGACAAGGGTGCCGTCCCCTGCACCTACACCGCCGACATCGGCCAGTACGACGAGCCCGACATCGCCTCGGTGCCCGGCCGTGCGACGGCCTACGGTGCCGAGATCGCCCGCCTGGTCGACTGCCGCGCCGCCCTGGTCGAGGAGGGTCTCGCCGCGCTCGCCTGCGGCGCCTTCCACATCCGCTCCGGCGGCCGTGCCTACTTCAACACGACGCCCCTCGGCCGCGCCGTGACCGGCACCATGCTGGTCCGCGCCATGCTGGAGGACGACGTCCAGATCTGGGGCGACGGGTCCACCTTCAAGGGCAACGACATCGAGCGGTTCTACCGCTACGGCCTGCTGGCCAACCCCCACCTGCGGATCTACAAGCCCTGGCTCGACGCGGACTTCGTCACCGAGCTCGGCGGCCGCAAGGAGATGTCGGAGTGGCTGGTCGCCCACGGCCTGCCGTACCGCGACAGTGCCGAGAAGGCGTACTCCACCGACGCCAACATCTGGGGCGCCACCCACGAGGCGAAGACCCTGGAGCACCTGGACACCGGTGTCGAGACCGTCGAGCCGATCATGGGCGTGCGGTTCTGGGACCCGGCGGTCGAGATCCCCGCCGAGGACGTGACGATCGGCTTCGACCGGGGCCGCCCGGTCACGATCAACGGCAAGGAGTTCGCCTCCCCGGTCGACCTCGTCATGGAGGCCAACGCGATCGGCGGCCGACACGGCCTGGGCATGTCCGACCAGATCGAGAACCGGATCATCGAGGCCAAGAGCCGCGGCATCTACGAGGCCCCCGGCATGGCCCTGCTGCACCTGGTCTACGAGCGCCTCGTCAACGCCGTCCACAACGAGGACACCCTCGCCCAGTACCACAACGAGGGCCGTCGCCTCGGCCGGCTGATGTACGAGGGCCGGTGGCTCGACCCGCAGGCGCTGATGGTGCGCGAGTCGCTCCAGCGCTGGGTCGGCTCCGCCGTCACCGGCGAGGTCACGGTGCGGCTGCGGCGCGGCGAGGACTACTCGGTCCTCGACACCAAGGGCCCGGCCTTCAGCTACCACCCGGACAAGCTGTCCATGGAGCGCACCGAGGACTCGGCGTTCGGCCCGGTCGACCGGATCGGCCAGCTCACCATGCGCAACCTCGACATCGCCGACTCGCGCGCCCGGCTGGAGCAGTACGCGGGCCTCGGCATGGTCGGCTCCGGCCAGGCCGCGCTCGTCGGCGCCGCGCAGGCCGCGTCGACCGGCCTCATCGGCGCCATGCCGGAGGGCGGCGCCGAGGCCATCGCGTCGCGCGGCGAGGTCGCCGAGGACGACGAACTGCTCGACCGCGCCGCCATGGAGTTCGGCACCGACTGAGCACCGTCCAGGAGGAACCACCACCGCCCGCCGGCCGGGCGGTGGTGGCACGGACCGGGACCGCTCGTGCGGGCCCGGTCCGTGTGTCCTCTGCCTGCCTCGGCTCAGGGCGTAACGCAGTACTCGAATCGCAGGGCCGGCCACGTCTTCGGACCGACCTTGCCGTCCACGGCGAGGCCCGCGTCACATTTGTCGTTGGCGATCCGCTGCGCCTTCTTTGCCGCGGTCTGCGAATTCGAGCCGAAGATACCGTCGACGGTGCCCGGGTTGTGGCCGTAGTACTTCAGCAGGCACTGGGCCTCCTTGCCGGCCTCCGTGACCGAGGTCGAGGAGGGCTGGACGGTTGTTCCGACATAGTGGCCGGCGGAGACGTAGCCGCGGTCGTCTATGTGGATATGGCATGAGTACGTTGCCGCATGGGCAGTGCCGACGTTGCTGATGACGGATCCGCTCAGTACGACGAGCGCGGCGATACCGATCCCGACGATCCGTCTGTATGCCATGACATCCAGCATGGTGTGCTCCTCCAGTGATTGATGAGTCAGGCCTCGCTGCTCCGGAGCTCTCACGTCCGGGGGGTGAGGAGTACGTGAAACGTCGTCGGGACGTGGAACGGCGGCGCAGGCCGGCGTCCCGCCTTCCATGTCAGGCCGACCGGCGCCCCCGGACGGACAGCACCACCGATCGCCGGTCCGTCCCGACGGTACGGACGGCGATGAATGACTGACGCCCGTCCGTGGCAACCGCAGCCGCGGTGAACAGGACGCCCTGCTCTGCCTTCACCACACACCGGGCCGGGCCATCGGCGGTGTCGACGACCAGCAGTGCGTCGTCGGACGACCCGTCGTCGGCCACCACGGCCCACAGCTCGCCACCAGGGCCGTAATGCAGATCCCGTACGACACCGGACGCCCGCGTCCCCGCCCTGGCGGACACCTTCCGCAGGCCTCGTCCGGACAGTTCCTCATCGGACCAGCGGAAGTCGGTCGCCGCCGGATCGCGGCCTTCCTCGCGCAGTCGCAGCACGTTCCCGGCAAGTGGTAGCAAGGGAACCGAGGTGGCGCGGGACCGAGCGCCGCCGCCTGCCGCCTCGCACCCGCCCGCCTCACTGAGGCGTCCCAGCGCACAGAGCACCTCTCCACTCGTTCCACTGGCCGCGATCCTGCCGGGGGTCGGAAGCGGAGTGGCACCGACGCCGTCCGCCGCGAGCCGGGTACGGAGCAGCACGTCCGCCTGGTTCTTCCAGCCGTGCCGAGGGGTCAGCGGCCCTTGCCCGTGTACCAGAGGCAGCCACTCGCCGCTGCCGTCCGGATGGAGCCGGGCGACGTGCAGCACTCCGTGGTCCAGTGCCCCTTCGGTTCTCCTGCTGCCGACGAACTTGTAGAGGTACTCGCCGTGTTCGCCGTCCCCGGCATAGACGACCGCGTGCCCCCGCGAGGCGGTCGCAGCCAGACCGGAGTGGCGCATCCGGCCGAGTGCGGTGCGCTTCGTCGGCTGTCCGGCCCACGTGCCCTGGGACGCCGGACTCTCCAGCACCCATCCGAAGTGATGAGGCGACTGCTCGTTGCGCGCTATCTCGAAGCGCTGGTCGAGCCGGCTCCAGTCATCGGCTCCACCCGCACCCACGCCGTAGCGCCGATGCGCTTCGTTCGCCCGCCAACGGGCGTCCGCCGTGCCGAAGTGCGCACCGCTGGTGCCGTCCGCGCACAGCAGCGTGCCCCAGGGAGTGCTCGCCAGCGGGCCGCTGCCCAGCAGCCCCGCGGGCGGTGCGCCGGACAGGAGCCGGGAAGCGTCCTCTCGGAGCGGTCCCGACAGCGCTGTCCTCGTGTTCCGGGTGAGGTCTCCGTCGACTACGCCTCCGGTCAGGAAGGAGATCGCCGGGCTCGCCAGGTACCGCGCGAGTTCCGCGGGTGAGCTCACTCGTGCCGGCGCATGGCCGACAGCCAGGAACTGCGAACCCGCCCCACCTTTCACCGGCGCCGGGAGGCAGGCAAGGCTCTCCCAGTCCCCGCTGCCCGGTGGTGTGGTGGCGAGCACCGTGATCGTGTAGCCCGAGGCAGGAGTGGCGACCCCGTTCGGAAAACCGGTGGCGGAACGGCCGACGAGCCGGTCCAGCGCGGAGGCCGAAGGAGCGCAGAGCATACCGACAGCCGTTCCCCCACCCGCTGCCACGGCCTTGCGTCGCGATATGGCCGGCAAGAAGACCTCCCTGTGCAGAGAACATCGACACGGACATCATTGCCGCTGTCGACCACCTTCGGCTATCCATTCACTCTCGTTCGGCTCTCGACGGGAATCGGAATTCCGGATGCCGCGGTGAGAGTGCGGTGAGAGGTGCGGGAGAGGGCGTGCTGAGACGATTGTCGAAGGTCCACCTGAATGCCGACCAAAGCCCGTGAGGACGTATATGGCGATCTACGAGCCGGAATCTCCACCCTTTGAGATGGTGGAACGGTCCGATTGGGGTGCGGTCGCACCGGACCCACACCCTCCGTCGAGCTGGATGCCGGTGAACGGGGGTGTGGTAATTCACTGCCTTGGGCAGGACCGTGTGGCCCCCGCTGCGCACAGCGGCTGCTTCACTCTGGTGCGGGGCCTTCAGAAAGCCGACATGTCGGTGGCCGGCGTCGAGAAGCTGCCTGCAGAGCCCGATATCTCCCACAGCTATCTGGTCTGTGTGCACGGGGTGGTTTTCGAGGGGCGCGGGGTTTTGGTGCGGCCATTCGCCAACGAGCCGATCCCCGGTGGGAACATGAGGTACTACGCGGTGTGCGCGCTGATCGGCGTCCAGGATTCACCGACCGACGCGCTGATCGACGCGATGAACAGCCTCAACACGTATCTCGCGGGCCTTGAAGGCCACTTCGCCGCAGGCGCCGAACTGGTCCCCCCCGGCAGCGCGTCGGGCAGCCCCGGGGACGGACTGCGTCAAGCCGTCGAGAGCGGTTCCATCGTCCTGCCCCAGCGATCCGGTGAGGAAAACTGATGTCACTCCCCCTTCTCCTGAAGATCGTCATCGCCTCGCGGGCGGAGTGGGGGGCCAGGGAGCCCAAGCAGCCCCTCGTCCCGGTTCCGTCCAGCAAGCGGACGGGTTTCGTCGTCCACTACAGCGGAGCGCCTTCCAGTCAGACCGTCAGGCAAATCCAGGACTACATGATGGACGGTAAGGATCTGGATGACATCGGCTACAACTTCATGATTGATGTCGCGGGCAGGGTCTACGAGGCCCGCGGCTGGCACATGAAAGGGGCTCATACGCCGAACTATAATACGACGCATATCGCCGTATGTGTCATCGGTACCGATGAGGATATGCTGTCGGATTTTACCGGCAAAATCGCGGACAGAGTCGTCAAAGCGGTAAAGAGCATGTACGAGAAGGCCAACGAAGTGATGGGCCGAACGCTGGACGCCACGTATCACGGTGCGCTGGAAGGCACGCAGTGCCCCGGTAACACCCTGCGGAAATGGGTCGAGGACGGTATGCCCGGTACCGCCCTCGAAGTCGTGGACGGTTCCAGCGGTGGAAACAGCGTCGGCGGCGGCAGCGGAGGGGGCGGTGGCTATCCCAACGTCATCCACCGGCCCGTGGTGGGTCAGCAGCGTGCCGTCAATGGCCTGGGGTATGTGCCGGCGCTGACGGTGGACGGCATCTTCGGGCTCCTCACCGAGGCTGGAGTCATGTGGCTGCAGCGCAAGGTCGGCACGGCGGACGACGGCATCTGGGGGCCCGGCACCGAAGCCGCCTACCTCGCCTACGTCGGGGGCTACTCCGGCGGTGAGACGTCGGTCCGTTCGACCGCCGGTCAGCAGCGTGCCGTCAATGGCCTGGGGTATGTGCCGGCGCTGACGGTGGACGGCATCTTCGGGCCCCTCACCGAGGCTGGAGTCATGTGGCTGCAGCGCAAGGTCGGCACCGCGGACGACGGCTCCTGGGGGCCCGGCACCGAAGCCGCCTACCTCGCCCACACCGGCCAGTCCCAGGACAGCGGCATCGTTCGCTCGGTCGCCAGTCAGCAGCGGGCTGTCAACGGCCTGGGCTACACCCCACGACTCGACGTGGACGGCAGCTTCGGGCCGCTCACCGTGGCCGGGGTGGAGTGGCTGCAGCGTCGGGTAGGCGCTGATGATGACGGTATCTGGGGACCGTCCACCGAGTCGGCCTACCTGACCCACCTGGGTCATTCCGGATCCGGGGGGCGGGGCACCACCGACCTCCGGCCGGTCAGCTACCAGCAGCGGACCGTCAACAGGTTGGGCCACCGCCCTCCGCTGGATGTGGACGGAGTCTTCGGACCGCTCACGTACGCCGGGGTGTGCTGGCTGCAGAGACTCATCGGCGTGGCGGATGACGGGATGTGGGGTTCGAAGACCGAGGAGGCGTGCAATACCTACCTGGACTTCGGCGCCCGGCTCACCGTGGACGGGGAGTTCGGGCCTGCCACCATCCGCTCCGTGCAGCGGGTCACAGGCGCCACGGTGGACGGTTCCTGGGGGCCGGCGTCCAAGCGGGCGCTGCAGTCGCATCTCAACCTCCGGCACGACGCCGGACTCCTCGTCGACGGCGACTTCGGCACCGCTTCGGTCAAGGCCCTGCAGAGCTACCTCAACCGGATGACCGGTGCCGGGCTGCCGGTGGACGGCAGTTGGGGCGTCGCCACCACATCAGCCCTCCAGCGCGCGCTCAATCTGGCGAAGTTCTAGTCGGTTCTCGGTGGCCGAGAAGCTGATGCTCTGCCGCAGTATCGCCTGCTCGACCGTCATGAATTCCCGGCCCGGATCCAAGCCCAGCCGGTCCTGGAGACGCTCCCGGAGCCGGCGCAACACGCCGAGTGCGTCTCCTTGACGCCCCGACCGGTACAGCGCAAGCGCGAGGGTGCAGGCCAGGGATTCCTGCAGCGGATACAGCCCGACCAGCTCCCGCAGCTCCGCGTTGACCGCGTGGTGTCTCCCGCGCAGCAAGTCCAGCCGGGCGCACTGCTCAAGGGTGCGGCAGCGCTCCTCCTCGATCCGTTCGACTGACGCGGCCAGTACGGGCCCGCCCCCGATGCCCAACAGGGCGGGCCCGCGCCAGCGGCCGAGAGCCGAGCGCAGGAGAGTGGCAGCTTCGTCCAGGCGGTCCCGGCCGAGTTCGACGCGGGCCGACCTCACTTCGCGCCGGAACTGAGCAAGGTCGGTGGTGAACTCGTCCTCCGGGAGTAGGTATCCCCCCGACCGGCGGGCGATGGTGTCGGTCGCCAATCCTGCCTCCGCCAGGGACGTACGCAGCCGCCACACCACTGTCTGGAGCTGAGCCCCGGCCGTCTGCGGTGCCGCCGTCCCACACCGAATCGACCAGGTGTGCGACGCTGACCGGCTTTCCGCACGCCAAGGCCAGGGCCGCCAGACACCGCGCCGCGCGCTGGGCGGTGACGGGCACCTGATTCCCCGCGACGGCTACTTCCAGCGGTCCCAGGACGGATACCTTCAACATGTGTGCCTCTCGTCCATCATGGTCGGGCTCAGAACACTGTTGGTGCGCGGGGGTTGATCGGCGATGCGCGGTTGCGGCCGGGTCACTCCGTGCATCCGGCCGCAACCGCCCTTGGTAACGGTGTGGCTGATCGGCTGCCGCGGCGTGGGCGGGGTACGGCATCGTCGAACTGCTGACGGGGGACACGGACGCGCCGTTCTCGTAGCCGCCGACGGGAGGTGACCCGCCCTGCGCCGCTCGGACAAGCCCTGGAAGCCTGCCTCCGCGGCCCATGTGACCACTCCTCCGGGCTGCCCGCCGGCTCCTGAACCGGCGGGGACCGGCAGGCATGTGGCCCCGCGCTGATCGCCTGCAGGACACCCTCACACGTGGGCGTCGGCACGGACAGACGCTTTCGGCACAGAGCAAAAGCCCAGGTCCCAGGCGGCTCATCCATCGAGTCCGCGTCGGACAGACGCCGCCGCCGCTTCTCGACCTCCGCGGCCCGAACGCCACCCCGGTGGCGCACGGGCGGGGCGGAGGCCGGGTGCGCGAGGATGGGGGCATGGCGAACCGACTTGCGCAGGCCACGTCCCCGTACCTCCTCCAGCACGCCGAGAACCCGGTCGACTGGTGGCCGTGGGAGCCGGCCGCCTTCGAGGAGGCGCGGCGGCGGGGGGTGCCGGTGTTCCTCAGCGTCGGGTACAGCAGTTGCCACTGGTGTCATGTGCTCGCGCACGAGAGCTTCGAGGACGCGGAGACGGCCGCGTACATGAACGAGCACTTCGTCAGCATCAAGGTGGACCGCGAGGAGCGGCCCGACGTCGACGCCGTGTACATGGAGGCCGTGCAGGCGGCGACCGGGCAGGGCGGCTGGCCGATGTCGGTGTGGATGACCGCCGAGGGGGAGCCGTTCTACTTCGGCACCTACTTCCCGCCCGAGCCCCGGCACGGGATGCCGTCGTTCCGGCAGGTGCTGGAGGGCGTGCGCGAGGCGTGGACCGGGCGGCCGGAGGAGGTCGCCGAGGTGGCCCGGAAGATCACCGGGGACCTGGCGTCGCGTTCCCTCGCGCACGGGGGTCAGGGGGTGCCGGGTGAGGACGAGCTCGCGCAGGCGCTGCTCGGGCTGGCCAGGGACTACGACGAGAAGCACGGCGGGTTCGGCGGGGCTCCGAAGTTCCCGCCGTCGATGGTGATGGAGTTCCTGCTGCGCCACCACGCCCGCACCGGGGCGGAGGGCGCGCTGGAGATGGCCGTCCGCACGGGCGAGGCGATGGCCCGCGGCGGGATCTGGGACCAGCTCGGCGGCGGCTTCGCCCGCTACGCGGTGGACCGGGAGTGGGTGGTCCCGCACTTCGAGAAGATGCTCTACGACAACGCGCTGCTCTGCCGCGTCTACGCCCATCTGTGGCGGGCCACCGGCAGCGACCTGGCGCGGCGGATCGCGCTGGAGACCGCCGACTTCATGGTGAACGAACTGCGCACCGCCGAGGGCGGTTTCGCCTCCGCGCTGGACGCGGACAGCGACACGGCGGACGGCGGGCACGCCGAGGGCGCGTTCTACGTGTGGACGCCCGGGCAGTTGCGCGAGGTGCTGGGCGAACAGGACGCGGCGCGGGCGGCCGAGCTGTACGGGGTGACCGAGGAGGGCACCTTCGAGGAGGGTGCGTCGGTGCTGCGGCTGCCGGCCGGGGAGCCGGACGCGGAGCTGCGGGCGCGGCTGCTGGCGGCCCGGGAGGCGCGGCCGAGGCCGGGCCGGGACGACAAGGTGGTGGCGGCCTGGAACGGGCTGGCGATCGCCGCGCTCGCCGAGACCGGCGCCTACTTCGACCGCCCCGACCTGGTGGAGCGCGCCACCGAGGCCGCCGACCTGCTGGTGCGGCTGCACATGGACTTCGGGGCCGGCGGGGTGCGGCTGCACCGGACGTCGAAGGACGGCAGGGCCGGTACGGGCGCCGGGGTGCTGGAGGACTACGCGGACGTGGCGGAGGGCTTCCTCGCGCTGGCTGCCGTCGGCGGCGAGGGGGTGTGGCTGGAGTTCGCCGGCTTCCTGCTGGACATGGTGATCGACCGGTTCACCGGCGAGGGCGGCCAGTTGTACGACACCGCGCACGACGCGGAGCGGCTGATCCGGCGGCCCCAGGACCCGACGGACAACGCGGTGCCCTCGGGCTGGTCGGCCGCGGCCGGGGCGCTGCTGTCGTACGCGGCGCACACCGGCTCGGAGGTCCACCGCGGCGCCGCGGAGGGCGCGCTGGGCGTGGTGAAGGCCCTCGGGCCGCGGGCGCCGCGGTTCATCGGCTGGGGGCTCGCGGTCGCGGAGGCGCTGCTGGACGGGCCCCGGGAGGTCGCGGTCGTCGGGCCCCGCGGGGACGCGCGCCGTGGTGAGCTTCACCACAGGGCCCTGCTGGCGACCGCGCCCGGAGCGGTGGTCGCGGTGGGGGAGCCGGACGGCGACGAGTTCCCGCTGCTGGCGTCGAGGCCCTTGGTGGACGGGAATCCGGCCGCGTACGTCTGCCGCGCATTCGTGTGCGAGGCACCGACCACAGACGAAGCAGAACTTGCCCGAAAGCTCACCAACTGAGCCCGAACCGGCGGAATTTAACGCGGGAGCACCGGAACGCAATCCTCCGCCCCTATCGTCCTGAACGACCCGCAGTCGGCGCGCGTACCGGGGGGTGCGTGCGTGGGGGAAGTCGTGCGTGCCGGAGGCCAAGGGGGGTCCTTGCCGCGGCGCGCAGGGGGCCATAGGGGGGCTCGTGCTCGTATCGGTGATCGTCGTCGCCATTTCCATGGCGCTGTTCTGGATGGCCGCGTTCACGCTGTGGTGGCAGATGCACGCCTGGCGTACGCCGGAGACGCTGGCCTCCACCCGCTTCGACCGGCCGGACGGCACCGGCGGGCTGTCGTTCTCGCTGCTGCTGCCCGCCCGCCATGAGCAGGCGGTCCTGGAGCACACCGTCGAGCGGCTGCTGGAGTCCGGCCACGCCAACTTCGAGATCATCGTCATCGTCGGCCACGACGACCCGGAGACCGCCGCGTGCGCCGAGCGCGCGGCGGCCCGGGACCCGGTCAGGGTGCGGGTGGTCACCGACCACCACGAGAAGAAGAACAAGCCGAAGGCGCTCAACACCGCGCTGCCGTACTGCCGCGGCGACGTCGTCGGGGTCTTCGACGCCGAGGACCAGGTCCACCCCGAGCTGCTCGCCCACGTCGACCACGCCTTCACCACCACCGGCGCGGACGTGGTGCAGGGCGGGGTGCAGCTCATCAACTTCCACTCCAGCTGGTACAGCCTGCGCAACTGCCTGGAGTACTTCTTCTACTTCCGCAGCCGGCTGCATCTGCATGCGCAGAAAGGGTTCATCCCGCTCGGCGGCAACACCGTCTTCGTGCGCACCCAGGTGCTCCGCGACGCCGGCGGCTGGGACCCGGACTGCCTCGCCGAGGACTGCGACCTGGGCGTGCGGCTCTCCTCGGTGGGCAAGAAGGTCGTCGTCGCGTACGACAGCGACATGGTCACCCGCGAGGAGACCCCCGACACCCTGATGAGCCTGCTCAAGCAGCGCACCCGCTGGAACCAGGGCTTCCTCCAGGTGTACCGGAAGAAGGACTGGAAGCAGCTCCCCGGCCGCGGCCAGCGGATGCTCGCCCGCTACACCCTGATGACGCCGTTCCTCCAGGCGTTCTCCGGTGTGATCATCCCGCTCAACGTGGGGATCGCGCTCTTCCTGGACGTGCCCGCCGCCGTCGCCATCGTGACGTTCCTGCCGCTGATCACGGCCATGGTCACCTTCGTCTTCGAGGTGGTCGGGCTGCACGACTTCGGGGTGCAGTACGGCCTGCGGGTCCGGTTCGCGCACTACGTGAAGCTGATCGTCGGCGGCCCGTTCTACCAGATGCTGCTCGCCGGGGCCGCCGTGCGCGCGGTCTGGCGGGAGTACCGGGGCCGCAACGAATGGGAGCTGACGAGCCACGTCGGCGCGCACCTCACCGACCGCACCGACGCCAGAGAGGACGCCCGCCGGTGACCACCACCCTTCCGCCCGTTCCGGAGACCACCAAGGCGGGCAGCGGTTCCACCCTTGCCGTCTCCATCCCCGCGCAGCGGTCCCGCGGCCCCGTCACGCCGCCCGGCTTCGTCCGGCCCGTCGTGCGCTTCCGGCACTCCCGGCCCGATCTGCTGCTCTGCGGGGCGCTGCTCTGCGTGATCGTCGTCGTGCAGGGCTGGAACATCGGCAACTTCCCGACGCTGAGCGACGACGAGGGCACCTACCTCGCCCAGGCGTGGGCCGTCCAGCAGGGCGAGGGCCTCGCCCACTACACCTACTGGTACGACCACCCGCCGCTCGGCTGGATCCAGATCGCCTTCCTGACCTGGATCCCCTCGCTGATCGCGCCCGAGACGATGACCGTCGCCACCATGCGCCTCGCGATGCTCGCGGTCGGCGCGGTCTGCGCGGTGCTGGTGTACGTGCTGGCGCGGCGGCTGTTCCTGCCGCGCTGGGCGGCCGGGCTCGCCATGGCGCTGTTCGGTCTCTCGCCGCTGTCGGTGGTGCTCCAGCGGCAGCTCTTCCTGGACAACCTGGCGGTCATGTGGATGCTGCTGGCGTTCTGCCTGGCCGCCTCCCCGAGCCGGCACCTGTGGCACCACTTCGCCGCCGGACTGGCGGCCGCCGTCTCCGTGCTGACGAAGGAGACGATGCTGCTGGTGCTGCCCGCGCTGCTGGTGACCATGTGGCGCCACAGCCACCGCGACACCCGCAAGTTCGCGGTGACGGGCGCGATCACGGCCTGTGTGCTGATCGGCCTGTCGTACCCGCTGTACGCGATGCTGAAGAGCGAGCTGTTCCCCGGGCCCGGCCATGTGTCGCTGATCGACGGCATCGCCTACCAGATGAGCCGCCCGGGCTCCGGCTTCATCCTGGACGCCGGCTCCGGCTCCAACGGCGTGCTGCGCTCCTGGCTCTACTACGACACCGTGCTGCCCGTGGGCGGTCTGGCCGGTGCGGCGCTGCTGCTGCTCACCCTGCGCTGGTCGGTCACCGCCCGTGCGCTGGCCGGGCCGTCGCTGGTGGTCGCCATCCTCGCGGTCGTCGCGATGCGGCCCTCCGGCTACCTCCCCGCGATGTACGTGATCCAGGCGCTGCCCTTCCTGGCACTGGTGCTGGCCGGCGGCGCGGCGAGCGTGGCGCACGCCGTGCTGCGGCGCCCCGTCCGGCGGGCGGCCACGCCCCGCACCGAGCGCCGGATCCGCACGGGTGTCGCCGCGCTGCTCGCCGCCGCCGCCCTCGGCTTCGTCGCACCGCACTGGTACGAGGGCAACCGCGACGCGCTGACCGTCGACGCCAACGCGCCCTACCGGGCCGCCGCCGCGTGGATGCAGAACGAGGTCGAGAACCCGGCGGACACCCGGGTGCTCGTCGACGACGCCCTCTGGCTCGACCTGGTGCACGACGGCTTCACCCCCGGCACCGGGGTGATCTGGTTCTACAAGGCCGACCTCGACCCGGCCGTCACGAAGACCATGCCGCGCGGCTGGCGGGACATCGACTACGTCGTCTCGTCGCCGACCGTGCGCCGTGACGCCGTCGACCTGCCCAACGTCAAGGCGGCACTGGAGCATTCGCGGCCGGTCGCCGTCTTCGGCGCGGGCGAGGACCGCGTCGAGATCCGCCGCGTCACCGCCGCCGGAGGTGAACGGTGACCACCCCCCGCACCAGCGCCGAGGAACTCGGCGACCCCGCCCTGAGCACCGCCCAGGTCGCCGAACCGGGCGCCGTCACCGTCGTGGTGCCGACCTTCAACGAATCCGCCAACATCCGCGAACTGCTGCGCCGCCTCACCGAGTCGGTGCCCTCCCGGCTGGCACCCGAGATCCTCTTCGTCGACGACTCCACCGACGACACCCCCGAGGTCATCCGGGACGCCGCCCAGGACTGCCCCTTCCCCGTCGGGGTGATCCACCGCGAGGACCCCGTCGGGGGGCTCGGCGGGGCGGTCGTCGAGGGCATGCGGCGGGCCGGCTCGGAGTGGATCGTCGTCATGGACGCCGACCTCCAGCACCCGCCCGCCCTGGTGCCGGAGCTGGTGGCCGCCGGGGAGCGGGCCTCCGCCGATCTGGTGGTCGCCAGCCGCTACATCCGCGGCGGCAGCCGCGAGGGGCTGGCCGGCGGCTACCGCGTCGCGGTCTCCCGGGGCGCCACCTGGCTGACGAAGGGCCTCTTCCCGCGCCGGCTGCGCGGCGTCAGCGACCCGATGAGCGGCTTCTTCGCCATCCGGCGCAGTGTGGTCGACGCGGACGGACTGAAGCCGCTCGGCTACAAGGTCCTGCTGGAACTGGCCGTGCGCTGCCGCCCCGAGACGGTCACGGAGGTGCCGTTCGTCTTCCAGGACCGCTTCGCGGGCGAGTCCAAGTCGACGGCCAGGGAGGGCCTGCGCTTCCTGTCCCACCTCACCGGGCTGCGCACGGCGTCGGCGGCCGCCCGGATGGTCGCGTTCGGCCTGATCGGGCTGACCGGCTTCGTGCCCAACCTGCTCGCGCTCCATCTGTTCACCGGCGCCGGGATGCACTACCTCCCGGCGGAGATCGTGGCCAACCAGTTCGGCGTGCTCTGGAACTTCCTGCTGATCGAGGTGCTGCTCTTCCGGGACCGGCGCCACCACCGGCACTGGGCGGACCGGCTGGGCCGCTTCGCGCTGCTGGCCAACGCCGATCTGCTGCTGCGCATCCCGCTGATCGCGCTGTTCGTGGCCCAGCTGGGGATGACGGTGCTGCCCGCCACCGCGCTCGCCCTGCTGACCACGTTCGTGGTGCGGTTCGCGGCCACCGAGGCCCTGGTCTACCTCCCCGGCCGCGCACGGGACCGCGGCCGGAAGGCCGGCCGGGCCGCGGGCCCGGCCCCGGTCCCGGCCGACGCGGCCGCCCCCGCGCCGGTCCCGGCCCCCGCGCCGCTCCCGGCCGACGCGGCGGCCACCGCCGCCTCGCCGGCGCCGTAGCCGGAGCGCGCGCCGCTCCCGCCTCCCGGCCCGCGCCGTGACCGGCGCGGGCCACCCGCACCCGTCGTACCGCCGGCGGCCCCGGCCGTCACCCGCACGAAAGGGGAAACCTCCCATGTCACCACCGCCGAGGAACTGGCTGCGCCGCAGACGGCGGACGGCGCTGCTCGCCGTCGCCACCATGACGACCGCCCTGCTGGTGTCGGTGCCGCAGTCGGCACAGGCCGGCCCGCCGAACCTGATCAGCAACCCCGGCTTCGAGACCGCCGGCACGGGCACCATGCCCGCCTGCTGGTCCCAGTCCGGCTGGGGCGACAACGACTACTCCTTCCAGACCGTCGCCGACGCCCACTCGGGCACCAAGGCCATGAAGGTCTCGCTCACCCGCCGCGTCGACGGCGACCGCAAGGCGCTGATCACCGAGAACACCGCCTGCGCGCCGACCGTCGTGCCGGAGCGGCAGTACGACCTCTCGCTCTGGTACAAGTCCACGACGCCCGACGTCTCCGTCACCCTCTTCCGGCGCGACACCACGGCCGGCTGGCAGTACTGGACGGACCTCAAGACGCTGGAGGTCAGCGCCGGTTACGCCCGCGCCGAGGTCCGCACCCCGGCCGTGCCGCCGGGCACCGACAAGATCGCCTGGGGCGTCTCCGTCTACGGCACCGGATCCGTCACCACCGACGACTACGTGATGGAGGAGGTGTCCGTCCCCACGCCCGAGCCGCAGTGCACCGGCACCCCCGAGGAGTGCCTGAAGGGCCGCTGGGACGTGCTCCCGGTGCAGAACCCGGTGCGCTCCATGCACTCGGTCGTGATGCACAACGGCAAGGTGCTGGTGATCGCCGGCTCCGGCAACGACGAGTCGCTCTTCGAGGCGGGCACCTTCACCTCCGCGGTCTACGACCCCGAGGACGGCACCTGGCGCACCATCCCGACACCGGTCGACATGTTCTGCGCGGGCCACGTGCAGTTGCAGGACGGCAGGATCCTCATCATGTCCGGCAACAAGGGCTACCCCTCCGCGGACGGCACCATCGGCTACCAGGGCCTGAAGGACTCGTTCGTCTTCGACCCGGAGACCGAGAGCTACATCCGGACCAACGACATGAACGGCGGCCACTGGTACCCGTCGGCGACCATCCTCGGCAACGGCGACGTCATCTCCTTCGGCGGCCTGAAGGAGGACTCCACCGGCAACGTGACCGCCGAGAAGTTCTCCGCGGCGCAGAACAAGTGGCTGCCGATGAACGAGGTCAACCAGACCTGGTCGTACTGGGGCCTGTACCCGGCGATGATCCTGATGCAGGACGGCCGGCTCTTCTACTCGGGCAGCCACACCTTCGGCAACGGCACCCCGGGCACCGGCGCCTCGATCTACGACTACGACGCCAACACCGTCACCGACGTCCCGGGCCTGCGGGCGAAGGACGAGCGCGACGAGTCGGCGAGCGTGCTGCTGCCGCCCGCCCAGGACCAGCGGGTGCTGACCATCGGCGGGGGCAACAACGAGACCAACCCGGTGGCCAACCGCTTCACCGACATCATCGACCTCAAGCAGCCGAACCCGGCCTATGTGCACGGGCCGCCGATCCCGCAGGGCGAGGTCGACCAGGGGCAGGGCAGGCGGCCCCAGACGGGCGCCGAGGGCAAGATGTACGTCTCGGCCGTCCTGCTCCCCGACGGCAAGGTCTTCGAGACCGGCGGCGCGCTCCACGACCGGGCCGACCCGGTCTACGAGGCGTCCTTCTTCGACCCGGCGACCGACACCTACGAGCCGGGCCTCGCCACCGACCCGATCCCGCGCGGCTACCACTCGTCGTCGTTCCTGCTGCCCGACGGCCGGGTGATGTCCGTCGGCGACAACCCGGGCAACGGCACCTACAACCACAACGTGTCCGTCTACACGCCGCCGTACCTGCTCAAGGGGCCCCGGCCGCGGATCACCTCGGTCATCGACGGGGAGTGGACGTACGGCGACACCCAGCGGATCACCGTGGACCGGCCGATCGCGAAGGCGGAGCTGATCCGCCCGGCCGCCGTGACCCACTCCTCCGACCCGAACCAGCGGTTCGTGGACCTGCCGCTGAGCGTCGACGGCAACAACGTCGACCTCAACGTCACCAGCAACCCGAACCTGGCCCCGCCCGGCTGGTACATGCTCTTCGCGGTCGACGCCAACGGGATCCCGTCCGTCGCCGAGTGGGTGCGCCTCGGCGGCCCGGCGGCGATGGCCCGCTCGTCGGCGGGGCACCACGCGCCCTCGGCGCATGTGCACGAGTTCGCCGACGATTTGGCCAAGGCGCCCCGGAAGAAGCTGAAGAAGCGCGATTCGGTGCCGGTCGACCCGGCGATCGCCGGCTGCGACCGCCACTACGGCAGCGCCGGTGTCTGCGTGCCGACGGTGTTCCCGGAGTCGGTGAAGCCGACGACGGCGGCCCGCTGCCGGTGGCTCGCGGACCACGACTACGGCCGGCTGCGGGTCAACGGCGGCGACGACCCGCTGCGGCTCGACCCGGACCGCGACGGCACGGCCTGCGGGAAGGGGGACCTGCGCAGGCGGTGACCGCCCGCGCCCGGACCGGACACCACCGGGCCCGGCACACCCCGCGGGGTGCGCCGGGCCCGGTGCCGCGGTGTCTCAGGAGCCGCCGGTGCCCAGGGCCTGGATGTCGATCAGGTTGAACGCCTGGTGGACGTAGACGTTGGTCAGCCGCGGGTTGCGGTAGGCGACCGTCTTGTCGGCGACGACGGGCAGGTAGTACGCCCCGTCGGTGACCTTGTGGTTGATCTCCTGGTAGATCCGGCCCGCCGCGGCCCGGTCGGTCTCGGCCGCCGCCTTGTCGAACAGCTCGTCGATCCGGGGGTCCTCGATCTGGGCGTAGTTGGAGTTGCCGCTCGGCCGGAGCTGGCGGCTGTCGGCCAGGGGCTGGAGGAAGCCCGCGCCCGTCGGGTAGTCGGCGCCCCAGCCCAGGATCAGCACGCCGATGTTCTTCTTCTTCTGCGTGGAGGGCGAGCCGATCAGGTTGTAGTAGGCCCCGAAGTCGTCGAACTCCTCGATCTCCAGGGTGATGCCGGCCGCCTTGAGCTGGTTCCTGAGCGCGGTCGCCACGGTCACGTCCTTGACGTTCTCGCCGCGCACGGCCGCCTTCACGGTGAAGCCGTCGGGCTTCCCGCACGCCTTCAGCGCCTCGGCGGCCTTGTCGAGTTGCTGCTTGCCCTTCGCCACGCCGAACGGGTCGTAGGAGTCCGCGCCCAGCAGCGTCGGCGGCAGCGTGTTGCCGTGCAGCGAGCCGAACGACGGACCGCCGCGCGCCGACCGCAGATTGTCCGTGCCGGTCGCGTACACCAGCGCCTTGCGGCAGTCCGCGTTGTCCAGCGGAGCGGTCTTCGAGACCATCGTGACCATGCGGAGGTAGCCGCTGTGGGGGTTGTCCGCGTCGGCCTTCAGCTTCTCGTCCCCGAGGACCTTGATGACCGACTGCTGGGAGAGACCGGTCTGTGAGGCTTCGAGGTCGGCGTCGCCCGCGAGCAGCCGCGCGTCGGCCGCCTCCGGGTCGCTGGTGACGGTCAGCTCGACCTCGTCCGGCAGCGCCTTGCGCAGCGGGTCCGTGGCGGCGTCCCACTTCTCGTTGCGGACGAGGAGGAGCCGCTGCCCCGGCTCGTAGCTCTCGAACCGGTAGGGGCCCGAGGAGACGGGCTTCGCCCCGTAGTCCTTCCCGGTGTCCTTCGCCCGGGGGACGGGGGCCGTCGCGCCCAGGGTGAGCAGATAGGGGAACTGGGAGTCGGCCTCGGCCAGCTCGAAGACGATCGTCCGGTCGTCCGGCGTCTCGACCGACTTCAGCCCCGTCGAGCCGCCCCGGTAGGGGCCGGGGTAGTTCTGGTCCTGGTCCAGTTTCTCCACGAGGTAGATCGGCCCGCCGGAGAGGACGTCCTGGGCGAAGACCCGCTCGATGCCGTACTTCACGTCGGCGGAGGTGATCGGGGAGCCGTCCTCGTAGGTCAGACCGGAGCGCAGGGTGAGGGTGTACGTCCGGCCGTCGGAGGACACCTCGGGCTGGGCCTCGGCCAGGTCGGGGACGAGTTCGAGGCCCTTGCCGCCGGGCTCGGGCGCGTAGGTCAGCAGCGTGCGGGTGTAGAGGCGCTGCATGTTCCAGACCCACCCGTAGTAGGAGCGGGCCGGGTCCCAGGAGTCGGCGTCCTGGGAGCTGACCAGCCGCAGCGTGCCGCCCTTCTTGTCGGAGGCGTTGACGACGTGCCCGACGGCGGCGTCGAAGCCCTTCGCCGGGGTGGCGTCGCCCTTGCCGTCGCCCTGTCCCTGCGTCTGCTCCTTCTTGTCGTCGGCCCGCATCTTCAGCACCACACCCGTGACGCCGCCGCCGGCGACCAGGGCCACGGTGAGGGCGATCGCCGCGATCCGGCGGCGGGCGCGGGCGGGGCCGTCGGCGCCGGGGCGCTTCGGCGACGCCGGGTACGGGGTCACCGGCCCGCTCACCAGGTGCGGCGGGACCGACGGCGGGGGGAAGGAGGGCGGCGGCGACGGCGGCGCCGGATCGCCCTGCGCCCGGGTGGTGCCGGGCCAGGGCGCGGGCGTGGTCCCCGCCGAGGGGCCGGGCGGCGGGGTCGCGACGGCGGGGGAGGGAGGCGGCGGGGTCGCGTCGGCGGGAGCCGCGTCCGGGACGGGGCCCGGCGCCGGGGCGGGGTCCGCCGCGGGGGCCGGACGCGGGGCGGGCGTCCGCTCCCCGGGGCGCTTGCCCAGGTCGATCCGGGGGTCGGACGCGGGCACGGGAAGGGCGCTCCCGTCGCGGCCGGCGACGGCCGAGGCCACGGCGGCGGGGAGCCAGTTCATCGCCTCGGGCAGTCCGCCCGCGAGGGTGTGGCCGCCCGTGTCGGGGAGCAGCCGTCCGAACTCCGCGAGCAGTTCGGGGAGCGCGGGCCGCTGCGCCGGGTCCTTGTGCAGGCACCGCCGGACGAAGTCCGTGTCCGGCGGCAGGCCCTGGAGCTCGGGGTCCTGGTAGACGGCGCGGAAGTTCACCGAGTGGGCGGCGCCCGTGCCGAAGGGGCTCGTCCCGGTGCCGGCGAAGGCCAGCACCGCGCCCAGCGAGAACACGTCGCTCGCGGGCCCGACGCTCTGCCCCATCACCTGTTCCGGCGACATGAAGCCGGGGGTGCCGATCACCATGCCCGTCTGCGTCAGGGCGCTCGCCTCGGCGACGATCGAGATGCCGAAGTCGATCACCCGGGGGCCGTCGCCGGAGAGCAGCACGTTCGACGGCTTCAGGTCGCGGTGGATCAGCCCGGCCGCGTGGATGGCCTCCAGGGCCTCGACCAGTCCGGCGCCGAGGACGAGCAGGGAGGGCCGGGGCCACGCCCCGTGGGCGCGTACCGCCTCGTCGAGCGGCAGCCCGGGGACGTAGGCGGTGGCCAGCCAGGCCGGGGACCCGGTCGGGTCGGCGTCGACCACGGCCGCGGTGAAGAAGCCGGTGACCCGGCGGGCCGCCTCCACCTCGCGGGCGAAGCGTCGCTGGAAGTCGGGTTCCCCCGCCAGTTCGTCGCGCACCACCTTGACGGCGACCATCCGGCCGCTGGTGGAACGCCCCAGGTACACCCGGCCCATGCCGCCCGCGCCCAGGCGCGCGAGGATCCGATACCGCCCCACCTGCCGCGGATCTGCCGCATCCAGCGCTTGCAACGCCGCCCCCCGCCTCTGACCCCGCCCCCGCGGGGTCGTCAAGAGGCGATTACATCAGATCGGACCCGCCCGGCGCCCGGGTCGACGGGGCTGATTCCGCCGTCCTTTGAGGCGGTGCCCGGCCCGCGGGCGCATGCGGGGCCCGCCGGTGCCGCGGGGCGGCTCAGGAGTGCTGGTAGGCGACGAGCGAGATGCCCACGTAGTGCACGACGAAGGCGGCCAGCGTGAGCGAGTGGAAGACCTCGTGGAAGCCGAACCAGCGCGGCGAGGGGTTGGGGCGCTTCATCCCGTAGATCACGCCGCCGGCGCTGTAGAGCAGACCGCCGACGACGACCAGCACGAGCACGGCGATGCCACCCTTGCGCATGAAGTCGGGGAGGAAGAAGACCGCCGCCCAGCCCATCGCGATGTAGCAGGGCGTGTACAGCCAGCGAGGGGCGCCGACCCAGAACACCCGGAAGGCGATGCCCGCCGCGGCCGCCGCCCAGATCGCCCACAGCAGGACCCGCCCGGTGGAGTCGGGGAGCAGGAGCAGGGTGAGCGGGGTGTAGGTGCCGGCGATGATCAGGAAGATGTTGGCGTGGTCGAGCCGGCGCAGCACGGCGGTCGCCCGCGGGCCCCAGGTGCCGCGGTGGTAGACCGCGCTCACGCCGAACAGCAGGCAGGCCGTGAGGGCGAAGATGCCGCAGGCGATCCGGCCGCGGGTCGAGTCGGCGAGGACGGTCAGCACGATTCCGGACACCAGGGCGGCGGGGAACATGCCCGCGTGGAGCCAGCCGCGGAGCCGGGGCTTGACCTGCTGGAGGGCGTTCTCGGTCGCTTCGAGTGCGGCTGACGTCATAGCCGGAATGTTACCTACGCGACCGTAGGCGACGGGAGCCGTGTGGCGGCGCTCACCTGCCCGGCGCGACACGCCCGCACATGTGGCGATCCTCACGCACAGATGGGCATGCTCAGGTGAGAGGCCCTCTGGACATATGGGCGTCCGACGCCGATCATCAGATGAGTGCGGTCGGCACCGGATGAGCGCCTACGAAGCGTCCGGGTCGCAGCCCCCACGGGGCAACAACCTACAAACCCCTCACTTAGGAGCAATCGTGGCGCGCGACAACGCGGCTCCCGGCACCGCCCCGACCAACCACCAGGAACTGATCCGCTGGGTCGACGAGATCGCGGCGATCACCCAGCCCGACCGCATCGTGTGGTGCGACGGCTCGGAGGCGGAGTACGAGCGCCTCGCCGAGGAGCTGGTGGCCAAGGGCACGTTCCGGAAACTGGACGCCGTCAAGCGCCCGAACTCGTACTACGCGGCCTCCGACCCGACCGACGTCGCGCGCGTCGAGGACCGGACCTTCATCTGCTCCGAGAAGGAGGAGGACGCGGGCCCGACCAACCACTGGAAGGCCCCCGCGGAGATGAAGGAGATCTTCGCCGGTGAGAAGGGCGTCTTCCGCGGCTCCATGAAGGGCCGCACGATGTACGTCGTGCCCTTCTGCATGGGCCCGCTCGGCTCCCCGCTCTCCGCCATCGGCGTCGAGATCACCGACTCCGCCTACGTCGCCGTCTCCATGCGCACCATGACCCGCATGGGACAGCCCGTCCTCGACGAGCTCGGCGACGACGGCTTCTTCGTCAAGGCCGTGCACACGCTGGGCGCCCCGCTCGCCGAGGGCGAGCAGGACGTGCCGTGGCCGTGCAACTCCACCAAGTACATCTCGCACTTCCCCGAGACCCGTGAGATCTGGTCCTTCGGCTCCGGCTACGGCGGCAACGCCCTGCTCGGCAAGAAGTGCTACGCCCTGCGCATCGCCTCCGTCATGGCCCGCGACGAGGGCTGGCTGGCCGAGCACATGCTCATCCTCAAGCTGACCCCGCCGCAGGGCGAGTCCCGCTACATCGCCGCCGCGTTCCCGTCCGCCTGCGGCAAGACCAACCTCGCCATGCTGGAGCCGACGATCCCCGGCTGGACGGTCGAGACCATCGGCGACGACATCGCCTGGATGCGCTTCGGCGAGGACGGCCGCCTCTACGCGATCAACCCGGAGGCCGGCTTCTTCGGCGTCGCGCCCGGCACCGGCGAGCACACCAACGCCAACGCCATGAAGACGCTCTGGGGCAACGCCGTCTTCACCAACGTCGCCCTCACCGACGACAACGACATCTGGTGGGAGGGCATGACCGAGACGGCGCCCGCCCACCTGACGGACTGGAAGGGCAACGACTGGACGCCCGCGTCCGACACCCCGGCCGCCCACCCCAACGCCCGCTTCACCGTGCCGGCCTCGCAGTGCCCGATCGCCGCGCCCGAGTGGGAGGACCCGAAGGGCGTGCCGATCTCGGCGATCCTCTTCGGCGGCCGCCGCGCCTCGGCCGTCCCGCTGGTCACCGAGTCCTTCGACTGGAACCACGGTGTCTTCCTCGGCGCCAACGTCGCCTCCGAGAAGACCGCCGCCGCCGAGGGCAAGGTCGGCGAGCTGCGCCGCGACCCCTTCGCCATGCTGCCGTTCTGCGGTTACAACATGGGCGACTACATGGCCCACTGGGTCAAGGTCGGCGCCTCGGCCGACGCCGCCAAGCTGCCCAAGATCTACTACGTCAACTGGTTCCGCAAGAACGACGCGGGCAAGTTCGTGTGGCCCGGCTTCGGCGAGAACAGCCGCGTGCTGAAGTGGATCGTGGAGCGCCTGGACGGCAGCGCCGAGGGCGTCGAGACCCCGATCGGCGTCCTGCCGACCCGCGAGTCGCTCGACACCGACGGCCTCGACCTCTCCGACGACGACCTCGACTTCCTGCTCAAGGTCGACACCGAGGTCTGGCGCGAGGAGGCCGCCCTGGTCCCCGAGCACCTCAACACCTTCGGCGACCACACGCCCGCGGAGCTGTGGGACGAGTACCGCTCCCTCGTCGCACGCCTGGGCTGACCCCGGTCGGCAAACGGCCCCGGAGCACACCGCTCCGGGGCCTTCCGCCGTTCCCGGCCGCTCACCCGCGCCCGCCGCGCTCCTCCAGGTAGCGGGTGTGGATCTCCTGGCGCCGCGCCGCCGCCTCGTGCACCGCGGCCGCCAGGCTCCCGGCCTCCGCGCGCAGCGCCGCCACCTGGCGGTCCAGATGACGCACCGCCCCGTCCCCGCCCGGCCCGCGTCCACCACCGGGTCCGCAGATAGGCGTCCACCGCCTCCGGCACGTCCTGCCGGACCGCCCTGCGGAGCGTGTGCATCGCCTCCGGGTCCGCGATCAGCACCTCGGCCGTCCAGCCCGGCGCGAGCAGCGCGGCGAACAGCCCGGTCAGCTCGTCGAGACCGGCCCGCGCCGGGGCGGGCAGACCGGCCGACGCCAGATGGGCCCGCAGCGCGGCGAGGTCCTCGCGCAGCGCGTCCGGATGCTCGGCCGGAGCCGGGAAGACGGGCGCGGGCGGCCGCTCCGGCGGCGCGAGCAGCGCGCCCGCCCCGTAGAGCCCCGCCACCACGAACGGCCAGTAGGCGCCCGCGAGTCCGGTGAACGTCAGCCCCAGACCCACCAGGCCGAGCGCCGAGCCGGTCAGGTTCTTCCGCGACCCGGCGTAGCGCAGCGCCCCGCTACTGATAGCCACGGATCTCCCCGAAGGCCCCGTCCAGCGAACCGGCCGTCGCGTCGAAGACCCTGCCGCCGGTCAGCGCCGCGATGTCCTGGAGCTCCCGCCGGTCGGAGTCGCCGAAGACGATGGGGAAGACCGGCGTCTCACGGCGCCCGGCCGGCAGCGCCCGGTAGTACGCGCCGAAGTCGGCGGCCCGCGGCCCCGCGGTGTTCTCCCCGTCGGTCATCAGCACCACCGAGGTGAACGCGCCGGTCCCGTCGCCGAGATGCTCGTACGCCTCCCGCAGACTGCCGAAGATCGCCGTCTCGCCCTGCGCGGTGAGCGCCTCGGCGTCCGCGCGGATCGCCTCCCGCGCGGTACCGGGGCGCGCCGGGTCCACGGTGTGGGTGCGCACCTGCTTGACCGCCGAACCGAACGGCATCAGCGTCACCTCCTCCCGGTCGCGGAAGTCGGAGGTGAGCCCGGTGAGCGCCGCCTTCAGCCGGTCCAGCCGGTCACCGTGCATCGAGCCCGAGGTGTCCAGCACGTACACCGTGCGCGACGGCCGCCGCAGCCGGTTGTCGTACGCCTCCAGCAGCCCGTCGGCGACCGACCGGGTGCCGGGGAACGGCAGTTCGCGCCGCTGCCCGGAGCCGAGCCGGCCGTCCGGCGCCACCCCGACGGCGACCGGCCGGCGCAGCGTCCGCGCGGTGATCTCCCGCTGGGCCCCGGCCCCGCGCAGATACGCGGTGAGCCGCCGCCCCGCCTCCCGCTGCCCGGCCGGGGCCGAGGTCAGCAGGGTGAACGGGTAGTCGGCCGTGACCACTCCGTCCTTCGGCCGCAGGACCGTGAGCCCGGCCCCGTCGTCGCGGTTCATGGACAGCAGCACCGACTCGTAGTTGACCAGCGCGTCCACCGTGGTGCGCCGGGTGTACGCGGTGGCCAGCCACCCCGAGGACCCGGAGGTGAGCCGCTGCCCGGCGAAGAACTCCCTCAGCCGGGGCGTGGCCTTCGCCACGTCGGCGTCGGTGAGCGCCGACTGCGCGCCGGACAGACCCGAGGCGACGGAGACCAGGGCGGCGAAACCGGAGTTGGAGCGCACCGGGTCGGTCATCCCGTAGGTCAGCTCCCCGTCGGCGACCGCGCGGTGGATCCGCGACCAGGTCACCTCGCCGTCCTTCCAGCCCAGCCGCTTCGCCGTCTCCTCGCGCACCCCGACGGCGACCGGGGACGTCATGACGGCCGTCTCGCTGCTCAGCCGCCCGGCGATGCCGGGCCGCAGCCGCAGATAGTCGTTGGAGGACAGCCACACCGCGTCGTACTTCCCGTCGGCCCGGCCCGACGCCACCTCCTCGACGGCGTCGAGGGTGCCGCTCCAGGTCGGCGACACAGAGACCCCGGTGGCCCGGCGCGCCTCCTCCAGCACCGGGAGCATGTCCTGAAGTTCGCTGGAGGCCAGCACCCGCAGGGTGACGGGCGGGCCCTGCCCCTCCCGGTCGCCGTCCCCGCCACCGCCGTCCGCGCCGGTGCACCCGGCGAGCAGCGCGAGCCCGAGCACGGCGGCGGCGACGGCCGGGCGCCGCGCCGGCCGCGGCTCCCCGGCGCGGACGCGGCCCGGCGGACGGACCGCCCGCCGCAGCACGCCCGCCAGGGCGCGGCGGCTCATGACGCACCGCCGTCGGCCGGGTCCGCCGCACGGGTCCGCTCCAGATACCCGCTCGCGGTCCGCAGCTCACCGGCGAGCGACTCCACGGTGGCCGCCATCGACTCGGCGGCCTCGGCCCTGTACGCGTCGATCGCGTCGAGGGTCCGGTAGATCTGCTGGAAGGCCGAGCGCAGCGTCTCGGCGCCGACCGCCGGGTCCGCCGCGATGCGCTGGATCCCGCCGCTCTGGGTGGCGAGCATCTCCGCGTTGCCCCGGACCAGTTCCTCGGTCGTCGACCGGAGCGTGTCGACCTGCGCGGCGACCCGGCGCTGGCTCTCCAGCGCGGACGCCAGCATCACCGCGATCCGCAGCGCGGAGACCGTGGTGGTGGCGGCCCGGTCCACGCCCTTGACGAGTTCGTCGTTGTTGCGCCGCACGACGTCCATCGCCAGGTACCCCTGGGCGCAGACGGCGAGCTGGGTGAGCAGGTCCTGGTGCTTCTGGCGGACCGGGAACAGGACGTCCGCGCGCAGGGCGCCGGCCCCCTCAGGGTCGGCCGCCTCCACGGCGGCGATCCGCCCGGAGACGGCGGTGTCGAGCGCTCCGGTGAGGACGGTGTACTCCTGGAGCCGCCCCATGGTCTCCCACAGCCGGGCCCGCTCGGCGGCGAGCGCGGCGTTGTCCCGGCGCAGTTCGTCCTGGCCGCCGCGCAGCGAGCCGACGATCCGGTTCAGCGTCGCCTGCGAGGAGGCGTACCGGGCCACGTGGTCACGGAACCTGTCGCCCCCGGGCAGCCGGGACAGCAGCCTGCGCGCGCCCCTGCCCGGGGTGTCGCGCGGGTCCAGGTCCTCGACGGCGCGCCGCAGTTCGACCAGCGACGCGCCGACCCGGGCCTGCGCGTCACCGCCGTCGCCGGCCAGGGACTTCACGGTGCGGTCCAGCATCCGGTTGGACTGCTGGGCGGCGCCCTTCATCTCGCCCTCGCCGAGCCGGTCGATCTCCCCGACGCGGCGCGCGAACTCCGGTGACCTGGCGTCCACACCGGTCAGTGACGCGACGAAGTCCGCGGCGCGCCGGGCCATCTCCTCGCGCACCGCCCCGTCCAGCGGCACCAGTCCGGCCGCCTGCTCGGCGTGGACGGGCGGCACGGGCTCGGGCGGGGTGAGGACGAGAGGTACGGTCTGCTCGTTCATGCCGGTCATTCCCCCTACGACCGGGCCCGCTGGGCCATCGTGCGCAGGACCGCGGCGGTCGGCACGGGCGCCTGGCGGACACCGGTCAGCTTCTGGTCGAGACGGTCGGTGTGCCCGGCGGTCGCGGCGGTGAACTCGGCCGCCGCGCCCTGCGGCCGGAAGCCGTGCCGGACGGCGAGCGCCCGCAGACCGGCGTCCGAGGCGAGCAGCGTGCCCAGTTCACGCCCGCTCCCGGTGAACGGGACCAGGGTGTGGTCGCTGGAGACGGTCGTGTCCGGGTAGAGCACGATCAGGTCACCCGGGTCCTGCCCCTGGAGCAGCAGTGCGGCGACCTGCGACTCGTAGACGAGGACCAGCGGGTTGCCGACCCCGCTGACGAAGTCGCGGAACGGGGCGTCGCTGCCGGTCTGCTGGGCGCCCTGCACCCGGATGAGCTTCCTCAGCAGCGGCGCGGTGCGCTCCACCGCCGCCTCGTCGGCCGCCACCCGCCCGCCGTCCGCGACGTACGAGGCGGCGGCCAGGTACAGCGCCCCGGAGTTGGAGGCGACGGGATCGGTACTGGTCACGAAGACCGTGCCCGACAGTTCGGCGTGCGCGTCGGCGCCCCTCAGCTGCTGCCAGGTCCGGTCGTCGGCCGCGGCCCGGAGATACGGCTCCATGCGCAGGGTGCCCCTGGCCGCCCCGGTCATGGTGACCAGGCCGTTGCCTGCCAGCACCTGGGCCGCGGCCCGGTGCGCGACCACCACCAGCGGCGAGTAGAACGGCCGCAGCGGGCCCGCCTGGATCGCCGACCGGCCGCGCAGCGCGTCGGCCGGCGCCTTGGACGACGGGAAGGCGAAGTCCTGTCCCTGAAGGGACTGCTGGTCCATGTCCCAGGACCCGGCCGTCTCCGTCGTCACGGTGAACCCCTTGGCAGCAAGGGCCTTCACCACCTCCGGGTCGGCGAAGAACTCCGCCTTCTCCGACCCGATCACCCCGCGCACGGTCTTCGTTGCCGTGCCCGTGTCCCGGCTGTCGCGGCCTGCGACGAGGGCGGCTGCCACGCCCCCGATCAGCAGCACCGCCAGGACGATTCCCACGATGCGTCTCACGGCTGAAGCGTGCGCGCGGAAACCCACATTCCGGAGCGCGTCCGGTGTACGGGGGGTGAAGGGGTGATCCCAGTACGCAACCGGAACCGGCCACTTCGGCGCGGTCGCGGAGCCGGGGGACACCGGGAGCCGCCCGGCGGGGGCGCCCCGGTCCTGCCGGGGCCGGCCGGCGCACGGGCGCGCCCGGCACGGGAGCCGGAGAGGGGAGAAGGGGAGAGGTGGCAACCCGGTCCGCGGCCTCCCCGGCCGCGGACCGGGGCCGTCAGGAGGTGCCGACCAGGTGGCGGCTCTTCAGGGCGGCCGCGTGCGCGTCCATGCGCTGGGCGGCCAGGATCGCGACGGCCGTGTCGGCGCGGGACGCGGCGACGACCAGGGCACGGCCCGCGAGGGCGTGCGCGCGGCGGTGGAGGGCGGCGTCGTCGGAGCGGCTGAGCGCCGCGTGCCGCGCCGGCGGTGCGCCGCGCAGCCGGGCCACCTGCGCGGCGACGGCCTCGGCGGCCTCGTCGAGACCGAGCTCGTCGGTGACGGCGAGCAGGGCGGCGAGATGCCCGGCGAGCTGGATGTCCAGCTCCTCCTCGCGGCTGCGGTGGGGCGACTGCGCGGGGTCGGCCACCGAGTGGACCGACTTGCTGCGGATCGGCTCGTACATGGGGATGGCCTCCTGCTCACGGTCAGGAGACCATCCTACATTGGATTCAGTCTAAAGTTGATGCCGTTCGCGAGATCGCCCCCGCCCGGGGCCGGTGCTCAGTGCTGGCCGTAGCCGTCCAGGAAGGTGCCGATCCGGGTCACCGCGTCCGCCAGGTCGTCCGCCGACGGCAGCGTCACGATCCGGAAGTGATCGGGTTCCGGCCAGTTGAAGCCCGACCCGTGCACGACCATGATCTTCTCGGCCCGCAGCAGGTCCAGCACCATCTGCCGGTCGTCCTTGATCTTGTAGACCGCGGGGTCGAGCCGCGGGAACAGGTACAGCGCGCCCTTCGGCTTCACGCAGGTGATGCCCGGGATCTGCGTCAGCAGGTCGTACGCGGTGTCGCGCTGCTCCAGCAGGCGCCCGCCCGGGAGCACCAGCTGCTCGATCGACTGCCGCCCCCCGAGCGCCGTGGCGACCGCGTGCTGCGACGGCATGTTGGCGCACAGCCGCATGTTGGCCAGGATCGTCAGGCCCTCGATGTACGAGGAGGCGTGCGCCTTCGGCCCGCAGACCGCGAGCCAGCCCGAGCGGTAGCCGGCCACCCGGTAGTTCTTGGAGAGGCCGTTGAAGGTCAGGACCAGCAGGTCCGGCGCGATCGCGGCGGTCGGCGTGTGGGTGGCGCCGTCGTAGAGGATCCGGTCGTAGATCTCGTCCGAGCAGACCACCAGGTTGTGCCGCCGGGCGATCTCGGTGAGCGAGCGCAGCATCGCGTCGTCGTAGACCGCGCCGGTGGGGTTGTTCGGGTTGATGATCACGATCGCCTTGGTGCGGTCGGTGATCTTCCGCTCGATGTCCGCCAGGTCGGGCATCCAGTCCGCCTGCTCGTCGCAGCGGTAGTGCACGGCCGTGCCGCCGGACAGCGAGACCGACGCCGTCCACAGCGGGTAGTCGGGCGACGGCACGAGCACCTCGTCGCCGTCGTCGAGCAGGGCCTGCATCGACATCTGGATCAGCTCGGAGACGCCGTTGCCCAGGTAGACGTCCTCGACGTCGAGGTCGATCCCCTTGGTCTGGTAGTGCTGCATCACGCCGCGGCGGGCCGAGAGCAGCCCCTTGGCGTCGCCGTACCCGTGGGCGCTGCCGACGTTGCGCAGGATGTCCTCGAGGATCTCCGGCGGGCACTCGAAACCGAAGGCCGCGGGGTTGCCCGTGTTCAGCTTGAGGATGCGGTGCCCCGCCGCCTCGAGCCGCATCGCCTCCTCGAGGACCGGGCCCCGGATCTCGTAACAGACATTGGCGAGCTTCGTGGACTGGATCACCTGCATGCCGTGAGGCTACCGGGGTCCGGAGGTGATCGCTCCGGACCGCGGTCCGCGAAAAGCATGGGGCGAATATCCCGGTTTGCTGCTTCCGCTGGCAGGGCCGCCCGGCGTCCTTCGAAAGGGGGCTCCCGCCGGGCGGCGGCCTGCGATTCCCTCGATCGGCGACCGGGTGTTGCGCTCGTCACCCGGGCACCCCGGACGGGTGGTGTCCGTGCGATAAGGTGTGCGTCCGCGCATGTCAGGACCGACCCGGGAGGTGAGCCCGATCTCCGCAGCAGCAGGCCGGGTGCCCTCCTCCACAGGCCGTGCGGTCCACCGGGTGTAGGTGACCGCGAGGGCGCCCTCGGGTACCCGAAAGGCTTTCCATGCCGGTTCCGCCGACATCCCCCGCTCTCCCCTCCGTCGTCACCACCCTGCGTGCCGCGGGCTGCGTCTTCGCCGAGGACGAGGCCGCGCTCCTCGCGGCCGCCGCCCGCGACACCGCCGAACTGCACACCATGGCCGCCCGCCGCGCCGGCGGCCTCCCGCTGGAACACGTCGTCGGCTGGGCCGAGTTCCGCGGTCTGCGGATCGCCGTGGACCCCGGTGTCTTCGTCCCCCGCCGGCGGACCGAGTTCCTCGTCGAACGCGCCGCCGCCCTCGCCCCGCCCGGCGCCGTGGTGGTCGATCTCTGCTGCGGTTCCGGGGCGCTCGGCGCCGCCGTGGTCCACGCGCTCGGCGGCGGCGAACTCCACGCCGCCGACATCGAGCCGGCCGCCGTGCGCTGCGCCCGCCGCAACGTCGCGCCCTTCGGGGGCCGGGTCCACCGGGGCGACCTCTACGCGCCGCTGCCCGCCGGGCTCAGGGGCCGGGTCGACGTCCTGCTCGCCAACGCCCCCTACGTGCCCACCGGCGAGATCGCCCTGCTGCCCGCCGAGGCGCGGGACCACGAGCCGCGGGTCGCGCTCGACGGCGGCGCCGACGGTCTGGACGTCCAGCGCCGGGTCGCCGCCGGGGCGGCGCGGTGGCTCGCCCCCGGCGGGGTGCTCCTCGTCGAGACCAGCGGCCGGCAGACGCCGTGGACGGTGGCGGCGTTCACCGCGCACGGCCTCGTGCCGCAGGTCGAGGTCTGCGGCGAACGGGAGGCCACCGTGGTCAGCGGCACCTTGGCGGCGGTGGCCCGGTAGGCATGCGAGAAGCCCCGGGGGGCGGCGGGCCGCTCCCCGGGGCTTCTCGGTCACCGTGCCCTCAGGGCGTCGTGACGGTACGTCAGGCGTTGATGCAGGTGTTGCCGATCGCCGGGTTCAGCAGCCCGATCACGTTGATCGAGTTGCCGCAGACGTTCACCGGGATGTGGATCGGGACCTGGATCACGTTGCCCGAGAGCACGCCCGGGGAACCGACAGCGGCGCCCGCGGCACCCGCGTCGGCCATGGCGGGCGTGGCACCGCCGAGGGCCAGGACGAGACCCGCGACCACGGCTGCAGCCTTCTTGTGCATCATTTCGATCCTTTCAGCAGGGGCGCGGTACGCGGCGCGGCCTTCGCGCCGCGCAGCCGCATCAGGGGTGCTGCGGGCGTGCGCCTCCGCAGACTGGTAACGATTCGCTTCCCGATGGGAAACCGGTCGGAGACCGCCGGTTCGAAAAGTCACTCGTATGCCTCACCGATAATGGGTCGAACCGTTGAGCGGAATCCATCAATGAATTCATGATGATGTGATGAATGAATGTGCGAAGAGTCGGCATTTCCCGGGGAAATGGCCGGAACAGGGGAATGCCCCCGTGCGCGGGGCGCACGGGGGCATTCTCGCCGCTGCGTCAGTCGCGGGCGGAGACGCCGTTCTCCGACAGGATCGGGATGTCGCTGAGGATGTGCGACAGGGGCTCGTCGCCCTTGGCCTGCGTCGAGTTCTCGACGCACTGCTGGTTCTGCGGGGCGGACAGGATCGGGATGTCCTGGACCGCGATCGGGACGAGGCCGACCAGCGAACCGACGTTGGCCTTGGCCGGCAGACCGATGCAGGGCTTGTTGAGCGAACCCTGGACCAGGCTCATCTGCGGGCTCATGTCGCCGTGGGTGGCGGCGTTGCCGTAGGACTGCGAGGCGCCGGTGCCGCTCTCCGAGAAGGTGCCCTCGTTGTCGCCCACGGCGAGAGCCTGCGGGGCCATGGCCGCGCCGGCGCCCACCATCGAAGCGGTGACCATGGCCGTCGTCAGAATCTTCTTGATCACTTACTTGTCCCTTTTCTTTGTGAACGCGCGAACGCGGTGCAGCCTGATCAACAGATGGCCGCCGCGTTTGGTTGCGGGCGTTCACCCGAATGCCGCACCCCGGTCGGATTGCTCCGCCGGAGGCAGTGCGGGCGGGCGGGGAGGTGAATGGATTCTTCACTCCGGAGGGCCCGGTCGGGTGCGGCACAATGGGCGGATCCCATCGAGTCGAGCGAGTGGTGAATTCCCTATGACAATGTCGACTTCCGGAACTCTGTCCGTCGAACAGCGGGACAGGCGGGGAGGGCGCCGTGCCGCGCGGACCCCGGTTCCGGACGGGATCGGGGCGAGCCGCGCCTTCGCGTGGATGCTGGTGGTCACCGGGGCCGCGGGGGTGCTGGCCGCCTGGGTGATCACCATCGACAAGTTCAAGCTGCTCCAGGACCCGGGCTTCACCCCGGGATGCAGCCTGAACCCGGTGGTCTCCTGCGGCAGCATCATGAAGAGCGAGCAGGCGGCCGTGTTCGGCTTCCCCAACCCGATGCTGGGCCTGGTCGCCTACGCGGTGGTGGTCGCGATCGGCGCCGCGCTGCTGGCCGGCGCCCGCCACCGCCGCTGGTACTGGCTCGGGCTGAACGCCGGCTGCCTGTTCGGCGTCGGCTTCTGCACCTGGCTGATGCAGCAGTCGCTGTACGAGATCAACGCCCTGTGCCTGTGGTGCTCGCTGGCGTGGACGGCCACCATCGTCATGTTCTGGTACGTCACCGCCCACAACGTCCGGCACGGCGTGCTGCCCGCGCCGGCCGCGCTGCGCACCTTCTTCGGCGAGTTCGCCTGGGCACCGCCCGTGCTGCACATCGGCGCCGTCGGCATGCTGGTCCTGACCCGCTGGTGGGACTTCTGGACCTCCTGACCGCCCCCGGACCCCGTCCCCGCGGCGGGTCCACGACGCACGGGAGCCCCGGCCGCCTGACGGCGCCGGGGCTCCTGTGCGGTGCGTCAGTCGCGGACGGAGGCGCCGTTCGCGGACAGGACCGGGATGTCGTTCAGGATGTGCGACAGGGGCTCGTCGCCCTTGGCCTGCGTCGAGTTCTCGACGCACTGCTGGTTCTGCGGGGCCGACAGGATCGGGATGTCCTGGAGGGCGACCGGGATGGCGCCGACGAGGGAGCCCACGTTGGCCTTCAGCGGCAGGCCGACACACGGCTTGTTCAGCGAGCCCTGCACGAGGCTCATCTGCGGGCTCATGTCGCCGTAGGTCTCCGCGTTGCCGTACTCCTGGGAGGAGTCGTTGCCGCTCTTGGAGAACGTGCCCTCGTTGTCGCCGACGGCCATAGCCTGGGGTGCCATCGCGGCACCGGCGGCAGCCACGGAGAGCGAGAGAGCCGCCGTAGCCATAACCTTCTTGAACATGTTCCGTCCTTCTGTTTCGGAATTGCCCACCATCGGAGCTGCCTGCCCAACCGTGGTCATTGGGATTTGGTTCTCTCGGTTCACTCCAAAGGCCCTCTTCCGCACGGCTGCTGACGCAGGGCCCGAACAGCGATACGGGAGCTGATCAGCCGCCCAGCGAAATTCCGCCGAGCATCGGCGTGGTGGCGGCGACGGTCTTCAGGACCTGCTCGGGGGCGTTTCCGCGCAGATTGTTGAGCTCCATCACGGCCTCGGTCGCCTGCCCGGCGGCGGGCCCGGCCTGGGTGACGTCGTCGAGCTGCGGAAGGGTGGAGACCGCCTCGGCGACACCGCCGTTGAGGCTCATGGGGACGGATTCGGCACCGGCGGCGAACGCCGGAGCGGCCGCGCCCAGCGCCGCCACGGAACCTGCGAGCACGACAGCGGCCCTCGAGTACTTCATTCTTCACATTCCTGTTCCCGGCGGTGTTCTCCGCCGTCACAGGGCTAACGAGCGGCCCCGCGAGGGGAAACCCTTTCCGGCGGCGCGTGCCTGGCGCGTGCACGCGGGCGGCCCGCGAGGACTATGAACGAGCAACTCGCCCCGAAGTTGCGCGATATCACACGATGGAATGGATCGCGGGTACAGGGGGCGCGCGACACGCCGCGCACAACGTGCCTGTACGAGGCGGAAATACAAGCACACCCAGATGGTCGAACGACCGAGTCCGACGTGATTTCCAACTAGCTTTCTGACAAAGTGCACTCCTGTTTTGTCGCCTTGACCGAAAATGGGGAGCCAGTCATGCCGAAGTCGTCAGGCTTCGCTGCGCGAGGCGTCCGGTGCGCACTGCTGTGCACGGCGCTTTCCCTCGCTCCGATCACGGCCGCCGCCGCCCCCGGGAGCGCCGCCCCCGCCGAGTCGCCCCGCATCGCGTTCACCGAGCGCTACCACGCGGTGCACCACGGCGGGATCGTCCGCGTGGCCAACTCGGCCATCACCTGCCGTACCCCGCGGACGACCGCGGCCGCCTCCTGCGCGGCGCTGCGGCGCGGGGCGGACGGCGCCAACAGCGACTACGACATGTTCTACGCCGACCTCGACGACGACCCCAACACCTACAACTCCACCCGCGCCGCCCTCGCCCTGCCGGAGGACTCCGAGGTCCGCTACGCCCGCCTGTACTGGGGTGGCAATCTGCGGGTCGGGGAGCAGAAGCCCCCGAAGGACAACGGCCGGGTCCTGATCGCGGAGCCCGGCGGGCGCTACAAGGAGGTCCTCGCCGACACCCGGATCGCGCACCGCGACGCCGACGGCAAGGACGCCTACCAGGCGTCCGCCGACATCACCCCGCTGGTCCGCGGCAGCCGCTCGGGCCTCTGGACGGTCGCCCAGGTCAACGTCGCCATGGGCCACTCGGCCGCGGGCTCCTGGGGCGGCTGGACCCTGGTCGTCGCCTACGAGGACGAGCGCGAGCCGCTGCGCGAACTCGCCCTCTGGGACGGCTTCGAGACCGTCGGCGGCGGCCGCGCCGCGCACGAGGTGACCCTCGGCGGCCTGGGCGTCGGGCCCCGCTCCGCCGGACGCGCCGGGATCGTCGCCTACGACGGCGACCGCGGCGCGAGCGGCGACTCGGTGACCGTACGCGCCCCCGGGCGGGCCGCCGTGCCGCTCACCGATCCGGCCAATCCGCGCACCGACGCGATGAACTCCACCATCACCGACCTCGGCCGGCCGCTCGCCGGAACCCGTCCCGCGTACCGCAACACGCTGGGCTACGACTCGGACGTCGTCGACATCACACCCGCCCTCGACGCCGGGGCGAAGGCGCTGACCTTCCGCTTCACCGGCGAGGAGGACGGCTTCTTCCTCGGCGCCCTGTTCGTGCAGGCCGACGCGCGCCGCTGAGCAACCGCCCGCCACCGCCACCGCGTTCACGCCTGTTCGAAAAGAGTCCCATGTGCTGCACAGAGACCGGACCGAGAAGAGCCGGCTGACGGTGTTCCACCTGGTCCAGCCGGTCGAGGGAGGGGTGGCACGCGTCGTCACCGACCTGGTGCGCGCGCAGATCCGCGCCGGCGTACGCCCCGTGGTCGCCTGCCCTCCCGGCGGGCCCCTCGCCGCCGAGGCCGCCGCCGCCGGTGCCACCGTCCGTCCGTGGACCGCCGAACGCTCGCCCGGCCCCTCGCTCGCCCGGGAGGTGCTCACGGCGTCCCGACTGATCCAGGACGCCCGGCCGCATGTCGTCCACGCGCACAGCGCCAAGGCCGGGCTCGCCGGACGGCTCGCCGTCCGCGGCCGCGTCCCCACCGTCTTCCAGCCGCACGCCTGGTCCTTCGACGCCGTGCAGGGCCGCGAGGCCCGCCTCGCCCTCGGCTGGGAGCGGTACGGCACCCGCTGGTCCACCCGGACCCTGTGCGTCAGCGACAGCGAGCGCCGGGCGGGGGAGGCGGCCGGGATCCGGGCCCGCTGGACCGTCATCCGCAACGGGATCGACCTCGCCCGCTTCCCGGACGACGCCGAGGGCCGCCGCAGGACCGAGGCCAGGACCGTCCTCGCCGCCGGCACGGGGGCGCCCCCGCCCGGGGGCACCGGCGCCCCGCTGGTGGTGTGCGTCGGCCGGCTCTGCCGCCAGAAGGGCCAGGACGTGCTGCTCGCCGCGTGGCCCGCCGTCGCCCGGGCCGTCCCCGGCGCCCGCCTGGCACTCGTCGGCGACGGCCCCGACGCCGCGTCCCTCGGCGCCGCCGCCCCGCCGGGCGTGCTCCTGGCCGGCCCGCGCGACGACGTCCGGCCCTGGCTGTACGCCGCCGACGCCGTGGTGCTGCCCTCCCGCTGGGAGGGCATGGCGCTCGCCCCGCTGGAGGCCATGGCGTGCGGCCGGCCCGTCGTCCTGACCGACGTCAGCGGCGCCCGCGAGAGCCTCCCGCCGGGGGAGGAGGACCACCTCGTCGTCCCGCCGGAGGACCCGGCCGCGCTCGCCGCCGCCCTCGTCCGGCTGCTCCTCGACGACCGGCTGCGCACCCGGGCCGCCCGCCGGGCCGCGGCGCACGTCCGCGCCTCCTTCGACGTGCGGCGCACGGCCGGGGCCGTGCTCGGCCTGTACCAGGAACTCCTCAGCACGCACCGACCCCTGACCAGGAAGCGCACCCAACGATGACGACGGAGAGCGCCCCCGCGCCCCACCCGGCCTCCCTGACGGCCACCCGCCGGGTGCCCTCGGTGCACCCGCCGCGCGGCGCCGCCGGACGCCGGCCCGCCGCGCACGCCAGACGCCGCATCCGGCACCGGAGACGGCCCTTCGCACTGCTCGCCGCCGACGCCGCGGCCGCCTGCCTCGCGACGCTGCTCGTCCCCGCCGTGCCATGGCCCGCGCCGGCCGCCGCCGTGCTGCTCGCCCTCGCGGGCTGCGCGCTGCACACCTGGCGGGGCCTGTACCGCCGCAGCCTCTCGCCGTCCGCGCTCGCCGAACTGCCCGCGCTCTTCCTGCTCGCCGTCGTCCAGTGGTACGCCCTGGCCGAGGCGTTCACCGCGTACGCCCCCCACTACGCCACCGGCCCCGCCGCCGTCGCCTGCGGCGCCGCCCTCCAGGCGCTCCTCGCCTGCGCCGGCCGGGCCGCCGTCCACCGGGCCCGCCGGCGGACCGCCGCGCGCCGGCCCCGCTCCGCGCTCGTCGTCGGCCGGGGCCCGGTCGCCCACCAGGTCACCGCCGCGCTCTACGCCCACCCCGGCTACGGGATGCGCCCCGTCGGACGCGTCGACCTCCACCACGTCGGCGGACCGGCCGACCCCACCACGCTGCCCGTGCTCCTCACCCCCGAGGACGTCAGCCGCGCCGTCATCCAGAACGCGGTGCGGCACGCGCTGTTCACCGCGCCGCCCGAGAACCCGGCGCTGGCCGGGCTCTTCGCCGAGCACGGCTGCCGGATCTGGCTCGTCGACGGCGGCGCCGCCGATCCGGCCGGCGGGCCCGCCGGCCCCCGGGTGCCGCGCCAGGACCACCTGTGGGGGTTCGCCGTCCGGCCGCTGGAGACGGCCGTCCGCCGGGCGACCGCCGCCCGGGCCGCCAAGCGGGCCATGGACGCCGCCGTCGCGGGCGTCGCCCTGCTCGCCGCGTCCCCCGTGCTCGCCGTCTGCGCGCTGGCCGTGCGGTGCGCCGACGGACCCGGGGTGATCTTCCGCCAGGAACGCGTCGGCCTCGACGGCGAACCGTTCACCCTGCTGAAGTTCCGCACCCTGCGCCCCAGCGACGAGCACGAGTCCGCGACCCGCTGGAGCGTCGCCCGCGACCGCCGGATGAGCCGCACCGGCAGCATCCTGCGCCGCACCTCGCTCGACGAGCTGCCGCAGCTGTGGAACGTGCTCCGCGGCGACATGAGCCTGGTCGGCCCCCGCCCCGAACGGCCCTACTTCGTCGCCAAGTTCAGCCACACCTACCCCGGCTACGCCGCCCGGCACCGGATGCCCGCCGGCATCACCGGACTCGCCCAGGTCAACGGGCTGCGCGGGGACACCTCCATCGAGGAGCGCGCCCGGTTCGACAACCACTACATCGACACCTGGTCGCTGTGGCAGGACGTGTGCATCCTGCTGCGCACCGTCGCGTCCCTCTTCCGGCCCGGAGGCAGCTGACCATGGCCGCCACCGTCCCGGCGGGCCCGGCCGCCGCACCCCCGCTCCGGATCCCCGCCGGGCACCGGCTGCTCCTCGTGCCGCTGCTCGCCACCGTCCTGCTGCTCGCGCTGCCGCTCGGGGAGGGCGGCGGCCCGGGCACGGTGGCCCCGGCCGACATCGCCTCCGGGGTCCTGGTCCTCGCCTGCCTCGTCCAGGTGCTGCGGGAACGGGCCCGCCCGCTGACCCGGGCCGCCGCGGCCGCCTTCGCGCTGCCCGTCGCCGGGTTCGCCGTCGCGACCGTCACCGCCGCCGACCCGGCGGCCGCGCTGCCCGGACTCGTGCGCTACCTCCAGGTGTTCGTCCTCGTGCCGTGCGCCGTCGCGCTGCTGCTGCGCGACGCCCGCGCGTTCCGCGCCGTCACCGGCTCGCTGGTGGTGCTGGCGATCGCCCAGGGCGCGCTGGGGACGTACCAGTACGCCACCGGCACCGGTGCCTCCTACATGGGCTCCGACATCCGCGCGGTCGGCACCTTCGGGCCCACCGACGTGATGGGCATGGCCACCGTCGTCTCGTACGGGCTGCTGGCCGCCCTCGCCCTCGCCCTGCGCACCCCGCCGGGCTCCCCGCGCTGGCTGCGGCCCGCGGCCTTCGCCGCCGCGGGCGCCCTGCTGGTGCCCCTCGGCCTCTCCTTCAGCCGGGGCTCCTGGATCGCCACCGGCGTCGCGGCCCTCGCGATGATCCTGCTCACCGGGGTGCGGCAGGCGGCCAGGGCCCTCGCCGTCCTCGCGGCCCTCGCCGTCGTGCTCGCCGGCGGGCTCGGCGTCGGCTCCGAGATGATCTCCCAGCGGATCGGCAGCATCACCCGGGTGACCGCGGCGCCCGACCGCTCGGTCACCGACCGGTACACCATGTGGGCGGCCGCCGCGGCGATGTGGCGCGAACAGCCCGCGACCGGCGTCGGGCTCAAGGGCTTCCCCGCGCACCGCGACGGCCACGCGTCCATCGGGCTCTCGGCGGGCAGCGACACGGCGGGCGCGGGCCGGTCCTTCGCGAAGCAGCCGCTGCTGTCGCCGCACAACATGTACCTGCTGATCCTCGCCGAACAGGGGCTGGTCGGGCTCACCGCCTTCCTCGCCTCCTGGACCGCCGTGCTGGCCGGCGCGGTCCGCCGGCTGCTCCGCCCCGGCGCCGCGGCCGGGCCCGCCGACTGCGGCCTGGCGGCGGTCGGCCTGATGCTGTGGCAGACCGTCGACTTCCTCTACGCGGACATCGGGGGCCCGTCCACCGTCCTCACCGGTGTGATCGTCGGCCTGACGGCCCGCTGGGCCCTGATGCCGGCCCCGCTCGCCCCGCGCGCCCCGGAAGCGGCGGCACGGGGATGACCCCCCGCGACACCCCGGCCCCCCGCGCCGCCCCCGCCCGCCGGCCCGGCCCCCCGGCCCCCCGGGTCGACCCCGCCTGGCAGGGCGGCGGCTCCGGCACCCCGGCCGGCCCGCCCCCGCCGTCCACCCGCCCGGCACACGTCGACCCGGCCTGGACGGGGGAGGACGCGGGCCTCGCACCCGCGCGGCCCGGGGCCCCGGACACCCCCCGGGCGGTCCGGGACGACCCCCCGGTCCGGGACGCCGAGGCCCTCCCCGCCGGGACGGCACCGGCTTCCGCCGTGCCCGCCGCCCGGGGCCGGGGGCGGCATGCCGCCCCGCGGGGCGGGCGGCTCGGGCGGGGGCTGGTCAGGGCGGCGGTGGTCAGCGGGGTGCTCACGGTGGCCGGGGCGGTGCTCGGGCTGTTGCGGGACCAGACGATCGCGCACCTCTTCGGGGCCAGCTCCGAGAGCGACGCGTTCCTCATCGCCTGGACCGTGCCGGAGCTCGCGGCAACCCTGCTCATCGAGGACGCCATGGCGCTGCTGCTGGTGCCCGCGTTCAGCCACGCCCTCGCCCGCAAGGACGACCCGGGAGCCGTACGGGACCTGGTGTCCGCGACGTTCCCGCGGCTGTTCGCCGTCCTGGTCGGCGTCGCGGCCCTGCTGATGGCCGGCGCGCCGCTCGTGGTGCGGCTGCTCGCGCCGGGCTTCGGCGACCCGCGGCTCGCCGTCGAGTGCACCCGGCTGACCGCGCTCACCGTCCTCACCTTCGGCGTCACCGGCTACTTCAGCGCCGCCCTGCGCGCCCACGGCAGCTTCCTCGCGCCCGCCGCCGTGTACACGGCGTACAACGCCGGGATCATCGCCACCACCCTCGCCCTGCACAGCCTCTGGGGCGTACGGGCCGCCGCCGCGGGCGTCGCCGTCGGCGGGGCGCTGATGATCCTCGTCCAGGCCCCGGGCTTCGCCCGCCACCTCGGCGGCCTCGCACCGCTGGCCCGCCCCCGCCGGACCAGGGGCACGCCCCTGATCGGCGCCGCGCTCCTCGCCCCCGTCGTGCTGTTCGCCGTGAGCCGCCAGGCGCAGGTCCTCGTCGAGCGCTTCCTCGCCGCCCCGCTGCCCGCGGGCGCGATCTCGCACCTCAACTACGCCCAGAAAGTGGCGCAGATGCCGATGGTGCTGTCGCTGATGGTGTGCACGGTCACCTTCCCCGTCGTCGCCCAGGCCATGGCCACGGGCGACCGGGAACGCGCCAGGCGGCGCGTCGAGGAGGACCTCGCCATGGCCGGCACCGTCGTCCTGCTCGGCACCGCCTACGTCGTCGGCTACGCCCCCGCGATCATCGACGTCCTCTTCCGCCGGGGCGCGTTCGACGCGCAGGACAGCGCCACGACCGCGGGCGTGATGCGGGTCTACGCCGCCGGGCTGCTCGGCCACTGCCTGGTCGGCGCGCTCGGCCGGCCGTTCTTCTCCGCCGGCCGTCCCACCTGGTTCCCCGCCGCCGCGATGGCCGTCGGGCTCGCGGTCACCGTCGCGGCCGGCGCCGCCGCCGTCGGCCCGTACGGCGTGCACGGCATCGCCGCGGCCAACGCCGCCGGCATCAGCGTGACCGCGCTGCTGCTGCTGCACGGCCTCGGGTCCCGGGTCGTCGTCATCGAGGTGCGCGCCATCGGCCTGCGGATCGGCCGGCTGGCGCTCGCCGCCGCGGCGGCCACCGGCGCCGCCCTGATCGCCGCGCCCGTGACCGGCGGCCCGGTCGTCTCGCTGGCCGCCGGCGTCCTGCTCGTCCCCCTGATGTTCCTCGTCACCGCCCGGGCCCTCGGGGCACCGGAAGCCGTTCACCTGCTGGCCCTCGTGCACCGGAGGCTGCGTCATGACCGATGAGCAACGACCCCCCCACGCGGAAGGCACCGCCCGCCGGGCGTGGCCGTGGATCTGGATGTACCACGCGGTCGGCGACCCGACCGACGACCCCTACGGCATCACCGTCGCGCCCGAACGCCTCGACCGGCAGCTGCGGACGCTGCGCGCCCGCGGACTGCGCGGGGTGTCCGTGACGACCCTGCTGCGCGCCCACGCCCGGGGCCGCGCCGCCGGTCTCGTCGGGCTCACCTTCGACGACGGGTACGCCGACTTCGTCCGCTCGGCGCTCCCGCTGCTGCGGCGCCACGGCTGCACCGCCACGCTGTTCGTGCTGCCGGGACGGCTCGGCGGCGCCAACGACTGGGACCCGAAGGGCCCGCGCCGCCCGCTGGTGACGGCCGGCCAGATCCGGGCCGCCGCCGCCCAGGGCACCGAGATCGGCTCGCACGGACTGTTCCACCGCGACCTGACCGCGCTGACCGACGCGCAGCTCCGCGACGAGACGGTCCGCTCCCGCGACCTGCTGCGGGAGATCACCGGCCGTGCGCCGGCCGGCTTCTGCTACCCCTACGGCACCACCGACCGCCGCGCCGCCGACGCCGTGCGGGACGCCGGCTACGCGTACGCCTGCGCCATCGCCCCCGGGCCCGCGGCCGGCCCCTACGCCCTGCCCCGCACCCACATCAGCCACGCCGACCGGCGCGCCCGGCTGGCCGTCAAGTACCTGCGGCACCGGATGCGCCCCGCGCCCGGGTTCGCGCCCGTCGCCGTGCCGCCGGCCGTCCAGGAGGCGTCCCTGTGAAGGTCCTGCACATCGTCACCGGCCTCGGCGTGGGCGGGGCTGAGCAGCAACTGCGCCTGCTGCTGCGGCACCTGCCCGCCCCGTTCGCCTGCGACGTGGTGACGCTCACCAACCCCGGCGCGGTGGCGGCCGGGCTGCGCGCCGACGGGGTGTCCGTCACCCACCTCGGCATGGGCGGCAACCGGGACCTCGGCGCGCTGCCCCGCCTCGTCCGCCTCGTCCGGCGCGGCGGCTACGACCTCGTCCACACCCATCTCTACCGGGCCTGCGTCTACGGGCGGATCGCCGCCCGCCTCGCGGGCGTGCCCTCGGTCGCCACCGAGCACTCGCTCGGCGAGGCGGAGATCGAGGGACGCCCGCTCACCCGCGCCAACCGCGCCCTCTACCTGGCCACCGAGCGGCTCGGCGCGGCGACCGTCGCCGTGTCGCCCACCGTCGAGGCACGGCTGCGGGCCTGGGGGGTGCCCGGCCGCCGGATCCACGTCGTGCCGAACGGCGTCGACGCCGACCGGTTCGCCTTCGACGCCGCGGCCCGCGCGGCCGTCCGGCGGCGGCTCGGCCTCGCCGAGGACGTCTTCGTCGTCGGCGGCGTCGGCCGGCTGGTGCCGGGCAAGCGGTTCGACCTGCTGGTCGAGGCGGTCGCCGCGCTGCCGGACGCCGTGCTGCTGCTCGCCGGCGACGGGCCCGAACGCGAGGAGCTGCGCGCCCTGGCGGTGCGCCTCGGGGCGGCCGGCCGGGTGCGGCTGCTCGGCGAGCGCGCCGATGTGCCCGCGCTGCTCTCGGCCATGGACGCCTTCGTCTCGGCGTCCCGGGAGGAGGCGTTCGGCCTCGCCGTCGTCGAGGCCCTGGCCGCCGGTCTGCCGGTGCTGCACGGCGTCTGCCCGGCCGTCGACGACCTGCCCGCCGGCCACGCGCCCGGCGCCACCGCCCTCCACGGCACGGGCACCGGCGAACTCGTGGCGGCCCTCGCCCCGCCGGCGTCCCGCCGCCCCGGCCGGCTCGCGCCGCCCCCGGCCGTCGCCCACTACGACATCGCCCGCACCGCCCGGCTGCTCGCGGACGTGTACACCCGCTGCGCCCGCCCGTCCCCCCACGTCCCCCGCCCGGCGCCCCCGCACGTGCCGCCGCGGGACGCGACCGGGCCGAAGCCGGCTTCCGCGAGCCCGCCCCCGGTGACGCGGGGCGCGGCCCGGGTTGACCTGGCCTGCGCGGGTTCGCCTGTGGCCGCCGCGGGGCCGTTCCCGGTGAGCCCGGGTGGCGCGCCCCCGGAGCCTGTGGCGGCCGTGGGGCCGTTCCCGGTGACGCGGGGCGCGGCCCGGGTTGACCCGGCCTGCGCGGGTTCGCCTGTGGCCGCCGCGGGGCCGTCCCTGGTGAGCCCGGGTGGCGCGCCCTCGGAGCCTGTGGCGGCCGTGGGGCCGTTCCCGGTGACGCGGGGCGCGGCCCGGGTTGACCCGGTCTGCGCGGGTCCGCCTCCGGCCTGCGCGGGGCCGTTCCCGGTGAGCCCGGATGGCCCGCCCCCGGAGCCTGTGGCGGCCGTGGGGCCGTCCCTGGCGAACCCGCCTCCGGCGCCCCCGCGCCCCACGCCCCCGGGCTCCGTGAGCCCTGCCCCGTCGACTGTGAACCCCGCCGCGTCGACTCCGATCCCCGTCCCTACCGAGGAAGCAGTACGCCCATGACCGCCAGACACGAGCACGAGCGGCCCGCGCCGGCCCCCGGCCGCAAGCGCCGCCTTCTCGCCATGTTCTCCTCCGGGCCCGCCTGGTGGCCCGTCCCGGTCCTCGCCGTGGCCGGTACGGCCGCCGGTCTGCTGCACGGCCTGGTCACGGATCCCGAGTACGCGGCGACCAGCTACGTCGTCGCGGTGCCCGCCAAGGGCGCGGAGCCGGGCGCCGCGCTGGGCTTCGCCCAGGCGTACGGCCGGATCGCGACCAGCGACGCCACGCTCGGCTACGCGCGGGTCGCGGCCGGGGTCCCCGCGTCCGAGCTGCGCGACCGGGTGACGACCGAGACGTCCCCCGACTCCCCGATGATCGCCGTCACCGGCACGTCCACCCGGCCCGGCGAGGCCGCCGACATCGCCAACGCGGTCGCCGACGCCGTCTTCGTCAGCAGCAACGAGGTCTCCAAGAACACCGGGGTGCGGCTGATGCTCTTCTCCCGGGCCGTCACCCCCGCCGAGCCCGTCTCGCCGTCCCTGCCGCTGGGCACGGCCGTCGGCGCCTGCGCGGGCGGTCTGATCGGCGGTCTGGTGCTGCTGGTCCGGCCCCGGCGCACCCGCCCGGCGACCGCCGCCACCGCCGTGCCCGCGCCCGCGCAGCCGCTGGGAGCCGCCGCCGAACGGGAGCGGGTGTGACCCGGGAGGGCGCGCCCGAGGCACCGGGCGTCACCGTCACCCTGTGCCGGGACCCGCGGGCGTTCACGGCGCTCGCCCCGGAATGGGGGCGGCTGCACCGCGCCTGCGGCGTTGCCACACCGTTCCAGAGCCACGCCTGGCTCGACTCCTGGTGGCGGTCGTACGGCGTCGAGGGCCGGCTGCGGCTGGTCCTCGCGCGCCGCGACGGCCGGCTGATCGGCGCCGCGCCGCTGATGCTGGTGCACCGGCCGATGCCGCTGCTGGTGCCGCTCGGCGGCGCGATCTCCGACTACGGCGACCTGCTCGTGGACGACGGCGACGCGGACCAGGCGCTGCGGTCGCTGCACCGCGGCCTGGAGAAGGCCGCCCGGCACGCCGTGATCGACCTGCGCGAGGTGCGGCCGGGCGCCGTCGCCGAGCGGCTGTACGAGCTGTGGGCGGGGCCGCGGGCCCGGCTCGACGACTCGGTCTGCATGGAGCTGCCGGCCGTTCCCGTCGAGGATCTGGTGGGCCGGATGCCGAGGTCGCGCGCCCAGCGCGCCCGCGCCAACCTCCGCAGGCTCGACGCGCTCGGCGTCGTCGCCACCACCGTCCCGGCGGCGGACGTTCCCGCGTCCGTCGACCGGATGCTGCGGCTGCACGAACTCCAGTGGCGCGGGCGGGGTGTCAACGTCGAGCACCTGCGGCCGCGGTTCCGCGAGCACCTGGTGCGTGCGGTGAGCCGCATGACGGCGGAGGACACGGCGACGCTCACCGAGTTCCGGATGGACGGAGAGGTGGTCGCCGTGGGGCTCGCCCTGCGGGCAGGCCGACTCAGCGGCAGCTACTTGTACGGCGCCCATCCGGTGCTGCGCGAACGCAAGGCGGACATCGCGACGATGCTGATGGCGCAGGACGCCCGGCAGGCGGCCGGCCACGGCCTCGCCGTGCTGAGCATGCTGCGCGGCTCGGAGCCGTACAAGAACCACTGGCGGCCCGAACCGGTCACCAGCGGACGGCTGCTGCTCGCCCGCCCCGCGCTGGAGCCGCTGCTGCGGCTGCACGAGTCGCGCGCCCGGATGCGGGACCGCGCGGCGGAGGTCGTGCGCACCAGACTGCCGGCCGCGCGCGAATGGCGCGGCCGGCTCAACGACTGGCGGGCCGAGGGGAGTTCGGTCAGAACGGCTGGGCCGACGTCCCGGGGAGGCTGACGCACAACTGCTCCTCGGGCACCCACGCGGCGACCCAGTCCCGGAAGTCCGCTGGCATGCACCAGTCGTAGGCGTTCGGCCCGTCGTCGACGGGCACCGGCGCCGGCTCGGCGGGGGGCTCGGACGGCGGTGCGGACGGGACCGGTTCGGCCGGCGCGGGCTCCGACGGCGCCGGGGAGGGCTCGGCCGGGCCGGAATCCGCAAACAGCTTCGAGCGGAACACCTTCGAGGACTCCGGATTGCTTTCGCACTGCCAGACACCGTGCGGACAGTAGTCTGTGATGGTCTGGTAGAGCGGCTTGTGCCGGTCGATCCATTCGAGCATGCGGCGCATGTACTCGGGATTGTCACCGTTCCGGAAAAGACCCCATTCCGGATACGAGATCGCCTTGTCGTGCTCCGCGGCGAAATCCACGTGCTTCTGCAATCCGTACGGCGCATTCACCTGGTCGTCGAACGACTCGCCGGGAGGCTGGTCGTACGAGTCCATCCCGATGATGTCCACGACGTCGTCGCCGGGATAGCACTCGGTCCAGGGGACGGCGTCCAGGCCGCGATTGGGAGCGAAGTCGAAACGGAACTTCTGCCCGGGGACGGAGCGCATGGTGGTGACGATGCTGTTCCAGTACGCCTTCCAGGCCCGCGGGTCGGGACCGCAGCGGTGGGTGTACGTGGTGCCGTTCATCTCCCAGCCGAGCACGATCACCGTGTCCGGGACACCGGCGTCGACCAGGCGCGTCGCGAGGGTGCGGTAGTGGTGGTCGTACTGGCCGCGCGCCCCGGCCCGCAGCAGCTCGGCGACGGCCACGTCCGGCAGCCGGTCCTCGTTGCGGTCCAGCATCGGCACGTTGAGGACGAACATCCGGTCCTCGGCGCCCTGCCGCCACCGGGCCCAGGGGCGCAGGAATTCCGGCCGGCCCTCGATGTTGGTCCACAGATCCCCGGGGAGATACGTGTGAGCCACTTTCAGATCCCGCCCGCCGAGCCATTCGGAGAGTTCCGACATGCGCGCTATTCCGGGCGGACCGTAGTGGAGATACGCGCCGACGGCGGTCTCTCCCTCCGCTGAGGCGGGAGCGGTTCCGTCACCGGCCGGTCCGGCTTGTGCCGTGCCGCCGGCCAGGCCGCCCGAGACAAGAAGTCCGGCTGCGACCGTCGCTATGCAGGTGGTGATGAGACGGTGCCTCTGTGGCATTGCCTTCCTCCTTGTGGAGCCTTTTGTGCGACTGACCCGACGGTAGGCAGAAATGCGTTCGGGTGAGCGGTCGTGGGACACGTTCGTAGGCCATTAGCGAAGAGGCGCGCATTGAGCAGACCCATCCAGGTGAAAGATGTGACCCGCATGACCGATCTCGATCCGGCCGTACCGGCTCTGGTGCTCCGGCTCGACCGGAACCCCTTTCACCACGGCACCCTCGGCGCGGTGCGGTCGCTGGGCCGGGCGGGTGTGGAGGTGCACGCCGTCGTGGAGTCGCCGCGCAGCCCCGTCGCCCGCTCCCGCCATCTCCACCGGGCCCATCCGCGCCCGCGGGGCGCGCCGGAACCGGACGAGCTCGTCCGCACCCTGCTCGCCGTCGCCGACCGGATCGGGCGGCCCGCCGTGCTCGTGCCCATGGACGACCTCGGCGCCATCCGGGTCGCCGAGCACGCCCACCGTCTCGCCGGCCGCTACCTGCTGCCCGCCCAGCCGCCCGCGCTGCCGGGCCGGCTCGCGGACAAGGCGGAACTGGCGAAGCTGTGCGCCGAGGCGGGCATCCCCCACCCCGACACCTTCGTCCCCGCCAGCGCGGCGGAGGCCGCCGACACCGTGCGCCGGATCGGCGTCCCGCTGGTCGCCAAGTGGAGCAGACCCTGGCTGCTGGACCCCGCGACCGGGCTGCGCAGCACCTCGCTCGTCGGCTCACCGGCCGCCGCCGCCCGGCTGTTTGAGCGCCGGGCGACGGCGGGCAGCGCCCTGCTGCTCCAGCGCTGCCTGCCCGAGCGGCCCCACTCCGACTGGTTCTTCCACGGCTGCTTCGGCGCCGGGTCCGCCCTGCTGCACGGCGGGACCGGCCGCAAGGAGCTCTCCTGGCCGCCCCGCACGGGACTGACCGCGCTGGGACGGTGGAAGGAGGACGGGGCGGTGACCGCCGCGGCCCTGCGGCTCGCCGCGCACGCCGGCTACCGCGGCATCCTCGACCTGGACTTCCGGCGCGACACCGACGGCACCTGCCGGCTCCTCGACGCCAACCCGCGCCCCGGCGCCCAGTTCCGGCTGTTCACCGGCGCGGACGGGCTCGACGTCGTCCGCGCGCTCCACCTCGACCTCACGGGGCGGCCGGTGCCGCCGTCCGCGGGCCGCCCCGACCGGGTCTTCGTCGCCGAGAACTACGCCCTGCTCTCCGCGCTCACCTCCGCCCGCCCCGGCCGCGGGGTGCGGCTGCGGGCCCGGCGGGGCGTCGAGACCGCCTGGTTCGCGGGCGACGACCCGGCGCCGTTCGCCGCGATGGCCGGGGCCTGGCTCGGCCGCGGACTCGCCAAGGGGGCGCGGCGGCTGCGCCCCCGTGAGGACCCCCCGCCCGACCGGGGCGCCGGGACCGCCCGCGCCCCCGCGACCGACTCCGGTTCCAGCACCGGCACCGACCCCGACACGAGGAACGAGAACGCACCATGCACGACCTGGCAGTGATCGGCGCCGGCCCCTACGGGCTGTCCATCGCGGCACACGCCGCCGCGGCCGGCATCGACGTGCGGATCTTCGGCCGCGTCATGGACTCGTGGCGCAACCACATGCCCGAGGGGATGTACCTCAAGTCCGAGCCCTGGTCGTCGAATCTGTCCCACCCGGGCGGCGAGCACACCCTCGGCGCCTGGGCGCGGGCGCACGGCGGCTTCGAGGCGGCCCACGGCCGGCCCGTCCCCGTCGGGACCTTCGCCGACTACGGCGACTGGTTCGCCGGGCGGGCCGTGCCCGCCGTCGACGGCCGGTCCGTCGTCCGGCTCACGCCCGCGGACGGCGGCTTCCTGCTGCGCACCGGCGACGGCGGGGAGGTCCGCGCCCGGACCGTCGCGCTCGCCGTGGGCGTGCTGCCCTTCCGGGAGATGCCCGACGTCCTGGCCCCCCTGCCGCCCGAGCTGTGCACCCACAGCACCGGCCACCGGGACCTCGGCCGGTTCGCCGGCACCGATGTGACCGTCGTCGGCGCCGGGCAGGCGGCACTGGAGACCGCCGCCCTCCTCGCCGAGGCGGGCGCCCGCCCCCAACTCGTCGCCCGCACCCGCCTGATCAGGTGGAACACCCTGCCCGCCCCGCTCAGGCGGCCGCTGCTGACCTCGCTGCGCACCCCGCACAGCGGGCTCGGCACCGGCTGGAGCACCTGGGTGTGGGCCGAACTGCCCTGGGCCGTCCGGCGGATGCCCGCCGCCACCCGCCGCCGGCGGGCCGACACCGCCCTCGGCCCGGCCGGCGCCTGGTGGCTGCGGGAGCGCTACGAGGGGCAGGTGCCGGAACTGCTCGGCCACGTGCTGCGGGGTGCCCGGGTCCGCTCCGACGGACGGGTACGGCTCGAACTGCGCGGCCCCGACGGCACGGCGCGGGCGCTCGACACCGGCCACGTGGTCGCCGCCACCGGCTTCACCCCCGACCTGACGAGACTGGAACTGCTGGACGAGGGCCTCGGCCGGACGCTCCGGCTCTCACCGGGCACCAGCGCGCCCGAACTCGGCGCGGACTTCGAGACCTCCCACCCGGGCCTGTTCGCCGCCGGACTGCTCTCCGCCCCGACCTTCGGGCCGGCGATGCGCTTCGTGCACGGCGCCTCCTGGACCGCGCCGCGGCTCGTGGCCGGGGTGCGCCGGAGGCTGCGCGGGCGCACCGGGGGCGTGCGCGTACCGCACCCCGCGCCGGCGCCCGGGGCCGGCGCGGCGAGCCCGGCCGGCGGGCGCTGAGCGAGGACCGCTCAGACCGTGTGGCGGTCGTGGAGCCAGCCGCGCCGGGGCGGCGCCGGGACGGTGACGCCGAGCGGGTCGTCGGCCGGGGCGGGGAAGAGCGTCAGCCGCCGCCACTCGCTGTCCGGGCGGCCCGGCAGGGTGCGCCCGGCCGCCGCCCACTCACGCGCCAGCTGGTCGTAGATCGGACTGGCACCGGGCGGCCGCGCCGGTGCCGGGGCCGGGGCGGGGGCCGGTTCCGGGCTCGTCTGTACACGCTGCCAGCGGGCCGGCGCGGTGGTCGTTGCCATACCGCGGCCAACGCCGCGGCGGGGCCCGAGGTCACTGCCCGGCGGGCCCGCCGGGGGTACGGCAGAACGGCCTTTCGAGGCCGTGCGCCGCCCCCGCGGCCCGCCGTTCACCCGCATGAGCCCGCGTGACCCGCAGCGCGCCGTCGGCGTTCCAGATGACGTGGACCCGAAGATACGGTCAACGGACCGCCGAAAGGGGACTGATGAGACATATGACCACAGCGCTCGTCCCGGCGCTGGTGCTCGGCCTCGCCGCCTGCCAGGGCCCGGCCGGGCCGGGGCCCGGGGCGTCCGGCGAGGGCGGCAAACGGGCGGCCGCCACCGCGCCCGGGGTCGCCCGGATCGGTGACACGGCCGACGACCGGGGCACCCGGTCGGGGGAGCATCTGCGCATCGCCCTGCGCGGATACGTGGACCCCGCCATCGGGATCCGCGCCGCGAAGGGCGCGGCGCGCGGCCTCGCGAAGCCCGCGGGCGAGGGCCCCGTGCGCCGCCCCGCCGACGGCGCCCGCTGGGTGGGCGTCGACCTCGCCGTGACCAACGTCGGCGGCACGGCGTACGAGACGCCGGTGACCGAGGCGTGGATCGTCGACGACCGGGGCCGGAGCCACCGCGCGGTACCCGCCGGGGAGCTCACCACCGGCCTCCCGCTCCCGTCGGGGCGGCTGACGGCCGGCGAACACCGCTCCGGCTGGCTGGTGTTCGAGCTCCCGCACGACTCCCGCCCCGTCACCCTGCACTGGGGGACGGCCTCCGCCGAGCACCGCTGGACGCTCCGCACGTCCTGACCCGGACGGCACCCCGCGCCCCGTTCACCTGCCCGGGTGAACGGGGACGGGGGAGGCCCCCGGCGGGCACTAGGGTGCCGAGCCATGACAGCGAACTCCCTCAAAACGCCCGTCGACCGCGCGCGGCTCGGCACGCTCGTCCTGCTCGCCTGGACCGGCGACCCGGCCCAGGGACACGACACCCCGTACCTCATCGCGTACTCGCTCGGCGACGGCACCGACGGTCCCGAGGGCGCCGGCCGGGCCGCCGCCGCGATGATCGAGGAACTCGGGCTGACCACCGGGGACGTGCTGCACGACCGCACCCGCGCGGGCGCCTTCGCCGTCCAGCTCCTGGTCCAGGGCGGACAGGCGGTGCTCACCATGCCGTACATGAACGCCCAGTGCCCGGCCCCCGCCGAGTGGCTCGCCGCCGTCGAGGAGCGCGGCAGCGTGCACTTCATGCTCCCGACCCGCGCCTGGCCCGAGGCGAAGCCCGGCGAGCCGCTGAGCGAGGAGGTCCTCCAGGCGTTCCTCGGCGACGAGACCGTCCTGAAGGAGACCGCCCACGTCCTCCTCCCGGTCTCCCGGCTCCGCGCCTGACCGGACACCGCGGCTGCCGGCGACACCGGACCGGGCGACTCCAGCCGTCCGGCGCTCGAGGACACCGGCCCGGGCCACTCCAGCCCGTCCGGCGCTCGAGGACACCGCGCGCAGCGTGGTGCCGCGACCCCGGCCCGCACGCCGGTCACGGCCGCGGCCCCCGGTCAACCCCGCACCACCCCCATCCTCCGCACCCGGTTGTCGAAGCTGGAGTCCACCAGCTCGGCCGGCCCCGCCGCCCACGGCCCCCCGGGCCGCGAGAGCAGCTCCCGGAAGAGGGCCTTCATCTCCTGCCGGGCCAGATGCGCGCCCAGGCAGTGGTGCGGGCCGCCCCCGCCGTAGCCGAGGTGCGGATTGGGGCTGCGGGTGATGTCGAAGGCGTCCGGGTCGTCGAAGACCCGCTCGTCACGGTTGGCGGACGCGTAGAACAGCACCGTCTTCTCGCCCGGCCGGAAGGTGTGCCCGCCCAGTTCGCACTCGGCCGCCACCGTCCTGCGGAACTGGATGATCGGCGTGGAGTGCCGCACGATCTCCTCCATCGCGCCGTCCGCGTACCGGTCGAAGTCCTCCTCCAGCAGCGCGCGTTGCTCCGGGTGCTCGGTGAGCAGGGCCAGCCCGTGGGCCATCGCGTTGCGGGTGGTCTCCACCCCGGCCACCAGCAGCAGCGAGAAGAAGGCGCCCAGCTCGCGCGGGGTCAGCCCCCGGCCGTCGACGTCCGCGGCGACGAGCGCGGAGACCAGGTCGCCGGCCGGACGGCGGCGGCGCTCCCGGGCCAGCCGGGCCGTCGCCAGCCGCAGATGGGCCAGGGCGCGCAGCCCGCGGCCGGGGATCCGCAGCCCGCGCCGGACGCCGGCGTTCTCCGATGCCTGGTCGACCCTGGCCGCCACCGCGGCCCGCATCCCGGCCGGGATGCCCATCAGGTCGCAGATCACCTCGAACGGCACCCGGGAGGCGACCGCCCGCACGAAGTCCGGCCCGTCCGCCGGGCTCCCGCCCGGCGCCCCCGCCTCCGCCAGCCCGTCCACGGCGCGGCGGGCCACCTCGCGGACGTTCTCCTCGGCGGCCGCGAGCAGCCTGGGGGTGAAGGAGCGGGCCACGATCCTTCGCAGGGCGGCGTGTTCGGCGCCGTCGAGGTTGACCATCGCGTTGCCGAACAGCGCCTTCGCCCAGGCGGCCGGCTCGGGGGTGGTGACACCGGGGGCGCTGCGGAAGTCGCCGGCGCGACGGCTCGCCCCGGCCACGTCCGCGTGCCGCACCAGCGCCCAGAACTCCCGGCCGGTGCCGCGTCCGCAGAGCACGGGGGCGTCCAGCGCCCGCATCCGCGCGAACGCGGCGAGGCGCTGCCCGCGCGGCAGGGCCCAGAACGCGGGATCGCCGGGATCGGGAAGATCCGTTCCGCCCTGCTGCGCCGGGATGCTCCTCGTCATGCCTGCCTCCTGTGCCCGGGGGCCGCGCCGTCTCCTCCGCCGCCTCCCGGCCCGGCGCCGGTGCGCCGCCGGGCCGGCGGCGCGTCAGCTTCCGTCCCCGGAATTGCTGCGGACGGGGGAGATCTGCACGGGTCCCGTCCGTGTGCTCGTTGTGGCAGAGCAACGGACCGAAACGCGTCCGGGTCACTCCCGAGGGGACGAACACAGTGAAGAAGTGGACAACACGCGGATCTCTCGCGGTGCTGGTGGCGTGCGCGGCGTCGGCCGTGGGAGCCGCTCCGGCGCTCGCCGGCACCTCCGTGCCGGTCACCGTGCCGCTGGAGAGCGTGGAGGCCGCGCTGCCCGTGGACGCGCCGGCGCTGAGCACCGGTGTCCCCGTGCCCGTCCCCGGCGCCCCCGAGGGCCCGCGGCACGTCACCGGCAACCTGCTGCCGCAGAACACCCTGCCCGCCGTCCCGTTCACCGGCGAGCTGCCCGAGACCCTGCTGGAGCTCCCGGTGGAGAACCCGCTCGGCGAGGGCCGGCTCGGTGTCGCCCAGGTCGCCTCGGAGGCGTCCGACCTCACGCTGGCGAGCCCCGGGGCCTCCGTCGGCGCGCCCCTCACCCAGCCGCGCGCGGAACTGCTCGGGCAGCCGGAGGCCACCCTGCCGCAGGCCGGCCTCGTCGCCCCGGTCCTCCAGGGCTCCCCGGCCGCCGGCCTGCTGCTGAACTGACGCCCGGGCAGGGGGGCTTCGCCGCCGCGCCCGGCTTGGTCACGGGGCGTCGCCCCGGCTGCCCGCGCCCGCCGGGGCGCCGCCGCGCCCGCCGGGGCGCCGCCGCGCCCGCCGGGGCGCCGCCCCCGGGCTGCTCCGGCGCCGCCCGGGGCGTGCCCGGGCGGGGCGGTGCGCGGGGGCGTGCGCCGTGGAGCGCCCGTCCGGCCGAGCAACCCTTTCGGCGCCCCCTCGTTGTCCCCGGCGAGGCAGCCGTACAAGGCGGCGGCGGACCCACGGGGAGGGGCGACGAGATGATCGGGACCAGCGTGAGCGCGGAGACCGGAGGCGGGCGGCCCGCCGGGGGTCTCGCCCGCCGGCTGCTGCTGCGGGCCCTGTTCACGGCGGGCGTGATCGGCGGCACCGCCGGCGCCCTCGCCCCGGTCCTGGTGCGGCGGCACGAGAGCGCCCGGCGCGGGCAGGCGCCCGGCGGGCAGCGCTCCCTGGAGCGGTTCGCCGAGACCTACCGGGGCCGGCACATCCAGGGCAGCGCGACGGTGATGGTCCCGCTCGGCGCGGGGGCCGGGGCGCCGGCGGCCGTGCCGAGCGTCGAGGTCCGCGTCGACGGCCGCCCGCTGCACGTGATGCGCCGCGCCGACGGCAGCTATCTGAGCCTGGTCAACCACTACGAGTCGTTCCCGACGCTGCGCGAGGTGGCCCGGGCCGCCGTCGACGAACTGGGCGACTCGCAGCTTTCGATGACCCCTCCGCACCACATCTGAACGAAGGGACCGCACCCGTGTACACCCGCATCAACCAGCGGAACCTCACCCGCGCGCAGAAGCGGCGGTTCGTCGACGCGCTGCTGGCGCTGAAGAGGTCGGGTCGGTACGACGAGTTCGTCAGGACGCACGGCAGGTACTACGTGTCCGACTCGGAGGACCGTGCCCGCGCCGCGCACATGGCCCCGTCGTTCTTCCCGTGGCACCGCCGCTTCCTGCTGGACTTCGAACAGGCCCTCCAGGCGGTGGATCCGGGCGTGTCCGTGCCCTACTGGGACTGGACGGTGGACAACAGCCCCTCGTCGTCCCTGTGGGCCGACGACTTCATGGGCGGCACCGGCCGCTCGCTGGACCGGCAGGTGATGACCGGTCCGTTCGCCCACCGCAACGGCGACTGGCGCATCACCACCCGGATCACCGACGGCAAGTTCCTCACCCGCGACCTCGGCCGGCCGCGCAACCCGGTGTCGCTGCCCACCAGGGCCGATGTCGCGGCGGCGCTCGCCGACCCGGTGTACGACGCGGCCCCGTGGGACTCGACGTCCGCCACCGGCTTCCGCAACCGGATCGAGGGCTGGAACGCGGGCGGCGAGGAGCGGTGGCGCAACCACAACCGCGTCCACCGCTGGGTCGGCGGCCTGATGATGGGCGCCACCTCGCCGAACGACCCGGTCTTCTGGCTGCACCACGCCTTCATGGACCTGCTGTGGGCGCGGTGGCAGGAGGCCCATCCCCGGTCCGGCTATCTGCCCCGCACCCGGCTGCCGCGCTCGGATTCCGCCTACGGGCAGGTCTTCGCGCTGGACGAGCCGATGCCCCCGTGGGACGTGCGGCCGTCGGCGATGCTGGACCACACCCGCCACTACCGCTACGCCTGAGCGGCCCGCCTGAGCGGCCCGCCGGCGCGGACCAGCCCTGCGCGGACCCGCCCTGTGAGGGGGCCCGGCCGGACACCGTCCGGCCGGGCCCCCTCACGCACGGGCGCGGGCTTCCCGCGGCGTTCCCGCAGGCACGGCAGCGGCCTCCCCCGTGTGCGGAACACGGGGGAGGCCGCGGGTGGTGCGTGGGCCGGGCTACCGGCCGGGCGCTCAGTAGGCGCCGTTGCCGCCGTCGGCGTTGACGCAGGTGTTGCCGAACGCCGGGTTGAGCAGCGCGATGACGTTCACCGTGTTGCCGCAGACGTTGACCGGCACGTGGACGGGCAGCTGGACCAGGTTGCCGGAAGCCACACCGGGGGAACCGACGGCCGCACCGTGCGCTCCGGCGTCGGCGGCAGCCATGCCGGCGCCGCCGGCCAGGATGGCACCCGTGCCGGCGACAACGGCGGCGGCCTTCGCGATACGCGACATCAACTTCTCCTTGAGAACGAGAGGCGGCCGCAGGATTGCGGCCTTCACTCCCCGTTCAACGCACGAACCGGACACCGGTAACGGATCAGGACGAAGTCAGACCCCAACGGTCCCGTCGACGCCCTCGCGCAGGAAGTCGGCGTGCCCGTTGTGGCGGGCGTACTCGGTGACGACGTGCAGCAGGATCATCCGCACCGACACGTCCTCCCCCCAGCGGGGCGCGCGCACGGTCGTGTCCAGCGACTCGACGGACGCCTCGATGCGGCGTGAGTGGCCGATCTCCGCCTGCCAGGCGGCGAAGGCCTCCCCGCGGGTCGCGCCGCTCGCGTCGTAGGCCGTCTGGAAGTCCCCCTCCGGCGACCAGACGAGGGGCACGTCCTCGCCGCCGATCGTCCGGCGGAACCAGGCACGCTCGACCTCGGCCATGTGGCGCACCAGGCCCAGCAGGGTCAGGGCCGAGGGCGGCATCGAGCGGCGGCGCAGGTCCTCGTCGCCGAGCCCCTCGCACTTGGCGGCCAGGGTGGCGCGGTGGAAGTCGAGACAGGCGCGCAGGGTCTCGCGTTCCCCGGCGCGGGGCGGGGGCCCGACCCGTTCGGCGGTCATGGGCACACTCCTTCGTTCACGCGGGCGGTCGTCACCCGTCGGTCGTCACTCGGTCGGCCGTCGTACGGTCGCGGCCATTCGTTCGTATGTTCTATTTCGGAGTACGGTGGAACCATGGCAGCACACCTTCAGGGCTCCCTGTTCGACCAGACCGACGAGATCCGCCTCGGTCCGCTCACGGACGTCCGGCGCACCGTGCTCGGCGACGGCGCCTGGATCGACACGCTGCCCGGCTGGCTCGCCGGCGCGGACGCGCTGTTCGGGGACCTCGCGGCGGGCGTGCCCTGGCACGCCGAGCGCCGCCGGATGTACGAGCGGACGGTCGAGGTGCCGCGTCTGCTCTCGTACTGCAAGCAGGGCGAGCCGCTGCCCCACCCCGTGCTGGAGCGCGCCCGCGACGCCCTGTCCGCGCGGTACGCGGACGAGCTGGGCGAACCCTTCGTCACGGCCGGGCTCTGCTACTACCGCGACGGCCGCGACAGCGTGGCCTGGCACGGCGACCGGATCGGCCGGGGCGCGCGCGAGGACACCATGGTGGCGATCCTCTCCGTCGGCGCCCCGCGGGACCTGCTGCTGCGGCCGGTGGGCGGCGGATCATCGGTGCGCCGGGCGCTCGGGCACGGCGACCTGATCGTGATGGGCGGGTCGTGCCAGCGCACCTGGGAGCACGCCGTGCCGAAGACGGCGCGCTCCGCGGGGCCGCGGATCAGCGTCCAGTTCCGCCCGCGCGGAGTGAACTGAGCCTCCGGCCGGGGAGCCGGCGCCCGCCCGCGTCAGCGGGAGGCGCGCCGCACGGAGCGGCCGGCCAGCACATCGGTGCGGACGCCGTCCTCGATGACGAACCGGCCGTCGATCAGCACGTGCGGGATGCCGACCGGGAGGGTGCGCGGCTGCTCGAACGTCGACCCGGCGGCGACCGTGTCCGGGTCGAAGAGCACCAGGTCGGCGCGGTATCCCTCGCGGACCAGGCCCCGGTCCGCGAGGCGCAGCCGGGCCGCCGGGCGGGAGGTCAGATGCGCCACGGCCTCCTCCAGGCCGAGGACGCCCAGCTCCCGCGCGTACCGGCCGAGGTAGTGGGGGAACGTCCCGTACGCCCGGGGGTGCGGCTTGGCGCCCTGGAGGATCCCGTCGCTGCCGCCGGTGTGGACGCGGTGCCGCATGATGGCGCGCACGTTCTCCTCGTGGCCGACGTGCTGGAGGATCGTCGACCCGAGCCGGTCCCCGATCAGCAGCCGCCGCGCCGTGACCCACGGCTCCTCGCCGCGCAGCCGCGCCGACTCCTCGACCGTGCGGCCGACATGGCCGGCGAGGGAGGGCTCGCCCACCCCCGAGATCTCGATGGTGTCCCACTCGATCGGCACACCGTGGCAGCCGTCCGAGCCGGTCACCTCCAGATGGTGGCGGATCCGCTCGGCGGTCGCGTCGTCGCGCAGCCGCGCGAGGACCGCCTCCGGGCCGCCCTCGCCCGCCCAGCTCGGCAGCATCGCCACGAGCGTGGTGCAGCCGGGGGTGTACGGATAGGTGTCGAGGGAGATGTCGGCGCCCGCGTCGAGCGCGCCGTCGAGCAGCGCCAGCAGATCGGGCGCCTTGCCCTTGTTCACGCCGAAGTTCATCGTGGCGTGCGCCAGGTGCAGGGCGCAGCCCGCCTCCCGGGTGAGCCCGACCATCTCCTCGTACGCCTGGAGCGCGCCCGCGCCGTAGGAGCGGTGGTGGGGGCAGTAGTAGCCGTCGTAGCGGGCCACGACACGGCACAGCTCCGTCAGTTCGGCGTCGCTCGCGTACATGCCGGGCGTGTAGGTGAGCCCCGACGACATTCCGACCGCGCCCTGCTCCATGCCCTCGGCGACGAGCTGCCGCATCCGGTCGAGCTCGGCGGGCGTGGCCGGCCGGTCCTCCCAGCCCATGGCCAGCATCCGGACCGTGCCCTGCGGCACCAGGTACGCGGCGTTGACGGCGATGCCCTGCCGGTCGAGGCGGTCCAGGTACCCGCCGACCGAGCGCCAGTCGAAGTCGATGTCGCCGCCGTCGCCGTTCCAGCCGGTGATGGCCCGGCGCACGGCGTCGAGCGTGGCGTCGTCCACGGGCGCGTACGACAGCCCGTCCTGCCCGAGGACCTCCAGCGTCACGCCCTGGGCGGCCTTCGCCGAGTGGTCCGGGTCGCGCAGCAGGGCGAGGTCGCTGTGGGCGTGCATGTCGATGAAGCCGGGGGCGAGGGCGAGGCCGTGCGCGTCGAGGACGCGCCCGCCGGTGAGGGCGGGGCCGCCGCCCTCGCGGCGTATCGCGGTGACGCGCCCGGCGTCGACGCCGACGTCGGCGCGGTAGGAGGCACCGCCGGTGCCGTCGATGACGCGGGCGTCGCGGATGACGAGGTCCATGGGAGCGGTGCCTTTCGGTGCCGGGGCGGGGGAGGAGGGGATCAGAAGAAGGTCCGGATGAAGTCCGTGACCGTCCCGTCCTGCTCCACCACCGGGATGAGCTGCCACTTGTCGAACGAGGTGCACGGGTGGGACAGCCCCATGCCGACCCAGTCGCCCACCTCCAGCTCGGCGCCGGCGTCGGTGCGCACCCAGGCGTGCTGGTCGGACAGACCGGTGACGGTGATGCCGTCGGCGGGCCGGACGGCGCCCGTGCGGGCGTCGCGGACGGCCTGCGCCTCGGGCAGGTCGAGGTCGTACGCGGCGTCCCGCTTGCCGGCGTTGAGGAAGGCCTGCTCGGGCGACGGGCGGGAGACCACCTGGGCCCACAGCCGGAACGCGGGCTGGAGCGAGCCCTCCGCGGGCACCCGGTTGAACGGGGTCAGATGCCGGTAGTGGCCGTCGTCGTGCGAGACGTACGCGCCGGAGCGCAGCAGCTTCAGCACGGGGGCCGACAGCGCGGGGATCGTGGCGAAGACGTCCGCGACGGCGTCGAACCAGGCGCTGCCGCCCGCACTGACCACGATCTCGCCGGTGTCCGCGAACCGGCCCTCGGCGTCGAAGGCGGCGGCGAGCGCCACCAGCCGGCGCAGCCAGGCCCGCACGCTGTCGCCGTCGGCCCGCGGGACCTCGCCCTCGTAGCCGGCCACGCCGACCAGCCGCAGGCTCTCCGCGGCGGCGACCGCGTCGGCGACGGCGGCGCACCCGGCCTCGGTGCGCACACCGGTGCGGGCGCCGTCGCCGGCGCCCAGTTCGACCACGACGTCCAGCGGGCGGGACACCCCGCGCAGGGCCTCGTCCATCAGCTCCACGCCGCGGACCGAGTCGACGTAGACGACGAGCCGGAAGCCGGGGTCGGCGTCGAGCTCCCCGGCGATCCAGCGCAGCGCGGCGGCGTCGACGACCTCGTTGGCGAGGAAGATCCGGCTGATCCCGTAGGCGCGGTAGACGCGGACCTGGTGGGGCACGGCCGCGGTGATGCCCCAGGCGCCGCGCTCCAGCTGCCGGGCGAAGAGCTGGGGGGACATGGAGGTCTTGCCGTGCGGGGCGAAGGCGAGACCATGGCGTTCGGCGTAGGTCTCCAGCAGGGCCAGGTTGTGCTCCAGCGACTCGGCGGAGAGCGCCAGCACGGGTGTGGTGAAGCCCCCGGTGAACAGGTCACGCCGGGCCGAGGCGAGCTCGCCGACGGTGAGGCCCTGCGCGTCGGGCGGGAGCGCCTTGAAGCGGTGGTCGACCGGTTCGTCGGCAAGCCTGTCGACGGCGTCGGCGGCGTGGTCGGCGGCCATGGGAGCCCTCCTCGGCGGTGTTGCATGATGTGCAACGCTCATTGCGTATTTCGCTTACCGCTGTCTAACATCCGAGCCAACACCGGGTCAATGGGCCCGGTGACCGACCAGCGAGGAGCCCCCGCGATCATGACCGCGAGCGTGCACGGACCCGTGGACGTCGTCTGCCTCGGCGAGTCCATGGTCACGTTCCTGCCCACCCGGCCGGGACGCCTGGCCGACGTGCCGTCGTTCGTCCGCGGCATCGGCGGGGCCGAGTCCAACCTCGCCTGCGCGCTCGCCGCCGCCGGACACCGGGTCCGCTGGGTCGGCCGGGTCGGCGCCGACGGCTTCGGCGACCACCTGGTGGCCGCGATCGCCGCGTACGGGGTCGACACCGCGGCGGTCGTCCGCGACCCGGACCGCCCCACGGGCGTCTACTTCCGCACCGCGGCCGACCGGGTGAGCGAGGGCCACGAGGTCGTCTACTACCGGGCCGGTTCCGCCGCGTCCGCCATGTCGCCCGGGACCGTGCCGCCGGAGGCGGTGTGGTCGGGCCGGCTGCTGCACGTCTCCGGCATCACCGCCGCGCTCTCCGCCGGCTGCCTGGAGCTGATGCGCGCGCTCACGGCCCGCCGCGACGGCCGCCCGCCGCTCTCCTTCGACGTCAACCACCGCCCCGGCCTGTGGCGCGGCACCGACGGCGCCCGCGTGCTGCTGGACCTCGCGCGCGGCGCGGACATCGTCTTCGTCGGCGAGGACGAGGCCGAGGAGGCGTGGGACGTGCGGGGCGGCCCGGACGCCGTCCGGCGCGCGCTGCCCGAGCCGGCGACGCTCGTGGTGAAGCGGGGCGCCGAGGGCGCGGTCGCCTACACCCGCGGCGCCGCCGGCGACACCGTCACCCATGCCCCCGCCCCCGTCGTCGACGTCGTCGCCGCCACCGGGGCCGGGGACGCCTTCGCCGCCGGCTTCCTCTCCGCGACCCTGCGGGAGCTGCCCGTGGGCGAGCGGCTGCGGTACGGCCACCTCTGGGCCGCCGCGGCGCTCACCGTCCCCGGCGACCTGGCCGAGCCGCCCCCGGCAGCGCACGCCGCCCGGCTGGTCGGCCTCGACGACGACGCCTGGGGGAGACTGCACCTCGGCCCCGGCTGGACGGGCCAGGACCAGGAGGTGCCCACACCATGAGCCAGACCGTCGACCGCGCGCTCAGCATCCTGCCGCTGCTCGCCCAGGGACCCGCCGACCTCGGACAGGTCGCCGACCGGCTCGGCGTCCACAAGTCCACCGCGCTGCGCCTGCTGCGCACCCTCCACGAGCACGGCCTCGTCTACCGCCAGCAGGACCAGCGCTACCGCCTCGGCGCCCGCCTGTTCGCCCTCGCCCAGGAGGCCGTCGAGAACCTCGACGTACGGGAGATCGCCCACCCCCACCTCGTCGCGCTCAACGAGCAGATCGGGCACACCGTCCATCTCGCGGTGTACGAGGAGAGCGAGGTCCTCTACATCGACAAGGTCGAGAGCCGCTACCCGGTCCGCATGTACTCGCGGATCGGCAAGCCCGTCGCGATCACCGTCGCGGCCGTGGCCAAGCTGCTGCTCGCCGACCTGCCGGAGGCCGAGCGGCGCGCCGTCGCCGAGAAGCTCGACTTCCCCATGTACACGTCCCGTTCGATCCCGAACGCCGCCGCCTTCCTCAGGGAGCTGGCGACCGTACGCGAACAGGGCTGGGCCACCGACCTGGGTGGCCACGAGGAGTCCATCAACTGCATCGGGGCGCCCATCCGGGGCGCCGACGGCCGTGTCGTCGCCGCCATGTCGGTGTCCGCGCCGAACGTGGTCGTGACCGCCGACGAACTCCTCACCCTCCTCCCGCTGGTGCGCCGCTGCGCGGACGCCATCACCCGGGAGTACTCAGGACAGACAGCCCAGAAGGAAGCACACGCATGACCGAGAAGACCGCGATCACCCCGAGCACCCACACCGCGCCGCCGGCGAAGTTCTCCCACGGCGTCCGCAAGGGCAACATCCTCCAGGTCGCCGGCCAGGTCGGCTTCCTCCCCGCCGCCGAGGGCCAGGCCCCGACCCCGGCCGGCCCCACCCTGCGCGAGCAGACCCTCCAGACCTTCGCCAACGTCGAGGCGATCCTCACCGAGGGCGGCGCGAGCTGGGACGACGTGATGATGATCCGCGTCTACCTCACGGACACGGGCCACTTCGCCGAGATGAACGAGATCTACAACGAGTACTTCAAGGACCTGACGGTGGCCCCCGCCGCCCGGACCACGGTCTACGTCGGGCTGCCCGCCGGCCTGCTCATCGAGATCGACGCCCTGGCCGTCCTGGGCTGATCCGGCTCCCGGACCGATCCCCGGACCGATCCCTCCACCGGACCGGTCCCCGGCACGGTCCCGCCCCCGGACCGATCCCCTTCCCGGACTGATTCCCCTGATCCACCCGTTCCACGGCACGGCGCGGCCTCCCCCCGCGCCGTGCCGCGCCCCACCCATGCCCGAAACCGCTCCACCCGCCAAGGATCCCCATGCTGATAGCCGCCGACGCGCCCCCGCCACCCACCCCCCACACCGGCGGGCTCCTCACCGTCATCGACGGCACCGCCGGACTGCTGACCGTCGCCGCCCTCGGTATCGCCCTGCTGCTCTACCTGATCATCAAGGTGCGGCTCCAGCCGTTCGTCGCCCTGCTCGCCGTCTCCATAGCCGTCGGCCTCGCGGCGGGCCTGTCCGTCACCGAACTCTTCGGCACCGTGCAGAAGTCCGCGGCCGTCTCCGTCATCGAGACCGGCATGGGCGGCATCCTCGGCCATGTCGCCATCATCATCGGCCTGGGCACCATGCTCGGCGCGATCCTGGAGGTGTCCGGCGGCGCGGAGGTGCTGTCCTCCCGGCTGCTCGGCCTCTTCGGCGAGAAGCGCGCCCCGCTCGCCATGGGCCTCACCGGCCTGATCTTCGGCATCCCCGTCTTCTTCGACGTCGGCATCTTCGTCCTCGCGCCGATCGTCTACGCCGCGGCCAAGCGGTCCGGCAAGTCGATCATCCTGTACGCCATGCCGCTGCTCGCCGGCCTGTCGATGACCCACGCCTTCCTGCCGCCGCACCCCGGACCGGTGGCCGCCGCCGGCCTCTTCCACGTCTCCCTCGGCTGGGTCATCCTCATGGGCGTCGTCGTCGGCGTCCCGGCCGTCCTCGCGGCCTGGGGCTACGCCGCCTGGATCGGCAAGCGGGTCTTCGTCGAGGTGCCGCAGGACATGGTGGAGGCCGCCGAGGAGTCGAAGGCCGCCGTCCTCGCCGAGCAGCGGGCCGCGGGGCGCGAGCCCCGGGAGAACCCGGTCGCGCTCTCCACGGTGCTGGCCATCATCGGCACCCCGCTGGTGCTGATCCTCGCCGCCACCTTCTCCTCCATCGCCCTCGACGAGTCCACCTTCCGGTCCGTCGTCGAGTTCTTCGGCAACCCGTTCGTCGCCCTGACCATCGCGCTGGTGCTGGCGTACTGGCTGCTGGGCATCCGGCGCGGCTGGTCGCGCAAGTCCCTGGAGTCGGTGTCCACGCAGTCGCTGAAGCCGGTGGGCAACATCCTGCTCGTCGTCGGCGCGGGCGGTGTCTTCGGCGCGGTGCTCAAGGCGAGCGGCGTCGCGCAGGCCCTCTCGGACACCTTCAACGACGTGGGCCTGCCGGTGATCGTCCTGGCCTACCTGATCTCGCTGGTGCTGCGGGTCGCCCAGGGCTCGGCGACGGTCGCGATCGTGACCACGGCCGGCATCGTGCTGCCCCTCGTGGAGAACGGCGGCCACTCGCAGGCCTTCCTCGCCCTGGTCATCATGGCCATCTCGGCGGGCTCCATCTTCGCCTCGCACGTCAACGACGGCGGGTTCTGGATCGTCTCCAAGTACTTCGGCATCTCCGAGCGGGACACCCTCAAGACCTGGACCGTCCTGGAGTCGGTGCTCTCCGTCGCGGGCTTCGCGGTGGCGGCGGCGCTGAGCCTGGTGGTGTAGCGGGCCGCCCCGCGGCGTCACGGCCTCAGGAGCAGTACTGCGCCTGCTTGCCGATGGAGCGGTACATGCAGTCGGAGTTCTCCAGCAGTTGCAGCACCGCGTCGCGGTTGCGGCTGGTCTCGCGCTCGATCACCTCGTCCGGCGGGTAGAAGCCGCCCCCGCCGAAGCCGGTCGGGTACATCTCGAAGGTGTAGCCGAAGATCTTCTGGTTGCCCCACAGCCAGTCGTCGATCGAGCCGTCGGTGACGTAGAGGTCGCTCGACTGCTCGGCCGTGTAGCCGTTGCTGGCCGCCATCTTGCCGCCGACGGCCGCGAAGGCGTCCCGGTCGTCCTTGGTCAGACCGGGGGCGGTGTCGGCGGTGGTGTAGCCGTACGGCCACAGCACCAGCTCGCTGTAGGTGTGGAAGTCGATGCCGGTCCGGATCTGCTGCTTGCCGCCGACCACCCGGGAGCGCACGAAGTCGGCGACGACCTTCACCTCGGGGGCCGACTCGGCGGCCGGGCCGCGGTAGGTCTCGGAGCCGGTGGAACCGGAGGAGCCGCCGCAGCAGCCCCACTTGAAGTTCCAGTTGCGGTTCAGGTCGGTGCCGATGTTCGAGGAACCGCTGTTGGGCTGGCGGTTCTTGCGCCAGCTCCGGTAGGAGCCGGAGGCGATGTCGTACTCGCCGCCGTCCGGGTTGAGGTCCGGCACGATCCAGATCTCGCGGCCGTTGACGGCGCTGGTGATCCGCTGGTCGGTGCCGTAGTCCTCGGAGAACTCCCGCAGCAGGTAGAGCGCCATCTCCACGGTGAGGTGCTCACGGGCGTGCTGGTGGTGGGTGAAGAGGACCTCGGGCTCGTTCTCGTCGGTGGCCACGTTGTCGCTGACCTTGATCGCGACGATGTCCCGGCCCTGGTAGCTCTTGCCGATGACGCGCTTGCTCATGATGGCCGGGTTGGCCGCGATGCGCTGGTCGATCTCCGCGGTCATCTCGGCGTAGTTGTGGTAGCGCGAGTCGGCCGAGGGGAAGTCGAACGGCTTGACGTCCGCCGAGGCGATGCGCCGGTCCGGCGGTCCGGGCAGTTCCTTCAGGGTGTGGCCGATCGCGCGCAGCCGGGCGGCCTGCGCCGCGTCGGCGCTGACCACGACCGTGTGGTCGTCCACCTCGTCGATGGAGACGCCGGTGGCGGCGATCGCCGTGCGCTCGGCGACGCTCTCGGGGCCGTGGATCAGGTACTGCCGGGTCCGCTCGGCGTCCTCGGCCGCGGTGCTGCTGGGCGCGGGCCGCTCGGGGGCGGGGGACGCGCTCGCGGTGAGCGGGACGGCGACGGCGAGGGCGACGACGGCCGCCAGGGCGGCGGACCGTTTGCCGGCCCGGCGCCGCGCGGACGGGCGCCGGGCGAAGGGGCGTGTACGCATGCAAGTGCTCCTGGGGTGTGGGGGGTTGCTCGGGTCGGACGGGTCCGTGCTCCGTGCGGCGGTGCGTTGCGTGCCGCCCCATCGTCCATTTGTGGCATGTCACGGTCAATAGTCACTTCGGCCATGCCGGACGCGCGGCCCGTGCGGACCGGACCCGCCGGGGACCTCGCGCACCCGGCCTCTGCACAAGGTCCGCCCCAGTCGATCACCGCAGGCCCTCTTGCGTGATCAAGCGCGCCCCGCTTACGTGACCCCAGTCACCTGGTGGGACGAGTGGGAAGGCGGCCGCGCATGACGGACACGACCGAGGAGAGCACCCCGGGGGCCGTGGGCCCCCGGAAGTCGAGCTGGCGCTACATCGGGCCCGGCATCGTGGTCGCCGCGACCGGTGTCGGCGCGGGCGACCTGGTGGCCACCCTCATCGCGGGAAGCAAGTTCGGCTACACCCTCATGTGGGCGGCCGTGATCGGATGCGTCGTCAAGATCTCGCTCGCCGAGGCCTGCGGGCGCTGGCACCTGGCCACCGGCCGCACCCTCTTCGACGGCTGGCGCTCCCTCGGGAGCTGGACCACCGTGTACTTCGCGTTCTACGTCGTCGTCTGGGGCTTCGTCTACGGCGCGACGGCGATGTCCTCCAGCGCCCTGCCCATCGTGGCCCTGTTCCCCGACGGCCCCGGCCTCAAGACCTGGGGCGTGCTCACCGGCCTGGTCGGGCTGGCCTTCGTCTGGTTCAACCGGTACGCCGTCTTCGAGAAGGTCATGACCGTCCTCATCGGCGTGATGTTCGTGGTCGTCGTCTACGTCGCGATCCGCGTCGGCCCCGACGTCGGCGCCTCCTTCGCCGGCCTGGCGCCGGTGCTGCCCGACGACTCGCTGCTCTACACCCTCGGCCTGATCGGCGGCGTCGGCGGCACCATCACCATGGCCGCGTACGGCTACTGGGTGAACGCCAAGGGCTGGACGGACACCCGCTGGATGAAGGTGATGCGCCTGGACAACCGGGTCGCGTACGTCACCACCGGCATCTTCGTCGTCGCCATGCTCATCGTCGGCGCCGAGCTGCTGCACGCCTCCGAGATCGCCCTCACCAAGGGCGACCGGGGCCTGATCGACCTCGGCGCGGTCCTGGAGGACCGGTACGGCGCCGTGACCGCGAAGCTCTTCCTGGTCGGCTTCTTCGCCACCTCCTTCTCCTCGCTGATCGGCGTCTGGCACGGCGTCAGCCTGATGTTCGCCGACTTCGTCGAGCGGCTGCGGCGCGCCCGCGCCGGCGGCGACGGCGCCGCGGAGGACGGCGGCGCGGCCGAGGTGGCGTCGGGCGCCAAGGAGCGGTCGGTGGCCTTCCGCGGGTACCTGCTGTGGCTGACCTTCCCGCCGATCTCGCTGCTCTTCCTGGACCAGCCGTTCGGCCTGGTGGTGGCGTACGGCGTCCTCGGCGCCTTCTTCATGCCCTTCCTGGCGCTGACCCTGCTCTGGCTGCTGAACTCCTCGCGCACACCGGCCGAATGGCGCAACGGCATCGTCAGCAACGTGATGCTGGCGGCCGCCGGACTGCTCTTCGTGGTGCTCTGCGTGCAGCAGGTGCGCGACCTGCCCTGGTGACGTCCGCGCCGCCCGTCGTGCGCCGAGGGCCCGCACCACCGGGGGAGCGGTGGTGCGGGCCCTCGTCGACCGGGGAGCCGTGAGGACTACGGCAGGTTGTGCACGTGCGGACCGACCGCGTTGGACCAGGCGTTGCCCGCGGTGGCGTCCCAGTTGGTGGACCAGGTCATCGCGCCGCGCAGGGACGGGTAGGTCTTCGACGGCTTGAAGGCGCCGCAGCCGGTGCCCCGGGTCAGGCAGTCCAGGGCGTTCTTCACGATGGACGGGTCGACGTAGCCGCTGCCGGCGCCGCGGGTCGACGCGGGCACGCCGAGGCCGACCTGGGAGGCGTCCAGGCCGCCCTCCAGCTGGATGCAGGCGAGCGCGGTGAGGAAGTCCACCGAGCCCTGCGAGTACACCTTGCCGTCGCAGCCGAGCATCGAACCGCTGTTGTAGTACTGCATGTTGACGACTGTGAGGATGTCCTTCACGGCGAGCGCCAGCTTGAAGTACTCGGTGTTGGTGTTCTGCATGTCGATGGTCTGCGGGGCCATCGTCAGCACCATCGACGAGCCCGCCTTGGCCGAGAGCTGCCGCAGCGCCTTCGTCAGGTAGGTCGAGTTGATGCCGTGCTCCAGGTCGATGTCGACGCCGCTGAAGCCGTACTCCTGCATCAGCGCCCAGGCGCTGTTGGCGAAGGCGGTCGCGGAGGCGTCGCTGTTGATCGTGACGTTGCCCTTCTCGCCGCCCACCGAGATGATCACGGACTTGCCGGCGGCCTTCTTGGCGGCGACGTCCGCCTTGAACTCGTCGACGGAGCCGTAGCCGACCGCCGGGTCGAGGTTGAAGACGATCTGGCCCGGGGTGGCCGTGGAGTCGGCGAAGGAGACCGCGATGATGTCGTACTGCGCCTGCACGTCGCGCAGCTTCTGCACCGTGGCGCCGTTGTTGAAGTTCTGCCAGTAGCCCGTCAGCGCGTGCTTCGGCACGGCCGGGTTGCCCGGGTTGCCGGTGCTCTTGCTCGTCCGGCCGGTGACCGCGGCCGACTTGGCGGACTCGCCCGCCGCGTTGGCCGCGCTGACCTGGAACTGGTAGGCGGTGTCGGCGGCCAGGCCGGTGACGGTGGCGGAGGAGCCGCTCACCGACTGGACCTTGGCGCCGTCGCGGTAGACGTGGTAGCCGGTGGCGCCGGAGACCGCGCTCCAGCTCAGGGCCACGGAGGAGGTCGTCACGGTGCCGACCGAGGGGGCGCCGGGGACCGCGGGCACGACCGGGTCGGGGTCGGTGCCCCCGCCGCCGTCGGGACCGAAGACGCTCACGTCGTCGACGTGGTAGGCGGGGGTGCCGTACCAGCCGTGGGTGTACACCGTGACCGAGGTGGTGTTCGGGCCGGTGGTGAAGGTGGTGGAGAGCTTCGTCCAGTCGCCGCCGGGCGTCCAGGTGGACACGTCGGTGGTGCCGGTGCCGCTCGCGCCCAGGTAGGTGAGGCCGCCCTGGACCCAGGCACTGGTCGTGTAGGTCGCGTTGGGCTTCACGGTCAGGGTCTGCGTGCAGCGGGCGTTGTCCATGCCCGCGGGCGTGGCCTTCAGGGCGCCCGCGCCGGTGCGGACGGGGGAGGAGACGGCGGAGCCGCTGCCGGCCGAGCAGGTCCAGTTGCTCAGCCCGGTCTCGAAGCCCGCGTTCTTGACGACGTTGACGTCGGCGGCCTGGGCGGTGCCCGCCGTGCCCAGGAGACAGAGCCCGGTGCCGACGGCGAGCGCCACGCCGGCGCCCACCAATCTGCGGGCGGGTGAGGTGCGGTCCACTTGCGTCCTCCGGTGGGGGAGTCGGGGGGTACGGGAGGTTGCCGGAGACCCGGCACCGGGGCTCCCGGAGCCGGGGCACCGAACGGTGGCCACCGTGGAGGTACAAGCTGGTCCAGACCAATTCGGTTGTCAAGACCTCTGACGGAAGGTGAGGCCCCGTCAGTCCCCGTCCTGGAGACGGTCGGCCGCCCATCCGGCGACACAGCCCAGCGCCAGCACGGCACTGGACATCAGCACCCCCTCCGCCGCCAGCTCCCCTCCCTGGAGGGCCAGATTGAGCGCCTGCGCGGCCAGCGGCACCGCCAGCACGGCGAGCAGGTGCGGGCCCGTCCGGTACCGGAACGGCGGCCGGTGCACCCGCCCCGCCGCCCACGCGGACAGGGCCACGCACACCGCGTTGGGCAGATGGATCAGCAGCAGCCGGCCGGTGAACGACTCCGTCCCGCCCTCCGAGGCGAACTGCTCCCAGACGAGGGTGACCTGCACGTACTCCGTGAAGAGCAGGACGACGATGCCCGCCGCCCACGCCTTCGTCAGCGCGAGGAACCCCGCCCCGCGGCCGTCGTCGTACCGGGCGGGGGCCCCGGGGTGGTCGTAGCGCGTCATCTGGTGCCTGCCTTCCTCGTCGTGCCTGTGGGGGGAGCCGCCGGGAGCGGTGCGGGCGGCCGTGCGCGCGGGGGCGTGCGTGCCGCGGACCGTCTCACGGCGGTACGTCTTACGGCAGCCCGGTGAGGAACAGCGCCGCGCTGCCCGCGGTGACCAGCGCGCAGCCGGCGGCGGCCACGGCCCCCCGCAGGACCGGCGAACGCCCGCAGGTACCGGCGACGCTCGCCGAGCCACGGGGGTCCTCCGGGCGGTAGCGCACGGTCACGGGCGTCCCGCTGCTCATCGGGTACGGGCTGAAGTCCTCGAACTCGACCACCTCCCCGGTCGCCGTGCGGAAGGCGAACCAGTGCCGCGCGGCCCCGGTGCACCGGCGCGCCGGCGGCTCCACGCGCACGCACTCCCCGCCGGTGGTGACGGCGTGCCGGACGGCCCGCAGCAGCCCCGCGAGACGCCCCGCGCGGAACGCGGTGAGCACGCCGAGGAGCAGGGTGGTCACCCCGAGGAGGAGTTGCCCCTCCGCCGTTCCCGCCGCCACCGGCCCGCCCGCCTCCCCGTCCGTGTCCACCGCCCGCCGCCTGTCCCGCCCGGCGCCGCGCCCGCTGCCCACCGCCCGCCGTCCGCGCGATGCCGTTCCCGCCGCCCGGCCCGGCGCCGTCTCCCTCCGCCCGCCGCTCCGCGCGGCTCCCGCGCTACTTCACCGAGATGCTCTCGACGATCCGGCGCACGTCCGCGTCCGAGAGCACCCCCTGTGCCGTGTCCACCCGCACCGCGTACGCCGTCTCCGCGGAGTCGAGCCCCGCGACGATCACCCCGTCGACCCGGGTGCCCTCGGCGGGGCCGCCCGGCTCTCCCGGCGCGGTGAACGTGAAGTCGATCCGCCTGGCGTCCCGCACCTTCTCGCCGCCCGCGACCCGGACGTCCCGCTGCCCCTCCACCGTCGCGCCGAGCGCGATGCCCGCCTCCGCGCCGATCGCCGCCTGCTCGGGCGTCCGGGCGTTGGTGAAGCCGAGCTGGACGGTGATCACGGCGACCGTCCGCCCGCCCTCCTCCAGCGTCGCCGCCGCGGCGTTGTACGTGCTGCGCTCGCCGGGGCCCTGCTCGGTGAAGGACGCCGGACGGGCCACCTCCACGGAGTCGGTCCGCATGACCTGCCAGCCGTCGGGCACCTGCGCCCCCGCCGGATCGTCCCCGCACGCGGTGACCAGCAGGGCGAGCGCGGCCAGCCCCGCCGCGCACGCGCCCCGCCGCGGCCCGCGGCGCCTCGCGCCGCCGCCCTTCGTCCCGGTGAATGTGCTGCTCATGGTGTGTGCGCTCCCCTCGGCCCGGTCAGTTCGCACAGTAGCTGTACGGCATGTAGTCGCGGCTGTTCCCGTTGGGCGCCCCGAGGAACTCGGCGTTCTGCAGGGTCTCCTCCTTCTTCTCGGTCGAGACCGAGAAGCCGAGGCTCAACCCCAGGTTGAGCTCGAAGCCGTACTCCGCCGCCTGGGTCTCCCCGGTGTACACCGTGCGGCTCGACAGGCCCTCGTCGAAGAGGAGCTGCCCGAACGGGTCGTCGTCGCCCGGCCGGGCCGTCGGCGCCTTGTCCGAGAACATGTACGCGAACGGCGCGCCCCGGTCGCCGCCCCCGTCCAGCCACGCCTGGGCGATCGCCCGCTGCTCCGCGCCCTCCGCGCCCGGCGCCAGGACCACCGAGTTGGTGACGACCTCGATCCCGGTCGTCTGGTCGGAGCCCTTCACCCCGCCGCTGCCGCCGCGCTTGTCGTCGCCGGACTTCCCGTTGTCCCCGCCGGCCTTGGCGCCGTCCTTGGTGGCGCCCTTCTCGACGGTGCGCGTCATGTCGATGCGCAGCAGTTCGCCGGTCTTCTTGTCGTGGGTGACGGTGATGGTGCCCGTCTGCGTGGTGGAGGCGGAGGCCTCCCCGCTGATCGGACCGGCCTCGTAGCCCACCTTGGTGCCGTACTCGACGGCGGCCGAGTAGGTGTAGGACTTGGTGCCCTTGTGGTTGTTGTCCGTCCAGGTCACCTCGGGCGCGAACTTGAAGTTGCCGCCGAGGGTGGCGCTCAGCTTCTTGTCGTCCCCCGCGCCGATCTTGATGCCGCCGGCGGCGCTCGCCTCGAAGCCGACCTTGCCGTAGCTGATGTGCCGGTCGCCGAGCTTCTCCTCGATCCGGTCGCGCAGCTTCTCCTCCTCGGCCATCGGGCCCTTGCCGAAGAGGTACAGCAGGCTGTTGCCGAGCCCGCCGCCGCGCGAGTTGGCGTGCCGGTTGGAGAGTTCGTAGGTCTTCAGGCTCTCGATGTCGTCCCGGAACGCCTGTGCGTCCGCCTCGCTGTCGAAGACCCAGGTGTCGCCGTTGGTCACCTTGATACCGGCCCCCAGCTCGACCTTGTCCGAGCCGAACTTCCCCACCTTCGCGCCGGGCTTCCAGTCCTTCTTCGCGGCGATCGACGCGGCGTCGGTGAACGTCATGGTGACCTGCTGGTCGTTCTCGTCGACCTTGCCGTCGCCGTTGACGTCGGTCTTCGCCTGGAACGTCTGCTGCTGGAAGCCGTACTCCTCGCCCCACTCGATGAAGAGGACCTTGGCCTTCGCCCCCGCCTTGTCGCTGAACGACGAGACCTGGCAGAGCGGGGGCTCGTAGTCGGCGTCGGTGCGGGGGGCGTCGGCGGTGTCCGCCGAGCCGGCGCAGGCGGCGCCGTCGATCGCGCAGATGATCTTCTTGGTGATCGCGGCGCCTATTCCGGAACCGGTCACGGCTCCGACGAGCGTGGCGACGACCACCACGACGCCGAGGTACTCGGTCGCCGTCGCCCCCCGGTCACGTCTCATCGGACGCCCCCTTCCCAGGTCGCACGCGTGCTTCGCACACGGAATCGGAATCGGAGCGTACGCACGCCCCCTGGCGCCTGGCGTGGGCCTGAGGGCCCAATGCGGGCCCAAACAGCAGAATCGATGGACCACAATGCGACGCCATGTGACAGGAGTTGACGAACGACTGTTTTCTCCTTGTTTTCCGGGCACCATGCGTCACGGGTTGCCCACGGGGGGTCCGAAAACTGTTCTCTGCCCGGAAGGACCTGGCTAGAGTGCTGAGAGGAGCACGAGCAGTGGAGAAGCGGCGGCCGGTTGCCCGGCGGCCGGATCCGAACGGGGAAATTGAGCGTGCAGACCGCCATCGCCGTCACCAGCGCTGATCTGGTGCTACCGCCGACGGACCAGCACACGCCGACGGCTGCGCTGCTGCCGCCGCCCGACGCCCAGCCGCTGGACGCCGCGCTGGCCGACATGCAGGTCCTGCTGGAGCAGCACGGCTACGCCGTCGTGCTCTACCCCGCCTCCCTGCCGGTGGCCCACGAGCGCAGACTGCACACCGTCCGCTCGGTGCTGGAGACCGACCGCCTCGCCCTGCTGAAGGTGGGCCTGCCGCCGCTCGGTCTCGCCGTACTCGTGCGCCAGCTCCGCCAGTTGTCCATCTGCGACTTCAGCGCCGGCATCATCGCCTCGGCGGCACGGCTGCTCGCGCACTACATCCACGCGGGCGCCGTACTCAACTCGGTGGCCCGGCTCGACCGGGTGCCGGTCAGCCTGAAGTCCCACGCCAAGTCATGGGTGCCCGGGACCCAGTTCGGGGTGCTGGCCAACCCGAGCCCGGAACTCGTGCGGATCGGCGCCGGGGAGCTGACGGGCCCCCAGTTCGGCAACCAGCTCGTCGTCGCCAAGGGACAGCTCCAGAGCGACTGGGTCACCGCCACCCTCGCTCCCGCCTGGCACTGCCAGGCCGTCCACGAGGCGGTGCTGCCCGGGGAGTCGCCGCGCTGGTGGGGCACTCCCAAGCTGGTCGAATTCGCGGCCTATCTGCCCGACATCACCCTCATCTACCAGCTCGTCTCCTCGGTGAAGAGGGAGAAATGCTCCTGGTGCGGTCTGGAGATCATCGGCGACCGCTGCGGCTTCTGCGCCGCACCGCTCCTTTCCGCCGAGAACCGAACCGGCGTGTCCGGTGTCCTGAACCAGGGAACACCCATGCACCAGAGTTCGTAACCGCCGAACAGCACTCGACACGGCCGGTGGCGGCGATGCACCGCCGGGGCCCGGCCGGGCCGAACCGTCCGCCCTCTCGTCCCCACTCCCCAACGAGGTCGTCCCGCTCATGAATTCACGGCAACGTCGCGGTGTCATTCTTCTGCTCCTCTCCGTCCTCTGCGCCTTCGGTGCCTTCGTCGGCGTGCTGTCGGTGATCAGCGATGTGAATTCCAAGGTCGGACCGGAGGTGACGGCCTATCGCATCAAGTCGGACGTCGCGCCGTACACGCAGCTCCAGGCGGACCAGTTCGAGAAGATCAGCATGCCCGAGCGGTGGCTTTCGACCAGCGCGGTGACCGACATATCCATGGTCGACGGGAAGATCGCCGTCACCCAGCTCCGCAAGGGGTCGCTCCTCCAGACGGACATGTACGTCAAGCGCCCGGCGCTGGAGAACGGCGAGCAGGAGATCGCCATCATGATCGACGCGGCCACCGGCGTCGCCGGCAAGATCACCCCGGGCGACCTGGTCAACATCTTCGCCACCTTCGGCGAGGAGGGCCGCGGCGACGAGGGCCAGGTCGCCGAGTCCCGGATCATCGTCCCGAACGCCAAGGTCATCGACGTCGGCAGGCTCACCGCGCTGGAGCCCCGCCGCGACGACCGGGACGCCGTCGCCACCCAGGCCGTCCCCATCACCTTCGCCCTCAACACCCAGGACGCCCAGCGCGTCGCGTACGCCGAGTCCTTCGCCGTCCACGTCCGTCTCGCCCTGATCGCCAAGGGCAGTCCCACCACGCTTCGTCCGGGTGAAGGCAAGTACACCCTCGACGAGGACCGGAACAAGTGAGGGCCGGATGACGACACGCATCCTCCCGGCCGTCGGTGACGCCGACGCCTCCCGATCCATCACCACGCTGCTCAGCCAGCTCCCGGAGGCCGAGCCCGCGGCCCCGGTGGCCGACTCCACCACCCTGCTCGACACCCTCGCGCGCCTGGCCGGCGAGTCCCTGGACGAGCTGCCCGAAGTGGTCCTGGTGCACGAGCGGATCGGGCCCGTGCCGGCGCTGGAGCTGATACGCGAGGTGGCGCTGCGCTTCCCCGCGGTCGGCGTCGTCCTGGTCACCGCCGACGCCAGTCCGGGGCTGTACTCGGCCGCGATGGACTCGGGCGCCCGCGGACTCGTGGCCCTGCCCCTGTCGTACGAGGAGCTCACCCAGCGGGTGCAGGCCGCCGCCTCCTGGTCGCTCGGCGTCCGCCGGCACCTGGGACACAGCGGCGACGTCTTCACCGGGCCCGGCGGCACCGTGCTCACCGTCTCCGGCGCCAAGGGCGGGGTGGGGACCACCCTCACCGCGGTGCAACTGGCGCTCGCGGCACGGGCGTCGGGCATGACCACGGCCCTGGTCGACATGGACCTCCAGGCCGGCGACGTCGCCTCCTACCTGGACGCGCCGTTCCGCCGTTCGATCGCCGACCTGGCGGGGATCCAGGACATCTCGCCCCGGGTCCTGCAGGACGCCGTCTTCAGCCACGACACCGGCATCGGGCTGCTGCTCGCCCCCGGCGAGGGCGAGCGCGGCGAGGAGGTCAACGACCGGGCCGTGCGCCAGATCGTCAGCGCCCTGCGCAACCGCTACGAGGTCGTGGTCATCGACTGCGGCACCCAGATGAACAGCGCCAACGCGGCGGCCATCGAGATGGCCGACACCACCCTGCTGGTGACCACCCCCGACGTGGTCGCGGTCCGGGCCGCCAAGCGCATGGTCCGGCTCTGGGACCGGCTCCAGATCCGCAAGGCCGAGGAGACGGTCACCCTCGTCAACCGCTTCATCCGCAACACCGAGATCCAGCCCGCCCTCATCGAACGCATCACCGGCACCCGGGTGGCCAGGACCTCCGTACCGGCGAACTTCAAGGAACTCCAGGCGTCCGTCGACGCGGGCCGCATGCAGGACCTGGAGGCCAAGTCGTCCGTCAAACAGGCCCTGTGGGGACTGGCGGGCGAACTGGGAATCGTGAAGGCGCCCGAAGGCAAGGACAAGGCGGGTAAGTTCCGGGGCGACCGGGGCTCCATCGGCGTACGCCGCCGGCGCGGCGACAAGGGGGAGAGTTGAGCGATGCGCGTGCTGAGCGCACCATCGACGGGAACGGCGGTCCTGCGCGGGGACGGTGACACGGGCCGCCGCGGGCGGCTCGGCGACCGGGGGCAGGTGGCGGTCGAGTTCCTCGGCATGCTGCCGCTGATCGCGGCCGTCTGCGTCATCCTCTGGCAGTCGGCCCTGCTGGGCTACACCTACATCCTGGCCGGCGACGCGGCCGACTCGGCCGCCCGCGAGGGCGCCGTCGGCCTCGCCGGGCAGGCGCAGTGCCAGGCCGCCGCGCGGGAGGACCTCGGCACCTGGCGCGAAGGGGCCTCGGTCTCCTGCGGCTCCGCCGCGGGCGGGCTGTACGAGGCCGAGGTGGAGCTGAAGGTCCCGGTGCTCTTCCCGGGCTTCGTCAGCTTCCCCTTCCACGTCACCGGCCACGCCGCCACCGTCGAGGAGGGGTGGTGACCATGTCCGTGCGCCGGCGCGACCGCGGCCAGGTCTCCCTGGAGTTCACCGGCTTCCTCCCGCTGCTGCTGCTCCTCGCGCTCGCCGCAGTCCAGCTCGGCATCGCGGCCTACGCGGGCGTCCAGGCCGGCACCGCCGCCCGGGCCGCCGCGCGGGCGGACGGCGACGACGACTGGCGCACCCACAGCGCCCACGCCGGCCGCGCGGCCGTGAGCGGCTGGCTCACCGACGAGCCGGGCGACTACGTCCACACCTCCCGTGCCGGCGGCAGGGAGGTCACCTCGACCGTGCGGATCAGGATCCCCTCCGTCGTGCCCTTCATCGACGACTGGGGGTACGCCGAGCGCAGCTCCACCATGCCCAAGGACTGAGCCGGACCGTACGACCGCTCCGTACTGCTGAGGAGAGCCACACATGAGCCTGCGGGCACGCATCACCGCCCCCGAGGACCGCGGGGGCGGGCGCGACGACGGCCATCTGGTCGCCACCTACCGCGCCAAACTCCTCGAGGAGATCGACCTCGCGGAGATGTCCTCGCTGGCCGCCGCGGACCGGCGGGCACGGCTGGAGCGCGTGCTCGGGCACATCATCAGCCGTGAGGGACCGGTGCTCTCGGCGTCCGAGCGCTCGCAGCTCATCCGGCGCGTGGTGGACGAGGCCCTCGGGCTCGGTGTGCTCGAACCGCTGCTGGAGGACGCCTCCATCACCGAGATCATGGTCAACGGCCCCGACCAGATCTTCGTCGAGCGCGGCGGCCGGGTCGAACTGCTGCCCCTGCGCTTCGCGTCGAACGAGCAGCTCATGCAGACGATCGAGCGCATCGTCTCCACCGTGAACCGCAGGGTCGACGAGTCCAACCCGATGGTGGACGCCCGCCTGCCCTCCGGCGAGCGGGTCAACGTCATCATCCCGCCGCTCGCGCTCTCCGGGGCGACCCTCACCATCCGGCGCTTCCCCCGGGCGTTCACCCTGCACGAGATGATCGGGTTCGGCTCGCTCGACGAGCAGATGCTCTTCCTGCTGTCGGCGCTGGTGCAGGCGAAGCTCAACATCATCGTCTCGGGTGCCACGGGCACCGGGAAGACCACGCTGCTCAACGCCCTCTCCGGGCTGATCCCCGAGGGCGAGCGGGTCATCACCATCGAGGACTCGGCCGAGCTCCAGCTCCAGCAGCAGCATGTGATCCGCCTGGAGTCCCGCCCGGCGAACGTCGAGGGCAAGGGACAGATCACCATCCGCGACCTGGTCCGCAACTCGCTGCGCATGCGCCCCGACCGGATCGTGGTCGGCGAGGTCCGCGGCGGCGAGACGCTTGACATGCTCCAGGCCATGTCGACGGGTCACGACGGATCGCTCGCCACCGTCCACGCCAACAGCGCCGAGGACGCCCTGATGCGCCTCCAGACGCTCGCCTCCATGTCCGAGGTGAAGATCCCGTTCGAGGCGCTCCGCGACCAGATCAACAGCGCCGTCGACTGCATCGTCCAGCTCACCCGGCACGCCGACGGCGCCCGCAAGATCAGCGAGATCGCGCTCCTCGACTCACGGGGCCAGGAGCCCTACCGGCTGGCGACCGTGGCCCGCTTCGACGCCCGGCCCATGGCCGCGGACGGGCGCGTGCACGGCACCTTCGCCCACCACCCGCTGCCCCGCCGGCTGGCCGACCGGCTCTTCATGGCGAGCCAGCCCGTGCCCCAGGCCTTCGGCGTCGCCGCGCACCAGGACCAGCTCGCCGTCCGAGAGGCCAGGTAGGCATCCCATGACCAACACCGCTCTGCTGACCATCGGGGGCACGCTCCTGTGCGGGGTGCTCGCCGTGACGGGCGTCCACGCGTGGTCCTCCGGGCGCTCCCAGCACCGCGCGCTGCTCGACCGGCTCTCCCAGACCGGCGCGATGGAGGAGGCCGGCGGACGCAGGCGCCGCTTCGGCGCCGTCGACCGCCGCCTCCGGGGCACCTCCCTGGGCCGGCGCATCGAGCTGCGGCTCGCGGCGACGGGTCTCGACATCACACCCGGCGAGTTCTTCGTCGGCATGGTCGTCGGCGTCGCCGGACTGTGGATCACCGCCCAGACGGTCTTCGCCTCGTTCTTCGGCCCCATCGCCGGACTGCTCGGCATCTGGGGGGCCTTCGGCTTCCTCAACTGGCAGCGCAACAAGCGGATCGAGAAGTTCATCAACCAGCTCCCCGAGCTCTCCCGCATCCTCGCCAACGCGACCCAGGCCGGACTCGCGCTGCGGACGGCCCTGTCGATGGCCGCCGAGGAACTGGAGGCACCGGCGGGCGAGGAACTCGGCCGGGTCGCCGACAAGCTGGCCGTCGGCCACTCCGTCGACGACGCGCTCGGCGAGCTCGCCGACCGGCTCCCCTCCCGTGAGCTGGTCGTCCTGGTCACCACCCTGGTGCTCTCCAACCGGGCCGGCGGCACCGTCGTCGGCTCGCTGCGCAACCTCACCGAGACGCTGGAGGAGCGCAAGGAGACCCGGCGCGAGGTCCGCACCCAGCTCTCGCAGGTCAACATGACCGCCTACGCCGTCCCCGCCATGGGCCTCGGCGCCCTGCTGCTGCTCGACCGGGTGATGCCCGGCGCCATCGACCGGATGACCAACTCCTTCATCGGCCAGACCGCGGTGGTCGTCGCACTCGTCATGTACGGCCTCGGCGTGTTCGTCATCCGCCGCCTGTCCAAGATCGACGTCTGACGGGAGCCACCGCCATGACCGGACTGGGCCTCGCGTTCCTGATCGCCCTGTGCGTCGCGGGAGCGTTCCACGGCATACGGATGTACCGCGCCGACGCCAAGCTCCCCGGCGACCTCGCCGTCGCCCTGGAGGTCGGCGCCACCCGGACCACCGCCGTCGGCTCCGCCGTCGACCGGCTCGGCATGCGCTACGCGGACTCCGTGCTGCGGATGATGGGCCCCGCCCGGGTCAACAAGGTGCGCCGCAGGATCGACCTCGCCGGCAACCCGGGCGGCCTCACCATCGACCGCTACGCCGCCCGCCGCGCCGTCTACGGCGCGCTCGGCTTCTTCGGCGCGCTCGCGATGGTGCTCCGCGGCCAGCCCTTCCTGGCCCTCTTCATGGTCGCGTTCGGCCTCTTCTGGGTGGAGGTCGGCATCTTCGCGGCCATCCGCCAGCGCAAGGAGCAGATCGAGCGGACCCTGCCCGACTTCCTCGACGTCCTCGCCGTCGTCGTCAGCGCGGGCCTCGGGTTCCGCGAGGCGCTGGAGCGCGTCGCCGACAAGTACGAGGGCCCCTGGGCCGACGAACTGCGCATCACCCTGCGCCAGATGGACATGGGCGTCGGCCGCCGCAAGGCGTTCGAGGAACTGCGCCGGCGCAACGACTCCGAGCAGGTCGCCCAGTTCGTCACCGCGCTCCAGCAGGGCGAGGAACTGGGCGCCCCGATCACCGAGACGCTCATCCAGATCGCGAACGACATGCGCCGCACCGACGCCCAGAACGCCCGCCGCCGTGCCGCGAAGGCGGTCCCCAAGGCCACGCTCACCATCACGTCGATCATGGTCCCGGCCACGATGATCCTGCTGGTCGCCGCGTTCGTCTTCGGCGCCGACGCCGACTTCAGCTCGGTCGGGGGCTGACACCGTGCCACCGGAGGGGGAACCGCAGTGGCCCTGCACATCGGGAGGATAACGGGAGGCCTCGGGCCCGCCTCGCTGGCCCGCGCCGCCGCGAGCCCCGACACCCTGCCCACCCTGACGATCCAGATCAACGCCCTCCAGGCGCTCTGCCGTCAGGTCTTCGGCTTCCGGCTCGCGATGATCGCCCTCGCCGCCCCGATCGCCCTCGGCTCGGCACGCCCCGGACTGCCCACCTACCTGGTCGCCTCCGGAGTGCTCGTCACCTTCATGTTCTCCTACGGGCTGTTCCGCGACTGGGAACGCTGGGGCCCGCTGCTGCTCCGCCACCCGGCGCTGCTCGCCGTCGACGCCCTCTTCGGCTCCCTGCTGCTCGTCACCGCCGGACCGGACAGCACCCTCGGCTACGTCACCATCTGCACCCCGCTCCTCGCCGGACTGGTCTACGGATGGCGCGGGGCCGCCTTCTTCGCCTGCCTCCAGGCCCTGATCCTCTTCGCCGTGTACGGGGCGGACGGCGACGCCGTCGCCACCGCGGGGAACTCGCTCCTGCTGCCCGGCTTCTGCGTCGTCGCCGGAGCCGTCGGCGTCACCCTGCGCAACCTGCTGCTGCGCTTCGGCTCCGCCAGCCAGGCGCTCACCGAGGCCCGCGCGCGGCTGGCCGTCACGGAGGCGATCAGCAGCGAGCGGTCCCGGCTGGCCCGCGAGATGCACGACTCCGTCGCCAAGACCCTGCACGGGCTGGCCCTCGCCGCCGACGGGCTCGCCGCCACGGCCGACCGGATGGACCCGCTCACCGTCCGCCACCAGGCGGAACTCGTCGCCCGGTCGGCCCGCCGCGCCGCCGCCGAGTCGCGCGAGCTCCTCGGCGACCTGCGCCGCGGCGACGACCTCCAGTCCGCCGGCGTCGACGTGATCGGTGAACTCCAGGCCAAGGCCGAGGACTTCGGGCGCCGGACCGGGATCGCCGTCGAGGTCCGCCGGCTGACCGGGCCGCCCGTGCCGCCGGTGCCCCGCGCCGTGGCCCGGCAGATGCTGACCATCGCCGGCGAGGCGCTGGAGAACAGCAGCCGGCACGCCCGGGCGACACAGGTCCGCACCGAGTCCGGAATCGTCGACGGCATGCTGCGCATCAGCGTCGTCGACAACGGCGCCGGACTGCCGCCCGGCACCACCCTCGAAGGACTCCGCAAGGCCGGGCACTTCGGCCTGGTCGGCATGGTGGAGCGGGCGGCCGGGATCGGTGCCCGCATCCGCATCGGCCGGGGGCGCGCCGCCGCCGGCACCGAAGTACGCCTGGACCTGCCGCTCGCGGCGGTCCTCCCGGCGACGGCCGCGCCGCCCGGGCCGTCCACCGCCTGACACCGCACCCACCGTCCCCACGACGCACCACCCTCTGGGAGGAGGCCGCACGATGCAGGACGAGAGCTCACGCACCTCGGGTCAGCAGTTCATCGCCCCCCATGCCTCACAGCACACGTCGTCCCACGCCACTCCGCTCCATTCACAGCGCCCGCCCGCCCCCCACCCCGCCCCGCTCCGTCCCGCGGCACCGCGGGCACCACTGCGGGTCGTCGTCGCCGACGACAACCCCGTGGTCCGGGCGGGACTGACCGTGCTGCTCGGCGGACGAGAGGACATCGCCGTCGTCGCCGAGGCGGCCGACGGGGCCGAGGCGCTGCGGGCCGCCAGGGCCCACCGCCCGGACGTCATCCTGCTCGACGTCCGGATGCCCGGCGTCGACGGCATCTCCGCCCTGCCCTACCTGGCCCAGGCGGCCCCCGTGATGATGCTGACGTACAGCCGCGAGAGCGAGATCGTGCACGAGGCCCTGCGCCTCGGCGCCGGCGGCTACCTCGTCCACGGGGAGTTCACCGCCGACCAGTTGGTGGCCGCCGTACGGGACGTCCAGGAGGGGCGCGCCCACTTCACCGCCACGGCCGCGAACGCCCTGCTGGACCGGTTCCGCCAGGACGGCGGCACGGCCGGCGCGCACCCCCTGCCGGACGGGCTCGGTGCCGCCTACGCCCCCCGGCCCGCGTATCCGGTCCAGCCGCCCGGGCCGATCGGTGGCCAAGCGCCGCCCGGGAGCCTCGGCGCCCGTCCGATCGTCTCGACTTCATCGAATACCGGCGAAGTTGCTTCGCATCTGCAATCGAATGTGGGACAGTCTTCCGTACGGCCGGGGGGTGGCACGGTTCCGCACGGCAACACCTCTCAACAAGGGCGCGACAAAAGCGAGTTCGGTCTGAGTTCGAGGGAGGTGGAGGTGATGGACCTGATCGCGTCGGGCATGAGCAATCAGCAGATCGCCGCCACCTGCTTCATCAGTGAGAAGACGGTCAAGAACCACATCAACCGCATCTTCGCGAAGCTGCACAGCACCAGCCGGAGCGAGGCGATCGCGGTCTGGATCGGCACCGCACGGACCGACCACGGATTCGGCAGGGGGGTGACGGGGCGTGGGTGACGCCATGGAGTCCGGGGGGCGTGAGACCCATCCGCGTGCTTCCCGGACCCAACTCCGCGATTGGGCCCCGGAATGGGCCCAGGGACCCTCTGCCGGGACCCCTCGTCCCGCGTACGTTTCCGGTGTCGAAAGCGGGGAGCACCGCACAGCCGGTGGCTCCGCGGACGACACCGAGACTTACGCGTCGGCCGGCCAGCGGTCGGCCGAACCCGAAGGGGGACGACATGTCGAACGACACTCTGCTGAAGGCCACCGTCAACACGCAGCTCCGCGTCAACGGCTGGAAGAACACGGTCGTCCGTCGGATGACCGACCGCGAGCGCTCCAAGGGCCAGACCGCGCTGGAGTACCTGGGCATCATCATGGTCGTCGTGGTGATCATCGGTGCGATCGTCGGTACGGGCATCGGCGGCAAGATCACCACCAAGATCAACGAGCAGATCGACAAGATCAAGGCTGGCTGAGCCGCTTGCTCGACCGCAGCACGAAGGATCAAGGGCAGGCATTCCCCATCTATGTGGTGATGGTGGGGGGCCTGCTCTTCCTCGCGTTCGCATTCTTCGCAGTCGGACAGGCATCGGCGACCCGGAACACCGCGCAGGGCGCGGCGGACGCCGCGGCGCTCGCGGCGGCCCAGGACGCCCGGGCGAAGCTCACGGCCGAGTGGCTCGACGCACTCCAGGACCCGACCGCATGGCGGGACATCTTCGACGGCTACACGCCGATCACCCCGTCGTGCGGGGTGGCCGCGCAGTTCGCGGCCAAGAACGGCGCCGTCCTCGACGGGCTGCCGGGCTGCCGGCCGGAACCGGGCCTCCCGCTGACCTTCAGCGTCAGCGTGAAGACGCAGAAGCCCGTCGGCGACTCGGTCATCCCCGGCACCGAGTCCAAGTTCGGCACGGCCGACGCCAAAGCCGCCGTCAAGCCGCTGTGCGATTTCGACCTTCCGGACGACCTCGACATACTTCCCGTGCTCAAGTGTCCCTCCGGCAACTGGGATCTCGAGGACAGCCTGACGGACCTCCCCGACGCGAAGGACCTCTTCGACGTCACCTTGGTCGACTGATAGCGAATACGAGAGAAGGATTCCCACTCATGAGCATTCGGCGCATCCTGCAGTCACGCAGGGGGGCGGCAGCGGTGGTGATCACCGCCACCCTGGCCCTCACCGTGGCCGGCTGCGGCGGGGACGCGGACAAGGCGTCGGACAAGGAGAAGACCGCTTCGGCCAAGCCCGGCGCGGAAGGCTCCGAGAACGACGAGCCCGGAAAGGTCGTCCCCGACACCGGCACCACGCTTGCCACGGTCAAGGGCCCCAAGGACATCGATCTGATCATCAACTCCGTGAAGCGGGAGTCGGGCGGCTTCGTCACGGTGAACGGTCAGATGAAGAACAACGGGGCCGAGGCCTTCTACGACATGTCCGCCTGGCGGGGCACCGAGCAGGAGGTCCTCGCGGGCGGCATCTCGGTGGCCGGCGCGACGCTCGTCGACAAGGCGGGGAAGAAGCGCTACTACATTCTCCGGGACACGGACGGCCGCTGCCTCTGCACGGCGGGCCTGGACAAGATCGAAGCCGGCAAGGCGATCCCGGTCTTCTTCCAGTTCCCCGCTCCTCCCGAGTCGACCACGGAGATCGACTTCCAGCTTCCGACGTTCCCGACCGTCGCGGTCGAGATCTCGGGGTGAGCGGCACCATGACACCGACCCCCAAGCGCGGCAGAGCTCCCCGCCTGGCGCTGTCCGCCTTCACCGCCGTCGCCCTGCTCGCCGGGAGCCATGTCCTGACGGCGCAGCAGGCCCATGCCGAGGACAAGCCGAGTGTCCCGCCGGGCACCGAGGCCTCCGCGGCCCCGCCGGTCGAGGTCGATCCTGAGGACCCCGGCCTCAAGATGGTCGACGGCGGCACCCTCGCCCCCGCCAAGGTCCTGGACATCAAGTCCGTGATCGAGTCCGAGGGCGGCGAGGAGCGCCGCGAGGACACGAACTCGGACGTGAAGTACGCCCTCCAGGCCGAAGTGCTCTTCGGCAAGGACAGCGCGCGGCTCGGCCCCGCCGCCAACGGCCGCATCCAGGCCATCGCCGCCGAGATCACGAAGGAGAACGCGAAGAAGGTCCGCATCTTCGGGTTCACCGACAACCTCGGCTCCTCGGCGCACGGCGACGTGCTGTCGAAGCAGCGCGCGGACGCCGTGCACTCGGTGCTGGCGAAGGCGCTGAGCGACGCCGGGATCACCTACGAGGTCCGCGGCTACGGCGAGCAGTTCCCCATCGCCGACAACTCCAACGAAGAGGGCCGCAAGAAGAACCGCCGCGTGGAGGTGTCCTACCCCCGCGGAGCGGGCGGCTGACGCGCCCGCCGCACGGACGACGGCCGGCCGCCCGCGGGTGGGCGGCCGTTCCCGTTCCCGCCCCCGCAGCGGCCCGACGTCCCCATCGCGCCCCCGCAGCGGCCCGACGGCCCGCCCGCGCCTCCGCAGCGGCCCGCCCGCGCCCCCGCCGCGGCCCGTCCGTTCCCGACCGCCCCCCCCGCGACGGGCCGTCCGGCATACGCGCGAAACCCCGACACGGCGCAATGAGACCGGTGTTGGGCCCGGGGGCCCATGACGCGGCGTCCGTTCCTCCCTAGCGTGGCGAGCATGTCGGTACTGGGGGAAGTACGCAGGGTCTGGCGCCGCCGCGGGCGGCGCGGCATGCCGCGCACGGACGCGCGCCTGCTCGGGCTGCGCGGACGGCGCAGGGGGGACCGGGGCCAGACGCCGCTCGAGTACGTCGGGCTCGGTCTGGTGGTCGTGGCGATCATCGGCTCGCTGGTGGCGACCGGGATCGGCCAGGAGCTGACGGTGAAGATCGGCGCCCAGGTGTGCCGCATCACCGGAGGCGGCGACTGCGGCGACGGCGGCCGTTCGAACGAGGCGCAGGACGGGCGGGACGACGACACCGCGCCCGCCGACCGCCCCGCCGGCGACACGGGTGACCCGGGCGACCCCGGACAGAAGTCCCCCGAGCAGATCGCCTACGAGAAGGCCCTGAAGGACCTCCAGGACGCCGAGTCCGCCGAGAAGGCCGACCAGGACAAGGCGATCCAGGCGGCGAAGGAACTGGCGAAGATCCTCGCGGACGAACTCGGTATCACCGACGCCCTCGACTGCATCACCGAGGGCGACATGGGCGCGTGCACCGAGACGCTCATCAACGTGCTGACCAGCCTCATCGGCGGCGCGGTCGGCAAGCTGGCCGCCAAGTACGGGGCGCCGTGGAAGTGGAAGAAGGCGTACGAGCTCGTCCAGAAGCTCAAGAAGCACGGCGGCGACCTGTACGACGGCCTCACCGGGCTCCTCAAGAACCGCAAGAAGGTCAAGGACGCCCAGAAGGCCCTCGACGACGCCAAGAAGAAGTACGACCCCGACAAGAAGAAACCCGACGAGAGGAAACCGGACGAGAACGACCCCGACCTGTGCCCGACGGCGCACAGCTTCCTCCCCGGCACCCGGGTGCTGCTGGCGAGCGGTCTGAGCGTGCCCATCGAGACCGTGCGGGTCGGCGACTGGGTGGTCGCGTCCGACCCCGCGGCCGGCACGACCGGCGCCCGGCAGGTCGTCACCACCTTCACCACGCACGACGACAAGGAGTTCACCCGTCTGGGCACGGCATCCGGCAGCGTGACGGCGACGGACACCCATCCGTTCTGGATCGTCGGCGCCGGACGCTGGACGGACGCCGGGGACATCCGCACGGGCGACCGGCTGCGGCTGCCCGACGGCTCCGCCGCCGAGGTCACCACCGTGTCGCGCCACACCCAGCGGCAGACCACCCACGACCTCGCGGTCCTGGGCCTCCACTCGTACTACGTGGCCGTCGGTTCCGCGTTCGCGCTGGTCCACAACAACGATCCGTGCAGGGAATGGCAGACGGACCCGAGCGTGAAGGGGCCGGCGGCCGGCAAGAAGCTGAAGCCGCCGCACAAGCGCCACACGGTGGCCGGTGCGAAGAACGGCATGGTCAAGGAGAAGAACACCGTCATCCTCAAGGGGCGCGAAGCCGACGTCGACGCCGACATCCAGGCGATCGCCGAGGGCAAGGCGAAACTCGTCGACAACGGCAGCGCCTACGAGATCAACGGCCGGAAGTATGGTGTGGAGGAGAACGGCCGGACGTTCCCCATCTCCGGAAACGGCCTGGTGGAACTCGACCGCAACGAGTACGCCGCCCTCACGGAGATCGCCAAGGCAGGGGGTCGCACGGACGTTCCCGCGCTGACCAGGAACCCGCGGTTCGCGAACAATCCCGCGGCGGTGGAGAAGGCCAAGCAGGTGTACGACGGGACGTACCGGTGATCTACAACTTCCTGACCGTCCGACGGCTCTCCCCCCGGGCCATGGCGCAGACGCTGGCCGTGGTGGTGGGGGTGGCCGAGGCGGACGTCGACGTGGCCGACACCGGCGCGGGCGAGGACCACCGGGACTGGGACGCGCCCGTGATCTGCGGCTACCACACGGTGGACGGCGACCTCGCGCTCTCCTGGGACGTCTATGTGACGGATGCCGTGCCCGCGCCGCCCGACGAGGCGGGTGCGGCGCTGCGGATCGCCGAGCTGTCCGGCACCACGGTGCTGTACCCGGCGGCCGGTGCCCGCCCCTCCGCCTACTGGGCGGCGGCCCCGGACGGAACGGTGACCCGCGTACGGGTGCGGGAGGGGGACGACGACCGGGCCGGCCCCGTCCTGCTGAGCGTGGACGCCGCCGAGGCCCCGCTCACCCAACTGCCGTCCGCACGGGTCGAACTGCTGCCCGAGGTCTACTGGGACGAGACCGTGCCCACGCCCGTGGCGGACGCCTTCGCCGCGGCCGCCGACCCCGGCGACACCGCCCCGGCGGGCAGCATCCGCCGGCGGGCCAGGGACGTGCTCACGGTGTGGGAGCGGCTCGCACGCCGTGCGGAGGCCGACTGGGCGCCGAGCGGCCGGTATCCGCACGAGCTGTACCTCCACGACCTCACCGCCCGGGACGATCTGGCCGAACTGCTGGCCGGTGCCGGGCTCGGGGACGACGCCGCCCTGCTCGCCAAGGCCGTGGACGAACTGGACGTGGCGTTCCGCACCGGGACGCGCGACGACGACGGCGTCCTGCTGGGCGGCATCACCCGCTCGGGCACCGCCGTCCTGGCACGCGGCTGGTGGTGGCACCGCCGCCCCCTGCGGCTGCCGTGGGAGGGCGGCGGCTCCTGAGCGGCCCGGCCGCGGACGCCCGGGCCGACGTGCCCCGGGTGGCCGCACGGGCACGATCCCGCCATGGGCCCCCGGGCCCATGTCCCCGCGTCCGTGGGCTTGTTAGCGTGCGGGGACACCGTCGACCAGGATGGGAACGGCATGAGCACGGGGACCCGCAGGACCGTACGGAACACCGCGCGCCGGGTCGCGGCGGCCGCCACCGCCGCGGTGCTCGGGGTGGGCGCGCTCACCGCCTGCCAGGACGACGAACCGGCCCGGGACGGCGGCAAGGACGGCGGCCGGCCCGCCGCCTCCGCGTCCGCCCCGGAGGGGGACGCCACACCGTCCCCGGAGTCCTCCGCCCCGGCCGCCGCCGGCGACTCCCCGCCGAGCAGCGGCAAGGTGCTGACCGAGGACGGGCTGGCGAAGGCCGCCCTCACCACCGGGGAGGTGGCCGGGTTCGAGGTGACGCCCATGCAGGGCGGCGAGGAGCCCGGCACGGAGAAGTCCGACGACCCCGCCTGCGCCCCGCTCGCGGCGGTCATCAACGGAGCGCCCCGGCCCGCCGCGTCGGCCACGGTCTACCGCACGGCCGTCGACACGCGCGAGGAGGGCGAGGAGACCCAGACGGTCGTCACCCTGATCCTGACCTCGCACCCGGACGGCGGCGCGGAGCAGGTGCTCTCCTCGGTGCGGACCGCCGTCGGGGCGTGCGCGAAGGGCTTCACGGCGCGCGGCGGCGACGGGGTCTCGACGTACTCCGAGGTGAAGACGGTCCGCGGGGTGGCCGCGGGCGACGACTCGGTCGCCTACCAGGTGACGGGCGCCCTGGGCGGCGACAAGATCCCGCTGGTGTTCCACGTGGTGCGGCGCGGGGCCACCGTCGTCACCTTCTACACGGCGGACTTCGTCGGCGGGCCGCCTCCGACGGTGCCGGACGAGCTGATCCGCAAGCAGACCGCCAGGCTCCCGTAGCGCGCGGGCCGGCTCCGGCGTCCGGGCCGCCCGCCCGGCGCCTCAGGCGTCCCGGCCGCCGTTCACGGTCACCCGTGTGCCGGGCACCAGTCCCCAGGCCGCCATCGCCCCGGCCTCCGCCTCCAGCACATGGCGGGCACGCGGCCGGATCATGCCGAGCCGGCCAGGACGCATCGTGTGCACGTGCAGCACCCGCAACTCCTTGTCCAGGTAGGCCACATCGATGGTGAAGCGCATCCGGAAGGTGTGGACGCTGTTGCACGGGGTCAGCAGGATCGCGCCGTCGACGCCGTCCCTGCCGAGCAGCCCCCGGGTGCGCGTCCGGTAGGACGCGGCGACGGTCAGCGCCACCGGCGCCTCGTGTCCCGGTATCCGCAACTCGGCCGTGCCGTCCCGCCATCCGCCCATGGCGCAGACCGTATCGCCCGGCCGCCGCGCGCGGGGAGTGGTCGGGGGAATGGGTCCGTGGGCCGCCGGTCTGGGCCCCCGGGCCCATGACGGCGCGGCGGGCCCCGGCCTAGGGTCCTGCCGTGGACGTGACGCCGATCGCCGTAGCCGCCGCCGTCTGGGGCGCCGCCACCGGGCTGCTGGTGCCCCGGGCCGCGTACCGGCTGTCCGTCGAGCCCGAGGAGGACTGGCGGTCGGCGTGCCCGCGGGGCCACGCGCTCACCGGCCCGGCGGCGGGCTGGCTCGGCCTCGCCCGCTGCGCCCCCTGCGCGGCGGGCGCTCCCGACGCCACGGCCCCCGAGGCCCCGGCAGCGGCCGGCGCGACGGCATCCGGCACCCGGCCGGCCGGTGCGAAGGCGGATGCTCCCGTGAGGTCGGTGGACGAACCGGCCCCCGCGAGGGCGGTGGACGAACCGGCCGCCGCGGCCCGGGCCGACGAATCCGCCCGCCCCTCCGCGCCCGGTGCGCTCGCCACCGCACCCCCGGACCCGCCGGGCCCCGCTCCCGCCGGGCCCGGCCAGGGCGCCGCACCCGACGCCCCTGACGCATCCGCCGCACCCGACGAGTCCGACGAGTCCGCCGAGCCGCCCGCGCGCCCCGTCCCGTACCGGCTCTCCGTACCGGTGGCCGCGGTGACCGCGGTGGTGTGCCTGCTGCTGGCGTACGCCACCGGGCCCCGCCCGGAACTCGCCGTGTGGCTGGCGGCGGCACCGTTCGCCGTGCTGCTCGCCCTCGTCGACCGCAACGTCCACCGGCTGCCCGACGAGCTCACGCTGCCCCTCGCCGGGGCGGCCGCCCTCCTGCTGGGCGCGGCGGCACTCGCGCCCGGTGACGGCGGATCCTGGCCCACGGCGCTGCTCGGCGGACTCGCCCTGGGCGGCGTCTACTTCCTGCTCTTCCTGATCAACCCCGACGGCATGGGGTTCGGCGACGTCAAACTCGCCCTGTCGCTCGGCGTCGTGCTCGGCTGGTACGGCTGGACGGTGCTGTTCGCGGGGGCGTTCGCCGGCTTCCTGCTGGGCTCCGTCTACGGGGTGGGGCTGATGCTGCTGCGCCGGGCCGACCGCCGGACGGCGATCCCCTTCGGCCCGTTCATGATCACGGGCGCCTTCCTGGGCCTCCTCCTCGGCGCCCTCGCCGCCGCCTGACCGCACCCGGAGACGAGAGGCCCTAGGCGTGCGGCCCCACCGTCACCTCGCCGACGACCAGTTCCGCCCGTGCCTGAAGGATCTCCCCGACCCGCTCCGCCTGGGCGGCCAGTTCCTCGCGGGCCGCGGCCGAGGAGAGCGCCGGGCCGACGGGCTCCACGGTCACCGTCACCCGGCTGCCGGAGCGGCGCTGGTGCCAGACACCGGAGACGGTGCCGTCCACCAGCACCACCGGGTAGTTGCCGGCCTGGCCCCGGGACAGGGCGCGGTCCCGGGCGGCCCCCGGGAACAGCCGCTCCCTCGGCTGCGTGGCGATGGTGTACGCGTCGAAGTAGGGGAGCAGCCGCACCCCCCGGGGGCCGTCGCCCTCGTCGAACGCGGTGTCGCCGGCCGCCACCCACGCGGGCCCGTCGGCGTACCGGACCTCGGTGATCCGCCCGGCCGCGGCCAGCTCGGCGAACAGCCGTGCCGCCCAGGACTTCGGCGCGGCCAGCCACCGGGCGAACCACGGGGGCGTCGAGGGCCCGTAGGCGCGCAGGTAGTGCAGGAGGAGCCGCTCCAGTGCCGCCGGTCCCGGCAGCGGTGTGACGCCGGGGCTGGTGTAGGTGACCCGCCGGCCGCGGACCGGGCCGAAGGCGAGCGCGCCCCGGTGGGCCGCCGTGTGGGTGGCCTGGCGCCAGCGGGGCCACTTGTCCTGGAACGCCTCCATCACCCGGTCGCCGGCCCAGCTACCGGTGCGGGCGGTGATCTCGTCGGTCAGCTCGTCGGCGGTCAGGGCGTCCCCGCCGGCGAGGGCGTCCCGGATCGCGGCGACCACCTCGTCGGTCTGCTCCGGGGTCATCCGCACCCCGTCGGGCATCGCCGGGCCGCCGGCCGGAACGGCGGAGAGCGCCCCCGTCCACAGGGGGAGGTCGGCGGCGGGCAGCAGATGCACGGTGCCGCGCGGGCCGTAGGTCTTCACCAGGGTGCGCTCCTGCCAGAGCGCCGCCCGCACGTCCGTACGGGTCGTCCTGCCGCCGGTCCGCAGCGCGAGGGACAGCTCGGCGGCGGACATCACCTGGGCATGGGCGCCGAGCATCGCGCCGGCCGTGCTGGCGACGGTGCCGCCGGGGGTGTCCAGGCCCTGCCGGGCGAGCCGCCGGGCGCCGGCGGCCCGCCAGGTCACGCCGCCGGACGGGGTGGGTGCGTCAGGGTTCGTCATACGGGCGAGCCTAGGGAGCAATGAGGACGGATCCTGTCCGCATTGCGCGGGTCGACGGGACCTGCCGCCGGGTCTCCCGAGCGTCTGACGTCACGTCATGTGTTCGTCAACGCGGCTCCCGTCCGGGCGGGTCACCCGTGGGGACTACCCGCCGGCCGGTCGCGCTCCCCGCCGCGCCCCGGCGGCATACGGGGCGGGAGGCCCGTGGCGCAAGGGCCGGGGCCCGTGCCGGGGGTCCCCGTGCGCCGTCGTGCGCCGTCTCCCCGAGAAACGGCGCGCGGTTGTGGCACGGCGTGGCACGCAACATCGCTCACGAAGGGTTATGGTGGAAACCCCCCCTCGGGCCGGTCCGTATCCCCCCCACGGACCGGCCCGTTTTTTCTGCCCGCGCCCGGCACGCCCCGCGCACACGGGGCGCACCCCCGGGCGGTCCCGCTCCGGGGGGCGCGCCCCCGGCTCCCGGGCCCGCCCGGCGGGGGTCAGCTCCGGCCGGCCCAGATGTTGGTGCCCTCGGTGTCGACGGCGAAGGTGTCGATCCGCTCCAGCTCGTCCGCGGTGAGGGCCGGCGCGGCCAGGGCGGCCACGTTCTCCTCCAGCTGCCGCACGCTCGACGCGCCGATCAGCGCCGAGGTCATCCGCGGGTCCCGCAGCACCCAGGAGAGCGCCATCTGCGCGAGCGACTGGCCCCGCTCGGCCGCGATGTCGTTCAGCCCGTTCAGCCGGCGGACCACGTCGTCGGAGAGCAGGCCCGGGTCGAGGGACTTGCCCTGGGTGGCGCGCGAGCCCTCCGGGATGCCCTTCAGGTACTTGCCGGTGAGCAGGCCCTGGGCCAGCGGCACGAAGGAGATGCAGCCCATCCCCGCGGCCTCCAGGGTGTCGAGCAGGCCGTCGTCCTCCGTCCAGCGGTTGATCATCGAGTACGAGGGCTGGTGGATGAGCGCGGGGACGCCCATCTCCTTCAGCAGGCGGGCCGCCTCCGCGGTCTGCTCCGCGGTGTAGGAGGAGACGCCGACGTAGAGGGCCTTGCCCTGCTGCACGGCGGAGGCGAGGGCGCCCATCGTCTCCTCGAGCGGGGTGTCCTTGTCGAAGCGGTGGGAGTAGAAGATGTCGACGTGGTCGAGGCCCATCCGCTTCAGGCTGGCGTCCAGCGAGGACAGCAGGTACTTGCGCGAACCCCACTCCCCGTAGGGTCCGGGGTGCATCAGGTAGCCCGCCTTGGTCGAGATGACCAGCTCGTCCCGGTACGCGGCGAAATCCTGGGCGAAGATCTTGCCGAAGTTCAGCTCGGCGGAGCCGGGCGGGGGACCGTAGTTGTTCGCCAGGTCGAAGTGGGTCACGCCGAGGTCGAACGCGCGGCGCAGGATCGCGCGCTGGGAGTCCAGCGCGCGGTCGTCGCCGAAGTTGTGCCACAGGCCGAGCGAGATCGCGGGCAGACGGAGCCCGGAACGGCCGCTGCGGCGGTACTCCATGGACGCGTAGCGGTCGTCCGCGGGCAGGTAGTGCAGGGAATCAGTCACGCTTCCCTCCCTATCACGGACTTGTGACACACCGGGTTGGGCCCGTGCCGCCCGGCGGCAGTACTGTTGCGCCTTCGGGGAAAGCCGTATCGAGGGGTGTAACAACAGTGAACCTGCGCGACCTGGTGTACGGGCTCTACGCACGCCGGGTGGAGGGCCGCCTCGACCACGCCCAGGTGCCGAAGCACATCGGCGTCATCCTCGACGGCAACCGCCGGTGGGCCAAGGCGTCCGGCGGCACCGCCGCACAGGGGCACCAGGCCGGCGCCGACAAGATCTCCGAGCTGCTCGGCTGGTGCGCCGAGACGGACGTCGAGGTCGTCACCCTCTGGCTGCTGTCCACGGACAACTTCGACCGCCCGGAGGAGGAGCTCAAGCCGCTCCTCACCATCATCGAGAACACCGTCCGCAACCTGGCCGCGGACGGCCGCTGGCGGGTCCACCACGTGGGCACCCTCGACCTGCTGCCCGCCCACACCCAGTCCGTGCTGAAGGAGGCCGAGCAGGCCACCCACGGCATCGACGGAATACTGGTCAACGTCGCGGTCGGCTACGGCGGCCGCCAGGAGATCGCCGACGCGGTCCGCTCCCTGCTGCTGGAGCACGCGGCGAAGGGGACCAGCGTGGAGGAGCTCGCCGAGACCGTCGACGTCGAGCACATCTCCGAGCACCTCTACACCCGCGGCCAGCCCGACCCGGACCTCGTCATCCGCACCAGCGGCGAGCAGCGGCTCTCCGGCTTCATGCTCTGGCAGAGCGCCCACTCCGAGTACTACTTCTGCGAAGTCTTCTGGCCGGCCTTCCGGAAGGTCGACTTCCTGCGCGCGCTGCGCGACTACGCGGCCCGCCACCGGCGCTACGGCTCCTGACACCCCGTACCCCGCGCCGCCGGCGCCACGGCTCCCGACACGGGACCCACCCGGCCGGCGCCGCGGCTCCCGAAGCCCGGGCCCACGCGACCGGCGCCACCGCTCCCTGACGCCCCGGACCCGCACCGGCCGACGGCGACGCCGGGGACGCGGGGCTGTCACCGCATGTTCACCCGGTGAGCGAGCGCGCCCCGGCATGGCCGAAGCCGTTCGAGGGAATACAGCCTCCAGGTCGACGTCCGATCCACGGACGTCGGATCTCAGTGAGCGGCCGACACCGCTCGCCCGGGAGGCCCTTTGCACACGAAGGACTGCGGATCCGGCCCACGCGGCCCGGTCGCGGACCACGCGAAGGGCCGGCGTTCGGCCCGTGCACAGGGCCCGAACCCGGCCTGTCCTCCGCTCCGGCGGATGGACTCATGGTCCGCGTCGCCGTCGCACGGCGCCGCGCCCCGACCTCGTCCGAGGGGGTACGTCCTTCCGTGGTGAACAGCACTAAGCGCCGCATGCCCGACCGGCGCACCTACGTTCTCGACACCAGCGTCCTGCTGGCCGATCCGCACGCCATGAGCCGCTTCGACGAGCACGAGGTCGTGCTCCCGATCGTGGTGATCACGGAGCTGGAGGCCAAGAGACACCATCCGGAACTGGGGTACTTCGCCCGGCAGGCGCTGCGCCTGCTGGACGACTTCCGCCTCCGGTTCGGCCGTCTCGACGCCCCCCTGCCGATCGGGGACCTCGGCGGCACGCTGCGCGTCGAGCTCAACCATTCCGATCCCGGGGTGCTCCCCGCGGGCTTCCGGCTGGGTGACAACGACTCACGGATCCTCGCCGTGGCACGCAACCTCCAGGCCGAGGGGTACGACGTCACCGTCGTCTCCAAGGACCTGCCGCTGCGCATCAAGGCGTCGTCGGTGGGGCTGCTGGCCGAGGAGTACCGCGCGGAGCTGGCCATCACCGACGCCGGCTGGACGGGCATGGCCGAGCTGGCGCTCTCCGCCGAGCAGGTGGACCTGCTCTACGGAGAGGAGACGCTGTACGTGCCCGAGGCGGCCGAGCTGCCCGTGCACACCGGTCTGGTGCTCCAGTCCGAGCGCGGCAAGGCGCTGGGGCGGGTGACGGCCGAGGGCAACGTGCGGCTGGTGCGCGGCGACCGGGAGGCGTTCGGGATCCACGGCCGCAGCGCCGAGCAGCGGATCGCGCTCGACCTCCTGCTCGACCACGAGGTGGGGATCGTCTCCCTCGGCGGCCGGGCCGGCACCGGCAAGTCGGCGCTGGCGCTGTGCGCGGGCCTGGAGGCGGTGCTGGAGCGCCGTCAGCACCAGAAGGTGATGGTCTTCCGGCCGCTGTACGCGGTGGGCGGCCAGGAGCTCGGCTATCTGCCGGGCACCGAGGCCGAGAAGATGAGCCCCTGGGCGCAGGCGGTCTTCGACACCCTCGGGGCCGTGGCCGGCCGCGAGGTGATCGAGGAGGTGCTCGGGCGCGGCATGCTGGAGGTCCTGCCGCTCACCCACATCCGGGGCCGCTCGCTGCACGACGCCTTCGTCATCGTCGACGAGGCGCAGTCGCTGGAGCGCAATGTGCTGCTGACCGTTCTGTCCCGGGTCGGGGCGAATTCCCGGGTCGTCCTCACCCATGACGTGGCACAGCGGGACAATCTGCGCGTCGGCCGGTACGACGGAGTCGTCGCGGTGGTCGAGAAACTGAAGGGGCATCCGCTTTTCGCGCATGTCACGCTCACCCGTTCCGAGCGTTCCCAGATCGCCGCACTGGTGACCGAAATGCTGGAGGACGGACACATTTAACCGGGCAAGTCCCCAGGTGAGGGACGGGGACCTTTCCGGCAAACAGGACAGACGAGTTGACGCCGCCCGGCAGAGCGCAGAAGCGTAGCCGGGCGGCGTCGCGTCGGGTGCCCTTTCCTTCAAAACCCCTGGGGCAAACGGGGTGTGAGCTTTCACACGCAGCGGATAATTGCCTTGCGGTGCCGGCGTCGGGCAGAGTCTTGCTTCCGTCAGGCCCCGCATGCGGCACACCCGTACCGGAAACGGTGCACAGCAACACACAACTCAAGACTTGCCGTCGCATGCCGCCCGCGAGCACAATGCGGCAACTCCTCAACGGAGTTGCCCACCGGGCCCGCGCCTCTTGTGACCCATGCAGGAAGAGGCCAGCGTCAGGGGCACGATTGCGCTCGCGAGGTCACCTGTGCGTGCGTTGCTGGAAGGAAACCGTGTGAGCCGGATCTCGGTCCGGGGATTCGCTGTCGCCTCGGCGACTGCGGTCACCACCGTCGGCGCCGTCGTCGGCGTCGCGTCGGGCAACACGCAGCCTGCGGGGGACAACCTCGAGGCCGCGGCAGCCGACACGACGCTCCTCGCGGACATCCCCCTGGGCGAGCAGGCCCAGGTGCAGGTCTCGTCCCTCTCGCAGCAGGCGGACGCCCAGGCGGCCGCCGCTGACGCTTCCGCGAAGAAGTCCGCCGAGGAGTCGGCACGCCTTCAGGCCGCCAAGACCGCGGAGGCCAAGAAGGAAGCGGCCGTCGAGAAGGCGGAGCGCGAGCGCGAGGCGAAGGAGCGGGCCAGCCGCGACGCGGTGCGCTCGGCGTCCAGCTTCTCGACCCAGGCGTCGTACACCGTCGCCGAGGTCAAGGCCATGGCGCGCCAGATGGTGCCCGCGGACCAGTTCCAGTGCTTCAGCAACATCGTGAACCACGAGTCGACCTGGAACTACCGGGCCCAGAACCCGTCTTCCGGCGCCTACGGTCTCGTGCAGGCGCTGCCGGGTTCCAAGATGTCGTCGGCCGGCGCCGACTGGCAGACCAACCCGGCCACCCAGATCAAGTGGGGCCTCAACTACATGGACAGCCGCTACGGCAGCCCGTGCGGTGCCTGGTCCTTCTGGCAGGCCAACCACTGGTACTAGTACCGGTATCCGGTCCCGCTCAACTTCTCCGAGCCCCTCACCGTCCTACGGTGAGGGGCTCGGTGCGTGTACCGTCGAGGGCCGGTTGTTCCCAGCGGGGGCACCGCCCGCGCCCCAGGGGGTGCAGGGGGAGAGCGGTGGGGAAAATAGGGAGCGTCATGTCGAAGGTTCCAGGATGGCTCGGACGCGTGGGCGCCGGGCTGACCCGGATGGGTGAGCAACTGGACGAACGGCGCAAGGAGGCCGCGGCCGAGGACGCGCTGCCCGGGGAGGCGCTGCCGGGCGAGGCGCCGGCCGCGGAGAGCGTCCCGCCGCCGCCCGCCTACGCTCCCGCGGTCGCCGCGAAGCCCGACCCGGTCGCCGCCATCCCCTGGGGCATCCGGGTGGCCGCCGAGGCGGGCTGGCGGCTGCTCGTCCTCGCGGGCACCCTCTGGGTGCTGATGCGGGTCATCAGCGCCGTGCAGCTCGTGGTGCTGGCGTTCGTCGCCGCGCTGCTCGTCACCGCGATGCTCCAGCCCACGGTCGCCCGGCTGCGCAGGTTCGGGCTGCCGCGCGGGCTGGCGACCGCCGTGACGGCGATCCTGGGCTTCGTGATCATGGGGCTGGTCGGCTGGTTCGTCGTGTGGCAGGTCATGGAGAACCTCGACAACCTCTCGGACCGGGTCCGCGACGGCATCGAGGAGCTCAAGCGCTGGCTGCTGGACAGCCCCTTCCATGTGACCGAGAGCCAGATCAACGACATCGCCGAGAACCTGAGCGAGACCATCGGCACCAACACCGAGGAGATCACCTCCGCCGGCCTCCAGGGCGTGACGGTGATGGTCGAGGTGCTCACCGGGATACTGCTGGCGATGTTCTCGACGCTCTTCCTGCTGCACGACGGGAAGCGCATCTGGCAGTGGACGCTCAAGCTGGTCCCCGCCCAGGCGCGGGACGGTGTGGCGGGCGCCGGTCCGCGGGCCTGGCGCACGCTGACGGCCTATGTGCGCGGCACCGTGCTCGTCGCCCTGATCGACGCGATCTTCATCGGGCTCGGGATCTGGTTCCTCGATGTGCCGATGGCCGTGCCGCTGGCCGTGTTCATCTTCCTCTTCGCCTTCATCCCGCTGGTCGGCGCGGTGATCTCGGGAGCGCTCGCCGTCGTCGTCGGCCTGGTCACCCAGGGCGTGTTCACGGCGCTGATGGTGCTCGTCGTCGTCCTCGCGGTGCAGCAGATCGAGGGCCATGTCCTCCAGCCGTTCATCCTCGGCCGCGCGGTGCGGGTGCACCCGCTCGCGGTCGTGCTCTCCGTCGCGGCCGGCGGGCTGATCGCCGGCATCGGCGGCGCGGTGGTCGCGGTGCCGCTGGTCGCCGTCACCAACACCGTCGTCGGCTATCTGCGGGCCTACAGCCAGGAGCAGTCGCTGCGCAGGATGCCGCCGCCGCACGGCGCGACCGCGCTCGACACGGCTCCCGTGCCGCCCCCGGCGGTCGCCGCGGGACCGGAGCCGGAGACGGCCTCGTGATCTCCGAGCCGGAACTGGTGGGCGGCGACCCGTTCGACGCGCCCGGCGCCCGGCCCCCGGGCGCACCGCCCCCGCCCGACGCGCTCGGCACCGGTCAGGACGGACAGGCCCCGGCCCGCCCGCCGCGGCCCGCCTGGCTGTGGGCGGCCGGCGGGGCGGCCGTCGCGTCCGTGCTGTGGGCCGGCGGCCTGTACGGCTACACGGCGCTCGGCCCGGACCTCGGCGGCTACCGGGCGACGGGGAACCTGTGCGCCGAGACGGAGCTGAAGGGCGCCTCCTCCGCGCTGGGCAGTCCCCGGAAGGAGGAGAGCTCCCACCAGGAGAGCCGTCACGAGGCCCTGGACCACGCGTACTGCTCCGTCTACCTGGAGCCCACCGGGTACGAGCCGGACACCGACGAGGAGGGCAACGAGATCTGGTCCCTGCCGAGCGTCGACATCACCTACACGCTGCACCGGAAGACCGACCCGGGGCCGGAGTTCGACGGGGTGGTCAGGTCCCGCGACTTCGGCATGGGCGGCGGGGGCGCGGAGCCCCGGCCGCTGGAGGGGCTCGGCGAGCGCGCGTACGCGATCGGGCAGGGCGCCGACGGCGTCGTCATCGAAGTGCTCGACGGCCAGGCCACGTTCTCGCTCTGGGCGTCGGGCGGGGTGGACCCGGAGACCGGTGAGGTGATCGGCGAGGCGTCCGACATCGAGGCGCTGCTGGTGGAGGACCTCAAGGCCCTGATGGAGCGGCTCAAGAGCTGATCCGCGCCGCGGAGTCCGTACACGCGACGGGCCCCGCCGGACCTCATCGGTCCGGCGGGGCCCGTCGCGTGTACGCGGGGCGGAAGGCTACTCGGCCATGACGGCTTCGGCGTCCAGCGTCGTGCCCACGGCCTGGATCACCGCGGCGATCTTGAAGGCCTCCTGGATCGTCTCGCGGTCCACGCCGGCCTTGCGGAGCACCTGCTCGTGCGAGTCGAGGCACTGGCCGCAGCCGTTGATCGCGGAGACGGCGAGCGACCACAGCTCGAAGTCGACCTTCTCGACGCCCGGGTTGCCGATGACGTTCATCCGCAGACCGGCGCGGAGCGTGCCGTACTCGGGGTCGGACAGCAGGTGCCGGGTCCGGTAGAAGACGTTGTTCATCGCCATCACCGCGGCGGCGGACTTGGCGGCGGTGTACGCCTCCGGCTTGAGGTTGGCCTTCGCCTCCGGCTCCAGCTCACGCAGCACCCGCGGCGAGCGCGAGGCGATCGCGCAGGCGAGCACGGTGCCCCAGAGCTGCTGCTGCGGAAGGTCGCTGTTGCCGATGACCGAACCGAGGTTCAGTCGCAGGTCCTTCGCGTAGTCCGGTACGGCGGCCTTCAGTTCGTCGAGGGCCATGGGTCACTCACCGGCCAGCAGCGCGACCGGGTCCAGGGTGTTCTCGCCCTTGGTCCAGTTGCACGGGCACAGCTCGTCGGTCTGCAGGGCGTCGAGGACCCGCAGGACCTCCTTGGGGTTACGGCCCACGGAACCGGCGGTCACCATCGTGAACTGGATCTCGTTGTTCGGGTCGACGATGAAGACGGCGCGCTGCGCGAAGCCGTCCTCGCCCTCGATGCCGAGGTCGCGCATCAGCTCGTGCTTGGAGTCGGCCATCATCGGGAAGGGCAGGTCACGCAGGTCGGCGTGGTCCTTGCGCCAGGCGTGGTGGACGAACTCGGAGTCGCCGGAGAAGCCCAGGATCTGCGCGTCACGGTCGGCGAACTCGTCGTTCAGCTTGCCGAACGCGGCGATCTCGGTCGGGCAGACGAAGGTGAAGTCCTTGGGCCACGCGAAGACGACCTTCCACTTGCCCTCGTAGGACTTGTGGTCGATGGTCTCGAACTCCTTGCCGGTCTCCAGCGAGACGCAGGCGGTGAGCTCGAACGTGGGGAACTTGTCACCGACAGTGAGCACGCGCTCTCCTTGCATACAGGAAGGTCCCTTTTGAGGTCTTCCATGCGGGTTGGACGGATCTTGATAGTGGCACAGAGTGCATTGATCGCGGAAATAGCTAGACTCGGTCATCGCGATCGGAGGTGGTTATCAGTGGCTGGGCCGAACAGGGGCAAACAGCCGAGCATCGCCCAGCTGCGCGCCTTCGTGGCCGTGGCGGAGCATCTGCACTTCAGGGACGCCGCGGCGGCAATCGGGATGAGTCAGCCGGCGCTCTCCGGGGCGGTCTCCGCGCTGGAGGAGGCACTCGGTGCCCAGTTGCTGGAGCGTACGACACGCAGAGTGCTGCTCTCCCCGGCCGGTGAACGCCTCGCCGTGCGGGCCAGGGCCGTGCTGGACGCCGTCGGGCTGCTGCTGGAGGAGGCCGAGGCGGTGCGCGCCCCCTTCACCGGCGTCCTGCGCCTCGGGGTGATCCCCACCGTCGCGCCGTATCTGCTGCCGACCGTGCTGCGCCTCGTGCACCGCCGCTATCCGGAGCTGGACCTCCAGGTCCACGAGGAGCAGACCTCCTCGCTGCTCGAAGGACTGACCGCGGGGCGCCTGGACCTGCTGCTGCTCGCGGTGCCGCTGGGGGTCCCCGGGGTGAGCGAACTGCCCCTCTTCGACGAGGACTTCGTGCTGGTCACCCCCGAGGGCCACGACCTCGGGGGCCGGGACGACCTGCCGCGCGAGGCCCTGCGCGAGCTGCCGCTGCTCCTCCTCGACGAGGGCCACTGCCTGCGCGACCAGGCGCTCGACGTCTGCCGCGAGGCCGGGCGCGAGGCCGGGGCGCCGGTCACCACCACCGCGGCCGGGCTCGCCACCCTGGTGCAGCTCGTGGCCGGGGGCATGGGCGTGACCCTGCTGCCGCGCACCGCGGTGGACGTGGAGGCGGGCCGGGGCGGGCTGGGCACCGCGCGCTTCGCCGCGCCCGCGCCGTGCCGCCGGATCGCGCTGGCGATGCGGGCGGGCACGGCACGGGCCGAGGAGTTCGCCGAGTTCGCCGGGGCCCTGCGGGAGGCGATGCGGGAACTGCCGGTACGGGTGGCGGACTGACGGGACCGGGGGCGGACCGGGGCGACGGCACCAGGGGCGGACCGGCGAACCGGGGGCGGACCGGGGCCCCGGGTGCCCGCCCCCGCGCCGAGCGCCCAGGGGCTACTCCGTCCGCAGGCCGTCCGCCCGCATCAGCCGCCACAGGGCCGGCAGCGACAGCAGCGTCACCCCCGCGACCACGCCCGCGCCCGCCCCCGCCAGCGGCACGAACACCCACCAGTCGGACACCGCCTTGCCGGTCATCCGCAGCATCACCGCGCCCAGGGCCAGACCGCCCGCGGTCGCCACCACCATGCCCAGCGCCACCGGCAGGGCCGTCTGCCACAGCACCGACCAGGCCAGGGTGGCGCGGCGCGTCCCGAAGGCGACCAGGACCGACAGCAGCCGGCGCCGCTCCCGCAACTGCTCGATCTGCGACACGACCAGGGACGCGGCGATCAGCAGGAGCGTCCCGCAGGCGCCGGCCAGCAGGCCCCGCTGCACACTCGCGTACCGCTGGTCCCGGTCCGCGTCGGCCGCCTCGCGCACCGCGAGCAGGGGGCTCAGCCGGGCCGCCGTGTTGCGGACGTGCTCGGCCGCGTCCGGCACCCCGTCGTCGAGGTGCACCTGCGCGACCGTCCGCGCGCCCGGCAGCGCGGCCGGGTCCACCGGGGCCGCGCCGCCCCCGGCATCCGCCCCCGTGAGCGCGCCGGGCGTCGCGAAGATGCCGAAGAGCTCCTCGCCGCCCGCGTCCGGCCGGGCCGGCACCGTCGGGCTGCCCGCGGGCAGCGTCCACAGCAGCGGACCGTTCTTCCCGCCCCGCTCGAAGGGGTCGTTCAGATCGACCTGCCGCCCCTTCCGGGCGGTGCGGTCGATCCACCGGTTCAGCTCGGCGTCGCCGCGCCGGTGGACCACGAAGGCGTCGCCGTCCGAGCAGTGGGCGATCTCCGCGACGCGCCGCAGGGTCGGGCAGGAGGCCACCACGAGCGAGGTCATCGGCCGGGACTCGTCCCCGGCCACGGGGCCGGTGCCGACGGCGCTCGCCTCGATCACGGCGGTGGCCTCCCGTACCCCCGGCGTGGCACGGAACGCCTTCTCCGCCTCCGGCGCCAGGCCCGGGGCCGCGTACTCGGCCACGACGCTCATCCGACCGTCCCAGGACGAGTGGGAGATCAGCCGGGCGAAGTCCGCGTGCATGCCCGCGAAGAGCATCTGGAGCGCGATCGCCCCGGCGACCGCGACCGTGATGCCGCTCACCGCCCGCGCCGCGGCGCCGCCGCTGAGCTGGAGCCGCCGCACGGCGAGCTGCCACGGCAGCGGTCCGGCACCGCCGAGCCGCCGGACCACGGCGTCGACCAGCCAGGGCAGCAGCGTGGACAGGCCCAGCAGCACCAGGATCGCGCCGGCCGCGACGGGGAAGGTGTCCACCGCCCCGCCGGGCGTCACCCGGCCGATGGCCAGCAGCACCCCGAGGCCCGCGAGCGGAATCGCCAGCCGCCACCACAGCCGCCGCCGCACCGGTGCCGACCCCCGTACGACGCCGAGCGGTTCGACGGCCACCGAGCGCATCGCGACCAGGGTCGTCACCACCGCGCACAGCGGCACGGCGGCCAGCACCAGGGCGGCCGCCCACGGCGCCGGGACCACGTCGCGCGGGAAGGCGCCCAGGTCCCACAGCCGCACCGAGCCGGCGAACCGCCGGCTCACCGCGAACACCCCGGCGCCCACGGCCAGTCCGAGCAGCGCGCCGAGCAGCGCCTCACCGGCCGCGATCCGGCGGGTGGCGCGGACGTCCGCGCCGGTCAGCCGCAGCGCCGCCAGCCGCTGGTCGCGGCGTTCGCCGCCGAAGCGCGCCGCGGTGGCGAGGAAGACGGCCACCGGGACCAGCAGCACCACGCAGATCAGCACGATCAGCACCAGGAGCGGGGCGTCGACCGGGTCGTGCGGCCGGCCCGTGCCGTAACCGGCGGTCCGGGTGCCGCCGTTGGCGGTCGTCAGGGTGTCGCTGCCCGCGTAGTAGCGCAGATCGCCGGGGTCGTGCAGGCCCTCGTCGCCGATGGTGCCAACCACCCGGGCGCCGAGACGTTCCTTCAGCAGCGCGCCGCCGGGGGAGCCGAGCAGTTCGCCGAGCGCGGGGGAGACGAACATCTCGCCCTCGGCGGGCATCCGCTCCAGCCCGGGCGGCAGTACGGGCCGGGTGCCGTCGGCCCGCAGCAGCTCCCCGGCGACGGGATCGCCCCGGTACTCGGTGCCGGCCTCCAGGTGGACGACGGTCCCCTCCGACCGCTGCACGGGCTCCGTGGCGTACCAGTCGGAGGACGTGCGCGCCGCCTCCCGGGCCTCGCGGGCCGCCATGATCTGCGGGACGGAGGCGGCGAGGAGGAGCAGCGCGACGCCCAGACCGGTGCCGAGGGCGGTCAGCGCGGTCCGGGTCCGTCCCTCGCGTCCGCCGCCGAGGGCGAACCGGGCGCCGAGGGCGAGTTCGTGGAGCAGACGCCTCACCGGGCGAACTCCGGGTCGCGGGAGCGGCCGTCGCGGACGACGACCTCGCGGTCGGACCAGGCCGCGACGCGTGCCTCGTGGGTGACCAGCACGACCGCGGTGTTCCGCTCCCGGGCCGCGCCGGTGAGCAGCTCCATCACGCGCTCGCCGTTGAGCGAGTCCAGGGCGCCGGTCGGCTCGTCGGCGAAGAGCACCCGCGGGGAGGTGACCAGCGCCCGGGCGACCGCGACCCGCTGGCCCTGGCCGCCGGAGATCTCCCCGGGCCGCTTGCGGGCCAGGTCGGCGGTCTCCAGGCGTTCCAGCCACTCGCCGGCCGTCTTCTCGGCGTCCTTGCGCCGGGCCCCGCCGAGCCGCAGCGGCAGCGCCACGTTCTCCACGCAGGTCAGCTCCGGGACCAGCCGGCCGAACTGGAAGACGAAACCGAAGTCGGTGCGGCGCAGCGCGCTGCGGCCGTCGTCGCCGAGGCCGGCGAGGTCGCGCCCGTCGTAGCGGACGGAGCCCGCGTCGGGCGCCACGATCCCGGCGAGGCAGTGCAGCAGGGTCGACTTGCCGGAGCCGGAGGGGCCCATCACGGCCACCACCTCGCCCGGGTGGACGGAGAACGAGGCCCCGTCCAGGGCGGTGGTGGGGCCGAAGGACTTGTGCAGGTCCTCGGCGACGAGCAGGGATCCCTCGGGGGTCACGCGCGCACCTCGGCGGCGAGCCGGTCCAGACGCGCGGCGGTCAGCTCGAGCCAGCGCAGGTCCGCTTCGAGGTGGAAGAGCGCGTGGTCGCAGATGAGCTGGTCCGCGAGGTCGCCGCGGCGCTTGCGGTCGGTGAGGATCCGCATCAGCCGCAGGTGCTCGGCCCGCTGGGTGTCCAGCAGCGCGGCCGCGCTGCGCCCGGTGAGCAGGGCGAGGACGACCTTGGTGTAGAGGGTGGACTGGAGGTAGGGCTCGGGCTTCTCCGGCTCCGCGAGCCACTGGGACACATCGGTGATCCCGGCCTCGGTGATGGCGTACCGCTTGCGTTCGGGACCGCCGCCCGCCTCCACGCCGTCGACCTCGACGAGGCCGTTCTTCAGCAGGCGGGACATGGTGGAGTACACCTGGCCGTAGTGCAGCGGCCGGTCCTGGCCGAAGCGCTCGTCGAAGGCGCGCTTGAGGTCGTAGCCGTGCCGGGGGCCGGATTCGAGGAGGCCGAGGAGAGTGTGACCGATGGACATGGGCGTCACTCTACACGGGGTGTATACCCCCGGTGTATAGCGGAGGGGGGCCGCCGTCCGGCGACCTCCCTCCACGGTTCCTAGGCGTCCGGACCGGGCTCCCGCGCCCGTTCCGCTCCCGCTCCGTCTCGCGGCCCGGGCCCCGGTCCCGGTTCCTGCCCCGCGGCCGGCCGGCTCGGCGGGCGGCCCCGGCGGGCCAGGGGGCCCACCCCGCCGGGCAGCCGGCCCGCGTCGCCGAGCGCCCGGCGCAGCAGGAACTCGATCTGGGCGTTGGTGCTGCGCAGTTCGTCCCCGGCCCAGCGGGCCAGCGCCTCGTACACCGCGGGGTCGAGCCGCAGCAGTACCTGCTTGCGTTCCCCCGGGGGCGGCGGGGTCACTGGTACAGCGAGCCCGTGTTGAGCACCGGCTGGGCCGCCCGGTCGCCGCACAGGACGACCATCAGGTTCGACACCATGGCCGCCTTGCGCTCGGAGTCCAGCTCCACGATGTCCCGCTCGGTGAGCCGGTCCAGGGCCGCCTCGACCATGCCCACCGCGCCGTCGACGATCTGCCGGCGCGCGGCGACCACGGCGCCCGCCTGCTGGCGCTGGAGCATGGCGGAGGCGATCTCCGGCGCGTAGGCGAGGTGGGTGAAGCGGGACTCGATGATGTCGACGCCGGCCGCGTCCACCCGGGCGCGCAGTTCGACGGCGAGCTTCTCGGTGATCTCCTCGGCGTTGCCGCGCAGGGAGAGCCCGTCCTCGTCGTGGGCGTCGTACGGGTACTCGATGGCGATGTGGCGCACGGCGGCCTCGGTCTGCGTGGAGACGAACTCCAGGAAGTCGTCCACCTCGAACATCGCCTGGGCGGTGTCGTCGACCTTCCAGACCACGACGGCCGCGAGCTCGATCGGGTTGCCGTAGGCGTCGTTGACCTTGAGGACGGCCGTCTCGTGGTTGCGCACCCGGGTGGAGATCTTGGCCCGGGTGGTGAGCGGGTTCACCCAGCGCAGGCCGTCCGTGCGAATGGTGCCCCGGTAGCGGCCGAAGAGCTGGACGACCCGGGCCTCGCCGGGCGCGACCATGTTCAGCCCGCACATCGCGAAGATCGCGGCGAGCCCGACGACGATGCCTCCCACGATCATCAGCGCCTTGGCGCCGGACGACTCCACCCCGGCCGCCGCGACGGCCAGCGCGGTGCCCGCCGCGAGGCCGAGCAGCCCGAGCAGCAGGGCGAGCCCGCCGCCGATGCTGTGGGCCGCCGTCTCGCGCACCCGCGGCGCCGGCATCTGGGGCAGATCGGGCGCGCCCGTCTCCCTGTCCACCGTCGTGTCCGTTCCCTGTGTCCCGTGTGCGGGCATGGTCCACTCCCCGTTTCCGTGCCGGCGGACCCGGGCGGTGCCGGGTCCGTCTGTCTAGCAAAGTGATATCAGATTAGCAGCCGCCGCAACCCTGCGGGTCTCTCAGGAGTCGGTTCCTTTGTGAGGGGGTGCTGATTGTCACGTCCGGAAAAGGTCGGATCAGGACCCCTTTGCCCGGCCTGCCGGTGTTACCTTTCTGAGCTGATTCCGGGCCCGCCTGCCGGCGCGGCCACCGAACGACGGCCCCGCCGCCCGGTGGGGCCACCGACGAACGACGGCCCGCCGACCGGCGCGGCCTCCGGCGAACGACGTGACGACGGAAGAGCGGAGCTGCGAAGCGATGGGCCGTGCGGATGAGCGAGGGGCTCGGCAGCGCGGTGCGCGCCGGGCGGGGACGGCCGGGCCCACGGGCATACGCAGGTTCTTCACCTGGCGGAAGCTGCTGGGGACCTTCTTCGGCTTCTGCCTGATCGTCATGGGCGCGTTCTTCGTGGTCTACCTGATGGTCCCGGTGCCGGCGGCCAACGCCGAGGCCGAGATGCAGAGCAACATCTACAAGTACAGCGACGGCACGGTCCTCGCCCGCACCGGCAAGGTGAACCGCGAGATCGTCGGCCTGGAGCAGATCCCCAAGGACGTGCAGTACACGTTCGTCGCCGCGGAGAACAAGTCCTTCTTCGAGGACTCCGGCGTCGACCTCAAGGGCACCCTGCGCGGCGTGAAGAACACCCTGACCGGCAAGGGCAAGCAGGGCGGCTCCACGATCACCCAGCAGTACGTCAAGAACTACTACCTGGACCAGGACCAGACGGTCACCCGCAAGCTCAAGGAGCTGGTGATCTCGCTCAAGGTGGATCAGAAGAAGGAGAAGAGCGAGATCCTCGCGGGGTACATCAACACCAGCTACTACGGCCGCAACGCCCACGGCATCCAGGCCGCGGCGCAGGCGTACTACGGCGTCGACGCCGAGAAGCTGAACGTCGCCCAGGGTGCCTACCTCGCCGCCCTCCTCCAGGCCCCGAGCCAGTACGACTGGTCCTCCGCCTCCGAGACGGGCCGCAAGCTGGTGACCGAGCGCTGGAACTACGTCCTCGACAACATGGTCGAGGAGGGCTGGCTCGGCGCCGGTGAGCGCGCGGGCCTGGAGTTCCCCGTCCCGAAGGCCCCCAGGCCCGCCCCCGGCATGGAGGGCCAGACCGGCTACCTCGTCGAGGCGGCCAACGCCGAACTCGCCCGCCAGGGCCTCGACGAGGAGGACCTGAAGGGCGGCGGCTGGACGATCACGCTCAACGTGGACCGCAAGAAGCAGCGCGAGCTGGAGGAGGCGGTCAAGGACCAGCTGGAGGAGAAGCTCGACCGCGAGGACAGCAAGGTCGACGCCACCGTGCAGGCCGGCGCCACCTCCGTCGACCCGAGGACGGGCAAGGTCGTCGCCCTGTACGGCGGCACCGACGCCACCCAGCACTGGCTGTCCAACGCCACCCGCCGCGACTACCAGCCCGCCTCGACGTTCAAGCCCGTCGTCCTCGCCTCCGCGCTGGAGAACGAGTCCCGGACCCAGGACGGCGACCCGATCGGTCTGAACACCGTCTACGACGGCACCAGCAAGCGCCCGGTGAAGGGCAGCGACACCCCGTTCGCCCCGCAGAACGACCTGGGCCGCAGCTACGGTCCCGTCTCCGTGCAGACGGCGCTGAACCGCTCGATCAACTCCGCCTTCGCGCAGATGGCCGTCGACGTCGGCCTGGACCGGGTCAAGGAGACGGCCCTGGAACTGGGCGTGCCGGACGTCAACTTCCCCGAGCGGCCCGCCGTGTCGCTCGGCACCATGGGCGCCTCCACCTGGGACATGGCCGGGGTGTACGCCACCCTCGACAACCACGGCAAGAAGGTCACGCCGACCATCGTGGCGAAGGCCGAGCACAAGGACCGCACCGTCGAGCTGCCCGACCCGATCGGCGGCTCCGTGGTCAGCCGGGAGACGGCCGACACCGTGACCGCGGGCCTGACGGGCGTGGTGGCCCAGGGCTCCGGCGTCGCCGCGAAGTCCAGCGCCTACGAGGCCGCGGGCAAGACCGGCACCTCCGAGAAGAACCGCTCCGCCTGGTTCGCCGGCTACACGCCCGAACTGACCACCGTGGTCGCCCTCTTCGGCGAGTCCACTGCCGAGGGCGGCGGCCAGGTCTCGCTCACCGGCACGGCCAACTCCGGCCGCGCCAACGGCGGCGGCTTCCCGGCCAGGATCTGGGGCGACTACACGCTGGACGCCCTGAACGGCGGCTCGGACGCCTCCTTCGACCTCGACGTGGCCGAGCCGGCCAGCCCCGAACCCGACCCGGACCCGACGCCCTCCGAGACGGAGACCGAGGACCCGGACCCGACGCCGTCCGAGACCGAGACGGAGACCCGGGACCCGGACCCGACGCCCTCCGAGACCGAGACCCGCGACCCGGACCCCACGCCGTCCCAGACCCAGGGACCGGACCCGACGCCCAGCGGCGGCGTCACGTTCTCCCCGCCGGTCGAACCGGACGACGGAAGCGGCGAGCGGCTCCGGCCGCAGGACTGACCCGCACGGCGGGGCGCACACGGCAGGGCCCCCGGAACACGCGTTCCGGGGGCCCTGCCGTGTGCGGGGCCGCGCTCAGCCGCCGTCGACCTTCTGCGCGACGGTGTCGCCGAGGTCCTTGTCCACGCTGCGCCAGTACCGGATCGCCCGCTCCAGCACCGGTGCGCTCACCCCGTCCAGCAGATGGCCGGCGATGTTGGAGGCGAGCCGCTCGCGCTGGGCGTCGTCGAGGACCTCGCGGACCATGGTGCCCGCCTGGCCCCAGTCGTCGTCCTCGCGGTGCTTGCGGGTCGCCTCGCGCACCAGCTCGCCCGCGGTCTCCCAGCCGGCCGGGTCGCCGAAGCGCCCGAAGTCGGCCGCGGGGCCGCCGTAGGAGTTCGGCGCGTACGGCCGCGACGCCTGCGAGGGCGTGTAGCGCATCGGGCCGTCCTTGGCGTAGGAGTTCACCGGCGCGTGCGGCCGGTTGGGCGGCAGCTGCGCGTAGTTGGGGCCGATCCGGTACCGGTGGGTGTCCGGGTAGGAGAACAGCCGCCCGAGCAGCATCTTGTCCGGCGAGGGCCCGATGCCGGGCACCATGTTCGACGGTTCGAAGGCCGCCTGCTCGATGTGGACGAAGAAGTCCTCGGGGTTGCGGTCGAGGACCATCCGCCCGACGTCGATCAGCGGGTAGTCGCCGTGCGGCCACACCTTGGTCAGGTCGAACGGGTTGAACCGGTAGTCCGCCGCGTCCTCGAACGGCATGATCTGGACCTTGAGCGTCCAGGAGGGCGCGTCACCGGCGTCGATCGCCCCGAAGAGGTCGCGCCGGTGCAGGTCGGGGTCGGACCCGGCCAGCTCGTCGGCCTCGGCCTGGGTGAGGAAGTCGATGCCCTGGTCCGTCTTGAAGTGGTACTTCACCCAGAACCGCTCGCCGCCCCCGTTGATCCACAGGTAGGTGTGGGAGCCGTAGCCGTTCATGTGGCGGTACGACTTCGGGATGCCCCGGTCGCCCATCAGCCAGGTGACCTGGTGCGCGGACTCGGGGGACAGGGTCCAGAAGTCCCACTGCATGTCGTGGTCGCGCAGCCCGGTCACCGGGTGGCGCTTCTGGGACCGGATGAAGTCCTGGAACTTGATCGTGTCGCGGACGAAGAACACCGGGGTGTTGTTGCCGACCAGGTCGTAATTGCCGTGCTCGGTGTAGAACTTCAGCGCGAAGCCGCGCGGGTCCCGCCAGCTGTCCGGGGAGCCCTGCTCGCCCGCCACCGTGGAGAAGCGCGCCAGCATCTCGGTGCGCCGGCCCGGCTGGAACAGGTCGGCCCTGGTGAACTGGCTGACGTCGTTGGTCACTTCGAAGAAGCCGTATGCGCCCGAGCCCTTGGCGTGCACCACGCGCTCGGGGACCCGCTCGCGGTTGAACTGGGCCATCTTCTCGATCAGATAGTGGTCCTGGAGCAGGATCGGTCCGTCCGGGCCGACGGTCAGCGAGTGCTCGTCGCTCTCCACCGGGATGCCGGCGTTGTTCGTCGTGTACGGGGCCCTGGGGGTGGACTCGGTCACGGGAGTCCTCCAGTCGGTCTGGGGGATGGTGGTCGCATCGGCCGTGTGCCCCAGTGAACGCCTTGCACACCCTCCGGGCAACATATGGACCTTTTCCGGACTTGTCCCATGTCCGGGCGGAGCGCTGCCCCGCGGGGCCTCCCCGGGGTGCGTGCGGGGCCCGCCGGCCCCGCACCCGTCCGGCGGCGGTGACGCGCCGGGTCAGCCCCGGGCCGGCAGCTCGAACCAGACGACCTTGCCGGTCGACAGCCGGGTCGCCCCCCACCGTCTGGCCAGCCGGTTCACCAGGAACAGGCCCCGGCCGCCCTCGTCCGTGTCCCGTGCCCTGCGCTGCCGCGGGAGCTGCGGGGAGTCGTCGCCCACCTCGCAGCGCAGCACCTCGGTGCGCAGCAGGCGCAGCATCACCGGCCGCTCCGCGTAGCGCACCGCGTTGGTGACCACCTCGCTGACCAGCAGCTCCACCGAGTCCGAGAGGTCCTCCAGGCCCCAGCGCTCCAGCGCGCGGCGGGCGAGCCGGCGGGCCCGGCCGGGCGCCGCGTCCTCCGGGTCCAGGAACCAGTAGGCGACGTCACTCGGCGCGATCCCGTCGAAGCGGGCCGCGAGCAGCGCGATGTCGTCGTCCCGGTCGCCCGGCCCGAGCATGTCCAGCACGTCGTCGCAGAGCGCCTCCAGCGGCGGCGAGTGGTCGGGGCCGGTGAGCTGGGCGGTCGCGGCCAGCCGCTCCCGCAACTGCTCGATGCCCGTCCACACGTCGCGCAGCCGGGACTCGACCAGACCGTCGGTGTACAGCAGCAGGGTCGCCCCGGCCGGGGCGTCGAGCTCCACGGCCTCGAAGTCCACGCCGCCGACGCCGATGGGGGCGCCCGGCGGCACCCGGAGCACCTCGGCCCGCCCGCCCAGGTGCAGCAGGATGGGCGGCGGATGTCCGGCGTTGGCGATGGTGATCCGGTGCGAGACCGGGTCGTAGACCGCGTAGAGGCAGGTCGCCATGCGGTCGGTGCCGAGGCGCTGGGCCTGCTCGTCGAGGTGGTGGAGGACCTCCTGCGGCGGCAGGTCGAGCCCGGCCAGCGTCTGCGCCGTGGTGCGGAGCTGGCCCATGATCGCGGCCGAGGTCATGGAGTGGCCCATGACGTCGCCGACGACCAGCGCGACCCGGCTGCCGGGCAGCGGGATCGCGTCGTACCAGTCGCCGCCGACCCGCGCGGTCTCGGCGGCCGGCAGATAGCGGGAGGCCAGCCGCACGCCGGTGGGCTGGGGCAGCGAGTCCGGCAGCATGGTGCGCTGGAGCTCGTCGGCGATGTACGCCTCGCGCCCGTAGAGCACGGCCTTGTCGATGCCGAGGGCGGTGTGGGTGGCGAGCTGGGCGGCGACCAGCAGGTCGTTGGGCTCGAACGCGGGCCGGTCCGGGCGGCGCAGGAAGACGGCAGCGCCGATCACCCGCCGCCGGCCGCGCAGCGGGGCCAGTATCGCGCGGTGCCCGCTGGGCACGCTGCGGCCGTCGCCGAGCAGTTCGGGCAGGGCCGCGCGGGCGGCGGCCGAGTCGCCGAAGACGGGCCGCACCCCGCGCAGCACCTCGGAGAGCGCGCCGCCGGAGCGGACCTCGCACAGCTCGGCGGCCGGCGTGAGGTCGGTCCCCGGGTCGAGCACGGACACGACCGCGCCCGCGCCGCCCTCGGTGTCGTCCGTCGTCGAACGCAGCCGGTCGCTGCGGCGCAGCCGCAGGACGAAGGGGGAGACGGGGCGCTCGTCGCCCACCGGCAGGGGGTCGCGCAGATAGACGAGTATCGCGTCGGAGAAGGTGGGCACGGTCGCCCGGCACAGACCGAGGACGATCTCGTCCAGGTCGATGCCGCGCGCGATGCGCCGGGTCGCCGCCCCGACGAACCGCAGCCGGTCGCCCTCGCGGCGCGCGGTGCCGGCGATGTCCTGGGCCTGCGCCTGCACGGAGTGCGGCGGCGTGGCCGGCTGGGGCAGCGAAGGCTGCCCGGCGGGCACGCCGGCGGCCTGCGCCCGCGGCCGGGTGCGTTCCTGGGACCGGGCGGCCAGGGGCTGCCGGCCCTCATGGGAGGTGGGATGCTCCGTCACGCGTGGGATTCCGTCCGGCTCGGGTGGGTCGACGCGACTGCGCTGCGGCCGCTTGTGGCGGCCGTCCGGTGGGGCTGTGCGTCCGCCCCGGGGCCGGTCCTGGTGGGACGGCGGACATCCGGCACGGCTCGACCCCCTCTGTGCGACTGTTGCTGTCTTGGTGACTCGTGCTGACGTGCGGGCTGGAGTGCGGTCTGTCCTGCGCTTTCTCCCTCGTACGGCGCAGCGCTGCGGACGACGATCCTACGTTTGCCCCCGGGGGGCGCATCAAGAGTCTCACGAGGTCGTATACGCCGGAGCGCGTTCGCTGACCGGAATCGGACAAGGAGATGGACGGGCCGGTACGACAGGGCGGGAAGGATCGGGCGGAGTGAGGGCCGAAACGCAAATTTTCGGCCAGCTTCACTCCGTGACGCCCCTGCGGGTGTCCGTCCCGCCCCGTCCGGCGCGGCCCGGGCGCACGGCTCAGGCCGCGGGCCGCCCCTCCCCGCGCCCCGCCCAGTCGGACGGCAGCCGCGGCACCGTCCACGAAGGGTCCGGACGCCAGTGCTCCCAGCCCGAGGAGAACGGTGCCTGCCACGCCCGGATGGACGCCACCGCGGCCCGCCCCGCCTCCCGGACCCGCTCGGCCTTCGCCTCGTCCATCAGGCCCACGAGCTGCGCCTGGGCGAACTCGTCCTCGTCGCGCCACAGCCAACTGCGGTCCGGATAGACGGAGATGTCGAGGAAGTGGTCCTCGGAGTCCACCCCGCCCGCCCACCGGGTGCGCGGCTCCTCGAGGTTCACGTACCAGCTCTTGAACCGCCAGCCCGACTCCCAGAACAGCCAGACCGACCACGGGTCCCGGGGCCGGGCCAGCTTGAGCACCCCGGCGCCGAACCAGCGGTCGCGGGTCAGGGTGCGCGGCGCGGTGTAGCGGGTCGCCAGCGGCTCCAGATGCACGGGGGAGCCGTCGGCGAGCACCGGTTTGACGCACTCGGTGCCCGGCGCCATCCAGACGGCGAGCAGGTCATCGGTGTCCTGGACGACCGTCACGGGCCGGCAGATGTGCACCGTGCAGCCGTCGAGATCGGGGGCATGACCGCGGTACCGCCAGAGGATGTGGTCCCCGGGTGCCCAGCGTGCGATGCGTTCCGTCCCTGTCATGAGCAGATCTTAGGAGGGGGGCGGGGCGTGCGCCGCGATCCGCGTCACGGTGCGTGCGCCGCGATCCGGGCCGCGGTGCGTCGCCGCGCCCCGCCCGCGCCGCCTCAGGGGTGGGTCATGCGCAGCACGTCCAGCGCCTCGTCGAGCTGCTCCAGGGTCAGTTCGCCGCGCTCCACGTATCCGCGTGCCAGGACGACCTCCCGGATGGTCCTGCGCTCGGCCAGCGACGCCTTGGCGACCTTCGCCGCCTCCTCGTAGCCGATGTACTTGTTGAGCGGGGTGACCACGGAGGGGGACGACTCCGCGTACTCGCGGGCGCGTTCGGTGTCGTCCGTGATCCCGTCGACCGTCCGGTCCGCGAGCAGGCGCGAGGCGTTGGCGAGCACCCGGACGGACTCCAGCAGGTTCCTGGCCATCACCGGCAGCATGACGTTCAGCTCGAAGTTGCCCGCGGCCCCCGCGACGGCGACCGCCGTGTCGTTGCCGGTGACCTGCGCGGCGACCATCAGCACCGCCTCGGGGACCACCGGGTTGACCTTGCCCGGCATGATCGACGAACCGGGCTGGAGGTCCGGCAGGGCGATCTCCGCGAGCCCGGTGCGCGGCCCGGAGGCCATCCACCGCAGGTCGTTGCAGATCTTGGTGAGCGACACCGCGACCGTCCGGAGCTGTCCGGAGGTCTCCACCAGGGCGTCCCGCGCCCCCTGCGCCTCGAAGTGGTCGCGGGCCTCGGTCAGCGGCAGTCCCGTGGCCGCCGCCACCTCCGCGATGACGGCCGCGGAGAAGCCGGGCGGGGTGTTGATGCCGGTGCCCACCGCCGTGCCGCCCAGGGGGAGTTCGGCGAGGCGCGGCAGCGCGGAGCGCAGCCGCTCCACACCGTGGCGGATCTGCGCCGCGTAGCCGCCGAACTCCTGGCCGAGGGTGACGGGGGTGGCGTCCATCAGGTGCGTGCGCCCCGACTTCACGACGGCGGCGAACTCGGCCGCCTTGCGCTCCAGGGCGGCCGCCAGATGCTCCAGCGCCGGCACGAGGTCCCCGGTCACCGCGGCGGTGGCCGCGATGTGGATCGAGGACGGGAAGACGTCGTTGGACGACTGGGAGGCGTTCACATGGTCGTTGGGGTGGACGTCCCGGCCGAGGCGCTCGGCGGCCAGCGTGGCGATCACCTCGTTGGCGTTCATGTTCGAGGACGTGCCGGACCCGGTCTGGAAGACGTCGACGGGGAAGTGCTCGTCCCAGCGGCCCCCGGCGACCTCGTCCGCCGCGCTCGCGACGGCCTCCGCGAGGTCGGCGTCCAGCACGCCCAGCCGGGCGTTCACCCGGGCCGCGGCGGCCTTGATCAGCGCCAGGGCCTCGATGTGCGAGCGCTCCAGACGCTGGCCGGAGACGGGGAAGTTCTCCACCGCCCGCTGGGTCTGGGCCCGCCACTTCGCGTGCGCGGGGACCCGCACCTCGCCCATGGAGTCGTGCTCGATCCGGAATTCGCCCGCCGCCGTGCCGCTCATCGCTGTCCTTCCTTGAGCCTTCGCCTCGAAAAGTTGAGCAGTTGTCTTGTTCCGCGTATTCCCAACCGCACTACCCGCCAGTACATACCCCGGGAGACCACAACCCGGGGAGGCGCAATGACGCGACCAGGCCCAAGAGTTCACCCGTTCCGGCGCACGGCGGCCGCGGCACCGGCCGCACCCGCGGCCGCGGCGGCCGCGTCCGTCCCGCTGCCGCCGGCGCTGGAGGCCGTCCGCGCGGCGGAGGCCACCGCCCTCTACGGCAGTCCGGCCGAACGCCCGCTCGACCAGCGCAGGACGGCGCTGATCTCGCTCGGCGACAGCGAGATCTCCGGCGAGGGCGTCGGCACCTACGAGCCGGGCACCGACGGTCCCGACAACTGGTGCCACCGCTCGCCCGACGCGGCCGTCCACCGTACCGGCATCGCCGCCGACGTCACGTACAACGTCTCCTGCTCGGGCGCGTCCACCGTCAACATCCGCATCGGCGGCAGCAAGCAGTACGCCGACGAACTCGTCCAGAGCGACAGCCTCGCGATCAAGGCCCGCAACACCCGGATCAAGATGGTGCTGCTCGTCGCGGGGGCCAACGACGACCTCCAGTTCGGCCCGGTCATGACCGACTGCGTCACCCGCTACATCCTGCTCCAGGGCGCCTGCGAGCCGAAGTACGCCCCCGGCTGGCAGGCCCGTGTCGACGGCCTCGTGCCCAAGGTCGAGCAGACCGTGCGCGACCTGCGGACCGTGATGCGCGGCGCGGGCTACGGGGACGGCGACTACAAGCTCGTCGTGATGGGCTACCCGAGCCCCATCGGCCCCGACTTCCGGGACAACCCGTCCTTCCCCGGCAAGCTGGTCTGCGGCGGCCTGGGCTACGACTCCGACACCGTGTGGGGCCGCAACACGGCCGTCCCCGCCTTCGAACGCGGCATGCGCCGGGCCGCGCAGAGCACCGGCGCGGTCTACCTCGACAACTCGCGCCTCTTCCACGGCCACGAGGTCTGCCACCAGGACACCTGGGCCCGCGGTCTCTACATCGACCTCGGCAACCCGTTCCCGCCGGACGCCAACTCCGTCCGCCAGTCCTTCCATCCGAACGCCCGGGGCCACGCGGCCTTCGCGTCCTGTCTGACCCAGCTCTACGACTCGGGCCTGCGCGAGGCGAGTTGCGCGGACGTCGCCTCCAGCGGCGCCCCCCGGCTCTTCCCGCTCGCCTGGGACGACGTCTACCGCCCGCTGAGGTCCGCGTCCGGCTCCTGCACCGACGTCGAGGGCGCCGTCACCCGCAACGGCACCCGGACCCTGGCGTGGGACTGCCACGGCGGCCGCAACCAGGGCTGGTGGCACGACACCGCCCGCGGCTCCCTCCACACGGAACTGAGCCAGGACCGCTGCCTGGACGTCCCGGACTCCGCCTACCGCGCCGGCACCGCCCTGGTCCTGTGGGACTGCCACGGCGGCGCCAACCAGCGCTTCGTCCGCGACGGCGCCACCCTCCGCCCGTCCGCCGCGACCGGGCTCTGCCTGACCCAGGGCACGAGCGGCCAGCCGCTGCGCCTGGCGGCGTGCGACGGCTCACCGGGGCAGCGCTTCGCGTGAGCGGGCCGCCCCGCCGGCGTGTGCCCGGTGCGCGTCGCCCTCGCGGCGCGTGCCGGGCCAGGGGCCCGTTCCCGGCTCTCCCACGGGGCGGGCCCGTTCCTTCCCGGGCGTGCGGGCGTTTGTGGCGCGTTGTGCGTCGCCCCCTGGTGGTGCGGACCGCGCCTATCAGCCCGGCGAGGGTCGTTCCCAGCCCCGCCGGAGTCGGATGCCCGGTGCGCGTCGCCCTCGCGGCGCGGGGCTTTCCCAGCCCCGCCGGCGCCGGGTGCTTTCCCAGCCCCGCCGGCGTTTGAGGCGCGGGGGTCCGGGGGCGGAGCCCCCGTAAGGCGTCGCGCCCGCGAGGGCGCGACGCACGGGGCCCGGGGCGGAGCCCCGGGCCCACCCGAGGGGCCCCGGAGCCCTCACGCACCCCCGGCGGAGCTACAGCCCCGGCGGAGCTACACCCCCGGCGGAGCTACAGCCCCGGCCCTCGCACGGGAATCGACGTGAAGGTCGGCGCCGGAGCCGGCTCCGTGAAGAAGTCGTTCCCCTTGTCGTCGACCACGATGAACGCCGGGAAGTCCTCCACCTCGATCTTCCAGACCGCCTCCATGCCGAGCTCCTCGTACTCGACGACCTCGACCTTCTTGATGCAGTCCTGCGCCAGCCGCGCCGCCGGCCCGCCGATCGACCCCAGGTAGAACCCGCCGTGCGCCCCGCACGCGTCCGTCACCTGCTTCGAGCGGTTGCCCTTGGCCAGCATGATCTTCGAGCCGCCCGCCGCCTGGAACTGCTCCACGTAGGAGTCCATCCGGCCGGCCGTCGTCGGACCGAAGGACCCCGACGCGTACCCCTCGGGCGTCTTCGCGGGCCCGGCGTAGTACACCGGGTGGTCCTTCAGGTACTGCGGCATCTCCTCGCCCGCGTCCAGCCGCTCCTTGATCTTCGCGTGCGCGATGTCGCGCGCGACGACCAGCGGGCCGGTCAGCGAGAGCCTGGTCTTCACCGGGTACTTGGACAGCTCCGCGAGCATCTCGTCCATCGGCCGGTTGAGGTCGATCCGGACGACGTCGCCCTCCTCGGCGAGGTGCTCGTCGGTGGTGTCGGGCAGGAAGCGCGCCGGGTCGGTCTCCAGCTGCTCCAGGAAGACGCCCTCGGCGGTGATCTTGGCGACGGCCTGGCGGTCCGCCGAGCAGGAGACGGCGATGGCGACCGGCAGCGAGGCGCCGTGCCGCGGCAGGCGCACCACCCGTACGTCGTGGCAGAAGTACTTGCCGCCGAACTGCGCGCCGATGCCGATCCGCTGCGTCAGCTCGAAGACCTTCTTCTCCAGCTCCTCGTCGCGGAAGCCGTGCCCGAGCTCCGAGCCCTCGGTCGGCAGCTCGTCGAGGTAGTGCGCGGAGGCGTACTTCGCGGTCTTCAGCGCGAACTCGGCCGAGGTGCCGCCGACGGTGATCGCCAGGTGGTACGGCGGGCAGGCCGCGGTGCCGAGCGAGCGGATCTTCTCCTCCAGGAACTTCATCATGCTCGCCTCGTTGAGGACGGCCTTCGTCTCCTGGTAGAGGAAGGACTTGTTGGCCGAGCCGCCGCCCTTCGCCATGAAGAGGAACTTGTACGCGCCGCCGTCGGTGGCGTACAGCTCGATCTGCGCGGGGAGGTTGGAGCCGGTGTTCCGCTCCTCCCACATGGTCAGCGGCGCCATCTGCGAGTAGCGCAGGTTCAGCTTGGTGTAGGCGTCGTAGATGCCGTGCGAGAGGGCGGCCTCGTCGCCGCCCTCGGTGAGCACGTTCTGCCCGCGCTTGCCCATGACGATCGCGGTGCCGGTGTCCTGGCACATGGGCAGGACGCCCGCGGCGGCGATGTTCGCGTTCTTCAGGAGGTCCAGCGCCACGAACTTGTCGTTGCCCGACGCCTCGGGGTCGTCGACGATGCGGCGGAGCTGGGCGAGGTGGGCGGGGCGGAGGTAGTGCTGGATGTCGTGGATCGCCTCGGCGGCGAGCTTCCGCAGGGCCTCGGGCTCCACCTTGATGAAGGTCCGCCCGTCGGCCTCGAAGGTCGAGACGCCCTCGGCGGTCACCAGCCGGTACGGGGTGGTGTCCTCGCCCAGCGGGAGCAGATCCGTATACGCGAACTCCGGCATTTCGCCCATTCCTCACTTCACAGACAGCAGCATGCCTCCGTTGGCAGCGCCATCCAGCGTAAGACTCCCGTGCGGCCCCGATCCTGTGAGGTAAGGCTCACTTCCCGGACCGGGCCCGCACGGGAGCTCCGCGACTACTTCGTGACCGTCGCCGTCAGCCGGAACGGGTTGGTGAAGGACGGGGACGTACGGCGGGACTCGACGACCAGCTCCCACACGCCCGCGGCCGGCGCCTCGTAGGTGCGGGTGCCCGGGTCGCAGCCGTTGCCGCCGGCGTAGTTGGCGTAGCAGGACAGGCTGCCCGGCCCCGCGGCCTCGCCGCTGGTCCCGGTCGGCCCGAAGGCCCACCAGCGGGTCTGGCTGCCCTCGCCGAGGCCGTCCATCGCGACCGTCAGCGCCTTCGCGCCCTCGGGCACCGCGATCGTGTAGTGGAGCGTGCCGTTGCGGTGGGCGACGCCCCGCACCTCGTACGGCGTGCCCGCGGCAGGCGTGGCCGCGGCCTCGACGGCCAGCATCGCCGACTGCTCGACGGCCTTCGTCGCCGGGTTGTCGATCCGCAGGACCGCGCTGTGCACACCCGCGGCGCGCGGCTCGGCGGCCACCTTCACCACGGTCGGCTCGTTCAGCGGCAGCCGGACCGTGCGCGGCACGGAGAACGTCCGCCCGTCACCGTCGACGTCCAGCAGGTAGGGCACGGCGCGGTCGGGCCCGGAGGTGCGGGTCAGCGTCACGTCGTAGGTGCGCTTCTCGCCCGCGCCCTGGCCGCCGCTGCCCGGGGCGCAGCTGTTGAAGACGCCGCTGCCGGTGTGCGGGGTGACCAGGTCGCCGGAGAGCGGGGTGCACACCGGGGCGCTCACCGTCACCGCGTCGACGGCCGTGGTGCCGCGGGACAGGTGCTTCCAGGCGCCCGCCACGTCGAGCTCGCCGCGGCCCTGCGCGACGGCCGCCACGTGGTCCTGGTAGCGCGCCGAGGAGTAGAGCGCGCTCCGCAGCTCGGCCGGGCTCGCGCCCACCCCGCGCTGCGCGGCGGCCGACAGCAGCAGCGCCGCCGCGCCGGTCGCCTGCGGCGACGCCATCGAGGTGCCGTTCATCATCGAGTAGCCGGCGGGCAGGGTGTAGCCGGTCTCGGCGACGGAGGCGTTCGGCAGCCAGGCCGGGACGGTCGACACCGCGGCGCCGGGCGCCGTCAGGTCGGGCTTGAAACCGCCGTCCTCACGCGGCCCCCGCGAGGAGAAGGGGAACACCCCGTGCGCGTCGCGGACCTCGGACCCGTAGTTCGCCCACCAGGTCTCCCGGGAGACGGAGGCGCCGACGCTGACGACCTTGTCGGCGGCGGTCGGGTCGCCGACCGTGTTCACGCCCGCGCCCGAGTTGCCGGCGGAGATGAACATCTGGACACCGGACTCGTCGATCAGCCGGTTGTAGACGAGGGCGCGGGCGCTCTGCCCGTCGTTGAACGCCGGCGACGCGCCGATCGACATGTTGATCACGTCCACGCCGTACTTCGTGGCGAGGTCGATCATGCCGTCGGTGAGCGCCGCGCTGGAGCAGCCGAAGCTGTGGCAGGCCCGCATGGACACCAGCCGGGCACCGGGCGCCTGGCCGTCCATCCGGCCGCCGAACATGCCGTTGGCCGCGGTGATGCCCGCGACATGGGTGCCGTGCGCCTCGGTGACGATGTTGACGTTGACGCTGATCACGCCCGGGAAGAAGTCGTCCCGCACCTGGACGGTGAACGGTATCCGCTCGTCCGCCGGGGTCGCCGGGTCGTCGGTCCCGAAGCGGGCGACCTGCTGCTTCTCCCCGTACGGGCGCAGCAGCTCCTCGTCGGTGAAGTCGTGGTCCTGGTCCGTGTCGACCCACACCGCGCCGTCCGACTCGCGCACCAGGGTCGGCACGACCGTGGAGCCCTGCGGAAGCTGGACCGGGCGCAGACCGATGCGCAGGTCGTCGGCGTCGGGCCCGCGCCAGGTCTCGCCCCGCACCGTGTCGGTGAACTCGGGACCGCTCACCTTCGACGTGGCCGTCATGTTCTGCCAGCTCGCGTCGAAGAGCAGGTCGATGAAGTCCCGCGGGTTCGTCCCCGTCACGGTGTCGACGAGCTTGCGCTCCCCGGTGGTCGTCCGCGCGAGCGCCGGGTGGGTCGGGTCGACACCGGTGTCCATGATGCCGATGGTGACCCCGCGGCCGTCGTACGTCCGGTGGGCCTCCTTGAACGCGACCGACCCCGTCTCGCGGGTCGGCATGTAGGGATTGGCGTCGGGGGTGCGGGACGAGGGGGCCGCCGGCAGCCGCCCGCCCGGCGCGCCCGCGCCCGCCGCCGCGCCGTCGGCACGGGTGTCGTCGACCTTCAGCAGCTCGTCCACGTCGGCGGCGATCACGTCGTCGAGGGCGACGGCCTTCTCCACGGCGTCGAACGGCACATTGGCCTTGATGTAGCCGACGGCGGCCTCGGTGCGGGTGGCGGTGACGCCGAGGCCGGCGAGCGCGCGCTCCGCCTCGGCGGTGCGGCCCTCCCGGACGGCGAGCAGCAGCGTGGCGAAGTCCGGGACCGCACGGTCCGCCCGGCGCAGCACGGTACGGGCCTCGTGCTGCGCGCGGTACGTGGCGAGCAGCGCGCGGTCGTGGTCGCCGAGCTTGTCGGCGGACGGGGACGCGGAGGTGGTGGCGGACGTGGTGGCCGGCGCGGCCGTGGCAGGGGTCGCCTGCGCGGGCAGCGCGGTCAGCGCGAGACTCCCGGCGGCGAGTACCGCGGTCGCGATCGCGACGGCACTGCGCCCGGCTCTGTGACCGGGAGCGGTGGAGCGGGGACGGGACATGGTCATCCTTCAGCTCGGGGGGCTGCGAACGGCCGCCACGTTGGCACGCGCTGACGCCCTTTCATCAGCCCTTCCGGCTGTCGCTTTACCGCCCTGTCGCAAACCCGACAGCCCACCTGTCCGGCCCGTCCGGATCGTGCGACCGGCATGTCCGGGCCGCCTGTCCGGACCGTCCGGCCCGTGCACCCGGCCGTCCGCCCGTGGCGCCGGCACCATGTGACCCGGCCGTCCGCCCGTGGCGCCGGCGCCGTGCACCCGGCCCGTCCGGCCTGCGAGGACACCCGTGCGGCACGGTGCCGCTCCCGGGACCGCGCAGCCCCCGGGCCGAGCCTTCACACCCCCGAGGGCCCCTCCACGGCGGCCGGGACCCCCGCCACCCCCGAAGCCCCCTCGAACCCCGCCGCCCCCTCCGGCTCGATCCAGCCCAACCGGGCCGCCTGCCAGCCCAGTTGCAGCCGCGTCTGCACCCCCGCCAGCGCGATCAGCCGCTGCACCCTCCGCTGGACCGTCCGCATGCTCACGCCCCACTGGGAGGCGATCGCCTGGTCGGTGCAGCCCGTCAGCAGCAGCGCCAGCAGCCGCCGGTCGGACGCCGACAGCGGCCCGTCCGGCGCAGCCCCCATCGCGGCGGGCACCGGCAGCGCCGTCGCCCACACCCGGTCGAACAGCCAGTTGAGGGCCTCCAGCAGGATCCCGGTGCGCACGACCAGCCCCACCGGCGCCCCGGGCGGCTGGCGGCGGGGGAGCGCCAGCGCGATCCGGCGGTCGGCGATGACCAGCTTCAGCGGCACCTCCGGGGTGACCCGCATCTCCTCGCCGAGCGCCGCCCACTCCTCCAGCAGCAGCGGGTTGTCCGCGCTCTCGACCTCCAGCGTGGCCCGCTCGTACGCGGCCCGGTACCGCACGCCCGCCCGCAGCGCGTCCCGCTGCCCGGTGTTGTCCGACGCGGTCACGACCACCGCGGGGCCGGCCACCAGACTGGACACCTCCCGGGCGCCGCGCTGGATCTGCCGGTAGCGGTCGGCGATCGCCGCCGCCCCCTCCACCGCCTCGACCGGTTCGGCGCCCGAGGCGCCCGGCCCGTGCGCCCGGTGCTCGGCGGCGAGCCGTTCGACGGCCAGTTGCACCCGGCGGAACTCGTCCAGCCGCTGGAGCACCATCAGATTGAGCGTCACATCGGGCGGTGCGGCGTGGTAGCCGCGCGGCCGGCCCGGACGCCGGGACACCAGCCCGTCCGCCTCCAGCCCGATCAGCGCCCGCCCCACCTCACCGGGGTCGAGCCCGGTCCGTGCCGCCACGGCCGCCGCGTCGGCCGCCGGCGCCCGCAGCAGGCAGACGTAGACCTGTTCCTGCACGGCGTCGAGTCCCAGACTTTCGAGCATCGCCCTCCTCGCGGCCCGCACCCGGGCCGCGGGGCCCACCCCCGGGCCGTCGCGTCTCCCGCGTGGGCCGTCCCCTCCCACCGGACCGGGGCGCCGGCCGCGCCCCGGCCCGACCCTGCCAGAGGGCGCACGGCGGGGAACGGCCGTGACGAGGCGGGTTCCCGCCTGGCCGGTATTCGCCAACGCGCCCCGCACGGACCGCCGGTGCCTCGCACCGAAGCCCCTCCGGACCACGCACCGCGATCCCGCGCCGACGGGCCCGCACCGTTCCCCGTGCCGTCCGCACCGTCTCCTGCGCACGCCCGCGCCCTGCGTCCGCACCGTCCCCTGCGCACGCCCGCGCCCCGCGCCCGCACCGTCTCCTGCGCACGTCCGCGCCCCGCCCCCGCACCGTCCCCCGCGCACGCCCGCGCCCCGCCCCCGCACCGTCCCCCGCGCACGCCCGCGCCCTGCCCCGACGCCGCCCGCGCGGTGGCCGGATGCGGCGGCCCGGCACGAGGGACACCCGATGCCCTTCTCGCGATCTATCGCGTTTCGCTACCCTGGGCACGTGGACCTCGAGAAGCAGCCCCAGAAGCCCGCCGTCCCCGCCGAGACCGCCCGTCCCGATCAGGCCATGCGCGCGTCCGACGCCGACCGCGACCGGATCGCCGACATCCTGCGGGACGCGCTCGCCGAGGGGCGGCTCGACGCCGAGGAACACTCCGAACGCATCGACGCGGTCTACCGCGCCAAGACCGTCGGCGAACTGGAGCCGCTGGTACGCGACCTGCCCGCGGCGGGGAGCGGGAGCACCGCCCCGTACGCCGGCGGCGTACGGACGCCCGCGGCCGGCGACGCCGACATGTCCGACGGGGCCGCGGAGAAGCTGATCGCCGTCTTCTCCAGCTCGACCCGCAAGGGCCGTTGGAGCGTGGGCGCCCGCACCAACGCCTTCTCGCTCTTCGGCAACATCGAGATCGACCTCACCGAGGCGCTGTTCCGCCAGCGCCTCACCGTCATCAACGCGACCTCGATCTTCGGCAACGTCGAGGTCCGCGTCCCGGAGAACGTCACCCTGCGCGGCAGCGGCACCGGCATCTTCGGCAACTTCGAGGTGGTGAACCTGGAGTCGGCCGATCCCGAGGCGCCGGTGGTCGTCGTCAACGGCTACGCGGTTCTGGGCAACATCGAGGCCAAGCCGAAGCGCGGCCGGCTGATCACCGACCTCCACGCCCGCCTGCGCAAACACCTCGGCTGACGGCCGCGCGCGCCACGGCGGTTCGCGCCGTCCGCGCGCAGGGCGCCGCCCGGCGCCCCCGACGGCGGCGCCACTCAGTGCATAGGCGTGCGCACAGCGGGTAGGGACTGCTGCATCGTCTCTCGCTCGCGAATCCGTCGTCAGGAGTAGACCGTGCTGCAACTGCCGCATCAGTCCTTGAAGGCAGCCGCCGTTCCGCCTCAGCGCGTCCCGGCCCGGGAGGACGATGCCGGCCCCTGGCATGCGGACGCGGTGTGCCGCCGCGACGAGGCCGGACTGTTCTTCGCGCCGTCCAAGGAGCCCACGGCCGCGCGGCTGGCCCGCGAGGAGGCGGCCAAGCGCGTCTGCGCCCGCTGTCCCGTGATGGTCGAGTGCCGCGAGCACGCCCTGCTCCAGCCCGAGCCGTACGGCGTGTGGGGCGGCCTCACGGCGGCGGAGCGGCGGGTGGTCCTGGCCCGGCGCCGCCGGCGCGACGTCGAGCTGAAGAAGTCCCCTTCCGCGGCCTGACGCACCGGGCCGGCGCCCCACGGTCGCGCCGCCCCCCCCGTCCGCCGGATCCGAACGGCAAGAGGCGCCCCTCCGCACAAAGGGGCGCCTCTCCTGCCGTCCGCGGCCGGTGGTTCCTACTGGGCGCGGTCGAAGTCGATCTGGCTGTAGGCCCGGAGCTTCGACAGCCGGTGGGTCGAGTCGATCTGGCGGATCGTGCCCGACTTGGAGCGCATCACGAGCGACTGGGTGGTCGCCGTCTCGGCCCGGTAGCGCACACCGCGCAGCAGCTCGCCGTCGGTGATGCCGGTGGCCACGAAGAACACGTTCTCGCCGCTGACCAGGTCGTCGGTGGACAGCACCCGGTCGAGGTCGTGCCCGGCGTCGATCGCGCGCGCGCGCTCCTCGTCGTCCTTCGGCCACAGCTTGCCCTGGATGACGCCGCCGAGGCACTTGATCGCGCAGGCCGAGATGATGCCCTCCGGCGTGCCGCCGATGCCGAGGAGCAGGTCGACGCCGGTGCCCTCCTTGACGGCCATGATCGAGCCCGCGACGTCGCCGTCGGAGATGAACTTGATCCGGGCGCCGGTCTCGCGGATCTCCTTGACGATGCCCTCGTGGCGGGGCCGGTCGAGGATGACGACCGTGACGTCCTCGGGGGAGGAGTGCTTGGCCTTGGCGACCCGGCGGATGTTCACGGAGACGGGGGCGTTGATGTCCACGTAGTCGGCCGCCTCGGGGCCGGTGACCAGCTTGTCCATGTAGAACACCGCGGACGGGTCGAACATGGTGCCCCGGTCGGCCGCCGCGAGCACCGCGATGGCGTTCGGCATGCCCTTGGCCGTGAGGGTGGTGCCGTCGATCGGGTCCACGGCGATGTCGCACTCGGCGCCGGTCCCGTCGCCGATGCGCTCGCCGTTGAACAGCATCGGCGCCTCGTCCTTCTCGCCCTCGCCGATGACGACGACGCCGTTCATCGAGACGGTCGAGACGAGGGTCCGCATGGCCTTGACCGCCGCGCCGTCGGCGCCGTTCTTCTCGCCCCGGCCCACCCAGCGGCCGGCCGCCATGGCGGCGGCCTCGGTGACACGGACGAGCTCCAGTGCGAGGTTGCGGTCGGGGGCCTCGGGAGAGACCTCGAGCGGGGACGGCAATTGGTGCTCGGTCATCGGAGCGCACCTTTCTGGACGACGCGACGGCCGTATGTAGGAGGGTGCTGCGACTCTATCGGTAGATCGACATATTGAGCAGAGGGGCCCACGTTTGAGCGCGGATGCCGGATGCGACCATAGGGGACGTGGCAGGTATGCGAGGCAGACAGACGGTCCGGGGCATGTTCCAGTCGATGGCGGTGATCGGCGTCGTCGTGGCGGGCATCTACATGCTGGTCCCGCACGACGAGAACGCCGATCCGATCAAGTCCGTCGACTACCGGGTGGAGCTCCTGACGGCCCAGCGCGCGGCGCCGTATCCGGTGGCCGCGCCCGAGGGTCTGGGCGACGACTGGCGCACCACCTCGGTGACGTTCGACGGCGCCGACGACCACGCCTGGCACCTCGGCTTCCTCGACCCGGACACGCAGTACGTGGCGGTCGAGCAGTCCACCGCGCAGCCCGTCGACAAGTACGTGCGCCAGGTCACGCGGCACGCGAAGAAGACCTCCGCGACGCAGGAGATCCGCGGCGAGACCTGGCAGCGCTGGGACGGCCCGAAGTACGACGCCCTGGTGCGCACCGCGGACGGGGCGACCACGGTCGTCATGGGCACGGCCTCGCCGGAGCGGCTCGCGGAGATGGCGCAGGCGCTCGTCGCGGGCTCCACGGCCTCGCCGTCCCCGTCCGCCTCGCCGTCCGCGTCCTCCGGGGCCTCCTGACCCCTGCCGCACGGCGAGGGCCGCCGCCCTGCCCGCACGGCGCAGGCCGTGCTCCATACGGCGAAGGCCGCCGCACCCGGTGCTCCGGGGGCGGCGGCCTTCGTGTGCGCGGGGCGTGCTCAGACGGTGGTGACGACCTGCTCGTAGGACAGGCGCGGGGAGCGCGGGAACCAGGCGTCCTCGGCGGGCCGGCCGATGTTGACGACCATCAGCGGGGTGTGGTCGCCGTCCAGGAACTCCTTCTGGATGCCGGCGGCGTCGTAGCCCGTCATCGGGCCGGCGGCCAGACCGGCGGCGCGGATGCCCAGGATGAAGTAGCCGGCCTGGAGGGAGGCGTTGACCGTGGCGTTCGACTCACGGACCGGGCGCTCGCTGAAGAAGGCGTCCTTGGCCTGCGGGAAGTGCGGGAACAGCGTCGGGAGCTCCTCGTGGAACTCGTTGTCCGCGGCGAGGATCGCGACCAGCGGGGCGGCGGCCGTCTTGGCGCGGTTGCCCTCGGCGAGGTGCGACACCAGGCGCTCGCGGGCCTCGGGGCTGCGGACGAGCACGACGCGCAGCGGGGTCTGGTTGAAGGCCGTCGGGCCGTACTTGACCAGGTCGTAGATCGCCTGGATCTGCTCGTCGGTCACCGGCTCGTCGGTGAACGCGTTCGCGGTGCGGGCCTCGCGGAACAGCAGGTCCTGGGCGGCGGGGTCAAGAACGAGGGACATGAGAACCTTCCGGGAACGGATAATGGGTCAACCAACTACCTCCTCACCGTACCGCAGATAGATTAAAGTTCAACTAAAGTGCGGCCCGCGTGACCCGTCTCACAGCCCCGCACCCACCGCGTGAACCGCCCCTGACCAGGGCGAGGGGCCGGGCCCCGCCGCATACGAGCCCGCCGCTACCGGCCGCTCTCGTCCCCGTCCGGCTCCGACTCCGCGAGCGCGGCGTCGAGGCGGGCCCGGGCCCCCTCCAGCCAGTGCCGGCAGACCTTGGCCAGCTCCTCGCCGCGCTCCCACAGGGCGAGCGACTCCTCCAGCGTCGTGCCGCCCGCCTCCAGGCGGCGCACGACCTCGATCAGCTCGTCCCGCGCCTGCTCGTAGCCGAGCGCGGCCTCTTCCGTCCTGGCAGCCATGCGATCCACCCTAAGTCGAGCCTGTGATGTGAGAACGACGGCGCCTCGCGCCGCCCGAGGGCGCACGGCACCTGCCGTGAGACGCCCCGCACCGGTCAGTCAGCCGGTCAGTCAGTCAGTTCAGTCAGTCAGTCAGTCAGTCAGCCAGCCAGCCGGTCAGTCGGCCGGCCGGCCCGTCAGTCGGCCGGCCGGTCGTCGACGCGTACCGTGAACTCGCCGTCCGCCACCCGGGCCCGCAGCGCGTCCCCCGCGGCCACCTCGTCGGGCGAGCGCACCACGCCGCCGTCCGCGCGCTGGAGCACGGCGTACCCGCGCTCCATGGTGGCGGCGGGCGACAGCGAGACCACCCGCGCCCTGGTGTGCGACAGCTCCGAGTCCGCGCGGTCCAGCAGGTGCCCGAGGACCCGGCGGCTCCGCGCCAGCAGCGCGTCCACCTCGTCCTCGCGCTGCTCCACCATCCGCTGCGGATGCTCCATGGAGGGCCTGGCCAGCGCGTGGGCGAGGCCGCGCTCCTCGCGCTCCAGCAGCCCCTCCACCGTCCGCAGCGCCCGCCGCCGCAGCTGGCCCACCCGCTCCAGCTCCTCGCCCACGTCCGGCACGACCTTCTTCGCCGCGTCCGTCGGGGTGGACGCCCGCAGGTCCGCCACCAGGTCCAGCAGCGGCGCGTCCGGCTCGTGGCCGATGGCCGACACGACCGGGGTCGTGCAGCCGGCCACGGCCCGTACGAGCTGCTCGTCGGAGAACGGCAGCAGGTCCTCCACGCTCCCGCCGCCGCGCGCCACGATGATCACGTCCACCTCGGGGTGCTCGTCCAGCTCCTTGACCGCCTGGACGACCTGGGTGACCGCGTGCACCCCCTGCACGGCCACGTTGCGCACCTCGAAGCGGACGTGGGGCCAGCGCCGGCGCGCGTTCTCCAGGACGTCCCGCTCGGCGGCCGACGCCCGGCCGCACACCAGGCCCACCCGGTGCGGCAGGAACGGCAGCGCCCGCTTGCGGTCCGCCGCGAACAGGCCCTCCGCGCCGAGCGACCGCTTCAACTGCTCCAGACGCGCCAGCAGTTCACCGATGCCGACGGGCTTGATCTCCGTCGCCCGCAGGGAGAGCTGCCCCCGCGGCGCGTACCACTCCGGCTTGGCGAGCACCACGACCCGGGCGCCCTCGGTGACCACGTCCGCCACCGCGTCGAAGACCTGGCGGTAGCAGGTCACGCCCACCGAGATGTCGTACGACGGGTCGCGCAGCGTCAGGAAGACGACCCCCGCGCCCGGCCGGCGCGACAACTGGGTGATCTGCCCCTCCACCCAGACCGCCCCGAGGCGGTCGATCCACCCTCCGATGAGCCGCGAGACCTCGCCGACGGGCAGGGGCGCTTCCGCGGACGTGTTGAGAGCCATACGGGCGAGCGTAACGGCCCGCTCCGACAACGCCGCCGATCCGGACCGTCCCCTTTGCCGCCCCCGGCCGGGGGGCCGGGCCCCGCGCCCCTCAGCCCTTCCCCTTCTCCCCGCCCGGCGCGTCCGTTCGCGTACGGCCCCACTGCACCGACAGCACCACCAGTCCCACGCCGAACCAGATCACGCCCACGACCTGCGCCGACCGTGCGGCCTCCGCGATCACCGCCACCAGCACCGCCGTCCCGAGCACCGGCACCACCAGATGGCGCACCCAGTCCGGCGGCCCGTCCATCCGGCGCACCACGAACCAGCCGACCACGCTCGCGTGCAGCAGCACGAACGCCGTCAGCGCGCCGATGTCCACCACCGACACCAGGTGGTCCAGGCCGTCGTCCCGCTGCGCCGCCCACACCGCCGCCACCATCGTGACCGCCGCCGCGACCAGCAGGGCCAGCCGCGGCACCCCGGAGTCGGTGCGCGCCAGCAGCCGCGGCAGCCGCCGGTCCCGGGCCATCGCGAAGAGCAGCCGCCCGGCCGCCGCCTGCCCGGCCAGCGCGGCGAACGCGGCGCCGATCGCCTTGCTGACCGCCACCAGATCGTGCAGCCAGGTCCCCACCGAGGCGTCCACCGCGTCGTAGAACGCGGAGCCCTGCGCCGCCGGATCGGCCGCCAGCTCCGCCGACGACACCGGCGACAGCAGCGCCACCAGATACGTCTGCGCCACGAACAGGGTCCCGGCCAGCGCCAGGCAGAACAGCACCGCCCGCGCCACCTTCCGGGACCCGCCCGTCACCTCCTCGGCGAACGAGGCGATCGCGTCGAAGCCGAGGTACGACAGCACGGCGATCGACACCGCGCTGAAGACGGCCGCCATCGAGAAGCCGGCGTCCCCGGTGAGCGGCGACAGCCAGTCCCGCTCCGCCCCGTCCCGCGCCAGCACCACCACGGCCGACACCACGAACACCAGCAGCACCGCGATCTCCATGGCCAGCACCGCGAAACCGACCCGGGCCGCCGCCCGCACGCCCCACAGGTTGAGCAGCGTCGTCACCACGACCGCGACGGCGGTCCACACCCACCGGTCCACCTCCGGGACCAGCGCCTCCATGGCGATCCCGGAGAACAGGTAGGCCACCGCCGGGATGAGCAGGTAGTCGAGCATCGCCATCCACCCGGCGACGAACCCCGGCGCCTCGCCCAGCCCCTTGCGCGCGTACGTGAACACCGACCCGGCCTGCGGGGCCACCCGCACCATCTGGGCGTAGCTCGAAGCGGTGAACGCCATGGCGACCGTCGCCACCACGTAGACCAGTGCGACGGCCCCGTCCGACTTGGCGTCCAGGGTGCCGAACACCCCGACGGGGGCCATGGGGGCGATGAACAGCAGTCCGTAGACGACCAGGTCCCGGAAACCGAGTGTGCGCCGCAGTCCGCCGTGGTCCCCGGCGGCGTCCCGCCCGCCGTCCCGTACCGCCCCTCGCCTCATGCGTCCTCCCTGATCGCCGTACCGACCAGTCTGCTGTCCACGGGCGATCACCTGCCTGTTCTGGGCGGCCTTACGATGGGACGCATGACTTCTGCGCAGCCTGCCCGACGCGTCCTGCTCGCCGCTCCCCGTGGTTACTGCGCGGGTGTGGACCGCGCCGTGATCGCCGTGGAGAAGGCCCTTGAGCAGTACGGGGCGCCCATCTACGTCCGTCACGAGATCGTCCACAACAAGTACGTCGTGCAGACCCTGGAGAAGAAGGGCGCCATCTTCGTCGAGGCGACGGCGGAGGTCCCCGAGGGCTCGATCGTCATGTTCTCCGCCCACGGCGTCGCCCCGACCGTGCACCAGGAGGCGGCCGAGCGGAAGCTCGCGACGATCGACGCGACCTGCCCGCTGGTGACGAAGGTCCACAAGGAGGCCGTGCGCTTCGCCCAGGAGGACTACGACATCCTCCTCATCGGCCACGAGGGCCACGAGGAGGTCATCGGCACCTCCGGCGAGGCCCCCGACCACATCACCCTCGTCGACGGCCCCGACGACGTCGCCAAGGTCGAGGTCCGCGACCCCGACAAGGTCGTCTGGCTCTCCCAGACCACCCTCTCCGTCGACGAGACGATGGAGACGGTCGACGCGCTGAAGACCAAGTTCCCCGGCCTGATCTCGCCGCCCAGCGACGACATCTGCTACGCCACCCAGAACCGCCAGACCGCCGTCAAGCAGATGGGCGCCGAGGCCGACCTCGTCATCGTCGTCGGCTCGAAGAACTCCTCGAACTCGGTCCGCCTGGTCGAGGTCGCCCTCGGCGCCGGCGCCCGGGACGCCCACCTGGTCGACTTCGCCGACGAGATCGACGAGGCGTGGCTCGACGGCGTCTCCACCGTCGGCGTCACCTCCGGCGCCTCCGTGCCCGAGGTGCTGGTCGAGGGCGTCCTGGAGTGGCTGACCCGGCGCGGCTTCGAGGACGTGGAGATCGTCAAGGCCGCCGAGGAGTCCATCACCTTCTCGCTCCCCAAGGAGCTGCGCCGCGACCTGCGCGCCGAGGCGGACCGGCTCTCGGGCCGCTGACGCCCCGGTCCCGTCGCCCGCCTGACTCCCTGTCAGGGCCTAACGTGGTCCCCATGAACGTCTTCGGAGTGGACATCGGCGGATCCGGGATCAAGGGCGCTCCCGTGGATCTGGAACGGGGCGACCTGGCCGAGGAGCGCCACAAGGTCCTCACCCCCCATCCGGCGACGCCGGACGCCGTCGCCGACGGAGTGGCCGAGGTGGTCCGCCACTTCGGCTGGACCGGCCCGGTGGGCATCACCTTCCCCGGCGTCGTCACCGCCGGCATCACCCGGACCGCCGCCAACGTCGACAAGGGCTGGATCGACAAGGACGCGGCCCGGCTGCTCGGCGACCGGATCGGCGGGGCGCCCGTGACCGTGCTGAACGACGCGGACGCGGCGGGCGTCGCCGAGATGACCTTCGGCGCCGGCCGCGGCCGCAAGGGCACCGTGATCATGCTGACCTTCGGCACGGGCATCGGCAGCGCGCTCTTCGTCGACGGCCGCCTGGTGCCCAACACGGAGCTGGGCCACCTCGAACTCCACGGCCACGACGCCGAGAAGCGCGCCTCCACCAAGGCCAAGGAGGACGCCGACCTGAGCTGGTCGCACTGGGCCCGCCGGGTGCAGAAGTACCTCGCCCACGTCGAGATGCTGTTCTCGCCCGAGCTGTTCGTGATCGGGGGCGGCGTCAGCCGCAAGGCGGAGAAGTTCCTGCCCCTCATCGAGGACATCCGGGCCGAGATCGTCCCCGCCGAGCTCCAGAACAACGCGGGCATCGTCGGCGCCGCGATGGCGGCCGCGGGCCGCTGAGGCGCACGCTCCGGCGCCGCGGGCGGGCCGGGGCGCTTGCGTCCGGCTCCACGGGTCGCCGTCGCACACGCTGCCTCCACGGGCCGCCCGGGGTGCACGTGCACCCGTCCGGCGCCGTGGTCGCCGGGAAGCACGCCTCCGGCCCGGGAACCTCCCGGTCGGGAGCCTCCCGGTCGGCGGTGGCCCGGTCAGCGGCGGCCCGCGGGGTCCTTGGCCCCGGCCGGCCGCCGCCGGCGCCGCCCCATGGCCCGCACCTTGCGCACACAGGTGATCAGACCGGCGACCAGCGTCCCGCCGTAGAGCCAGATCGCGTGCACCGCCAGTGCCGTGACCACGGCCATCGTCTGGCCGCCGAGACCGCCGTCGCCGCCGGAGATCGGCACGATCCCCACCGCGAACGCGATCGGCACGATGATCGGCGCCATCACCACGTCGGCCTCGCGCACCCACAGCGCGGTCAGTGCGCTGACCAGCAGGAACAGCACACCGTAGACGGCCGCGGAGCCGTCCAGCAGCAGCCAGTCCAGGAACCCCAGTGCGAACATCACGGCCGCGGCGAACAGCCCGGCGCCGAGCCCGGTCAGCCGGGGGTTCGGCAGTCTGCGCAAGGCCAGCACGACGGGCGCCACCGGCCGCTGGGGCCGGGGGCGCACCGGGTAGACGGTGGTGCCGTCGGCGACTGTGCCCCGGGCGGGAAGCGAGCCCTGCGGGCGCTGCCGGGGCTCGGGGCTACGGGTCCTGTGCTGCTCCACCCGCACAACGTAGGTCGCCGGAGGGCCGCAGGGAGGCACCAGACACGCCCTTTGAGCCACCTTGGCCGTGCGTTCGACTGACGGTGGCCGTCGATGCCCGCCGCGGCCCGCCCGTAAACTGGGGGATCGGCCCGCCCACTGCGGACCGCACGGACCGCAGCCCCGCCCACCACCCACTCAGGAAGTCGCCAACGTGTCGCTCACGATCGGAATCGTCGGCCTGCCGAATGTCGGCAAGTCGACCCTGTTCAACGCCCTGACCAAGAACGACGTACTGGCGGCCAACTACCCGTTCGCCACCATCGAGCCCAACGTGGGCGTCGTCGGCGTCCCCGACACCCGGCTCACCAAGCTGGCCGAGATCTTCTCCTCCCAGCGCGTCCTCCCGGCGACCGTCGACTTCGTCGACATCGCCGGCATCGTGCGCGGCGCGAGCGAGGGCGAGGGCCTGGGCAACAAGTTCCTGGCGAACATCCGCGAGTCCGACGCGATCTGCCAGGTCATCCGGGCCTTCAAGGACGAGAACGTCGTCCACGTCGACGGCAAGGTCTCGCCCAAGGACGACATCGAGACGATCAACACCGAGCTGATCCTCGCCGACCTCCAGACCATCGAGAAGGTCCTGCCGCGCCTGGCCAAGGAGGCGCGCATCAAGAAGGACGTGGCCCCCAAGGTCGCCGCGGTCGAGGCGGCCAAGGAGATCCTGGAGCGCGGCGACACCCTCTTCTCCCAGGGCATCCTCCAGGGCTCCGAGAAGGCCGAGCTCCTGCACGACCTCCACCTGCTCACCACCAAGCCGTTCCTCTACGTCTTCAACGTCGACGAGGACGAGCTGACGGACGACTCCTTCAAGGACGAGCAGCGCGCCCTGGTCGCCCCCGCCGAGGCGATCTTCCTCAACGCCAAGCTGGAGGCCGACCTCGCCGAGCTGGACGAGGAGGACGCCGTCGAGCTCCTCCAGTCCGTCGGCGCCGAGGAGCCCGGCCTCGCCACCCTCGCCCGCGTCGGCTTCGACACCCTCGGCCTCCAGACCTACCTCACGGCAGGCCCCAAGGAGTCCCGCGCCTGGACGATCAAGAAGGGCGCCACGGCCCCCGAGGCGGCCGGTGTGATCCACACCGACTTCCAGAAGGGCTTCATCAAGGCCGAGGTCATCTCCTTCGCCGACCTCGTCGACACCGGCTCCGTCGCCGAGGCCCGCGCCAAGGGCAAGGCCCGCATGGAGGGCAAGGAGTACGTGATGCAGGACGGGGACGTGGTGGAGTTCCGCTTCAACGTCTGACCGGACGTGGACAACGGCCTGACCTGCGAGGAAGCAGGTCGGGCCGTTGTGCTGTCTGCGGCGGTCCGCGGAACCCCCGCCACGCCGGTGGCAGGATGCGGGGACACGGTGAGAGGGGCCCGGCGGGATGGGGCGCAGTGAGCGGGACGCGGTTGGCGCGGGGGAGCGGCTGTACGCGGCGGCCGAGGCGGTGGCCGGTGATCACGGGCGGGCTGTCGAGGCGGTCCGGGCGGCGCTGAGGCCGATCTGCGACACGGCGGTCGAGCAGGCGCTGGACGCCATCCCCGTGGCCCGGCTGAAGGACGTCACGGAGGGGCGGCTGCGGCTCGGCGACGTCGAGCGGGGCGGGTTCTCCTCGGTGCGGGAGGTGCTCGACGCCGGTGCCTACCGGTTGCGGCAGATTCCCGGTGTGGGGCAGCGGACCGCCGATCAGGTCGTCGCCGCGGCGCGGCAGATATCCGAAGCCGTCCGGGAGACCGTCGCCGTCCACATCGACGTGGACCGGCCGGAGCCGCGGACCACCGCTCTCGTCATGGCGCTGCACGTGCTGGTGGAGGCGAGCCCCGACGCGCGGCGGGCCGTCGACGCGGCGGCGGCTCTGTCGGAGCGGCTCGGGCCGCTGCTGGCCGAGGCCGGTCCGGCCGCCGGGCGGCTGCGGATGCTGCTGGCGGGACGGGCCGGACGGGCCCGGGCGCTGGAGGCCGTCGCGGAGGTCGGCAGGCTGACGGGGGAGGCGGTGCGGGCGGGTACGCCGGAGCTGCTCGCGCAGGCCTCGGTGGATCTGCTGCGCGGCACCCCGAGCGAGGCGGCGGCCTGGGTCGACTTCGAACTGCGTTCCGCCGAGTACTACAGCCTGCTCGCGGAGATCTCCGGCCGCGGCCCCGACACCGCGGCCGCCGAGGGGCACCTGCCCGGCGAGGTCGCCGCGCGGGTCCGGGACCAGACGCTGGACGACACCCGCCGGAAGGTGTCGCTCCGCGGGTACCAGGCCTTCGGGGCGCGGTTCGCCCTGGCCCAGCGCCGGGTGATCCTCGGAGACGAGATGGGGCTGGGCAAGACCATCCAGGCCATCGCCGCCCTGGCGCATCTCTCGGCCGAGGGGCGCAGTCACTTCCTGGTGGTGTGCCCGGCCAGCGTCCTGATCAACTGGACGCGCGAGATCGAGGCCCGCAGCAGGCTGCGCGCGATCTCCCTGCACGGCCCGGACCGGCAGGAGGCGTTCGCGGACTGGAAGAGCCGCGGCGGCGTCGGGGTGACAACCTTCGACGCGCTGCGCGGATTCCCGGTGCCCGGGGCCGGCGAGCTGGGGATGCTGGTCGTGGACGAGGCGCACTACGTGAAGAACCCGAAGACCCGTCGCGCCCAGGCCGTGACCGCATGGTCCGGACGCTGCGAGCGCGTGCTCTTCATGACCGGCACGCCCATGGAGAACCGGGTCGCCGAGTTCCGCAGCCTGGTGGGGATCCTCCAGCCGGAGCTGGCGGAGGCGGTCGGCGACCGTGAGGGTGTGACCGGTTCCCAGGCCTTCCGCAAGGCCGTCGCGCCGGTCTACCTCCGCCGCAACCAGCAGGACGTCCTCACCGAACTCCCCGCTCTCCAGCACACGGACGAGTGGGAGGAACTGAGCGCGTCGGACGAGGACGCCTACCGCGAGGCGGTGCTCGCCGGCAACTTCATGGCGATGCGCAGGGCGGCCTACGCGTGCCCCGAGAAGTCGGCCAAGCTGATCCGGCTGCGCGAGATCGTCGCGGACGCCGCGGAGAACGGGCTGAAGGTGGTGGTGTTCTCCGCCTTCCGGGACGTCCTCGACGCGGTCGTGGACGCGCTCGACGGTGCGCGGAGCGAGAGCGGCGGCCGGGTCTTCGGCCCGCTCTCGGGAAGCGTGCCGCCCGCCCGGAGGCAGCGGCTGGTGGACGAGTTCGCCGCCGTGCCGGGCCATGCGGTGCTGGTGGCCCAGATCGAGGCGGCGGGGGTGGGGCTCAACATGCAGGCCGCGTCCGTCGTCATCATCTGCGAACCGCAGATCAAGCCCACCATCGAGCACCAGGCGGTGGCGCGTGCCCATCGCATGGGGCAGGTCCGCCCGGTCCGGGTGCACCGGCTGCTCACCACCCGCGGGGTGGACGAGCGGATGGTGGAGATGCTGAAGAACAAGACCCGTCTGTTCGACGCGTACGCCCGTCGCAGCGCGGTCGCCGAGTCGACCCCGGACGCGGTCGACGTCTCGGACACGGCGATGGCCCGCCGCATCGTCGAGGAGGAGCAGGCGCGGCTGGGAACGGGCCGCGCGGAGCCCACGGGCCACCCCTGACCCGGACCCGGACCCGGAGGCGTACCCGACCCGGAGCCGGACCCGGACCCGGAGGCGTACCCGACCCGGAGCCGGCCCCGGAGGCGTACCCGACCCGGAGCCGGACCCGGACCCGGACCCGGAGGCGGTCGCGGGCGCGGCGGGTTGGCCGAATCCGTACGGGCGCGCGGGATTGCGCCCCCCGCCGGGGGAGCCGGCGCGGGACGAGCGCCCCGAGGATTCCCGTGGCGCCGCGGGGAGTTCACCCAGCCCCGGGGCCCGCCGGCGAATGGGCGGTGGTGCGGGGCGGCGGGTGAGGGGGCCCTGGCGGCCGGGGCCGTGCCGGGTGGCAGAATCGACCGGCCAGTAGCTTGCGCAGTGGGGGGCAGGGGAAGCGCGCCGTGGGGGTCAGCATGGCGGCCGTGTGGCGCTTGTGTTTCCGGGCGCGCGGGCCTCTTGTGCGATTCCTATGGATCCGCCAATCTTTCGCTCGGCGGGCGGACGGAGGGGGTCGACGAGGTGAAGCCGCGTCGTTGGCATGACCCTGACGTTCACCTGCCATGACCCCCACAGCAACGCACCACCTATGAGGAGGACCCCTCACATGTCTGTGATGCGTGACTCGCGGCGAAGAATCGCCGCGGCCAGCGCCATAGCCGTCGCCGCCCTCGTGGCCGGCACGGCTGCCGCCCTTCCGGCCTCCGCGGTCGAGCCGGCGCCCGTCGGCGTCATCGAGAACGCCGGCGCCCCGGGTGCCGTCAAGGGCAGCTACATCGTGACGCTCGACGAGTCCGCGGCCGACGCGGGCTCCAGCGAGGGCAAGGCCCTCGCGGCGGAGTACGGTGCGAAGATCAAGCGGACCTTCCAGTCGGCCGTCAACGGCTACTCGGTCCAGCTCTCCGAGGCGCAGGCCAAGAAGTTCGCGGCGGACCCGGCCGTCGAGTCCGTCGTGCAGAACCGCACCTTCAAGATCACGGGCACCCAGCCGAACCCGCCGTCCTGGGGCCTGGACCGGATCGACCAGCAGTCGCTCCCGCTGAACTCCAGCTACACCTACCCGGACCCGGGTGGCGAGGGTGTCACGGCGTACATCATCGACACCGGCGTCCGCATCAGCCACAGCGACTTCGGCGGCCGCGCGTCCAACGGCTACGACGCCATCGACAACGACAACACGGCGCAGGACGGCCACGGTCACGGCACGCACGTCGCCGGTACCGTCGCCGGGTCCTCCTACGGCGTGGCCAAGAAGGCCAAGATCGTCGGCGTGCGGGTGCTCGACAACTCCGGTTCCGGCACGACCGAGCAGGTCGTCGCGGGCATCGACTGGGTGACGCAGAACGCGGTCAAGCCGGCCGTCGCCAACATGAGCCTCGGCGGCGGGGTCGACACCGTCCTCGACGAGGCGGTCCGCAACTCGATCGCCTCCGGCATCACCTACGCGGTCGCGGCGGGCAACGACGGCGCCAACGCCGCCAACTACTCCCCGGCGCGGGTCGCCGAGGCCATCACCGTCGGCTCGACCACCAGCACCGACGCCCGCTCCAGCTTCTCGAACTACGGGACGTTGCTGGACATCTTCGCCCCCGGTTCGTCGATCAAGTCGTCCTGGAACACCAGCGACACGGCGACGAACACCATCTCGGGCACCTCGATGGCCACGCCGCACGTGGCGGGCGCCGCCGCGCTCTACCTCGACGGCAACCCGACGGCCACCCCCGCCCAGGTCGCCACCGCGCTGACCGGCGCGGCCGTCCAGGGCAAGGTCACCAACCCGGGCACCGGCTCGCCCAACCGCCTGCTCAACGTCGGCGCCGGCGGCACCACGCCCCCGCCCGGACCGAAGTTCGAGAACACCGGCGACTACACGATCGGCGACAACGCCACCGTCGAGTCGCCGGTCACCGTCAGCGGTGTCACGGGCAACGCGCCCTCGAACCTCGCCGTCTCGGTCGACATCAAGCACACCTACATCGGTGACCTGCGGGTCGACCTGGTCGCCCCCGACGGCACGGTCTACAACCTGAAGGCGTACGGCTCCGGCGGCAGCGCGGACAACGTGATCACCACGTACACCGTGAACGCCTCCACCGAGGTCGCCAACGGCGTCTGGAAGCTGCGCGTCGGTGACAACGCCACGTACGACACCGGCAAGATCGACGCCTGGTCGCTCCAGTTCTGAGCGAGGGCCCCGGCGGTGACGCCTGAGCCCTGAACCGCGCCCGTACGGAAGGGGCGGCCGCCCGAGCGGCCGCCCCTTTCGCCTGCCCGCTCCCGCCCGCCGCCCGCTCCCGCCCGCCGCCCGCTCCCGGCCGGCGTTCCCGCCGGCCCGCCGGGCACCGCCTGACCCGCCCGCCGGCGCCGTCCCGCGGTCGTCGTGCCGAGGCCGCCTTCCCGCCCCCGCCCGCCCGCCACGCTCCCGCCGAGGCGCCGGACATGTCCCCGCGTTCCCGCCCTCCGCCCGTTTCGTCGTATGATCCGCGCGCCCGCGCGCAGGCGATTGGCACGATCCCGAGGAGCAACGAGCCGTGGACCCCGCAGCCCAGGGCGGGCAGCCGAACCCGCAGGACCCGTACGCCGACCAGCCCTGGGGCGTACCGCGCCCGCAGCCGCAGCCCCCGGCGGCCCCGCAGCCGCCGCCCCAGCCCTACGGGCAGTACAGCCCCTACGGCCAGTACGGGCCCTACGGTCAGCCGGGGCCGTACGGCGGCGGCTACCCCCAGCCGCCGCAGCGCCAGAGCTACAACGGGCTCTCCATCGCCTCGCTGGTGCTGGGCATCGTCTGCTGCATCCCGCCGCTCGGTCTCGTCCTCGGTCTCGTCGCGCTCGCGCAGATCCGGCGCACGGGCCGGCGTGGCAAAGGCATGGCCGTCTCGGGCATCGTGCTCTCCTCGCTGAGCACCCTGCTGCTCGTCGTCTTCTTCGCCACCGGCGGGGCGGGCGAGTTCTGGCGCGAGTTCGAGAAGGGCATGGACGAGGCGGCCAGTTCGAGCAGCCCGTTCGAGCTGGCCAAGGGCGACTGCTTCGACATACCGGGCGCCGAGGTGCCGGAGGAGACGGAGACGGAGTCCGTCCCGACCAAGGACTGCGCCCGCCCGCACGACGCCGAGGTCACCGGCAGCTACCGGCTCGACGAGGCGGACGGGTACCCGGCGTCCGAGGCCGCGGACACGGCCATGGAGAAGCGCTGCAACGACATCAGCGACGCCTACGTCCCCGACCCGAGCGCGCTGCCCTCGCACGTTGCCAACTACTACTTCCTGCCCACCCGGGAGAGCTGGGCGCTCGGCGACCGCACGGTGACGTGCGCCCTCGCCGCGACCGAGGGACAGCTCACCGGCTCGTTCGAGGACGGCGGGGCGGTGGAGGACACGGGCGGCGGGACCGGCGTCTGAGCCGACGCCGGTCCCGCCTGTCGACGGCCCCGGCACGGCGCCCGCGAGGGGCGGCCGCGCCGGGGCCCGGTCCGTGCGGGGGCGGCCGTCAGCGGCGGCCGAGACCGCGGTCCACGGCCGCCGTCAGCTCGCCGTCCGCCGTGTCCCCGTCGAGCGACCAGAACATCGCGCCGCCGAGCCCCATGGCCCGGACGTAGGCCGACTTGGTCCGCAGCACCTGCGGGTCGTCGTACGTCCACATCGTGGTGCCGTCGAAGAGCCAGGCGTGCCCGCCCAGCAGGTTGCGGTGCACCTTGTACGTCCCCGAGTCGGCCAGCTTCTTCAGGGCCTTGTAGTCCTCGTACCCGGCCGCCCAGGTCGCGGGCGCCGGTGCGGTGGCGGGCTGCCCGAGGCCGTCCCCGCCGCCGCTCACACCCGTCCAGCCCTGGCCGTAGAACGGCATGCCGACCACCAGCTTGCGCGCCGGGGCGCCGCGGCGCAGCCAGTCGCGGACGGTCTGGTCCACGCTGAAGTCGCCCCGTGCGAACAGGGCGGACTGCTGGGCGGTGGTGGACTCGCCGGAGACGTGGAAGTCGTAGCCCTGGAGGTTCACGAAGTCGAAGTCGCGCATGATCTTCGCGACTTCGAAGCCCGCGTCGATCTTGGCGGGCGCGGTCGGCACGAAGGCGCTGAGCTCGTAGTGCTTGCGCTTGCCGCCCTCCGCCCGCTGCTTGGACTTCGCGTAGGCGTCGAGCTGGACGCGGAACTCGCGGACGAGCGCGGTGAAGTTCTTCTTGTCCTCCGGCCGGTACACGGTGTCCGTGTCCCCCGCCGAGCCGGGCCACTCCCAGTCGAGGTCGACGCCGTCGAAGACGCCGGCCGCCGCGCCCTGGCCGCCGCGGGCGCCGTCGAGGGGCAGGTTGCCCTTGATGTACAGGTCGAGGCAGGAGGCCACCAGGGCCTTGCGGGACTCGGGCGTGCGCACGGCGTCGGAGAAGTGGGTGGACCAGCTCCAGCCGCCGAGCGAGATCATCACCTTGAGGCCCGGGTGCTTGGCCTTGAGCTCGCGCAGCTGGTTGAAGTTGCCCGCGAGGGGCTGGTCCGCGGTGTCGGCCACCCCGTCGACGGAGTCGGCGGCGTCGAGCGGGCGGGCGTAGTCGGCCCAGGCGTCGGCCTCGCCGGGGATGTTGCCCGTGAAGCACTTGCCGTCGGCGCTCACGTTGCCGAAGGCGTAGTTGATGTGGGTGAGTCTGGCGGCCTGGCCGCTGGTGTCCATGTCCTTGACCTGGAAGTCCCGGCCGTAGACGCCCCACTGGGTGAAGTAGCCGATCCGCTTGAGGCCGGCCTGTTCGTGACGGTCCCCGTGCCCGGGGGTCCGGTCGCCGGCGGCGGACGCGGCGCCGGGGGAGAGGGCGGCGATGAGGGAGAGGGAGCCGACGGCGACGGCCGTACGGACAAGGGTGCTTCGACGCATGGGCGCTGGCTCGTTCCTGTGCGTGTACCGGACGGGGGGATGAGCTGGGTCGTGCGTGCACGCAGAAGGTATTGGTCTGGACCATTGAGGTCAATAGGTCGGCACCGGCTCCCGGATGTACCGGTGGTAAACCCTCACCCACCGGCAAGTCATCACATCGAGTGAAACTGTGGCCTACACTTGCGGCCGACAACCCACGGTTGCGAGGCTGTCGCAGTCTGTCAACCTGTTGGGAGTGGCCAGTGACATTCGGTGAGCAGCCCGCCTACCTGCGCGTTGCGAGCGATCTGCGGGAGAAGATCGTGAACGGCTCACTGCCGCCGCACACCCGGTTGCCCTCCCAGGCCCGCATCCGCGAGGAGTACGGCGTCTCCGACACGGTCGCCCTCGAAGCGCGCAAGGTGCTCATGGCGGAGGGGCTCGTCGAGGGGCGGTCGGGATCGGGGACGTACGTGCGCGAGCGTCCGGTGCCGCGCCGGGTGAGCCGGTCGGGGTTCCGGCCGCCCTCCGGGGCCAGCCCCTTCCGCCAGGAGCAGGCCGAGGAGGGGGTGCGCGGCACCTGGGAGTCCAGCAGCGAGCAGGAGTGCGCGAGCCCCGAGACGGCCGCCCGGCTCGGGATCCAGCTCGGCGACCGGGTGATGCGCACCCGCTACCTCTACCGGGACGCCGGCGAGCCGATGATGATCTCGACCTCCTGGGAGCCCCTGGAGGTCACCGGCCGCACCCCGGTGATGCTCCCCGAGGAGGGGCCGCTCGGCGGTTGCGGCGTGGTGGAGCGGATGGCCGCGATCGACGTCGTGGTGGACAACGTGGTGGAGCAGGTCGGCGCCCGGCCCGGACTGGCCGAGGAGCTGCTCACCCTGGGCGGGGTGCCGGGCCATGTGGTGATGGTGGTCGAGCGCACGTACTACGCCTCGGGCCGGGCGGTCGAGACGGCGGACGTCGTGGTCCCCGCCGACCGCTACCGCGTGGCGTACCACCTGCCCGTGCGCTGACGGTGCCGCCCGGGGCGACCGGGTGCGAAGCGGACGACGAGGGGGCGTATCCAGCCGGATGCGCCCCTTTCGCTGTCTCTTTGTGAAAACCCGTGTTCGCTCAGTGAAGGTCAGGCGTACGCTTGGGCATATGCGTGATGCGGTTTCCTGTCGAAGGTTACGTATGTTCGGCTCGACCAGGCGTGGGGGAGGGGTGCGATGACGGATGTGAACGCCGCTCTTCCCTGGCAGGTCGTGCGCCAGGACGACAACGGCAATCGCTACCGCGTCGGCCGGTACGCGACCAAGGACGAGGCCCAGCGGATCGCCGACACCCTCGACGACCAGGGCCACAAGCAGCTCTACTGGGTCGAGCCCATCGGGCAGCCCCAGCCGGGCCGCTGAACCCCGCTCCCGCACGCGCCGTCTGACGGCGCGTCGGAGATCCGCGGTCCGTCCCGCCGCACCGCTGCCGTTGGCCGCGGGGCGGGGCCCGGCCCGCGGCGAAGTACGCTCCGGCGCATGACCGATCGTGTGGTGGTGGCGGGTGCCGTGTACGACCGGGGACGGCTGCTCGCCGCCCGGCGCAGTGCGCCCGAGGAGCTGGCGGGCCGCTGGGAGCTGCCCGGCGGCAAGCTGGAACCGGGGGAGAGCCCCGAGCAGGCGCTGGTGCGCGAACTGCGCGAGGAGCTGGGCGTCGAGACGGAGCCGGTGGAGCGGGTCCCGGGGGAGTGGCCGCTGAAGCCTGGCTACGTGCTCCGGGTCTGGACCGTCCGGCTGGTGTCCGGCGACCCCCGGCCCCTCCAGGACCACGACGCGCTGCGCTGGCTCGGCCCCCACGAGCGGGACGACGTCGACTGGCTCGACCAGGACCGTCCGGCCCTCGACGCGGTGACCCGCCTGGTGCGCGAGCGCGCCGCTGTGTACGGCGTCGGCTGACGCGGCGTGCGCGGCCGGGGTCAACGACCCCGCCGGCGTGCGCGACCCTGCCGGGTGGGCGCGTCCGGCGTCCGTGACCCTGCCCGGTGGGCGCGTCCGGCATCGCCGACGCAGCGGGGCGCGACAGGGGTGACGGGGCGCGCGCATGAAGCGAAGGGGGCGCGGAGTGCCCGCGCGCACGCCCTGAATGCATCGGTGCTCCCGCGGTGCACCCACGCGCGGTAACCGGCCGGGGAAACGGGTATGTGCCCATTAACCCCCCGAAACCGGGCGCGGGTCCGCTGGCGATCGGAAGTGATCGGCGTGATCGGCACCGACGGCGAATGCGTCGAGTGGAGCTTTCCGGCGCAGCCGGACGCGGTGCGCGCGGCCCGTCACGCCGTCCGCGACACCCTCCGGGAGTGGAAGCTGGACGCGGCGGTCCGCGATGTGACGGTGCTGCTGGTCAGCGAACTGGTGACCAACTCCCAGCGCTACACCGCCGGACCGATCGGGGTGCGGCTGCGCCGGCGCCAGGAGAACGGCGTCCCGCCCGCCCTGCTCGTCGAGGTCTCCGATCCCCTGCCGGACCTCCCCACCGAGAAGGCCGCCCGCCCCGAGGACGAAGGCGGCCGGGGGCTGTATCTGGTCGCATGTTCGGCCCGGAGGTGGGGCACCCGCCGGGGCAGGACAGGTAAGACGGTGTGGTTCGAGCTGCCTCTGACGGGTTAGGAGTCCGTCAGGGACGACGATCACCGAGAACTCGGCCGGAAATGAACGAGACCTCTCTGTGATCGTGAACGCCGTGTCGGCGGGGGCCGTAGTGCTGAATACTGCGGTCATGGCCGGTCCGGTGCGGTGAGCTGGAGGGGACGGTCGCGTGAGCGAGATACCTGGGACGGCGAGCGGCGTCGTGTGGCAGAGCAGCCCGCCTGGCTCGATCTATGACTACATCAAGGTCGCGTCGTTCTCGATCGGCCCCGACGGGCTGGTCGACCAGTGGAGCAGGCGCGCCGCCGAACTCTTCGGCGTCACGGCCGAGCAGGTCAGAGGCAAGGACCCGGTCCAGGCGTTCCTCCCCGCCGAGCTGCGGTCGCGCGCCCACCGCAAGGTGGCGGAGATCCTCGACGGCAAGGAGTGGACGGGGCTCGTCCCCTTCCGGGCGCCGGGCGGCGAGCACGCCGAGGGCATGGCCGAGATCTATGTGATGCCGAGCGAGGCCGCCGGCGGCCGGCTCGGCGCCCTCTGCATCGTGGTCGATGTCCGGGCACTGCGCCGCATCGAGAGCGATCTCGCCGCATCGCAGGCCATATTCGGCCAATCTCCCTTCGGGTTCCTGCTCTTCGGCACCGACCTCACCGTGCAGCGCGCCAACCGCCGCTTCGCGGCCGTCTTCGGCGGGGTGGCGGAGGAGCACCGCGGACGCACGGTGTACGACTACCTCTCCCGCCCCGAGGCCGAACGGATGGACGCCGCCCTGCGCCGCGTCCTGGAGACCGGCGACTCGGTCACCGATCTGCAGATCACCGGCACCGCGCCCGGCAGCAGCGACCGCCGCCAGTGGTCCATCAACCTCTACCGGGTGCACGGCGGATCCGGCAGGCCCACCGGCGTCGCCGGGCTCGGCACCGATGTGACCCGCCGTCACAGCGCGGCCCGTGAGGCCGCCAGCGCCCGCCGCAACCTCGCGATCCTCAACGAGGCGAGCGCCCGCATCGGCAACTCCCTCGACCTGGAGACCACCGCCCGCGAGCTCCTCGACGTCGCCGTGCCCGGCTTCTGCGACCTGGCCTCCGTCGACCTGTACCAGTCCCTGCTCACCGGGGACGAGGCGCCTCCGGGCCAGTACGGCTCGGCCCCCGCGCAGGGCTACGGCGGCGGCAGCGCCGAACTGCGCCGGGTCGCCTTCGCCAGCGCCGTCTCCGACGCGCCGCTGCTGACCACCCCCGACTGCGTCCCCGCGGGCTCCGCCCCCGCCGCCGTCGGCGAGGTGCACCGCTTCCCGTTCAACTCGCCCTGCGCCGGCGCCCTGCGGGCCGCGAGCGTGCGGACGATACCCGGCGGCGAGGGCAGCCTGGTGCAGTCGACGCTCGCCGTGCCGATGGTCGCCCACGACACGGTCGTCGGCCTGGTCCAGTTCGCCCGCGCCAAGGGCAGCGAACCCTTCGGCGAACGCGACCGCGCCCTCGCCGCCGAACTCGCCGCCCGCGCGGCCGTCTGCATCGACAACGCCCGCCTCTACCGCCGGGAGCACGAGCGCGCCCTCATCCTCCAGCGCAGCCTGCTGCCGCCGGGCGACCCGGAGGCGGCGGGGCTCGACATCGCCTGCCGCTACCTGCCCGGCACCACGACCACCGAGGTCGGCGGCGACTGGTTCGACGTCATCGAGCTCCCCGGCCACCGCACCGCCCTCGTCGTCGGCGACGTCATGGGGCGCGGGCTGCGCGCCGCCGTCGCCATGGGCGAACTGCGCACCGCCGTACGGACCCTGGCGCTGCTCGACCTGGAGCCCGCCGAGGTGCTCTCCGCGCTCGACGAGATAGCCCGCGGCCTCGGCGGCCCGGGCACGCCCTCCCAGCTCCGCCGCTCCGGCGCGTCCGCCGCCCCGCCCCGCCCCGGCAGCTCGCGGGAGGCCGACCTCTCCGAGGTCTACCTCGCCACCTGCGTCTACGCCGTCTACGACCCGGTCACCCGCCGCTGCACCTTCGCCAACGCCGGCCATCTGCCGCCCGTCCTCGTCGAACCGGGCGAGGAGGCGCTGCTGCTCGACGTCCCGCCCGGGATGCCGCTGGGCGTGGGCGGCGAACCCTTCGAGGAGGTCCAGGTGGAGCTGCCGGAGGGGTCCCTCCTGGCGCTCTACACCGACGGGCTCGTCGAGTCCCGCGACCACCCCCTCGACGAGGGCCTGACCGCCTTCCGCAACGCCCTCACCGACCCCGGGCGGGTCCTGGAGGACGTCTGCGACCACGTGCTGGCCAGCCTCGACACCCGCCACGGCGAGGACGACATCGCCCTGCTGATGGCGCGCATCCAGGGGCTGCCCGCCGAGGCCGTCGGCGACTGGCGGCTGCCCCGCGAGCCGCGCTCGGTGGGCCGCGCCCGCGAGCTGACCCGCGCCCAGCTCCTCTCCTGGGACCTCGAGGCGCTGGTGGACACGGTCGAACTGCTCGTCAGCGAACTGGTCACCAACGCGCTGCGCTACGGCGAGGGCGAGATACGGCTGCGGCTGCTGCGCGACCGCACCCTGGTCTGCGAGGTGTGGGACGCCGGCCTGGTCCAGCCCCGCCGCCGCCGGGCGCGCGACACGGACGAGGGCGGCCGCGGCCTCCAGCTCGTCGGCCTGCTCAGCGCGGGCTGGGGCTCACGGCGCACCCCGCGCGGCAAGACGGTCTGGTTCGAACTGGGCCTGCCCGACGGGGAGCCCTCCGAACCGACGGTGGACCAGCTGCTGAGCATGTTCTGACCTGCGGACGCGCCGGCGCGACCACCGAGGAGGCGCGACCGCCGACGCGCCCGGGCCCCGGTGCCGTCCGCAGCGGGCGAGCCCCTCCGCACCGAGGCCGTCCGCCGCCGAGGCCGTCCGCCGATGCGGACGCCCGCCGCCGGGAGGCTCCTCCGCGCCGGGGGCGCCCCCGCCCCGGCGGACGCCCGCCGCCCGGCCCCGGGGCGCCCGCCGCCCCGCGCTCATCCGGTCTTCAGGGCCGCCAGCCGCGTCGCGATCTCCGCGTCGTCCTCGGCGTCGTCGAGCCGCTCGAACTGTGCGTCCAGCGACGACGCCGCCAGCTCCTGCTGCCCCATCGCCCGTGCCTCCTCGCGGCGCACCTTGTCCTCGAAGCGGCTGAGCTCGCTCGTCGGGTCGAGCACGTCGATGCTCTTCACCGCGTCCAGCATCCGGTTCTGCGCCTGGGCCGAGGTCGCGCGGGCGACCAGCTCGTCCCGCTTGGCCTGGAGCTCGCGCAGCTTCTCCTTCATCTGCGTCAGGCCCGCCTTGAGCTTGTCGACGACCTCCGTCTGCGAGGCGATGGACGGCTCCGCGGTACGGGCCTCCTTCTCCGAGCCGAGCTGCCTGCCGAGCGCGACCTTCGCCAGGTTGTCGAAGGTGTCCGCCTCGGCGGCCTTCCCGGCCGCGCGCAGTTCGTCGGCCTTGCGGCTGGCCGCGAGCGCCTTGCCGCCCCACTCCTTCGCGGCGTCCACGTCCTCCCGGTGGTCCTGCTCCAGCAGCCGCAGATTGCCGATCGTGGACGCGACGGCGGCCTCCGCCTCGGCGATGTTGTTCGCGTAGTCGCGGATGAGCTGGTCGAGCATCTTCTGCGGATCCTCGGCCTGGTCGAGCAGCGCGTTGATGTTGGCCTTGGCGAGCTGGGCGACGCGGCCGAGGATGGTCTGCTTGGTCATCGGGTCTCTCCTTGGGTGCGCGGTGTCAAGGACGTCGAGGAGGGTGTGTACGCCGGGAAGCGGCGGGAGGCGGCGGACGGGGCCGGGGCCGCGGCGGTGGTCAGAAGCGGCCGCCGCCCATCCGCCCACGGGTCCCCCCGCCGCCGAAGCTGCCCGGGCCGCCGCCGAACCCGCCGCCGCCCGGGCCCCGGCCGCCGCCGAGCATGCCGCCGAGGATGATCCCGCCGAGGACCGCGCCGCCGAGGCCGCCGCCGCGCCGCCCGCCCGGTCCGCCGCCGAATCCGCCGGGCCCCCCGAAGCCGCCCGGCCCGCCGAATCCGCCGTCGAAGCCGGAGCCGTAGCCGCGCACGTCGTTCTCGGCGAGGGTGTGCGCCTGCTGGGCCATCGCGTCCGCCTGCTGCGCCTCCACCAGCGCCGCCTGCGGGTCGCCGCCGCTGCCGCCGTCGCCCGACAGGGCCTCGGCGCGCTCCAGCCGGCGCTGCGCCTCGGCCAGCCGGGTGCGGGCCTCGCTGCCGACGGCGCCGCGGTGGGTGGCGATGTAGTCGGCCGCCGCGCCGACCGCCGCGCGGGCGCCGAGCAGGGCGCGGTCCAGCAGGGCCCTGGCCCGCCGGGTGCCCTGCTCGTCCTCCCGGGCCGCTGCCAGCGCCTCGTCGAGCGCCGCGTCGGCCTCCTCCACCCGCCGCAGCGCGTCGATCGGGTCGTAGGGCCCCGCCTCGATCTCCTGCCGCACCTCCCCGGCCACGGTCCGGGCCCGGGCCACACGCCCTTGGAGCGCCGCCGTGGCCACCCCCTCCGGGGTGCCGTCGAGCAGACCGCGGGCCTCGGCGAGGTCGGTCTCGGTCTCGGTGAGCGCGCCGGGCAGCCGGCCGGCCGCCTCGGCCAGCTCCACGGCCCTGCGGTCCACCGCGTCGACCAGCAGCGCGGCCTGGGCGATCGCGCCCTCGGCCGCGCGCACCTGGACGGCGGCCGTGCCGCGCTCGTCCGTGCCGAGCGCCCGGCCGGCCTCGTCGAGCGAGCGGGAGGCGAACTCCAGCCGGTCCCCGGCCTCGTCCACGGCCCCGCCGACGGGCGCGGAGGCGGTCGGCGCGTAGCGCTCGCGCAGCACGCCGAGGGCCGCTTCGGCGCTGATCATCCGGCCGTTGACGTCGTCGAAGGCGGCGCGGGCCGCGGCCAGGGCCTCCGGCGCGTTCTGCTCCAGGGCGCGCAGCCGGTCGAAGTCCGCGGACTCGGCGTCGAGCCGGCGGTTGGCCTCGGCGCACCGGCCGAGGATCTCGTCCAGCATGGCCCGGCGGCTCGCCTCGTCCTCGGGGTAGGCGTCGTCGAGCTGCTGGCGCACCCGGAAGGCGCTGGTCAGCTCCGTCTGGGCGTGGTCGACCGCGGCGGTGAACGGCTTCGCGGCCTCCTCGCCGAACTGGGCCACGGCGAAGCCGAGTTCCTCCCGGCTGGTGCGCAGCGCGTCGTCCGTGTCGACGAGGGCCTGCTTGGCCCGGACGTCGAGATCGGTCAGCGGGACCGGAGGCGGTTCGCCCCAGCCCTCCTGGCCGCCCCGGGGGGTGGTGCGGGTGCCGGTCCGCCGCCGGCGCCTGACCCAGGCGTACGCGGCGAGCGCGCCGGCGCCGCCCAGGACCGCCACGGGCAGCACCAGGTCGCCCGCCCCGGTGCCGGCGCCCTGCCCGCCGCCGGGGTCCGCCTCGCCGGGGGTGACGGCGACCTCGGGTACGGGGCGCCCGGCGAGGACGGCCCCGTAGCCGTCGGCCGCGCCGATCGCCGCGCCCGCCCAGTCGTTCGCGCGCAGCGCGGGCTCGATGCCGTCGCGGGCGACGGCGGCGAGCTGGGCGTCGGTCAGCCGGGAGGCGTCGTCGACCCAGTAGGCGTACTCGCGGTCGCCGGTGGCGACGGCGAGCAGGACGTCGTCCTGGCCGAGGCCGTTGCGCGTGGCGGTCTCGGCGGCCCATTCGGGCGCGTCGAGGCCGGAGAAGCCGTCGACGTAGACGGCGAAGAGCTGGAGGCGCTGTTCGTCGTAGAGCCGGTCGAGGGCCGTGGCGACGGCTGGCTCCCGGTCGCCGAGCGCGTCGACGCGGTCGGTGATCTGGCCCTGCCGGGAGAGCTCGACGGGGTCGTCGGCGCGGGCGCCGGCGGCGGCGGGCCCGGTCAGCCACCACGCCGCCACCAGCGCCGCGATCAGGGCATGAGCGGCTGTCCGTGTCACATACGGGAGGCTATGTCCGGGTATGAGGGCCCGCGACCGGACGGACTACGCCTCCGTGTCCCGCTCCCCGCGCCGCCGGATCCGGCTCCCCAGCCACACCAGCGGGTCGTACTTGCGGTCCACGGCCCGCTCCTTCAGCGGGATCAGGGCGTTGTCGGTGATGGCGATGGACTCGGGGCACACCTCGGTGCAGCACTTGGTGATGTTGCAGTAGCCGAGGCCGTGCTCGTCCTGCGCGGTCGCCCGCCGGTCCAGTCCCCGTTCGGCGGCGGCGTCCAGCGGGTGCATGTCCAGCTCGGCCACCCGCATCAGGAAGCGCGGCCCCGCGAAGGCCTCCTTGTTCTCCTCGTGGTCGCGCACCACATGGCAGGTGTCCTGGCACAGGAAGCACTCGATGCACTTGCGGAACTCCTGCGAGCGCTCCACGTCCATCTGCTGCATCCGGTACGCGCCGGGCTCCAGCCCGGACGGCGGCACGAACGAGGGGATCTCGCGGGCCTTGGCGTAGTTGAACGACACATCGGTCACCAGGTCCCGCACCACGGGGAAGGCGCGCAGCGGGGTGATCGTGATCGTCTCGTCGCGGGTGAAGACGGACATGCGGGTCATGCAGAGCAGCCGCGGGCGGCCGTTGACCTCCGCGCTGCACGAGCCGCACTTGCCCGCCTTGCAGTTCCAGCGGACGGCGAGGTCGGGGGCCTGCGTGGCCTGGAGCCGGTGGACGATGTCGAGCACGACCTCGCCGTCGTTCACCTCCACGGTGAAGTCCTCCAGGCCGCCGCCCTCGGCGTCGCCCCGCCACACCCGGAACCGCGCGTCGTACGTGCTCATGTGGCGAGCTCCTCTTCGGCGAGGTACTTGACCAGCTCCTCCTTCTCGAAGAGGGCGAGCAGGTCGGGGCGGATGGGCTCGGTCTCCCGGCGGTCGAGCACGACGGCGCCCCCGCCGGGGGCGGCCGTCGAGGGGGCGAGGCGGCAGAGCAGGTTCACCCGGCGCCAGGCCCGCTCCATGGCGGGGCGGTCCTCACGGGTGTGGCCGCCGCGGCTCTCGGTGCGCTCCAGCGCGGAGCGGGCGACGCACTCGCTGACCAGCAGCATGTTGCGCAGGTCCAGGGCGAGGTGCCAGCCGGGGTTGAACTGGCGGTGCCCCTCGACCCCGGCCCGGGCGGCCCGTTCGCGCAGCACCGCCAGCCGTTCGAGGGCCTGCTCCACCTCACCGGCCCGCCGGATGATCCCCACCAGGTCGTTCATCGTCTGCTGGAGCTCCTGGTGGAGGGTGTACGGGTTCTCCGGGGCGCCCTCGGTGCCGGTCGCGGCGCCGAAGGGGGCCAGCGCCTCGGCGGCGGCCGCCGCCACCTCCGCCTCGTCCACCGACGGCCGGTCCGGGTGCGCCGCGGCGAGTGCGGCGGCGTGCAGACCGGCCCGGCGGCCGAAGACGAGCAGGTCGGAGAGGGAGTTCCCGCCGAGGCGGTTGGAGCCGTGCATCCCGCCCGCCACCTCGCCGGCGGCGAACAGGCCCGGTACCCCGGCGGCCGCCGCGGTGTCCGAGTCGACGGCTATACCGCCCATCACGTAGTGGCAGGTCGGCCCGACCTCCATGGGCTCGGCGGTGATGTCGACGTCCGCGAGCTCCTTGAACTGGTGGTACATGGACGGCAGCCGCCGGCGGACCGTCTCGGCCGGCATCCGGGTGGAGACGTCCAGGAAGACCCCGCCGTGCGGGGAGCCCCGGCCGGCCTTGACCTCCGCGTTGATCGCGCGGGCGACCTCGTCGCGGGGGAGCAGCTCGGGCGGGCGCCGGTTGGCGTCGGGGTCCTCGTACCAGCGGTCGCCCTCCTCCTCGGACTCGGCGTACTTCTCCTTGAAGACGTCCGGGACGTAGTCGAACATGAAGCGGCGGCCCTCGGAGTTGCGCAGCACCCCGCCGTCGCCGCGCACCGACTCGGTGACGAGGATCCCCTTCACGGACGGCGGCCAGACCATCCCCGTGGGGTGGAACTGCACGAACTCCATGTTGAGCAGCGGCGCGCCCGCGAGCAGCGCCAGCGCGTGGCCGTCGCCGGTGTACTCCCAGGAGTTGGAGGTCACCTTGAAGGACTTGCCGATGCCGCCGGTGGCCAGGACCACGGCGGGCGCCTCCAGGACGAAGAAGCGGCCGGTCTCGCGCTCGTAGCAGAACGTCCCGGCCACCGCCCCGTCCCGCCCTGGCGCCGGGTCCTTGAGGATCCGGGTGACCGTGCACTCCTGGAAGACCTTCAGCCGCGCCTCGGGGTCGCCGTACGCGTCGCGGTCCTCCTGCTGGAGGGAGACGATCTTCTGCTGGAGGGTGCGGATCAGCTCCAGCCCCGTCCGGTCGCCGACGTGGGCGAGGCGCGGGTACTCGTGGCCGCCGAAGTTCCGCTGGGAGATCCGCCCGTCCGCGGTCCGGTCGAAGAGCGCGCCCCAGGTCTCCAGCTCCCACACCCGGTCCGGCGCCTCCCGGGCGTGCAGCTCGGCCATCCGCCACTGGTTGAGGAACTTCCCGCCGCGCATGGTGTCGCGGAAGTGGACCTGCCAGGAGTCGTGGTCGTTGACGTTGCCCATGGAGGCGGCGATGCCGCCCTCGGCCATCACGGTGTGGGCCTTGCCGAAGAGGGACTTGCACACCACCGCGGTGCGCGCGCCCCGCTCGCGCGCCTCGATCGCGGCGCGCAGTCCGGCGCCGCCCGCGCCCACGATGACCACGTCCCACTGCTGACGTTCGAGCTGTGTCATGCCGGAGGGCAACCTTCCGTAGGGGCCTGGAACCGCAGGGGCCTGGAACAGGGGCCTAGAAGAAGCGGGGATCGTCGAAGACGCCGGTGGCGACGAGGTACACGTAGAGGTCCGCGAGCCCGACGCTGAACAGCGAGGCCCAGGCCAGTTGCATGTGGCGCGCGTTGAGCCGCCCCGCCCAGCTCCACAGCCGGTAGCGCACCGGATGCCGGGAGAAGTGCCGCAGCCGGCCGCCGACGATGTGCCGGCAGGAGTGGCAGGAGAGGGTGTACGCCCAGATCAGCACGGCGTTCACCAGCAGCACCACGGTGCCGAGCCCCATGTGGCCCCAGGCGTAGGTCTCGTCGCGGAAGGCGAGCACGGTGTCGTAGGTGAGGATCGCGGCGACCGGCAGCGCCGCGTAGAAGAAGTACCGGTGGGCGTTCTGGAGGATCAGCGGGAAGCGGGTCTCGCCGGTGTACGTCCGGTGCGGCTCGGCGACCGCGCAGGCCGGGGGCGACGCCCAGAAGCCCCGGTAGTAGGCCTTGCGGTAGTAGTAGCAGGTCAGCCGGAAGCCCAGCGGGAAGACCAGGATCAGCAGCGCGGGCGACAGCCCCCACCAGCTTCCGAAGATCTCCCAGTTCGGCCCGCCCTTCATCGGGACGCAGTTCTCGGCGAGGCAGGGCGAGTAGAACGGCGACACGTACGGCGCCGCGTAGTAGTCGGCGTTCGCGAAGGCGCGCCAGGACGAGTAGACGACGAAGGCGAGGAGCCCCGCCGCGGTGAGGGCGGGGGAGAGCCACCAGCGGTCCGTGCGCAGATGGCGGGCGCGGATGGCGGCCCGGCCGGCTCCGTGCACTCCCGTGCCGGCGGGCTGTGGTTCGGTACCTGTGGCCAACGGGGACTCCGGGTGGAGTGGGATCGGGTGAGGTCCGGGGGGTGTGCGCGGGTCAGGGTGCGTGACGGTCGCGGGCGCCGAGCCCCTCGTCGTCCGAGTCCGTCCACAGGGTGCTGTCGTACGGGGTGTCCGGGATGGTGACCAGGTCCACGGGGGCCGGGGGCTTCGGCGTGCCGGGCGGGGCCGGCGCGGCGCCCCGCAGGGCGGCCTCCAGTGCCTGCTCCAGTCTCCCGACGCGCCGGGTGAGCTCGTCGACGTGCTGCCGCATCGCCGTCAACTCGTCCTGCTGGGACATGACGTGTCCTCACTTCCGCGGAGTGCGGGTGGCATCGCTCATGCGCCTGAGAGTGTTGCGCGTCACATCCGGTGTTGTGAAGGGGACGTACGGGATTACCGGCGTCCGCGGCCCCGGTGCGTGTGTTTCCGGCCGCTCGGTCCGGCCGGCCGCGGGCTCGCCGCTGGGCCGCCCGGGTGGCCTCGGCGGCGGCCCCCGCCGTGTCTGCGCCCGCGGGGCGGCTCCGTCCACTTCAGTGGAGGAATAGGTGTGATCATCTCCAAATTCGACGAACCAGGACGAAGAGGTACATGCCATGTCCCAGGTCGAGGCCCTCCGAGGGCGGACATGCTCCCGAAGACTCCGCTCCGTGGCCCTGCTCACCAGCGGCGTACTGGCTCTGCCCGCTCTCGCCGCCTGCGGCTCCGGCGACGACGAGAGCAAGGCGAAGCCTCCGGCCCAGGACATCGCGCCCGCCGGCCGTGACGCCACCGCCGACGGCGGCACCGTGCGCTGGGCCGTGGACTCGGTGCCCGCCACGCTCAACGCCTTCCAGGCCGACGCCGACGCCACGACCGCCCGTATCGCGGGCGCCGTGCTGCCGGCGCTCTTCACCGTCGACGAACGCGGCCGCCCCCAGCGCAACCCCGACTACCTGGAATCGGCCGAGGTCGTCGAGCGCGAACCGAAGCAGGTCGTCCTCTACAAGCTCAACCAGCAGGCCGTCTGGAGCGACGGCCGGGAGATCGGGGCCCCCGACTTCCTCTCCCAGTGGCGCGCGCTGAGCGGCAAGGACTCCGCGTTCTGGACGGCGCGCAACGCCGGGTACGAGCGGATCGACCGGATCGAGCGGGGCTCCAGCGACCTGGAGGTCAAGGTCACCTTCACCAAGCCGTACGCGGACTGGCGGTCGCTGTTCACCCCGCTCTACCCCAAGGAGGTGACCGCCACCCCGGCCGCCTTCAACGAGCGGGCCCGCACCGCGCTCGCCGCCACGGCCGGGCCCTTCCGGGTCCAGAGGATCGACGGCAAGGCGAAGGCCACCACCCTGGTGCGCAACCCGCGCTGGTGGGGCCGCCGGGCCAAGCTGGAGAGCCTGGTCCTCACCGCGGTGCCGCGCGAGCAGCGGGTCGCCGCGCTGGCGGCGGGCACGCTGGACGTGGCCGAGATCGACCGGTCCGGAGCCGAGCGCATCGCGTACGCCGCGAAGGACGCCGGCCGCGGCGGCGAGCCCGTCGCGCACGGCCCCGGCGCGGACGTCACCCCCTCGGCGGCCCTCCGCTCCTGGGCGCTGGCCCACGGCTCCGACGAGAGCCTCGCCGACACCGCCCGCGCGGCCCGCGAGCGCACCGCGAAGGCGCAGCGGCTCTACGCCGAGGAGCAGTCGGCGCTGCGCGGCTTCCGGGTCCGCAAGTCGCTGGAGCCCGCGTACACCCAGCTCGCGATGAACGGGGAGAGCGGACCGCTCGCCGACGAGCGGGTCCGCCGGGCCGTCGCCCGCGCGCTCGACCGCGGGGAACTGGCCGACACGGTGCTCGGCCCGCTCGGGCTGCCCGCCGAGCCGCCCGGCAGCCACCTCGCCCTCGCCGGCCAGCCGGTCTACAAGGACGGCAGCGGGGCGCTCGGCAAGCAGAGCACCCAGGAGGCGCAGGGCCTGCTCGCCGACGCGGGCTGGACCCCGGGCGGCGCCCGGCAGAAGCCCGAGCCGGCCGAGGCGGGCGCCGGAGCGGGCGGCCCCTCGGGCAGCGCCTCGCCGTCCGGCACGAAGCAGGGCGCCGAGGAGAGCGGGAAGGACGGCGACCGCGCCTCGGACAAGCCCGGGGCCGCCCCGGACGCCGCGTCCGACGACGGCCTCTACATCGTCGGCGACGACAAGCCCGCCGCCGACGCCCGGCTCCGCGACCGCGCCGCGGCCGCGACCCGTGTCCTCGCCCCCGCCCCCGGGGCGGCCCTCCAGAGCCTCGCGCTGGAGCAGCAGGCCCGGACGGTCGCCGAGGGCCCGGGGTCCGCGGACACCGCGGCGGCCGGCGGACAGCACCGGGGCGACGGGGTGGCCGGCGCCTACGCGCCCCGCGGCACCGCGGCGCCCGCCCCGGCGGGCGGTGCCGTCGGCAAGGACGGCAAGGCCCTGTCGCTGCGGTTCGTGCTCCCCTCGGGGCCGGGCTCGCAGGTGCTGCGCTCGGTCGGCGACAAGATCTCCGCGATGCTGCGGCGGGTCGGGATCCGCACCGAGATCGTCAAGGTCGACGACGAGAACTACTTCAAGGACCACGTCGCGTCCGGTGACTACGACCTGGCCCTGTACTCGTGGCCGGCGAGCGCCTACCCGGCGACCGACGCGCGGCCGATCTACGCCAAGCCGAAGCCGGCGTCCGACGGATCGCTGCTGGTCGAGCAGAACTACACCCGGGTCGGCAGCGACTACATCGATCAGTTGTTCGATCAGGCGGCGGGTGAGCTGGACGAGGACACCGCGCGCGATCTGATGCGCCGTGCCGACGCCAGGATCTGGGCGGCGGCGGGCTCCATCCCGCTGTACCAGCGGCCCGAGCTGGTCGCGGTGCGGGGCTCCCTGGCCAATGTCGGGGCCTTCGGCTTCAAGTCCCCGTCGTACCAGGACATGGGTTACAAGAAGTCCCAGGTCAACGGGGCCGAGAAGCGGTAATCGGCCATCGCTTGCACAAGCTCAGAAGTGGCTCAACTCCCTTGCCCGCCGGCACCGCCGGCGGGCAAGGTCGTGATCACCCAGACCCGAGTCGCGCGGCGCCCCGCACCCCCGCGCCCGCGGCGTGATCCTCGTCCCCTTCGCCGGGCCCCGTCCGCTCCGGACGGCCCCCACGGCGGCGGCCCCGTACCATGGACGGTAGCCGTGGCGCGTCCGCCCGGCGGGCGTAAGAGGAATTGACGCCGCATCCCACGATCCGAGAGAAGCGCAAGCCACCCATGCCCACGCGCCACGACATCCGCAACGTCGCCATCGTCGCCCACGTCGACCACGGCAAGACGACCATCGTCGACGCCATGCTCAAGCAGGCCGGTGCCTTCGCCGCCCACCAGCAGCTCGACGACCGCATGATGGACTCGAACGACCTGGAGCGTGAGAAGGGCATCACGATCCTCGCCAAGAACACGGCGGTGAAGTATCACCCCAAGGACGGCGGGGCCCCGATCACGATCAACATCATCGACACCCCCGGCCACGCCGACTTCGGCGGCGAGGTCGAGCGCGGTCTGTCGATGGTCGACGCCGTCGTCCTCCTGGTGGACGCCTCCGAGGGTCCGCTGCCGCAGACCCGCTTCGTGCTGCGCAAGGCCCTCCAGCAGCGCAAGCCGGTCATCCTCTGCATCAACAAGACGGACCGCCCGGACTCCCGGATCGACGAGGTCGTCAACGAGACCTACGACCTCTTCCTCGACCTGGACGCCGACGAGGACCAGATCGAGTTCCCGATCGTCTACGCCTGCGGCCGCGACGGCATCGCCTCGCTGACCAAGCCGCAGGACGGCACGGTCCCGCAGGACTCCGAGAACCTGGAGCCGTTCTTCTCCACGATCCTGGAGCACGTCCCGGCCCCGGCGTACGAGGAGGACGCGCCGCTCCAGGCCCACGTCACCAACCTCGACGCCGACAACTTCCTCGGCCGCATCGCGCTGCTCCGCGTCGAGCAGGGCGAGCTGCGCAAGGGCCAGACGGTCGCGTGGATCAAGCGGGACGGCACGGTGGCCAACGTCCGCATCACCGAGCTGATGATGACCGAGGCGCTCACCCGCAAGCCGGCCGAGGTCGCCGGCCCCGGTGACATCTGCGCCGTCGCGGGCATCCCCGACATCATGATCGGCGAGACCCTGGCCGACCCGGAGAACCCGGTCGCCCTCCCGCTGATCACGGTGGACCAGCCGGCCATCTCCATGACCATCGGCACCAACACCTCGCCGCTGGTCGGCCGCGGCGGCACCGGCAAGGGCGCCGACGCCAAGAATGCCGTGAAGGACCGCAAGGTCACCGCCCGCCAGGTCAAGGACCGCCTCGACCGCGAGCTCATCGGCAACGTCTCGCTCCGCGTCCTCGACACCGAGCGCCCCGACGCCTGGGAGGTCCAGGGCCGCGGCGAGCTGGCGCTGGCCATCCTGGTCGAGCAGATGCGCCGCGAGGGCTTCGAGCTGACCATCGGCAAGCCGCAGGTCGTCACCAAGGAGGTCGACGGCAAGGTCCACGAGCCCGTCGAGCGCATGACGATCGACGTGCCCGAGGAGCACATGGGCGCCGTCACGCAGCTCATGGGCGTCCGCAAGGGCCGGATGGACAACATGTCCAACCACGGCTCCGGCTGGGTCCGCATGGAGTTCGTCGTCCCGTCCCGCGGCCTCATCGGCTTCCGGACGGAGTTCCTGACGAACACCCGCGGCACGGGCATCGCCCACTCCATCCACGAGGGCCACGAGCCGTGGTTCGGCCCGCTCCAGACGCGCAACAACGGCTCCCTGGTCGCCGACCGCTCCGGCGCCGTCACCGCGTTCGCGATGACCAACCTCCAGGAGCGCGGCGTGCTGTTCACCGACCCCGGCACCGAGGTGTACGAGGGCATGATCGTCGGGGAGAACTCCCGCTCCGACGACATGGACGTGAACATCACCAAGGAGAAGAAGCTCACCAACATGCGCTCCTCCTCCGCCGACTCGTTCGAGGCGATCGTGCCCCCGCGCAAGCTCTCGCTGGAGCAGTCGCTGGAGTTCTGCCGCGACGACGAGTGCGTCGAGGTGACCCCGGAGGCCGTCCGCATCCGCAAGGTCGTCCTCGACCAGCGCGAGCGCGCCCGCTCGGCCTCGCGCGCCAAGCACGGCTGACGCGTCCTCAGCGCCCGCGGACACCCCTGGCGGGGTCCGCGGGGCGCCGGGCGCCCCGAGGGGCGTCCGGCGGGGCCGGCGAAGGCCCGGGAAAACCGCATACACCAGGCCCGGCCCCTCGCTGACAAGGCGAGGGGCCGGGCCTGTTCGTCAAATCGTTTAGCCGACCCGAGTGTCCGCATATCGACCGTCGCTCTCCGGAACATGTGTTAACGGTCCGTTTCGCGGGTGTCTGTCTGTGCTCGCTTTGTCCGGATTTCGGTCTGACAGCCACCTCTGATGTTGTCAAAACGAGACCCTTTAAGTGTGGTTTACGGCCCGGACGTACTTAATAGTTGGCTCCATTGAGCTCGGGTCAATGGGTCATGCGCTGTGGGGAGCGCCGACTCACGAGCACACTCGGGGCATTGACACAGCGCCGTCAGGGGTGTCGGCGCGTCAGCAATGCCCCTCTTGTAGTGACAAAGTGGACTCATGAGGAGGAACCCATGCGTGGTGCCAAGAGCGCCAAGTGGGTCGCGGGTGCGATAGTCGTCGCCATGGCCGCGACTGCCTGTGGTGGCAGCGACAGTGGCTCGGACAAGGACAAGGGCAGCGCCTCGGGCAAGCCCGCGGGCTACGTCTCGATCGACGTCGGCGAGCCGCAGAAGCCGCTGATCCCGGCGGACACGAACGAGACCAACGGCTCGTACGTCATTCAGTCGCTCTTCACCCAGCTGCTGGACTTCGACGCTCAGGGCAACATCGTCTACACGAACGCCGAGTCCGTGGAGACGACCGACTCGAAGACGTGGACCGTCAAGCTCAAGGCGGGCTGGAAGTTCCACAACGGCGAGGCGGTGACCGCGCAGTCCTACGTCGACGCGTGGAACTGGTACGCCAACATCAAGAACAACCAGCAGAACGCGTTCTGGTTCGGCGACATCGCCGGCTACGCCGACGTGCACCCGGAGAAGGGTGACCCGAAGGCCGACAAGATGTCCGGTCTGAAGGTCGTCGACGAGACCACCTTCACGATCGAGCTGGCCGAGAAGGTCCCGTACTTCAACTACAAGCTGGGCTACGCCACCTTCGCCCCGCTGCCCAAGGTCTTCTTCGACGACCCGAAGGCGTTCGGCCAGAAGCCGGTCGGCAACGGTCCGTACAAGTTCGAGAAGTGGACCCACAAGAAGCTGATCCAGGTTGCGGCCAACCCTGACTACCAGGGCCCCAACAAGGCGCAGAACAAGGGCATCCAGTTCAAGAACTACGCGACCCTCGAGGCCGCGTACCAGGACGTCGTCTCCGGCAACCTGGACATCATCCGCCAGGTCGGCCCGACGGACCTGCCGAAGTACAAGCAGGACCTGGGCGACGGCGCCATCGAGCAGCCGTACGCGGCCATCCAGTCGCTGGTCCCGGCGTTCTACTCCAAGACGTTCAAGGACATCGACCCCAAGGTCCTCCAGGGTCTGTCCATGGCGATCGACCGCGACACGATCACCAAGACCGTCCTGAACAACACCCGTACCCCCGCGACGAGCTTCACGCCGCCGCAGGTCAAGGGCAACCAGGACCTGGGTACGGACGTCTTCACGTACAACCCGGAGAAGGCCAAGCAGCTCATCACCGAGGGCGGCGGCGTCCCGGACAACAAGCTGTTCCTCCAGTACAACACCGACGGTGGCCACAAGGAGTGGGTGACCGCCGTCTGCGAGTCCATCCGCAAGGCGACCGGTGTCGACTGCGTCGGCGACGCCAAGCCGGACTTCCCGACCGACCTCGAGGCTCGTGACAACGACCAGGTCAAGTCGATGTACCGCGGTGGCTGGGTGGCCGACTACCCCGTCAACGTGAACTTCATCAAGGAGCTCTACCACACCAACGCCGAGTCCAACAACGGTCGTTTCTCCGACAAGGAGATCGACGGTCTGATGGCCGCGGCGGACAAGGCGAACTCCCTGGACGAGGCCGTGAAGGGCTACCAGGAGGTCGAGAAGAAGCTGCTCGAGAAGATGCCCGCCATCCCGCTGTGGTACTACCGCATCAACGGTGGCCACGGCAAGGCTGTCGACAACGTCAAGGTCGACTTCCACGGCGACCTCGAGCTGCCCGGAGTCACCGTCAAGTAACGCTTGACGGGCCCATCCCCACTCGGCCATCACCCGCCGCCGTCGGTCATCCGGCGGCGGCGGTGGTCCGGGGGCACCGTGCTGTGCGCACGGCGCCCCCCGGACCGGTTAACCCCTCACGGAGGCACCTATGGGGCGCTACGTCGCACGACGACTGCTCCAGATGATCCCGGTGTTCATCGGGTCAACCCTGCTGATCTTCCTCATGATGTACGCGCTCCCCGGCGACCCCGTCAGAGCGCTGGCAGGCGAACAGAACGTCGATCAGACCCAGATCGACTCCCTGAAGGCCGAGTACGGTCTCGACAAGCCCGTCCTGGTGCAGTACCTCATGTACCTCGGCAAGCTGTTCCAGGGCGACTTCGGCATGCAGATCGCCAGCCAGCGTCCCATCGCGGAGGTGATCGCCGAGGCTTACCCGGTCACCATCCAGCTGACGATGTTCGCGTTCGTCTTCACGGTCGTCGCAGGTATCACCCTCGGTGTCCTCGCGGGGCTCAAGCCCGACACCCTCCGGGACCGCGGGCTGCTGCTCCTCACGCTCCTGCTCATCTCCGTTCCCTCGTTCGTCCTGGGCCGTCTGTCCCAGTACTTCTTCGCCTTCCAGCTCGGTGTGGTGGAGCCGAACGTCTCCCTCGAGGAGTCGTGGAACGAACTCCTGCTGCCGGCCTCCGTGCTGGCCGCGCTGTCCCTCGCGTACGTGGCGCGGCTGACCCGCACGTCGGTCGCCGAGAACCTGCGCTCGGACTACATGCGCACCGCGGTCGCCAAGGGGCTTCCCCGGCGCCGCATCGTCGGTGTGCACCTGATGCGCAACTCGATGATCCCCGTCGTCACCTTCCTCGGCACCGACCTCGGCACGCTCATGGCGGGCGCGGTCGTCACCGAGGGCATCTTCAACATCCACGGCGTCGGCAGCCTCGTCTTCGAGGCGCTGAGGCGGCGCGAGGGAGCCACGGTCGTCGGCATCGTGACGCTGATCGTCCTCGTCTACCTCATCTGCAGCCTGCTCGTCGACCTGCTTTACGCGGTCCTGGACCCGAGGATCCGGTATGCCTGAGAAAATCGCAGAGACCGCCGAGACCTCCGAGAGGCTCACGACCGCGGCGGCACCGGACACCGTGCTGATCGCCGAGGCCGGTCCGGCCCCCTCGGGCAAGCCGCGCAGCCTCTGGTCCGACGCCTGGCGCGACCTGCGCCGCAGCCCGCTGTTCATCGTCTCCTCGGTGCTCATCCTGGTGCTGGTCGTCATGGCCGCCTGGCCGGGGCTGTTCACCAGCGCGTCGCCGCGTGACGGCGACCTGGTCAACCACTACCTGCAGAAGCCGCAGTGGGGGCACTTCTTCTCCCCCGACTGGTTCGGCTACGACATCCAGGGCCGGTCGATCTACGCGCGTGTCATCCACGGCGCCCGCGCCTCGATCACCGTCGGCATCAGCGTGACGGTCATCGTCACCCTGCTCGGCGGCGCGCTCGGCATGATGGCCGGCTACTTCGGCGGATGGGTCGACAGCCTGCTGTCCCGTCTCACCGACATCTTCTTCGGCATCCCGTTCCTGCTCGGCGCGATGGTCGTCCTGACCAGCTTCGAGAGGCGCGCCGTGTGGACCGTCATCCTGGCGCTGTCCTTCCTCGGCTGGACCTCGATCGCCCGTGTCGCCCGCGGCGCGGTGATCACCGTCAAGCAGGCCGACTACGTGGTCGCCGCCCGTGCGCTCGGCGCCTCGACGAGCCGGATCATGATCCGGCACATCATGCCCAACGCCCTGGCGCCGGTCATCGTCGTCGCCACCATCGCGCTCGGCGGCTACATCGGCGCGGAGGCCACGCTGTCCTTCCTGGGCATCGGCCTCGCCGAGCCGACCGTGTCGTGGGGCATCGACGTCTCCGACGGCTTCGCCCAGATCCGCAACGCCCCGTACGTGCTGATCATCCCCTCGGTGATGGTGTCGATCACGGTGCTCGCGTTCCTCATGTTCGGCGATGCGGTCCGCAACGCCCTCGACCCGAAGATGCGCTGAGGGAGGCGTACGTGACCATCATCGACAAGACTTCCCCCGTCCCCGCGCCCCGCAGCGCCGGGGACAGCGACGGCCCGCTGCTCGAAGTGCGCGACCTGCACGTCGAGTTCCACACCCGCGACGGTGTGGCCAAGGCCGTCAACGGTGTCAACTACACCGTCTCCGCCGGTGAGACGCTCGCCGTCCTCGGCGAGTCCGGCTCCGGCAAGTCCGTGACGGCGCAGGCCATCATGGGCATCCTCGACATGCCGCCCGGCCGCATCCCCAAGGGCGAGGTGCTCTTCCGCGGCCAGGACCTGCTGACCATGTCGAACGAGGAGCGCCGGAAGATCCGCGGCTCCAAGATCGCCATGATCTTCCAGGACGCGCTGTCCTCGCTCAACCCCGTGCTCTCGGTGGGCTACCAGCTCGGCGAGATGTTCCGGGTGCACCAGGGCCTCTCCAAGAAGGAGGCCAAGGCCAAGGCCATCGAGCTGATGGACCGGGTGAAGATCCCCGCCGCCAAGGCCCGGGTCAACGACTACCCGCACCAGTTCTCCGGCGGTATGCGCCAGCGCATCATGATCGCCATGGCGCTGGCCCTGGAGCCGGACCTGATCATCGCCGACGAGCCGACCACGGCCCTCGACGTGACGGTCCAGGCGCAGGTCATGGACCTGCTCGCCGAGCTCCAGCGCGAGTACCACATGGGCCTGATCCTGATCACCCACGACCTCGGCGTCGTCGCCGACGTCGCGGACAAGATCGCGGTCATGTACGCGGGCCGGATCGTCGAGACCGCCCCCGTGCACGAGCTCTACAAGCGTCCGGCCCACCCGTACACCCGGGGTCTGCTCGACTCGATCCCGCGCCTGGACCAGAAGGGCCAGGAGCTGTACGCGATCAAGGGTCTGCCGCCCAACCTGCTCAAGATCCCCAGTGGCTGCGCCTTCAACCCGCGCTGCCCCAAGGCGGAGGACATCTGCCGCACCGAGGTCCCGCCGCTCGTGCCGGTGACCGAGCAGGACGGTGGCGATCTGCCCGGCCGCGGAAGCGCGTGCCACTTCTGGAAGGAGACGATCCATGGCTGAGCTCAACAAGACGAACGAGGCCGTGGACGCGACGCCGAACGTCACCGACGTCGAGACCGTGTCGGCCGCGACGGAGGAGGCGGCCGTCGCCGCCCTGGACGCGACCGTCGCGCGCGGTGAGCCGATCCTCCAGGTCCGCAACCTGGTCAAGCACTTCCCGCTGACCCAGGGCATCCTCTTCAAGAAGCAGGTCGGCGCGGTCAAGGCCGTCGACGGGATCTCCTTCGACCTGTACCAGGGCGAGACCCTGGGCATCGTCGGCGAGTCCGGCTGCGGCAAGTCGACCGTCGCCAAGCTGCTGATGACGCTGGAGCAGGCGACCGCCGGCGAGGTCTTCTACAAGGGCCAGGACATCACCAAGCTGTCCGGGCGCGCGCTGAAGGCCGTGCGGCGCAACATCCAGATGGTCTTCCAGGACCCGTACACCTCGCTCAACCCGAGGATGACGGTCGGCGACATCATCGGGGAGCCGTACGAGATCCACCCCGAGGTCGCCCCGAAGGGCGACCGCCGCAAGAAGGTGCAGGACCTGCTGGAGGTCGTGGGTCTCAACCCCGAGTACATCCACCGGTACCCGCACCAGTTCTCCGGCGGTCAGCGCCAGCGCATCGGCATCGCCCGCGGTCTCGCGCTCAACCCCGAGATCATCATCTGCGACGAGCCGGTCTCCGCGCTGGACGTGTCCGTCCAGGCGCAGGTCATCAACCTGATGGAGAAGCTCCAGGACGAGTTCAACCTGTCCTACCTCTTCATCGCCCACGACCTGTCGATCGTCCGGCACATCTCCGACCGCGTCGGCGTGATGTACCTCGGGAAGATGGCCGAGATCGGGACGGACATCCAGATCTACGACCACCCGACGCACCCCTATACCCAGGCGCTGCTGTCGGCCGTCCCCGTCCCGGACCCGGCCGCCCGCGAGGGCCGCGAGCGGATCATCCTCACCGGTGACGTCCCGTCGCCGGCCAACCCGCCGTCGGGCTGCCGCTTCCGCACCCGCTGCTGGAAGGCCGAGGACCGCTGCGCCACCGAGATCCCGCTGCTGGCGGTCCCGGAGCGCTTCGCCGGCCAGGACACCCCGGCGGCCCACGAGTCGGCGTGCCACTTCGCCGAGGAGAAGGACGTCGTGCACGCCGGCTGACCCCGGCGCCGTGCATCCGGCCCCCGTCCCGCTGCCGCGGGGCGGGGGCCGTGCCGTGCGCGCGGGCCGGTCCGGCGGAGGGAAAACCGATTGCCCCCGGGGCCCGGGGCCGCCGACAGTGTCGGCATGTCCCTCACCGTCCGTCCGGCGACGCCCGCCGACGCGCCCGCCGTCTGTGCCCTGCTGAACGCCGTCGACCTCGCCGAGATCGGCCGCCACGAGACCGATCTGCACTCCGTCGAGGCCGATCTGGCCCATGCCGACGTCGACCTCGCCCGCGACACCTGGCTGGTGTCCGACGGGACCGTCCTCGTGGGGTACGGGGTGATCTACAGCGACTCGGGCCAGGGGGACATCGGCGTCGACCACTACGTCCTGCCCGGCCGCTCCGACGCGGCCGTGCTGCTGCTGGAGCTGATCGAGGCCCGGGCCGCCGAGAAGGCCTCCGGGAGCGGCGCCGAACGCGCCGTGCTCCACCTCCATCTGAACGCGGCGCCCACCGTGGACACCGCGCTGCTGACCGCCCGGGGCTGGTCCACCGTGCGGCGCCACCAGATCATGACCCGCCCGCTCTCCGCGTCCGCCGACCTCCCGCCGACCCCGCCGGCGGGCCCGGCCCTGACCCTGCGCGACTGCCGCGACGAGGCCGACCGGCGCCTCGCCCACGCGCTGGTCGAGGAGACGTTCGCCGATCACTTCGACCACCACGCCCGCACCTACGAGCAGTGGCTGGACGACGTCGACGGCGCCCGCCTCGACTGGTCGCTGGTGTGGATCGCCTCGCTCGACGGCGAGGGGGACGTCGCCGTGATGCTCAGCCGGGACGACCGGGAGGCCATGGGCTGGATCCGCAACCTCGGCGTCCGCCGTCCGGCCCGCGGCCGGGGCATCGCGGGCCATCTGCTGCGCCACGCCTTCGCCGTCTACGCGGCCCGCGGCCGGGACACCATCGGCCTCGGCGTGGACACCGCCAACGAGTCACGCGCCCTGGCCCTGTACGAGGCGCACGGGATGGCCCTGCACTACGCGATCGACACCTGGGAGGTCACCCGTCCGGCGGCGGCCGCGGCCGCCACCCGGACGCCCTGAAAGTGCGTTAGTTCCGCTATGGGGTGATATTCGGTCCTAAGTCAGGCCTAGGACACGGGAGGAACCCCATGCGCGGAGCCACGCACGCCAAGTGGGCCGCATGCGCGGCAGTCGTCGCCCTCGCGGCGACCGGCTGCGGTGGTGGCGGGGACAGCGGAGGCGGGGGCGGCGAGGACGGCATCGTCAGTTCCTCCTGGACGGACCCGCAGAACCCGCTGGAGCCCGCCAACACCAACGAGGTCCAGGGCGGCAAGGTCCTCGACATGATCTTCCGGGGCCTGAAGCGATACGACCCGAAGACCGGCGCCGCCACCGACATGATGGCCGAGAGCATCGAGACCACCGACTCGATGAACTTCACCATCAAGATCAAGAGCGGCTGGACCTTCAGCAACGGCGAGAAGGTCACCGCGAAGTCCTACGTCGACGCGTGGAACTACGGCGCCAACCTGAAGAACAACCAGAAGAACGCCTACTTCTTCGGCTACATCGACGGCTACGAGGCCGTCCACCCCGAGAGCGGCGAGCCCTCCGCGCAGTCGCTCTCGGGGCTGAAGGTCGTCGACGACCTGACCTTCACGGCGAAGCTCAGCCAGAAGTTCTCCACCTGGCCCGACACCCTCGGGTACGCGGCCTTCGCCCCGCTGCCCCAGTCCTTCTTCGACGACCACGACGCCTGGATCGCCAAGCCCGTCGGCAACGGCCCGTACACGCTGAACTCGTACCAGAAGGGCTCCGAGGCGCAGCTCCGCCGCTGGGACGACTACCCCGGTCCCGACAAGGCCCAGAACGGCGGCATCGACCTCAAGGTCTACACGGACAACAACACCGCCTACACCGACCTGATCGCGGGCAACCTCGACCTCGTCGACGACGTCCCGGCCTCCCAGCTCAAGAACGTCCAGGCGGACCTCGGCGACCGGTACATCAACACCCCCGCCGGCATCATCCAGACCCTCGCCTTCCCGTTCTACGACGACGCGTGGAACACCCCCGACGGCGCCAAGGTGCGCACCGGCCTCTCCCGCGCCATCAACCGGGACCAGATCACCGACACGATCTTCCAGAAGACCCGCACCCCGGCGAAGGACTGGACCTCCCCGGTGCTCGGCGAGGACGGCGGCTTCGACGACACCCTCTGCGGCGACTCCTGCGACTACGACCCGGCCGCGGCCAAGAAGCTGATCCAGGAGGGCGGCGGACTGCCCGGCGGCCAGGTCAAGATCACGTACAACGCCGACACCGGCTCCCACAAGGACTGGGTCGACGCGGTGTGCAACTCCATCAACAACGCCCTCGGCAACGAGAAGGCATGCGTGGGCAACCCCGTCGGCACCTTCGCCGACTTCCGCAACCAGATCGGCGAGCAGAAGATGCCCGGGCCGTTCCGGGCCGGCTGGCAGATGGACTACCCGCTGATCCAGAACTTCCTCCAGCCGCTCTACTACACCAACGCCTCGTCCAACGACGGCAAGTGGAGCAACAAGAAGTTCGACGACCTGGTGGACCAGGCCAACGCCGAGAGCGACACCGCGAAGGCGGTCGACCTCTTCAAGCAGGCCGAGGAGGTCGTCCGCGACGAGATGGCCGCGATCCCGCTCTGGTACCAGAACGGCAGCGCCGGCTACTCGGAGCGGATCTCCAACGTGACCCTGAACCCGTTCAGCGTCCCGGTCTACAACGAGATCAAGGTCAACTGACGGCGGAAGCCACCGGCCCGGCGACGCACCGCGAGCGCCGGGCCGTCCCCCTTCCCGCGACGACCCCCGGAGCGTGTCATGGGACGTTACGTGATCCGGCGTCTGCTGCAGATGATCCCGGTCTTCTTCGGCACCACGCTGCTGATCTTCCTGATGGTCAACATCATGGGAGACCCCGTCGCCGGCCTCTGCGGCGACCGGCAGTGCGATCCCGCGACCGCCGCGCAGCTCCGCAAGGAGTTCGGCCTCGACAAGCCCGTCTGGCAGCAATACCTGACCTACATGGGCAACGTCTTCACCGGCGACTTCGGCACCGCGTTCAACGGCCAGCCGGTCACCGAACTGATGGCGGAGGCCTTCCCCGTCACCATCCGGCTGACGATCGTCGCCATCTTCTTCGAGATCGTCATCGGCATCACCCTCGGCGTCGTCACCGGCCTGCGCCGCGGGCGCCCCGTGGACACCGGGGTCCTGCTGCTGACGCTGGTCGTCATCGCCGTGCCGACCTTCGTCACCGGTCTCATCGTGCAGCTGGTGCTCGGCATCAAGTGGGGCGTGATCGACCCCTCGGTGTCCTCCGACGCCCGGCTCGACGAACTGATCGTGCCCGGTCTGGTGCTCGCCTCGGTCTCCCTCGCCTACGTCACCCGCCTCACCCGGACGTCGATCGCCGAGAACTCCCGCTCCGACTACGTCCGCACCGCCAAGGCCAAGGGGCTGCCGCGCGGGCGGGTCATCCGGCGCCATCTGCTGCGCAACTCGCTGATCCCCGTCGTCACCTTCATCGGCACCGACATCGGCGCCCTCATGGGCGGCGCCATCGTCACCGAGCGCATCTTCAACATCCACGGCGTCGGCTACCAGCTCTACCAGGGCATCCTGCGGCAGAACACCCAGACCGTCGTCGGCTTCGTGACCGTGCTCGTCATCGTCTTCCTGCTGGCGAACCTGCTCGTCGACCTCCTGTACGCCGTTCTCGACCCGAGGATCCGGTATGCCTGAGCAGCAGCCCTTCGACGACAACGCCATCGCCTCCACCGGCGCGGGCGGCGGGACCGACCTCGCCATGAGCGAGGGCGAGACCCTGGAGAAGACCCCGGGCGGACCGCTGGGCACCGGACCGGCCGGCAAGCCCCGCAGCCTGTGGTCCGACGCCTGGCGCGACCTGCGGCGCAACCCGGTGTTCATCGTCTCCGCGCTGGTGATCCTCTTCCTGGTGGTCATCTCGATCTGGCCGTCGCTGATCGCCTCCGGCAGCCCGCTCGCCTGCGACCTGGCCAAGGCCCAGCAGGGCTCCCAGCCCGGGGCCCCGTTCGGCTACAACGGCCAGGGCTGCAACGTCTACACCCGCACCGTCTACGGCGCCCGGACCTCGGTCACCGTCGGCGTCTGCGCCACGCTCGGGGTCGCGATCCTCGGCTCGCTGTTCGGCTCCCTCGCCGGATTCTTCGGCGGCGGCTGGGACGCGGTCCTCTCCCGGCTCACCGACATCTTCTTCGGCATCCCCGTGGTCCTCGGCGGCCTGGTGCTGCTGTCGGTCGTGACCTCGACCACCGTGTGGCCCGTCGTCGGCTTCATGGTGCTGCTCGGCTGGCCGCAGATCTCCCGCATCGCCCGCGGCTCGGTCATCACCGCCAAACAGAACGACTACGTCCAGGCCGCGCGGGCGCTCGGCGCCTCCAACACCCGGATGCTGCTGCGCCACATCGCGCCCAACGCGATCGCGCCGGTGATCGTCGTGGCCACGATCGCCCTGGGCACCTACATCTCCCTGGAGGCGACCCTGTCGTACCTCGGCGCCGGTCTGAAGCCGCCGACGGTCTCCTGGGGCATCGACATCTCCTCCGCGTCGCCGTACATCCGCAACGCCCCGCACATGATGCTCTGGCCCGCCGGCGCGCTGGCGGTCACCGTCCTCGCGTTCATCATGCTCGGCGACGCGGTGCGCGACGCCCTCGACCCGAAGCTGCGATAGGAGCCGGCCATGTCCGTCACACCCGCCGGGCCCGCCGAGTCGGGGCCGCTGCTCGACGTCCGGGACCTGCACGTCGAGTTCCACACCCGCGAGGGCGTCGCCCGGGCCGTCAACGGCGTCGACTACACCGTCTCCGCCGGTGAGACGCTCGCCGTCCTCGGCGAGTCCGGCTCCGGCAAGTCCGTCACCGCCCAGGCGGTCATGGGCATCCTCGACACGCCGCCCGGCCGGATCACGGGCGGCGAGATCGTCTTCAAGGGCCGCGACCTGCTCAAGCTGGGGGAGGACGAGCGGCGCGGGATCCGCGGCGCCGAGATGGCGATGATCTTCCAGGACGCCCTCTCCTCGCTCAACCCCGTGCTCAGCGTGGGCGACCAGCTCGGCGAGATGTTCACCGTCCACCAGGGCACGTCCCGCAAGGACGCGAGGCTGAAGGCGATCGAGCTGATGGACCGGGTGCGCATCCCGGCGGCGAAGGAGCGGGTCGGGCAGTACCCGCACCAGTTCTCCGGCGGTATGCGCCAGCGGATCATGATCGCGATGGCGCTGTCCCTGGAGCCGGACCTGATCATCGCCGACGAACCGACCACGGCGCTCGACGTGACGGTGCAGGCCCAGGTGATGGACCTGCTCGCCGAGCTCCAGCGCGACCTGAACATGGGACTGATCCTGATCACCCACGACCTCGGCGTCGTCGCCGACGTCGCCGACAAGATCGCGGTCATGTACGCGGGCCGGATCGTCGAGACCGCCCCCGTCCACGACATCTACAAGGCGCCCGCCCACCCGTACACCAAGGGCCTCCTGGAGTCGATCCCGCGCCTGGACCAGAAGGGCCGGGAGCTGTACGCGATCAAGGGTCTGCCGCCCAACCTGCTGGCCATCCCGCCCGGCTGCGCCTTCAACCCCCGCTGCCCGATGGCCCGCGACGTGTGCCGGACCGACGAACCGCCGCTGTACGAGGTGAACGAGGAGCGCCGCAGCGCGTGCCACTTCTGGGAGGCGACCCTCAATGGCTGAAGCGATCCTGGAGGTGCGCGACCTGGTCAAGCACTACCCGCTGACCCAGGGCATCCTCTTCAAGAAGCAGGTCGGCGCGGTGAAGGCGGTCGACGGGGTCGACATCGACCTCATGGCCGGCGAGACCCTCGGCATCGTCGGGGAGTCCGGCTGCGGGAAGTCGACCCTCGCCCGGATGCTGGTCCATCTGGAGCGGCCCACCGCGGGCGCCATCCGCTACAAGGGCGAGGACATCACCCAGCTGTCCGGGCGGGCGCTGAAGGCCGTGCGGCGCAACATCCAGATGGTGTTCCAGGACCCGTACACCTCGCTGAACCCCCGGATGACGGTCGGCGACATCATCGGGGAGCCCTACGAGATCCATCCCGAGGTCGCCCCGAAGGGCAGCCGGCGGAAGAAGGTGCAGGACCTGCTCGACGTGGTGGGGCTCAACCCCGAGTACATCAACCGCTATCCGCACCAGTTCTCCGGCGGTCAGCGCCAGCGCATCGGCATCGCCCGCGGCCTGGCCCTCCAGCCCGAGATCATCGTGGCCGACGAACCGGTCTCCGCGCTGGACGTCTCGGTGCAGGCGCAGGTCGTCAACCTGCTCGACCGGCTGCAGAACGAGTTCTCGCTCAGCTACGTCTTCATCGCCCACGACCTGTCGATCGTCCGGCACATCTCGGACCGGGTCGGCGTGATGTACCTCGGGCGGGTGGTGGAGATCGGCAGGGACGCGGAGATCTACGACCACCCGACCCACCCCTACACCCAGGCCCTGCTGTCGGCCGTGCCCGTGCCCGATCCCGAGGCGCGTGAGCACCGGGAGCGGATCATCCTCACCGGTGACGTGCCGTCCCCGACGAACATCCCGTCCGGGTGCCGCTTCCGGACCCGGTGCTGGAAGGCCCAGGAGCGGTGCGCGCAGGAGGTGCCGCTGCTGGCCGTCCCGGCGCATCTGCGGGGGGTGCCCGGGCCCGTCCAGCACCCGTCGGCGTGCCACTTCGCGGAGGAGCGCCATGTGGTGCCGGGCGGCGACGAGCCGGAGGAGGGCGGCACGGAAGCCGGCGGGGCGCCGGCGCCGGGCGGGTTCGATGGAGCCGATGGAGCCGATGGAGCCGATGGGTCCGGCGCCGGAGGTGAGGGCGGCGGCGGGTCCGGTGCCGGGGGCCCGGGTGGGTCCGGTGACGGTGGCGAGGGTGCCGGGGGCGGGTCGACGCGGTTCGAGCCGTCGTAGCCGTCGCCGTCCGACGGAAGGGTGCGAACCGGACATCCGGCGCGTTAACACACAGGCAACCTGACCGACCCGGTACCGATATACGGACGCGTCACGCTGAACAACGTACGGCCGTGCGGGTGCCGTTGGGCCGGACGGGATCCTGCCATGGGATCCCGTCCGGCCACCCGCGCGCAAGCGCTTCCTCCTGGGCCCGAGGTGGGCCCGAGGCGCCCTTGTCGGGTCAGCGGGGGCCGTGCACGATCGTGGATGTGACGCTTTCGCGGGGGGCCCGGATCACAGGTGCGGCGCTGGCCGCCCTGCTCGCACTGATGGTGGCGGCCTGGATCGCCAGGGATCTCGGCGACACCGGATCCGCCGCAGCGCTGTGGCGTTCCTGGACGGGCGGAGCCCCCGGCTTCGTCGCCGTGGCGCAGCCGGCGACCACGATCGTCGAACCCGCCCTGCTGCTGGTCTACGCCGCCGTCGCGGTGGCCGCGCTGCGCTCGCCGGTCGCCGCCGCCGCGCTGGTCGCCGCCGGTGTGCTGACCCTCGGCCTGCGGCTGCCCGCCCTGTGGGTGCTCACCGCCTCCTACATGGACCTCCAGGCCACCGACGCCGTGCGCACCCGCGCGCTCTACAGCGCTTTCGCCGCGCTCGCGCTCGGCACCGGGCTGCTCGTCACGGCCGCCGCCGGGCGAAGACCGGCCGGTGAGCGGCAGTTCACCCGGCAGGCGCCGGGTGCGGAGGCGCTGACGCCGACCCGGCCCGGCCGGGGGGCCGCCGTGACCGCCTTCCTGCTGCTCGGCACGTCCGCCGCGGTGGTGGTGGCCTGGCAGGCGCGCTGGGCCTGGCTGCTGGGCGCCGACGTCTGGCTCGATCTGCTCACCGGCGGCGACCGGGCGCCGGTGCGCCTGCTGGAGGTGCCGTCCGCCTGGCTCGCCCTGACGGTCGCCGCCCTCGCCCTGGTGGCCGCCGGCTGCGGCCTGGCGCGGGCCGTGCTCACCCGGCCGCTGGGCGCCGCCGTCGCGGTGCTGCTGGCCGCCGACGGCGCCGTGGGGGTGGCCCACGCCGTGCGCCAGGAGCTGTGGCGGTACCTCGGGGAACTGCCGCTCGAACGCCATCTGGTGACCGCCACCGCCCTGTTCGAGCTGGTCGGCGGTGCGGTGCTGCTCGCCGTGCTGCTGCGGCCGGGCGAGCCGGTGCCCGGCGGCGACGGCGCCCCGGGCGGCACGGCGCCGTCCGGCTACGGCTACCCGCCCGCCCGGGCGCCGGGTTACGGGTATCCGCCCGCGCGCCCCTCGTACGGCTATCCGCCCGCCCGGCCCGCGCCCGGCTACGGCTACCCGCCGCCCGACCCCTCCTCCGGCTTCGGCCCGCCGCCCTCGCCGCCGCCGCCCGCGTCGCCGCCGCCCGGCTGGTAGGTCTCCCGGCCCGGACCGCGGCCGTCAGCCGCGGTCCATGCCCAGCGAGCGCTTCAGGAAGTCCACCTGGAGCAGCAGCAGGTTCTCGGCGATCTGCTCCTGGGGCGTCATATGGGTCACCCCGGTCAGCGGCAGCACCTCGTGCGGGCGGCCCGCGGACAGCAGCGCCGACGACAGCCGCAGCGCGTGGGCCACGACCACGTTGTCGTCCGCCAGGCCGTGGACGATCATCATCGGCCGGTGCGGGGTCTCGGCCACCGTCAGCCCGTCGTCGCCGACCAGCGAGTTGGCCGTGTAGACCTCCGGCCGCTCGGCGGGGTCGCCCAGATAGCGCTCGGTGTAGTGGGTGTCGTAGAGCCGCAGGTCCGTGACGGGCGCGCCGACGACGGCCGCGTGGAAGACGTCCGGGCGCCGCAGGACGGCCATGCCCGCCAGATAGCCGCCGTAGGACCAGCCGCGGATCGCGACCCGGTCCAGGTCGAGGGGAAAGGATCCGGCCAGCGACCGGACCGCGTCGACCTGGTCGTCGAGGGTGAGGCCGAAGTCGCCCTTGATCGCCTTCTCCCAGCCGGGGGAGCGCCCCGGGGTGCCCCGGCCGTCCGCGACGACCACCGCGAAGCCCTGGTCGGCGAACCACTGGGAGGTCAGGTGCGCGTGGTGCGCGGCGAGCACCCGCTGGCCGTGCGGACCGCCGTACGGGTCCATCAGCACCGGCAGCGGTCTCCCGTCGTCCGCCGCCCGGTCCGAGGGCAGCAGCACCGCGCAGGGGATGCGGCGGGCGCCGGCCTCCACGAACCGCGGGCGGGCGGTGATCAGGGGCCGCTCCGCGTGCGAGGCGACCTCGGCGACGGTCCGGCCGCCGCGGAGCACGCGCACGGCCGTCCCGGCGGCGTCGAGGCCCGCCGACGCGAGGACGGTCACGTCCCCGCCGCGCACCGCCGAGTGCACCCCGGGCCCCTGCGAGAGGCGCTCCGCGCCGTGCGCCCCGACCCGGTACACATGGATCTCGCCCGTCTCCGGGGCCCCGGCCGCCTCGCCCGCGGAGGCCGAGACCAGGACGTCGCCGGCGCCGACGCCGAGCACCGCGCGGACATGGAGGTCCGGCCCGGTCAGCACCCGGTCGCCGACGGCCAGCACCCGGGCGCCGCTCTCGTCCGCGATGCGCACCAGACGTGCGCCGCCCGCGCCGCCGGACCCGGGATCCGGGGCCCAGGCCGGGACGCCGGGGAAAAGTTCCAGCCAGACGTCGTCCTCGTCGAGGTGGGCCACCCGCGTCCGGCCGGTGTCCGGGTCGACTTCGAGATACGCCTGGGTCCGCTGGTCGCGGGACTGCACGAGGAGCAGCGGCGGACCGTCGGGGGACCAGTGCACCCGGGCGAGGTAGGGGTGGGCGTCCCGGTCCCAGACGACCTCGGTGCGCGCCCCGTCCAGGGTGATCAGATGGAGGCCGACCTCGGCGTTGGGGGTGCCGGCCGCCGGATAGGCGACCCGGGCCGGCTCCCGGTCGGGGTGCGCCGGGTCGCTGATCCACCAGCGCCGCACCGCGCGGTCGTCGGCCCGGGCGACCAGCAGCCGGTCCGATTCCGGCGCCCACCAGTGGCCCCGCGAGCGCCCCATCTCCTCGGCGGCGACGAACTCGGCCAGGCCCCAGGAGACATGCTCGTCCTCCGGCTCGGCGAGCGCCCGGTCGCCGTCGCCCTCGGTGCCCGTCACCCGCAGCGCCCCGCCGGCGACATAGGCGACGTACCGGCCGTCGGGGGACGGGCGGGGGTCGATCACCGGTCCGGGCACGGGCAGTTCGCGGGCCGTGCCGGCCCGCAGCTCGGCGGTGAACAGCCGGCCCGACAGGGTGAACGCCGCCAGTTCCACGGCCCGGTCGACGGCGTAGCCGACGATCCCCGCGGAGCCCTCGCGGCTCCGCTCGCGCCGTGCCTTCTCCTCGGCGGACAGCTCCTCGTCCGCCCCTTGGAGAAGTTCACCCGGATCGGCGGCGATCCGTTCGCGGGGCACCGCCCCGCCGAGGTCGAGCACCCGGAGCAGACCGGAGCGTTCCGTGCCGGAGGACGAGCGCAGGAACACCACGCGTGCGCCGTCCGGCGAGACGGTGAAGGCCCGGGGCGCCCCCAGGGTGAAGCGCTGGGTCCGCGCCGACTGACGCGGGAAGGAGAGCTGCTGCGTCGCTGTCATGGGGCGAACCTATGGCACGGGCAAGGCCGTTGTGCGCCCCCGTGTGCTGCCGTGCACCGACCGATGCGTGGGTACGGATAGTTATGATCCGTAGCGCAAGGTGGGTATGAACCTACCGGCACATGCAACTGGACCGTCCCCGTCGAATATCTGTGGAGGTGAACCGCCGTGGCACTCTCGATTTCGGCGGTGGTGCTGCTGGCGATCGTCGTCTTCCTGCTGATCCGGAAATCCGGGTTGAAGGGTGGACACGCGGTGGTCTGCATGTTGCTCGGGTTCTACCTCGCCAGCTCGTCGATCGCGCCGACCATCAGCGAGCTGACCAGCAACGTGGCGGGCATGATCGGGGGGCTCAAGTTCTAGCCCCCTCTCGTCCGGATCACCGCGCGCCCCCGGGCCGGGGCCGTGTCCGGGGCCGTCCCGCCCCGCTCGCGGACCCGCCCCGCGGACGGACGCCGGCACTTTGCGGACACTCGGGGGGCCGCGCGTTCTAGGCTGTGCCGTATGAAGGATCTCCCCGCCCGTCGTCTGCTCCTGGTGCACGCACACCCGGACGACGAGTCGATCACCAACGGCGCCACGATGGCGCTGTACGCGGCAGCCGGTACCCACGTCACTCTGGTGACCTGCACGCTCGGGGAGGAGGGCGAGGTCATCCCCGCCGGCCTCGCCCATCTGGCACCCGACCGCGAGGACCGCCTGGGGCCGTACCGCGCCGGCGAACTGGCCGACGCGATGAAGGAGCTGGGCGTCACCGACCACCGCTTCCTGGGCGGGCAGGGCCGGTTCCGCGACTCCGGCATGATGGGCCTCCCGCAGAACCACCGCGAGGGCGCGTTCTGGGGCACCGACGTGGACGAGGCCGCCGCCGAGCTGGTCGAGGTCATCCGGTCGGTCCGCCCGCAGGTGCTCGTCACCTACGACCCCCGCGGGGGATACGGGCACCCGGACCACATCCAGGCCCACCGGGTCGCCATGCGTGCCGCGGACCTCGCCGGTGAGCGCGCCTACCGGCGCGACCTGGGCGACCCGCACACCGTCGACAAGATCTACTGGACCCGGGTCCCGCGGTCGCTCGCCGAGGAGGGCTTCGCCCGGCTGCGGGCCACCGCGGCAGGGGACTTCCCGGGAATCGCGGACATCGCCGACATCCCGGGTGTGGTGGACGACGAGCTGATCACCGCCGAGATCGACGGCACCGCCTACGCGGAGCAGAAGGCCGCCGCGATGCGGGCGCACGTCACCCAGATCGCCGTGAACGGGCCCTTCTTCGCGCTCTCCAACGACCTCGGCCAGCCCCTCTTCACCACCGAGTGCTACCAGTTGGCCGTCGGCGTGTCCGGCGCCGCGCCCGGTGAGCGCGAGCACGACCTGTTCGCCGGGATCGTCCCGGCGAGCGGGAACGGCGGCGCGAGGCGGGCCGCCGGGGCGGCTCCGGGCGGCGTACGTGAGGGAGTCGGGGAGATTTCGGGAGGCGCCGCATGAGCGGGCCGTCCGCGCCGGGCTCCTTCCTCACCGGGACGCCGAAGCCCGCCCGCATCGCCGCCTACGTCCTGCTCGCCGCCCTGGGGGCGCTCGTCGGCGTCGCCGGTTCGCTCGTCCAAGCCGGCTTCTTCCCGGGCGGGTTGGCCCTCGCGCTGCTGGCCTCGGGGGCGGTCTTCGCCGCCGGGCGGCGGGCCACCGGCACCCAGCTCGGTGCCGCGTTCCCGGCCGCCGGATGGCTGCTCGCCGTGGTGGTGCTCAGCATCGGCAGACCCGAGGGCGACGCCGTGTTCGCCTCCGGGATCGGACCGCTGGTCTTCATGCTCGGGGGTACGGCGGTGGCTGTGATGTGTGCCACCATGTCGCGGCCGCGGCAACCGGACGGCGGCCCCGGCCGACTTGGCCGGTAAGGACCTGTGGGTCCGGCCCGCCGGACCCCCGCCGTGCGGGCGTTGTGGCCGGTCCACGGCGTCGTGCGCGCGCACGGCCCGCGGACGGGCCGGGTGCGTGGCCGAACTGGCCGCGCCCGTACGGTGCGCCGGTGGACCGCGGGGGCCGCTTCGGGCGGTCCCGGGGTGTCGGTCCGTGGCGGACAGTATGGTGGTGCGCGCCGCCGAGCCGCCCGCAGCAGCAGCTGTCCAGTAAGAACGGGCGGCGACGCCAACCGGGAGAACCTGCTTTGAGTCGTGAAACTGACAGTTCGTCCGCCGGCCCCCAGGGGCGCGGTGGAGCCGCGTACCCCTCGGGCACACCGCCGTACGGATCACGCCAGTATCCGTCGCTGCATCCGACGCAGGACGCTCCGGACGACGCCGCGGGAGCGGCGCCCGAGCGGCAGGCCGAGGAGCCCAGGACCGAGACCACACTGACGACCCGCATCCGGATCAACATCCCCGGTTCGCGGCCGATCCCGCCCGTCGTCATGCGCACGCCGATGAGCGACACCGACGCCGGCACCAGGCCCCCGGCGTCCGGCGGCCCGTCCGGCGGCGCCCCCGCGCCCGGCGGATCCGAGAGCGAGCGCACGGGCAGCGTGCCGCGTCCGGCGGCGCCCGCCGAGGACGACGGACGGCCCGGCGCCCCCGCGCCCGAGGAGAAGCCCGCCCGCGCGGCCGCCGCGGCCGCCGCACCGGCCCCGACGCCGCCCCCGCCGCGGCCCCGCCGCAGCAGGGCGGCCCCGGCGGGCCCGTTCCCGGCGGCCAGGGCGGTCCGGCGGCGTCCGGCTTCGCCCCCGGCGGCCAGGGCGGCCCCGCGGGCCAGGGCGGTCCGGCCGGGGCCGGTTTCGCCCCCGGCGGCCAGCCGGCGTCCGGCCTGTCGGCGCTCGTCGACGAGACCCCCGCCGCCGGGCTGCCGACCCGGCCCCCGGGCGGCGGCCCCGACCGCTCGCGCCAGGGCGACGGCTTCGCCCCGGGCCGCGGGACGCCGCCGCTCGGTGTGCGCCCGCCCGGCCCGGACCAGGGCCCCGCGGGGCCGACGTCCGGCCCGGTCACCGGCGACATGCCGCTGGGCCCCGGCCCCGGCGGGCCGGCCGGTCCGCCCCGGATGTCCGACGACACCGCCGTCCTCACCCCGCAGAAGCCCGCGCCCGAGCCCGGTGGCGGCCATGTCTCCGGTGACACGCTCACCAGCGGCATCCCGGTCGTCCCGAGCGAGAGCCGCTCGCCGTTCGCCCCGCCCGGACCGGGCAGGCCCGGCCCGGCCGCCGGCGGGCCCGGCGCCGACTTCGCCGACCCGGACTTCCCGGCGGCCCCGGCGCGGGCCCCGCGGCCGCCGCGCCCGCGCCCGAGCCGCCCCCGCCCCGCGGCGGCCCGGCCCGCCCGCAAGGGCCGGTCCAAGCTGGTGCTGGCGGGCGTGGGCGTGTTCGGCCTGCTCGGCGTCGCGTACGGCGCCGGGCTGCTGCTGAACCACTCCGACGTGCCGAAGAGCACCACCGTCCTCGGCGTCGACATCGGCGGCGGGACCCGTGACGAGGCGGTCAACAAGCTCGACGCGGCCTTCGGCAAGCGTGCCGCGGCCCCGCTCCAGCTCGCCGTGGGCGGCGAGAAGACCGAACTCGCCCCCGACAAGGCCGGGCTCTCGCTGGACAGCCAGGCCACCGTCCGCGGGGCCGCGGGCAGCGACTACAACCCGGTGTCGGTGATCGGCTCCCTCTTCGGGGGCGAGCGCGTCGCGCAGCCGGTGATCGTCGTCGACGAGGAGAAGCTGGGCGTCGCCCTCTCCGACCTCGCGGGCACCGCGGGTTCGGCCTCCGACGGCACCATCCGCTTCGAGCCGGGCAAGGCCGTCGCCGTCCCCGGCAAGCCGGGGGAGTCGCTGGACGTCGCCCGTTCGATGACCACGGTCAAGGACGCCTACCGCGCCCAGGTGGAGACCGGCAAGCCGAACGTCGTCACGCTGCCGGTCGGGACCAGGGAGCCCACGATCAGCCAGGCGGAGATCGACCGGGCCATGAAGGACTTCGCGGAGCCCGCGATGTCCGGCCTGATCACGATCAAGGCGGGCGGCAAGGAGATCCAGTTCGGTCCGGCGAAGTCCCTGCCGAAGATCCTGTCGATGAAGCCGGTCGACGGGAAGCTGGTGGAGTACTACGACAAGGCCGCGATCGAGCAGCTCCTCGAAGGCGTCTTCGACGGCATCATGATCACCAAGGGTGACGGCAAGCAGCACGAGGTCTCCGCGGACGACGTCGCCCAGGCGATGGGACCGGCGCTGCGCGGCAAGACGCCCGCGGAGCGCACCGCGGTCATCCCGCTCGACCCGAGCTGACCGCCCCCAAGGACGCCGAACCCCCGCCCGGGCCACCCGGGCGGGGGTTCCGCCGTTCCGGCGGGCCGCCACGGTGAGCTCCGGCTGCCCGCGCGCCGGGCCCGCGCGGGGCGCGGAGCCCGTTTGCGGCGCCGGCGCCCGGGTGGGGTCGCGGGGGCCGGGCCGGGGTGGGGTCGTGGGGTGCGCGTCCGTGCGGGGGTGCCGGTTCCCCGGCCCGGCGACGGCAGCTTCGGCGCCGCTGCGTGCCCGTGCTCGCGGGCCCCGCTCCGGGGATGGTCTCGCCAGCGGCGCCCGCGCGGGGGTGCCGGTTCCCCGGCGGGTCAGTTCAGCATCGCGCGGGCGGCGCGGGCGCGGCCGCGGACCAGGTCGGCGGTGGTGGGCTCGACCGCCGAGACGACCTCGGCGTAGGCGTCCATCTCCGCCGCGCCCTCGGTGAACGCGCCGCGCTGGACGAGGAGCTGGGCGCGCTCGTAGCGCAGCCTGGCCGGGTGGGAGGGCAGCAGGAGCAGCAGGTCGAGGGCCCACAGGGCCACCTCGGAGCGCTCCGGGCGGGGCGCGGCCCAGGCGCGGATGTTGTTCAGCACGCGGGAGACGACCGCGAGCGGGTCCGCAGGCCTGAGCATCGAGGGGCTCGGCGGCGACCCGGTGGCCCCGGTCACGAGCAGTTCGGTGTCCTCGGCCGAGAGCAGCCGGCCCGCGTGGAACGGGTCCGCGAGGACCAGCGCGTCCGGCTCGCCGAAGCCGACGACGAAGTGGCCGGGCAGCGCCACCCCGTACACCTGGCCGCCCGCCCTGCGGGCGACCTCCGTCCACACGACGGAGAGCAGGATCGGCAGCCCGCGCCGCCGCCGCAGCACCTCGTGGAGCAGCGACGACTCCAGCCGCCGGTAGTCCACCGGGGTGCCGTGGAAGCCCTCCCGGCCGCCCAGCAGGTCCCCGAGGGCCCGCGCCCACATGTGCGGCCCGGTCAGGCCGTAGGGGAGCATCCCGGCGAGGCGGTCCAGTTCGATCTGGGCGGCGTCGATGCCGTCGTCGTCCAGGCCGGGGTCCGCCTCGGTGCCGAGGAGCAGACAGAGCGTCGCCAGGTCGGGTCGGGGGGAGCGGGCCTCGTCGGCGAACCGCTGCCGCCACTCGGACCGCGGGGGCTCGTGGTGCATGTTCCTCTCGTACCCGTCTAGACGGCGCGGAAGTGGTGGTAGTGGTGATGGACCGCGAAGCCCATGCCCGCGTACAGCTCGCGCGCCGGCGCGTTGTCCGACTCCACCTGGAGCCAGGCGGCCGAGGCGCCCTCGTCCAGCGCCCGGCGGGCGAGCGCCGCCATCACGGCCGTGGCGAGCCCCCGGCGCCGGTGCGCGGGATCCACCTCGACGGCCATGAAGCCCGCCCAGCGGCCGTCCACCACGCAGCGCCCGATCGCCGCGGGCGCCTGAGCCGGGGCGCCGGGCTCCGGCGGCGGGGCGGGCACGGTCGCGAACAGCACCGAGGGGCCCGCGGTGAGCACGGCCCGCACCTGCGGGCCCGGTTCCGAGGAGCGCTGGTAGCGGCGCGTCCAGGAGTCGTCGGGGGCCCGGCCGACGCGCACGCGGGCGTCGTCGTCCGTCAGGTCGGCCACCGGCGCGAGCGCCCCGGTCCACACCTCGGCCGACACCTCCCGGAGCCAGCCTCGTGCGGCGAGCGCCGCGCCGAGTTCCTCCTGGGTGCCCGCCGCGCCGGTCGCGATCTGCAACCGGGCGGGCAGTCCGCGCTCCGCGTACCAGCCGCGCACCCGGTCCAGCGCCTCGTCGAGCGGCATCCCCGGATCGCCCAGCGGGAGAACCGAGTTGGCGCGCCGGGTGAAGCCGCCCGCCGCCCGCAGCTCCCAGTCGCCGAGCCGTTCGCTCTCCACCGGCTGCCAGGCTCGGGCGGTGACCCGGGCCAGCTCCGTGAAGCCCGCCGACGGCCCGCGCCGCCGGGCCGGTTCGGCCGGCACCTCCTTGCCCGCCACCAGCGAGGCTTCCGGTATGCGGACGCTCTCCCCGGTCCGGCGTGTGATCAGCAGCACACCGTCCGTCCAGGATGTGAGAACGCCGACCGTGTCGGTGAACTTCGCGCCGGGCGCACCGGAGGGGACCGCCGACCGGACCGACACTCGTTTGCCCACGTCAGCCGGTGTCACCCGGACCTCCAGCCGTGCTGCGGCAGTGAATTCCACGGTTCTGCCCGCCCCTCCTGTTCGGATCGTCCCCGAGAACGGAGATACTAGGTGCGGGCATCGACGACGCCGCGCTCCCGCGCAAGCCAGCCCTTACCGAGGAGGAACGACAGCGTGACCTACGTCATCGCGCAGCCTTGTGTCGACGTCAAGGACAAGGCGTGCATCGAGGAGTGCCCCGTCGACTGCATCTACGAGGGCTCCCGGTCCTTGTACATCCACCCGGACGAATGCGTCGACTGCGGTGCTTGTGAGCCGGTCTGCCCGGTGGAGGCCATCTTCTACGAGGACGACACCCCGGACGAGTGGAAGGACTACTACAAGGCGAACGTCGAGTTCTTCGACGAGCTCGGTTCGCCCGGTGGCGCCTCCAAGCTGGGCCTGATCGAGCGGGACCACCCCTTCGTGGCCGCCCTGCCGCCGCAGAACGGCTGATCCGGCCCGGCCGGTCCCGTCCTTCGCGTTTCCCCCGGTCCCGTACGGCTCGTCGTCCGTACGGGACCGCGGTGTTCAGCACGACGTACGCAGAAAGTGAGCTCCGCAGTGGCCGCAGTCTCTTCGCGCCTTCCCGTCTTCCCCTGGGACAAGCTCGAGCCGTACAAGGCGACGGCCGCCGCCCACGCCGACGGCATCGTGGACCTCTCCGTCGGCACGCCCGTCGACCCGGTGCCCGCGCTGATCCGCCAGGCCCTGGTGGAGGCGGCGGACTCGCCCGGCTACCCGACCGTGTGGGGCACGCCCGCGCTGCGGGACGCGCTCACGGGCTGGATCACGCGCAGGCTCGGCGCCGTCGGCGTCACCCACCGCAACGTGCTGCCCGTCGTCGGCTCCAAGGAGCTGGTGGCCTGGCTGCCGACCCAGCTCGGTCTGGGCGCGGGCGACCGGGTCGCGTACCCCCGGCTCGCCTACCCCACGTACGAGGTGGGCGCCCGGCTGGCCGGCGCCGAGCCCGTGGTCTACGACGACCCGACCGAGCTCGACCCGGCCGGACTGAAGCTGCTGTGGCTCAACTCGCCCTCCAACCCGACCGGCGAGGTGCTCCCCAAGGACGAGCTGATCCGGATCGTGGCCTGGGCCCGCGAGCACGGGGTGCTGGTCTTCAGCGACGAGTGCTACCTGGAGCTGGGCTGGGAGGCCGATCCCGTCTCCGTGCTCCACCCGGACGTGTGCGGCGGCACGTACGAGGGCGTCGTCGCGGTCCACTCCCTCTCCAAGCGCTCGAACCTGGCGGGCTACCGCGCCGCGTTCGTGGCCGGTGACGAGGCGGTGCTGGGCGAGCTGCTCCTGATCCGCAAGCACGGCGGCATGATGACCCCCGCGCCGGTGCAGGCGGCCACCGTCGCCGCCCTCGGCGACGACGCGCACGTCGGCGAGCAGCGGGCCCGGTACGCGGCGCGCAGGGCGGCGCTGCGCACGGCGCTGGAGGCGCACGGCTTCCGGATCGAGCACAGCGAGGCGAGCCTCTATCTGTGGGCGACCCGTGACGAGCCGTGCTGGGAGACGGTCGCCCACCTCGCGGAGCTCGGCATCCTGGTCGCCCCCGGGGACTTCTACGGGGAGGCCGGGGCCCGTTTCGTGCGGGTGGCCTTCACGGCGACCGACGAGCGGGTCGAGGCGGCGGTCAAGCGCCTCGGCTGACCGGGCCCCCGCCCCTGCGGGGGCGACGGCACGCGACAGGGCCCGGGAGCAGGCGCTCCCGGGCCCTGTCGCGTGGGTGCGGCCGTCAGCCGCCGAGCGGGAGGCCGCCGCCGAGCGCGCCGGTGGCGCCGCCGGTCAGGGCGTCGGTCGGCAGGCCGCCCTTGGTCGCGCCGCCGACCAGGCCGCCGGCCTCGCCCGCCGTGTCGCCCGCGGCCTTCTTGGCGGCCGGAGTGGCCTTCTCGGCCGTCTTGCCGACGGCGGGCGCGGCCTTCTCGGCGGTCTTGCCGCCGACCTGGCCGGCCACCTTGGTGGTCTCCTTCGAGACCCCGTCGACCGTGCCGTCGACGTTCGCGGTGTCGAGGGCGGAGAGGCCGCCGACGGGGGTCTGGGGGAGGGTCGCGGCCCCCGCGGAGCCGGCCGCTCCGACCACGGGAGCTGCTCCCGCCGCGATGATCAGCGCGGCACGGGCGATCCGACGGGTCAGGGGGAGGGACATGATGCTCCTTGAAGCGAGAGGACGTTCGGACGGGGGAGTGGTGCTGCCCGCTGTACGGACGTCCTGACAACCGGCCGGAGGGCGGGGGAAGTTGCGGCCCGGCGAGGTAAAGAATTGGTAACGCGTCGCATTATCGGTTTCATCCCGAAGGGGGCCGACGGGTCGGTGCCCGACCAGGTGATGAACCGTCACTACTCAAGTGCCGCAAGGGATCGCGCGCGCCGAGCCATGCCGTGGACGGGCTCTCGCCGGCGCTCGCAGCCGACGACCGGAACAACACGTTCGAGTGTCGTGGCGCCCTAGTGTGCGATCCGGATGCGGACGTCGCCGCCGTCACCGGATCCGGCGTCCCTGGTCCGCCAGCCCTCGACGGACCGCTCCACGCTCCACACCCGGTCCCCGTACGCGACCTCCGTGATGCGCAGCGCCTCCGCACGGGCCATCGCCCAGTGCGCCAGCTCCCAGCCGCGCCGGTCCGCCCGGCCGCCGCCCGACTCCCGTGCCGAGGCCACCGGCACCGCGAGGACCGACGACGCGGTACCGCCCGCCGTGCCCCGGGCGGCCCCGCCGGGCAGCACCTCCGCCCCGAAGGCGCGCACCAGTTCCGACCGCACCTTCGCCGGGTCGCCCGCGCCGCCGCCGGGCCGCACCGAGCAGGTCAGCGTCGCCGACGCGCCGCCCGTGAGCGCCGCCGCCAGCAGGGTGGCATCCGGCTCGTGCTTGGCGTACGCCTGGGGGAAGCCGCTGCGCTGCACCTTCTGGGCGGCGACGGTGAGCGGCAGCCGGGAGTAGCCCGGGACCTCGGCGAGGTGCTCGTAGAACTTCCCGGCCGAGTAGACCGGGTCCATGATCTCCTGCGGGGTGCCCCAGCCCTGCGAGGGCCGCTGCTGGAACAGGCCGAGCGAGTCCCGGTCGCCGTAGTCGATGTTGCGCAGCGCCGACTCCTGGAGGGCCGTCGCCAGCGCGATGGTGACGGCGCGCTGCGGCATGCCCCGGGTGGTGCCCACGGCCGAGATCGTGGCCGCGTTGTCGGCCTGCTCGGGGGTCATCTCGTAGGAGGAGCCGCCGTCCTCCGACGTCCGCACCACGCACCGCGGCGCTCCGCCGCCCCCGGTGACGTACTGCACGACGACGTACCCGGCGATACCCAGCAGCACCAGCAGCGCGGCCGTGAAACGCAGGAAGCGGCCGCGCCGGACGGGGGAGGCGTTCTCGGACACGCCCCACACGGTACTGGAGGGCCGCCGCGGCACCCTCCGGCGGCCCGGCCGTGCCCTCCCGGCCACCGGGCGGCGCGCAGCCCGGCCGCCCGTCGCCGGAGGGGAAGCCATAGGGTCTGGGCCATGTCCGACACCGCGCTCGACCTCACCCTCGACGGCCCGGCGCTGACCGCCGCGCTGGTCGACTTCCGCTCGGTCAGCGGCGAGGAGAAGCCCCTCGCCGACGCCATCGAGCAGGCACTGCGGGGCCTTCCCCACCTCACCGTCGACCGGTACGGCAACAACGTCGTCGCGCGCACCCGGCTCGGCCGCGCCGAGCGGGTCGTCCTCGCCGGGCACATCGACACCGTCCCGATCGCGGACAACGTGCCCTCGCGCCTGGACGGCGACGGTGTCCTGTGGGGCTGCGGGACCAGCGACATGAAGTCCGGCGTGGCCGTCCAGCTCCGCATCGCGGCCACGGTCCCCGAGCCCAACCGCGACCTCACCTTCGCCTTCTACGACAACGAGGAGGTCGCCGCCCACCTCAACGGCCTCGGGCACGTCGCGGAGGCACACCCGGACTGGCTCGCGGGCGACTTCGCCGTGCTGCTGGAGCCGTCGAACGGCCAGGTGGAGGGCGGCTGCCAGGGCACCCTGCGGGTCCATCTGAAGCTGACCGGCGAGCGCGCCCACTCCGCGCGGAGCTGGATGGGCTCCAACGCCGTCCACGCCGCCGGCCCGGTCCTGGCCCGCCTCGCCGCGTACGAACCGCGCCGGCCCGTCATCGACAGCCTGGAGTACCGGGAGGGCCTCAACGCGGTCGGCATCGAGGGCGGCGTGGCGACCAACGTCATCCCCGACGCCTGCACGGTCGTCGTCAACTACCGCTACGCGCCCGACCGCACCATGGCCGAGGCCGAGGCCCATGTGCGCGAGGTCTTCGCCGGCTGCGGGGTGAGCGAGATCGTGGTCGACGACCACACGGGCGGGGCGCTGCCCGGCCTCTCCCACCCGGCGGCGGCCGCCTTCATGGAGGCCGTCGGCGGCACCGCGCAGCCGAAGTTCGGCTGGACCGACGTCTCGCGCTTCAGCGCCCTCGGCGTCCCGGCCGTCAACTACGGCCCGGGCGACCCCCTCTACGCCCACAAGCGGGACGAGCACGTCCATGTGGACCTGATCACCCGGTGCGAGGAGCGCCTGCGGAACTGGCTCACCACCTGAGGGCGGGCCCGCCACGGTCCCCGGCGCCCGGCGGGCGCGCCGGGGACCGGTGACGGACGACACAACGGCACCCCGCCGATCGCCCGGATTTCGCCATTCGTCACCTTCGGCGACCTACCCTTGCCGGACACGTGATGTTGTACGGCGGAGGGAGCAGGTCATGAGCAGCAACTCCGAGGGTCTTCGTGCGTTGGAGGAGCAGCGACTGGGACCGGTACTGCGCCGCAGGGACCAGGTGCAGCCGGGGACGACGGACCAGCGGCTGCTGGACAGCGAGGGCGACTCGCAGTGGGTGCACACCGACCCCTGGCGGGTCATGCGCATCCAGTCGGAGTTCGTGGAGGGCTTCGGCGCGCTCGCCGAACTTCCCAGCGCCATCAGCGTCTTCGGCTCGGCCCGCACCAAGCCGGGCAGCCCCGAGTACGAGACGGGCGTGCGGCTCGGCCGGGCCCTCGTCGACGCGGGCTTCGCCGTCATCACCGGCGGCGGGCCCGGCGCGATGGAGGCGGCGAACAAGGGGGCCCGGGAGGCGAAGGGCATCTCGGTCGGCCTCGGCATCGAGCTGCCCTTCGAGCAGGGCATCAACCAGCACGTCGACATCGGCGTGAACTTCCGCTACTTCTTCGTGCGGAAGACGATGTTCGTGAAGTACGCGCAGGGCTTCGTCGTGCTGCCCGGCGGGCTCGGCACCCTGGACGAGCTCTTCGAGGCGCTCACCCTCGTCCAGACCCGCAAGGTCACCCGCTTCCCGATCGTGCTCTTCGGCACCGAGTACTGGAGCGGCCTGGTGGACTGGCTGCGCGACACCGTGGTCGCCCAGGGCAAGGCGTCCGAGCACGATCTGCTGCTCTTCCACGTCACCGACGACGTGGAAGAGGCGGTCAACATGGTGACCAAGGAGACCGGCCGCTAGGCGTCGCGCGCCGGGCGGGGTTCGCGGGAGGCGGGTCCGGGGCCCGTCTCCTCGGCGACCGTCGGAGGCCGCCGCTTCTTCGTGCGGAAGACGACGCTCGTGAAGTACGCGCAGGGCTTCGCCGCCCCCCCCGGCGGGCACGGCGCTCCCGCCGGGGCGGTCTCAGGCCAGGCCCCGGCGGGCGACCTTCGGCGGCCGGTGGCCCGCGATCGAGGCGACCATGTCCAGCACCTGCCGGGTCTCCGCCACCTCGTGCACCCGGTAGACCCGGGCGCCGAGCCAGGCGGAGACCGCGGTGGTCGCCAGCGTCCCGAGGACCCGCTCCTTGACCGGCCGGTCCAGCGTCTCGCCGACGAAGTCCTTGTTCGACAGGGACACCAGCACCGGCCACCCCGTGCGGGTCATCTCGTCCAAGCGGCGGGTGGCCTCCAGGCTGTGCCGGGTGTTCTTCCCGAAGTCGTGACCGGGGTCGATCATGATCGCGTCCCGGCGGACGCCGAGTTCCGCCGCCCGCTCGGCCAGCCCCACGGTGACCCGCAGGATGTCCGCCATCACGTCGTCGTAGACGACCCGGTGGGGACGGGTCCGCGGCTCGGCGCCGCCCGCATGGGTGCACACCAGCCCCGCCCCGTACCGCGCGGCCACCTCCGCGAGCTTCGGGTCCACTCCGCCCCAGGCGTCGTTGAGCACATCGGCCCCGGCCTCGCAGACCGCCTCGCCGACCTCGTGCCGCCAGGTGTCGACGCTGATCACCACGTCCGGGTGGCGGCGGCGGACCTCGGCCACGAAGCCGACCGTGCGCCGCACCTCCTCCTCGGCGCTCACCTCGTCGCCCGGCCCGGCCTTCACCCCGCCGATGTCGATGATGGCCGCGCCCTCGGCGACGGCCTGCTCGACCCGGGCCAGCGCCGGCTCGTCGAGGAACGTCGCCCCCTGGTCGTAGAAGGAGTCGGGGGTCCGGTTCACGATCGCCATGATCACCGGCTCGTGCGTGGCGAACTCACGCCGTCCCAGCCGCAGCATCCGCAGTTTCCTCCTCGGGTCGTCCGCCTGCGACCCTACTGTCCGTCGTCCGTGGCACGATCGGCACGGGACGGTTTCCACCCGGGTGCGCCCGGGTCTTCCGGGGAGAGGGTCGCTCGTGTTCTTTTTCTTGCTGATCACGATGGTCGTGGTGGTCGCCGCGGTCACGCTCGCCGTGATCGGGGGCACCGACAGCACGGCCCTGCCCGACGCGGCGCCCGAGCGGCTCGTCGACCCGCTGCCCGCGCACCGCCCCGTCGCGCGGGCCGACATCGACGCGCTGCGCCTGCCCGTCACCCCGCGCGGATACCGCATGGAGGACGTGGACGACGTGCTCGACCGGCTGAGCGCGGAGCTCGCCGAGCGGGACGCCAGGATCGCCGAGCTGGAGTCGGCGCTGGCCGGCGCCCAGGCCACCGCGGTCGCCCGGCCCGACCTGTTCACCAAGCCCGGCGAGTCCGCCGGGCCCGCCGGGCCCGCCGAGGAGCGGGACCGATGAGCACCGGTGCCGTCCCCGGCCCGGACGGCCGGCTGCGCTGCCCCTGGGGCCTGTCCACCGAGGACTACACGGCCTACCACGACGAGGAGTGGGGCCGCCCCGTCCACGGCGACGACGCGCTCTTCGAGCGGCTCTGCCTGGAGGCCTTCCAGTCCGGGCTCTCCTGGATCACGATCCTGCGCCGCCGGGAGGGCTTCCGCACCGCCTTCGCCGGCTTCTCCATCGCCGCCGTGGCCCGTTTCACCGCGGCCGACGCGGCCCGGCTGCTCGCCGACGAGGGCATCATCCGCAACCGCGCCAAGATCGACGCGACCCTGGCGAACGCCCGGGTGCTCGCCGAGTGGCCGGCCGGCGACCTCGACGAGCTGATCTGGTCGTACGCCCCGGAGCGGAAGGGCCGCCCCGTCCCGAAGACCCTCGCCGACGTGCCGGCCGTCACCGACGAGTCGACGGCGCTGTCCAAGGAGCTGAAGAAGCGCGGCCTGCGCTTCATCGGTCCGACGACGGCCTACGCGCTGATGCAGGCCTGCGGCCTGGTGGACGACCACCTCGACGGCTGCGTCGCCCGCCGCGCCTGACCCGCGCCCGGCGGGCACGCGGCGGTCCGCTGCCGCCCGGCCGGCTGCCGCCCGGTCCGCGCCCGCCCCGGCGGGCTCCCGGCCGGCGCGGGCGGGGCCGGGTGCGGGTGCGGCGGGGCGCCGGGTGCTCAGCGCCCGAGGTAGCGCGGGGGCTGCTTCGCGAGGAAGGCCTTCACGGCGATCGCGTGGTCCTCGGAGGAGCCGGCCCGCGCCTGGAGCTCCTCCTCCTTGTCGAGCGCCTCGTCCAGCGAGTGGTCCGCCCCGTACGCCAGGGACTCCTTCAGCGCCGCGTACGCCACGGTCGGGCCCTCGGCCAGCGCCCGGGCGGTCTTCAGCGCCTCGGCCGCCAGCTCGGCGGCCGGCACGAGACGGTTCGCGATGCCCCAGTCGTAGGCCTCCTGGGCGGAGAACGAGCGCGGGAAGAGCAGCAGGTCGGCCGCCCTGCTCGGCCCGACCAGCCGGGGGAGCGTCCAGGAGACGCCCGAGTCGGCGGTCAGGGCCACCCCGGCGAACGACGTCGTGAAGGAGGCGGTGTCGGCGACGATCCGGTAGTCGGCGGCGAGCGCGAAGCCCAGCCCGGCGCCCGCGGCCACCCCGTTCACCCCGGCCACCACGGGCTTCGCCATCCCGGTGAGCGCCCGCACGACCGGGTTGTAGTGCTCGCGCACGGTGCTCATCACACCGCCCGAGCCGGACTGCTCGGCCGCCGCCAGCAGCGAGACGTGCTCCTTGAGGTCCTGGCCGACACAGAACGCCTTGCCCGTCGCCGTCAGCAGCACCGCCCGGACGGCCGAGTCGTCGGCGGCGGCCCGCGCCGCGTCCCGCAGGGCTTCCTTGGCGGCGACGTTCATGGCGTTCATCGCCTCGGGCCGGTTGATCGTGATCGTCGCGAGTCCGTCGGTCACGTCGTACAGCACGGCGTCGGCCATGGCGGGTCCCCTTTGCGGTTCTGACGGCAGTGTCGGGGCCCAGCATGACGGAGATCACCGCACACCGACCGGCGCGCCCGTGTGAGCTGCGTCAAACATTCCTCGTCACGGTCGTGCCCGGCGGGCGCGAAGTATCGCAGGCGGATCCCCGAATTGGGTGGTTTTGCGCGAGCGCGTTGCGCAAGCGATGCCGACTGATGTTGGTCTTTGGGTCCCGCCATGCGGGATAATGGCCTGGAAGCAATGTGTTCGATGCCGGTGACACTGCACCTGTCTTGGGGCCGCCGGCTGGCGTGAGCTGGTTTCAGGAAGGGGAACGAGCATGGCGGCCATGAAGCCGCGGACGGGTGACGGCCCGCTCGAGGTGACAAAGGAGGGGCGGGGCATCGTCATGCGCGTTCCGCTCGAAGGCGGCGGTCGGCTCGTCGTCGAGCTGACTCCGGACGAAGCCGATGCATTGGGCGACGCCCTGAAGAAGGTCGTCGGCTGACACATCCTGATCTCCCCACTGCCCCGGTCCGCGCCGCAGCGCCCGGGGCAGTGGTGTTCCCGCGGGCGCTCCCGCAGGTCCGCGGAGCCGGACCGGTCCGGCCCGCCGCGCCGGGTCAGCCCCGGCGCACCGCGCAGAGCAGCCCGTCGCCCACCGGGAGCAGGGCCGGCAGCAGCACCGAGCTCTCGCGCACGGCCCGCAGCAGCTCCCGCACCCGGAGCACCTCGGCCGGCTGGGCCGCCGAGTCGACCGTGCGGCCGTCGGCGAAGACGCCCTCGAAGCAGACCAGGCCACCCGGACGCAGCAGGCGCAACGATTCAGCAAGGTAGTCCAGCGACTCGGTGCGGTCGCCGTCGCAGAAGACCAGGTCGTACCCGCCGTCCGCGAGCCTCGGCAGCACGTCGAGCGCGCCCCCGGGGATGAAGCGGGCCCGGTTGCCGGCGAAACCCGCCGCGCGGAACGCCTCCCGCGCGAACTGCTGGCGCTCCGGTTCCAGGTCGACCGTGGTCAGCACGCCGTCGGGCCGCATGCCCTGGAGCAGGTAGATCCCGGAGACACCGGTGCCGGTGCCGATCTCGGCGACGGCCTTCGCGTCGACGGTCGCGGCCAGCAGACGCAGCGCGGAGCCGGTGCCGGGCGACACCGAGGGCAGCCCTGCCTCCCGGGCCCGGTCGCGGGCCCAGTGCAGAGCGTCGTCCTCGGCGACAAAGGCGTCGGCGAACGCCCAGCTCGTCTGCCGGTTGGCGGTAATGACCCTCTCCTGTCCCCGTAGTTGGCGCGACGCTGACTGTATCCGCTGCGCCCGGGAACCCGCAGATGGGACCGGGCGTTGTGAAGGACGGGGACGGACGGGGATCGGGCCGGTGGCCGGATCCCAAATCCACGTAAAGATTCTTATCCGGAGCTAACGGGCGAGGTGGCTATGGTAGGGGCTCCGCTGGACACCACCAGAGCTGACAGGGGAGGTGCGGCTGCACCTGCGGATCGGGGAGGAGTGCTGAGGCGCCTTCTCAGGTCGGCGGGTGAGCCCAAATCCGTGACCAAGAACGCTGACCGTTCCGTGCCATCCGACTCCGTCACCACCGCGACCTTCGCATCGGATGCGGAATCGCAGGCGTGGACCCCTCCCACCTGGGAGGAGATCGTCAGCATGCACAGCGCCCGGGTGTACCGCCTGGCCTATCGCCTCACGGGCAACCAGCACGACGCCGAGGACCTCACCCAGGAGGTCTTCGTCCGTGTCTTCCGCTCGCTGTCGACGTACACGCCCGGCACCTTCGAGGGCTGGCTGCACCGCATCACCACCAACCTCTTCCTCGACATGGTGCGCCGCAAGCAGCGCATCCGCTTCGACGCCCTCGGCGACGACGCGGCCGAGCGCCTGCCCAGCCGCGAGCCCTCCCCGCAGCAGGTCTTCAACGACACCCACTTCGACGCGGACGTCCAGCAGGCGCTGGACACCCTCGCGCCGGAGTTCCGTGCCGCCGTCGTGCTGTGCGACATCGAGGGCCTGTCCTACGAGGAGATCGCCGCCACCCTGGGCGTGAAGCTGGGCACCGTCCGCAGCCGTATCCACCGTGGCCGCTCCCACCTGCGCAAGGCGCTCCAGCACCGGTCCCCCCAGGCGCGCGCCGAGCAGCGCACGCCCGCCGTCGCGGTCTCTCTCGCCGGGGAGGGCGGACTGGCGTGAACGGCACAGGTCCGACTCCGGCGGAACAGCATCTGGGGGACAGGCTCGCCGCGCTCGTCGACGGGGAGCTGGGGCACGACGCACGGGACCGGGTGCTGGCGCACCTGGCCACCTGTCACAAGTGCAAGGCCGAGGCGGACGCCCAGCGCCGCCTGAAGAGCGTGTTCGCGCAGTCCGCGCCGCCGCCGCTGTCCGAGGGACTGCTCGCGCGGCTCCAGGGGCTGCCCGCGGAGCCCGGGGGCGACGCCCCGCAGGGCCCCTTCGGCGGGCGCCCGGCCGACACCGTCTTCGGAGCCCTGACCCCGTCCGCGGAACATCCCCGCGAACGGCGCGGGGAGACCTTCGGGTACGTCCCCGGGGGGTCGCACGCCGCGGCCCTGCCCGGAGCGGGCGGCGGGTTCCGCATTCACGAGGTCGGCCGCGCGGAGGCTGAGCGGTCGCCGTGGCGCGGCAGACGCTTCGCGTTCGCCGCGGCGAGCGCGGTGTCCTTCGCCGCCATCGCCCTCGGCGGCTCGGTACCGGTCGACTTCTCCGGCGAGACGAGCTCGCGCGGCCAGAACGGCGGCAACAAGGTCTCGCCCGCCCGCACCGTCCCCGGTACGGGCGTGTCCACCGGCGCCTCGCAGGGCGGCTCGACGGCCGTCCGGGCGAGCGAGGGCGACCGGCGCCGCGGGGGAGGCAGGGCCGACAGCGGCCCGGCGTCCGCCGTCGCCCCGACCGCGCCGCCCGCCGTGCCGGCCGGGACGCCTCCGTTCACGGTGTCGATCCTGATGTACGACTCGGCCGCGCTGCCCCCGCTCATACGGCCCGCCGGTCCCACCCTCCAGCTCGCTTCGGCCTCCGTGCTGCCGCCCGCCGTCACACCGCAGCACACCGCCACGGCACCCGCCGTACCGGCCACGGCCGCGGCCTCCATGCCGCGGACCTCCCCGCTGACGCCACTGCGCTGACCGGGCCGGCGCCACGGCGCCGACCGGAAGCCATGCGGTGCCCTGCGCACGGAATCGCAAACCTGGTTGAATCCTGGGTGCGTGCCCGCGCGGGCACCGCGGAGAGCGGCAGTTTGCGGGGAGAGCATGGACGACGGGAAGCCCACGGGACCGAAGGCGAAGTGGTGGAGCCGGCCCGGCGCGCCACGCACCCCCGAGCCGGCCGCGGCCCCGGCCGCCGACCCGGCGCCCGCTCCCGCTCCGGGCGACGCCCACCCGGCCGTCCCCGCCCCGGCCGACGCCCACCCGGCAGCCGCCGGTCCGGCTCCGGCCGACGCGCCCGCCCCGCACCCCGAGCCCGTGCGGCCGCCGCCGCCCCGCAGCCGGAGCCCGCGGCCCGGCCGGTTCCGCTGCACGACCCGGACCCGTACAGCACCCCGCCCTACGGCGGCCCCGGCCCGTGGGCGCCCGCGCCTCCGGTGCAGCGTCCGGTGGCCACCCCAGCGCACGGCACGGCGGTCCCCCCGCAGTACACGGCCCCGCAGCCGGCGCCCGCGCAGCCGATGGCCCCGCAGCCGGCGGCGGCGCCCCCGCAGGCGTCCGCCCCGCAGCCGCCGCACCCGGCCGTGCCCCACCCGCACGCGCAGCCGCACCCTCAGCCGCACGCCGAGCCCCAGCCCCAGATCCACCCGCACGCGCAGCCGCACCCGGTGGACGAGCGGCCGCAGCCGCTGAACTCCGTGTGGCTCCAGTACGACCCCTGGAGCGCGCCCGGCGGTCCGCTGACGGCCGCCGGTGAGCCCCCGGCCCGCAAGCGCCGCCGCGGCTCCCTGCTGGTCGGCGCCCTGGTGATCGCCCTCGTGGCGGGCGGCGCGGGCGGTGCGATCGGCGTCTACGCGGAGCGCAACGGAGGCATCACCCAGCTCGAACTGCCGCAGGCGGAGAGCGAGTCGAGGGACCGGGCGCCCGACAGCGTGGCCGGCATCGCGGCCAGCGCGCTGCCGAGCGTCGTCACGCTCCACGTCAGCGGCGGGGGCGAGCAGGGCACCGGCACCGGCTTCGTGCTGGACCGCAAGGGCCACATCCTCACCAACAACCATGTGGTCGACCCGGCGGGCGAGTCGGGCGACATCACGATCACCTTCAGCGGCGGCGAGACGGCCGAGGCCACCCTGGTCGGCAAGGACAGCGGCTACGACCTGGCCGTCGTCAAGGTCACCGGGGTGTCCGGCCTCAAGCCGCTGCCCCTCGGCAACTCCGACGACGTGCGGGTCGGCGACCCGGTCGTCGCCATCGGGGCCCCCTTCGACCTCCAGAACACGGTCACCGCGGGCATCATCAGCGCCAAGGAGCGGCCCATCACGGCCGGCGGCGAGAAGGGCGACGGCAGCGACGTCAGCTATGTCGACGCGCTCCAGACCGACGCCCCGATAAACCCCGGCAACTCCGGCGGGCCGCTGGTGGACGCCAAGGCCCGGGTGATCGGCATCAACAGCGCCATCAGGGCCGCCGACACCGGGGCCGGCGCGGACGGCGGCCAGGCCGGTTCGATCGGCCTCGGCTTCGCGATCCCGATCAACCAGGGCAAGCGGGTCGCCGAGGAGCTGATCAACACCGGCAAGGCCACCCACCCCGTGATCGGCGTCAGCCTGGACATGAAGTTCGCCGGGGACGGCGCCCGCGTCGGCGACAAGGGCAAGGACGACACCCCCGCGGTCACCCCCGGCGGCCCGGCCGCCGCGGCGGGGATCAAGCCGGGGGACGTGATCACCGAGGTCGACGGCCAGCGGGTGCACAGCGGCGAGGAGCTGATCGTCAAGATCCGCGCCCACCGCCCCGGGGACCGGCTGGAGCTCACCGTGACCCGCGGCGGCGACGAGCGGAAGGTGACACTGACCCTGGGGTCGGCGGACAGTTCATGACCATCTGCGTGCCGCCCGGCAGGTACCGGACCGACGGATTCGGCAGGTACCGTGGATCGGGTCCCGACCCCGGAGGACCTGCGGGCCACAGCGAACACGAGGAGCAGCAGGGTGTTCAATGACATAGGCGGACTGGAGCTGGTGGCTCTGGTCGTGCTCGCCGTGCTCATCTTCGGTCCCGACAAGCTGCCGAAGGTCATCCAGGACGCGGCCGCCTTCATCCGGAAGATCCGCGCCTTCTCGGAGAACGCCAAGGAAGACATCCGCAGCGAACTGGGGCCCGAGTTCAAGGACTTCGAGTTCGAGGACCTGAACCCCAAGACGTACCTGCGCAAGCAGCTCGCGGAGAACGAGGACCTGAAGGAGCTCAAGGAGCTCCGCAGCAGCTTCGACCTCAAGAAGGAGATCGACGAGGTCACGGACGCGGTCAACGCCCGCGAGCCGTCCGGCGTGTCCGACACCGCGGTCCCCGCGACGGTCAACGGCAGCCCCTCCGGCGGTCCCGACCTGCTGAAGAAGCGCGACAAGCCGGCCCGCGACGAACGCCCGCCGTTCGACTCGGACGCCACCTGACGGCTGTCAATGGCCGCCCGCCGTCGCCGGGTGGCTATTCTCTCCATCTGTCCGGCAGTGAGCACGCCCCAGGACCGGGGGCCGTCCGCTGTGGGTGCGAGTGACAGAGGAGGCGGCCGGATAGATGGCTACGACGAGCCGGATGACGGCGCAGAGCACGACCGGCACGGCGCCGGACCCGGGTGTCGCGGCCGCGGCCGCGGCCCGGCGCACCGCCGAGGGCTTCCGCGGTGCCGCCTTCCCGTGGTACGGCCTGGACGGGGCGTTCACCGGCCCGCGCCGGCTGATGCAGGTGGGTACGGCGGCGGACGGCACCGTCCAGCACGGCGCCATCGGCCACGGGGACGAGCCGTCGATACGGAACGAGGCGAGCGCGGCGGACAAGGAGCGCTTCGCGGTCGTCGTGACGGTCGCGGCGAGCCCGGTGCGCCGCAGCGGTGACGGCACGGGCGTCCTGGACGCCACCACGGTCTCCTCGGCGGCCTGGCTGGCGGGCTCGGGCCTGCTGGCCCACACCTGGCCCCCGCAGCTCGACCACACCCTGCGGGACGACTGGCTGGACCAGCAGACGGAGACGGCCTTCGAGCTCGCCGACGATCTGGCGGGCGAGGAGTGGTCGGCCCTCTCGCTCCCCGTGGACGGGGTGCCGACGCCCTTCCACTACCGGGAGTCCGAGTTCGGCTGGGTCCTGGCGGGCACGGCGGGCAACGGCGTCCACATCGGCGCCTACGGGCGGGGCATGAGCGCCTACGGCCTGGCCTTCTCGGCGATCGAGGACCTCACGCCGTACGTGTGAGGCCCGTGCGCGGGGCCGTACGGCTCCGGCGTCCGGGACACCGGCTCCGACACCCCGTCGCCCCCCGGCCGCTTGAGGCCGGGGGGCGACGGGGCGCCGGGTGTCAGAACTTGTTGCGCGGGGTGATGCCCAGTGACATGCCCGACAGGCCGCGCTGGCGTCCGCCGAGCTTCCCCGCGATCGCGCGGAGCGCGGAGCCCGCGGGGGACTCGGGGTCGGTCAGGACCACGGGCCGGCCCTCGTCGCCGCCCTCGCGCAGCCGGACGTCGATCGGGATCGAGCCGAGCACCGGCACGCTCGCGCCGGTGGTCTTCGTCAGCCCGTCCGCGACCTTCTGGCCGCCGCCGGTGCCGAAGACGTCGACCATCTCGTCGCAGTGCGGGCACGGCAGGCCCGACATGTTCTCGACGACGCCCACGATCTTCTGGTGCGTCTGGACGGCGATGGACCCGGCGCGTTCGGCGACCTCGGCCGCGGCCTGCTGCGGGGTGGTGACGACGAGGATCTCGGCGTTCGGCACGAGCTGGGCGACGGAGATGGCGATGTCGCCGGTGCCCGGGGGCAGGTCGAGCAGCAGCACGTCGAGGTCGCCCCAGTAGACGTCCGCGAGGAACTGCTGGAGCGCCCGGTGCAGCATCGGGCCGCGCCACACCACGGGCGCGTTGCCCGGGGTGAACATGCCGATGGAGATGACCTTCACGCCGTTCGCCGACGGCGGCATGATCATGTTCTCGACCTGGGTGGGCCGGCCGTCCGCGCCCAGCATGCGGGGCACGCTGTGGCCGTAGATGTCGGCGTCCACGACGCCGACCTTCAGACCGTCCGCCGCCATCGCGGCCGCCAGGTTCACGGTCACGGAGGACTTGCCCACACCGCCCTTGCCGGAGGCCACCGCGTAGACACGGGTCAGCGAGCCGGGCTTGGCGAAGGGCACCTCGCGTTCCGCGGTGGTGCCGCGCAGCGATGCCGCGAGGTCCTTGCGCTGCTCGTCGCTCATCACGTCCAGCGTGACGTCCACCGCCGTGACGCCGTCGAGGCGGGCGACCGCCTCCGTGACGTTCCTGGTGATCGTCTCCCGCATGGGGCAGCCCGAGACGGTCAGGTACACCGTGACGGCGACCGTGCCGTCGTCCCCGACCGTGACCGACTTCACCATGCCCAGGTCGGTGATCGGTCGGTTGATCTCGGGGTCGTTCACCGTCGCCAGTGCCTCGAGCACCGCGTCTTCCGTAGCCATACCGACGATGGTACGGCGCTGCCCGCCACCTCCGGAAAGACCCGTCAGCGGTCGCCTTCGTCACGGTGGTCCGCGGGCCGTGCCGGGAATACGGCGCGGCGCTCCTCCAGCTCCCGCACCAGGTCCTCCAGCTCCGAGCGGATCCAGTCGCGGGTGGCGACCTCGCCGAGGCCCATCCGCAGCGCGGCGATCTCCCGGGTCAGGTACTCGGTGTCCGCGATGGACCGCTCGTTCTGCTTGCGGTCCTGCTCCAGGTTGACCCGGTCCCGGTCGTCCTGGCGGTTCTGCGCCAGCAGGATCAGCGGCGCCGCGTACGACGCCTGGAGCGACAGCACCAGGGTCAGGAAGATGAACGGGTACTCGTCGAAGCGCAGGTCCTCGGGGGCGGCGATGTTCCACACCACCCAGGCGACGATCGTCAGGGTCATCCAGACGAGGAACCGGCCGGTGCCGAGGAACCGCGCGATGTTCTCCGAGAACCGCCCGAACGCCTCCGGGTCGTAGTCCGGCAGCAGACTCCGGCGCGGCATGCGCGGCAGGTCCAGGCGCACCCGGCGCGAGGAGGCGCTGGCGCCCGCCGGCATCCGGTCGCGCGGCTCGCTCCGCTCGCCCTGGCCGCCGTCGCCGCTACCCATGGGCGGACTCCTCGAACTCGGTCTCCCGCCAGTCGTCGGGCAGCAGGTGGTCGAGGACGTCGTCGACGGTCACCGCGCCCAGCAGGGACCCGCTCTCGTCGACGACCGGCGCGGCGACCATGTTGTAGGCGGCGAGGTAGCTGGTGACCGCGGGCAGCGCGGTGTCCGGCGACAGCGGCGGGAGGTCGTTGTCGACGATCGAGCTGACCAGGGTGAACGGCGGGTCCCGCAGCAGCCGCTGGAAGTGCACCGTGCCCAGGTACTTGCCGGTCGGCGTCTCGTCCGGCGGCCTGCACACGTACACCTGGGCGGCGAGCGCCGGGGAGAGGTCGGCCGCGCGCACCCGGGCCAGGGCGTCGGCGACCGTGGCGTCCGGGCGCAGCACGATCGGCTCGGTGGTCATCAGGCCGCCCGCGGTGCGCTCCTCGTACGACAGCAGCCGGCGCACGTCGGCGGCGTCGTCGGGGCGCATCAGGGTCAGCAGCCGCTCCTTGTCCTCCTCGGGGAGTTCGGAGAGCAGGTCCGCGGCGTCGTCCGGGTCCATGGCCTCCAGCACGTCGGCGGCCCGCTCCTCCTTGAGCTTGCCGAGGATCTCCACCTGGTCGTCGTCGGGGAGTTCCTCCAGCACGTCGGCCAGCCGGTCGTCGTCGAGCGCGGCGGCGACCTCGGCCCGGCGCTTGGGCGACAGGTGGTGCAGCACATTGGCGAGGTCCGCCGGCCGGAGCTGCTCGAAGGTGGCCAGCAGGCTCTCGGCGCCCTGTCCGTCCTCCTCCAGCGAGAAGCCGGTGACGGCGGACCACTCCACCGTCAGCGTCTCGCCCTTGCGGCGCAGGGCGCCGCCCTTGCCCTTGCGGACGAAGACCTTGTCGATCTCCCAGTCGCGCCGGGCGGGGAGCTGCTGGACCGCGACGTCGAGGACGGTGACCTCCTCGCCGCTCTCCACCAGGCGCACCCGCCGGTCGAGCAGCTCGCCGAGGACGAGGCGTTCGGTGGGGCGCTGCTCGAAGCGGCGCACGTTCAGCACACCCGTGGTGATGACCTGTCCGGATTCCACGCCCGTCACCCGTGTCATGGGCAGGAAGATACGGCGCCTGCTGATCACCTCGACGACCAGCCCCAGCAGCCGCGGCGGCCGGCGTCCGACGCGGAGCATCGCCACCAGGTCGCGCACCCGGCCGACCTGGTCGCCGTTGGGATCGAAGACGGGAACGCCCGCGATGTGCGAGACGAAGACCCGGGGGGCGCCCGCCGCCATACCGCGCCTCCTTTGCCGGGAAACCTGCTGTTCGACGGGTTCAGGCTAGCCCGTACCGTTCCGGGGCGCCCCCGGCCCACCTCCGTACGGCTGGCTGCGGGCGCGCCCCGCGGGCACAGGTACGCTGCGGTCTGCCAACCCCCCAGAGATGAGAGGCAGGGTGCTGGTGACTCCCCTCCCTTCGGCCGGCCGGGCGGGCCGGGCCGCTGTCGCCGCGGTGCTGTGCGCCGGACTGTCCGCCGGGCTCACGGCCTGCGGCGAGGACCCGGACGCGGGCACGAACGGGATCGGCAAGCTCAGTGCCGAGGAGATCGAGGAGAAGGCGCGGACGGCGGTGGACGGGGCCGAGGCGGTCCGCCTGTCGGGGACCCTGGTCAGCAAGGGCGGCACGTACAAGCTGAACATGCGCCTCAAGCAGGAGGGCGCGAGCGGCTCGGTCACCTCGAAGGACAACACCTTCGAGCTGCTGCGGATCGGCGACGCCCTCTTCCTCAAGGCCGACGCCGGCTTCTGGAGCGGCGCCGGCGGCGACGGCGGTGAGCCGGGCAAGGCCGACGCCGAGGCGGCGAAGAAGCTCGGCGACAAGTACGTGAAGGTGCCTCAGAACGACCCGTCGTACAAGCGGTTCCGCGGCTTCACCGACATGGACCAGCTCCTGGACGGGCTGCTCGGGATGCAGGGCGAGCTGAGCAAGGGCGACCGCACGCAGGTCGGCGGCGTGAAGACCATCAAGGTGCTCGCCTCCGAGGGGGCCGGCGGCGTCCTCGACGTGGCGCTGATCGGGCAGCCGTATCCGCTGCAGTTCGCGCGGGCGGCGGGCGCGGGCGTGCTGCTGCTCGGCGAATGGGACAAGGACTTCCCGCTCGCCGAACCGGCCAAGGGCGACACCCTCGACTACGGCCGTCAGCTCCCCACGTCGTCCGGCGGCTGACGGCACCCCGACCCGGGCCCCGCGGGGCGTCAGCGGCGCCGCGAGCGCCGCAGGAGCAGCTTCGGCAGCGCCGCGGGGGCCGGCCGGCGGGTGACCGCGTCGCTGGGCAGCGGGGCGGCGGCGAGGGACTCGTCGGACATCTCGGTGAACGCCTCGCGCGGCTCCAGCCGCAGGACGCGGCACTCGCGGGCCCAGCGCTCCGTCATCCGCTCCGCGTCCGGCGCGTTCAGCCGCTTCCCCCTGAGCTCGCCGACGGCCGCGTCCCACTCCGGCGAACCGGGCGTCAACTGCCGTACGGACGCGGTCCAGACGACCAGCCGGCCGCCCTTGTCCTTGCTCCGGACGGTCACCTCGGCGGCGCCGCCGTCCGCCAGACCGGGCAGCGGCTGCTCGCCCGGCCCGTCGCCGACGACGAGCGCGGCACCGTCGTGCCACACGTGCCACAGGGCGCGCGCCGGGCCCTCGCCGCGGACCCAGACGAGGCCGGACTTCTTGGTGGCCTCCTCGACGAGCGCCCTGGCGAGCGGTGGGGTTGTCATGCCGGAAGCCTACCGAGCGCCCCGGCCCGCCCGTCCACGGTGCTACAGCCAGCCGTTGCGCTTGAGGGAGCGGTGGATCGCGAAGCAGATCACCGCGATGCCGGTCAGCACCATCGGGTAGCCGTACTTCCACTGGAGCTCCGGCATGTGGTCGAAGTTCATGCCGTAGATCCCGCAGACCGCCGTCGGGACGGCGATGATCGCCGCCCAGGAGGTGATCTTGCGCATGTCCTCGTTCTGGGCCACGGTCGCCTGGGCGAGGTTGGCCTGGAGGATGGAGTTCAGCAGTTCGTCGAAGCCGATGACCTCCTCCTGGACGCGGGCGAGGTGGTCGGCGACGTCCCGGAAGTACTTCTGGATGTCCGGGTCCACCAGGCGCATCGGCCGCTCGCTCAGCAGCTGCATCGGCCGCAGCAGCGGGGACACGGCCCGCTTGAACTCCAGCACCTCGCGCTTGAGCTGGTAGATCCGCCCGGCGTCGCTGCCGCGGGGGCCGCCCTTGGCCGGGGCGGAGAAGACGTCGATCTCCACCTCGTCGATGTCGTCCTGCACGGCGGACGCCACCGCGATGTACCCGTCGACGACATGGTCGGCGATGGCGTGCAGCACCGCGGAGGGGCCCTTGGAGAGCAGGTCGGCGTCCTTCTGGAGGCCGTAGCGCAGGGCGCGCAGCGAGCCCTTGCCGCCGTGCCGGACGGTGATGACGAAGTCCCGTCCGGTGAAGACCATCACCTCGCCGGTCTCGACGACCTCGCTGGTCGCCGTCAGCTCGGCGTGCTCCACGTAGTGGATCGTCTTGAAGACGGTGAACAGGGTGTCGTCGTAACGCTCCAGCTTGGGCCGCTGGTGGGCGTGGACGGCGTCCTCGACCGCCAGCGGGTGCAGACCGAACTCCGCGGCGATGCCCGCGAATTCGGACTCCGTCGGCTCGTGCAGGCCGATCCAGGCGAAGCCGCCTCCCTCGCGCACCCGGAGCATCGCCTCGTGCGGCGTCTGGCAGGCGTCGCTCTCCAGCCGCCTGCCGTCGCGGTAGACGGCGCAGTCGACGACCGCGCTGGAGGCCGAGGGGTCACGGGTGGCGTCGTAGGTGCTGTACGGGGCGCTGCTCTTGCGCAGCGAGGGGCGGACCGCTGCGCGCAGGTCACGGATCATCGACATGGCTGGCTCCTTCACGGAGAGGCCGTCGGCGACAGACGTGGCACAGCCCGGAATGGGGACGTGAGGCATACGTCCGCAAAGCGGGCGGCACCGCACGATCGCGGTGACGGCGTTCGCTACAGACAGGGAGGAACGAGGCTCTTCCGTCGTGCGAGAAGCCGTGGGCGGCCCGTGCGGTCGGAGCACGGGCACCGCACCGCTCGGCGGTGCGCCGGGATCAGGCGTGACGCGGGGAAAGGTGTCGCGCGGAAGAGCTGTTGGTACTGCACGATCGACTTCGGTCCATCGCAGCCCCACCTCCTCCGGCCGGTCCCCCGTGAGGGACGACGTGTCGTCGGGACCGGAGGGCTACCTCCTCGGCGGCCGCGGGGAGATGCCCCTGCGTGCCGTCCCGACCAGCGGCCAAGACTATCAGCCGACAACGGGTCAATCCCTGTGTTTGCCCGTTCCTTACGCGACCTATGCTCGCCGCATGGAAGAAGTTCTCGCATCGGTCGAAGCCCGCCTGCGCAGCGCCCTGGGTGAGCCGGACGCGCGCGCCGCCGTCACGTTCCTCGGCACGGACCGCATCGAGGTGCTGCGCTTTCAGGACGCGGACGCCGGTCTCGTGCGCTACGCCACGCTCGGCATGTCGGCGAGCCCGATGGCCGATCCCACGGCCGCCTTCGCCGACCCGCACAAGGGCCCCCGGGCCGAGCTGGTGCTCTCCGTGCGGGCCGGGCGGGCGGACACCGACAAGGTGCTGCGCCCGCTCGCGGTGCTGGCCGCGTCCCCGCAGGTGGAGGGGGTGGTGGTGGCGCCCGGCGCCTCCCTGGACGTAGGGGAGCCCCTGTGGCCGGGGGCCGCGTTCACCTCGGTGCTGGTGGCGGAGCCCGGCGGTCTGGTGGAGGACCTGGAGCTGTCCGGGCCGATGGAGCCGGTGCGCTTCCTGCCGCTGCTGCCGATGACGTCGAACGAGGCCGCGTGGAAGCGGGTGCACGGCGCCGCCGCGCTCCAGGAGCGCTGGCTCGGCCACGGCACCGACCTGCGCGATCCGCTGCGCAGGCCGGTGAGCCTGGACTGACCGGCCTCCGCCGTCCGGCGTGTCTCAGTCGGCGAAGACGGCCGCGCCGTCCCCGGTGAGGTGGCGCGGCTCCTGCTCCCGCGCCTCGCGGCCCAGCGCGGCGCGCCGGGCCCAGACGATGCCGGCGCCGGTCAGCGCGGCCGCGCCGGCGACGGTGAACGGCGTGTGGATGTCGCTCCACTCCTCGATCCGGGGCGCCAGGAAGGGCGCGGCCGCCGCGGCGAACCAGCGCACGAAGTTGTACCCGGCGCTCGCCACCGGCCGGGGCGCGTCGGACACGCCGAGGGCCAGCTCGGTGAAGACGGTGTTGCTGACGCCGATGAACGCCCCCGAGAGGACCGTGCACACCACCGCCGTGGTGTGGCCGCCGTAGCCGAGCACCACGACGTCCGCGGCGAGCAGCACCAAGGCGCCCGTGAGCACCCGGATCGAGCCGAGGCGCTCCTGGAGGCGCGGGGCCACCAGGACGGAGAACACCGCGAGCAGGACGCCCCAGGCGAAGAACACCCCGCCCGAGGCGTACGGCGTCATGTCCAGCACGAACGGCGTGAACGCGAGGACGGTGAAGAAGGCGTAGTTGTAGAAGAACGCCGACGCCGCGGCGGACGCGAGGCCCCCGTGCCCGAGCGCCCTGAGCGGGTCCAGCAGCGAGATCCTGCGGGCGGGCCGCGGCTGCTCCCTCAGGAACACGGCGATGCACAGGAAGCCCACGGCCATCAGCGCGGCCGTCCCGAAGAACGGGTAGCGCCAGCTCGCGTCGCCGAGGACGGCGCCCAGCAGCGGCCCGCAGGCCATGCCGAGGCCCAGGGCCGACTCGTACAGCAGGATCGCCGCCGCGCTCCCGCCGGCCGCCGCGCCGACGATGACGGCGAGGGACGTCGACACGAACAGGGCGTTCCCGAGGCCCCAGCCGGCCCGGAAGCCGACGAGTTCGCCGACGGATCCGGAGGTGCCGGAGAGCGCCGCGAAGACGATCACGAGGGCGAGCCCGGCCAGCAGCGTGCGGCGGCCGCCGATGCGGCTGGAGACGAAGCCGGTGACGAGCATCGCGAACGCGGTGATCAGGAAGTACGACGTGAACAGCAGCGACACCTGGCTGGGCGTGGCGCCCAGGCCCTGGGCGATGGAGGGCAGGATCGGGTCCACCAGGCCGATGCCCATGAAGGCCACGACGGCGGCGCCGGCGGTCGCCCAGACGGCCACCGGCTGCCGCAGGATGCTGTGCGCCCCTTCGTCGAACGGGTCGTCGGCGTGGCCCGGCCCGCGGTCCTTTCCCTGCATGGCGGCTCCTCCTCGTGGTCTGCGCCGTGTCCGCGGCTGACGGTCGGTCCCTGCGGACGATAATTTAGACAGGCTAATAAATGCAAGATACATCTACTTGGTCGGCGTGCTGCCCCGGCAGGGGCGCGCTCCGGACGGGTGATCGTCCTTGACGCGGAGTCGACCTGGGAGGACCGTGGGGCACTATGAGGGGCGAACCCAGTTGCCCGAAGTGTGGTGGCCGGGTGCGGGCGCCCGGACTTTTTGCCGACGCCTGGCAATGCGACGTGCACGGCGCCGTGTATCCGCTCCAGCCGGTGATCCCGCCGAGTGTCGAAGCCCTCGGCGTCGTGGTGAACCGCGCGCAGGTCCCCGTCTGGATGCCATGGCCGCTCCCCGTGGGCTGGCTGTTCACCGGCGTCGCCTACGCGGGCGACGACCGCAGCGGCGGCCGGGCGACCGCGGTGGCGTGCTCCGGGCCCGGCCCGCTCGGCGGCATCGGCGAACTGCTGCTGGTGGCCGAGGAGCTCGGAGTCGGCCTCGGGGCCCGCTTCGCGGGAATGGACGGCCCCGACCCGGGCCCGCACATCGAGGTCGACCGCGCCCCGCACGCCAAGGTGCTGGCCGCGGGCCGCCCCACCCCCCTGTGGCACGTGGCGGACGCCCCGCCGGACCGGGCGGTGTTCGCGGGGGAGGCGCGGGGGCTGTGGCTGTGGGCGATCGTCTGGCCCGAGCAGTCCGGTCTGCTGCTCTACGACGAGCTGGTGCTCACCGACCTGCGCGACGCGGGCGCCGAGGTCGAGCTGCTGCCGTGCGGAGCCCTGTCGCCGAGGCTGCTCTCGTAGCCGGGGCGGCACCGTCGCGGTAAGGGGCAGTGCGCGGGAGGTCTTATTACCTGCCGGTGTCGGCGCGGCCTCTCGCGCCCGTTATCCTGGAGCGTCCCCTGTCCGTCCCGAGCCGTGGAGCCAGCGTCGTGCGCATCGATCTGCACACCCACTCCACCGCGTCCGACGGCACGGACTCCCCGGCCGGTCTGGTGCTGGGCGCCGCCGCGGCCGGCCTGGACGTCGTCGCGCTCACCGACCACGACACCACCCGGGGCCACGCCGAGGCCGCGGCCGCGGTCCCCGAGGGCCTCACCCTGGTCACCGGCGCCGAACTCTCCTGCCGCCTCGACGGCGTGGGCCTGCACATGCTGGCCTACCTCTTCGACCCGGAGGAGCCGGAGCTGCTGCGCGAGCGCGAGCTCGTACGCGACGACCGGGTGCCGCGCGCCCGGACGATGATCCGCAGGCTCCGGGAGCTCGGCGTCCCGGTCGAGTGGGACCAGGTGGCCCGTATCGCCGGTGACGGGTCCGTCGGACGCCCCCACATCGCGGAGGCTCTGGTCGAGCTGGGCGTGGTCGCCTCGGTCTCGGACGCCTTCACGCCCGCCTGGCTCGCCGACGGCGGCCGGGCCTACGCCGAGAAGCACGAACTCGACCCCTTCACCGCGGTCCGCCTGGTCAAGGCCGCCGGCGGCGTCACCGTCCTCGCGCACCCCCTCGCCGTGAAGCGCGGCCGCACGGTCCCCGAGAGCGCCCTCGCCGAACTGGCCGCCTGCGGCCTCGACGGCGTGGAGGTCGACCACATGGACCACGACGAGGCGGCGCGCGCCCGGCTGCGCGCGCTGGCGGGCGACCTCGGCCTGCTGACGACCGGGTCCAGCGACTACCACGGCAGCCGCAAGACCTGCCGCCTCGGCGAGTACACCACCGACCCCGAGATCTACGGCGAGATCACCCGGCGCGCCACCGGCGCGTTCCCGGTGCCCGGTACCGGCGGACCCCGCCCGTAGGGCCCCTCCGGCCCCGATCCGCCGGAAGGCGCCCGCCCCGCCGCCCACCCGCACGACCCCTTCTCCCGCAAGGCCCTTCACGTGTTCGACGCTGCCGTTTTCGGCTCCCTGTTCCTGACCCTCTTCGTCATCATGGATCCCCCCGGGATCACCCCGATCTTCCTCGCCCTCACCTCCGGCCGGCCCGCCAAGGTGCAGCGGCGGATGGCCTGGCAGGCGGTCGCCGTCGCCTTCGGCGTCATCACCGTCTTCGGCATCCTCGGGCAGCAGATCCTCGACTACCTGCACGTCTCCGTGCCGGCGCTGATGATCGCCGGCGGACTGCTCCTGCTGCTGATCGCCCTCGACCTGCTCACCGGCAAGACCGACGAGCCGCAGCAGACCAAGGACGTCAACGTCGCGCTGGTGCCCCTCGGCATGCCGCTGCTCGCCGGCCCGGGCGCCATCGTGTCGGTCATCCTCGCGGTGCAGCACGCCGACAGCGCCGCGCGGCAGGTCTCGGTCTGGGCCGCGATCGTGGCCATGCACGTGGTGCTCTGGCTGACCATGCGCTACTCGCTGCTGATCATCCGGGTCATCAAGGACGGCGGCGTGGTCCTGGTGACCCGCCTGGCGGGCATGATGCTCTCCGCCATCGCCGTCCAGCAGATCATCAACGGCGTCACCCAGGTCGTCCAGGGCGCCTGAGCACGCCCCGCGACGCACCGCGCCCCCGTACGGTCGGTCCGTACGGGGGCGCGGTGCGAGCGGCTGCTCGCAAGGGTTACGAAGCCGATGTCTCGGCGGGCCGGATGAGAATGCGCTGACCGATCGAAGCGGCCTGCTGCACGATCCGGTTGACGGAGGCGGCGTCCACGACGGTGCTGTCCACGGCCGTGCCGTCGACGTCGTCCAGTCGCATGATCTCGAAGCGCAAGGGCTTCTCCCTTCGTCTGATCCTCCTGAAGGAGAACTGCTGACAGACGGAATTCTCCGCCCGTGTGTCGGGGTCTACAACGCCATGCATCCTGCAAACATTCCCTACGCTAAGGAAATTTTTCGGATGCCTAACTACTGGCGGGTAGGGTCCCGGCCGCGCACAATGAGGCGCGTATGGACGACGCAGAGCACGCCCCCCAGCCCACCGTCGACGCGGCCGGTGTCGCAGCCCGCCTGGAGCGCACCAACGCACTCCTGGAGCGGATGCTCGCCGAGGTCGCGAAGACCCCGTCGACACACGCCATCTTCGTCGACGCCGGTTACGTCTATGCTTCGGCCGGATTGCTGGTCGCGGGCACCGAGGACAGGCGCTCCTTCGACCTCGACGCCGAAGGGCTCATCGAGGCGTTCATCGACACCGCGCGCACCATCTTCGCGGACAGCCGCCTGCTGAGGGTCTACTGGTACGACGGCGCCCGCCGCCGGATCCACACCCCCGAGCAGCAGGCCGTCGCCGAGCTGCCCGACGTCAAGGTGCGGCTCGGCAACCTCAACGCCAACAACCAGCAGAAGGGCGTCGACTCCCTCATCCGCAGCGATCTGGAGTCCCTCGCCCGCCACCGCGCCATCAGCGACGCCGCGCTCGTCGGGGGCGACGAGGACCTCGTCCCGGCCGTCGAGGCCGCCCAGGGCTACGGCGCCCGGGTCCACCTCTGGGGCGTCGAGGCCGCCGAGGGCCGCAACCAGGCCGAACCGCTGCTGTGGGAGGTCGACAGCCAGCGCTCCTTCGACCTCGACTTCTGCCGCCCGTACATCACCCGCAGGCCCGTCACCACCTACGAGAACGAGGGCGCCCCGCCGCCCTCCCGCGACGAGGTGCGCTTCGTCGGCGCCCGGATCGCCGCCACCTGGCTGGGCGAGCGGGGGAGCGAGGCGCTCGCCGACCTGCTCCCCGGCTACCCGTACCTGCCGGGCGCGGTCGACCAGGAGCTGCTCGTCGAGGCGGAGGCCCACCTCCAGCGCTCCCTGCGCGGACACGCCGCCCTCAGGCGGGCGCTGCGCGACGGGTTCTGGCAGCACCTTCAGTCCCAGTACTGATCCCGGAAGCCGGCAGCACCCGCAGGCTCAGTACCGCCCCCGGTCCCGGAAGCCGGCAGCACCCGCAGCCCCTCAGTACCGGTCCCAGAAGCCGGTCAGCGCGGCGGAGGTCTCGGCCGGACGGTCCGTGTTCGGCGAGTGCTCGGCACCGGCCACCACCGTCCGGGCGGCCCCCAGCCGGGACGCCATCTCGTCCAGCAGCGAAACCGGCCAGGTGTCGTCCCGCTCCCCGGAGACCACGTGCTTCGGCACCGTCCGCACGGCGGCGAGCTCGTCGACCCGGTCCGGCTCCACGGTCAACTGCCGCCCGGTGACGCGCAGTTGCACCGGGCTGTGGCGCAGCCAGCGCTGCCGCAGATCCTCCCGGCCGCTGTCGGCTGCCCGCTGGGAGTCCTCGGGGGCGGGGGCGTCGAACGCCTGCATGGCCGTCCAGACGTCGTCCATCGTCATCACGGCCAGCGCGTCGGCGAGCAGCTTCACCTTCTGCCGCTGGTCCGGGCTCACCTCGGCCGGCCCGGACGACATCAGTGTGAACGTCACGAAGGGGGAGGCGTCCAGCAGGACGGCCGCACGGGCGATCTGGCCGCCCAGCGAGTGCCCGACGAGGTGCACCGGGCCGCCCAGCGCCGCGGCCTGGGCGAGCACATCGGCGGCCAGGGCGGCCTGGGCGTAGGCCCCTTCGTCGTCCGGGCCGCCGCTCTCGTACTGCCCGCGCCCGTCCACCGCCACGGCCCGGTATCCGGCCGCCGTCAGCGGCTCCAGCATCGCGATGAAGTCCTCCTTGCTGCCGGTGTAGCCGGGCAGCAGCAGGGCGGTGCCCCGGGGCGTCCCCGCCGGCCGTGCGTCGAGCACGGCGAACTCCCCACGGGAGGTGGGCAGACGGACGGAGCGGGCGCAGGAGGGCGGCACGAAGGTGGGCGGGCGGCTCATGGCACGAGGCTAACGGCGCGGGGGCCGGCGCGCCCGCCCCGGGTGACGCACCACACGCCGACGGCCCGGCCCCCGCGAAGGGGGCCGGGCCGTCCGGTACGTGCGGGCGTCAGCTCTCGGGCTGCGCCACCGCCTTGCGCGCACGCGTGCGGCGGGGCTTGCTCTCCGCCTCCGCCGCGGGCTCGGCGACGGCCACGGCGGCCTCGGCGGGCTGGGCGGCCTTGCGGGTGCGGCGGGGCTTCGTCACGGCCTCGGTCTCCGCCGCCGGCTCGGCGACGGCGACCGTGTCCACGGCGGTGGCCTTGGCGGCACGCGTACGACGGGCCTTGGGCGCCGCCTCGGCCGTCTCCGCCGTCTCCACGGCCTTGACCGCACGGGTGCGGCGCGGCTTCGTCTCGGCGACGGGCTCGGCGACGGCCACTGCGGCCTCGGACACCGCTACCGCGGCGTCGGCGGGCTGGGTGGCCTTGCGGGTACGGGTGCGGCGCGGCTTGCTCTCCGCCTCCGCCACCGGCTCGGCGACGGCCACCGCGGCCTCGGCCTTCGGGGCCCGGGCACGCCGGGGGGCGGCCTCGGACACCGCGGCCTCGGACACCGCGACCGCGGCGTCGGCGGGCTGGGCGGCCTTGCGGGTACGGGTGCGGCGGGGCTTGCTCTCCGCCTCCGCCGGCGGCTCGGCGACGGCCACCGCGGCCTCGGCCGGCTCGGCCACGGCCTTGCGGGTGCGACGGCGGCGCGGCTCGGCCGGCGCCTCGGGCTCCGCGACCGCCACGGCGGCCTCGGCACGGGGCTCGACGACGTGTCCGCTCTCGACCGTCTCCACGACCGCCACGGCGGCCGGGCCGGACGCGCCCGCACGGGTGCGGCGGCGACGGCGCGGGGTGCGCGGCTCGGCGGCGGCCGGCTCGGCCGAGGCCTGCTCCGGCACCGACGGCGCTGCCAGGTCGGACCCGCCACGGGTGCGGCGGCGCTGACGCGGCGTCCGCGCCGGACGCTCCTCGGCGGGGGCCGGGGCGCTTCCGCGGCGGCCGCGGCCACCGGTCTCGCCGAGGTCCTCCAGCTCCTCCGCCGCCAGACCCGCCCGCGTGCGCTCCGCACGCGGCAGGACACCCTTGGTGCCCTGGGGGATCTTCAGCTCCTCGTAGAGGTGCGGCGAGGTGGAGTACGTCTCGACCGGGTCGGCGAACTTCAGGTCCAGCGCCTTGTTGATGAGCTGCCAGCGCGGGATGTCGTCCCAGTCGACCAGGGTGATCGCCGTACCGGAGGCACCCGCGCGGCCGGTGCGGCCGATGCGGTGCAGGTACGTCTTCTCGTCCTCGGGCGACTGGTAGTTGATGACGTGGGTCACGCCCTCGACGTCGATGCCGCGGGCGGCGACGTCGGTGCACACCAGCACGTCGACCTTGCCGTTGCGGAACGCCCGCAGGGCCTGCTCGCGCGCGCCCTGGCCGAGGTCGCCGTGGACCGCGCCGGAGGCGAAGCCGCGGCGGGCGAGCTGGTCGGCGATGTCGGCCGCGGTCCGCTTGGTGCGGCAGAAGATCATCGCCAGCCCGCGGCCGTCGGCCTGCAGGATGCGGGAGACCATCTCCGGCTTGTCCATGGAGTGCGCGCGGTAGACGTGCTGGGTGATGTTGGCGACGGTCGCGCCCTCGTCGTCCGGCGCGGTGGCGCGGATGTGCGTGGGCTGCGACATGTAGCGGCGCGCGAGACCGATGACGGCACCCGGCATGGTCGCCGAGAACAGCATGGTCTGCCGCTTGGGCGGAAGCTGCTGGATGATCTTCTCGACGTCGGGCAGGAAGCCCAGGTCGAGCATCTCGTCCGCCTCGTCCAGCACCAGGGCGCGGACGTGGGAGAGGTCGAGCTTGCGCTGTCCGGCCAGGTCCAGCAGACGCCCGGGCGTGCCGACGATCACGTCGACGCCCTTCTTGAGCGCCTCGACCTGGGGCTCGTAGGCCCGGCCGCCGTAGATCGCGAGCACGCGGACGTTACGGGCCTTGCCCGCCGTCAGGAGGTCGTTGGTGACCTGGGTGCAGAGCTCGCGGGTGGGGACGACCACCAGGGCCTGCGGGGCGTCGGTGAGCTGCTCGGGCTTCGCCCGGCCGGCCTCGACGTCGGCGGGGACGGTGACGCGCTCCAGCAGCGGCAGGCCGAAACCGAGCGTCTTGCCGGTGCCGGTCTTGGCCTGTCCGATGACGTCGGTGCCCGTGAGGGCGACGGGGAGCGTCATCTCCTGGATGGGGAACGGGTGCACGATGCCGACGGCCTCGAGGGCTTCGGCGGTCTCGGCGAGGATCCCGAGATCCCGGAAAGTCTTCGGCTGCGTAGTCAGGGTGTTGCCTCTTCTGTGAGACGCGGCACGAGGCGAACGCTGGGGGTCGTACCGCACCTGGGTACTGGCCGGCCGTGGATTGACCGGATGGTGCGGGACCACTGCCGTCGCTCGAGCGTCATACCGCTGAGGGGCCCCTCATCTGCGGTCGGGCGCACCTGTGCGCCTGGTCCGCGTGGAGGGCGGGCGGGTCGGAGCCGATCGGGCCACCGACCGGGCATCCTCATTCATGAGACGGCCCACCGAGCAGTTCGAATGACGCTGATGCTCAGCAGGCGCTTTACCACTGTACCCCGGATTCGCGCATGTGTGTTGGGTGAATTCACCGCGAGTGTGTCCGGTGCCCTGCTGACCAGGCCCTTGGCGGGCCCGTCGAGCGGGCTATCGTTCGGTTCATGGAGACGCCTGACATCGCCACTGAACACACCGGGATCGCCGCCCAGGACTGGGACACGGCGTCCGCCGACCCGCAGTACCGCGCCGCCGTCGTGGACCTGCTGGGCGCGCTCGCGTACGGCGAGCTGGCGGCCTTCGAGCGGCTCGCCGAGGACGCGAAGCTCGCGCCGACGCTCGGTGACAAGGCGGAGCTGGCGAAGATGGCATCGGCCGAGTTCCACCACTTCGAGCAGCTGCGGAACCGGCTGACCGCGGTCGACGCGGAGCCCACCGCCTCGATGGAGCCGTTCGCCCAGGCGCTGGACGACTTCCACCGCCAGACCGCGCCGTCCGACTGGCTGGAGGGCCTGGTCAAGGCCTACGTCGGCGACTCGATCGCCAGTGACTTCTACCGCGAGGTGGCCGCCCGGCTGGACAGCGACACCCGGGCCCTGGTGCTCGCCGTGCTCGACGACACCGGCCACGGGAACTTCGCGGTGGAGAAGGTCCGCGCCGCCATCGAGGCCGATCCCCGGGTCGGCGGCCGGCTCGCCCTGTGGGCGCGGCGGCTGATGGGCGAGGCGCTGTCCCAGGCCCAGCGGGTGGTGGCGGAGCGCGACGCGCTGTCGACGATGCTCGTCGGTGGCGTGGCCGGCGGCTTCGACCTGGCGGCCGTGGGGGAGATGTTCTCCCGGATCACCAAGGCGCACACCAAGCGGATGGCGGCCCTCGGGCTGGCGGCCTGACCCCTCGGCGCGCGCCGAGGTCAGTCCTCGTGGCGGCCGGACCTCGTGTCCGGCCGCCTTTCTCTGCGGCTCAGAAAGGGAACGCGCGGTGCAGCCTGCGGGCGGATCGGGCCGGGCGCAGCAGCAGCGAGAGCAGCACGGCGGCGATCGCGGCGGAGCCGACGAGCGTCGCCGCCTCGCGCCCGGGGCCGAGCGCCACATGCGTCACATACGCGCCGAACAGCGCTCCGACCGTGCCCGTCGTGAAGACCGCGCGGCGGGAGGGGAGGCGTTCGGAGAGGTGACGGGTGGCGGCCCAGGACAGGGCCAGTCCGATGAGGACGGAGCCGAGCGTTTCCAGGAGCACTGCTGATCACCTCACGTCGGTGCGGGGCACGGTCGGTCGTAGCCCGTCCTACCCGGCACGCAGCGATCACAACCCTCCCCGAGCGGGCGACAATGCCTCTGAACAGCCAAATCCGGCAGCTCCCCCGAGATCGGGCGAAGCGTGCCGGACGTCGGTGGGGGAGAACGCCGACGGGGCCCGCGGGACAGTGACTGTCCCGCGGGCCCCGTTGCCGTCACGTACACGTGCGGGCGCCCGGCAGTGGCCGGGAGCGGACCCTAGAGCGCGCCGAACCCCACGCGCCGCGTGGCGCTCTCACCGATCTCCACATAGGCGAGACGGTCGGACGGCACCAGGACCTTGCGGCCCTTGTCGTCCGTGAGGCTGAGCAGCTGCGCCTTGCCGGCCAGCGCATCGTTCACCGCGCGCTCGACCTCCTCGGCGGACTGCCCGCTCTCCAGAACGATCTCCCGGGGCGCGTGCTGCACGCCGATCTTGACCTCCACGGCTATGTCCCTCCGAACGGTCAGTGCGTTGCGCGGTCAACCGCGCCGTACGCGGCACACATTAGCCCGGACACCGCGCCCGTCCGGCGTCGGCGGGAAACGCCAGGAGCGAACAGGGGTCAGTGCTGCTCGCTGCCGTGCAGGGGGAAGCCCGCGATACCGCGCCAGGCGAGCGAGGTCAGGAGCTGCACCGCGTTGTCGCGCGGGATCCCGGAACCGCTGGACAGCCAGTAGCGGGCGACCACCTGGGAGACCCCGCCGAGGCCGACGGCCAGCAGCATGGACTCCTCCTTGGACAGCCCGGTGTCCCCGGCGATCACGTCCGAGATCGCCTCGGCGCACTGGAGCGACACCCGGTCGACACGCTCGCGCACCGCGGGCTCGTTCGTCAGGTCCGATTCGAAGACCAGGCGGAACGCGCCGCCCTCGTCCTCGACGTAGGCGAAGTACGCGTCCATCGTCGCGGCGACGCGCAGCTTGTTGTCCGTGGTCGAGGCGAGCGCCCCGCGGACGGCCTGGAGCAGCGCCTCGCAGTGCTGGTCGAGCAGGGCCAGGTAGAGGTCCAGCTTCCCCGGGAAGTGCTGGTAGAGGACGGGCTTGCTGACGCCCGCGCGCTCGGCGATGTCGTCCATCGCGGCGGAGTGGTACCCCTGCGCGACGAAGACCTCCTGGGCCGCGCCCAGGAGCTGGTTCCTGCGGGCTCGGCGTGGCAGGCGCGTGCCCCGCGGGCGCGCCGCCTCTGTCTGCTCGATGGCTGTCACGCCGCCTCCCAAGTGTTGAACAAGCACAGTCGTGCCGTACGCGCTGTGCGCCGCGCCCGCCATCGTACTTTTCGGTAACGACGGTGTGCGTGGTGCGGACGCAGAATTTCACGGACCGGACGGTCGCGGAAGTTGCCTGCTCGGGCGCGATACAGGGACATACCGGCGGTAAGTGCGGCAGGTTACCGGTAGTCGTCCTCGTCGAGCGTGACCACGCGGGCCTGCTCGGCGGCGTCCGCCTCGTTCGCGGCGTCGGGGTCGGCGCGGTTCACCGGGTCGTCGCGGTCCTGCCGGATGTCGGTGTGCTGTTCCGCGGCGTCGGCCTCGGGGACCTCGGAGTCCTGCTGGGCGGTGTTCCGGTCGTCTTCGTCGAAGGTGTCCGGCTCTGAGGGATCGACTGTCATACCGCACCGCTTTCCCTGGAATGCGCCCTTTGATACGAGCCTAGGAGTTCCGGAAGGCGGACGCCATGCCGCGCGAGCGTCACCTGTGACGGCGGACACACGGGTGGGGGCGTGATCGTCTCGTAACATTGCCCGCATGTCTTCGACCGAGCTGCCGGGAGCCCCGGCGATCGGCGCGGCCGCGTCTCCCAAGGTCGCGGCGGTGCGCGTCGCCGAGGGGGAGGAGCTGCGCTCCGTCGCCCTGCCGGGTCTCACGCTGACCGTCCGCTCCCGCCCTCCCGCCCGTCCCGGACTGCCGCCCGCGCTCTACGTGCACGGGCTCGGCGGATCGTCGCAGAACTGGTCGGCCCTGATGCCGCTGCTCGCGGACGTCGTGGACGGCGAGGCGATCGACCTGCCCGGCTTCGGCGACTCCCCGCCGCCGGACGACGGCGACTACTCGGTCCGAGGGCACACCCGGGCCGTCGTCCGCCACCTCGACGCCGCCGGCCGCGGGCCGGTGCACCTGGTCGCGAACTCGCTCGGCGGCGCCGTGTGCACGCGGGTGGCCGCCGTCCGGCCCGACCTCGTCCGCACGCTCACCCTGGTCTCGCCCGCGCTGCCGGAGCTGCGGGTGCAGCGGTCCGCCGTGCCGACGGCACTGCTCGGCCTGCCCGGCGTCGCCCCCCTCTTCAACCGGCTCACCAAGGACTGGAGTGCCGAACAGCGCACGCGCGGGGTACTCGCCCTCTGTTACGGGGACCCCGCACGGGTGACGGATGAAGGGCTGCGCAACGCCGTCGAGGAGATGGAGCGGCGGATACGGCTCCCCTACTTCTGGGACGCGATGACCAGGTCGGCCCGGGGAATCGTGGACGCCTACACTCTCGGCGGGCAGCACGCGCTGTGGCGTCAGGCGGAGCGGGTGATGGCGCCGACTCTGCTCGTCTACGGGCGCAGGGACCGGCTCGTCTCGTACCGTATGGCTCGCAAGGCGACGGCGGCGTTCCGGGATTCCCGGCTGCTGACGCTCCCGGACGCCGGGCACGTTGCGATGATGGAGTACCCGGAGACGGTCGCCCAGGCGTTCCGGGAGCTGCTCGACGACTGCGGTGGGAGCTGATCCGGGGCGTGGGACGACACAGCCGCAAGGGCCCTTTGCCCAAGGGCGCCGGGACCGAGGACGCGTCCGGCGCCCTGCCCGGTGCCTGGGAGACGGCGGGGCCCGGCGGCGGCAGGCGCCGCAGGCCGGCCGAACAGCACGCGGCGGCCGGGCCCGGCCCCGGCGCGCCGGCGCGGGGCGGACACCCCGAGCACCACGAGCCCGGCGGCGGCTGGGGCGACTGGGAGACCGGCGGGGGACCGCGGGTGCGCACCGCCCCGGCACCGGCCCCCGCGGCGCCGCGGATACCGGGCCCGCGGCGCGAGTTCGTGGAGGCCTTCGACGGACCCGCGACGCACGGCGAACCGCGCGAAACCGCCCCGGGCGGGGCCGGCACCCGGGACGGCCGGGGCGTGGACGGCGGTGACGGCGGCGACGCCGGTACGCCGGAGGCCGCCAAGGGCGGCAGGGGCCGGGCCTTCACCGGTGTCGCCGCCGCGGCCGTGACCACCGTGCTCGCGGTGATCGTCGCGGGGCAGGTCACCGACGACCGGACGGACGGCGTGGGCTCGCAGTCGGCGGGCCAGGAGCGCGGCGCGGCCCAGGAGCGGCCCGACCGCTCCGAGGGCAGGGCCACCCCCCAGCAGGAGGCGGACGCGGCGCCGGTCACCCCGGCACCCACCTACGAGCAGCTCATGGCGGCGCAGTTCCCGATCGACCCCGAGCTCAAGGGGCCGGGGAAGTTCGAGGCCGTGCCGGGCCTCGACAAGGCGCCCGGCAAGGGCCGCAAGGTCCGCTACCGGATCGACGTCGAGAAAGGGCTCGGCCTGGACACCGGGCTCTTCGCGCGGGCCGTCCAGGAGACGCTCAACGACGACCGTAGCTGGGCGCACAACGGCGCGATGACGTTCGAACGCATCTCCTCGGGTGAACCGGAGTTCGTCCTCACCCTGGCGAGCCCCGGCACGACCGGCGTCTGGTGCGCCAAGTCGGGGCTGGACACCACCGTCGACAACGTGTCCTGCGACTCCGCGTCGACCGAGCGCGTCATGATCAACGCCTACCGGTGGGCGCGCGGGGCGGAGACCTACGGGCCGAAGGCGATGCACGCCTACCGGCAGATGCTCATCAACCACGAGGTCGGACACCGGCTCGGCCACAACCACGTCAACTGCACGACGCCGGGGGCGCTCGCGCCGGTGATGCAGCAGCAGACGAAGTCGCTCGACGTCGGCGGTGTCTCCTGCCGCCCCAACCCCTGGGTGCACCCCGGGAACTGACGCCCGGTCGGCGCCCCGCGGCCCGGCCCGTCGCGATGACGGGCTGTGACCGCTGCACACCGTAGCGCGACGAAACGTCGCCCGGGTGCGAAAGTTACGTGCATTCACCCCTTCCGGTGGCGCGATGGACAACCGTCCGTCGCGCCACCGTCACGTCCGCATAACGTCGTGCCGCTGTCAGCCGCCGGGCAACGGCGGCCGTCCACAACGGAGATCGGGGGTGCGCTCGTGCGGATCGGCATGCTCACCGAGGGTGGTTGTCCCTATGCGCCGGGTGAGTCCGGGCTCTGGTGCGACCGGCTGGTGCGCGGGCTCGCGCAGCACGAGTTCGACGTCTACGCCATGAGCGGCAGCGCCGGCCAGGAGGAGCGGGGCACGCCGGCGCTCCCCCCGCATGTGCGCCTGGCGCGCACCGCGGCCCTGTGGGCGCCCGCCGACGACGGCGTGAGCCTCGGGCGCCGTGAACGCCGGCGCTTCGCGGAGCACTTCGCGACCCTGGCGCGCGGTGTGTGCACGGGCGGCGACGGCTTCGCCGAAGGGCTCGACGGCCTCGCCGTCCTCGCCCGGGACCACGGGGGACTCCCCGCCGCACTGCGCTCCGAAGTCGCCCTGCGCGCCCTGGAGTCCGCCTGCCGGGCGCCCGGCGCACACCGGGCGCTCCAGGCGGTCGCGGTGCCCGATCTGCTGGAGGCCGCCGACCGGCTCGAACGCGCCCTGCGCCCCCTGTCGCTCGACTGGTACGAGGACGACGGCCTCGCCTCCGCCGACCTCTGCCATGCCGCGTCCGGTGGACCGGCCGCCCTGGCCGGGCTGTTGGCCAAACGCTTCTGCGGGGTCCCGCTGCTGGTCACCGAGTACGGCGTGCATCTGCGCGCCCGCTATCTGGAAGGGCGCGAGGACCGGCTGAGCGCCCCGGTGCGCGCCCTGCTCGGTTCCTTCCACGGCCTGCTGGCCCGCGAGATCTACGCCCGAGCGGACGTGCTCACCCCCGGCAACACCCACGCCCGCCGCTGGCAGGAGCAGTGCGGCGCGGACCGCGCCAAGCTGCGCACGGTCTACCCGGGCATGACGGCCGACGCCTTCACGGCGGTCGGCGAGAGCGGCGACGGCGAGGACGCGGGCGCCGCGGGCGACGGCCACACCCTGGTCTGGGTGGGGCGCGTGGAGCCGGCGAAGGACCTCGTCGGGCTGCTGCACGCCTTCGCCGAGATCCGCAGGGAGGAGCCCGGCGCGCGGCTGCGGCTCTTCACCGCCCCGGCGCGCGACGAGGAGAGCGCCGGCCAGCTCGCGCACTGCCGGGCGCTCGCCGCGCAGCTCTTCCCCGACGAGGCCGCGGACGCGCACGCGGTGGGCGACAGCCCCGTCTCCTTCGACGAGATCGGCGGTCCGGAGGCGCCGTCACCCGCCGACGCCTACGCGGCCGGCGGTGTGGTGGTCCTCTCCAGCGTCGTCGAGGGCTTCCCGCTGAGCCTGGTCGAGGCGATGTTCTGCGGGCGGGCGACGGTCTCCACGGACGTCGGCGCGGTCGTCGAGGTCATCGGCGGGACGGGGCTCGTGGTGCCCCCGCGCAATCCGCGGGCGCTCGCGGACGCGTGCCTCGCGCTGCTGCGCGACCCCGAGCGCCGGGCGCGCCTGGGCGCCGCGGCACGGGCCCGGGCGCTGGAGCTCTTCACCGTCGAACAGAACGTGGCCGCTTTCCACGGCATCTACCTGGAGCTGATCTCCCACTCCCCGGTGCGCCGCGCGACGGAGGCCGTCGACGCGGACGGCGGCCCGGTGCCCTTCGCGCACCCGGCCGAGTTCCAGGTGGCCGGACGCCTCACCGGCGCGGCGCACATCCCGAGCTGGGCGGCCGACGCGGCGTCCGGCCCGCCCGCCGGGGCCGACACCCCCGGGACGCCGAAGGAGGCACGCCGATGAACGCGGCACGCGCCACGGAGAACGCCTCCGTGGACGAGGACCCGACCCCCCGCCCCGACGGCCGCGCGCCGGTGACGGACGAGGACGTCGACGCCGAACACATCCGCGCCGTCTGGGAGATGGCGGCCCTGACCGCCCTCGACGGCATCCGCGACGCCCCGGGCTCGGAGGCATCGCCGGCCTCGGGGCGCGCCGCCCCGGAGGCCCCGGGCCGGGAGGCGCCGCCGGTCTCCGGGGCGTGGGCCCCCGGCCCGGTCGCCGGCGCGCCGGGCACCGCGGGGCGGCCTGATGCGCCGGGGCCTGACGTGCCGGGGCTTGACGCCCTGGTGCCCCACGCCGCGGACTCCGACGACTCGGAGCCTGACGCGCTGTGGACTGTCGCCACGGGTTCCGACGACTCGGGTTCCGACGCGCCGGCGCCCCACGCCGCGGACTCCGACGCCTCGGGGCCTCACGTGCCGGGGCCTGACGCCGTGGCGGGCGTCGCCGTGGGCGGGGCTCCGGCCGGCAGGGAGGCCGAGGCCCTCGCGGGGGCGGATGTGTGGGGCGAGCCGGACACCGGGACCCGGCCCGGCGAGGGGCCGCCTTCCCCGGGGAGCGCGGACGTGCCGGAGCGGGGCGCCCCCGGCGGGCGCGGGGCCGCGCCGGGGGCAGGTGGCTCCGCCGAGGGGTCCCGGTCCGGTGAGGGACGCGCGGTGTCGTCGTCCGGGGCCCCGGACGGTGAGGCGGAGGCGAGCCTCGCGGGAGGCGACCGGGGCGGGCGTCTGACGGACCGTTTCCGCAGCCGGGACGCGGACGCGGCGCCCGTGCGCAAGGCGGCCCGGCGCGGCGGCGGGGACCCGGTCAAGGGCCTGCTCCATCAGCACCGTGACCTGTGCGAACAGGCCGTGGACGCCTTCGAGATCGCGGCCGGCCTCGAAGCGCACGGGCTGACCGACCGGACGGCGGCGCGCTACCGGCACCGGGACGTCTTCTCGCTCGCCGAGGAGATGTCCGCCCGCGCCGGGCGGACCGCGGTCACCGCCTCTCCGGCGCCGGCCCCCGGCCCGCGCCCCGGTCTGCCGGGCGTGCCTCCGCGGGTGGCCGCACCCGGCGTGGTGTGCGCCCTCGCCCTGGCCGCCGTCGCCGTCACCGACGGTGGCCAGCGCCTCGCCGCCGGCGCGGCCGGCGCCCTCGCCACCGCACTCGCGCTGCTCCACGCCCTGCGCAGTGGACCGCTGCGGGCCCGGGGCCGCCGGGCGCCGGGCGCCGCCCGGCTGTGGACGCTCTGGCTGCTCGGCTACGCGGTCTGCGGCCCCGGCCTGATCGGCGAGATCGCGGGCGGCGGCCCCGAGGGCGCGGTGCCGCTGTCCGCCGCGCCCCTGCTCGTGACGGCCGTCGCCGTCGTCCCCGCGGCCTGGTGCGCGCGCCTGTTCGCCGTCCGGGCGGCCCGCCGGATCCGTACCAGCCGGGGCCTGCACGAGTTCGCCGCCGGCGTCCGTCCCCTGCTGCTCGCCGTGGTCGCCCTGTTCACCGCCGTGCTGGCTACCCTCGCGCTGCTGGCCGGTCCGTTGCTGCCGGGAGCGGACGGGGCCGCCGCTCCCGTCGTCGCCCTGGGGGCACTGTTCTTCCTCGCCCGGCTGCTGATCGTGCACGGCTTCCCCGGGCCCGCGTCCGCCGCGCTCGCCGCCGCCTGCGCCGTCGAGGCCGCGGTGCCCGCGCTGCTGCTGGCCGGGCGGCTGCCCGGCCTTGATCTCCTCGCCCGCCCCGCCGAACTGCTGGTCCGGCTGGGGGGCACCGCGGCCGCCCCCGTCCTCGCCTGCGCGGGCGCCGCCCTGGCGCTGCTCGCCACCGCGTGCACCGTGCTCGTCCGGGCCTCGGCCCACACCCCCTGACCGGGGCGGCGCCACTGCGCGGAGCCGACACCGCGAAGTGGAGCCGCCCCCGGCACCGACACGACACCTCCAAGGAGACAACGCATGACCCCGCAACACCCCGTGACACCCCGTCGGCCCCAGGGGGGCGCGCGATGAGGGTGCTCCTGCTCGGTGCCAACGGATTCATCGGCCGCTTCGTGACCGAACGGCTCCTCGCCGACCCGGCCGTCCACCTGACCGCGCTCGGGCGGGGCGACGACGCCGACGTGCGGTTCGACCTCTCCGGCGGCAGCCCCGGCGCGCTGACCCGGTTCCTCGGTGCCGTCCACCCCGGTGTCGTCGTCAACTGCGCGGGCGCCACCCGCGGCAACGCCCGCGACCTGACCCGTCACAACACCGTCGCCGTCGCCACCGTCTGCGAGGCGCTCCGGCGCTCCGGCTGCGGGGCGCGGCTGGTGCAGATCGGCTGCGCCTCCGAGTACGGGCCCTCCCAGCAGGGCTCGTCCACCGCCGAGGACGCGGTGCCGCGCCCCGGCGGCCCCTACGGCGTCAGCAAGCTCGCCGCCACCGAGCTGGTGCTCGGTTCGGGCCTCGACGCCGTCGTGCTGCGGGTGTTCTCGCCCGTGGGCCCCGGCACCCCCGCCGGTTCGCCGCTCGGGCGGCTCGCCGAGGCGATGCGCCGGGCCATGCAGTCGGGTGACGGCGAGCTGAAGCTCAGCGGCCTCGGTGTGCAGCGGGACTTCGTCGACGTCCGCGACGTCGCGCGCGCCGTGCACGCCGCGTCGCTCTCCGCCGCCCAGGGCGTCGTCAACATCGGCACCGGCCGTGCGGTGAAGCTCCGCGACGCCGCGGCCGTCCTCGCCCGTGTCGCCGGCTACGCGGGCGCCCTCCACGAGCTGGACGTCCCCGGCGGCCGGCATCTGATCGGCGCCCCGCGCGGCGAGTCGGTGTCCGAGCACCTGGCCGCCACGCCCTCCCCGTACCCGGACGGCTGCGGCGCCTGGCAGCAGGCCGATGTGCGCACCGCCCGCGACCGGCTCGGCTGGCGGCCCCGCATCAACCTGGAGGAGTCGCTCGCCGACATCTGGATGGAGGCGGCATGCCGCATCTGACGAGCACCGGCGCCAGGCAGTCGGCGACCGGGGCGGAGCGGCTCGGCTTCGGTGTGCCCGGCTACGCGCATCCGCTGCTCGCGCCCCTGGAGTGGGCCGGGCTGACCGTGCCGGGGACCCCGCTGCACTGGGTGGTGCTCAATGTGTCGAACGGCCCGGGCGCCCGGCCGGACCCGCACTGCCTGGAGGCCGCCGGGCGTCTCGCGAACGCCGGTGTGCGGGTGCTGGGCCATCTCGATCTGGCCCACGGTGCGCGGCCGTTCGGCGAGGTGGTCGCCGACGCCCAGCAGTTCGCCGACTGGTACAAGGTCGGGGGCTTCCTGCTGGACCGCTGCCCGGCCGAGCGGGCGCAGCTCGCCCAGGTGCGCCGCACCACGGCGACCCTGGACGCCGTGCTGGACGGCGGCCATCTGGTGCTCGGCCACGGGACGCACCCCTACCCCGGTTACGCGGAGGCGGCCGACCAGCTCGTCACCTTCTCCGGCGCCTGGGCGGACTACCGCTGGTCGCAGGTGGCCGAGTGGACGGCGGAGTATCCGCCCGAGCGGTTCGCGCACTTCGTCCACGGCGTCCCGCGCACGCATCTGGAGGAGGCCACCCGCATCGCCCGCTGGCAGGGCGCGGGGACGATCTTCTTCACCGACCGAGGCGGCCCCAGGGGAGGAAAGGGGCACGGCAGTCCATTCGAGGCGCTGCCCGGCTACTGGGACGAAATCGTCTCGCAGATCGGACCGGGTGTCTCGGAATGAGAAGGGGCGTGGCAGTGTTACGGAAGAACAACCGTACTTACCCAACCGACGGAGCCCCCGTGTCGCTGCCACCCCTGGTCGAGCCGGCTGCCGAGCTCACCGTAGACGAGGTCCGCAGGTACTCCCGCCACCTGATCATCCCCGACGTGGGCATGGACGGGCAAAAGCGGCTGAAGAACGCCAAGGTGCTGGCCGTGGGAGCGGGCGGCCTCGGCTCGCCGGCGCTGATGTACCTGGCCGCGGCGGGAGTCGGCACGCTCGGCATCGTCGAGTTCGACGAGGTCGACGAGTCGAACCTGCAGCGTCAGATCATCCACAGCCAGGCGGACATCGGCCGTTCCAAGGCGGAGTCCGCGCGCGACTCGGTCAAGGGCATCAACCCCTACGTCGACGTGATCCTTCACGAAGAGCGGCTCGAGGCCGAGAACGTGATGGAGATCTTCAGCCAGTACGACCTGATCGTCGACGGCACCGACAACTTCGCGACCCGCTACCTGGTCAACGACGCGTGTGTGCTGCTGAACAAGCCGTACGTCTGGGGCTCGATCTACCGCTTCGACGGACAGGCCTCGGTCTTCTGGTCCGAGCACGGGCCCTGCTACCGCTGCCTCTACCCGGAGCCCCCGCCGCCGGGCATGGTCCCCTCCTGCGCCGAGGGCGGCGTGCTGGGCGTGCTCTGCGCGTCCATCGGCTCCATCCAGGTCAACGAGGCGATCAAGCTGCTCGCCGGCATCGGTGAGCCGCTCGTCGGCCGCCTGATGATCTACGACGCCCTGGAGATGCAGTACCGCCAGGTCAAGGTCCGCAAGGACCCGAACTGCGCGGTCTGCGGCGAGAACCCGACCGTCACCGAGCTCATCGACTACGAGGCCTTCTGCGGCGTCGTGTCCGAGGAGGCGCAGGAGGCGGCCGCCGGTTCGACGATCACTCCCAAGCAGCTCAAGGAGTGGATCGACGACGGCGAGAACATCGACATCATCGACGTCCGCGAGGTCAACGAGTACGAGATCGTCTCGATCCCGGGTGCCCGGCTGATCCCGAAGAACGAGTTCCTGATGGGCGGCGCCCTCCAGGACCTGCCGCAGGACAAGAAGATCGTCCTGCATTGCAAGACGGGTGTCCGCAGCGCGGAAGTCCTCGCGGTGCTGAAGTCCGCCGGCTTCGCCGACGCGGTGCACGTCGGCGGCGGCGTCATCGGCTGGGTCCACCAGATCGAGCCGGAGAAGCCCGTCTACTGACGGCAGGCGCCCCACGGTGTCCGTGGCCCCGGACCGCTTCGGCGGTCCGGGGCCCACGCATGCCGGGCCTCCTGCCGCCGGGCCGGCCCCTCCGCGCGGCGGACGGTTCCGCCCCTGCCGGCGGACGGTCCGGCCCTAGCGGCAGACCGTGCCGTCCTTCGGCACCCGGCCGTCCAGCAGGTAGCCGTTCACCGCGCGGTCCACGCAGGCGCTGTTGCCGTACGCGCCGTGGCCCTCGCCGCGGTACGTCATCCGCACGCCGACGCCCTCGCCGAGGGCCTCGGCCATCCGCTGGGCGCCCTCGTACGGGGTGGCCGGGTCGCCCGTGTTGCCGATCACGAGGATCGGGGGCGCGCCCGGGGCCGACACGTCGGGGTGGGTCCAGGTGCCGGGGACCGGCCACTCGGTGCAGCCCATCAGGCCCCAGCCGAGGAAGGCCCCGAAGACGGGGGACGCCTTCTCGAAGCGCGGCAGCGCGTCCCGGGTCTGCTCCAGGGTGTACCGCTCCTTGGAGTCGACACAGCCGATGGCCGAGCCCGCCGCCTGGCTGTTGGAGTAGGTCCCGTTCTCGTTGCGGCCGGTCAGGGCGTCGGAGAAGGCCATCAGCAGGGCGCCGTCGCCGCCCTCCGCCTCGTCGAGGGCCTGCTCCAGCAGCTCCCAGTACTCACGGGAGTACAGGGTCTGGGCGATGCCGTTCAGGCCCTGGCTCTGCGTCAGCTCCCGGCCGCCGAGGCCGGGGATCGGCTTGCCGTCCAGGCCGTCGAGGAAGCGGATGATCCAGTCCTGGATCTCGCCCGCGGTGGAGCCGGGCAGCCGGCAGTCGTCGCCGCGGGATACGCAGTCCTCCAGGAAGTTGGTGAGCGCGAGCTGGAAGCCCTCGGCCTGGCCGAGCGAGCCCTGCTCGGAGGTCTCGGTCGGGTCCACCACGGCGTCGAAGACCGCCCGCCCCACGTTCCGCGGGAACAGATGGGCGTAGACGCCGCCGAGTTCGGTGCCGTACGAGATGCCGAAGTAGTGGAGCTTGTCGTCGCCGAGCACCTGGCGCATCAGGTCCATGTCGCGGGCGGCCTCGGTCGTGCCGACGTGCGGCAGCGCCTCGCCGGAGTTGCTCTCGCAGGCGTCGGCGAAGGAGGTGAGGCTCTCGGTGAAGGTCTCGACCTCCGCCGGGGTGTCCGGGGTGGAGTCCTCGGCGACCCACTCCTCCATCTGCTGGTCGTCCAGGCACTCCACGGGCTCGCTGCGGCCCACCCCGCGCGGGTCGAAGCTCACCAGGTCGTAGCGGGTGCGCAGGGTGCCGTAGTCGACGGCCGCCGCGGGCAGGGTGGCGACGCCGGAGCCGCCGGGGCCGCCGAAGTTGAAGACGAGGGAGCCGATGCGCCGGTCCGGGTCCGAGGCCCGGGCGCGTATGAGCGCGAGTTCGATCGTGTCGCCGCCTGGGTCGTCGTAGTCGAGCGGTGCCTCCATGAAGGAGCACTCCCACGTGGCGCCGCCGGGCAGCGGGGACGGCTTCGTGCCGCCGCCCTCCGCCTGCGACGGCGCCGGGCACGGCTGCCAGTCCAGCTTCTGGGCGGCGAAGTCCGTCGCGTCGCCCGCGCCGTCCCCGTCCCCGCCGCCGGAGCAGCCGGCGGCGGTCAGCAGGACGAGGGCCGTGGCCGATGCGAGGGCGGCGCGGCGGGCGGTGCGGCGTGCTGCGGCGGAAGTCGTCGGCATGCGGCCATCGTGCGCCGCCCCCGGATGCGCCGCACGGGCGACGGGCCCATGCGGGTGGCGTACCGCCCCGTGCTCCCTACGGGTGCCGCTGCTGGGCCGTACGGGTGGACTTCACCGCCGGGACCTGGACGCGGGCCTCACAGCGACCCCTTGCGGGTGAGGTGGTTGAACGCGAACCACCCGGGCAGCACCGGCAGCCAGAGCGTCATCATCCGGTAGAGCAGGACCGCCGGGGCGGCGACCTCCTTCGGCACGCCGACCAGCACCAGACCGCCCAGCAGCGCGCCCTCCACCGCGCCCACGCCGCCGGGCGTCGGCGCGGCCGAGCCGAGGGCGTTGCCGGCCAGGAAGACCACCGCGATGCTGGCGTAGCTGATCGGCTGGTTGCCGCCGTCGACCGCGCGGATCGAGGCGTCCAGGCACATCACGAACACACCGGTCAGCAGCAGCATGCCGCCGATGCCGGTGAGCAGCTTCATCGGGCGCTGGAGCACGTCCAGCATGCGCGGCACCACACCGGCGAAGAGCGAGCGCAGCCGGGTCACGACGAACTTCCGCAGGAACGGGATCGCCGTCACCACCAGCACCAGCACGGCGACCGTCAGCAGACCGGCGATCACCGTCCTCGACGGGGTGAAGGAGGCCGTCCGCTCGGTCCCGGTCAGATAGCCGAAGAGCAGCAGCAGCAGGATGTGGCAGCCCAGGCCGAACAGCTGCGAGGCACCGACGCTCGCCACCGCCAGACCGGGCCGCACCCCCGACCGCTGGAGGAAGCGGGTGTTCAGCGCCACACCGCCGACGGCGGCGGGGGCCACGATCTTGACGAACGACCCGGCCACCTGCGCCCACACGGTGGGCCGGAACCCGACGCGCTCGGGCACGAAGCCCAGCAGGCTCATGGCCGCCGCGAGATAGCTGAGCGCCGAGAACGCCAGCGCCGCGGCGACCCAGCCCCAGTGCGCCCGCTCGAAGACCGTGCCGAAGTCGATGCCCGCGATCTGCGACAGCAGGAAGTACGCGGCGACGGCCCCGGCGATGAAGCTGACGAGCGTCCGCGGCCTGATCCGCTCCAGACGGACCGGCTCCACCGGCGCCTGGGGCCTGATCAGCAGCACCTGGGCGCGGATCTGCGAGAGCAGGTCCTCCTCGCGGGCCTCCTCCAGCGCCTCGTCGACGGCCCGCTTGTCGGCCTGCCGCTCCGCCTTCTCGACCTTCCGGGCGGCCTTGCGGTCGTCCCTTCGTTCGTCGGCGGCGGGTTCCTCCGCGTCGGTGCGGGCCCGCCGTGCCGCGGCCGACGCCTCCAGCACCGCCTCCCGCTCGCGCGCCGCCCGCTCACGGGCCTGCTGGCGCAGGGTCGCCCGGGTGGAGCGGCTCAGCGCGATCGGCTGGAGCAGCGGCAGGCAGTCGGCCACCGCGTCCGGCCCCAGCACCTCGACCGCCGCGGCGACCGCGCGCTCCGCGCCGACCCGCAGGCCCAGGGTCGCCAGGAGCTGCGCGATGTCCATCCGCAGCACCAGGTCACCGGCCGCGATCTCGCCGCCCCGCAGATCCGTGACGATCACCCGGCCCGTGCCGTCGACCATGATCGCGTCGCCCGCCAGTCTGCGGTGGGCGATCCGGCGCGACTGGAGCGCCTTCACCTGCCGCCAGGCGCCGAGCACCACCTCGTCGGTGATCTCCTCGTCGGCGAGGGAGTCCAGCAGCCGGCCGCCCTGGTGCTCGTAGACCAGCATCACGGCGTCGGGGCCGAGCTCGGAGGTGGCGATCAGTTTGGGCGCGTTGGCGCCGGCGGCGATCGCCGCGTACGCCAGCAGCGCCTCCTGCTCCAGCGCCTGGCGCAGCGACTGGATGGAGCGGCGGGTGGTGATCGAGCGCAGCGTCAGCCGGCGCCACACCCGGTAGAAGAAGCCGTGCGCCTGCTGTTCCCGGTCGACGACGGTGACGTCCAGCGGAGGGCCGTCCTCCAGGGACACGATGTAGCGGCGGCCGCGGTCCTGGTCGGTGTTCTCCGGGGTGTCCTCGGCGCGCATCGCGCTCACCGGGTGGAAACCGACGTGCCGCAGACCGGCCAGCAGGGTCTGGCCGGTGGGGCGGACGTTCGGCGAACCGACGGCGTAGAGGGTGCCGTACGCCACCGTCCAGCCGAGGAGCACGGTGAGGATGATCGAGAACGGTGTGGTGTAGCCCGCGACCAGCATCGCGAAGGCGTCGAGCAGCAGCACCACCCACAGGATCACCCGCCAGCGGGGCCTGCGGGCCATCCCGACCGCGGTCATGTAGGCGATCACGGGGGCGAGGTAGCCGTGCACCGGGTCGGTCAGCCCGTCCGCGCGGGCCTGGGTCAGCGCGTCCTGGAGGCTGCCGGGGGCGGCCCGTGAGACCCACAGGTCGGTGGCGAGGGTCACCCCGTGCGCCAGCACCGCGGCGAGCACGCCGTCGGCGATCCGCAGCCCGTCGCGTTTGACCAGCCGCTCGATGGCGAAGGCCACGGGCACCAGCAGCACCGCGATGCTCGACACCAGGCCCGCGATCTTGACCAGCAGATCGGGCGCCTGGTCGGTGCCCTTGCTGATGTCGGACTCGAGGCCGGTCGTGGTGCCCTGGGCGAAGGCGGCGACGGCCAGCACGAGCGCGATGACCAGGATGCCGACGAGCAGTCGCATCAGGTCCGAGGGGCGGTGGACCCGCGCGGCGAGCAGCGGCTCGTCGCCGGAGACCCGGTCGGCGCCGGCCTGCGCGCTCACCGCGGTGGCGCCGGCGGGGACCTCGGCGGCGCCGTCGTGCCCCGGCTCAGCGCCGGGAACGGGCGCGCCGGGGCGCGCCCCGGACTCGGGGCCGTCCGTCGCGTGAGGAGCCTGCACGCCCTGCTCCTTCGCCGTCTCGGTCTCTTCTTGATCTCGTATCACCAGTCACCGCCCGCACGATGGTGGCACGGCCCGGCGACAGAGGCGGGTATCAGGGTGTTTTGCGGACGACAAGTGTGCCCGAGATCTCGTGCTTCGGGGTCTGTGCCCCGATTCTCCCCCGGCCGGGGGCGTTGTCGGTGGTGTGCGGCAGGATGGGACGGATGGACGACCGGATGGGCGAGCCGCCCGAGTACCCCGACTACGCCGAGCGCGTGCTGGAGGTCGCCGAGCTGATCCCCGAGGGCCGGGTGATGACCTACGGAGACGTCGCCGAATGGCTCGGCGAGGGCGGTCCGCGGCAGGTCGGCAGAGCCATGGCGCTCTACGGCGGCGCGGTCCCCTGGTGGCGCGTCGTCCGGGCGGACGGCGTGCTGCTGCCCGGCCACGAGCTGCGCGCCCTGGAGCGGTACCGTGCCGAGGGCACACCGCTGCGCGGGGCGTCCCGCGCAAGCGAGGGCCATGTGCCCCGCCTGGACATGAAGCGGGCACGGTGGGACGGCGCCGCCGCCCCGGGGCCCGGGCCGGATCCGGCCGGCGGCCCCGCCGTCCCGGACGGCGCACGGGCGACATGACGCGGCGGCCACCCGCACGGCACGAACCGGCGTAGCCTCGCCGGCGCGCGGCGCACGCCGCGTTCTCACCACCAGCACACCCACCAGGACCGGCGATCCACGTGAGTTCCTCCTCCACCACGGGGCGTACGACGTACCCGCATCAGGTACGGCGGAGGCCCACGGGTGCGTACCGGCTGGTGCGCACACCGCCGGTCCCCTTGGATCCCCCTCAGCTGGACGCAGCACAGCGCGCGGTGGTTGATCACGGCGAAGGACCGCTGCTGGTGCTCGCCGGACCGGGCACCGGCAAGACGACGACCCTGGTGGAGTCCGTCGCCGCGCGGATCGCCCGCGGCCAGGACCCCGCGCGGATCCTGGTGCTCACCTTCAGCCGCAAGGCCGCGGTGGAGCTGCGCGACCGGATGGCCCTGCGGCTCGGCGGCGCCCACGGCCCGCAGGCGACCACCTTCCACTCCTTCTGCTACGCCCTGATCCGCGCCCACCAGGACGCCGACCTCTTCGCCGAGCCGCTGCGGCTGCTCTCCGGCCCGGAGCAGGACGTCGCCCTGCGCGAACTCCTCACCGGGCACATCGCCCTCGAACGCGAGGGACTCGCGGGGGTCCGCTGGCCGGGCGACCTGCGGGCCTGCCTGACCACCCGGGGCTTCGCCGACGAGGTCCGCGCGGTGCTGGCCCGCAGCCGGGAACTCGGCCTCGGCCCGGACGCCCTCGCCCGCTTCGCCGCGCGCACCGGCCGCCCCGACTGGGGCGCCGCCGCCGCCTTCCTCGCCGAGTACCTGGACGTGCTCGACATGCAGGGGGTGCTCGACTACGCCGAACTGGTGCACCGCGCCGTGCTGCTCGCCGAGCGCGAGCTCGCACCCGGCGACTTCCCCTACGACGCGGTGTTCGTCGACGAGTACCAGGACACCGACCCGGCACAGGTCCGGCTGCTCCACGCGCTCGCCGGCGGCGGACGCACCCTGGTCGCCTTCGGCGACCCCGACCAGTCGATCTACGCCTTCCGGGGCGCCGACGTGAACGGCATCCTCGACTTCCCGGACGCCTTCCCCCGCCGGGACGGCGCGCCCGCCGGGGTCGCGGTCCTCACCACGTCCCGGCGCAGCGGCACCGGCCTGCTGGAGGCGACCCGGCGGCTGGCCCGCCGGATGCCGCTCACCCGGCTGCCGGCCGAGCGCGTCCGCGCGCACCGGGAGCCGTCGGCGGTGCGCGAGGGCGGCCGGGTGGAGGTCTTCACCTACCCGACGGCGTCCACCGAGACGGACAACATCGCCGACATCCTGCGCCGCGCGCACCTGGAGGACGGGGTGCCGTGGCGCGAGATGGCCGTCCTCGTCCGCGCCGGCGGCCGCACCGTCCCGACCCTGCGCCGCGCCCTGACCTCGGCCGGGGTCCCGGTGGAGGTCTCAGGCGACGACATCCCCCTGCGCCACGAGCCCGCCGTCGCTCCCCTCCTGACGGCCCTGCGCGCCTCGGCGGAGGCGGCGGGGGCGTCCGCCCCGGAGGGGCCGGGGGAGGCGGGCGGCCTCGCGGGCGCGTCGCCGGGGGCCGCGCCCGTGGGCGGCAGGGGTGCCGCTCCTGCGGGCGACGGGGACGCCTCGCCGGGTGCCGCTTCTGCGGGCGGCGGGGGCGTCGCCGCGGAGGACGTCGCCTCGGAGGAGGGTGCGGAGGGCGTTGCCTCGGAGGAGGGTGCGGAGGGCGTTGCCTCGGAGGGCGACGAGGCCCGGGGCGTCGGAGCGGAGGACGGGGCTGGTGCGGCTGAGGGCGCCCGGCCCGAGGACGGAGCCGGTTCCGCGAAGGGCGCCGGCGCCGGCGAGGCCGCGGGTGCGGTGGAAGACGGAGCGGGTCCGGCGGGGGGCGCCCGGCCCGAGGCCGGGGCGGCAGATGGCGATGAGGCGCGCGGCGCCGCGGGGGCGGGCTCCGCCGTGCGGTTCGGGGGGATGGACGCGGAGACGGCGATCGGGCTGCTGACCTCGCCGCTCGGCGGCATGGACACCGCGGATCTCCGCCGGCTCGGCCGGGCGCTGCGGGACGAGGAGCGGGCCGGGGGCAACCGGGTGCCGCCGCCGTCCGACGTGCTCGTCGCCCGGGCGCTCGCCGAGCCGGAGCGTCTGGTCGCGCACGACGCCGCCTACGCGCGCGGCGCGCAGCGGCTCGGCGCCCTGCTGCGCAGGACGCGCGAACTGCTCGCCGGGGGCGGCACCGCCGAGGAGGCGCTCTGGCTGCTCTGGGACGGCACCTCCTGGCCGCAGCGGCTGGAGCGCGCCGCCTTCCGCGGCGGCCCGGGCGGCCGCAACGCCGACCGGGACCTCGACGCGGTGTGCGCCCTCTTCGAGACCGCGGCCCGCGCCGAGGAACGCACCGGCGGCCGGGGCGCCCTCAACTTCATCGAGGAGCTCGACGCCCAGGACATCGCCGCCGACACCCTCTCCCGCCGGGAGGCCCGCGCCGACGCCGTACGCCTGATGACCGCGCACCGCTCCAAGGGCCTGGAGTGGAGCCTGGTCGTCGTCGCCGGGGTGCAGGAGGGGCTCTGGCCCGACCTGCGGCGCCGCGGTTCGCTGCTGGAGGCCGACCGCATCGGGCGGGACGGCCTCGCCGAGCCGCTGCCGCCGGGCGCGCTGCTGGCCGAGGAACGGCGGCTGTTCTACGTGGCCGCGACCCGGGCACGCGACCGGCTGGTGGTCACCGCCGTCAAGGCTCCGGCCGACGACGGCGACCAGCCCTCCCGCTTCCTCACCGAGCTGGGCGTCGAGCCCCGCGACATAGCGGGCCGCCCCCGCCGCCCGCTCGCCGTCGCCCCGCTCGTCGCCGAGCTGCGCGCCACGACCGTCGACCCGGCCGCCTCGCCCGCGCTGCGCGACGCCGCCGCCCGCCGGCTCGCCCGGCTCGCCGCGCTCAGCGACGAGGAGGGCCAGCCGCTGGTCCCGTCGGCGCACCCCTACCGCTGGTGGGGCATGTTCGACCCGACGCACAGCGCGGTGCCGCTGCGGGACCGGGACCGTCCCGTCGCCCTGTCCGGCAGCGCGCTGGACCAGCTCGCCAACACCTGCGCCCTCCAGTGGTTCCTGGGCCGCGAGGTGAAGGCGGAGGTCCCGGCCACCGCGGCCCAGGGCTTCGGCAACGTGATCCATGTGCTGGCCGACGAGGTGGCGTCCGGCCGCACCCCGGCCGATCTCGCCGTCCTCATGGAGCGGCTCGAATCCGTCTGGGACGGCCTGGTCTTCGACGCGCCCTGGAAGTCCGCCCAGGAGAAGGAGCACGCCCGCACCGCCCTGGAGCGCTTCCTGCGCTGGCATGTGACGGACCGTGCGGGCCGCACCTCCGCCGCCACCGAGCACGACTTCGACGTGACCCTGGAGGCCGGCGCGTACGAGGTGCGCATCCGCGGCTCCATGGACCGGGTCGAGCAGGACGCCGGGGGCCGGGCCTACGTCGTCGACTTCAAGACCGGCAAGCAGGCGCCGACCAAGGACGAGGTCGCCCGCCATCCCCAGCTCGCGGTGTACCAGCTCGCCGTCCGGGAGGGGGCCGTGGACGACGTCTTCGACGGCCGGCGCCCCGAGCCGGGCGGCGCGGAACTGGTGCACCTGCGGCAGGCGGCCCCGCAGAAGGAGGGCGGCGAGGCGCTGCCCAAGGTGCAGGCGCAGGAGGCCCCGTCGGGGGAGTGGGTGGGCGATCTGCTCGCCACCGCCGCGGGCCGGGTCCTGGATGAGCGCTTCACCCCCTCCGCAGGTCAGCACTGTGCCCACTGCACCTTCCGGGCGTCGTGCAGCGCGCAGCCGGAGGGCCGCCAAATAGTGGAATGATCGGTGTTTTGCGCCGGATGATCCCTTTCATGGCCATCCGGGTGCATCCAATGAAGGTCACCGAGGCCCGTCCGGGCCCCGGCAGACGGACCTTCGAGGAGACATCACATGGCCACGAGGAAGTCCCTGGCAGCGGCGGCGATCGTGTGCGCCGGCACCGTCGCCGGTCTCGCGGGCTGCTCGCAGGACGGCGGCGTCCGGGCGGGGAGCGCGGCGGGCGGCCCCAAGGAGCCGGTGGCGGTGACGAGCGGCGCGACCGCCGGTCCGTTCAAGGGGATGAGCGCCGACCGGATCGCGGACAAGGCGATCGCGGCCACCAAGGGCGCCGGTTCGCTGCGGATGGCCGGGGCGATCGAGAGCGACGGCGACCCGGTCACCGTCGACCTGGCCATGGACTCCCGCGACAACTGCACCGGCGACCTCGGCGTCAAGGGCGGCCGGGCCGAGCTGCGCAGGCTGAGCGACGTGATCTATCTGAAGGGGGACGGGGCCTTCTGGCGGGCGACCATGGACGAGCGGGGCTCGGCCTCCCCGGACGGCGGGGGCGACGGTGTCGTCGAGCTGATGACGGACCGCTGGATCAAGATGCCCGGGAGCGCCATCGCGGACATGCGGGGCGTCTGCGATCTCGACGCGATGCTCTCCGAGCTCGACGGCGAGGACGACCCGACGGGCATGGCGCTCGGCAAGGACACCGAGGTCGACGGCGTCCCGGCCGCCACGCTGGTGAGGAAGGACGGGCGGGAGACGACGACCGCGTACGTCGCCAAGGAGGGCAAGCCCTACCTGCTGAAGGTCGTCAAGGCCGGCGGGGACGACGCGGGCACGGTCGCCTTCTCGGACTTCGACAAGCCGGTGCGGGTCCAGGCACCCCCGTCCGACGAGGTGGTGGACCTGGAGAAGCTCGGCGGGAACATCCCGTCGGACCCGTCCGACGGCGTCTCGCCCGACTCCGACTCCGGCACGGGCACCGAGACCAGTCCGTCCGGGGAGCCGTCGTCGCCGGCGCCCACCTCGTCGGCGGAGGCCCCGGAGGACGGGACCGAGTCCGGCTTCGGCGCCGGAGCCGAGCAGGACGGCCCCGGCACGTCCTGACGGCTCCGGGTGGCCGGCCTCCGGCCGTGCGGCTCCGAGGCGGGCGTCCGGAGGCCGGCGGCTCCGAGGCGGGCGGCGCGAGGGCCCGGCGGCTCCGGGCGGTCGGGACTGTCGGATGTCCCGGTTAGCCTCTTTGGGGTGACCGCACGCATCACCGATCCCGAGCAGCTCAAGGAGCTCCTCGGGATCCCCTTCACCCCGGAGCAGACGGCCTGCATCGTCGCGCCGCCCGCCCCGCAGGTCATCGTGGCCGGCGCCGGCTCGGGGAAGACGACGGTGATGGCCGCCCGGGTGGTGTGGCTGGTCGGCACCGGCCAGGTGGCCCCCGAGCAGGTCCTCGGCCTCACGTTCACCAACAAGGCGGCGGGCGAGCTCGCGGAGCGCGTCCGCACCGCCCTCGTACGGGCCGGGGTGACCGACCGGGACGCCCCCGCCGGCGACGGCACCGGCGAGGACGGCGCCGCCGGGGAGCCGCGCATCTCCACGTACCACGCGTTCGCCGGCCAGCTCCTCACCGACCACGGCCTGCGCATCGGCCTCGAACCGTCCTCCCGCCTCCTCGCCGACGCCACCCGCTTCCAGCTGGCGGCCCGGGTGCTGCGCGAGGCACCGGGCCCGTACCCGGCGCTCACCCGCTCCTTCCCGAGCCTCGTCAGCGATCTGCTCGCCCTCGACTCCGAGCTGTCCGAGCACCTGGTGCCCCCGGACCGGCTCGGCGCCCACGACTCCGCGCTGCTGGGCACCCTGGCCGGGGCCCGGCTGAGCAACGCGGACCTGCGCAAGGTCCCCGAGGCCGCCCGGGCCAGGCGCGAGCTGCTCGACCTGACCACCCGCTACCGCGCCGCCAAGCGGGAACGCGATCTGCTCGACTTCGGCGACCAGATCGCCCTCTCCGCCGAGCTCGCGCTCACCCGCCCCGAGGTGGGCGGCATCCTGCGCGACGAGTTCCGGGTGGTGCTGCTCGACGAGTACCAGGACACCTCGGTCGCCCAGCGGCAGCTGCTGTCCGGGCTGTTCGGGCAGGGCACCGGCCACGCGGTGACGGCCGTGGGCGACCCGTGCCAGGCGATCTACGGCTGGCGCGGCGCCTCCGTCGCCAACCTGGACGACTTCCCCCGCCACTTCCCCTTCGCCGACGGCACCCCCGCCGCCCGCTTCGCGCTCAGCGAGAACCGGCGCAGCGGCGGCCGGCTGCTGCGGCTCGCCAACGGGCTCGCCGCCCCGCTGCGCGCGATGCACGAGGGCGTCGAGGCCCTGCGGCCCGCGCCCGGCGCCGACCACGACGGCATCGTCCGCTGCGCCCTGCTGGCCACCCACGAGGAGGAGATCGCCTGGATCGCCGACGGGATCGCCCACCTCGTGCGCACCGGGACGGAGCCCGGCGAGATCGCCGTGCTGTGCAGGACTGCGGGCGACTTCCCCGAGATCCAGGGCGCGCTGGTCGCCCGTGACGTCCCGGTGGAGGTCGTCGGCCTCTCCGGACTGCTGCACCTGCCCGAGGTCGCCGACCTGGTGGCCGTGTGCGAGGTGCTCCAGGACCCGGGCGCCAACGCCCCCCTCGTCCGCCTGCTGACGGGTCCCCGCTGGCGCATCGGCCCCCGCGACCTGGCGCTGCTGGGCAGACGGGCGCGGCTGCTGGTGCACCGCGCGGGCGCCGAGGAGGACCCCGCGCTGCGGCTCGCGGCGGCCGTGGAGGGCACCGACCCGGCCGAGACCGTCTCGCTCGCCGACGCGCTGGACACCTTCATCGACGGCGGGGGCGAGGGGGACGACGGGCTCGCCTTCTCGGCCGACGCGCGCGTCCGGTTCGCCCGCCTCGCCACGGAGCTCCGCGACCTGCGGCGCTCGCTCGCCGACCCGCTCATGGACGTGCTGCACCGGGTGCTGGCCCACACCGGCCTGGACGTCGAGCTGTCCGCGTCCCCGCACGCCCTGGCCGCCCGGCGCCGGGAGACGCTCGCCAACTTCATGGACGTCGCCGCCTCCTTCGCGGCCGTGGACGGCGAGGCGACGCTGCTGGCGTTCCTCGGCTTCCTGCGGACGGCCGCCCAGTACGAGAAGGGCCTGGACAACGCCCTGCCCGGCGGCGAGAACACCGTCAAGGTCCTCACCGCCCACAAGTCCAAGGGCCTGGAGTGGGACGTCGTCGCCGTGCCCGGACTGGTGGCGAAGCACTTCCCCAGCGAGCAGGCACGGGAGGCGTGGACGTCCCAGGCCAAGGTGCTGCCGCACGCCCTGCGCGGGGACGCGGGGACGCTGCCGGACGTCGGGTCCTGGGACGCGCGGGGCATGAAGGCGTTCAAGGACTCGATGAAGGAGCACCAGCTCACCGAGGAACTGCGCCTCGGCTATGTGACGTTCACCCGCCCGCGGTCGCTGCTGCTCGGTTCGGGCCACTGGTGGGGGCCGAGCCAGAAGCGCCGCCGCGGCCCGTCCCCGTTCCTCCGGGCACTCCACGACCACTGCGCGCAGGGGTTCGGCGAGATCGAGGTCTGGGCCGACGAGCCGGAGGAGGACGCGGAGAACCCGATGCTGCTCGCGGCGGGCGCCGAGACGGCCTGGCCGCTGCCGCTGGACCCCGACTCCCTGGCCCGCCGCCGCGCCGCCGCCGACACGGTGCTGGCCCACCTGGCCGCCCTGGCCGCCGAGGAGCCGCCCCCGGCGGACGTACCGGACGCGCCGCCCGCGGCGGACGGCACCGCCGGCGACCGGTACGACGACTGGCCGTCCGAGCTGCCCCCGGAGGACGAGCCCCCGCCCCCCTTCGACGACCCCGACCCGTACGACCCCGACCCGTACGACCCCGACACCTCCTCCGGCCCCGGCACCTCCGGCCACGACACCTCCTCCGGCCCCGGCGGACTCGCTGAGGACGACGCGTACGCCCCCGGCGCGCCTCCGTCGGACGACGCGTACGCCCCCGACGCACCTCCGTCGGACGACGCGTACGCCCCCGACGCCCCGGAGACGCACGGGCGCGGCGCGGGGCGGCCCGGCCCGGCCCGCACCGTTCCGCATCAGGCCCCCGCGCCCCCGGACGAGACGGAGGGCCCCGGTGACACCGGGCGGCTCACTCCCGAGGAGACCCGGGTCCTCGCCTCCTGGGACCGCGACCTCGACGCCCTCGCGGGCGAGCTGCGCCGCACCAGGGCCGCCGTCCGCGACGTCCGGCTGCCCCGCGCCCTGTCCGCCTCGCAGCTGCTGCGCCTGGCCGCCGACCCGGACGGCTTCGCGCGCGAGCTGGCCCGCCCCATGCCGCGCGCCCCGCACCCCGCGGCCCGGCGCGGCACCCGCTTCCACGCCTGGGTGGAGTCGCGGTTCGAGGAGCTGCCGCTGCCCATGCTGGGCCCCGACGAGCTGCCCGGGGGCGCCGAGGACCGCGGTGAGGACGCCGCCGACCACGACATCGCCGACGAGCGGGACCTCGCCGCCCTCAAGGAGGCCTTCGCCCGCACCGAGTACGCCCGCCGGACCCCGTACCGCGTCGAGGCGCCGTTCCAGTTCACGCTGGCCGGCCGGGTGGTGCGCGGGCGGATCGACGCCGTGTACCGCACGGAACGCGGCGACGGCGGCGGCCCGGCGTACGAGATCGTCGACTGGAAGACGGCCCGCAGCGGCGCCGCCGACCCGCTCCAGCTCGCCGTCTACCGGGTGGCCTGGGCCGAGCAGCAGGGGCTGCCGCTCGACGCGGTCACCGCGGCCTTCGTCTTCGTCCGCACCGGCGAGATCGTCAGACCGGACGGTCTGCCCGGCCGGGCGGGACTGGAGCGCATCCTTCTGGGTGGGACGGCCGACGGCTCCGGCGACGCCGCCCGTTAGGCTCATCGGCATGAGCGACACCCCGGACAGCGTCGTCCGTACGTACATCGAGCGGCACCGCGCCGCCTTCCTGGACGACCTGGTCGCATGGCTGCGCATCCCGTCCGTCTCGGCCCAGCCCGAGCACGCGGACGACGTGCGGCGCAGCGCCGAGTGGCTCGCGGCCAAGCTGTCGGAGACGGGTTTCCCGGTCGCCGAGATCTGGCCCACGCCCGGCGCCCCCGCGGTGTTCGCCGAATGGCCCTCCGGCGATCCGGACGCCCCGACCGTGCTGGTCTACGGACATCACGACGTCCAGCCGGCGGCCCGCGAGGACGGCTGGCACAGCGACCCCTTCGAGCCGCTGCTCACCGACGGCCGGCTGTACGCGCGCGGCGCCGCCGACGACAAGGGGCAGGTGTTCTTCCACACCCTCGGCGTCCGCGCCCATCTCGCCGCGACCGGCCGCACGGCGCCCGCCGTCAACCTCAAGCTGATCGTGGAGGGCGAGGAGGAGTCCGGCTCCCCCCACTTCCGCGCGCTCGTCGAGGAGCACGCCGGCCGGCTCGCCGCCGACGCCGTGATCGTCTCCGACACCGGCATGTGGTCCGAGACGACGCCCACCGTCTGCACCGGCATGCGGGGCGTCGCCGACTGCGAGATCACCTTCCACGGCCCGGACCAGGACATCCACTCCGGCTCCTTCGGCGGCGCCGTGCCCAACCCCGCCGCCGTCGCCGCCCGGATCGTCGCCGCGCTGCACGACGAGGACGAGCGGGTCACCGTCCCCGGCTTCTACGACGGCGTCACCCCGCTGACCGAGGCCGAGCGCGAGATCATCGCCGAGCTGCCCTTCGACGAGGCGGCATGGCTGCGCACCGCGAAGAGCCACGGCACCCTCGGGGAGGCGGGCTTCTCCACGCTGGAGCGCGTATGGGCCCGCCCCACGGCCGAGGTCAACGGCATCGGCGGCGGCTACCAGGGGCCCGGCGGCAAGACGATCGTCCCCGCGTCGGCCATGGTGAAGCTGTCGTTCCGGCTGGTCGACGGCCAGGATCCGGACAAGATCGAGCGGGCGGTCACCGACTGGGTCGCCGCGCAGGTGCCGGCCGGCATCCGCCACGAGATCGTCTTCGGCGCCGCGACCCGCCCCTGTCTGACCCCGCTGGACCACCCCGCGCTCCAGTCCGTCGCGCGGTCCATGAGCCGGGCGTTCGACGGCCACAGGATCCGCTTCACCCGCGAGGGCGGCTCCGGTCCCGCGGCCGACCTCCAGGACGTCCTCGGCGCGCCGGTGCTGTTCCTCGGCATCTCGGTGCCGTCCGACGGCTGGCACGCGCCCGACGAGAAGGTCGAGCTGGAGCTGCTGCTGAAGGGCGTCGAGACCACCGCCCACCTGTGGGGTGACATGGCCGAGACCATGCGCTGACCCGACCTGTGAAACCGTCCACCCGGGGGAGTTGGAAGAAACCCGTGAGCACCGAAAGCTACGCCGCACCGGACCGTCCGATCGGCCTGACCGCGCCGAGCGGCATCGACCGCGAAGCCCACAACCGCCTCGACGAGGCATGGCTCGCGGCGGCGTGGAGCCACCCCACGACCCGCGTCTTCGTCGTCTCCGGCGGCCAGGCGCTGATCGACGACACCCCCGACGGGCGCACCGAACTGGTCATGACGCCGTCCTTCGACGCGCCGCTGACCGAGACCCACCGCTACTTCCTCGGCACCGACGAGGACGGCGTGCGCTACTTCGCGCTCCAGAAGGACACCCTGCCCGGACGGATGGACCAGTCGGCGCGTCCCGCCGGTCTGCGCGAGGCCGGGCTGCTCCTGCCGCCGCGCGACGCCGGCCTGCTGGTGCACGCGGTCGCGCTGGAGAACTGGCAGCGGCTGCACCGCTTCTGCTCCCGTTGCGGCGAGCGCACCGTCATCGCCGCGGCGGGCCACATCCGCCGCTGCCCCGCCTGCGGGGCGGAGCACTACCCGCGCACCGACCCGGCCGTGATCATGCTCGTCACCGACGAGGAGGATCGCGCGCTGCTCGGCCGCCAGGTGCACTGGCCCGAGGGCCGTTTCTCCACCCTCGCCGGATTCGTGGAGCCGGGGGAGTCCATCGAGCAGTCGGTGCGGCGCGAGGTGCTCGAGGAGGTGGGCGTCTCGATCGGCGAGGTGACCTACGTCGCCAGCCAGCCGTGGCCGTTCCCCTCCAGCCTGATGCTCGGCTTCACGGCCCGGGCCACCTCCTCGGAGATCGAGGTGGACGGCGAGGAGATCCACGAGGCCCGCTGGTTCTCCCGCGACGACCTGCGGGCCGCATTCGAGTCCGGGGAGGTCCTGCCTCCCTACGGCATCTCGATCGCGGCCCGCCTCATCGAGCTCTGGTACGGCAAGCCGCTCCCGAAGCCCGGCGACGTGGTCTGACGGCCGGCGGGGACCCTAGGCGCCGACCTTCTGCTTGACCTGGGCGAGCGACGGGTTGGTCAGCGTCGAACCGTCCGGGAAGAGCACGGTCGGCACGGTCTGGTTGCCACCGTTGGCCTTCTCGACGAAGGCGGCCGACTCGGGGTCGAGCTCGATGTTGATCTCGGTGTAGGCGATGCCCTCGCGGTCCATCTGGCTCTTCAGCCGACGGCAGTATCCGCACCAGGTGGTGCTGTACATCGTCACAGTGCCCTGCATCGTCTCGTGTGCTCCTCGGCTCGTCGGGGTGCGTGTTCACCCGGCAGGGGAACGTCCGGGGGGCCCCGGCGATTCCCGCCGCGGTCCGGCGGCCCGCGGTACGGGCCGCCGGACTGCGCCGAGGGCCGCGGGACCACGGGCCGCCGGACTGCGCCGCGGGCCGCGGGACGACGGGCGCGGGACGACGGGCCGCGGGACCGGGATTCGTACGACCGGTGCGCCGGGCCTGTGGACAACCCGGCGCACCACCCGCACCGGACCTGGCAGCATGGCGGGGTGACAGCAGCAACGCACTCCTCCCTCTTCCCGCAGGTTCCCGACTCGGCCGACGCGGTGCTCGACGGGCTCGACCCCGAGCAGCGCGAGGTGGCGACGGCCCTGCACGGCCCGGTGTGCGTGCTGGCGGGCGCCGGCACGGGCAAGACGCGCGCGATCACCCACCGCATCGCCTACGGGGTCCGCGCCGGCATACTCCCTCCCGCCGCCGTGCTCGCCGTCACCTTCACCAACCGCGCGGCGGGCGAGATGCGCGGCCGGCTGCGCCAGCTCGGCGCCGGCGGCGTCCAGGCGCGCACCTTCCACTCGGCCGCCCTGCGCCAGCTCCAGTACTTCTGGCCGAAGGCCGTCGGCGGGGACCTGCCCCGGCTGCTGGACCGCAAGATCCAGCTCGTCGCCGAGGCCGCCGCCCGCTGCCGCATCCGCCTCGACCGCAACGAGCTGCGCGACGTGACGAGCGAGATCGAGTGGGCCAAGGTCACCCAGACGGTGCCCGCCGACTACCCGGCGGCCGTCGCGAAGTCCTCGCGCGACGCCCCCCGCGACCCGGCGGAGGTCAGCCAGGTCTACGGCACCTACGAGCAGCTCAAGCGCGACCGCTCGGCCATCGACTTCGAGGACGTCCTGCTGCTCACGGTCGGCATCCTCCAGGACCGCCAGGACATCGCCGACCTCGTCCGCCGCCAGTACCAGCACTTCGTCGTCGACGAGTACCAGGACGTCAGCCCGCTCCAGCAGCGGCTGCTGGAGCTGTGGCTCGGCGGCCGGGAGAGCCTGTGCGTGGTCGGCGACGCCAGCCAGACGATCTACTCCTTCACCGGCGCCACCCCCGACCACCTGCTGAACTTCCGCACCCGCCACCCCGGCGCGACGGTCGTCAAGCTCGTCCGGGACTACCGCTCCACCCCCCAGGTCGTCCACCTCGCCAACGGGCTCCTCAACCAGGCCCGCGGCCGTGCCGCCGAGCACCGCCTGGAGCTCGTCTCCCAGCGCGACCCGGGCCCCGAGCCCGCCTACACCGAGTACCCGGACGAGCCCGCCGAGGCCGAGGGCACCGCGCGGCGCATCCGGGATCTGATCGCCGCCGGCGTCCCGGCCGGCGAGATCGCCGTGCTCTACCGCGTCAACGCCCAGTCCGAGGTCTACGAGCAGGCGCTCGCCGACGCGGGCGTCCCCTACCAGCTCCGCGGCGCCGAGCGCTTCTTCGAGCGCCAGGAGGTCCGCGAGGCCGGGGTCGCCCTGCGCGGAGCGGCCCGTGCCGGGGCCAACGACTCCCTGCTCGACGACGCCGAGGACCTGCCCTCCCAGGTGCGCGCCGTGCTCTCCACCAAGGGGTGGACCACCGAGCCGCCCGCCGGCTCCGGAGCCGTCCGGGACCGCTGGGAGTCCCTCGCCGCCCTGGTCAGGCTGGCCGAGGACTTCGCCCGCGCCAAGTCCTCGGCCACCCTCGGCGACCTGGTCGCCGAGCTCGACGAGCGCGCCGCCGCCCAGCACGCCCCCACCGTCCAGGGCGTCACCCTGGCCTCCCTCCACTCGGCCAAGGGCCTGGAGTGGGACGCGGTCTTCCTGGTCGGGCTGACCGAGGGCATGATGCCGATCACCTACGCCAAGACGGACGAGCAGGTCGAGGAGGAGCGCCGGCTGCTGTACGTCGGCGTCACCCGGGCCCGGCTCCATCTGTCGCTGTCCTGGGCGCTGTCCCGCGCCCCCGGCGGCCGCGCCTCGCGCCGTCCGAGCCGCTTCCTGAACGGGCTGCGCCCCGGTTCGGCGGCGGCCGGCTCCCGCGGTGCGGGCGGCGCCGGAGGTGTGGAGCGCGGCTCGGGCCGGCGCAAGCGGCGGGGGCCGGTGCTGTGCCGGGTCTGCGGCAAGACGCTGACGGACGCGGGCGAGATGAAGCTGATGCGCTGCGAGGACTGCCCCTCGGACATGGACGAGGCGCTCTACGAGCGGCTGCGCGAGTGGCGCTCGGACCGGGCGAAGGAGCTGGGCCAGCCCGCCTACTGCGTCTTCACCGACAAGACCTTGATGGCCATCGCCGAGGCGGTCCCGGACACCGAGGGCGAGCTCGCGGGCATCTCCGGCGTGGGCGGCCGCAAGCTGGAGCGGTTCGGGGCGGATGTCCTGGCCATCTGCGCAGGTGAGGAGCCCGGGGGCGACGACGGGGAGGACTGATGAAAACTCGTCGAAAAAATAGTTTGCGCCTGCCGGGGCAAGCCCCATAGGTTCTTAACCACGGGAACGGCGGCTTCTCTGAAGCCCTGTCCCCGTGCTCTACTTATCCGAATATCCGTGACCGGCTCGCCCGGTCCCCGAGACGCCGAGAGGAGGCGATTCCAGTGATCAGCATCGAGACCAGCTTCGTCAGCACCGCCAAAATGACCGATCGCTCGGTCGTCTCCGCCTGCTCGCTCGGCTTTGCCTCGGCCTTCATCGGCACCGGTGTGTCCGGCATTTCCGCCGCCCTCCCCGTGTCCGGTCTCGGCGGCCTCCCCGTCCGGGAGCGCAATGAGCGACCGACCAAGGCACTGGCGGCAGGAGTAGCAGCGGCAGAGGCGCAGGCCTATGCCTTTGCGGCGGCCGGTGCCGAAACGAAGCAGCAGACGACGACGCAGCACCACCTGATGTGGGCCTTCCGCGGGCTCGAACCCTGGAGTGATCCAGCCTGATCGACGATCAGGCCGGCGCCTTCAGGGCCGCGGAACCCCACCCGGGATCCGCGGCCCTTCTGTTTTCCCCAACGGGGGAGCGGAGCGAGGGCCTCGGGACCAGCACCACCCGGTAGCAGCCAAACCGGCCGACCGGCCGGCACGACAAGACGAGGAATCACACACCGTGCAACTCGAAGCGCACGCCCCGTCCGTACCGCCTTCCGAGACGCTCCCGCCCGCCCGCACCGAGGACTCCGCCTTGACTCCCCTGACCGCGCTCACCGCGCTCGACGACGCCATCGAGAACCTGGGCGTCCCCGTACCGTGCCGTTCCTACGACCCCGAGGTCTTCTTCGCCGAGTCCCCGGCGGACGTCGAGTACGCCAAATCCCTCTGCCGCACCTGCCCGCTGATGGAGGCCTGCCTCGCCGGCGCCAAGGAGCGGCGTGAGCCGTGGGGCGTCTGGGGCGGCGAGCTGTTCGTCCAGGGTGTGGTCGTCGCCCGCAAGCGTCCGCGTGGCCGTCCGCGCAAGAACCCGGTCGCGGCATGAACGCCACCGGAACCATCGACCGACCCCTCACGCACGATCCCAAGAAGCAGGCCCCGATGACCTCTTCCGCGAGCGAGCCCTCGGGCTCCGCCACCCCAGCAGTCACCTCCGCCGGCGCCCACGCGTCGCGTCAGAACAGGACCCGCGAAATGCAACTCATCCCAGAAGCCCTGGCACGTGCGCATATGCACGAGCGCCGGCGCGAAGCCGAGGCGGAACGCCAGGCGGTACGCCTGGTCGCCGCCCGGCGCATGCAGCGGCGCGCCGAGCGCGTGTCGATGCGCGCCCGTCGCGCCCTGGCCATGGCGGTCATGCACTGACCGCCTGACGTCCCCGCGGGGCCGGTCCCTCGGACCGGCCCCCGCGGTGCGTGGTGCCCCCGGACCGCCGACGGCCGGAGGTATCGTCACCAGGTGGACCAGGACAGGACACCGCATACCGCACACGACGGATCCGACGGCGGCAGCGAGCGGCCGGAGGCCGCCGGCGGCACCGTGTGCTCCGGCTGCGGCGCGATCGCCGAGGGAACGCCCCCCACCTGGACCTTCTCCCTGGAGGACGGTGTCCCGCACTACCTGTGCGAGGAGTGCGCCCGCACCCACATCAGGGCGATCGAGGGCAGGCTCGACTCCTCCTGGTGGTAGCCGCCGGCCCGGCCCGGTGGACCGCGGGCCCGTCAGGCCGCCGGCTTCCGCCTGCCCGGTAGGACACCGGCCCGGCGGCGTGCGAGGCCCTAGCTCCCCGTCTTCTCCTCCACCAGTTCCCCGGCGTTTTCGTCCGCGGCCGCCTCGGCCTCGTCGTCAGGCGCCAGGAACCCCGGCAGCCAGGACTCCAGCTCGTCCCGCAGCCGCACCGTCGCGTTCAACTGGCAGAGCACGCCGATGGTGCTCAGGGTCACCCGGTGGATCAGCAGATACGAGGGCGGCAGGTTGAGCTGCTTGGCCAACTGGTGGGCGGGGGAGCGGACATCGGCTATCCGGGCCGCCTGCGAGCGGATCCACCCCCGGCTGAACGCGAACTCCTCGGCCTCGGCCGGTTCGATGATCGGCAGCAGGTACTCCAGCACCCCGTCCGGGTCGAGGTCGATCGACTCCTTGACGAAGCCCTCGTCGCACAGGAGCTGGTAGACCGCCTCGGCCTCCCCCTCCAGGGCCAGGCGCATACAGGTGCCGATGGTCGGAGGGAACCCGCCGGGCAGCCGGTCCACCGTGCCGAAGTCGAGGACGCCGAGCCGCCACGGTTCGCCCTCCTCGCCCGGCATCAGCCGGAAGTTCCCCGGATGCGGGTCCGCGTGCAGCAGACCGGTGCGGGCGGGGCCGGAGAAGAGGAAGCCGGCGAGGAGCTGTCCGGCACGGTCGCGTTCCTCGGGGGTGCCGTCGGCGATCACCTCCGAGAGCGGGATGCCGTCGATCCACTCGGTGACCAGGACCTGGTCGCACTGGTGCACCACGTCGGGGACGAAGACGTCCGGGTCGTCGGCGAACTCCGCCGCGTGCTCCCGCTGGGAGGCGGCCTCCTGCTCGTAGTCCAGCTCCTCGGCGACCCGGTCGCGCAGCTCCGTGATCAGAGGCTTCACGTCCATGCCGGGGATCAGCGGCCCCAGCAGCCGGGCGAACCGGCTGAGCTGGGCCAGGTCCGAGAGCAGGGCCTCGCCCGCCCCCGGGTACTGCACCTTGACCGCGACCTCCCGGCCGTCGTGCCACACCGCCCGGTGCACCTGGCCGATGGACGCCGCCGCCGAGGGCTTGTCCTCGAACTCGGTGAACAGCTCGCGCCAGTCCTCGCCGAGGCGTTCCGAGAGGACCACGTGGACCGTGGCGGTCGGCATCGGGGGTGCCGCGTCCTGCAGTTTGGTGAGCGCCGCGCGATAGGGACCGGCGACCTCCTCGGGAAGGGCGGACTCGAAGACGGACATGGCCTGCCCGAACTTCATGGCGCCTCCCTTCAGTTCACCGAGGACCTTGAACAGCTGTTCCGCGGTGCGCTGTTGCAGCTCCCGTGCCACGATCTCCGCGGACCGGCCGCCGATCCGCTTGCCGAGGCCCCATGTGGCGCGGCCGGCGAACCCCAGGGGCAGCGCGGCCAACTTGGCGGTACGGGTGACCGCCTTGCGGGGAAGATCAGACATACGCCCCTCCAAAACCCAGCCGGCCTGTCGCATGTGCCGTACGGCCTCGCACCGTTGACGGCGGTTACCCGGTCATTGTCTCGTGTGCCGCGGGGATACCCGAGGCGCGGTTGCCCTTACTTTTCGCCCTCGTCCAGGATTCTCCGTCGCCTCCGCCGGCGCGCATTCCCCTATCGCCCCCAGAGGCTCCGCAGGGGCACTCGGGGTGCGGTGTGATCCGCTCGGACCGCCACCGTACGCCCGGAAGGGTGACCTCCCACCGGGCGCCCGCGCTCCCCGGCAGGTCGCCGTCGAGGAACGACAGAGCATGGCAGGCCGCGAGCCCGGCGACCGTCGTGGCGAGAGCAATGTCACAGGCGGCCGGGACCCTCCTGCGCCGGCCCGAGCGCCACTGGGCGAGCAGCAGGGAACGCGCCGGGTCCCGGGCGGACCGGCCGGCCTCCAGGCAGGAGGCGCACGCGGTGCCCCCGGGCAGGACCAGCGGGCCGACCACGCCCGTCGCCTCCACGATCCCCGCGTAGAGGTGGGGAATTCCGCTCGCCATCCAGTCCTCGGCGGGCAGCGGGTCGGGAGCCCAGGCGCCGAGCCCGTCGCGAGGGGCCACCACGACCAGGGCGAGGGAGGGCGCCGAGGGGTCGGTCTCCTCCGACCGGGGCGGCCGGTCGGGCGCGGCCCTGCGCACCATCCGGCGGGCCGCCGTGTCCCGCCGCTCGCCGATCTCCTCGGCGGACAGGCCGCCCGGCGCCACGTCGCCCGGTTCGGTCAGGCCGCTCTCCCGCACCTCCACCCGCCCCACGCCGGCCGCCGCGAGGGTGGCGGCGACGAGCGAGCCCACCCGCCCGGCGCCGCGGACCAGGACACGCGCCGTCCTGCGCCCGGCCAGCCGCTCGATGGCGCCGCCCGGTTCGGGGTGGACCACGGAGAGGGAGGTCAGATCCGGGCGCAGCCGCTCCAGGGCGGCCGTCCGCCCGCGCAGGGCCACCGCGGCCGGGCCGCCCGCGGTGGTGTCGTCGAGCAGGCCCGCTCCCGCGAGCCGCTGGACCAGTGCGTCCGCCCGGCCGTCCGGCAGGCCCATCGCCCGTGCCGCCGCCCGCAGCAGATCCATGCCGCGGGTGCCGTCGAGCAGATCGATCAGCGACCCGGTCGCCGTGTCCACCGGGCCCACCGTCGTCGCGCGCTCAGGGGTGACCCCGAACTGCACCGACTGTCTGTCCCGCCAGGCCCGGCGCAGCGCGGGCTTCATCATCGGATGCACATCCGCCCCCGTCCTCTCCCGTCCCCGGGAAATCGATCTTCGTTCTCCGACGTGTTGTCAGAATGCCCGCAGTCGGTGAGACGGGGAAAAAGTTGTCCACAGGCCCGGTGTATTTGTCGTTCGAATCGTGCAGTCATCGTGCAGTCATCGTGCAGCCGAGGAGTGGATCACCCGTGAACCGTGTCCGGGGCGGGACTTCCCGCGCGGGCAGCGGGTAACGTCGGAGCGTGCCCGTCGACCCGTCCCCTCGGCTCACCGCAGGGGAGACCCCAGCGCGTGGTGCGGGACGTGCCCGGCGCGAAGCGGAGCGGCTCCCGCTCCGTGCGTCGGCGGCGAGCGCGGTCGAGGTCCGCAGAAGCGCCCGGCGCAGCAGGACGGTCTCCGCCTACCGCGAGGGCGACCGCACCATCGTGCTCATCCCCGCCCGTATGTCGGAGGCGGAGGAGCGGCGCTGGGTGACGGTGATGCTGGACAAGCTCGCCGCCCAGGAGAGCCGCAAGGTCCTCGGTGACGGCGAACTCGCCGAGCGCGCCGCCCGGCTGTCCGGGCAGTACTTCGACGGGCGGGCGAAACCGGCATCCGTGCGATGGGTGACGAATCAGAACACCCGCTGGGGCTCCTGCACCCCGTCGGAGGGCAGCATCCGCCTCTCCCACCGGCTGCAGGGCATGCCGGAGTACGTCGTCGACTACGTCCTCCTCCACGAGCTGGCGCATCTGCTGGTGCCGGGCCACGGCCCGCGCTTCTGGCGGCTGTTGGAGGCCTATCCGCGGACCGAGCGGGCCCGCGGCTACCTGGAGGGTGTCGTCGCCGCGGGCCGGCTGCCGCACCGGCCGCCCGCTCCGGAGGACTGAGCGACCGCCCTCGCGGACGCGGTCCGGCGGTGCGAAGGGCGTGCGCCGCGGACCGGCGGCGCACCAAGGGGGTGCGCCGCGCCCGCCCGTGCCGAAGCAGGGTCGCTCCCGTGCCGAAGCAAGGTCACTCCTGTACCGAAGCAGGGTCGCTCCTGTACCGAATGTGTACCGGCTTGGCTCATTGTCGCCCTCAGCGGTTAGCCTGGCGCGACGCATTCGAAATTCGGGATGGGGGACGGTCGTCACGTATGGCCAGGGAATTCCAACGCGGCCACAAGGCCAAGATCAGTGATCTCACTCCGGGAACGGATCTGTACGTCGGCGTGCAGGTCGCCGCTCCGGGGCTGACCTTCGACATCAGCTGCTTCGGTCTCGACGCGAACGAGCAGTTGTCGGACGACCGGTACTTCATCTTCTTCAACCAGCCGAAGTCGCCCGAGGAGTCCATTCAGCTCCTCGGCGCGCAGGCCGGTGACACGGAGTCGTTCCGCGTCACGCTGGACCGCATTCCGGCGAACGTCCACCGGCTCTCGTTCACCGCCACCATCGACGGCGCCGGGCAGATGTCGCAGATCGGCCCCGGCTACATCCGGATCGTCGCGGGCGGCCAGGAAGTCGTCAGGTACGCCTTCGACGGCTCCGAGTTCAGCACCGAGCGTGCCGTGATGCTCGGCGACTTCTACCTCAAGGACGTATGGCGGTTCGCCGCCATCGGCCAGGGGTTCGACGGCGGCCTGGAGGCCCTGCTGAAGAACTTCGGCGGCGAGGTCGCCGAGGAGGAGCCCGCTCCGCAGCAGCCGGGGGGTGCCGCTCCCGGCTTCGCCCCGCCCGCCGGTGGTGCGCCCGCGCCCGCCTTCGGAGCCCCCGCGGCCCCGCAGGCACCCCAGCCCGCACCTTCCTTCGGCGCCCCGGCCGCGCCGCAGGCCCCGCAGCCCGCACCCGGTTTCGGCGCGCCCGCGGCCCCGCAGGCCCCGGCGCCCGGTCCGCAGATCCACGCCGCGCCCACGATGGCCGCCCCGCTGGCGCCGCCCGCGCCGTCCCCCTACGGACAGCCGCCGCAGCAGCCGCAGTTCGGGCAGGTCCCGGGCCAGCCGCCCGGTCACATCCCGGGCCAGACCCCGCCGCACGGCGCGCCGTACGGGCAGCAGCCCCCGGCCCCCTACGGCCAGCAGCCGCCGGCGCCGTACGGGCAGCAGCCGCCGGCGCCCTACGGTCAGCAGCCCCCCGGCATGCCCCCGGGCGGGATGCCGCAGGGCGTCCCCCAGGGTGCGCCGCAGGCGGGCGCCGGTCTCCAGGCCGCCCTCCAGTCCTACCGCGAGACGCCCACGGGCCAGCGGTGGACGCCGCAGAACCAGCAGCTCATGCGGGTCGACCTGACGATGGGCGGCTCGGGTGTGCTGGCCCGTCAGGGCAGCATGGTGATGTACCAGGGGAAGGTCGACTTCGGCTACAAGGGCGCCGGCTTCGCGGGCCGCATGGTCGGCAACGCCACGGGCCAGGAGATGCAGCTCATGCGCTGCACCGGCCGGGGCCAGGTCTTCCTCGCCGAGGAGGGCGCCCACCTGCACCAGATCGACCTGCAGGGCGACGGCATCTGCGTCTCCGCGGAGAACGTCCTCGCCTTCGACGAGACCCTGCAGTACGAGGTCCGGCGGATCGAGGGCCACGGCATCCCCGGCGGCGCGCTGTTCACGATGCTGTTCCACGGCACCGGAACCGTCGTCGTCAAGACCCACGGTGTGCCCGTGGTCCTGCCCGTCACGCCCACCACCTTCGCCGACTGCAACGCGGTCGTCGCCTGGTCGGCGGCCTCCCAGGTCATCCTCTCCAGCCAGGTCAGGCTGCGGCGGAACGCCTACCCGGGCCACAGCGGCGAGACCGTGAACCTCCAGTTCCGGGGCGCCCCCGGCAACTTCATCGTCGTCCAGCCCTACGAGGTCTGAGGGAGCCCGAAGAATGAACCAGCAACTCGCGGGCTACGCCCCGACCCCGATGGCCGCCCGTATGGAGAACCACGGCCGCACCATGCTGAAGGTCGCCATGGCCACCGGCCAGGACCTCTACGCACGCACCGGCTCGATGGTCGCCTACGAGGGCTTCGTGCAGTACGAGCCCAACCCGCCGGCCGTCCGCCAGGTCGCCTCGCAGTGGGTCACCGGCGAGGGCGCCCCCATCATGAAGTGCTCCGGCGACGGGCTGCTCTACCTCGCCGACTACGGCGCCGACGTCGTCGTCATCAACCTCGACAACGACGCCATCTCGGTGAACGGCACCAACCTGCTGGCCTTCGACGCCCACCTCCAGTGGGGTGTGGAGAAGGTCAAGGGCCTCGCCAAGTTCGCCGGCCAGGGCCTGTGGAACGTCCAGATCGCCGGCACCGGCTGGGTCGCCCTGACCTCGCGCGGCACGCCGATCGTCGTCGACTGCGGCCGCGGCGAGGACGAGACCTACGTCGACCCCGACGCCCTCGTCGCCTGGTCCCCGAACCTCAAGGTGAAGGGCAAGCGCAGCTTCAAGGCCGGCTCCCTCATCGGACGGGGCAGCGGAGAGGCGTACCAGATGGCCTTCTCCGGCCAGGGCATCGTCGTCGTACAGCCGAGCGAGGACAGCACGGACCGCCTGCGGGTCCGGGGCTGAGGGGGAGCGGGAACAGATCATGCAGAGTTCGCTTTTCAGCCACGGGGAACAGCAGTCCCAGGAGCGGTACGCCGTCCAGAACCCGCAGCTGCTGCGGGTGGCGCTCACCGGCCATGACGACGTCCTCGCCCGCAAGGGCGCGATGGTGGCGTACCAGGGGCTGATCGACTTCGACGGCGAGTACCAGACGAGCAGCCAGCGCCGGGCCCGCGCCAACACCGGCGAGGGCCTCGACCTGATGCGCTGCTCGGGCCAGGGCACCGTCTACTTCGCCAACCTCGCGCAGTACGTCCACGTCGTCGACGTGGACCAGGAGGGCATGACGGTCGACAGCGCCTACGTCCTGGCTCTCGACTCCGCGCTGCACACCGAGGTCATCGCGGTGGACAGCCAGTACGGCATCTCGGGCTCCGGCAAGTACCAGCTCAACATCTCCGGCCGGGGCAAGGTCGCGCTGATGACCTCCGGCCAGCCGCTGATGATGCACGTCACCCCGGACAAGTACGTCAACGTCGACGCCGACGCGATCGTCGCCTGGTCCTCGGGCCTGCGGGTGCAGATGCAGGCGCAGACCCACTCCTCGAACGTGCGCCGCCGCCGCGGCAACACCGGAGAGGGCTGGGAGCTGAGCTTCCTCGGCCAGGGCTTCGCGCTGGTGCAGCCCAGCGAGGTCATGCCGCCGCAGCACGCCGACCTCGGCCAGGGCGTCCGCGCCCAGTACGGCGTCGGCCAGCACGGCTCCCACGCCCAGAACCAGAACAACGCCTGGAACTGACCGCCCCGCCGGGGCGGCCGGACGGCATCACAGGGGCGGTCGCCCGGCGACCGCCCCTGTGCCATGTCCGGGGGCCGGAGCCGGGCCCGTCCCGGTCAGAGAGCCGCCCGCGTCCGCTCCAGCAGCCGGACCACCGAGGCGTCGGCCACGGCCGCCACCTCGTCCCAGCCGAACCAGCGCAGGTCGAGCGACTCCTCGCTGATGCTCTCGACGGCACCGGGCGGGGCCAGCGCCGCGTACTGCACGTCCAGGTGCCAATGGCAGGGCGGCGGGATCGCGTGGCGGTCCAGCGTCACCGGGCCGCCGGGCAGCAGCGTCAGGCCCGCGATGCCCGACTCCTCCGTCGCCTCGCGCAGCGCGGCGGCGGCGAGTGAGCCGTCCCCGGGCTCGCAGTGGCCGCCCATCTGGAGCCACATGCCGAGCTTGCGGTGCAGCGTCAGCAGCACCTTCCCGCGCTCCGGGTCGACGACCAGCGCGCTGGCCGTCAGATGCCCCGCGCCGCAGGACTTCCACATGCCGTCCGGGTGCGCCGCGAGATGGGCGAGATAGGCGTCCCGCAGCGCGCTCTGCTCGTCATCGCGGCCCCGGTACTCCTTGAGCACCGAGGCCGCGTCGTCGTGGAGGCTCACCGGCCGGCGTCGCCCTTGCCCTCGTCCTTGCCCTCGTCCTCGCGGCCGGAGCCGCCCGTGCCGTCGTCGGTGCCGGCGTCGCCGGACGCGCCCGCACCCGGGCCGTCCTTGGGGGCCGCGGCCTCGCCGAGCATCTTGTCCAGCTCCGAGAAGTCGAGCTGCTCGCGGTGCACGAAGCCGTCGGGGTCGTCCAGGTCGGTCGCCGTCGGCAGCATGTCGGGGTGCTCCCACAGGGCGTCCCGGCCGTCGACACCGCGCGCGTCGGTGAGCGAGGCCCACAGGCGCGAGGCGTCCCGGAGCCGCCGCGGACGGAGCTGGAGCCCGATCAGGGTCGCGAACGTCTGCTCCGCCGGACCGCCGGACGCCCGGCGCCTGCGCAGCGTCTCCCGCAGCGCGCCCGCCGAGGTGAGGCGGTTCGACGCGGCCGCGTGGACCACGGCGTCGACCCAGCCCTCGACGAGGGCGAGAGCCGTCTCCAGACGTGCCAGGGCGGCCTTCTGCGCCGGCGTGTCCTCCGGCTGGAACATGCCCTGCTGGAGCGCCTCCTGGAGCTGCTCGGGGTGGGTCGGGTCGAACTGGCCGACCACGTCCTCCAGCTTGGTCGTGTCGACCTTGATGCCCCGCGCGTACCCCTCGACGGCGCCGAAGAGGTGGGAGCGCAGCCACGGCACATGGGCGAAGAGGCGCTGGTGGGCGGCCTCGCGCAGGGCGAGGTAGAGCCGCACCTCCTCCTTGGGCACCCCGAGGTCCTTGCCGAGGGCCTCGACGTTCAGCGGGAGGAGCGCCGCCTTGCCGGCCGGACCGAGCGGCAGGCCGATGTCGGTCGAGCCGACCACCTCGCCGGCCAGCACGCCCACGGCCTGTCCGATCTGCTGGCCGAACATCGCGCCGCCCATGGAACGCATCATCCCGAGCAGCGGGCCCGCCATGGCCTGCATCTCCTCGGGCAGCACGTCGCCCATGGCGACGCCGACCCGCTCCGCGACCGGGTCGACGAGCTGCTGCCACGCCGGCAGCGTCGCCTCGACCCACTCGGCGCGGCTCCACGCCACGGCGGTGCTCGCGCCCGACGGCAGCGAGGTCGCCCCGTCCAGCCACAGGTCGGCCAGGCGCACGGCCTCCTCGACCGCGGTGCGGTCGACCGGGGAGACGCTGCTGTCCTTGGTGCCGTCGGCCGTGCCCTGGGCGACGGTCTGGCGGGCGATCTGCTTGGCCATGTCCCAGTTCACCGGGCCGCCCTCGTAGCTCAGCATCTGGCCGAGCTGCTGGAAGGCGGCGCCCAGGTCGTTCGGGTTCATCGACCCGAACATGGCGGCGAAGGGGTTGTCCCCGCCCTCGCCCCCGAAACCGAAACCGAACGGGTTGGCCGGGGACCCGCCGGAGCCCTGGCCACCTCCGCCGGGATTCTTCTTCTTGCCCTCGTCGCCGTTCTCCGGCTCCTCCGGCGGAAGGCCGAATCCGAATGGGGTGTCACTCACGGGTTTCCTCGGCTCGTAGGGCCGTCGGCTGACTGCCGACGGCGACTGCCCGACAACAACACCCAGCCTAAGCGGCCGGGCGGCCGGACGGCTGAGGACATCGAGGCGGCTTGCGGCCTCGGTGCCCCGCCCGCCGACGGCCTGCGGCAGGATGGACGTCACCTGGTGCGTATGCGTCATGCGCTTGCGTACTGAAGACAACCGCTGGAGACGCCTGGTGAGTTCCCCAGATCCGCAGGTTCGCGCAGCGCGAAACCACTCAACCCCGGCCGGGGGGCGCGGCCCCGTGGTCGCCGTGACCGGCGCCGCCACCGGCGTCGGAGACCTGCTCACACGGCGTCTCGCCGCGTCGGACGAGGTCAAGCAGGTGCTCGCGATCGACGAGCGCAGGGGCGAGGTTCCCGAGGCGCACTGGCACGTCCTGGACGTGCGCGACCCGGCCATCGCCGAGAAGCTGCGCGGCGCCGACGTCGTCGTCCACCTCGCGCTCGACCTGGACCTCGAGACGGACGCGGCGGCCCGCACCGCGTACAACGTCCGCGGCACCCAGACCGTCCTGACCGCGGCCGCCGCGGCCGGTGTGCACCGGGTCGTGCTGTGCACGTCGGCCATGGTCTACGGGGCGCTGCCGGACAACGACGTCCCGCTGTCCGAGGACGCCGAGCTCAAGGCCACCGCCGAGGCGACCGGGGTCGGCGACCTGCTGGAGATCGAGCGCCTGGCGCGCCGCGCGCCCCGCGCCCACCCCGGCCTGAACGTGACGGTCGTCCGCCCCGCCGTGCTGGTCGGCGGCACGGACACGGCGCTGACCCGGTACTTCGAGTCGCCCCGGCTGCTGGTGGTCGCCGGCTCCCGGCCCACCTGGCAGTTCTGCCACGTCGACGACCTGGTGACGGCGCTGGAGTACGCGGCGCTGGAGAAGGTCGAGGGCGAGCTGGCGGTCGGCTGCGACGGCTGGCTGGAGCAGGAGGAGATCGAGGAGCTCAGCGGGATCCGGCGGATGGAACTGCCCTCCGCCGTCGCCCTCGGCGCCGCCGCCCGGCTGCACCGGATCGGCCTCACCCCGTCCCCGGCCGGGGACCTCGCGTACACGATGCACCCCTGGGTGGTGAGCGTGAGCCGGCTGCACGACGCGGGCTGGCGCCCCCGGTGGACGAACGAGGAGGTGCTCGCCGCGCTCCTGGAGGAGGTCGAGGGCCGGCACACGGTGGCGGGCCGCCGGCTGGGGCGCAAGGACGCCACGGCCGCCGGCGCGGCGGGCGCGACCGTCGCCCTGCTGGGCACCGCCGCCCTGGTCCGGCGCGCCCGGAAGGCCCGACGGAGGATCTGAGGGCCGGCGCGGCCCCGGCCGGGGCCGCGCCGCTGTAGGACAGTCCAATCCGGCGGGCGCCGAACCGTCGGAGGGTCTATTGGGCGGGGCACCCGGCGTGCGGCACGATGGGGCCATGGCACGCACGTACGACCACCCCGGTGAGCAGGCGGCGCAGGACCCGGTGCGGCTGATCGCGATCCGCGACACGCCGCTCTCCGTCGACGAGGTCTTCGCCGCGGTCGGCGACGACGCGGCGGGCGGCACCGCGCTCTTCGTCGGCACCGTCCGCAACCACGACGGCGGGGCGGACGTCGCCGACCTCGGCTACTCCAGCCATCCGAGCGCGGAGGCCGTGATGCGGGGCATCGCGGAGAAGGTGGTGGCCCGGTACCCCGTTCGGGCGCTCGCCGCCGTCCACCGTGTGGGTGACCTCGCGGTCGGGGACCTGGCCGTCGTGGTCGCCGTCTCCTGCCCCCACCGCGGCGAGGCGTTCGAGGCCTGCCGGAAGCTGATCGACGACCTCAAGCAGGAGGCCCCCATCTGGAAGCACCAGCGCTTCTCGGACGGCTCCGAGGAGTGGGTCGGCGCGTAGCGGCGGGGGCGGCGCTCCCCGGTAGTCCGGGGCGTGTCGGCCCGTTCGCGCGGATCGGGGCCGCCGAAACCCGCACGGACCCCTTCCGCCCCGATTTGCGTAACCCCACCCCTGCCGTGAGCGTTGATCTCGCAGATGACTAATCTGCTGATCACTCAGTCGCTTTCGCTCATGGGGTAGGGAGGTCGCGATGGCAGTTCTGGCCTGGTTGCTGATTCCGCTTTTCGCTGCTGTCGGTGCTGCGATATGGGCGAGCTGGGCCTCGCGCAACCGCACCAGCGGGGACGTCGCCGAGCTCGCGGGATACGCGCGTTTCCGCGACGCGATGGAGAAGGCGGCCTCCGGTACGGACGCCGTGCGGAACTGACCCTCCGGACCCCTTCTGCGGGCGGCCCCGGGCGGCCCCCGGACGGACCGGCCCCGGCAGTGCTCGCACAGGCTCGTCCCGTACTGTCGTTCCATGCCACGCCGCACCGCGACGATGCTCGCCTCCACCCTGGTCTTCATCGCACTGCTGTGCGCGGGTGTCTTCTTCAAGGTCCCCTACGCGGAGATGTCCCCGGGCCCCACGGTGAACACCCTGGGATCCGCCGACGGCGAGCCGGTGCTGCAGATCTCCGGCCGCAAGACCTACCCCGCCACCGGTCACCTCAACATGACGACGGTCCGGGTGACCGGCGCGGACTACCGGATGAACCTCTTCGAGGCGATGTACGGCTGGCTCGCCCACGACAACGTGGTCGTCCCGCACGACACCCTCTACCCGGACGGCAAGACCGAGGAGCAGTCCACCCAGGAGAACGCCGAGGAGTTCAGCCAGTCCCAGGAGAGCGCCAAGGTCGCCGCCCTGCGGGAGCTGGACATCCCGGTGAAGTCCCGGGTGGTCGTCGCCACCGTCGTCAAGGACTCGCCCGCCGAGGGCACCCTGCACGCGGGCGACGTGATCCGGGCCGTGGACGGCACGCCGATCGAGAAGCCCGGCGACGTGGCGGACCTCGTGGTGAAGCACAAGCCGGGGGAGAAGGTCGAGTTCACCATCGTCCCGGCCCCCGACGCGGCCGCCGCCGAGAAGGCGGGCAAGGAGCCGGAGGGCACCGAGAAGGTCACCGTCACCACGGTGAAGGCCCCGGACGACGACCGCGCGATCGTGGGCATCGCGGCGGGCACGGACCACACCTTCCCGTTCACCATCGACATCCACCTCGCCGACGTCGGCGGACCGAGCGCCGGTCTGATGTTCGCCCTGGGCATCGTCGACAAGCTGACCCCGGGCGACCTGACGGGCGGGAAGTTCGTCGCGGGCACCGGGACGATCGACGACGCCGGCAAGGTCGGCCCGATCGGCGGCATCGAGATGAAGCTCGTGGGAGCGCGGAACGCGGGGGCGGAGTACTTCCTCACGCCCGGCGACAACTGCGCCACGGCGGCCTCCGACATCCCGGACGGCCTGAAGCTGGTCAAGGTCGACACGATCGAGGATGCCGCCGACTCGCTGGAGAAGATCCGCGCCGGCGAGACGGCCGGGCTGCCGAGCTGCACGACGGGCTGACGGGCCCGCCGCCGCACCACGCGTGAAGGCGCCCCCGGACCACCGTCCGGGGGCGCCTTCACGCATACGGGGACCGGGCCGGGCCGGGACGCCGTCGGGTGCGGGGTGCCGTCAGTCCTCGAACGTGGCCGCCAGCGCCTCGGCCAGACCGGGGACCAGCCCGGCGCCCGTGAGCACCTCCGTCGGCGAGTCCTTCTCGCGCAGGCGCAGCGCCGACTCGCGGCTGCCGTCCCGCAGCACGGCCACCGTCATCCGGACCTCCTGGCGGTCCGGGTGGGAGGCGACCCAGTCGGCCAGCGCCGCGTCGTCCAGCCCCTCCGGAACGGACGACTCCGCGGACGAGGGGAGCATCAGGCGCTCCACGGTCAGCGCGCACCCCGCCACCGCGTCGGGCCAGGCGAGCGTGCCGAGGAACTCGTCCAGGGCGGTGCCCGCAGGGATCTCGTCCTGCTCGACCGGCGTCAGGGCCGCCGCGGAGTCGTTCTCGTCGAGGCCGAGCTGGGAGGCGAGGGAGGGCTCCTGGGTGCGCAGCCGCGCGGTGTCGACCAGGGCGAAGAGACGGGCGGGCTGGTCCCAGCCGAGGCCCGAGGCGTACTCGTCGATCTCGAGCACGGCCCGGGTGAGCGGGCTCGCCGCCATGGGCGCCTGGGGCGGCTGATTGTCGGGGGTCGGTGCTGAAGCGTTGGACATGGCCAATATCCTGCCTGGTTCCTGCCCCGCTGCGGGAACTAGGTAAAGCCTCGGTAAGTTGCATGAGTGGGGCTCTACGATCGCGGGGCCCGTTTCACACGACCGCGAACTTCGAGGTGCGCACGTTGGCTTTCCAGATGCCGGACCGCGGCGGAGGCCCGACCGGGCCACGGATCAGAGTGGGCCGGCCGTCCCGGCGTGTCCGCACCCTGCTCATGACACTGGGCGTCCTGGCCGCGCTGGCCATGGTGTTCGTCATGTTCTCCGGGTTCTGGACGGACTGGCTGTGGTACCGATCCGTCCGGTACTCCTCCGTCTTCACGACCACCCTGTGGACCAAGATCGGACTGTTCGCCGTCTTCGGCCTGCTCATGGCAGCGGCCGTCGGGCTGAACATCTGGCTGGCGCACCGGCTGCGGCCGCCGCTCAGCGCGATGTCGCTGGAGCAGCAGAGCCTCGACCGGTACCGCATGGGCATCGCCCCGTACAAGAAGTGGGTCCTCCTCGGGGTCACCGCGCTCGTCGGGCTGATCGCCGGTGCCTCCGCGACCAGCCAGTGGCGCACCTGGCTCATGTGGGTCAACGGCGTGCCCTTCGGCGAGAAGGACCCCCAGTTCGGCATGGACGTGGCGTTCTACGCCTTCGACCTGCCGTGGTACCGCTTCCTGCTGGGCTTCGGCTTCGCGGCCGTCGTGCTCTCCCTGATCGCCGCCGCGCTGACCCACTACCTGTACGGCGGGCTGCGCATCACCAGCCCCGGCGCGCGCGCCACCGGCGCGGCGACGGGCCACCTGTCGGTGCTGCTCGGCATCTTCGTGGCGCTCAAGGCCGTCGCGTACTGGCTCGACCGGTACGGACTCGCGGTGAAGTCCAGTGACTTCAAGGCGACGAGCAACTGGACGGGTCTGCGGTACGTCGACGCCAACGCCTACCTGCCGGCGAAGACGATCCTCTTCTGCATCGCCATCATCTGCGCGGTGCTGTTCTTCGCCACCCTGTGGCGCCGCACCTGGCAGCTCCCGGTGATCGGTTTCGGCCTGATGGTCCTCTCGGCCATCCTGATCGGCGGCCTGTACCCGGCCATCGTCCAGAAGTTCCAGGTCCAGCCGAACGAGCAGGCCAAGGAAGCGCAGTACATCCAGAAGAACATCGAGGCCACCCGCAAGGCGTACGGCATCGACGAGGTCAAGCCGACCGACTACACGGGCCGGGGCGAGATCAAGGACGCCAAGAGCCAGCGCGCCCAGGCGGACGCGGCCGCCAGCTACCGGATCAACGACCCCAACATCGTCTCGCCCACGTTCCAGCAGCTGGAGCAGGAGCGGAAGTACTACCAGTTCCCCGCGACGCTGGACGTCGACCGGTACAACGGCCAGGACACGGTCATCGGTCTGCGTGAGCTGAACCTCCAGGGCGTCGACAAGCGCAACTGGATCAACGACCACTTCACCTACACCCACGGGTACGGTGCGGTCGCCGCGAAGGGCACGGAGACGGCCAAGGGCACCTCGGGCGCCCCGGAGTTCACCGAGTCCGGCCTGCCGTCGAAGGGCAACCTCGGCGACTACGAGCAGCGGATCTACTACGGCGAGAAGACCACGCAGTACTCGATCGTCGGCGGGCCCCAGAAGGAGCTCGACTACGAGAAGGACGGCGGCGGCCAGGTCACCACGAGCTACGAGGGCAAGGGCGGCATCGACCTCTCCAGCCCGCTCAACCGCGCCGCCTACGCGGTCTCCTTCAGCGAGCCGCAGATCCTGTACTCGGGAGCCATCGGCGAGGGCTCGCAGATCCTCTACAACCGCACGCCCAAGGAGCGCGTCGAGGCGGTGGCGCCCTGGCTGACGATCGACGGCGACGCCTACCCGGCGGTCGTGGGCAAGCGGATCCAGTGGGTCATCGACGCCTACACCACCACCAACGGCTATCCGTACGCCTCCCGGACCACGCTCGGCGACACCACCGCGGACTCGCTGACCGACCGGCAGCGCGCGGTCGTCGCCCAGCAGAACCAGGTCAACTACATCCGCAACTCGGTGAAGGCCACCGTCGACGCCTACGACGGCACGGTCACCCTCTACGAGTGGGACGAGAACGACCCGGTCCTGAAGACCTGGAAGAAGGCCTTCCCGGGCACGGTGAAGGACAAGGCGGACATCCCGGCGGACCTCAAGGCCCATCTGCGGTACCCGCAGGACATGTTCAAGGTCCAGCGCGAGCTGCTGAGCCTCTACCACGTCACCGAGCCCGCCCCGTTCTACAACGCGAGTGACGCCTGGCAGGTCCCGAACGACCCGACCAAGTCGGACAACAACGCGGTCCCGCCGTACTACCTGTCGATGAAGCTGCCCGGCCAGACCGAGCAGCAGTTCTCGCTGACGACGACGTTCACCCCCAGTGGACGGCCCAATCTGCGGGCCTTCATGGCGGTCGACGCCGACGCCAACAGCAAGGACTACGGCAAGATCAGACTGATGCGGGTCACCGACGACAAGGTCGACGGACCCGAGCAGATCCAGAGCCGGCTCAACCGCCACGACCCGATCGCCAACTTCGTCCGCGACCTCAAGGGCGCCGACTCGACGATCAAGTACGGCAACCTGCTGACCGTCCCGCTGGACAGCGGCTTCCTGTACGTGGAGCCCATCTACGCACAGGGCCGCGGGTCGGAGTATCCGCTGCTGAGCAAGGTGGCGGTGGTCTACGGCCAGAAGATCGGGTTCGCCAACGACCTGAGCGGCGCGCTGTCCCAGGTGTTCGGCGAGGAGGGTGCCGACGAGGGCACCACTCCGCCCGGCGAGCCACCGGCCGATCCCGACGAGCCGCCCGCCACCGGCGACGCGGCCCTGAAGGACGCCATCGCCGACGCGCAGAAGGCGTACGCGGACGGCGAGGAGGCCATCAAGAAGGGCGACTGGACGGCCTACGGCAAGGCCCAGGACGACCTCCAGGACGCGCTCCAGCGCGCGGCCGACGCCGAGGCCAGACTGAAGGAAGAGGCCCCGGCCACCGAGTGAGCCCGGGCCGGCCGACGGCGGCCGCCGCACCCGCGGCGGTCCGCCGGAGGCCGGTCGGGACCCCTCCCGCGCCGTGATACGGTGAGATCACAACGACGCGGGGTGGAGCAGCTCGGTAGCTCGCTGGGCTCATAACCCAGAGGTCGCAGGTTCAAATCCTGTCCCCGCTACTGAAGAAGAGGGCCCGGATCCTTCCAGGATCCGGGCCCTCTTCGTGCTGTGCGCGGGGCGGCCGCGGCGTGTCCTCGGGCACAACCTGCCCCGAAGTGCGCGCCGGACGCCATGAGTTGGCGCCGGTCGTGTTTGACTTATCTCTCTGTGGGCATGTCGACAAAACGCTGAAGTGACCTCACTGGCTGCGGTATACCAGGTGTACGCGGGTTGCGGGTGGTGCGACGATGGAATTTATGGGGGACAGGGCAACTCTGTTGGAGACAGGGCGGTTTGTGCAGCCGCATTCCGGCAATGCGGCGGACGCGATGCAGGGGCTCGACGGTGTCGAGCCGGGCGTCGGCCGTCACGACGGCACCGCCGACGCCGAGGAGACCGCCGGCGCCGAGGCGCGCCACCGCGGTGCCGCCGACGGGGGCGACACCGCCTCGATGAGCGTGCTGGGCGCGCTGCTGCTGCGCCGGGGCGACCTCGACGGCGCCGAGCCGTACCTGCGCGGTGCCACCGCCGACGGAGACCGGGCCGCCGCCAACAACCTGGGCGTGCTGCTGCACCAGCGCGGCTACCCCGACGAGGCGGCGGGCTGGTGGCGTATCGCCGCCGTCGCCGGTTCGGCCGCCGCGGCGCACGCGCTCGGGCGTCACTTCCGCGAGCGCGGCGACGAGCCCGCCGCCGAGTACTGGCTGCGCCAGTCCGCCGAGCAGGGCCACGCCCTGGGCGCCTACGCCCTCGCCGACCTGCTGGAGCACCGCGGTGACGGCGGAGCCGAGCGCTGGCTGCGCACCGCGGCCGAGCAGGGGCACCGCGAGGCGGCCTACCGGCTGGCGCGCGCCCTGGAGGGCCGCGCAGCCGAGGAGTGCCGCCCGCCGGCCGACGGCCTGGGCGAGCCCCCGCGCACCGTGCCCGAGCCCGGCGCCGGACGGGACGCGGGCATCGTCGCCCGCGGCCGCGCCGGTCCTCCCGCGGGCCGGGGCGAGGCACCGGACACCGCCGGCCCCCGCACCGCGTCCTCGGGCCCCGGCCCCCGGCGCGACGGGCGGACGGCACAGGACACCGCCCGAGCGGGCACCGACGGCCTCGTCGACGAGGCCGCGCAGTGGTACCGGCAGGCCGCGGCGCGCGGACACCGCCGGGCCGCGCTGCACCTCGGGGCCATCCTGGAGAAGCGCGGAGAGCTCAAGGAAGCGGGCCGCTGGTACCTGACGGCGGCCAGGGACGGCGAGCCGCGCGCGGCCTGCGCGCTGGGCTTCCTGCTCCGGGACGCCGGGGACGAGGAGAGCGCCGCCGTCTGGTGGCTGCGCGCCGCCCAGGACGGCGACGGGAACGCCGCCAACGCCCTCGGCGCCCTGCACGCCGCCCGCGGCGAGCAGCAGACCGCCGAGCGCTGGTACCGGGCCGCGATGGACGCGGGCGACGTCAACGGCGCCTACAACCTCGGGCTGCTCTGCGCCGCCCAGGACCGCACGCCGCAGGCGGAGCAGTGGTACCGGCGTGCCGCCTACGCGGGACACCGGGAGGCCGCCAACGCGCTCGCCGTGCTGCTCCTCCAGGCCGGGGACCCGGTCGGCGCCGAGCCCTGGTTCTCCAAGGCGGCCGAGGCCGGCAGCGTGGACGCCGCGTTCAACCTCGGCATCCTCCACGTCGGCCGCGACGACGACCGGACGGCGCTGACCTGGTACGAGCGGGCGGCGGCCGCGGGGCACACCGAGGCGGCGCTCCAGGTGGGCATCGCCCGGCTGAGGGACGGCGACGAGCACGAGGCGGAGCGGCACCTGCGGTGCGCGGCCGGGGGCGGCAACGCGGAGGCGGCGTTCCGTCTCGCCACGGTGCTCGACGCGCGGCAGCCGCCGCCGGGCCCGCCCGCCCTGGGCGAGCCCCGCGCGGAGAAGAGCGAGTGCGAGGAGTGGTACGAGCGGGCCGCCGAGCAGGGGCACCGCCGTGCCCAGGTCCGGGTCGGCATGCTGGCCGCCGCGCGCGGCGACATGGACGACGCGGCCCGCTGGTACCGGGAGGCGGCCGAGGCCGGCAGCCGCAGCGGCGCCTTCAACCTCGGGCTGCTGCTCGCCCGCGAGGGCAGCGAGCGGGAGGCGTCGCTGTGGTGGACGCGCGCGGCCCGGGCCGGTCACGGCAGGGCCGCCCTGCGGCTGGCGCTGCTCGCCGCCCGCCGGGGCGAGCTGGCCGAGGGGCAGCGCTGGTGCGCCAAGGCCGTGGAGCTGGGGCCCGAGGAGGTGGCCGAGCGGGCCGCGAAGCTGCGCGAGGCACTGCTCCAGGAGCTGACGGCGTAGGCCGCGGAGCCGGCCCAGGGCGCCCGCGGAAGTGATTTGCGCTGGTCGACGGGGTCCCGTAAGGTGGTGTTCACCGACGCGGGGTGGAGCAGCTCGGTAGCTCGCTGGGCTCATAACCCAGAGGTCGCAGGTTCAAATCCTGTCCCCGCTACTGAAACCGAAGGCCCGGATCCTCAAAAGATCCGGGCCTTCGGTGTGTCCGGGATTTTGTCGTCCCCGAGCCGGCCGCGCTCCCGGGCGTTACGCGAGAGCCGGGCGGTACGCGAGAGCCGGGCGGTGCACGAAAGCCGGACAGTGCACGAAAGTCGGGCGGTACGCGAAAGCCGGGCGGTACGCGAAGGCCCCGGACACCAGCGGTGTCCGGGGCCTTCGTGCGTGTGCCGCTGTCCTAGGCTGCCGCCGCGCAGGCGGGGCAGGTGCCCCGGTAGGTGACCTCGACGGCCGAGACGGTGAAGCCGAAGCGCTCCGAGTCGGGGAGGTCGGCCAGCGGATTGCCCGCCGGGTGGACGTCCCGGATGGCGCCGCATCCCGCGCAGACCAGGTGCTGGTGCGGGCGATGGGCATTGGGGTCGTAGCGCTTGGCGCGGCGGTCGGTCGACACCTCGAGCACCTCGCCGAGGGTGACCAGCTCGCCGAGCGTGTTGTAGACGGTGGCCCGGGAGATCTCGGGCAGTCGCTCCACGGCGCGTGCGTGGACCTCGTCGGCCGTCAGATGCACGTGCTCGCCGTCGAGGACCTCGGCCACGACGCGCCGCTGGGCGGTCATGCGCCAGCCGCGTCCGCGCAGTCGTTCCAACAGGTCGCTCATGAGGACAGCGTAACAGCGTTTCCGGCCAATCCTGAATAGGTGTGACTTTGGATGGCTGATTGACTTGGACAAAGTCCATTGTAGGATCGAGTTCGACACACGGCGTGGACAGGCGGCGTGTGCGGACGACGAACGCAGTACAGGACGCAGGAGGCGCACGTGACGCAGGGACCGCTGACCACCGAGGCCGGAGCCCCGGTCGCCGACAACCAGAACAGCGAGACCGCGGGCGTCGGCGGGCCGGTCCTCGTCCAGGACCAGCTCCTGCTGGAGAAGCTCGCCCACTTCAACCGCGAGCGCATCCCGGAGCGGGTGGTCCACGCCCGCGGCGCCGGCGCGTACGGCACCTTCACGGTGACCGCCGACGTGACGAAGTACACCCGGGCGGCGTTCCTCTCCGAGGTCGGCAAGGAGACCGAGACCTTCCTGCGCTTCTCCACCGTCGCGGGCAACCTCGGCTCGGCCGACGCGGTGCGCGACCCCCGCGGCTGGGCGCTGAAGTTCTACACCGAGGAGGGCAACTACGACCTCGTCGGCAACAACACCCCGGTGTTCTTCATCAAGGACGCCATCAAGTTCCCGGACTTCATCCACACCCAGAAGCGCGACCCGTACACGGGCAGCCAGGAAGCCGACAACGTCTGGGACTTCTGGGGCCTGAGCCCCGAGTCGACCCACCAGGTGACCTGGCTCTTCGGCGACCGGGGCATCCCCGCCTCCTACCGCCACATGGACGGCTTCGGCTCGCACACCTTCCAGTGGAACAACGAGGCCGGCGAGGTCTTCTGGGTCAAGTACCACTTCAAGACCGACCAGGGCATCCGCAACCTCACCCAGGACGAGGCCGACCGGCTCGCCGGCCAGGACCCCGACTCCCACCAGCGCGACCTGCGCGAGTCCATCGAGCGCGGTGACTTCCCGAGCTGGACCGTCTACGTCCAGATCATGCCCGCGGCCGAGGCGGCGGCGTACCGCTTCAACCCGTTCGACCTCACCAAGGTGTGGCCGCACGCCGACTACCCGCGCATCGAGATCGGCAGGCTGGAGCTCAACCGCAACCCGGAGAACGTCTTCGCCGAGGTCGAGCAGTCGGTCTTCAGCCCGGCGCACTTCGTCCCCGGCATCGGCCCGTCCCCGGACAAGATGCTCCAGGGCCGGCTCTTCGCCTACGGCGACGCCCACCGCTACCGCGTCGGCATCAACGCCGACCACCTGCCGGTCAACCGCCCGCACGCCACCGAGGCGCGCACGCACAGCCGGGACGGCTTCCTCTACGACGGCCGTCACAAGGGCGCGAAGAACTACGAGCCCAACAGCTTCGGCGGCCCCTTCCAGACGGACCGCCCGCTGTGGGCGGGCACCGCGGTGACCGGTGTCACCGGTGACCACGCGGCCGCGGTCCACGCCGAGGACGACGACTTCGTCCAGGCGGGGAACCTCTACCGGCTGATGTCCGACGACGAGAAGGACCGTCTGATCGGCAACCTGGCGGGCTTCATCGCCAAGGTGTCCCGTGACGACATCGCCGAGCGCGCGATCGGCAACTTCCGTCAGGCGGACGCGGACTTCGGCAAGCGGCTGGAGGCCGCGGTCCAGGCCCTGCGCGGCTGACCGCCTGCCGTCGGCCCGAGGCCGGACCCCCGTCCACCGGGGGTCCGGCCCCGGTGCGTCCGGGCTCCGCCCTCAGCCCGCCGCGACGGTACCGGCGTGGCGCCTGGCGGGCACCCAGCAGCGGATGATGTCGCGGACGGAGACGATGCCCACCGGGCCGTCCCGGTCCATGACGATGAGATGGCGGAATCCGCCGTGCGCCATGGCCTCGGCCGCCTCCTCCAGGGTCCAGGCGGGTGCGGCGAAGACGACGTCGGTGGTGGTGTGGGCCCCGGCCGTCTCCAGATCCGGGTTCTGGCCTGCGCCGATCGCGTTGAGGATGTCCCGTTCGGTGAGGATCCCGAGACTCGAATCGCCGTCGAGGACGACGGCCGCTCCGACACGGCGCGCGGCCATCAGGCCGGCCGCCTGCCGGAGTGTGTGGGCGGGTCCGATGGTCAGCACCACCGTGCTCATGGCGTCACGGACGAGCATGGACTTGAGCCACCTCCTTCGTGTCCGGCTCTCCAGCTGGAGAACCGATTCACAAGTTCACAAGTGGGAGAGCTCTCAGAGTCCCAGTCCTGGGAGGAGGCGGCAAGAGGGCGTGCGGCACCCGTCCCGGGCGCCCCGCGAAGCCGCTGGTGACGCGCCCCGGGCGCCGGCGAAACCGCCCCCGCGGGCGTCAGCGGCGCTGGTTCAGATGACCGAGCAGCTCCCGGTGGAGCAGCCCGTTCGAGGCCGCCGCGTTCCCGCCGTGCGGACCGGGGGTGCCGTCGAGGCCCGTGTACAGGCCGCCCGCCTCCTGCACCACGATCGCCGGGGCCGCCATGTCCCACAGGGACAGCTCGGGCTCCGCGCAGATGTCCACCGAGCCCTCGGCGACCATCATGTAGGACCAGAAGTCGCCGTAGCCGCGGGTGCGCCAGCAGGCCCGGGTCAGGTCGAGGAAGCCGTCCAGCCGCCCCTGCTCCTCCCAGCCGCTCAGCGAGGAGTAGGCGAAGGAGGCGTCCCGCATGCGCTCCACCTTCGAGACCCGCAGCCGGGTCGCGGACGACAGGCTGCGCCCGGAGTACGCGCCCGCGCCCTTCGCCGCCCACCACCGGCGGCCCAGCGCCGGGGCCGACACCACGCCGACCACCGGCTGGAAGCCGCCCTCGCCCGCCTCCATGAGGGAGATCAGGGTGGCCCACACCGGCACGCCGCGCACGTAGTTCTTGGTGCCGTCGATCGGGTCGACGACCCAGCGGCGCGGGCCCGTGCCCTCGATGCCGTACTCCTCGCCGAGGATCGCGTCCCGTGGCCGTGCCCGCTGCAACTGGCCGCGGATCAGCTCCTCCGCCGCCTTGTCCGCCTCGCTCACCGGCGTCATGTCCGGCTTGGTCTCGACCTTGAGGTCGAGCGCCTTGAAGCGCTCCATCGTGACGGCGTCGGCGGCGTCCGCGAGGACATGGGCGAGGCGCAGATCATCGTGGTAGTCGGGCATGACGTCACTCTATCGGTGCCCCTCGCCGCCCCCGAGGGACGGCGGAAGGGCGCGGGCCGCCGGATGCCTTGACAGGTGCGGGCCGCGCCCCAACTCTGTCCGCACAGGCCGCCCTTGCGGCCGGAGCACGCGCCCGGCGCGGCCGGGCGAGGCCCCGGGAGGCGCCCATGCCCGCAGCACGCGAGGCCCTGCTCGACGCCGCGGCCGCGGCCCTGCGGGCACGGCCCTGGTCCGCCGTGCGGATGGTGGAGGTCGCCGCGTCGGCGGGGGTGTCGCGGCAGACCCTCTACAACGAGTTCGGCGGGAAGGACGGGCTGGCGGGCGCCCTGGTGCGCCGGGAGGCGGAGGGGTTCCTGCGGGGCGCGGGGCGGGTGGTCGCCGAAGCCGGCGAGAGCGGTGCCGGGGAGATGGAGCGGTGTGTGCGCCTCGCCGAGTGGACCGCCGGGCGGATGGCGGGGCGCCCGTTGCTGGGGGGTCGGGCGGGCCGGTGAGGGGCCGGGTGCGTCAGTGGGAGGAGCCCGAGAGCTGGAGGCCGATGACGCCGACGATCACCAGGGAGATCGAGACGATCTTGAGCGTGGAGACCAGGTCGCCGAGGAAGACCATGCCGTAGATCGCCGTCCCGGCGGCGCCGATGCCCGTCCACACCGCGTACGCGGGGCCGACGTCCAGCTTGCGCAGCGCGAGGGTCAGCAGGCCGAAGCTCCCGAGGGCGAAGATGGAGAACGCGACCGTCGGCCAGAGCCGGGTGAACCCGTGCGAGAGCTTGAGGCAGACGGCGAAACCCGTCTCCAGGAATCCGGCGACCACGACCAGCAGCCACGCCATTGGTCCAGGACCTCCCGAGCTCGGTGACTGCCGTGTCTGACTCGGTGCGATTATGCCCTTACCGGGCGCTTTCGGGCGTATGCGCCTCGCGCGTCAGTCGCCTTCGCGTCGTTCCCTGGTCGCCAGCAGCCGCCGCAGCGAGTAGAGCCGGGCCGGGTCCGCGTGGCCCTCGGCCACCCAGGCGTCCAGGGCGCAGTCCGGTTCGTCGTGGGAGCAGGCGCGCGGGCAGCCCTCCGTGCCGGGCTCCAGGTCCGGGAAGGCGTGGATGACGCGGGACGGGTCGACATGGTGCAGTCCGAACGACCGCACGCCGGGGGTGTCGATCACCCAGCCGCCCTCCTCGGACGCGAGCGGCAGGGCCAGCGCCGAGGTCGTGGTGTGCCGGCCGCGGCCGGTGACCGCGTTGACATGGCCGGTGCTGCGCCGCCGCTCCTCCGGGACGAGCGCGTTGACCAGCGTCGTCTTCCCCACGCCGGAGTGGCCGACGAAGGCCGTCGTCCTGCCGGTCAGATGCTCGCGCACCCGCTCGGCGGCCAGCCCGTCGACGAACTCCTCGCGGGTGGTGACCACATGGGGCACGCCCAGCGCGCCGTACATCTCCAGCAGCTCGTCCGGGGCCGCCAGGTCCGACTTGGTCAGCACCAGCAGCGGCTCCAGGCCGCCGTCGAACGCGGCGACCAGGCAGCGGTCGATCAGCCGGGGGCGCGGCTCGGGGTCGGCCAGCGCGGTGACGATGGCGAGCTGGTCGGCGTTGGCGACGACCACGCGCTCGAAGGGGTCGTCGTCGTCGGCGGTGCGCCGCAGCACCGAGGCGCGTTCCCCGATCCGCACGATCCGGGCCAGGGTGTCCTTGTCGCCCGACAGATCGCCGACGATGTCGACCCGGTCGCCCACGACCGCCGCCTTGCGGCCGAGTTCGCGCGCCTTCATCGCCGTCACGATCCGGTCGTCGACCAGGCAGGTGAGCCGGCCACGGTCCACGGTGAGGACCATGCCCTCGGCCGCGTCCTCGTGCTTGGGGCGGATGTTCGTGCGCGGCCGGTTGCCCTTGCGGTTCGGGCGCGAGCGGATGTCGTCCTCGTCGGTGTGCTTGCCGTAGCGGCGCATGACGTCAGGCCCCGAGCATTTCGGCCCACATCCGCGGGAAGTCGGGCAAGGTCTTGGCCGTGGTCTCCACGTTCTCGATCTCCACACCGGGAACCGCCAGCCCGATCACCGAACCCGCGGTGGCCATCCGGTGGTCGTCGTAGGTGCGGAAGACACCGCCGTGCAGCGGGCGGGGGCGGATGTGGAGGCCGTCCTCGGTCTCGGTGACGTCGCCGCCGAGCTCGTTGATCTCCTTGGTGAGCGCGGCCAGCCGGTCCGTCTCGTGCATCCGCAGGTGGGCCACCCCGCGGAGGGTCGAGGGGGAGTCGGCGAGCGCGGCGACGGCGGCGATGCCGGGCGTCAGCTCGCCCACCTCGCCCAGGTCCACGTCGATGCCGTGGATCCGGCCGCTGCCGGTGAAGATCAGCGCGGTGCCGTCCGGGGTCGTGGTCAGCTCGCAGGAGCCACCCATCTCGGTGAAGATCCGCCGCAGCGCGTCACCGGGCTGGGTGGTCCGCTCCGGCCAGTCGGGGATGGTGACCCGGCCGCCGGTGACCAGCGCCGCGGCCAGGAACGGCTGGGCGTTCGAGAGGTCCGGCTCGATGGTCAGGTCACGCCCGAGGAGCGCGCTGTGCGCCACCCGCCAGACGTTCGGCTCGCCGCCCGTCTCCGGCTCGTCGACCCGGGCGCCGACGGCGCGCAGCATGTCGACCGTCATCCGGATGTGCGGCATCGAGGGCAGCACCGAACCCACGTGCCGCACCTCGACGCCCTGGTTGAAGCGGGGGGCGGAGAGCAGCAGGGCCGAGACGAACTGGGAGGACGACGAGGCGTCGATACGGACGGCCCCGCCCTCCAGCGCGCCGCCGCCGTGCACCGTCAGCGGGAGCGCCCCGCGGCCGCCGTCGTCGATCCGGGCGCCGAGGGTGCGCAGCGCGCCGATCACGCCGCCGAGCGGGCGCTCGTAGGAGCGGGGGTCGCCGTCGAAGCGGATGGGGCCGTCGGCGAGCGCGGCGACCGGCGGCAGGAAGCGCATCACCGTGCCGGCGTTGCCGACGTCGACGGTGGCGGGACCGTGCAGGCCGGCCGGGATGACCCGCCACGCCTCGCCCTTGCCGCCGGTCGTGCTGGAGGAGACGGTCTCCTCGATGCCGACGCCCATGGCCTGGAGGGCCGCGGACATCAGCAGGGTGTCGCGGGAGCGCAGCGGGCGGCGCAGCCAGCCGGGCTCGGCCGCGAGGGAGGCGAGCACCAGGGCCCTGTTGGTCACCGATTTCGATCCGGGCACGGTGACCGTCGCTTCGACGGGTCCGCCGGCTCGGGGGGCGGGCCACAGGACGGGGTGCACGGAGCTCTCGGTCATGGCCCTCACTTTAGTGGCTCGTCAGCGGCCCGCCCCGGCGCCGGAACGGGGCACCGGGGCGCCGTGGGCGCCGGGGCGGGCCCCTACAGTCCGAGCAGCCAGCGCGCGCCGCCGATCAGGCAGCAGAACGAGACCAGGTGGAAGAAGCCCAGCCAGACCGCCGCCGGCACATGGGTCAGGCGCGCGAGCTGGTCCGCGTCGGAGTCCGGGGCGCCGCCGCCGCGGCGCTTCGACTGGAGCTCGAACACCGGGCGGACGCCGCCGAGCAGCATGAACCACACGGCCGTGTAGGCGAAGGCGGACTGAACGTCGGGCTCCGTCAGCCAGGACACCAGCACGAACGCGGCGCCGGTCAGGGTCACCGTCAGCAGCCCGTAGGCGTTGCGGACCATCAGCAGCAGGGCCAGCAGCAGGCCGGTCGCCACCCAGAGCAGCAGGGTGATGCGGTCCGCGGCCAGCAGCCACGCGCCGCCGAGCCCGAGCAGCGGCGCGGCCGTGTAGCCGGCCGCCGCGGTGAGGATCATGCCGAGGCCGGTCGGCTTGCCGCGGCTGACCGTGAGGCCGCTGGTGTCCGAGTGGAGCCTGATGCCCTGGAGCGAGCGGCCGGTGAGCAGGGCCACCAGCCCGTGGCCGCCCTCGTGCGCGATGGTGACGGCGTTGCGTGACAGACGCCACAGCGAGCCCGGCAGCACCGCGGCGAGCGCCACCAGACCGGTGACGGCGACGAGCCAGAGTTCGGGGCCGGACTGGGTGCCGCTCAGGCGGTCCCACAGATCGCCCGCGGCGGCCGTGGCGGTGTGTGTCGTGACCATTTCGCGGGCGGCTCCCTCGTACGGCGTATCGAAGTGGCAGTGTGGCACTTATGTGCGGACGGTATGCAGCGAGTCGGCGGCCCGAGGACCTGACGGGCCTGTTCCAGGTCGAGAAGTGGGAGCCCGAGGAGGCGCTCGCCCCGGACTGGAACGTGGCCCCGACCAAGGAGGTCTACGCGATCCTGGAGCGTCCGGTGAAGGACGCGGCCGACCGCCGGCCGGTTCGCCAGATGCGGGTGCTGAAGTGGGGCCTCGTGCCGTCCTGGGCGAAGACGCCGGAGGGCGGCGCCCGGATGATCAACGCCCGGGCGGAGACGGTCCACGAGAAGCCGTCCTTCCGCAGGCCGTTCCTCTCCCGGCGCTGCATCCTGCCGGCCGACGGCTACTACGAATGGGTCACCGGCACCGGAGAGCGGGAACTGGAGGTCGAGGGGCGGAAGAAGAGGCCGCGCAAGCAGCCGTACTTCGTCACCCCCGCCGACGGCTCGGTGTTCGCGATGGCCGGCCTCTACGAGTTCTGGCGCGACCGCACCCTGCCCGACGACCACCCCCGGGCCTGGTGGGTGACCTGCTCGGTGATCACCACCGAGGCGGAGAAGGGCCCGCTGGGCGTGGCACCGGCCGAGGGCCCCGGGTCGCTGGCCGACATCCACCCGAGGATGCCGCTGATGCTGACGCCCGACCGCTGGGACGCCTGGCTGGACCCGGCCCGCACCGATCCGGACGAGCTGCGGGGGCTGCTCGCCCCGCCGCCGGAGGGGCTGATGCGGGCCTACCCGGTGGCCACCGCGGTGAGCAATGTGCGCAACAACGGCCCCGAGCTGCTGGAGGAGCTGGCCGGTCCCGAGGAGCCGGTGCTGTTCTGACACGCCGTCCGCCCGGGGCGCCTGCCGGACGGCCGCGCCCCGGGCGGGAGGATGGGGGCGTGAGTCGTACGCAGATGGTCGCAACGGACGCCGGCGAGGCCCGCGTCACCTGGTTCACGGCACCCGGAGCGCGCCTGGTGCTGGCGCTCGGCCACGGGGCCGGCGGCGGGATCGGGGCGCGGGACCTGGCGGCGATCGCCGCCGCGCTCCCCCCGCACGGCGTCACCGTCGCCCTGGTGGAGCAGCCCTGGCGGGTGGCCGGCAAGAAGCTCGCCCCCGCGCCGAGGACCCTCGACGCCGGGTGGCACGGAGTGTGGCCGGTGCTGACGGAGGCGGGCCCGCCGGTGGTCGCCGGCGGCCGCAGCGCCGGGGCGCGCGTCGCCTGCCGCACGGCCACCGCGCTCGGCGCGGCCGGGGTGCTCGCGCTCTCCTTCCCCCTGCACCCGCCGGGCCGGCCGGAGAAGTCCCGGGCGCCCGAGCTGCTCGGCGCCGGTGTGCCCACGCTGGTGGTGCAGGGCGGCAACGATCCGTTCGGGCATCCGGACGAGTTTCCCGAGGGGCCCTGGGAGATGACCGAAGTCCCGCACGCGGACCACGGCTTCGCGGTGCCCAGACGGTCGGGGACCACCGAGGAGCGGACGCTGGAGACGATCACCGGCGCGGTGGTGCGGTGGACGGCCGCGCTGGGCTGACGGGCCCGGGAATGCGCGGCGGCGCCCCGCTGTTGAGCCGGATGTCAGAAACGAATTCGGAGTAGGGAGTCCACCACATGGGAACGACCTTCTGCCCGGCAGCCGGCCGCGCCTCAGGGCTGGACTGGACAGTGCTGTCACAGGGCGGGACCGGGGCCGTTCCCGTGGCGGGCGGCACCGGTGAGCAGGCCCCGGCGAGGCAAGGTCGACTATTCTCCGATGCGAGCGGGTCCGCTTTCGGTCCCGCCACAGCGTTGGAGGAGGTGGGTCCGGTCACTGGGACCGACGCGGGGACCGACGACGGCCGGGCGGAGCAGTCCGAGGAGACGACGGCGGAGCGCAACGCCCGTTTCGAGCGGGACGCCCTCGGCTTTCTCGACCAGATGTACTCGGCGGCGCTGCGCATGACGCGCAACCCGGCCGATGCCGAGGACCTGGTGCAGGAGACGTACGCGAAGGCGTACGGCTCGTTCCACCAGTTCCGCGAGGGCACCAACCTCAAGGCGTGGATGTACCGCATCCTCACCAACACCTTCATCAACTCGTACCGCAAGAAGCAGCGCGAACCCCAGCGCAGCGCGGCGGAGGAGATCGAGGACTGGCAGCTCGCACGGGCCGAGTCGCACATGTCGACCGGTCTGCGCTCGGCGGAGTCCCAGGCCCTCGACCACCTGCCGGACTCCGACGTGAAGGCCGCCCTTCAGGCGATTCCGGAGGAGTTCCGCATCGCGGTGTATCTCGCCGACGTCGAGGGCTTTGCGTACAAGGAGATCGCGGACATCATGGGGACACCCATCGGTACGGTGATGTCCCGCCTGCACCGCGGCCGCCGCCAGCTGCGCGGCATGCTGGAGGACTACGCCCGCGAGCGCGGGCTGGTCCCGGCCGGTGCGGGGGAGTCGAACGACGCGAAAGGCTCGGGCTCATGAGCTGCGGAGAGCCGCACGAGACGGACTGCTCTGAGGTCCTGGACCATCTCTACGAGTTCCTCGACCACGAGATGCCCGACAGTGACTGCACCAAGTTCGAGGTGCACTTCGAGGAGTGCTCCCCGTGCCTGGAGAAGTACGGCCTGGAGCAGGCGGTGAAGAAGCTGGTCAAGCGGTGCTGCGGCCAGGACGACGTGCCCGCCGATCTGCGGGCCAAGGTGATGGGGCGGATCGACCTGATCCGTTCCGGCCAGGCCGTGCCCGACCAGGACGTGGCCGCCGCACAGGAGTAGCACCGCCCGGCGGTGCCGTACGGGGAACGCTTGCGAGGGCGCGGACCAGGGGTCCGCGCCTTCGTCATGTCCCCGCCCCGGCTGTTCACCCGTACGTGGGAAACGGCTCCGAAGCGCCCCGGCCCGCCTCCCGTCTCGCTAGCGTGACGCGGGAGTCGAGGAGGACGCGGGCAGTGACGGCCACACCCAGGGCGGCAGGCGCCGTCATCTGCGCTGCCGCCCTCGGCGCCGCCCTGTGCGCCGCTCCCTCGCTGACGGCGCCCGGTGTCCCGTGGACCGCCGTCGCCCTGCTGGCCTGCGTGTACGCGGTGTGCGAACTGCCCGGCCGCGGCACCGGGCGGGGCGTCCCCGCCGCCGTCGGCGCCGGCTCCTTCTTCCCCGTGCTGCTCGCCGCGGCCTTCCTGCTGCCGCCGGCCGCCGCCGCGCTCGTCCCCGTGCCGGGCGCCCTGCTCGGCGCGATGGACGGCAGCGGCACCGCGCCCTGGATCCGGCGCGCCTGGCACGCCGCCGAACTGGCCCTCGCCACCCGGGCCGCCGCGGCGGTGTACGCGTGGGCGGGCGGCGCCACCGCCCTGGACGCGGCGGACTTCCCGTACGTCCTGGTGCCCGTGCTCGCCGCGGCGCTCGCCTTCGGACTGGCCCTCGGCGCCCTCGACACCCTGATCCGGGCGAGCGCCGAGCGCACCCCGCCGCGCCGGGGCGCGCTGCGGCCGCTCGCGCCGGCCCCGCACGCCGTGCACGGCCTGGCCGGGCTGATGATGGCCGTGCTGTGGCGCAGCTCCTACGGGCCGGTGTCCGCGCTCTTCGTGCTGCTGCCCATGTACATCTCCTGCTGGATCTTCGCGCAGTACCACCGGGAACGGGCGGCGCACCGGGCGACCATCCGGGCCCTGGTGCACGCCGTCGACCTCAAGGACCGCTACACCCGGGGCCACAGCGAGCGGGTCGGCCGGGCCTCGGTGCTGATCGCCCGCGAGCTGGGCATGCCCGAGGGGCGGCTGGAGACGATCCGCTTCGCCGGGATCCTGCACGACGTGGGCAAGCTCGGCGTACCGACCAGGGTGCTCCGCAAGGACGGCCCGCTCACCCCGGAGGAGCGGCGGGTGATCGAGCTGCATCCCGAGTACGGGCACGAGATGGTCCGCGGCATCGGCTTCCTCGGGGAGGCGCGGGCCGCCATCCTCCACCACCACGAACGGCTGGACGGCACCGGCTACCCCTACGGACTCGCCGGCGGGTCCATCCCCGAGTCCGCCCGGGTGGTGGCCGTCGCCGACGCCTTCGACGCCATGACCTCCACCCGCTCCTACCGGCGCTCCCGCCCGGTCGCGGACGCCCTGGCCGAACTGCGGCGCTGCGCCGGGACCCAGTTCGACCCGCTGATGGTGGGCGCGCTGGTGCGCGCCGTGGAGCGGGAGGGCTGGGAGACGGCCGTCACCTCCGACGAACCGGGATCCCTCCCGGCACCTCAGCGGGGGAGCGCCGGCGCGGACCGGTCGAGGTCCGGATGAGATCCGCGGCGGCGGGAGCGCACGGGGCGGCACGGGCCGGGGCCTCGCCCCGGGGGCTGGTCGCCCCCCTCGTGCACGGCGCGGCCGCGGCCCTCGCCGTCTGGGCGGTGGCGGCCACGGCGCACACCGGGCTCGTCGATCCGGCCGTCGCCCTGGCCTTCGGCGCCTTCGCCGCGGTCGGCGAACTGGCGCGGTGGAGCGCGCCGGCCGACGCGGGGCCGGTCGCGGTGCCCCGCGAGCCGTGGGGGCGGGAGCCCGCGCCGCTCGCCGCCGCCGGCTCCCTCGCCTACGCCCTGCTCGGCGAGTGCGCCGGGCGCCCCACCGGCCACGGAGCCCTCCAGGTCGTCGCCGTGGTGCTGGCCGCCGCGCTGGTGGGCGCGGTGCCCCGGGTGGCCCGGGGCGACGGCGCGGTGCCCGACCGGGTGGCCAGGCGGGTGCTGACCACCGCCTTCGCCGCGGTCTGCTTCCAGCCCCTCTACAACGCGGGCACGCTGGACGAGGAGCTCGGGCACGGCAGCGCGTACGCGCTGTTCCTGCTGGTGCTGCTCGGGCTCACCGCCCTGTGCGACGCCGTGCTGGCCGCCGCCCTGCTGAGCGCCCGCACCGGGTCCCCCTTCGGGAGCGCCCTGCGCGAGGAGGTGGGGGAGCTGCGCGGCATAGGCCCCGCCGTGTGCGCGACCGGGGCCGTGATGGCCCTGGCCGTCGCCGTCGCGGGGCTGTGGGCGCTGCCGGTCTTCTGTGTCCCGCTGCTGCTGACCCAGCTCGCGCTGCGCCGGTACGCCGCCGTGCGCACCACCTACCGGCAGACCATCGTCTCGCTGGCCCGGGCCACCGAGATCGCCGGCTACACGCCGTCCGGCCACGCCCGCAGGGTCGCCGCGCTCAGTGTCGCCGTCGGCCGCGAGCTGCGGCTGCCCGGGCCGGAGCTGACGGTGCTGGAGTACGCGGCGCTGATGCACGACATCGGTCAGCTCTCCCTCGTCGACCCGGTGCCCGGCGGCGCGACCGCACCGCTGCCGGCCGCCGAGCAGCGCCGTATCGCCCTGCTCGGCGGCGCGGTCGTCCGCACGACCGGCGTCGCGTCCGCGGTGGCGGCCGTCGTGGAGCGGCAGGCCGATCCGTACCGGGAACAGCCGCTCACCGCGAGAATCGTCCGCGCCGCCAACGCATACGAGGACCTGGCCGGGGGAAGCGGAGCCAGTGCGGGAGGAGCTCTCGCGGCGCTGGAGCAGTTGCGCCTGGGGACCGGGCACGACTACGCGCCCGCGGTCGTCGAGGCGCTGGCCCGGGTGCTCGGGCGGGGCGCGGGGCCCGGCGCCTCCGGCTGAGGGCGGGCCCGCGGCACAGGGTGAACCCCGCTCCCACCGGGGTAACCCATGGGTAATGAGCGAGCCTGCGACCGGGCATGGTTGGATGCGAAAGAAGGCACTGAAGAGGTGCACAGGCATGTCCGGGGCCCTGGCCCGAGCGACCGGCAGGCGGGAAGCGTGAAGATCTTCGGGAAGGTACGGCATCGGCCCTCCGCCTCGTGGCGGCAGGCCACCGACCGCGCGTTCACGCTGATCGGCGACGGCCGGTACGAGGACGCGGGTGCGCTGCTGACGAAGGCGGCGGACCTTGAACCGTGGCTCTCCGAGTCCTGGTTCAACCTGGCGCTGCTGCACAAGTTCCGGCACGACTGGGAGCAGGCGCGGGCCGCCGGACTGCGCGCGGTCGCCCTGCTCGACAAGGAGACCGGCGCCCCCGACTGGTGGAACGTCGGCATCGCGGCCACCGCCCTCCAGGACTGGCCGCTGGCCCGTCGTGCCTGGCAGGCGTACGGGCTGAAGGTCCCCGGCGCGGTCGCGGCCGGCGCCGAGCCCGTAGGCATGGACCTCGGCAGCGCCGCGGTGCGGCTGTCGCCCGAGGGCGAGGCCGAGGTGGTGTGGGGCCGCCGGCTGGACCCGGCACGCATCGAGGTGCTCTCCATCCCGCTGCCCTCGTCGGGCCGCCGCTGGGGCGAGGTCGTGCTCCACGACGGGGTGCCCAACGGCGAGCGGACCACCAGCGCCGGGCCGTCCTACCCGGTCTTCGACGAGATCGAGCTGTGGGCGCCGTCACCGGTGCCGACCTGGGTGGTGCTGCTGGAGGCGGCCACCGAGGCCGACCGGGACGCCCTGGAGAAGCTGGCCGCCGACGCGGGCTTCGCCGCCGAGGACTGGTCGTCGTCCGTGCGGCTGCTGTGCCGCGCCTGTTCCGAGGGCCGGATGCCCAGCGCCGAGGGCGAGGGCGAGCACCTCGACCCCCACGACCACAGCGAGCCCGGTCACCCCGGACCGCTCGGCCACCGCACCGCCGGGGACCTGTGGTCGCCGGAGCGCGAGTGCGGCATAGCCGCTCCTCCCGGACTGGTGCGCGGGCTGCTGGACGGCTGGGTCGCGGACAGTCCGGACTCCCGGGAGTGGCGCGATCTCGAGGAAGTCTGCTGACCGCTGCCCGTAGGCTGTACGGACACAGCGTGACCGGCAGCGGGCCGGGATGGCGGTACGGAGAAGGGCGCAGAGGCTGACATGGCGTCGCAGCAGTCGCAGCAGCAGACGGACGAGCAGGTGAACGACGGTTTCGTCGTCGACACGGAGAACTGCGAGGAGCGCGAGCTGGCGTACCGCGAGCGCGGCACCTCGCGTCCGATCACGGTGGTGGGCAACCCCGTGCTCCACAAGGAGTGCAAGGACGTCACGGAGTTCGGCGACGAGCTCGCGTCCCTCATCGACGACATGTTCGCCAGCCAGCGCACCGCCGAGGGCGTCGGGCTCGCCGCCAACCAGATCGGCGTCGACCTCAAGGTCTTCGTCTACGACTGCCCCGACGACGACGGCGTCCGTCACACCGGTGTCGTCTGCAACCCGGTGCTGGAGGAGCTCGCCCCCGAGCAGCGCAACCTCGACGACTCCAACGAGGGCTGCCTCTCCGTCCCGACCGCGTACGCCTCCCTCGCCCGGCCCGACTACGCGGTGGTGCGCGGCCAGGACGCCCAGGGCAACCCGATCAAGGTGCGCGGCACCGGGTACTTCGCCCGCTGCCTCCAGCACGAGACGGACCACCTGTACGGCTACCTCTACATCGACCGGCTCTCCAAGCGGGACCGCAAGGACGCGCTGCGGCAGATGGCCGAGGGCACCCCGCGCTACGAGGTCGTCCCCAACGACTGACGCGTACTCCCGCCGCGCTCGATCACGGCGGCAGCGGCCGAAGGGCCCCGCTCACCAGGAGCGGGGCCCTTCGGGTGTGCCGGGGGCGCGGCGCCGGGCCGGGGGCTGCGCGTCCGCCGGCGGGGCGCCTCGTCGCCGGATGGTCATGGAGAGGTCAAGTCTCAGTATTCCGTGGGGTGTTGACGCGCGTAGCGTGTCACGCCAGTCTCGTGCGTACACAGCTTTCACAACAGGGAGACGCAATGCTGAGACGAACGGCACGACTTCTGTTGTCCATGGTCATGCTCGCTGTCGCCGGGCTGGCCGGTGTCGTCGCCACCGCCGGATCGGCACAGGCGGACGGCTGCTACACCTGGGGCAGGACGCTGAACCAGGGCGCGACCGGCGCCGATGTCACGCAGCTCCAGATCCGGGTCGCCGGCTACCCGGGCTACAACTCCGTCCTCGCCATCGACGGCTCGTACGGCCCGGCCACCGCGGCCGCCGTCAAGCGCTTCCAGGCCGCCTACGGGCTGGCCGCCGACGGTGTCGCCGGACCGAACACCTTCAACAAGATCTACGCGCTGCAGGACAACGACTGCACGCCGATCCACTTCACCTACGCCGAGCTGAACAACTGCAACTCGACGTGGGCGGGTGGCGCGGTGAGCGCGGCCACCGCCAAGTCGAACGCGCTGCGCACCATGTGGAAGCTGGAGGCCCTGCGCCACGCGCTGGGCGACCAGCCGATCCGGGTGACCAGCGGATTCCGGTCGACCTCCTGCAACAGCGCGGTCGGCGGAGCCTCCAACAGCCGCCACCTGTACGGTGACGCGGCCGACCTCGGCTCCGGCCCCCACTCGCTGTGCACGCTGGCCAAGCAGGCCCGCAACCACGGGTTCAACGGGATCCTGGGCCCGGGCTACCCCGGTCACAACGACCACGCGCACGTCGACCACCGCCCCAGCAAGTACTGGTCCGCGCCCACCTGCGGCGTCTGACCGGACACACCCGCGGCCCGCGCCTCCCCCCGTGGGCGGCGCGGGCCGCGGTGTGCCGGGCGCGGGATCAGAAGTCGTCGTCGAAGGCGACCGAGCCCTCCACGGCGACCTGGTAGGCCGAGGGGCGCCGCTCGAAGAAGTTCGTCAGCTCCTGCACACCCTGCAACTCCATGAACGAGAACGGGTTCTCGGACCCGTACACCGGAGCGAAGCCGAGACGCGTCAGCCGCTGGTCCGCCACGCACTGGAGGTACTCGCGCATCGATGCCGTGTTCATGCCCGGCAGTCCGTCGCCGCACAGGTCGCGGCCGAACTGGAGCTCCGCCTCCACGGCCTCCTTCAGCATCTCGGTGACCTGGCGGCCCAGTTCCTCGTCGAAGAGTTCCGGCTCCTCCTTGCGGACGGTGTCGACGACCTCGAAGGCGAAGTTCATGTGCATCGTCTCGTCCCGGAACACCCAGTTGGTGCCGGTCGCCAGACCGTGCAGCAGCCCGCGGGAGCGGAACCAGTAGACGTAGGCGAAGGCGCCGTAGAAGAACAGGCCCTCGATGCAGGCCGCGAAGCAGATCAGGTTCAGCAGGAAGCGGCGGCGGTCCGCCTCGGTCTCCAGCCGGTCGATCTTCTCCACGCTGTCCATCCAGCGGAAGCAGAACTCCGCCTTCTCGCGGATGGACGGGATGTTCTCCACCGCGGCGAAGGCCGCCGAACGGTCCTCGGGATCGGGCAGATAGGTGTCCAGCAGCGTCAGATAGAACTGGACGTGCACGGCCTCCTCGAAGAGCTGACGGCTCAGGTACAGCCGCGCCTCCGGCGAGTTGATGTGCTTGTACAGCGTCAGCACCAGGTTGTTCGCCACGATCGAGTCGCCCGTCGCGAAGAACGCGACCAGCCGGCCGATCATGTGCTGCTCACCGGGGGTGAGCTTGGCGAGGTCGGCGACGTCCGAGTGGAGGTCGACCTCCTCCACCGTCCAGGTGTTCTTGATCGCGTCCCGGTAGCGCTCGTAGAAGTCGGGGTAGCGCATCGGGCGCAGCGTCAGTTCGAACCCGGGATCCAGCAGGTTCTTCTCGGCGGGGGTGGTCACTGGCATGCCTCGCAGGACTCGGGGTTTTCGAGGGAGCAGGCGACGGCATCCTCGGGTGTCGCCTGCGCGGGTACGGGAACGGCGGCGGACGCGGCGCGGGCGATCCGGGTCGCCGGGCGCGAACGCAGGTAGTACGTCGTCTTCAGGCCCTGCTTCCAGGCGTACGCGTACATCGACGACAGCTTGCCGATGGTCGGCGTCTCCAGGAACAGGTTCAGCGACTGGCTCTGGTCCAGGTACGGAGTCCGGGCCGCGGCCATGTCGATCAGGCCGCGCTGCGGGATCTCCCAGGCCGTGCGGTACAGGGCGCGGACCTCCTCGGGCACCCACCCGAAGCCCTGGATCGAGCCGCCCGCGTCACGCAGCGCCTCACGGGTCTGCGCGTCCCAGACCCCGAGCGCCTTCAGCTCGTCCACCAGGTACGAGTTGACCTGGAGGAACTCCCCGGAGAGCGTCTCGCGCTTGAAGAGGTTGGAGACCTGCGGCTCGATGCACTCGTAGACGCCCGCGATCGAGGCGATCGTCGCCGTCGGCGCGATCGCCAGCAGCAGCGAGTTGCGCATGCCGGTGGCGGCGATCCGGGCGCGCAGCGCCTCCCACCGCTCGGGCCAGGCGCGCTCGGTGCCGTAGTGGTCGGGGTGCAGCACACCGCGCGCGGTACGGGTCTTCGACCAGGCGGGCAGCGGGCCGTGGCGCTCGGCGAGGTCGGCGGACGCCTCGTAGGCGGCCAGCATGATCCGCTCGGCGATCCGCGTCGACAGGTCCCTCGCCGCGGGGGAGTCGAACGGCAGCCGCAGCTTGAAGAAGACGTCCTGGAGCCCCATCGCGCCGAGGCCCACCGGGCGCCAGCGGGAGTTGGACCGCCCGGCCTGCTCGGTCGGGTAGAAGTTGATGTCGACGACCCGGTCGAGGAAGGTGACCGCGGTCCGCACGGTCTCGTCCAGCCGCTCCCAGTCGATGCCGCCCGCCGCGGTGTCCACGAACGCGCCCAGGTTGACCGACCCCAGGTTGCACACGGCCGTCTCGCCGTCGTCGGTGACCTCCAGGATCTCGGTGCACAGATTGGACGAGTGCACGACCCGGCCCGCCTCCGCCGTCTGGTTGGCGGTGCGGTTGGCGGCGTCCTTGAAGGTCATCCAGCCGTTGCCGGTCTGGGCGAGGGTGCGCATCATCCGGCCGTAGAGGTCGCGCGCGGGCAGCGTCCTCGTGGCGAGGCCGGCCGCCTCGGCGGCGCGGTACGCGGTGTCGAAGGCGTCGCCCCACAGGTCGACCAGCTCGGGCACGTCGGCGGGCGAGAAGAGCGACCACGTGCCGTCGGTCTCCACCCGCCGCATGAACTCGTCGGGGATCCAGTGCGCCAGGTTGAGGTTGTGGGTGCGCCGGGCGTCCTCGCCGGTGTTGTCCCGCAGCTCCAGGAACTCCTCGATGTCCGCGTGCCAGGTCTCCAGGTAGACCGCGGCCGCTCCCTTGCGCCGGCCGCCCTGGTTCACGGCGGCGACGGAGGCGTCGAGCGTCTTGAGGAACGGCACGATGCCGTTGGAGTGCCCGTTGGTGCCCCGGATGAGCGAACCGCGGGCGCGGACACGGGAGTAGGAGATGCCGATGCCGCCGGCGTGCTTCGACAGCCGCGCGACCTGGTGGTACCGGTCGTAGATGGAGTCCAGCTCGTCCAGCGGGGAGTCCAGCAGATAGCAGGACGACATCTGGGGGTGGCGGGTGCCCGAGTTGAAGAGGGTGGGGGAGGACGGCAGGTATTCGAGCCGGCTCATCAGCCGGTACAGCGCGCCGACCTCGTCCAGGGCCCGCGGGCCGTCGTCCTCGGCGAGACCGGCCGCGACCCGCAGCAGGAAGTGCTGGGGCGTCTCGACGACCTTGCGGGTGAGGGGGTGCCGCAGCAGGTAGCGGCTGTAGAGGGTGCGCAGGCCGAAGTAGCCGAAGCGGTCGTCGGCCACCGGGTCGATCAGCGCGTCCAGCCGGGCGGAGTGCCGCGCGACGAGGGCCGCCGTGCGGTCGGCGATCAGGCCCTCGCGGTGTCCCACCGCAACCGACGCCGAGAACGACACGGCACCCTCGCCCGCGGCCTCCTCGGCGATGGCACGGGCCAGCAGCCGGGCGGCGAGCCGGGAGTACGCCGGGTCCTCGGAGATCAGACCGGCGGCGGCGTCGACGGCCAGGGAGCGCAGCTCGGCCTCGTCGGAACCGCTGTGGCGGCCGCGCAGCGCGGCGGCGGCGACCCTGCCGGGGTCGGTGTCGGGCAGGTCGGCCGTCAGCTCGGTCAGGGTCCGCAGCAGTGCGGTGCCGGGGCCGTCGTGCTGCGTGGCCGATACCGGATCGGCGGGCGCGATGGTCACGGTGGTGCTCTCCCTCGCTCGGCTCCGAACGGCGCGAGGAGGTGGCAGGGCCGTGGCGGGACATGCCGGGACGGCACCGCGCACGGCGTCCACCGGCCCAACCGCGAGGCCCGGACGTCTGGGCACCCGGATCGGTCGAGCCGGGCGCACCGTCGGCAGGTCCTCGGACTCGCGGGTACGACAAAGCGCACCACAGCACACCGTTGCGGGACAGTTCCGGATTCGCACCGGATTCCCCTGCGGCGACAGCGAGATGAGCATACATGTGGGGGCGGGGTGCTGAGTGTGCCCCCACATGTTGTGTCCCCGGCGTGCCGCCGAGGGGTTCAGAGCTCCAGCGCGTACGTCAGCAGCGGAACCGACGGGATGGGCGACCAGTCGCGATCGGGGGTGCGGACGAAGCCCATCCGGCCGTACACGCGGTGCGCCGTGTGCATCGCCGACTGCGTGGACAGCACCAGCCGCGCGCGTCCCAGCGCCCGCGCCCGGTCCACGCAGACCCGCACCAGCGCCTCGCCCGCGCCCCGTCCGCGGGCCTCCTCGGCGACGGCCAGGGTGCGGAACTCGGCCTCGCCCGGCCCCGCGACATCGGCGTAGGGCCCGGGCTCCGGGACGAACGCCACACCGCCGAGGAGCCCGCCGCCCTCGTCCACGGCGACGTAGACCTCGGTGTGCGCCGCCCGCCCCGCGACGTCCCGCAGGACCTCCAGATAAGGGTCCTCCTCCCCGAAGTCGAGGAGGCCGCCCCGCAGGTACGCCTGCGCCGTCAGTTCCCCCAGTGGCCCGTACTCGCCCGGCTCGATCCGCCTGATGGTGATGTCCATGCCGGGCAGTGTGCATCAGGCGACGGCGGAGGGCCGCCGCATTTCCCCGCGCGGGCGCGGGGTGCGACGGCCCTCCCATGGCCGGTGGAGCGGTGGTTCAGTGACCGCCGGGCGCACCCGCGGTGGCGGGCGGGAGCTCGGTCTTGACGCCCGGGTCGCCCGAGTCCGCGGTGTAGTCGGACGGGCTGGTCTCGTCGACGCCGTCGGGGGCCTTCAGGGCCCGCAGGACGAAGGTGAGGACCACGGTGACCACGACGTTCAGCACGAAGGCCGTGAGGCCGATGTAGCCGATCTCGCCGATGCCGGGGATCTCGGCCGAGGAGCCGCCGAAGTGCTTCTGGGTGGGGCTCGCGACCCCGTAGGCGGCGGCCGTGCCGTAGACCATGCCGACGGCCCAGCCGCCGATCAGCGCCCAGCGGTGGAACCAGCGGGTGAACAGACCGCCCACCAGGGCCGGGAAGGTCTGGAGGATCCAGATGCCGCCCAGGAGCTGGAAGTTGATCGCCACCGTCTTGTCCATGGTGAGGACGAAGGCGAGGGCGCCGACCTTGACCAGCAGCGAGACCAGCTTGGAGACCTTGGTCTCCTGGGCCGGGGTCGCGTCCGGCTTGAGGAAGTCCTTGTAGATGTTGCGGGTGAAGAGGTTCGCCGCGGCGATGGACATGATCGCGGCGGGCACCAGCGCGCCGATGCCGATCGCGGCGAAGGCCACGCCCGCGAACCAGTCGGGGAACATGTTCTCGAACAGCTGCGGGATGGCGAGCTGCCCGTTGGCCACGTTGACGCCGGCCGCGATCGCCATGAATCCGAGCAGCGCGAGCAGGCCCAGCATCAGCGAGTACAGCGGCAGGATCGTGGTGTTGCGGCGGATCACCTCACGGCTGCGCGAGGAGAGCGTCGCCGTGATCGAGTGCGGGTACATGAACAGCGCCAGTGCGGAGCCCAGGGCGAGGGTGGCGTAGCCCCAGTGCCCGGCGTCGCCGGGCGCGAGCGCGCCGACGGGCTTGCCGGTCGCCTCGTTGGTCTGCGAGAACTTCTCGCTCGCCGCGGAGAAGATGGCGTCGAAGCCGCCGAGCTTGATCGGGATGTAGATGATCGCCACGGCGATCACCAGGTAGATCAGGGTGTCCTTGACGAAGGCGATGAGCGCCGGCGCCCGCAGACCCGAGGAGTAGGTGTACGCCGCGAGGACACCGAAGGCGATCAGGATCGGCAGGTCCTTGATGAACCAGTGGGTGTTCTCGCCGCCGCCCACGCCCATGACGTCCAGCACGGCCTGGATGCCGACGAGCTGGAGGGCGATGTACGGCATGGTCGCGAGGATGCCGGTGACGGCGACCGCCAGCGACAGACCCTTGGAGCCGAACCGGCCGCGGACGAAGTCCGAGGTGGTCACGTAGCCGTGCTTGTGGGAGACCGACCACAGGCGCGGCAGGAAGGTGAAGATCAGCGGGTAGACCAGGATGGTGTACGGCACGGCGAAGAAGCCGGCCGCGCCCGCCGCGTAGACGGCCGCGGGGACGGCGACGAAGGTGTACGCCGTGTAGAGGTCGCCGCCGAGCAGGAACCAGGTGACCCAGGTGCCGAACGAGCGGCCGCCGAGGCCCCATTCGTCGAGGCTGTTCTCGTTCTCCGCCTTGCGCCAGCGCGCGGCGAGGAAGCCCATGACCGTGACGGCCAGGAAGAAGAAGATGAAGACGGCGAGTGCGACGCCGTTCACGCCGTCCTTCACTTCGACGCACCTCCCTTGCGGGCGCGCTGGTCACGCTGCCACAGCACGTAGGCGACCATGGTGAGCGCGGTCGAGATCACGACCCAGGCCATCTGGTACCAGTAGAAGAACGGGATGCCGATGAGGACCGGTTCGATCTTCGCGTAGGAACCGACCCAGAGCATCGCCACGAAGGGCGCGATCAGGCACAGGGCGATGACCACACGCACGGGGGTGACGACGGGTGGTTCGGTGTTCGGCGCAGGTGGCGCCTCGGGCTCTGCTGACATGTGGCTCCGTCCCCTCACTGGTTCCACGGATCACCTTGCGTAACGGGCAGGAAATCTAAGGGACGTGTGCCCTCCACGGAACCCCCGCCCGGATAACGGACGGATGACGACCACTGGGCGCTCCAGGGGGACCGCTGGGCGCTCCGGAACGACCGTTCGTCCGCGGTGTTTTCCCTGCCGGCGCCGGGTGCGGCCGCCGAACGGCGACAGCCACGCCGGTGGGGCGTGGCTGTCGGGGTGCCCGTCGGGCGGGCGGGGGGAGCGAGGTGCGGCCGGGTCAGTCGGTGGGCCGCTTGAGGCGGGCGACGAACTTGTAGCGGTCGCCGCGGTAGACGGAGCGGACCCACTCCACCGGCTCGCCCCGGGCGTCCAGCGAGTGGCGCGAGAGCATCAGCATCGGCAGGCCGACGTCGGTGCCGAGCAGCCCGGCCTCGCGGGGCGTGGCGAGGGAGGTCTCGATGGTCTCCTCGGCCTCCGCGAGGTGCACGTCGTACACCTCGGCGAGGGCGGTGTAGAGGGAGGTGTACTTGACCAGGCTGCGGCGCAGGGCGGGGAAGCGCTTCGCGGACAGGTGGGTGGTCTCGATCGCCATGGGCTCGCCGCTGGCCAGCCGCAGGCGCTCGATGCGCAGCACCCGGCCGCCGGCGGAGATGTCGAGGAGCCCGGCGAGGGTGTCGTCGGCTGTGACGTATCCGATGTCCAGCAGCTGAGACGTGGGCTCCAGACCCTGGGCGCGCATGTCCTCGGTGTACGAGGTCAGTTGCAGGGCCTGCGAGACCTTGGGCTTGGCGACGAAGGTGCCCTTGCCCTGGATCCGCTCCAGCCGGCCCTCCACGACCAGTTCCTGGAGGGCCTGGCGCACGGTGGTGCGGGAGGTGTCGAACTCGGCCGCGAGGGTGCGCTCCGGCGGTACGGGGGTGCCCGGGGGAAGGGTTTCGGTCATGTCGAGCAAGTGCCGCTTGAGCCGGTAGTACTTGGGCACGCGCGCGATGCGGGTGCCTGCTCCGCCCTCGGGCTCCGTGCCATTCCCGTCCGAGGTCATGGCCTGCCTTTCCGACTGCTGCGCTCGTGCCGTCACCGGCTCCTCCGTCTGTCGCGGCTCACATGGTGGCACGGACCGCTCACGGGTCGTCGCCCTCCCTCAGGTGTCGGTCCTATAACGGACACGACAGCCCTTCTTATACACCCTTGACACCCCTAAAGGTCTAGGCCAAGCTCCCGGTACTGGTCTAAACCATTAGAGACCAGGTCCCAGCCCCAGGGCAGAATCTGGCGCAAGTCCGTCAAGTGCTGCGCGACTCCCGGGTGGTGGGGGGTGGAACTCTTGCATCCCTTTGAGGAGGGTGGCGTGAAGCGCAAGCTCGCAGCAGCGGTGGGTGTGGCGGCCATGATGGCGTCGGTCGCGGCATGTGGTTCGGACGGCGGCAGTGACTCGGCTGCGAAGGACCCGAAGGACCGCAAGGAGACGCTGACCGTCTGGCTGATGGTCGACGCCCAGTCCACCTGGCCGGAGCTGGTCAAGGACGTCAACGCGCAGTTCAACAAGAAGTACCCCGGCGTGAAGGTCGATGTCCAGTACCAGCAGTGGGCGGACAAGGCGAAGAAGCTCGACACGGCGCTCGGCGGCGACAAGTTCCCGGACGTCGTGGAGCTCGGCAACACCGAGACGATGCAGTACATCCTCAACGGGGCCCTCGCGGAGATCGACCCCAAGAAGTACGACAACTCGGACACCTGGATCCAGGGTCTCAAGGACACCTGCGCGTACGAGGGCAAGCAGTACTGCGTGCCCTACTACGCCGGCGCCCGCGTCGCGATCTACAACACCGAGATGCTCAAGAAGGGCGCGGGCATCGACACGCTGCCCACGACCGAGGCCGAGCTGCTGTCCGCCATGGACAAGGTCTCCGCCGAGTACTCCAAGAAGGACAAGCGCTTCTCGTCCCTCTACCTGCCCGGCCGCTACTGGTACGCCGCCATGTCGTACGTCGCCGCGTACGGCGGCAAGATCGCCGAGTACGACGAGGGCGGCAAGGAGTGGAAGGCCTCGCTCTCCTCGCCCGAGGCGCAGAAGGGCATCGAGCACTTCATCAACCTGGTCAAGAAGTACAACAAGGCCGACCAGACCAAGGACGAGCAGGACCACGCCAACGTCATGGCCAACGAGAAGGCCGCCCTTCTCTACGGCAACGGCTGGGAGTCCGGCTCCGTCGTCGACGGCAAGAACAACGGCAACCCGAAGCTCGAGGGCAAGATCCTCACCGCGGGCATGCCCGGCCCTAACGGCAAGGCCCTGCCGTCCTTCATCGGTGGTTCCGACCTCGCCGTGACCGGCAAGTCGAAGGTCGCGGACCTCGGCGAGGAGTGGATCTCGATGTTCACCAGCGAGAAGTCGCAGGAGGTGCTCGCCTCCAAGAACATCCTCCCGAACAACACCAAGCAGCTCGAGCCGCTGAAGGCCAAGCCGGAGACCGCCCCGATCGCCAACGCGGTGCCGGACGCCTGGTTCACCCCGATCGCCCCGGGCTGGACCTCCATCGAGAAGGAGGAGGTCCTGGAGAACATGCTCCTGTCCATCCTCAAGGGCACCTCGGTCGCCGACGCCGCCAAGGCCGCCGACGCCAAGATCAACGAGCTGATCAACCAGGAGTCCTGAGCCGGCAGCCGTCCGGCGGTCCACCGACCGCCGGACGGCCCGCGAGCCTCCCCGTGTCCGCCGGAGGCCACCAGGATTCACCGGTGGGGCAGGGCCGCACCCGCGGCCCGCCCCACCCTTTCGGTGTACAGAACAAACGGAAGGTCAGCCACGTGACTGCCGCCGACACCAAGGCCGCCGGTCCGCCGGTACCCGTACCACGTGCCCCCGAGCCGGACCGCGTCCGCAAGGGGCCCGGCAGAGGAAGCCCCGGCTCCGGGCCACGGCAGCGGAAGAAGGGCGCGCTCCTTCCGTACCTGCTGATCCTCCCGGCCATCGTCGCCATCGCGGCGGTCTACGCCTTCCCGCTCAGCAAGACGGTGATCATGTCCTTCCAGGACATGGGCCGCAAGGAGCTCTGGACGGGCGACGCCCCGCCGTGGGTCGGCCTCGACCAGTTCACCAACATCCTCGGGGACAGCGAGTTCTGGTCGGTCACCGGGCGGACCGTGGTCTTCATGGCCGTCTGCGTCACCGTCACCATGGCGGCGGGCCTGCTGATCGCCATGCTGATGATGCGCCTGACGACCTGGGTGCGCCTGGTGCTCACCGCCTGCCTGGTGGCCGCCTGGTCGATGCCCCTGATGGTGGCGGCGTCGATCTTCCGCTGGCTGTCGGACTCCGACTACGGCCTCATCAACACCCTGATCGCCAAGGTCGTCGGCGAGGACTTCCTCGGCCACAACTGGTTCCTCGACCCCAAGCAGGGCTTCGCGATCATCTCCCTGCTGGTCATCTGGGGCGCCATCCCCTTCGTGGTCATCACCCTCTACGCGGCCCTCACCCAGGTCCCCAAGGAGCTGGAGGAGGCGGCGGCCCTCGACGGCGCCAACGTCCTCAAGGTCTTCACCTTCGTCACCTGGCCGGTCATCCGCCCGGTCTTCACGATGGTCACCACGCTCTCCGTGATCTGGGACTTCAACGTCTTCGGGCAGATCTGGCTGCTGCGCGGCAACAAGCCCGAGCCCGAGTACGAGACCCTCGGCCTCTACTCCTTCTCCAAGGCCTTCGAGTCCACCTCGTTCAGCCAGGGCACCGCGATCGCCCTGATCACGGTCGTGCTGCTGTCCGGAGTGGCCGTGTACTACCTGCGCCAGCTGATGAAGACAGGAGAGGTCGAATGAGCACCTCCACCGCCCCCTCGCCGGCCGACACCGAGCAGCAGACCGTCCGGCCGGACCGCAAGAGGACCCGCTGGCACTACGACGTCATCGGCCTGGTCACCGCCGTCGTCATGGCCTTCCCGGTCTACTGGCTGATCATCAGCTCCCTGCGGCCCAACCACGAGATCCGGTCCTACGACCAGACCCTGTGGCCCTCCTCGCTGACGTTCGACAACTTCGCGCGCGCGGTGAAGCAGGAGAACTTCGCCACCGCCGTCCAGTCGAGCCTCATCGTCTCCGTCACCGCCGTCCTCGGCGGCATGGTCATCGCCACCCTGGCGGCCCTCGCGATCGGCCGCTTCCGGTTCTTCGGGCGCAAGGCCCTGCTGATGATCCTCATCCTCGTCCAGATGCTGCCCCCGACGGCGATGCTCATTCCGATCTACGCCCAGCTCAACGCCATGGGCGGCCTCGACGAGTACTGGGGCCTGATCGTCGTCTACCTGGTCTCGACGCTGCCCTTCGCGGTGGTCATGATCCGCGGCTTCGTGGTCAACATCCCCGTGGAGCTGGAGGAGTCGGCCATGGTCGACGGCTGCACCCGGATGGGAGCCTTCCGCCGGGTGATCTTCCCGCTGCTCGCCCCCGGGCTCGCCGCCGCGTCGATCTTCGCCCTGGTGAACGCCTGGAACGAGTACCTCTTCGCGTACATCCTCATCAACGACAACTCCAAGTACACGCTGAACGTCTGGCTGATGACGTTCACCACCGAGCGCGGAACGGACTACGGCGCCCTGATGGCCGCCTCCACGCTGATCGCCCTGCCCGTCGTCGTCTTCTTCATGATCATCCAGAAGAAGATGGCCACCGGCCTGACGTCCGGCGCCGTGAAGGGATAACGGGGACCCATGACGACACTTCTGCGCGGATCGTCCGACACGCTCACCCGGGACGCGCTCACCGTCCTCCAGCCCGGCTTCGTCGGCACCCGGGCGCCCGACTGGCTGCTGCGCCAGGTCGCCGAAGGGCTCTCGGCCGTCGGCCTGTTCGGCCGCAACATCACCTCGCCCGCCCAGCTCGCCGCCCTCACCGCGCAGTTGCGCGCCGAGCGCGACGACGTCCTCGTCGCCATCGACGAGGAGGGCGGCGACGTCACCCGGCTGGAGGTCAGGGACGGCTCGTCCTTCCCCGGCAACTACGCCCTCGGCCGGGTCGACGACGTCGACCTGACCCGCGAGGTGGCCCGTGAACTCGGCCGCAGGCTGGCCGACTGCGGCGTCGACCTCAACTGGGCGCCGGCCGCCGACGTCAACTCGAACCCGAACAATCCGGTCATCGGCGTCCGTTCGTTCGGCGCCGACCCGCAGCTCGCCGCCCGCCACACCGTCGCCTATGTCGAGGGGCTCCAGGCGGCCGGTGTCGCCGCCTGCACCAAGCACTTCCCCGGACACGGCGACACCAGCGTCGACTCCCACCACGCGCTGCCGCGCATCGATGTGGACCTCGACACACTGCACGCCCGTGAGCTGGTGCCTTTCCGGGCGGCGATCGCGGCGGGTTCCAAAGCGGTCATGAGTGCGCATATTCTTCTCCCCGCGCTCGACCCCGACCGGCCCGCCACGCTCAGCCCGCAGATCCTCACCGGACTGCTGCGCGAGGAACTGGGCTACCAGGGCCTGATCGTCACGGACGGCATGGAGATGCAGGCCATCTCGTCGACGTACGGCATCGAGCGCGGATCGGTCCTCGCGATCGCGGCCGGAGCCGACGCCATCTGCGTCGGCGGCGGCCTCGCCGACGAGGAGACCGTGCTGCGGCTGCGTGACGCCCTCGTCGCCGCGGTGCGGGGCGGAGACCTGCCCGAGGAGCGGCTGGCCGACGCGGCGGCGCGGGTGCGCGCCCTCGCGGAGTGGACGCAGCGGGCCAGGGGGGCTCGTACAGAGCCGGGCGCGGCTGCACAGGAGGGGACCGCGCCCGGCTCCGGTATCGGGCTCGTCGCCGCGCGGCGCGCGACCCGGGTCACGGACCGGGACGGCGCCTTCGAGCCGCTCACCGAGGCCGTCCACGTCGCCGCCCTCACCCCGGTCGCCAACATCGCCGTCGGGGACGAGACCCCCTGGGGCGTGGCCGCCGAACTGGTCCGGCTGCTGCCCGGCACCACCACCGGTTCGTACGCCGCCGGCACGGGGACGGACGCCCTGGCCGCAGACGTGCTGGCCGACGCGGCGGACCGTAGGATCGTCGCTGTGGTGCGCGACGTCCACCGTCACACCTGGATGGCGGACGCCCTGGACGCCCTGCTCGCGGCCCGTCCCGACACGATCGTGGTCGAGATGGGCCTGGGGCTGGCCGAGCCCAGGGGAGCGCTGCACATCGCCACCCACGGCGCCGCCCGCGTCTGCGGACGCGCCGCCGCCGAGGTCGTCACCGGCAGGAGCGCCGGGGCCTGACCGACGCGGACCGTGCTGTGCCGGGGTGAGCCGGGATCGTGCCGGCCACCCGGCACCTGGACCGTCCTGGAGGCACCCGGCATGTCCGCCCCGAACCCGGCCGAGCACACCGAGCACGACGAGCCCCCCGGCCGGATCATGGCCGGGGAGATGGCCCAGCAGCCCGCGGTCCTGCGGCGCATCCTCGACGAGGGTGCGCCGCGCATCCGTGAGACGGCGGCCGCCGTCGCCGCCCGCCGGCCGCGCTTCGTGCTGCTGACCGCCCGCGGCACCTCCGACAACGCCGCGCTGTACGCCAAGTACCTGCTGGAGATCCGACTCGGCCTGCCCTGCGGGCTCACCTCGATGTCCACCACCACCGCGTACGGCGCCCGGCCCGACCTGACCGACGTGCTGGTGATCACCGTCAGCCAGTCCGGCGGGTCCCCCGACCTCGTCGCCTCGACCAAGGCCGCCCGCGAGGCGGGCGCGATCACCCTCGCGGTGACCAACAACCCGGACTCGCCGCTGGCCGCGGTCTCCGAGTTCCACGTCGACATCATGGCCGGGCCCGAGAAGGCGCTGCCGGCCACCAAGACGTACACCGCCTCCCTGCTGGCGCTGTACCTCTTCACGGAGGGGCTGCGCGACGGCGACACGGCCGCCGCCGCGGCGCTGCCGGGCCTGGCCGCGGACATCCTCGGGCGCCAGGACGAGATCCGGGCTCTGGCCGCCCGCTACCGCTTCGCCGAGCGGATGGTCATCACCTCGCGCGGCTACGGCTACCCGACGGCGAAGGAGGCGGCGCTCAAGCTGATGGAGACGAGCTACATCCCCGCGCTCGCCTACTCCGGCGCCGACCTGCTGCACGGCCCGCTCGCCATGGTGGACAACATCTCGCCGGTGATCGCGGTCGTCACCCAGGGGCGCGGCGGCGAGGCGCTCCAGCCCGTCCTGGACCGGCTGCGGGGCCGTGGCGCGGATCTCTTCGTGGTCGGCCCGGCCGCCCAGGTCGCGGCCGCCTCCGCGGGCTTCGTGCTGCCGGTGGAGGGGGTCGCGGAGGAGCTCCAGCCCATCCTGGAGATCCTTCCGCTCCAGCTCATGGCGTACGAGGTGACGATCGCGCGGGGCCAGGACCCGGACGCGCCGCGGGCGCTGGCGAAGGTCACCGAGACCCGCTGAGGGCCGGCCGGGCGGCGGCGGGGGAGCGGCGGGAAGGCGCACCCATCACGGACGTCCCTTTTGTCTCGTGCATAAGTATGGCGCGGGAACTAAACTCGTCCCGGACGTGGACAGTGCCAAATGGTCTAGTCCACAATGGCTGTGTTCCGGACACCTTCGTGAAGAGCCTCCGCCCTCCACCGCACAGGAGGGTGGAACGAGGTCCGCGGCGCTCTCTGCCCTGACTGCGCCGAGACCTCTGAAACGGCCGAGCGGGACCGCACACCCGTCGGCCGGGCAACTCCGGGCTGCGGTGCCGTACGGGTTGAGGGTCCCGTCGCGGCGCCGCGGCCCGCGGGTACCCTCGCATCTGTGCCCTCCATGAACGACCTCGTCCACCAGCACACCGCTCTGAGCGACTCCGACCTCGAGTGGCTCCATCTGCTGGTCTCGGAGTGGCAGCTGCTCTCCGACCTCTCCTTCGCCGACCTGGTGCTGTGGGTCCCCACCCGGGACGGCACGCGCTATGTGTCGGTCGCCCAGATGCGCCCCAACACCGGCCCCACCTCGTACCAGGACGACATGGTCGGCCATCTCGTCCCGCGCGGCCGGCGGCCCCTGCTGGACGCCGCCCTGGACGAGGGGCGGATCGTGCGCGAGGGCGACCCCGAGTGGCGCGAGGAGGTGCCCGTGCGGGTCGAGTCCATCCCGGTGCGCCGGGAGGGCCGGGTCCTCGGCGTCATCGCCCGCAACACCAACCTGCTGACCGTGCGGACCCCTTCGCGGCTGGAGCTCACCTACCTCCAGTCCGCGTCCGACCTCGCGCAGATGATCGCCGCGGGCTCCTTCCCGTACCCCGACGAGCAGACCGAGATGGACTCCTCGCCCCGGGCGGGCGACGGGCTGATCCGCCTCGACGCCGACGGGGTCGTCCAGTACGCCAGCCCCAACGGCCTCTCCGCCTACCACCGGCTCGGCCTCGCCTCCGACCTCGTCGGCCACCACCTCGGCCAGATCACCGCCGAACTCGCCCCCTCCCGCGGCCCGGTCGACGAGGCCCTGGTCAAGCTCGCCAGCGGCTACGCGCCGCGCGAGTTCGAGGTCGAGGGCAACGGCGGTGTCATCCAGCTCCGCGCCATCCCGCTCAAGCCCAAGGGGGTCCGCATCGGCTCCCTGGTCCTGCTCCGGGACGTGACCGAACTCCGCCGCCGGGAGCGGGAGTTGATCACCAAGGACGCGACCATCCGGGAGATCCACCACCGGGTGAAGAACAACCTCCAGACGGTGGCTGCCCTGTTGCGGCTCCAGGCCCGCCGGATGGACTCGGTGCGCGGCCGGGAGGCGCTCAACGAGGCCGTCCGCCGGGTCGGTTCCATCGCCATCGTGCATGAGACGCTGTCCCAGAACCTGGACGAGCGGGTCGAGTTCGACGAGATCGCCGACCGGGTCATCGCCATGGTGGCGGAGATCTCGCCGGGCAAGGTCGACTGCCGGCGGACCGGGCGCTTCGGCATCCTCGACGCGGAGATCGCCACCCCGCTCTCCATGGTGCTCACGGAGGTGCTCCAGAACGCCCTGGAGCACGCCTTCGCGCCGGCCGAGCACGGCTCGGTCGAGGTGTCGGCGGTGCGCGGCGACTCCCGGGTGGAGAACGCCAGGCTGCTGATCACCGTCCAGGACGACGGCCGCGGACTGCCCGAGGGCTTCGACGCCCAGCAGGCGGGGAACCTGGGGCTGCAGATCGTGCGGACCCTGGTGGAGGGGGAGTTGGGCGGCACCTTCGACATGGTGCCGGTGCCCGCACCCGGCCGCGGCACCCGTGTGGTGCTCGACATCCCGGTGACCGAGAAGCGCTGACGCCGCCGGCCCGGTCAGGGGCGGAACCGGACCGGGCGGCGGCGGGGCAGGACCGGACCGGGCGGGGCCGGAGTGCGTCGCGGACAGCGAAGAGCCCCGGACCGTGTCGGCCGTCCGGGGCTCGAAGCTCGTTGCTCGCGTGTGCGATGCGCATCGGGGGTACTGCGCGCTGCGGCTCGAAGGCGGTGAGTGCGTGCTCGCTGCACGCGCCGCCGGGGATGCCGGTAGCTGGGGGCGTCAGGCGCTGGCGTTACGCGCCCGGTTGCGAGCGGCACGGCGCTTCATCGCGCGGCGCTCGTCCTCGCTGAGGCCACCCCAGACGCCGGAGTCCTGGCCGGACTCGAGCGCCCACTGCAGGCACTGCTCCATGACGGGGCAGCGACGGCAGACGGCCTTGGCTTCCTCGATCTGCAGCAGCGCAGGACCGGTGTTGCCGATGGGGAAGAAGAGCTCGGGGTCTTCCTCGCGGCAAACGGCGTTGTGACGCCAGTCCATGGCTGCTACCTCTCCTTGGTATTTCATGCACGTTGCTTGTGAATGTGAACGCTTTCACGAATCCCTCCGCGAGGGAAGGGCCGATCGCCAGTTGCCCGGCGTTGGGTCCTGGATTCGTTGAGGGGTTCCGGCGGTCTGTTGGGGCCGATGTTGCGGGCCGTCCCGATCGCCATGTAGAGATTCGCAAACCTCGGCGGCGGATACAACCCCTTCCGGAAAGTTTTTTTTGATTCCTCGGTGTCGACTAGGTCACAGCCGTACTTCTATGGGGTGGAGCCGCGCCCATACGTTCGAGATAAAGGACTTTCGGTCCTTCCACTCACACAATCACACGCAGTGCACGGCGAACGCCTGTGAACGTCACGCTCGTACGCAGACCGAGGTGGTCACCGTCCATCTGGAACGGCAGCGGCACCTTGGAATGCAAGGTGAAGTCCGTCTCGTCGTGCAGCGTGACCGCGTGCTTGCCGTGCGGCCCCCGTTCGGGGCTCGACGTGAGGAGCTGGGTGCCGTAGCGGGCGACCGCCGGCGTCGAGAGCTTCTTCAGACCGAGCACGTCCAGAGCGGTGTCGAAGGACGCCTTCGGGGACGCGTATACAGGGCGATTGCCCAGGTAGGTCCAGGGGGAGGTGTTGCAGACTATGGACAGCACCAGGTCCTGCACCGGGTCGGCGCCCGGCCGCTCCAGGGTGATCGTGCCGCGTCTGCGGTGCGGATCGTCGAGGAACTGGCGCATGACCTGGCGGACGTACAGCGCGTGCGTCGACCGCCGTCCGCGCTCCCGGTGCTGCTCCACCCTGCCGACGACGCCGGCGTCGAAGCCCAGCCCCGCGCAGAACGTGAACCAGCGCTGCGGCACGCCCTCGTCGTCCGTCCCCGGTGTGCCGGCCGCCAGTCCGAGGCCGACCGTGCGCTCCGTCCGCTCACGCAGCGCGTCCAGGATGGCGCCCGTCGCCTCCACGGCGTCGTTCGGCAGTCCCAGCGCGCGGGCGAACACATTGGTCGAGCCGCCGGGGACCACCGCGAGACGCGGCAGGCCCTCCGGGTCGGGGCCGTTGTGCAGCAGTCCGTTGACGACCTCGTTGACCGTGCCGTCGCCGCCGAGGGCGACCACCAGGTCGATGTCGTCCGCCTCGGCGGCCCGCCGCCCGAGGTCGCGGGCGTGGCCGCGGTACTCGGTGGAGACGGCCTCCAGCTTCATCTCGCTCGCGAGCGCGTGGATCAGCACGTCGCGGGTGCGGGCACTGGTGGTGGTTGCTGCCGGATTGACCACGAGAAGTGCGCGCATGCGACGAAGGGTACCTACTGAGGGGTACCTGGCCCAGTCCGGGGTTCCGGGGCGGGGGCTACCCTGCTGGGGTGAGCAGTGACGACCCCACCCCCCGCCCCACCCGCCTCACCGCCGCGGCCGCGGTCTGCGCCGCCGAGGGGCTGGCGCTGGTCGCGGGCGGGCTGTACATGCTGGTGATGGGCCTCTTCGGAGACCCCGGAGACTCGGTCTCGGCGGAGACGGGCGGGGTGACCCTGCTCGTCCTCGGCGTGATCCCGCTCGCCGCGGCCCGCGGGCTGTGGTTCCGGCGGAGCTGGAGCCGGGGGCCCGCGATCATCACCCAGCTCATCGCCCTGATCCCGGCCTGGACGCTGCTGCGCGCCTCCGGGCCGCTGATCCCCCTCGGCATCGTGCTGGCGGCGGTCGCGGTGACGGGGCTGGTGCTGCTGGTGAACCCGACCACGGCGAAGGCGCTGGGCATCGGAGCGCAGGCTCGCTGACGCTCGCGGGGGCGGAGGCGTCGCGCCGGGGCCGGTGTCCTCCATCTCCCCCCACGGCCTGGCGGCCGTGGGAGGTGCCCCCTGGACGGGCTGGAGAATCCAGCCCGTCCGGCGATCGAGGACACCGCGCGCAGCGGGGTGCGACGACCACCGGCCCGCACCCGCGAACCGCCCGGCTGCGCAGCAAGTCCCCGCGCAGCGGAAAGCGGCGCCCCCGGGGAGCGGACCCCGGAAGCGCCGCCCGCCCGAGGGCTACTCCTCGACGAGGAGCTTCTCGCGGAGTTGCGCCAGGGTCCGCGCCAGCAGGCGCGAGACGTGCATCTGCGAGATGCCCACCTCCTGCGCGATCTGCGACTGCGTCATGTTCCCGAAGAACCGCAGCAGCAGGATGCGCTTCTCCCGCGGCGGCAGCCCCTCCAGCAGCGGCTTGAGGGACTCGCGGTACTCGACGCCCTCCAGCGCCTCGTCCTCCGCGCCCAGCGTGTCCGCCACCGCCGGTGACTCGTCGTCCGTGTCGGGGACGTCCAAGGACAGCGTGGAGTAGGCGTTCGCCGACTCCAGGCCCTCCAGGACCTCCTCCTCCGAGATGCCGAGGCGCTCGGCGAGCTCGTGGACGGTCGGGGAGCGGCCGTGCTGCTGCGAGAGCTCCGCGGTCGCCGTGGTCAGGGCGAGCCGCAGCTCCTGCAGCCGGCGCGGCACCCGTACCGCCCAGCCCTTGTCGCGGAAGTGCCGCTTGATCTCGCCGACCACGGTCGGCGTCGCGTACGTCGAGAACTCGACACCGCGCTCCGGGTCGAAGCGGTCCACCGACTTGATCAGACCGATCGTCGCGACCTGGGTCAGGTCGTCCAGCGGCTCCCCGCGGTTGCGGAAGCGGCGCGCCAGGTGCTCGACGAGCGGCAGGTGCATCCGGACGAGCCGGTTGCGCAGTTCGGCCCGCTGGGGCGACTGCTCGGGCAGTGCGCGGAGCTCTATGAACAGGGCACGCGCCCCGCTGCGGTCGTGCGGATCCTGCCTCTGCCCGTGCTCGTTCATACGGTCCGCCCGCTCTGCCCGCGCCTGCGCCTGCTTCACCGGGGCCGCGAGGCCCTCGGGTTCGTCCACCACCGGGTGCGGGCGCGCCTGCTGCTCCGGGATGCCGGCCGACGCGTTCAGCACCCGGGGGCTACGCTCCTCGTCCTCCCGCATCGGACCATCCCCGTTTCCGTCGCTCACGCCGGCCCGGGTCCCGCGCCGCGCTGTTTGTACAGGCTGATGGAGACCGTACGGTCGTCGGCGACCGAGGAGTCCACCTTTCCGGCCAGTGCCGAGAGCACCGTCCAGGCGAAGGTGTCGCGCTCCGGCGCGCGGCCGTCGGTCGTGGGCGCCGAGACCGTCACCTCCAGCGAGTCGTCGACGAGCCGGAACACACAGCTCAGGACGGAGCCGGGTACGGCCTGCTGGAGCAGGATCGCGCACGCCTCGTCGACCGCGATCCGCAGATCCTCGATCTCGTCGAGGGTGAAGTCCAAGCGTGCTGCGAGTCCGGCGGTGGCCGTACGCAACACGGACAGGTAGGCACCCGCAGCCGGCAGCCGGACTTCCACGAAGTCCTGGGTCCCGGGCTCGCCTGCGATCTGGGACACCCTCACCTCCAAGGTGGCACAAGCTCTTTCTGGGCCGCGGGAAATCTCCCGCGGGTGTGCGGCACGTGGTTACGTAGCCGGTATTGGCCTGGCGACGCTATCGCGATCCGTGGTTCTCTGTCGCCGGGGACCCCTGAGCCGGTGTCTGTCACTCATGGTAAGCGTATGTCACGCACAGTGGCTAGAGGTCGATGCCGCCCAATTGCGCGGATCCGGCGGATGGTTGACGTACCCAGACGTCAGACGATCGAATCGTCGACGAAGCACCAGCGCCACACCTGACCTGGCTCGAAACTGCGCATCACGGCGTGTGCCGTGTCCCCGTAGTGCGCCCGGGCGTGCCGGAGCGGCGAGGAGTCGCAGCAGCCCACATGACCGCATTCCAGGCAGAGCCGGAGCTGTACGGGATGGGTCCCGGCCGCCTCGCACTCGGTGCACGTCATGCTCAGCGGTACCGGTTCCGGGCGCGGAAGCTCTGTTACATGCGGACACTCGCTCATGATTGCCAGATTACGACGCAGCAGACTGACGTGAGGTCCCAGTGATGGAAGCATTGCCCCTGGTGGGGCTGATCGCCGTGAGCGCCGCGGTAGCGGGGGCCGCCCGCCGCACACCCGTGCCGGCCCCCCTGCTGCTGGTGACCGTCGGCCTGATCGCCTCGTACGTGCCGGGGGTGCCCGAGTACCACCTCGACCCGCACATCGTGCTGCCGCTGATCCTGCCCCCGCTGCTGCACACGGCCGCCCTGGACAGCTCCTACCTCGACCTGCGGGCCAACATCCGGCCGGTCGCCCTGCTGTCCGTGGGGTACGTCCTGTTCGCGACGGTCGTGGTCGGCTACCTCGCGTACGTCTTCGTCCCGGATCTGCCGCTGACCGCGGCCCTGGTCCTCGGCGCGGTGGTCGCGCCGCCGGACGCGGTCGCCGCCACGGCCATCGCGCGCAAGCTGGGGCTGCCGCACCGCATCACCACGATCCTCCAGGGCGAGTCCCTGGTGAACGACGCCACGGCGATCACCGCCTACAAGGTCGCGCTGGCCGCCGCGATCGGCGCGGGCGCGAGCTGGGCCGCCGGATTCGGCGAGTTCCTGCTCGCCTCGGTCGGCGGCATCGTCGTCGGACTGGTGCTGATGCTGCCGATCCACTGGCTGCGCACCCGGCTGAAGGAGCCGCTGCTCCAGAACACCCTGTCGCTGCTCATCCCGTTCATCGCGTACGCGGCGGCCGAGGAGGTGCACGCCTCCGGTGTGCTCGCGGTCGTCGTCGTCGCGCTCTGGCTCGGGCACCACTCCTCGCAGGTCGACTTCGCGACCCGGCTCCAGGAGGAGGCGGTCTGGAAGATGGTCTCCTTCGTCCTGGAGTCGGCGGTCTTCGCGCTGATCGGACTCCAGCTCGCCATCGTGGTGGAGGACCTCGGGCCGTACGGGGTGGGCGAGGCGCTCTGGTACGCGGTGGCGGTGTTCGTCACCGTCGTCGTGGTGCGCTTCGTGTGGGTCTACCCGGCCACCTTCCTGCCGCGCAGGCTCTCCCGGCGGGTCAGGGAACGCGAGCCGGACACCAACTGGACCGCGCCGGTGATCGTCGGCTGGGCCGGGATGCGCGGGGTGGTCTCGCTCGCCATCGCGTTCTCGATCCCGCTGGTCATGGAGGACGGCGAACCGTTCCCGGCCCGCAGCCTGGTCCTCTTCCTGACCTTCACCACGGTGATCGGCACCCTCGTCGTGCAAGGGCTGACGCTGCCCCCGCTGATCCGCCTGCTGAAGCTGCCGGGGCGGGACGTGTACGCCGAGACGCTGGCCGAGGCGCAGGCCCAGAGCGAGGCGTCGGCGGCGGCCGAGCGGCGGCTCGACGAACTCCTCGCCGACGAGCGCAACACGCTGCCCCAGCCGCTGGCGGACCGGCTCCGCACGGTGCTGGAGCGGCGGCGCAACGCGGTGTGGGAGCGGCTGGGCGCGGTCAACGAGATCACCGGGGAGTCCGCGGACGACATCTACCGCAGGCTCGCGCGCGAGATGATCGCCGCGGAACGGGACGTCTTCGTCTCCCTGCGCGACCAGCGGCGGATCGACGACGAGATGATGCGCACGCTGCTGCGCCGGCTGGACCTGGAGGAGGCGGCCGCCTACCGCGAGGACGGGTGACCGCCCTGCGGGGCCGGGTCTGGCCCTGCGGGGCGCGCCGCGCCGCCGGGCCGGGTCTCGCTCTGGGGGGCGCGTCGCGCCGCCGGGCCGGGTCTCGCTCTGGGGGCCGCCTCGGCCGCCGGGTCGCCGGGCCCTCCGTTCTGCCGGGCTGGTCCCGCCCCGCGGGCCCGGGCGCCTTCCGCCCTGCCGGGCCCTGCCGCCGGCGCCGCGTTCCGCGGGGTGGGCCGCCGACGGGCCGGGGCAGGGGTCAGGGCGCGTCGGGGCGGCCCGTGATCACGGCGGCCAGGGCGGTGCCGCGGGGGAAGGCGCCCTCGGCCGCCAGCGTGCTCAGGGCGTACAGCAGCTTGGCCACGTAGAGGCGCTCGACGGGCAGGCCGTGGCGGTCCTCGAAATCGGCGGCGAAGGCGTCGAGCGCCGGGGTGGCGCGCGCGTAGCCGCCGAAGTGGAAACGTTCCTCCAGCGACCAGTCGCCCGCCGGTCCGCCGAACGCCGCGCGCTGGAGACCCCGGACCTCGCCGCCGAGGAAACCGCCCCGCAGCACGGCGACGCCGAGGGCCCGCCGCCCGGGCCCGAGACCGGCGGCCAGCCCGGCGAGGGTGCCGCCGGTGCCGCAGGCCACGGCGGCCACGGAGACGCCCTCCGGGTCGTCGCGCAGCTCGGCGCCGAGCTCCGCGCAGCCGCGGGCAGCCAGGGCGTTGGAGCCGCCCTCGGGCACCACGTACACGTCCTGCGGATCCGTCCCGGCGGCGGCGCCCGCGTCGGCGGTGAAGCGGGCCAGCACGGCGGGCTCGTGCTTGGCGCGGTAGGACGTCCGGTCGGCGAAGAGCAGCCGCATGCCGTCGGCGGCGCAGCGGCTCAGCGAGGGGTTAAGGGGGCGGTCCGCCAGTTCGTCGCCCCGGACGACGCCGACGGTCGGGAAGCCGAGCAGCCGGCCGGCGGCGGCGGTGGCCCGCAGATGGTTGGAGTACGCGCCGCCGAAGGTGAGCACCGTCCGCCCCCGGGCGGCGCGCAGGTTCGGCGCGAGCTTGCGCCACTTGTTGCCGGGCAGGTCGGGGTGGATCAGGTCGTCCCGCTTGAGCAGCAGGCGGACGCCGTGGCGCTCGAACCGCTCGTCCGCGACGGGCCGCAGCGGCGACGGCAGCCGGGGACGCAGCGCGTCGGCGGGATCGGGCGTCGGGCTGTTCATCCCCCCATTGTCGCCAGGGGCGCGAAGCGGCCGTCCCCTGCCCGCTTCCCGGCGATTCGATTCCCACTCATTTGTGTAATGGTGCGACGACACTCCGTGCTGAAAGGCTTTTCCCCCACGCCTCATGTGCCCGCTGACCCCGGCCCGTGACCGCTCCCGCCCCGGAAAGGACCGCCCGTTGACCATCCCGGACACCGTCGAGGCCCGTGAGGCCGTCGATCTGCTGGACCGCACCCGCGCCGCGGTCCAGCCCGAGATCCGCGGCGCGTGCGAGACGCTGCCCGGGCCGATGCGCCGGGTGGCGATGTACCACTTCGGCTGGGAGCAGGCGGACGGCAGCCCCGGCCCCGGCGCCGGCGCCGGCGGCAAGGCCATCCGGCCCGCGCTGGTGCTGGCCTCCTGCCGCGCGCTGGGCGGTGACCCGGACCGCGCGGTGCGGGCCGCGGCCGCCGTGGAGCTGGCGCACAACTTCACCCTGCTGCACGACGACGTCATCGACGAGGACGCCACCCGCCGGCACCGCCCCACGGCCTGGACGGTGTTCGGCACCGCCGACGCCGTGCTGGCGGGCGACGCGATGCTGGCCCTCGCCCTGCGGCTGCTCGCCGAGGACCCGCTGCCGTGCTCGGCGCGGGCGTCCGCCCGGCTGGCCGAATGCGTGATCGAGCTCTGCGCCGGCCAGCAGATCGACTGCGCCTTCGAGGAGCGCCTGCCGGAGGAGGTCACCCCGCAGGAGTGCATGGGCATGGCGACCGCCAAGACCGGGGCGCTGCTGGGCGCCTCCTGCGCCATCGGCGCCCTGTACGCCGGGGCGGGCGAGGAGAAGGTGCGCGCGATGGACGCCTTCGGCAGGGAGGCGGGCCTGGCCTTCCAGTTCATCGACGACCTGATCGGCATCTGGGGAGACCCGGAGCGGACGGGGAAGCCCGCCGGGGCCGACCTCGCGGCCCGCAAGAAGTCCCTGCCGGTGGTCGCGGCGCTCGCCTCGGGCACCCGGGCGGGTGCCGAGCTGGCCGAGCTGTACCGGGGCCCGATGGGCGCGGCGGCGGTGGCGCGGGCGGCGGACGCGGTGGAGCGGGCCGGCGGCCGGGACTGGGCGCAGTCGCAGGCCGGCGAGCGGATGTCCCGGGCCGTCGGGGAGCTCGCCCGCGCGGTGCCGGACCTGGGGGCGGCCGGTGACCTGCTGTCGCTGGCCGAGTTCGTCACCCGGCGGAACCGCTGAGCGGGGCGGCCGGCGCCGGGCCGCCCGCTGTCCGGCCCGGAACGACCGGCCTATTCTGGTCATATGGGCACCAGGAGTCAGAAAGCCCGGGACGCGCAGGCCGGCTCGGTCTGCCCCGGCTGCGGCCGCCCCGTACCGACCGTGGTCACCCGGCACAAGACACTCGGCACGTTCGTCCCCCACTGGGGGCCGGGCCCCTGCGACAACCCCGACTGCTCCCGCTCCGCCGCCCGGGAGGCGAAGAGGACCGGCTAGCGCCCGCCGGGAGCCCGCCGAGGCCGTCCGGCCGGGTTCCGGCGCAGGAGGCACCCTCCGGCCGCTCCGGCGGGTTCCTGCCGGGGGTAGGCGCCGCGGGGGACACCGGCGGGAGGCCGCGGTCCGGCCGCTCCGGCGGGCCGCTTCCGGGCGTGGGTGCCGCGGGTGACTCCGGCGGAGGGCCGTCGCCCGGCCGCTCCGGCGGGTCCCGGGTGCCCGAAAGGGCACCTGCTCCGCGCCGGAAGCCCGGGTACCGCTACAGTCCGCGCATGTCATCGGAGTCGACTGAAGCCTGGGCGGGCTGGTACCGCGACCGGGCCAGCGCGGAAGCCGTCGCGATAACCGCGACCGGCGGCCAAGTGAGCACCTGTATCAGGGGCGTTGAATACACCGGCACGACCTTCGCCGCGCTGCGGTCCGAGAGCGGGGCCCTGCTCTCGTCCTGCGTCCTGGAATGGGACATGCCGCTGCCGGTCCTGCGGGACGGAGCCGTCCAGCACGCCACGCTCGGCTGTCTGCTGACGCTGGGCGAGCCCGCCGACGGCGGCGGCGCGGGCCTCGACCGCTCGGATCTGAGCCTCACCCTGCACCACGGCGGTGCGGCGTACGAAGTGGCCGTGTCGGACGGCGACTTCGACGACGCCCTCGGGCGCATCCACCGTCAACTGCCCCCCGACGCCGCCCTGGTGCGCCGGGAACCCGCCCAGGCCTGAGCCCTGCCGCGCGGGGCCACCGCGCCACCTCCGGACCGCGCCGGCGCACGGCGCGGTCCGCTTCCCTTCCCTTCCCCCGGGTGCGAAGAAGCGCGCCCCGCCGGATTGCCCGGCGGGGCGCGCGCGTTCACCGGGGGCCGTCGCGGCGGCCACGGGGGCCGCCGCGACGGCGCCGGTCAGGACACGCGGGCGATCGCCGCCGCGAGGCCGTTGGCCCAGAGCTGGTTCACCCGGGAGCGCTCGGCGGAGTTCGGGTAGGCGTTGGTGCACGAGGTGCCGGGGCCGCCGCCGGACATCAGCTCGCTGCACGGGCCCGAGTAGTGGTCCGGCAGACCGAGCACGTGGCCGGTCTCGTGCGCGGTGACCCGGGTCGAGTTGTAGATCTGGTTCTGGCGGTAGTCCAGGAAGATGTAGCCGCGCCCGTGGCCGTCGGTGCTGGCGTACGAGCCGCGCGAGTCGTTGCCCTCGCGGTAGGTGAAGTCCGCGCCGGAGCCCTCGACCAGCCGGACGTTGGACACCGAGCCGTTCCAGATCCTGGTGCTGCTGGCTATCTGGGATCGGAAGCTCGGGGCGTTGGCGGCGCTGTAGACGACGGTCACGGCCTGGGCACCGGGGTTGGCGGCGCGCTTCTTCGCGACCGACGCCACGACGGCGTCGAAGAACGCCTGCGTCGCCTTCTCGTCCTCGGCCGAACCCTCGTAGGCGGCGTAGGAGGACGTGGCCGCCGTGGCCGTGGGGGAGCCGGCGGCGGTGGTGGTGACGGCGGTCGCGGGCACGGCGCCCAGCGCGGCGGCGAGGCCGATGCCGAGGGCGGCGGAAAGTAACGTACGGGGATGACGCATGGGGGGCTCCTGCTCGTCCGGTTGACGAAGTGCGGTGAGCCGAGTGTGGGGGAGCCCAGGACCGGCCGGGAGGATGCCGGGAGGCGATAGCACGAGCGCATCACCCGCCGGGCGGGGCGCTTCGGCGACGGCGCGCGAACCGGTCGGCGGACGTGTCCGGATCCGTCCGGCCTGTCCCGACTCGGGTGTCTGGTGGGACGGTTGGGGACAGCTCTACGCTCGACCGCATGGAGCTCGAGGTGAGGCACCTGCGTGCGCTGTGCGCCATTGCCGACACCGGCAGCCTGCACAAAGCGGCCCGTCGGCTCGGTGTCAGCCAGCCGTCCCTGACCACCCAGCTGCGCCGGATCGAGAACTACCTCGGCGCGCCGCTGTTCGCGCGCGAGCGCACCGGCTGCCGGCCGACCCCGCTGGGGCGTGCCGTGCTGAGCCGCGCCCGCCCGCTGGTCGGCGAGATGACGGCACTCGTCGCCGAGGCCCAGGCGGCCGCGGCGCGCGAAGGCGGGCCGGTGCTGCGCATCGGATCCACCGCGAGCCGGGCGCTCGCGGGCTGGCTGCGGCTGCTGCGCGCGCGGTTCCCGGGCACCGACCTCTCGCTCCACATGGACGTCTCCGCCAACGCCCTGCTGTCGATGGCCGCCGCGGGACAGCTCGACGTGGCCTTCGTGCACGAGGTGGAGGGCTGCCCGCTGCGGATGCCTGCGGGCCTCGACGTCCGCGTTCTGGTGGACCGGGAGCCGCAGTTCGTCTCCCTGGCGGGTGACCATCCGGCCGCCGGGGCCGCCGAGGTGGACATCGCCGACCTCGCCCACGACCGGTGGATGGTCGACCCCACGGTGGACGGCGAATGGGACGGGCTGCGCCGGGTGCTGGCCGCGGCCGGGATCAACCCGCCGGTGCTGCACGGGGATTACCACACGGCGGCCTCGCTGATCGCCGTCGGCGAGGCGGTCGCGCCCTGCCAGCCCACCTCCGTGCCGCGCGACGACATGGCGGTCCGTCCGCTGCGCGGCGACCCGCTCGCCGTGCGGCTGCTGCTCTGCGCACGCCCCGGTGCGCGCGAGCTGTTCGACGCGGCCTACACGGACCTGGCCGCCGCCTACCGGGAGGCGGCGCTCGGCGCCGGGGCGTACCGCCAGTGGCTGCTGCGCCAGGGGAGCCCGCTGCTGAGCCCCGCGGACCCGACCCCGGTGCCCGCGGCCTGAACGTGCCCGCGCGGCCTGAACGTGCCCGCGCCGCCCGCCCGCCCGCCCGCGCGGTCATGGCGCGCGCACCGGACGGCCCGTCACGGCCCGGCGACCGCCCCCGGACGCGAAAGGACCCGGCCGGGGGTGCCGGCCGGGTCCTTCCGAGAAGGGCCGGGTCAGGCCTTCTTGGTCTCCCAGAAGATCTTGTCGATCTGGGCGATGTAGTCGAGGGCCTTCTGGCCCGTCGCCGGGTCGGTGGAGCCCTTGGCGGCGGAGAGGGCCTTCAGGGTGTCGTTGATGAGCTGGTGCAGCTCCGGGTACTTCTCGAAGTGCGGCGGCTTGAAGTAGTCGCTCCAGAGCACCGAGACGTGGTGCTTGGCCAGCTCCGCGCGCTGCTCCTTGATGACGGTGGCGCGGGCGCGGAAGTGCGGGTCCTCGTTGGCCTGGTACTTCTCCTGGACGGCCTTGACCGACTCCGCCTCGATGCGGGCCTGGGCCGGGTCGTAGACGCCGCAGGGCAGGTCGCAGTGGGCGCTGACCTTGACCTTGGGGGCAAACAGGCGGGAGAGCATGAGCTGTCCTTCCTCGTGATCGTCTTCTCAGGTGGGACATTACTCCGTGAGAAGCCTGATTTCGCGAGTGCCCCCTGGGGCTTAGGGCAAAAGTCCGGGGCCGGTACGGGACCGCGGGCGGAAACGACGGGAGCGGGAGGCTACCGATGGCGGAGCAGGGTCAGGAGCCCGGGGCGCGGTTCGGGCTGGCCGAGGTGACGGGGCCGTCGATGGTTCCCACCCTCGTGCACGGCGATCAGCTGCTGGTGGACTACCGCGCGGCGCTGCGGCAGGGGGACGTGGCCGTGCTGCGCCATCCGCTCCAGCAGGATCTGCTCATCGTCAAACGGCTCGCCGAGCGCCGGCCGGACGGCTGGTGGGTGCTGGGGGACAATCCGCACGCCCACGGCGACAGCCGGGAGTTCGGTGTGGTGCCGCCCGAACTGCTGCTCGGGCGGGTGCGCACCCGGTTCCGGCCGCGCCCGCCGGATCAGCGGTCGGTGGCGGCGGTGGCGTCCTGGCTGGTGTCCGCGCTCAGGCCGGTGCTGCCGGACCGTTCGCTCTCCAGACGCTTGCGGGCGCGGTAGGCGGCGACGTTGGCGCGGGTGGCGCAGCGGTCGGAGCAGTAGCGGCGCGAGCGGTTGGTCGAGGTGTCGAGGTACGCGTTGCGGCAGGGGGCGGCCTGGCAGAGGCCGAGGCGGTCGACGCCGTGCTCGGTCAGATGGAAGGCGAGCCCCATGGCGGCGATGGCCGCGTACCCCGTCGTCGCGTTGGACGAGTGGTCCGCGAGGTGCATGTGCCACAGCGGGCGGCCGTCGTCGTCGCGCTGGTCGTGCCCGGAGATCTGGGGACTGACCGGGAACTCCAGCAGCAGCGAGTTGAGCAGGTCGACGGCCCGGGTCTCCTCCCCGGCGTCGGCGGCCGTGAAGACGGCGCGCAGCCGGGCCCGGACCGAGCGGAACCGTGTCACGTCCGCGTCCGTGGCCCGCCGGGCCATCTGGGCGGAGGCGCCGAAGAGCTCGCGTACCGCGTCGACGGAGGTCAGCGAGTCCTTGCTGCGGGCCGGCTCCTCGGTGTTGACCAGGCGTACGGCGTAATCCGAGTAATGGGCCAGTTCCACTTGTAGTCCTTACTGCAACGGTCTACTGTCGGCGATACAGCCGTAACAGCTGCTATGGATTCGAGGGTATTACGGACGGGAGGGTTCCGGTGGCGGGAACCACGGCGGACACGGGAAGCGACTGGCGGGCCTGGCAGCAGAGCTGGGACCGCCAGCAGGAGTGGTACATGCCCGACCGCGAGGAGCGGTTCCGCGTGATGCTGGACATGGTCGAGGCCACGGTGGGCCCCGCCCCCAGGGTGCTCGACCTCGCCTGCGGTACGGGCAGTATCACGGACCGGCTGCTCGCCCGGTTCCCGGACGCCACCAGCACGGGTGTGGACCTGGATCCCGCGCTGTTGACGATCGCCCGGGGCTACTTCGCCGGGGACGACCGGGTCGCCTTCGTGACGGCCGATCTCACCGACCCCGGCTGGACCGCCGCCCTGCCGCACCCCGAGTACGACGCGGTGCTCACCGCCACCGCGCTGCACTGGCTGCGCGCCGGGCCGCTCGCCACCCTCTACGGGCAGCTCGCCGGTCTGGTCCGCGCCGACGGCGTGTTCCTGAACGCCGACCGGATGAAGGACGCGTCGACCCCCCGGATCAACGCCGCCGAGCGCGCCCACCGGCACGCGGGCATGGACCGGGCCCGGGCGGCGGGCGTGCTCGACTGGGCGGACTGGTGGGCGCTGGCCGCCGCGGACCCGGTGCTCGCCGCCCCGACCGCCGAACGCTTCCGCATCTACGGCGAGCACGCGGACGGCGAGACCCCCTCGGCGGCCTGGCACGCCGAGACCCTGCGCGCGGCCGGCTTCGGCGAGGCCCGCCCGGTGTGGGCCTCGCCGAGCGACGCCCTGGTCCTCGCGGTCAGGTAGACCTACGCCGCAGGGGCGGTACGGGAGATCCCGTACCGCCCCTGCGGCGTAGGCCGTGCGCGTCCCCGTGCCGGGGACCCGGCTCAGAGCACCTTGGAGAGGAACGCCTTGGTGCGGTCGTGCTGCGGGTTGGTCAGGACGTCGCGCGGGTTGCCGAACTCGACCACCACGCCGCCGTCCATGAAGACCAGCGAGTCGCCGACCTCCCGGGCGAAGCCCATCTCGTGGGTCACGACGATCATCGTCATGCCCTCCTCGGCGAGTCCGCGCATCACGTCGAGGACCTCGCCGACCAGCTCCGGGTCGAGGGCCGAGGTCGGCTCGTCGAAGAGCATCAGCTTCGGCTCCATCGCCAGCGCACGGGCGATGGCGACACGCTGCTGCTGGCCGCCGGAGAGCTGGGAGGGGTAGTTCCCCGCCTTGTCCGACAGCCCGACCCGGTCGAGCAGGCGCTCGGCCCGGGCACGGGCGACGGCCTTGGTCTCGCCCTTGACCTGGATCGGCGCCTCCATGACGTTCGCGAGCGCCGTCATGTGGGGGAACAGGTTGAAGCGCTGGAAGACCATGCCGATGTCCCGGCGCTGCGCCGCGACCTCGCTGTCCTTCAGCTCGTAGAGCTTGTCGCCCTTCTGCCGGTACCCGACCAGATGGCCGTCGACCGACAGGCGGCCGGCGTTGATCTTCTCCAGGTGGTTGATGCACCGCAGGAAGGTGGACTTGCCGGAGCCGGACGGGCCGACCAGGCAGAACACCTCCTGCGGGGCGACCTCCAGGTCGATGCCGCGCAGGATGTGCGCGGCGCCGAAGGACTTGTGGACGCCCTCGGCCTTCACCATGGCGTTCATGACCACGCCCCTTCGCGCTTGCCGGTGACGTTCAGCAGGTTCTTCTTCACCCGCTGCCACGGGGTGGGCGGCAGCTGGCGCAGCGACCCGCGGGCGTAGTGCCGCTCGACGTAGTACTGGCCGACGCTGAACACACTGGTCAGGGCCAGGTACCAGACCGAGGCCACCAGCAGCGTCTCCATGATCGCGAACGATGTGGAGCCGATGTTCTGCGCGGCGCGCAGCAGTTCGGTGTACTGCACGGCCGACACCAGCGACGAGGTCTTCAGCAGGTTGATGAACTCGTTGCCGGTGGGCGGCACGATCACCCGCATCGCCTGCGGGAGGACGATGCGCCGCATGGTCTTGGAGCTGGACATGCCGAGCGCGTTGGAGGCCTCGGTCTGGCCCTCGTCCACCGACTGGATGCCGGCGCGGACGATCTCCGCCATGTAGGCGCCCTCGTTCAGGCCCAGACCCAGCAGGGCGACCATGAACGGGGTCATCACGTCGACCATCTCGTCCTTGTAGAAACCAAGGTTGAGGACGGGGAAGATCAGCGCCAGGTTGAACCACAGCAGGAGCTGGACGTAGACCGGGGTACCGCGGAAGAACCAGATGTACAGCCAGGCGACGGCGCCGGTGACCGGGTTCTTCGACAGCCTCATGACGGCGAAGAGGACGCCGAGCACCAGGCCGATCAGCATGGACAGCACGCTGATCAGCAGCGTGGCGCCCATGCCCCGGACGATCCGGTCGTCGAAGATCAGATCGCCGACCGTCCCCCAGTTCACGTCGCCCTGGGAGAACGAGTAGATCAGCGTGCCCAGCAGGGCGACGACGATCACGGCGCTGACCCAGCGCCCCCAGTGGCGGACCGGGATGGCCTTGATCTGCTCAGGGGGCGTGGACGTCCCCTTGTCGACCGCCGAGTGGGCGGACGGCCCGCCTGCGGGGGTCTTGTCGAACTTGTCAGTCACGATGACTGCCCTTCGGTGAACGCGTGAGGCGAGGGCGCCGGAATCACTTGCCGGCGTTGATGGTCGCCTCGGTCACGGCGCTGTTCGTGACGTCCCACTTCTCCAGGACCTTCTGGTACTCGCCGTTCTCGATGATCGCGTTCAGCGCGTCCTTGAGGGCGTCGCGCAGCTGGGTGTTGTCCTTGTTGACGGCGATGCCGAACGGGCCGGCGTCGGTCTGGCCGCCCGCGACCTCGAAGTCGTTGCCGCCGCCCGCGGTCTTGGCGATGTGCGCGGCGACCGGGTAGTCGTTCAGGTCGGCCACGGCGCCGCCGGACTTCACCCGGGTCTGCGCCTCGGCGTCGGTGTCGAACGCCTCGATCGTCAGGGCGCCCTTGCCGTCCTTCTTACAGGTCTCGGCCTGGGCCTTGAAGGTGTCGTGGTAGATGGTGCCGCGCTGCACGGCGACCTTCTTGCCGCACAGGTCGTCCAGCGACTTGATGTTGTCCGGGTTGCCCTTCTTGACCAGCAGGGAGACGCCGGAGGTGAAGTAGTCGACGAAGTCGACGCCGTCACCGGTCTTCTTGCCGGTGTCGTCCAGGCCCTCCTGGCGGGCCTTGGTGTCGCTCATGGCCGACATGACGACGTCCTGGCGGCCGGTGTTCAGCGAGGAGATGAGACCGTCGAAGGTGCCGCTGGTGAAGACGAACTTGACGCCCAGCTCCTTGCCGAGGGCGGCGGCGATGTCGGGGTCGATACCGACGATCTTGCCGCCCTCCTCGTACTCCATGGGCGCGTAGGCGGCGTCGGTGCCGACCTTGATCACGCCGGCCTTCTGGATGTTCTCGGGCAGCTTGTCGAAGAGCGGCGCACCGGTTGCCTTGGTGCCCTCGCTGGTGGCGGTGTCCGAGCCGGAGTTGGTCTGGTCGCCACATGCGGTGAGGGTCAGGGCGCCGACGACCGCGATCGCGGCGACCGCGGTGATCCTGGACCTGGCGGCAGTCGAGCGACGGGTGGTGCTTGCGGTCATGATCGGGGTCCTCCGGCTGTGTAGAGGGGACTGCGACGAGTCGTGCACTCACTTTCGAGTGTCGCGACCTTGTGTGTTTTCGGCATCTTGCCATTCGGACTAGCCCATTCAGGGGGCCTCGCATGTCAAAATCGGGTAACGGGTGATCCCCGAACATCGGCGACGGCATACCTGGACCGGACCATTCGCCGAGATGCCTGCTGCTCGCCGGAAGATCTTTCGCCGGTGAGCCTTCTGGGCGGATTCCGCCGTACAGCGGGAGTTGACCGACTTCCCCGCTATGAGGCGTGTCACCGCGAAGGAAACGACTCGTGCGCGGTGCGGTCTGTCCGGTAAGAAGGATCCTTACACCCCTCATCCGGGGCTCAGGGCGCGTTGTGCGGCGCGCCCGCGCGTACGAGACACCCCCTGCCACGGCGGGCCAACCGCCTGACGCAGAGGTCGTACGCGGGTCCGCCCACCCCTCCTCAACCAGGAGTGGCCACCCTCACCATGCAGACTTAAGGGGTCAACCCAATGGCAGCGGAGATCGTCAATCCTCGCAGCGACAGCGCCACGACGGAGAGTGCCGACGAGCCCTTCGATCCGGCGTTCGCCCTGCACCGCGGCGGCAAGATGGCCATCCAGGCCACCGTGCCGGTGCGGGACAAGGATGATCTGTCCCTCGCGTACACACCCGGCGTCGCCAAGGTGTGCACCGCAATCGCCGAGCAGCCCGAGCTCGTCCACGACTACACCTGGAAGTCCCAGGTCGTCGCCGTCGTGACGGACGGGACCGCGGTGCTCGGCCTCGGCGACATCGGCCCGGAGGCCTCCCTCCCGGTCATGGAGGGGAAAGCGATCCTCTTCAAGCAGTTCGGCGGCGTGGACGCGGTCCCGATCGCCCTCGCCACCACCGACACCGACGAGATCGTCGAGACCGTCGTCCGGCTCGCCCCCTCCTTCGGCGGCGTGAACCTGGAGGACATCTCGGCGCCGCGGTGCTTCGAGATCGAGCGCAAGCTCCAGGAGCGCCTCGACATCCCCGTCTTCCACGACGACCAGCACGGCACCGCCGTGGTGACCCTCGCGGCCCTGCGCAACGCGGCCAAGCTGACCGGCCGGGGTCTGGGCGACCTCCGCGCGGTCATCTCCGGCGCCGGCGCGGCCGGTGTGGCCATCGCGAAGTTCCTGCTGGAGGCCGGCCTCGGCGACGTGGCCGTCACCGACCGCAAGGGCATCGTCAGCCGGGACCGCGAGGACCTCACCGCGGTCAAGCGCGAGATCGCCGGGCTCACCAACCGGGCCGGGCTCTCCGGCACGCTGGAGACGGCGCTCGCCGGCGCGGACGTGTTCATCGGCGTCTCCGGCGGCACCGTCCCGGAGGAGGCCGTCGCGACGATGGCGCCGGGGGCGTTCGTCTTCGCCATGGCCAACCCGAACCCCGAGGTCCACCCCGACGTCGCGCACAAGTACGCGGCGGTCGTGGCGACCGGGCGTTCGGACTACCCGAACCAGATCAACAACGTCCTCGCCTTCCCGGGCATCTTCGCGGGCGCGCTCCAGGTGCGGGCCTCCCGCATCACCGAGGGCATGAAGATCGCGGCGGCGAACGCGCTGGCGGACGTGGTCGGGGACGACCTGTCGGCCGACTACGTGATCCCCTCCCCGTTCGACGAGCGGGTGGCTCCCGCGGTGACCGCTGCCGTGGCGGCCGCGGCGCGTGCGGAGGGTGTGGCGCGGCGCTGAGGCGGCGCTCGCGGTTTCGCCCGACGGGCCGGTCGCGCATCCCCTCGCGGGGGTGCGGCCGGCCCGTCGGCGTGTCACGGGCCCGGGGTGTGCGGGGCGTGTCACAGGGGTGGGCGGTTCCGCGGGGGCGGGCCGCGTCCTACGCTCATGGTCATGTTCGCCGCCTACGCCGCACGCATCGACCGTGACCAGCCGCTGAACGGTCTCGAACTCGGGGAACGGCCCGCGCCGCAGGAGCGTCCGGGCTGGACGACCGTGACCGTCAGGGCCGCCTCGCTCAACCACCACGACCTGTGGTCGCTGCGGGGCGTCGGCCTCTCCGAGGACAAGCTGCCGATGATCCTGGGCTGCGACGCCGCGGGCGTCGACCAGGACGGCAACGAGGTCGTGCTCCACTCCGTCATCGGCCAGAGCGGCCACGGGGTCGGCCCCGGCGAGCCCCGGTCCATCCTCACCGAGCGCTACCAGGGCACCTTCGCCGAGCAGGTGAGCGTCCCCACCTGGAACGTGCTGCCCAAGCCGCGGGAGCTCAGCTTCGAGGAGGCCGCCTGTCTGCCGACGGCGTGGCTCACCGCGTACCGCATGCTCTTCACCAACGCCGGTGTGCGCCCCGGTGACTCGGTCCTCGTGCAGGGCGCGGGCGGCGGTGTCGCGACCGCCGCGCTGGTGCTCGGCCGGGCGGCCGGGCTGCGGATGTACGCCACCAGCCGCGACGAGGCCAAGCGCCGGCGCGCCGTCGAACTCGGCGCCGAGGAGGCGTTCGAGCCGGGTGCGCGGCTGCCGCGCCGGGTGGACGCCGTGATCGAGACGGTCGGGGCCGCCACCTGGTCCCACTCCGTCAAGTCGCTGCGCCCCGGGGGCACTCTGGTGATCTCGGGGGCGACCAGCGGCGACCGCCCGTCCCACGCCGAACTGACCCGCATCTTCTTCCTGGAGCTCAAGGTCGTCGGCTCCACCATGGGGTCGAAGGACGAGCTGGAGGACCTGCTGTCCTTCTGCGCGGTGACCGGGGTCCGGCCGGTGATCGACCAGGTGCTTCCGCTGGACCGGGCCCGCGAGGGCTTCGAGCGGATCGAGAAGGGCGACCTCTTCGGCAAGATCGTGCTGACCGGGGCCTGACGGGATCCGGTCCCGCCGGGCCGCCACTGCGGATGCCGCCGCGCCCGAGGGGCACGGCGGCATCCGGCGGGCTCAGCCGCGGGGGGTGTTCAGCAGCGCGACGATGTGCGCCGCCGCCGTGGACAGATGGCGCCGCGCCTCGCCCAGTTGGTCCGCGCTCACCCCGCGGTCGCGCGCCGCGTCCCGCACGTCGTCGCGGAAGCGGTCCAGCAGCCGCTCCAGGTCCCGTACGGGATCGGCCGAGGGCTCCGCGACGGTGTCCTCCGCCCAGTCGGGATCCGCGGCGGCCGCCTCCGGCTTCACGTACGGCGGCCAGGCGGTGCCGCGGGCCAGCCCGCCGAGCTGGCCCGCCAGTTCGGACAGGCCGTCGCGCACCCCGGCGGGCCAGTCGCCGCGCGCGAAGTGGTCCTGGACCTGGTCCTGCACCTGGCGGGCGATGCGCTGCATCTCGGAACGGGCGTGCTCCCGGGCCTCCTCGGCCTGGCGGCGGGCCTGCCGGGCGTCCTCGCGCGCCCGCCGGGACTCGTCCTTCGCCCGGCGCGCCTGCTCCTTCCACTCCTGGCGGGCGCGGCGCAGCTCCTCCTTGGCCGTCTGCCAGCCGTCGGCCTCGGGGGCCGGGCCCGCGAAGCCCTTCGCGTCCGCCGCGCCGCCGCCGCGGGCCTCGCCGGCCGCCGCGCGCATCTCGCTGCGCAGCCTGCCCGCCGCGCCGCGCACGTCGTCGCGGATCTCCGCCGCGAGCTCGGAGACCGACTCGCGGATCTCCAGTTCCAGGTCGGCGAGTTCGGCGCCGCGTCCGGCGAGTTCGGCGCGCCCGGCGTCGGTGATCGAGTAGACCTTGCGGCCGCCCTCGGTGGCGTGGGTGACCAGGCCCTCGGCCTCCAGCTTGGCCAGCCGGGGGTAGACGGTGCCGGCGCTCGGCGCGTACAGGCCCTGGAAGCGCTCCTCCAGCAGCCGGATGACCTCGTAGCCGTGGCGCGGGGCCTCGTCGAGCAGCTTGAGCAGGTAGAGCCGCAGACGGCCGTGGGCGAATACGGGGGGCATGTCAGAGCGCCTTTCCGGTCGGGGCGTCGGCGTACGTCCCGTCCTCGTCCGCCGGGGGCCTGCGCAGCAGGGCGATGGAGCCGGACACGGTGGTCGCGGAGAGGGTGCCGGTGCCCGCGCCGAGGGTGCCGGTGATCCGCTTGGCGCCCCACTGCCCGCGGACCCGCAGGTCCTCGAAGGCGTTGGAGACGGCGCCGCTCGCGGTGTTGGCCTCGACCGTGGCGTCGGCCGGGTGGGGGAGCCGGATGGCGACCTCGCCGGAGACCGTGGTCAGCCGGATGTCGGCCGGTTCCCCGGTGGTGCCGATGTCGACGACCATGTCGCCGGTCACCGTCTCGGCCTTCACGGTGGAGCCGGCGCCGTCGACGACGGTGAGGTCGCCGGAGACGGAGTGGAAGCGGAGGGCGCCGGTCAGCGCCTGCGCCTCCAGGTTGCCCGAGACCGTCTCGGCGAGGACCGGGCCGGCCAGCCCGACGAGGGTGGTGTCGCCGGTGACGCCGCGTACGGAGGTGGTGCCCTGGACGCCGGACACGACGGCCCCCGCGCCGACGACGCCGACCTCGACGGAGGCGTCGGCGGGGACGACGAGGGAGACGACCGCGCTGCGGTGGCGCTCCTTGGGGTCGAGGAGCTTGAGGAAGCCCTGCCAGGGAAGGTCCTCGTAGGCGACGGTCAGGGTGGGGCCGTCCCGGGTGACGACGAGCGGCGGGCCCTCGATCGCGGAGACCTCCAGCCGGGCGGAACCGTCGTCGGTGCCGACGACGTTGACCGTTCCGTTGACGATGCGCACCTTGAGGGTGGTCACCGGGTCGTCGAAGTCGAGCTTCTTGGGCTCGGCGACTTCCCATGTCGTCTCTGCCATGGTGCTGACCTCCCGCGGCCGCCACGACGCAACATATCGCGTCTCCTGCGAGACACGATATATCGCGGCGGTTCGATGTCAAGCGCCGCCCTCCCGGCGCCGCGCGCCTCCGCGTCTTCCGGTGTCGCCCCGGGCCTTCCGGCGTCGCGCGCCTCCGCGGCTTCCGGTCGTGCCGCGCCCCGGGCCTCCCGGCGTCGTGCGCCCGTGTCTTCCGGTCGTGCCGCGCCCCGGGCCGGGTCCGCACGGAGCGCCGTCCGCCCGCGGCACGCCAGGCGGGATGTGCCGGACGCGGCCTAGCGTGGAGACATGAACGCGACACCCGTGGGCGCCCTGCTGCTCTGCCGGGCCGAGCCCGACGCCGTACGGCAGCAGGTCCGGCTGCTGCGCGAGAACCTGCTCCTGGCCCCGGCGGGCGAGGGCTGGAGCGTCATCGTCCCCGAGGGGCGGCCGTGGCTGGACGGCGGCGAACCCGTGGACGCGGTGCTCTCCGGCTGGGCCGCCGCCGCGGCCGTCGGCACGGACCGGCCCGCCCTCGCGCTCTGGTGGGACGGCGACCGGGCCGGCTTCACCCTCGTCTCCGGCTTCCGCCGCCCGGTCGGCTACGTATGGCTCGCCGACGGCACCCCGGTGGGCGAGGACGAGGCCATGCGCACCTTCGCGGCGCGCCTCGGCCTCGACCCCGTGCTCGATCTCCAGGCCCTGGAACCGCTCACCCTGCCCGATCCGGAGGCCGACGCCCACGCCCGGACGACCGGCCTCCTCGCGGTGCTCGCCCGGACCGGGCTCGACCTGCCCGAGGGGCTGACGCCCGGGCAGCCGGCCGAGTGGCTGCGCGCGGCCGCCCGCGCGCGGGGCGCCGAGCACCTCGCCTGGTCCGGCTGGCGGGACGCCGTCGAGGAGGGCGCGCTGGAGCCGTGGCTGCACGGCCCGGGCGCCCGGGTCCTCGGTACCGCCCAGCTCGCCGCCGGCCTTCCGCTGACCGCCTGGGCCCTGAGCCGCCGCAGCCCCGGCTGGGCCGCGGCCGGCGCGCTGCTGGTCGGCCACGGGGTGCTCGGGCTGCTCTACGCCCGCCTGCGGACCCCCGCGGCCTGACGGCCCCGCGGAGCGCTCCCGGCGGCGGGCTCACCCGGCCGGGGCGCGCGGCGGGTCACTCCTCGTCGTCCTCGTCGTCCAGCCGTGCCAGCCAGGTGGCCAGACGCTCGACGGGGACCTCGAAATCCGGGTTGAGGTCGACGAACGTCCGGAGCTGCTCGGCGAGCCACTCGAAGGTGACCTCCTCCTCGCCCCGCCGCTTCTCCAGTTCCTCGATGCCGCGGTCGGTGAAGTACATGCGCACAGCGTAACGAGTGCCGGGCGGCGTGCGGTACGGCGGAGCCGCGCAGCACGCGCGAGGGCCCGGCACCCCGAGGGGTGCCGGGCCCTTCACGTATCGGCGGGACGCCCGCGGGGGCGCCCCGCCCGGTGTCCGGTCAGGTGTCCGGTCAGGCGTCGAAGACCTCGTTGACGAGCTGCTCCTGCTCCTGCTCGTGACGCTTCTTCGAGCCCACGGCCGGCGAGGAGCTGTGCGGGCGCGAGATGCGGCGCAGGCGCTCGCCGTGCGGGATGTCCGCGCCGACGGCCAGATCGAGGTGGTCGATCAGGTTGAGGGCGATGAACGGCCAGGCGCCCTGGTTCGCCGGCTCCTCCTGCGTCCACAGGTACTTCTCGGCGTTCGGGTACTTGGCGATCTCGGCCTGGAGCTCGGCACCCGGCAGCGGGTACAGGCGCTCCAGACGGATGATCGCGGTGTCCGTGGTGCCGCGCTTCTGCCGCTCGGCGTCGAGGTCGTAGTAGACCTTGCCCGCGCAGAAGACGACCTTGCGCACGGCGGCCGGGTCGACGCTGTCGTCCCCGATCACCGGGCGGAAGCCGCCGGTGGTGAACTCCTCCGCCTTGGACGCCGCGGCCTTCAGACGCAGCATCGACTTCGGGGTGAAGACGATCAGCGGCTTGTGGTGCGGGTTGTGGACCTGCCAGCGCAGCAGGTGGAAGTAGTTCGACGGCAGGGTCGGCATCGCGACCGTCATGTTGTCCTGCGCGCACATCTGGAGGAAGCGCTCGGGGCGGGCGGAGCTGTGGTCCGGGCCCTGGCCCTCGTAGCCGTGCGGCAGCAGCAGCGTGACGCCGGAGTGCTGGCTCCACTTCTGCTCGGCCGAGGAGATGAACTCGTCGACGACGGTCTGCGCGCCGTTGACGAAGTCACCGAACTGCGCCTCCCACATGACCAGCGCGTCCGGGCGGGCCAGCGAGTAGCCGTACTCGAAGCCCATCGCCGCGTACTCGCTGAGCAGCGAGTCGTAGACGTTGTAGCGGGCCTGCTCCTCGGTCAGGTAGAGCAGCGGGGTGTAGTCCTCGCCGGTCTCCTGGTCCACCAGCACCGCGTGGCGCTGGCCGAAGGTGCCGCGGCGGGTGTCCTGGCCGGACAGCCGGACGGGGGTGCCCTCCATCAGCAGCGAACCGATGGCCAGGGTCTCGCCCATGCCCCAGTCGATCGTGCCGTCCTCGACGGAGGCGGCGCGGCGCTGCATCTGCGGCAGCAGCCGCGGGTGCACCGTGATGGTGTCCGGGATGTTGACCTGGGACTCCGCGATCCGCTTGACGATCTCCTGGGAGACCGCCGTGTTGACCGCGACCGGGAACTCCGGCTCGGCGTCCGGGACGTGCGTCGGGGCCGGGTGGCTGGTGGCCTCGCGGACCTCGGCGAAGACCTTCTCGAGCTGGCCCTGGAAGTCCTGGAGCGACTGCTCCGCCTCTTCGAGGGTGATGTCGCCGCGACCGATCAGCGACTCGGTGTAGAGCTTGCGCACCGAGCGCTTCTTGTCGATCAGGTTGTACATCTGCGGGTTGGTGAACGAGGGGTTGTCGCCCTCGTTGTGACCGCGGCGGCGGTAGCAGATGAGGTCGATCACGACGTCCTTGTTGAACGCCTGGCGGAACTCGAAGGCGAGCCGCGCCACGCGCACGACGGCCTCCGGGTCGTCGCCGTTCACGTGGAAGATCGGCGCCTCGATCATGCGGGCCACGTCGGTGGCGTACATCGAGGAGCGCGACGACTCCGGGGCGGCGGTGAAGCCGACCTGGTTGTTGATGACGATGTGGACCGTGCCGCCGGTGCGGTAGCCGCGCAGCTGGGACATGTTCAGCGTCTCGGCGACGACACCCTGGCCGGCGAAGGCCGCGTCACCGTGCAGGGCGACGGGCAGGACGGTGAAGTCCGTGCCGCCCTTGTTGATGACGTCCTGCTTGGCGCGGGCGACACCCTCCAGGATCGGGTCGACCGCCTCCAGGTGGGAGGGGTTGGCGACGAGGGAGACCTTGATCTGCTCGCCGTCCAGCCCGGTGAAGGTGCCCTCGGCGCCCAGGTGGTACTTCACGTCGCCGGAGCCGTGCATCGACTTCGGGTCGAGGTTGCCCTCGAACTCGCGGAAGATCTGCGCGTAGGACTTGCCGACGATGTTGGCCAGCACGTTGAGGCGGCCGCGGTGGGCCATGCCGATGACGACCTCGTCCAGGCGCGACTCGGCGGCGGAGTCGATGACCGCGTCGAGCAGCGGGATGACGGACTCGCCGCCCTCCAGGGAGAAGCGCTTCTGGCCGACGTACTTCGTCTGCAGGAAGATCTCGAACGCCTCGGCGGCGTTCAGGCGGCGCAGGATGCGCAGCTGCTCCTCGCGCTCCGGCTTGTGGTGCGGGCGCTCCACCCGGTCCTGGAGCCACTTGCGCTGCTTCGGGTCCTGGATGTGCATGAACTCGATGCCGGTGGTGCGGCAGTACGACTCGCGCAGCACGCCGAGGATGTCGCGCAGCTTCATCATCGACTTGCCGGCGAAGCCGCCGACGGCGAACTCGCGCTCCAGGTCCCACAGGGTGAGGCCGTGCTCGGTGATGTCCAGGTCGGGGTGCTTGCGCTGGCGGTACTCCAGCGGGTCGGTGTCGGCCATGACGTGGCCGCGGACCCGGTAGGAGTGGATCAGCTCGAAGACCCGCGCGGCCTTGGTGACGTCGTCGTCGTGCGAGGCGTCGATGTCCTTGAGCCAGCGGACCGGCTCGTAGGGGATGCGCAGCGACTCGAAGATGTCGTCGTAGAAGCCGTCCTCGCCGAGGAGGAGGTTCGCCACGATGCGCAGGAACTCGCCCGACGCGGCGCCCTGGATGACGCGGTGGTCGTAGGTGCTGGTGAGGGTCATCACCTTGGAGATGCCCAGCTTGTTCAGGGTGTCCTGCGAGGTGCCCTGGAACTCGGCCGGGTAGTCCATCGAGCCGACGCCCATGATGACGGACTGACCGGGCATCAGACGCGGCACCGAGTGGACGGTGCCGAGGCCGCCGGGGTTGGTCAGCGAGACGGTGACGCCGGTGAAGTCGTCCATCGTCAGCTTGTTGTTGCGGGCGCGGCGGACGATGTCCTCGTAGGCCTGCCAGAACTCGAAGAAGTTCAGCGTCTCGGCCTTCTTGATGCCGGCGACGACGAGCTGGCGGTCGCCGTTCGGCTTCACCAGGTCGATGGCCAGGCCGAAGTTGACGTGCTCCGGCTTCACCAGCGTCGGCTTGCCGTCCTTCTGGGCGAAGGACCAGTTCATCGACGGCATGGCCTTGATGGCCTGCACCATCGCGTACCCGATGAGGTGGGTGAAGGAGATCTTCCCGCCCCGGGCGCGCTTGAGGTGGTTGTTGATGACGATGCGGTTGTCGAACAGCAGCTTCACCGGCACCGCGCGCACGGACGTGGCCGTGGGCAGCTCCAGGGAGGCGCTCATGTTCTTGGCGACCGCGGCGGCCGGGCCGCGCAGCGTCACGAACTCGGGGCCGTCGGCGGACTCCGCGGGGGCGGCCGCGGCCTTGGCCGGTGCGGCCTTCGCCGGGGCGGCCTTGGGCGCGGGCGCCGGAGCGGCCGGCGCGGCGGCGGCGGGCTTCGCCGGGGCCGGAGCCGGAGCCGCGGCGGGCTTCGCCGGGGCGGGGGCGGCCTGGGCGGGCGCCGCCTGCTGCGCGGCGGGCGCGCTCGCAGTCGTGGTGGGGGCGGTCGTGGTCGTGGCGGCGGGCGCCGCCTTGTCCTTGTCCGCCGCGCCGGCTCCCGGCTTGTAGTCGGCGAAGAAGTCCCACCAGGCCCGGTCGACCGAATTCGGGTCCTGGAGGTACTGCTGGTAGATCTCGTCGACGAGCCACTCATTGGCACCGAACGCGGCGGCAGGGTTGGAACCCTGGGCGCCTTGGTCGGCCTGGAGGCTTGAGTTACTGGGGGACTGAGACGACACGGCGAGAACCGCCCTCTTCCGCTTCACAAGGTGATGGACAGCGGAAATAAAGGCTACGCCTCCTTGGCCGAGAGGTGCAGGCCGGGCCGGTCATCGTCGCGCAAGTCACACCGAAAGGCGGGTTTCAGGCTTGTGAATGGCGGGAAACTAGTCCAGTTTCGCCTCTGTGCGGGATCGCCGCTTCACGGCTGCACCCGTGTGGCCTGCAGCCTTCTGCCCGCTCTGCCTCTATCCACGCAGAACGACGCGCTCCGGTTCGAACCCTACGTCAACCTCTTGGTGCGGGTTCTCCCGGAAGGGTGACCCGTATCCGGCATCCGCGTGCGGATTCGGCCACTCCGATGCGACCGCCGTGCAGATCCACCGCCCAGCGCGCGATCGCCAGCCCGAGCCCCGTGCCGCCGTCGCTGCCCGGCCCGTGCGGCGCGGCGACCTGGCCCCGGTTGAACCGCTCGAAGACCCGGTGCCGTTCCTGCTCCGGGATGCCCGGCCCCTCGTCCAGCACTTCGAGGTCCAGCGACTCCCGGCCGAAGCCCCGCCGGGCGCGGACCGTGACCCGGCCGTGCGGCGGCGAGTGCTTCACCGCGTTGTCGATGAGATTCGCCACTACCTGGTGCAGCCGCTCGGCGTCCGCGTGCGCGGTCAGCTCCGGGGGCGAGACGTCCAGGTGCAGATGCACGTCCGTGCGCGTGTGGTGGCCCGAGCCGGAGGCGAGCCCGCGCTGCGAGGACGCCAGGTTGGCCTCCTTCAGCACCCCCGACAGGTACGGCCACACCTCGAACCTGCGGGCCCGCAGCGGCAGCACCCCGTTGTCCAGCCGGGAGAGGTCCAGCAGTGTCTCCACCAGCCGGCCCAGGCGCTCCGTCTGCTTCAGCGCGGTGCGCATGGTCTCCGGATCGGCCGCGGACACCCCGTCGACCACGTTCTCCAGCACGGCGCGCAGCGCGGCGATCGGCGTGCGCAGCTCGTGCGAGACGTTGGCGACCAGCTCCTTGCGGTTGCGGTCCACCGCCTCCAGGTCGTCGGCCATGCGGTTGATGGTCGACGCGAGGTCGCCCAGCTCGTCGCGCCGGTCGGCGCCGCGCACCCGGCGGGTGTAGTCGCCGTGCGATATGCCCCGGGCGACCTTGGTCATCTCGTCCAGCGGCGCGGTCAGGCCGTGCGCCACGAACTGGGTGATCAGCAGCGTGGCGATCATCGTGAAGATGGTGATGAACCGCACCTCGGTCTTGCTGTGGAACGCCATCAGCATCAGACCGGTGGTGATCAGGACCGAGACGACGACCAGCGTGCTCAGCTTGGTCTTGATCGAGATCGTGAGGGATCGGGTGCCCAGCCGCCTGCGCAGCCCGCCGCGCGGCCGCCCGCTCATGGCGCCGGCGTCTCCAGGGCGTAGCCCACACCGTGGACGGTGCGGATCCGCTCCGCGCCGATCTTCCGGCGCAGCGCCTTGATGTGGCTGTCGACGGTCCGGGTGCCGGAGGCGTCGGCCCAGTCCCAGACCTCCGCGAGCAGCTGCTCGCGGGAGAGGACGGCGCGCGGGGTGTTGGCCAGGCACACCAGCAGGTCGAACTCGGTCGGCGTCAGGTGGACGTCCTCGGCCCGCACCCGCACCCGGCGCTGTGCGTGGTCGATCTCCAGCTCGCCCAGGCGCAGGATGCCGCTGCGCGGGGTGACGGCGGCGAGGGCGGCGCGCTCGACACGGCGCAGCAGGACGTGCACCCGGGCGGCGAGCTCGCGCATCGAGAACGGCTTGGTCATGTAGTCGTCGGCGCCGACGCCCAGTCCGACCAGCATGTCCGTCTCGTCGTCACGCGCGGTGAGCATCAGCACCGGTACGGGGCGCTGGGCCTGCACCCGGCGGCAGACCTCCAGGCCGTCGAAGCCGGGCAGCATGACGTCGAGCACCATCAGATCGGGCTGCCACGCCTCGGCGGCGTCGACTGCGGCGGGGCCGTCGAGCGCCGTCTGGACCAGGAAGCCCTCGGCCCGCAGGCGTGCCGCGATGGCATCGACGATCGTGGCGTCGTCCTCGACGACGAGCACCCGGCGCTGGGCTCCTGGCGTGGCCGCGACGCCGTTGTGCGTGGTGTGTGTCTGCTCCATCGCCCCGCCCCTGTTACCTGTTCACTGCGTGCTGCACATGGTTACGGACCGCTGCCGGGCCCGTTTGTGTCCCAGCAGCGTAAGGGCATCGGCGGGGTCGCGGCTACGCAGGGCGAACTCCGAGGTGCACCACGTCCGGTACGCCCCGGGCAAGGCGGATCTCTTCGGTTCTTACCCCGGTGAATCCGGCATTCCGCATCGCTTCCTCGAAGGCGGACGACGGCTGCGCCGACCAGACGGCGAGCACCCCGCCGGGCTTCAGCACCCGTGCGCAGGAGGCCAGTCCGGCAGGTGAGTACAGCTCGCCGTTGTCTTCGGTGACCGTCCAGTCGGGCCCGTTGTCGATGTCCAGGCACAGGGCGTCGAACCGGTCCTCGGTGATGCGCAGGTGCTCCACCAGGTCGGTGTGGAGGATCACGCTCCGTGGATCACCGAGCGCCGTGCCGGAGATCGCCGCGAGCGGCCCCGCGCGGTGCCACTCGATGATCGCCTCCTCGCGCTCGACCACCACGATGTGCCGCCACTGCTCGCCCTCGGCCGCGTGCGCCAGCGAGAACCCGACCCCCAGCCCGCCGATGAGCAGGCTCGGTGCGACGTTCCCCGTCTCCAGCGCCTCGAAGGCGGCGTCGATCAGCCGCCGTTCGGAGCGCCCGTCGGAGGTGTCCATCAGGAAGCAGCCGTTGGCGATGATCTCGTGCACCGGCCCCTCGCCGGTCTCCCGCCTGCGCAGCACCACCTCCCCGTACGGACCCTCGCGCCGGTCCAGGACGAGGGGCTCCGGGGGGACGGACGCGGGGAACGGCATGACGGTGACCTCCGGGCGGCTGGCAGGTGACGACAGGGATCTGCTCCATCCTCACGGGAAACGGGCGGTGCGTTCAAACCACTTCCCGCGGGGGGCCGTCCTACGCGCGATCCGGGCGGCGGGGTGCGTGCCGCGCCGGTCAGTGGCCGACGGTGTGGAAGAGGCTGACCAGCGGGGCCTGGACGTGCCAGCCCAGGGACTCGTACAGCGCACGGCCGTCGGGGGAGGCGCCGAGGACCGCGATGCCGGCGCCCTGGTCGAGCGCGGCCTGCTGGAGGGTGTGCATCACCAGGCGGCCGAGGCCCTTGCGCCGGTGGTGCGGAGCGGTCTCGATCTGGTCGACGACGGCGGTCGCGCCGGTCGCGGCGACCTGGCCGCGGGCCGCGAACGAGCCGTCGGCGGCGGTCACCAGGACGCGCACCACGCCCCCGCGACTCCAGGTCCGCAGGGTGAGTCCGGCGGGGACGGCCGGGGCGGGCGCGGGGCGCAGGGCGGTCCACATCAGCCAGCCCGGTTCGTCGACCTGCCAGTCGGGCCCGGCCCACCGGACGACGTCGGCGGGCTCGGCGAAGACCTTCAGCCACACGGTCGGGGCCGCGACCCGGGCGGCGACCGCGCGCACGGTCGCCTCGTCGCCGGCCGTCAGCACGTGCCGGGTGGCGTGCCGGACCTGGCCGACGTCGACCGTGAACCCCCAGGGGGTGGCCACCGGGTCGGCGGCTCCGCGGGAGACGACCCAGCCGCGTACCCAGGCGTCGACGGCGGCGGTGGTGGACTCGAAGGACATCGGTGCTCCCCGTGTCAGTGCATGTAATGGACTCAATGCGTCAGTGGCTATTACAGCGGATGGGCTGCGGGGCGTCGATGTGACGCGGGCCACGTCCCGGCCGGGCGGCGTGTGCGGGGTGATCGCTCAGAGCGAACGCGGCCGGGGGAACATCTCCGGGCTCACATGCATTGAGTCCATACAGCTCAACTTGACTGCGTTAGGGGAGATCATGGCTGCCGATGCCGAGGACTTCACGGTCCGTTCGCCGCTCACCCTGCCCGTGCTGCCGCTCGACGACGAAGTGGTGCTGCCGGGCATGGTCGTGCCGCTCGACCTGTCCGACACCGAGGTGCGGGCCGCGGTCGAGGCCGCACAGGCCGCGGACCGTCCCTCGGGCAACAAGCCGGAGGTGCTGCTCGTTCCCCGGGTCGACGGCACCTACGCGGCGACCGGCGTGCTCGGCACCGTCGAGCAGGTCGGCCGGCTGTCCGACGGCGACCCCGGCGCGCTGATCCGCGGCGTCGGGCGGGTGCGCATCGGGGCCGGGACCACCGGGCCCGGCGGGGCGCTCTGGGTCGAGGGGACCGCGGTCGAGGAGGCCGTCACCGGCGCCCCCGGCGCCGTCCTGGAACTGGTCACCGAGTACAAGGCCCTCGCCACCGCCTGGCTGAAGAAGCGCGGCGCCTGGCAGGTCGTGGACCGGGTCCAGCAGATCGACGACGTCGCCCAGCTCGCGGACAACTCCGGCTACTCGCCGTTCCTCACCACCGCGCAGAAGATCGAACTGCTGGAGACCTCCGACCCGGTCGCCCGGCTGCGGCTCGCCATCGGCCAGCTCCGCGAGCACCTCGCCGAGCAGGACGTCGCCGAGACCATCGCCAAGGACGTCCAGGAAGGCGTGGACAAGCAGCAGCGCGAGTTCCTGCTGCGCCGCCAGCTCGACGCCGTCCGCAAGGAACTGCGCGAGCTCAACGGCGAGGCGGAGGGCGACGAGTCCGACGACTACCGGGCCCGCGTCGAGGCCGCCGACCTCCCCCAGAAGGTCCGCGAGGCGGCCCTCAAGGAGGTCGAGAAGCTGGAACGCGCCAGCGACCAGTCGCCCGAGGGCTCCTGGATCCGCACCTGGCTGGACACCGTCCTCGAACTGCCGTGGAACGAGCGCACGGAGGACGCCTACGACATCCAGGGCGCCAAGGCCCTGCTCGACGCCGAGCACGCCGGCCTGGCCGACGTGAAGGAACGGATCACCGAGTACCTGGCGGTGCGCAAGCGGCGCGCCGACCGGGGTCTGGGCGTGGTCGGCGGCCGCAGGGGCGGCGCCGTGCTCGCGCTGGTCGGTCCGCCCGGCGTCGGCAAGACCAGCCTCGGCGAGTCCGTCGCGCACGCGATGGGCCGCACCTTCGTCCGCGTCGCCCTCGGCGGCGTGCGCGACGAGGCGGAGATCCGCGGCCACCGGCGCACCTACGTCGGCGCCCTGCCCGGCCGCATCGTGCGGGCGATCAAGGAGGCCGGCTCCATGAACCCGGTCGTCCTGCTCGACGAGATCGACAAGGTCGGCTCCGACTTCCGCGGCGACCCCGCCGCGGCCCTGCTCGAAGTCCTCGACCCGGCCCAGAACCACACCTTCCGCGACCACTACCTGGAGGTCGAACTCGACCTCAGCGACGTGGTGTTCCTCGCCACCGCCAACGTCCTGGAATCGATCCCCGAGGCCCTGCTCGACCGGATGGAACTGGTCAGGCTCGACGGCTACACGGAGGACGAGAAGGTCGTCATCGCCCGGGACCACCTGCTGCCGCGGCAGCTGGAGCGCGCGGGCATCGAGCCCGGCGAGGTGACCCTCGACGACTCGGCCCTGCGCCGGCTCGCCGGCGAGTACACCCGCGAGGCCGGCGTCCGGAACCTGGAGCGCTCCGTCGCCCGGCTGCTCCGCAAGATCGCGGCGCAGCACGAGCTGGGCGACCGGGAGCTGCCGTTCACCGTCACCGACGGCGATCTGCGGGCGCTGATCGGCCGGCCGCACCATGTGCCGGAGTCCGCCCAGGACCCGTCCGAGCGCCGCACCGCGGTGCCGGGCGTGGCCACCGGGCTCGCCGTCACCGGCGCCGGCGGGGACGTCCTCTTCGTGGAGGCGTCACTGGCCGACCCGGAGACGGGCGCGGCCGGACTGACCCTGACCGGCCAGCTCGGCGACGTGATGAAGGAGTCGGCGCAGATCGCGCTCAGCTTCCTGCGCTCGCACGGCGCGGAGCTGGAGCTCCCGGTCGCCGACCTCAAGGACCGGGGCGTGCACATCCACTTCCCGGCGGGCGCGGTGCCCAAGGACGGCCCGAGCGCCGGTGTCACGATGACCACGGCCCTCGCCTCGCTGCTCTCCGGACGCCAGGTGCGCACGGACGTGGCGATGACCGGCGAGGTGTCGCTGACGGGGCGGGTGCTGCCCATCGGCGGCGTCAAGCAGAAGCTGCTGGCCGCCCACCGGGCGGGCATCACCACCGTGATCATCCCGAAGCGGAACGAGGCCGACCTGGACGACGTCCCGGCGGAGATCCTCGACACGCTGGACGTGCACCCCGTCACCGATGTGCGGCAGGTGCTGGAGCTCGCGCTCTCGCCGGCCGGGGCGCTGGTCACGGCCGCCGCCTGACGGGCGGCCGCCGGGGAACGCCACGGGGCCCGGCCGCGGACGACCCGTCCGCGGCCGGGCCTCGGCGTGCGCCGGACGGTGGGGACCGGCGGGGTGATCGCTTCCCGCACGGCTCCCCGCACGGCTCCCCGCACGGCTCCCCGCACAATGGACGGATGGACACCCTGCGAGCCGACTGCTCGAACTGCTTCGGGCTCTGCTGCGTCGCCCTGCCCTTCGCCGCCTCCGCCGACTTCGCCACCGACAAGGCGGCCGGCACGCCGTGCGCCAACCTCCGCACCGACTTCCGGTGCGGCATCCACGACCGGCTGCGCGACGTCGGCTACCAGGGCTGCACCGTCTACGACTGCTTCGGGGCCGGCCAGCAGGTCTCGCAGATCACCTACGGCGGCACCGACTGGCGCACGGCGCCGGACACGGCGGCGGAGATGTTCGCCGTCTTCCCCGTCGTCCGGCAGCTCCACGAACTGCTGCGGTACCTGGACGAGGCGCTGGCCCTGCCGGCCGCCGCCGGGCTGCGCCCCGGTCTGCGCGCGCTGCGCGCCTCGGTCGGCGAGCTGACCGGGCTCGCTCCCGCCGCCCTGCTGGAACTGGACGTCGCCGCCCGCCGCGCGGAGGTGAACACCCTGCTGCTGCGCACCAGCGACGTGGTGCGCGCGGAGGTCCGGCGCAAGAAGAAGGACCGCAGGGGAGCGGACCTGATGGGCGCGCGGCTGCGGGGAGCGGATCTGCGCGGGGTGAGCCTGCGCGGCGCCTGTCTGATCGCCGCCGACCTGACGGGCGCCGATCTGCGGCTCACCGATCTGATCGGGGCCGACCTGCGGGACGCCCGGCTGGCGGGCGCGGATCTGACCGGCGCGTTCTTCCTCACCCAGCCGCAGCTCAACGCCGCGCGCGGCGACGGGGCGACGCTGATCCCGGACGGGCTGACCCGCCCCGCGCACTGGTCGTGACGACCGGCGGCGCGGGGCGGGCCCGGGGGAAGCGGTGCGCGCCGGCTCAGCCGTTGGCGAGCGCCACGACGCGGTCGTAGGCGCCGTTGAACTTGTTGTGGTCGCCGACGATCGGTCCCGACGACGTGTACTGCCACATCGTGTAGTAGGGCCAGCCGGCCGGCAGGGTGCCGGGCGTGGTGTTGTAGCGGGCCACCCACAGCGGGTTGGTGGCGCCGAAACCGGCGTAGTTGCCGGTGCACTGGGTCCACCAGCTCGTCGCCGTGTAGATCACGGCGTCCCGGCCGGTGCGGGCCTTGTAGCGGTTCAGGAAGTCGCGGATCCAGGTGACCATCGCGGACTGCGACTTGCCGTAGCAGGCGGCGCCGTACGGGTTCCACTCGATGTCGAGCGCGCCGGGGAGCGTCCTGCCGTCCTTGGACCAGCCGCCGCCGTTGTTGACGAAGTAGTCCGCCTGGGCCGCGCCGGTCGTCGTGTCCGGGGTCGCGAAGTGGTACGTGCCCCGGATCATGCCGACGTTGTAGGAGCCGTTGTACTGCTGGGTGAAGTACGTGTTCTTGTAGTACGTGCCTTCGGTGGCCTTGACGTAGGCCCACTTGACGCCGCTGTTCCACAGGCCGGACCAGTCGACGTTCCCCTGGTGGCTGGAGACGTCGACGCCTTCGGTCTGGACCGCGCGGGTGTCGCGGGGGGTGCCGCCCTGGCCGTCGTGGGCGACGACGCCCATGCCCATGTGGGCCGAGCCGCGTTCCGGCTTCGGGTCGGCGGCGGCCCCCGGGGCGGTGAGGAGGAGGGAGATGACTGCGACGAGAGTGCCGGCCGCCGCGAGACGCGTACGACCGGTCTTTCCGGATCTGTGCACGGGCATAGCGTGCCTCCGAAGACCTCGGTGGGGGGGATCTGACGACGTGTCGACATGTCGTGGCGGACCATGTGGTGTGGACATGCCAGCAAAAACTCTACGCACGTAGACCTCGCGGAGGAAGAGTACCCGGGTTCCGTCGTTGGTCTATGCCTGCGAAATACTTGCCCAACTGCGGCGATGACCGCCCGCGGAGGAAACTTTCAGAACCGGGAAAGCGCGCGATGGGTGCTGACGTGCACGAAAGTGGTACGGCGAGTGAAGCCGGACTCAAGGGGGGAAGTGGTATGGACCGCGAATTCCTCGCGCTCGAACGCGAGTTGGCGGTTTTCCTGCGGCGGGCGCGGGCCTCGTCCGGAGAGATGGCCCGGGAGGTCCACCCCGATCTGGAGCCCGCCGCCTACGGGCTGCTGGTCCGCCTGGAGGAGGCCGGGGCGCAGCGCGGCACCGAGCTCGCCGGCTACTTCGGGGTCGGCAAGGCGACCATGAGCCGGCAGCTGCGCGCGCTGGAGGAGGTCGGCCTCGTCACCCGTGAGCCGGACCCGGCGGACGGCCGGGCGTCCCTCGTACGGCTCACCGGCGAAGGGGTGGCCCGGTTCCGCCATGTGCGCGACGCGCGCCGGGACCGCTACATGAGCAAGCTCGCCGGCTGGGACCGCGGCGAGGTCGCGGAGCTGGCCCGGCTGCTCCACCAGCTCAACACGAGCGCCGAGAGCTGACGGCCCCCGGCGCGAGCGGCGGGTGCCGGGCCGGGGCCCCGGCCCGGCGTCACAGCTCCGCGAACACCGCGGACGCGTCGTCGTGGAGCTTGAAGCGCCGCGGGGCCCCGGGGCGCTGCCCGGCGTCCGCGGCCTCCAGTGCCCGCACCCGGTCGATCAGCGACCGGGCCCCTTCCTTGCGCAGCACCTCCACGCACGCCCGCCAGTCGCCCTCCCCGAACAGGTCGACCCAGCGCGAGGCGCCGTCGGTGAGCGCCGCCAGCGCCCGCACCCCCGCCCGGGGGACGGTGCCCGACACCGCGCGTGCCGACACCGCCGGGTCGGCCGCCGCCGTGAAGAAGCCGCCCTCCGCGTTGCGCAGAGCGTCCGCCGAGGCATGGGTGCGCAGGGCCTCGCGCGGCAGCCGGTCGAGCCGGTCGTCCAGCAGGGCGGTCACCGTGCCGTCCGGTGACTCCAGCAGCAGCGCGGAGTCCGAGAGCACGAGGTACTCGACCTCCTCCGCTGGCCCGCCCCAGCGGGCCAGCGCGACGGTTGCCTGCGGAGTGCGGACGTGAGAAAGGTCACATGTGCCGCGGTGGGCGTCCGCGGTGCGCCGGATCGCCTCCGCGAGGACCTCCGGAAGGGGCAGATCGCGCCGTGAAGCGGACAGTTCGGTCAGCGCCCCGCCCAGCCGGGCGGTGAACCAGGGGACGCCGTGCACGCACCCGGCGTCGCCGCTCGGCGGAGTGACGCCGTCCAGCAGCACCAGCGTTCCGCCCTGGCCCGAAGCGGGCAGGGACGCCGACACCCAATCCTCGTTGGGTCGTTCCCGGCTGCCGGGCTCGGTCGCGAGGTCGATACGCATGAAGGTCAGTCTGCATGACTCCTTCACGCCTCCTGCACGAAGCGCGGATTGGCCCGTACCAGCAGGTCAGGCGGGTGGCTTCGGCCCGATTGGGGCATGTGCGCACCTGCGGGCGGGCATCCTGCCAAAGGGCGGGCCCGAGGTCCAACCCGCGCGCCGCACGGGCCGTGCCGGACCGGGCGCGTGAGTTGTTCGCCAACTCCGGCATGTTGTTCACTCGTTCGGGTGGCGGAGCGGCCGATGCGCGCCTCCCTCCCGAAGGCACTGGAATGGTCGGAAGCCGTACCAGGGGTGGGGCTCTCGCGTGTGACCGGTCGTCATCTCTGCTTCATGGGTGGACGAGTCAAGCAAGATTGCGAGCACCGGTGCAGAAGAAGCGGCCTCGGGGCAAAGGCGGCAGGCCCACGGAGAACGCGGGCGGTACGCCCGCCCCGGCGACGGCGGCCCCCCTGCCCCCCAAGGACGACACGACCCCCAAAGGACACCCGGTCAGGGTGCGCACCAGGCTGGTGGCCGGTGTCGCGTTCGCCGGACTCGCCGTGGTCGGAGCCGGTGTCCCCGGCGTCCTGGCCGTGTCGGCGGATCTGACCTCGTCCCAGGAGCTCGTGACCCTCTCGGCCCTCGACCGCCAGGCGGTCACGCTGGCCCACTCCCTCTCCGACGAGCGGGACGAGGTCGTCGCCTGGCTCGCCGCGGGCGGCGAGAACCAGAAGGGCGACAAGGCCGACCGCCGCACCCTGACGGACGGTCTCAGCGCCCGCGTCGACCGCCAGATGGACGAGATCCGCGAGGAGGCCACCGGCGACCACGCCGAGCTGGGCCGCAGCCTCGCCACCGTGCCGACCCTGCGCCGGACCGCCCTCGAAGGCAAGAGCACCCCCGTCGAGGTGCACGGCTCCTACACCGCGGTGATCGACCGGCTCCACGCGCTCGCCTCCGAGCTCTCCGACCGGACGCCGCCGCGCGCCGCCGACGGGACCCGGGCCACCGCCGACCTCGGCCACGCCGTGGAACAGGCGTCCGCCGTACGCGGCCTGCTGCTCGCGGCCCTGTCCGTGCCGCGGCCCGAGCCCGTGCTGAGCTACGACCCGATCACCGGCCTGCCCGTCGAGACCGACGGCGAGGACACCGGAGAGGACGCCCGCACCCGCGACGCCCTGACCGCCGCCGCCCAGCAGGCCCGGGTGCGCGAACTCGGCGCGCTCGCCGACTTCGACCAGTCCGCCGGCACGTCCGCCCGCGAGAAGCTGGCCGCCACCGTCACCGGCTCCGAGGTCAAGACCGCCGAGGCCTTCCTCGCCCGCCTCACCGACCAGCCCCGGCTCACCGGCAGCGAGCGCCGCACCGACCGCGCCGAGCTGGAGGCCGCGCTCACCGCCCGGATCGAGCAGATGCGCGGCGCCGAGACGGCCCTGGCCGCCGACCGGCTCGCCGCCTTCGAACAGCTCCGCGACGACGACGTCACCGCCCTCGAGATACGCATCGCCCTGCTCGGCGGTCTGCTCGTGATCACCGTCGGCGTCCTCGCCGCGATCTCCCGCACCCTGACCCGGCCGCTCGCCGTGCTGCGCATCGGCGCCGCCCGGCTCGCCGACGGCCAAGGGGCGGGCGACCCGGTCCGCTTCACCGGGCGCAACGACGAGTTCGCCCAGGTCGTCCGCTCCCTCAACGCCCTGCACGGGCAGCTCCGGGAACTCGCCGGACGCGTGGAGCGCCTCGACAGCGACCGCGGCGACCTGGTCGGCTCCCGCGAGGCGGCCGCCGCCGAACTCGCCGCCGCCCGCGCCGAGCTGGGCGCCCGCACGGCGGAGCTGACCGGCGAGCTGGAGCGGCTGCGCCACACCGTCCACCACACCTTCGTCAACCTCTCGCTGCGGACCCTCGGGCTCGTCGAACGCCAGCTCGGCGTCATCGAGAAGCTGGAGGAGCGCGAGCAGGACCCGGAGCGTCTGGCCACCCTCTTCAAGCTCGACCACATGGCCACCGTCATGCGCCGCCACAGCGAGAACCTGCTGGTCCTCGCGGGCACCGAGCACGGCCAGGGCCATGTCGGGCCGGTGCCGCTGGTCGACGTGCTGCGGGCGGCCGTCAGCGAGATCGAGCGCTACGACCGGGTCGTCATCCAGTCCCTGCCGCCGCACGCCCAGGTCGCGGGCTTCGCCGCCGACGACCTCAGCCACCTCGTCGCCGAACTGCTGGAGAACGCCACCTCGTTCTCCCCGCCGGACGCGCAGGTCGAGATGTCCGGCTGGCTCCTGGAGAGCGGCGAGATCATGCTCTCGGTGCAGGACACCGGGATCGGGATGACCCCCGAGCGCCTGGACGAGGTCAACGCCGGCCTGGCCGACCCCGCCGTGTACGACACGCCGGGCGGCCGCGAGACCGAGGGCCTCGGTCTGCGGGTGGCCGCCCTGCTGGCCGCGCGCCACGGCGTCCGCCTCCAGCTCCGCGAGCACAAGCAGGGCGGTGTCACGGCCGTCGTCGTCGTACCGGCCGCGCTGCTCCCCGAGGGACTTCCCGCGGCACCCGCGCAGTCGGTGTCGGTGGCGGGCCAGGCGCCCGCCGTCCAGCTGCCCGGCTCGGTCGCCGAGGCCAACTCCAACGCCCTGCCCCCGACCACCCGGCGCGGCCCGGCGTCCCGTCCCCAGGCCCCGGACGCCCCGGCCTCCGGGGCGGCGGGCGAGCCGTCGCCGGAGGCGGCGGCCGGGGAGCCGGGCGGCTCGCTGCCCGGCGCCGGAGCGGCGGAGGCCGGGCACCCGGGCGCCGGATCGGCCGAGGCCGGGCTGCCGGCCGCCGCAGCGCCCGGCGGCTCGCTTCCGCAGGCCGGCCCGTCGCAGGCCGGCCCCGAGAGCACGGAGCTTCCCGGCACGGGCACGTCTCCTGCTGCCGCGGGCGCCGGCTCCACCGGCACGGGCACGTCTCCCGCTGCGGAGCGCCCGGGCCTCACCGGCGCGCACGCGCCGGACGCGCCGACCGCCCCCGAGTCCGCCGACCCCTTCGTGGCCGCGGCCGAGCGCGCGGTGCGCGCCGCCGAGGCCGAGGAGACCCACGAGCGCAACGCCGACGGCGAGCCCGTCACCGACGGGATCGACCAGGAGACGTTCACCATGCGGCTGCCCCGGCAGCCCGCCCCGGCCGACGACCCCGCCCCCTTCGCCCCCCAGGGGCACACCCCCACGGCCCCAGCCCCGAGCGAGCCCGCTCCGGCCCCCGGCGCCTCCACGGCGGAGGGCCACGCGGCGGACGCCCCCGAGGCGGCGGCGCCCGCGTGGGACCGGATCACCGACAAGGGGCTCCCCAAGCGGACGCCCCGGAACGTCGCCCCCGCCGCCCCGGCCGCCGGACGCACCGGGACCGTCGACGCCGACGCCCTGCGCCGCAGGCTGGGCGGTTTCCAGCAGGGCGCGAGGGACGGCCGCCGCGACGCCGAGGCCGAGATCACCCAGGCCACGCACGACACGCAGCCCCCACATGCCCCACACAGCACACAGATCCCGCGGAGCGCGCCGGGAGCCGAGACCACGCCCGCCCCCCACACCGGCCGGCCGCACGGAACAGCGCACCGCACGGACACGCAGCACGAGAACGCGACGAACACACCGGACGCACCGGACACACCGGACACAGAAGCGGGGGACACAGTCGAGGAGGCACGCAGTTGACTGCGACCGGCACATTCGGGCTGAGCAGCGAAGCCCGTAATCTGCAGTGGTTGTTGGGCAATCTCGTGGAGGAGGTGCCAGGAGTCCGCTCGGTCGCCGTCGTCTCGTCCGACGGCCTGCTGCTGCTCTCCTCCGACCCCGACTCCGAGCCCGCCGGTCAGGTGGCCCCCGCCGCCCGCCCGGAGGGTCCCCGCGGCTCCAGCGCCGACCTCGCCACCATCGTCTCCGGCATCGGCAGCCTGACCATCGGCGCCGCCGGACTGATGGACGGCGGCGGGGTGAAGCAGACCATGATCGCCATGGACGAGAGCAGCGTGCTCGTCATGTCCATCAGCGACGGCTCCCTGCTCGGCGTCCACGCCACCCCCGACTGCGACATGAGCGTCGTCGCGTACCACATGGCCCTCTTCGTGGGCCGTGCCGGACATGTACTCACCCCCGAAGTCCGCAGCGAACTGCGCAAATCGATGGAGAGCACCCGATGACCGCCGCCGCCTCGTCCCCCAAACTCCCGGTGCGCGGGCAGGAGCGACGGCCCGCGCGGGTCCGCCCGTACTCGCTGACCGGCGGCCGGACCCGCTTCGGTCACGTCCTGCTGGTGGAGACGTTCGTCGCCGCGCTCGACGCCCCGCCGGAGCGCCGTGAGCTGCCGAACGGCAACCTCACCTCGCGTGTCATGCCGGAACTGCGGGCGATCGTCGAGCTGTGCCGCCGGATGCGTACCGTCGCCGAGATCTCGGCGCTGCTCAAGATGCCGCTGGGTGTCGTCCGGGTGCTGCTCAGCGACTTGGCCGACCAGGGAAAGATCCGCGTGTACGGGACCGGTCACGGTGCCGGCCAGCCCGACCGCGCACTGCTCGAAAGGGTGCTGAGTGGACTCCGCCGCCTCTGACACGCTCTTCGCCCGCCCCCAGGCGGGAGACCCCCATGCCACGGCGGATCCGGATCCCGCCCGCCCCATACCCGGCGGGCAGGGCCCGGGCGACTCCGGAACCCCGCTCTCCGACGAGGGCGTCCAGGCGTGGCAGCTCGACACCACCCGGGCCCCCATCGCGACGAAGATCGTGGTCGCGGGCGGCTTCGGCGTGGGCAAGACGACGTTCGTCGGCGCGGTCTCGGAGATCACCCCGCTCCAGACCGAGGCGCTGATGACGCAGGCCAGTGAGGACACGGACGACCTCACGGCCACGCCCGACAAGACCACCACCACGGTGGCGATGGACTTCGGCCGGATCACGCTCGACGACGACCTGGTGCTCTACGTCTTCGGCACGCCCGGCCAGCAGCGCTTCTGGTTCATGTGGGACGACCTGGTGCGCGGGGCGATCGGCGCGATCGTGATGGCGGACACCCGGCGGCTGCCGGACTGCTTCCCCGCTCTCGACTACTTCGAGAGCTGCGGGCTGCCGTACGTCGTCGCCGTCAACCACTTCGAGGGAACCACCGCCTACGAGGCCGAGGACGTCAGGGAAGCCCTGACGGTGCCCGGGCACGTACCGGTGGTGATCATGGACGCGCGCAACCGCGTCACGGTCATCGAGTCGCTGCTCGCGCTCGTCGCCCACGCCCTCGAGGCAACCCCCGAATAGCCCCCGAGCCACCACGTCTCCCGAACCACCACGGAGTCCCGCCATGCGGAAGATACTCGTCGTCGGGGCCGGACAGTCCGGTCTCCAGCTCGCCCTCGGCCTGCAGTCGCAGGGCTACGAGGTCACCCTGATGTCCAACCGCACGGCGGACGAGATCCGGTCCGGCCGGGTCATGTCCACGCAGTGCATGTTCCACACCGCCCTCCAGCACGAGCGCGACCTCGGCATCAACTTCTGGGAGTCGCAGGCCCCCAGGATCGAGGGCCTCGGGGTCTCGGTCGCCGCCCCCGACAGCTCCCGGGCCGTCGACTGGGTCGGCCGGCTGGACGGCTTCGCGCAGTCCGTCGACCAGCGCGTGAAGATGGCCGGCTGGATGGAGACGTTCGCCCAGCGCGGCGGACAGCTCGTCATCCACGGCGCCGCCGTCTCCGACCTGGACTACTTCTCCCGCACCTACGACCTGGTGCTGGTCTCCGCCGGCAAGGGCGAACTGGTGTCGATGTTCGGCCGGGACGCCTCGCGCTCCCCGTACGCCGAGCCGCAGCGCGCGCTGGCGGTCGCCTACGTCCACGGGCTCGGGCCGCGCCCGGAGCACCCGGACTTCGACGCCGTGCGCTGCAACCTGGTGCCCGGCGTGGGCGAACTCTTCGTGATGCCCACGCTCACCACCTCCGGCCGCGCCGACATCCTCTTCTGGGAGGGTGTGCCCGGCGGCCCGCTCGACGCCTTCCAGGGCGTCAAGGACCCGGCCGAGCACCTCTCCCTGACGCTGGAGCTGATGGAGCGCTTCACCCCGTGGGAGTACGCGCGGGCCACCAAGGTCGAGCTGACGGACGCCCACGGCACCCTCGCGGGCCGCTACGCCCCGACCGTGCGCAACCCGATCGGCCGGCTCCCCGGCGGGGGCCTGGTGCTCGGTGTCGCGGACGTCGTGGTCGCCAACGACCCGATCACCGGTCAGGGCTCCAACTCGGCGTCCAAGTGCGCCGCCTCCTACCTCGCCTCCATCGTCGAGCACGGGGACCGCCCGTTCGACGCGGAGTGGATGCAGTCCGCCTTCGACCGCTACTGGGACACGGCGCAGCACGTCACCAAGTGGACGAACGCGATGCTCGGCGTGCCGCCGGAGCACGTGCTGAACCTGATCGGCGCGGCCGGCCAGCTCCAGCCGGTGGCGGACCGTTTCGCCAACGGGTTCGACGATCCCTCGGACTTCGAGAACTTCTTCTACGACCCGGAGAAGACGGGCGCCTACCTGGCCTCGGTCTCCGGCGCCTGATCCGGTGCGTGCCGCGCCCCCGGTCCTTCGACGAGGACCGGGGGCGCGGCCGTTCCGGCGCCGGACACCGTCGCTCAGGGCGCCGGTGAGGCGGCCGACCCCGGTGCCGCGGGGAATGTCGGTGCCGCGGGCGATGCCGGTGGGGACGGGGAGCCGGAGGAGCCGGGGGAGCCGGGGGCGGGTGGGACGTTCCCGGCGTCCGGCGGGGCGGGCGGCGCGTCGAGGGCGGCGACGTCCTCGGGGGAGAGGGTCGCGAGGAGCGCCTCGGCCGAGCGCAGCCGGGCGACGGCCCGCGTCCGTGCCGCCTCCTGCCTCACGACCAGCACGAGTTCCTCGTCCAGCGCGGCCCGTGACGCCTCGGCCAGCGTGCGGGCGCGGGCCTCGGCGGCCGTCAGCCGGGTCGTCGCCGCGAGGCGGGCGACGGCGGCACGCTCGATCAAGTAGTCCTGTTCCAGGGCCTGTTCCGGGTTCCTGGCGAGGAGCAGCCGCAGCCGGTCGGAGAGTTCGGATCCGCCCTGGTACTGCACCCGCGCGATCCGACCGGCGTCCCCTCGGCTCGCCGCCAGCGCCGCGCGCGCGGCGGTGAACCGCCGCTGGAGCCGGGCGGTCGCGGCACGGCTCTCGCGCAGGGCCAGGGACGCCTCCCGGGCGCTCCGCTCGGCGTCCGCCGCCTGCGCGTACAGCTCCCGCACCCGGGCCACCACGGCCGCCCCGTGCACCGGCGGCCCGGGCTCACCGCGCTCCGGGGCGCCCCCGGTGAGCGCTTCGACGACGCCGTCGCCGAGGTCGCCCAGCACCCGGGCGACGGCGCCGCGCGGCGGCGGTTCCGGCACGGGGCCGGCGGACACCGGGGTCGCGGCCAAGGCGGTGGCGACGGCGAGCGCCGTCGCGCACACCCCGGCGGGCAGCCTGCCTGACATGCCATCACCTCCGGACGCGGGGGCGGAACGGGCCCCGCACAGAGGGTGACCGGCGCGGGCCGCGCCGCCACACCGGATGGTCGGGACGGCGCAACGCGGTCACCCGCGACGGCATGTTCCGGCCGTCCGCCCGCGCGCCTGCACGACTCCGTGACGTCGTGGCCCGGTGGCCCGGTGCTCGGTGGCTCCTGGCTTCTTGCTCCGTGCGTCCGGCGGGCCCGCGCCCCGCCGCGTCCGCGGTCCCGGGTCCGCGGGCTTCGCGGCCCGGTGGCTCCGTGGCCGGGGCGGGGGGCCGGTCAGTCCACGGGGAGGGAGTAGAACGTCCGGCCGCGCCGCACGACGGTACGGGCGCCCGCCGGGAACGCGGCATAGCGCGGCGCCGCCTGCTCCGGCGCGTCGTCGGCGCCCGCCTCCTGGAACTTCCACAGCCGCCTGCCGTCGCGCGCCGCGAACGCCGTGAGCTGGACCGCGTCGCCGGTGAGGACGGTACGGCCGCTCGGGCTCAGCGCCGTCACCGGGGTCTCGCGCCACGCGGGTGCCTGGGTGGAGCGGCGCCACAGCTCGCGGCCGGTCGCGCCGTCCACGGCGCACACCTGCTGGAAGCGGTTGGCCGCGTACAGGACTTGGCCCGCCACCAGCGGTGTCCCGTACGCGAACACCCCCGGCTCGCCACGGGTGTTCGCGGCGGCCACCCGCCACAGCCGACGGCCGTCCGTGCCCGTGTAGGCGTGCAGCTCCCCGCCCGCCGCCGCGTACAGCCGGCCCGAGGTGTCGCCCGTGACCGCCGCCGTCGCGCCGACGGCCGTGAGCAGGGTGCCCGGGCGGGCCGCGCCGGTGGCGCGGTCCAGGGAGAGCAGCGACGAGCCGCCCCGCGCCGCCTTCTGCTGCGCGGGCGTCAGGCTCCCGCCGTCCTGGCGGACGAGGACGTCGTCCCGGCGGACCGCCACGAGCTGGTACGCCGGGGTGTGGGGAGCGCGCCCCTCGGGCACACGCGCCCGCCACTGCTGCGCGCGGGCCGCCAGGTCGTACGCGACGACATACGCCTCGTGCACGGTCACCTTCTGCTTGCGCCCCTTGACCGACCGCTCACCGGTCCGCCGCACATGGGCGGTGAACCAGGCGGTGGAGCCCTCGGAGCCGAGCACCTGACCGATCGTCAGCGTCTCCCCGGGCCGGGCCAGGGTGTTCTTCGCGAGGCGCTGGCCGACCCGGCCGTCGGCCGCCGACACCCACAGCAGTTCCTCGACCGTGTCGACGAGGCAGTACGTGCCGACGGGGACGACCCGCGAGGCGGAGGCCGCCTCGTCCAGCTTCCACACCCGCCGCCCCGTGCGCAGATCGACGGCGGCCGTGCCCTGCGAGTCGGTGAGCAGCAGCAGCCGGTCCTGCCACACGACCGCGCCCAGCGGCCCCGCGGGGGCCCCGTCGGACGGCCCGGGCGCCGCGGGGTGCTCGTAGCGCCACTGCGGCCCGGGAGCGAACCCCGCCATCGGGCGGGGCTTCGCGGCGGGCGCGGGCTTCTGCGCCGGCGGCTCCGGGGCCTCGCCACCCGCGAGGGCGCCCACGGCCGTGCCGCCGACGACCAGCCCGGCGGCCCCGGCCGCCGCCGCGACCAGCAGCCCGCGCCGCCCGATCCCGGCGGCATCGTCCCGCCCGGCCGCGCTCGGCCCCGGGGAAGCGGAGGCAGTGCCCCGCCGCCCGTGGCGGGCGGCAGCGCACGCGCCGTGTACGGGAGCGGCGCGGCGCCCGCGGCGGGGAGCGCCGCGACGGGCGCGGGGGCCCGACGGCCGCCTGCCGCGCGGGGGCGGCCGCCAGCCGCGGCACCACGGACGCCGTGCCGCGGGGCTCCGCGGGGACGAGGTCCTTCACCAGCAGCGGCGTGGTGTCCCTGCCCGGGGCCGGGCGCGCGCCCGCCCCGCCCCTGCGCACCAGCACCGTGGCCCGGTCCTCCCCGCCCTCCGCCCGCGTGCCCGTCCCCGGTGGGACGGCCGCCAGACGGGCGACCTCGGCCGACTGGGCCGACAGCGCGGCGGTCACGGCGTCGGGGAGCCAGCCGTCGCGGGCGAGGGCGGCTGCGCCTTCCAGGGCGAGATCCGCCGCGACCGTCCCGGCCGGGGGCCGGTCCTCGGGAGACTTCGCCAGGCACCGGGCGACGACCGGACGCAGCCCGTCGGCGACCGGCCCCAGATCGGGTTCACCGTGCGCGATGGCGTCCGCGTCGGCCAGCGGGGTCGTGCCGGTGGCCGCGTAGGTGAGCAACTGGCCCAGCACGAAGAGATCCGACGCGGGCCCGGGCTGCGCCCCGGCGGCCTGCTCCGGGGTGAGGTAGCCGAGCTTCACCGTCAGTTGCCCGTCCTCCCCCGCCTCCGCGACCACCGCCGCGCCCAGCGGGCCCAGGGCGGTCAGCCGCGGGCCGTCCGCCGCGAGCAGCACCGTGTCCGGCGAGAGCCCCTGGAGCACCGTCCCGGTGGCGTGGACCCGCGACAGGGTCTCGGCGATCGCGGCGCCCAGCACCCGCACCGTCCGCTCGGGCAGCGGCCCCGCCAGCGTGATCGCCTCCCGCAGGGTGACCGCCGGCACGTACCCGCTCGCCGTCCACAGCGGCGTACCGTCCGTGGACGCCTCGACCGGCTCGACCCAGCCCCCGGCCAACCGCTGCGCCGTGCGCGTCTCCTGACCGAAGCGGCGCCGGTAGACGGGCACCTCGGCGAGCCGTGGCCGGACCAGTGCCACCACCGACGGCGTGCCGTCGGCGGCGAGCGCCAGGTAGCGCACCGAACCGGCCGACTCCCTCGCCCTGGCCAGCACACGGTACGGCCCGATCCGCAGCGGATCGTCCTGGTGCAACGGCTCCATCGCAAGCATCCCCCTTTGATTCCTGGCTCGGTTCGCCTCCGGGGCGCTCAAGACGGTCCCGACGGTCGACCGTGCTCGGTCCCTCGTACCTCGGGACCTCCGCGCGCTCTCCCTTTCGGCACCGCCCGCGCCCCTTCGGCTCACTCGCCACACGAGGGCCGCGCGCTCTCCCTTTCGGCACCGCCCGCGCCCCCTTTTTTCGGGGCTCGGTTCGCCTCCGGGGCGCTCAAGACGGTCCCGACGGTCGACCGTGCTCGGTCCCTCGTTCCTCGGGACCTCCGCGCGCTCTCCCTTTCGGCACCGCCCGCGCCCCTTCGGCTCACTCGCCGTATGTGCAAGGTCGCCGTGATCCTATGGCGTGGTGTTCGGCTTCGACCAGGGCCAGCGCAGCTCGCGCCGCTCGACGCCGTCGGGCGCGTACTCGTACTTCCAGCCGCGCAGCAGACCGAGTCGGCGGGTGTAGCCGGCGGGCACCCGGCGGTAGACGTGCACGGTGGGCGGGGTGTCGTCGTCGTTCGGGACGGGGATCCGGTACCACTTGGGCGGGTGGCCGGTGGGGCCGGTCAGCACCGGCAGCACGCGCCCGTCGAGGGGGCCGCCGACGAACGGCGTGTTCTCGCTTCTCACCCGGACAGTGTCACAGCAGACGGGCCCGGGGACACAGCGGCTGCCCCGGGCCCCGCTGCGGGCCCGGGGCCGCACCCCCGCTCAGATCAGATGGGCCGCGCCGCCCAGCACCGGGCCCAGGCGCTCCGCCAGCCCCGCGACCCGCCCGCCGGGTTCCTCCTGGGGCAGCAGCGCGACGACGACGGCCGCCGTCTCCTCGTCCGAGGCGGCCGTCACCGCGAGCAGCCCGAGCAGATGGTCGACCAGCCAGTCGCGCAGCTCGGTGGCCGGCGGCACCTTGCCCTCGTCGATCCAGATCAGCGACGCGGCCTCGACGGACGCGATCCAGGTGCGGACCATCATGCCGAGCCGGTGCCCGGGACGGACCACCCCGAGATGGACGAGGATCTGCTCGGCAGCGGCCCGGCGGACCTCGTCGACGATGGCCGTCGTGCGGGAGGTCTCCGCGACGCTCCCGCCGCGCATCAGCGCGCTGAACCCGGCGTCGTGCTCGTCGACGAACCGCAGATAGCGGTCGAGGACCCGGGCGACGCGCTCGGTCGGCGGCCCGGCGGCCGGTTCGGCGAAGCAGCTCTCCAGCTGGTCGGCGGCCGAGCGCAGCGCCGCCTCGTAGAGCTGCTGCTTCCCGCCGGGGAAGTAGCGGTAGACGAGGGGCCGGGACACCCCGGCCGCCTCCGCCACGTCGTCGAGCGAGACGTCCTCCGGCGGCCGGTGCGCGAAGAGTCCGAGCGCGGACACGAGCAGTTGCGCCCGGCGCTCCTCCACACTGAGCCGTCGGTAGGCGGGGCCGGCGGAAGCGGGACTGGTCATGTACCGCAGACTAACCGCCGTCTTCACCGCGTCTCCCCGTTCCGCACGCGGGACGCCCGGAACCGCGGGTCCCGGGAGGGCGCCGGGCCCCCGCGCGAGGCCGGGCGGCGCCGGAGGTCCGGGCTGGAGGGCGCCCCGCGCCCGCACGGTCTCATGCGAGGAGTCCGGAGCTCTTCCACAGCCTGCGGCCGGGGCCGCGCAGCACACCGATGTCGTCGAGGAAGTCGGTCAGCCTGCGGGCGCCGCTCTGCATGACCTCCCGGCGGTGCCCGCTGGCGTTCACCTGGGCCACCGCCTCGCGCCGGTCGAGGCCGACGTTCTCGTACACCTCGGGGTTGACGAAGCAGACGCTGAACACCCGGGCCGCCTGGCCGCAGCTCAGCCGGGTCAGCTCCTGCTCCCAGCGCGGTGCGGTCACCATCTGGCGGCGCAACTCCTCCCGCGCGTACCGCACATGGCGGGCCTCCTCCACCACATGGATGCGGGTGACGCCCCGCACCAGCGTCTGCACCCGCTCGTCGGGGAACGTCAGACGCTGCATCCAGTCGAGGACCTCCTCGCCGAGCAGGGTCGCCGCGAACGAACCGGGCGTGGTGGAGACGGTCTTCAGCACCCGGGCGAGGTTGTGGTGGATCCGGGGCACCGGGTAGGCGGGGGCGCCGCCCTTCTGGATCATCCGCGCGAACATCATCGAGTGCCGGCACTCGTCGGCGATCTCGGTGAGCGCGTAGCGGACGTGGTTGCTGGTCACCGACTTGTCGTAGATGTGGCGGACCAGGAGCTGCATCAGGATGATCTCGAACCAGATGCCGAGCGACGCCAGTGACGCGGCCTCGTGCCGCGCCAGGTCCATCCGCTGTTCCTCGGACATCCGGCGCCACATCGGGGTGTCGTAGAGGGACACCAGCTCCGGCGGCCAGAACCACTTGCCGTCCTCGAGGGGGGCCTCCCAGTCGAGTTCCTTGTCGGGGTCGAAGGAGTGCTTCGCCGAGGACTCCAGCAGCCGGGCCGCGACCTGCTCGCGGTCCCGGAGGGGTCCCAGCGCGTCGCGGAGCAGCTGGATGTCGTCATGGGCTGCGGTCGTCATGAGGGCACCTCGCGATGGGCTCGGGCGGTTCGCAAGTTATGAGACCGCTTGTCAGCAGAGCCGTCAATCCTTCGCGCACGACTTGTTGACTCCGTGTCTACCACCGTGTGACTCTGCCAACTGCCCCTGCACAGCGGTGAGTACGCAACGGACGACGAGACCGAGGAGCCGCCCCGTGTCGACGCAGGACCGCTACACGACAGCCCCGCAGAGCACCCTCTGGCAGGTCCCGGCCACCGGCTCGGCCCGCTTCACCTGGGAGTACGACGACGGGCGCGACCGGCTCCTGGCCCTCTACCAGAAGGGCAAGGACAAGCAGTGGGACGGTGCCACGCGCATCGACTGGGAGCTGGAGGTCGATCCCTACGACCCCCTCGGCACCCCCGACGAGGCGCTGACGCTGTACGGCACCCGCCACTGGGCGAAGATGTCCGAGAAGGACAAGGCCGACCTGCGGCGGCACTACACCTCCTGGCAGTTCAGCCAGTTCCTCCACGGCGAGCAGGGCGCCATGGTCTGCGCGGCCCGGATCGTGGAGTCGGTGCCCGACCTCGACGCCAAGTTCTACTCCGCCACGCAGACCATGGACGAGGCCCGGCACGCCGAGATCTACAGCCGCTTCCTGCACGACAAGGTCGGGATGCTCTACCCGATCAACGACAACCTCCAGTCCCTGCTCGGGGACACGCTGCGCGACTCGCGCTGGGACATGCCGTACCTCGGGATGCAGGTGCTCATCGAAGGGCTCGCGCTCGCCGCGTTCGGCATGATCCGCGACACCACCACCAAGCCGCTGCCCAAGCAGATCCTGGCCTACATCATGCAGGACGAGGCCCGCCACGTGGCCTTCGGACGGATGGCCCTGCGCGACTACTACCGGCAGCTCGGCGACGCCGAACTGCGCGAGCGCGAGGAGTTCGTCATCGAGGGCTGCTACCTGATGCGCGACCGGCTGCGCGGCATCGAGGTCCTGGAGAACTTCGGCGTCTCGAAGAAGGAGGCGGAGGAGTACACCGAGCAGTCGGAGTTCCTGCACCTCTTCCGCAAGCTGCTGTTCAGCCGGATCGTGCCCTGTGTCAAGGACATCGGCCTGTGGGGCGAGCGGCTCCAGAAGGCGTACCTCGACATGGGCGTCTTCGACCTGGGGGACGCCAGCCTCGACCTGCTCATGACCCAGGACGAGGAGATCGCCGAACAGCTCGACCGGGAGCGCTTCGCCGCGGAGGAGAACGAGCGGGTCGCCGAGGTGACCCGGGCGATCGACGAGGGCGCCGGGCTCGCCGGGAACGCCTCCGCCTGAGCGCCGGCCCCCGGCCGCGTGCCCCTCACGGCCGCATCGTGAACAGCCGCCGCTGTGCCGCCACCGCGGCCTCCAGCAGCCAGGCGTCCGCGCCGCGCCGCGCGACGAGCTGGAGGCCCACCGGGCAGCCGTCCGCGGTGAACCCGGCGGGGACGGAGGCCGCCGGATGCCCGCTCAGGTTGAACGCCCAGGCCAGCGAGGTCGAGTAGACGGCGCCCGGGCCGTCGTGGCCGTGCGGGCGGTTGGGGGTCGCCGGGGTCAGCAGGACGTCCGCCTCGGCGAAGAGGGCGTCGAGCCTCCGGTCGTTCTCCGCGCGGACCGCCGCCCCGTCCGCGGGGCGGCCGGCCCGCACGGCCGTCCAGGCGTCCCCCGGATCCAGCAGGACGGCGTCCCGCCCCGACAGGCGGACCACCCCGGCGGACTCCAGCCGGGCCACCGCGGCGCCGGTGACGGCGAGCACCTCCCGGTCCACCTCGGCGAAACCGAGCGCCGGGGACCAGACGGCGCGCAGCGGCAGTCGCCGCCCGGGCGGGTCGGTGTGCGCGCCGGTGTCTGCGTGCGTGGGCGTGTGTGCGTTCGCGTGCGCGTTCGTGTCGAGGAGGCAGTGCAGGAACGGGCGGGCGTCCTCCGCCGTGCGGGTCAGCAGCCCGGCCGACGCCAGGCCGGTGCGGTCGGGGCTCGGCAGCAGGCCGTTGGTCGTCTTCAGCCCGAACACCCCGCACCACGCGGCCGGGATGCGCACCGAGCCCGCACCGTCGCCGCCGGTGGCGACGCGGGCCATGCCCGTCGCGACGGCCGCCGCCGCCCCGGCCGACGAGCCGCCCGGCGTCCGGTCGGCCCGCCACGGGTTACGGGTCGGCCCGTGCGCCCCGAGCCCCCACGTCATCCACTCCGAGCCGGGCCCGGGCACCGAGGTCGCGCCGACGGCGACCGCACCGGCCGCGATCAGCCGCCGCGCGGCGTGGGCACGGATACCGGCCGGCCCCTTCACGGCCAGCGCCACCCCGGCCAGCGGCAGCGCCCCTGCGGGGCGGGCGGCGCGGGCCTCCTCGGCCCAGACCTCGGTGAACGCGCTCACCTGCGGGTCGAGCCGCTCGATGTTCTCCAGTGCCTCCGCCAACTCCATCCCCTCATCCTCCCGCTGCGACGAGGGCTCGTTCCTTCCGGCCCGTGGGGTGTTCCACTCGGGCTGCGCCGACCCGGGCAACCTCAGCCCGTCCGGCGGGGCTGAACCTCTCCGGCGCCCGACTCTCGGGCTGCGCCAGCCCAGGCAACTCCAGCCCGTCCGGCGTTTGAGGACACGGCCGCAGGCCGTGCCGCGTCCACCTGCGCGCGGCCGGGTCCGCATGCGCGGCCGGGTCCGGCGGGGCTCCGCCCCGCACCCCGCGCCTCGAACTCCCCTACGGCCTGGCGGCCGTGGGAGGTACCCCCCATGCGGGGCTGAAGAGGCACCCCGTCCAGCGCCCGACTCTCGGGCTGCGCCGGCCCGGGCAACTCCAGCCCGTCCGGTGTTTGAGGACACGGCCGCAGGCCGTGCCGCGTCCACCGGCGCGCGGCCGGGTCCGCATTGCGCGGCCGGATCCGGCGGGGCTCCGCCCCGCACCCTGCGCCTCAATCCCCCCTACGGCCTGGCGGCCGTGGGAGGTACCCCCCATGCGGGGCTTAACCTCTCCAGCCCGGGCAACTCAGCCCGTCCGGCGTTTGAGGACACGCCCGCAGGCCGTGCCAGGCCCACCGGCGCGCGGCCGGGTCCGCATGCGCGGCCGGGTCCGGCGGAAGCAGGCCCCCGGGAGACCGAGCCCCGCGAGCTACCCGCGCAGCGCCGCCCGCATCACCGCGCGGGCGATCGGTGCCGCGCTCCCGCCGCCGCTGATCTCGGCGCGGTCGGCGGAGGCGTCCTCGACGACGACGGCCACCGCCACCCCGGGCTGCGGGGCGTCGTCGGCCTGGGCCCAGGAGATGAACCAGGCGTACGGGGTGCCCTTGTTGCCGACCCCGTGCTGTGCGGTACCGGTCTTCCCTCCGACCGTCGCGCCGCCGATGGCGGCCTTGCGGCCGGTCCCCTCCTCGACCGCCTGCACCATCATCTCGCGCAGCCGCATCGCGGTGGCCGGGTTCATCGCCTGCCGGTACGCCCGGGGGCCGTGGTGCTCGGCGGTGGCGCCGCCGGCCCGGGTGACCTTCTCCACGAGGTACGGGTGGCGCAGCACCCCGCCCCCGGCGACGGCCGACGCCACCATCGCCATCTGCAACGGCGTCGCGGTGGTGTTGAACTGGCCGATCGACGACAGCGCAAGCTGGTCCACCGACATGTCGGTGTCGAAGTTGGAGCGCGAAACGGCCGCCGGGATCCGCAGCCGGGGGTCGTTGAAGCCGAAGCCGGCCGCCGCCTCCACCATGCCCCGCAGGCCCACCCGGGCGCCGAGGCCGGCCATCACCGTGTTGCACGACCACTGGAGGGCGTAGGCCAGCGAGGCGTTCTCGCACCCCTCGGCGGTGTCGGGCAGCACCGTGGTGGTGCCGGGCAGGACGTACGGGTGGGGGGTGCGGGTCGGGGCGTCCACGTCGTCGACCGCGCCCGAGTCCAGCGCCGCCGCCGCCGTCACGATCTTGAACGCGGACCCGGGCGGATAGGTCTGCCGGATGGCCCTGTTGAGCATCGGCTGCGCCGGCGCCCCGTTCAGCCGGGTCCAGGCGTCGGCGCTCGCGCCGTCCGTCCCGGCGAAGCGGCCGGGGTCGTACGAGGGGCTGCTGACGAGCGCCAGGATCCGGCCGGACGAGGGCTCGATCGCGGCGACGGCGCCGCGCCGCCCGTCCAGGCCCCGGTACGCGGCCTCCTGCACGGCCGCCCTGATGGTGGTCACCACATGGCCGCCGGGCGGCCGGATCCGGTTGAGGCCGTCCCAGAGCGGCAGCGGGGACAGCAGCGGATCGGTGCCGGCGAGGATGCCGTCCTCCAGGTTCTCCAGCAGGGAGGTGCCGTAGGTCTGCGAGGCGTAGCCGGTCACCGGCGCGTACAGCGGCCCGTCGCGGTAGGTGCGTTCGTAGCGGAGCCGGCCGCCGGTGTCGCGGGAGCCGGTCACCGGTCCGGCGTCGACCAGGATGTCGCCGCGCGGCACGTTGTAGCGGGCGATGTCGGCGCGCCGGTTGCCGGGGTTGCGGTCGAGCCCGGGGGACTCGACGACCTGGACGCGGGCCGCGTTCACCAGCAGGGCCGTCAGCAGCAGCGCGCAGAACCACGCCGCGTGCCGTGTGCAGCGGATCACCGCAGGACCACCGGGCGGGCCGGGGCCGCCGCCGGCTCCGCGGGCGCCGGGCGCGGCGCGCGGGCCGCGTGGCTGAGCCGGATCAGCAGGGCCACGATCACCCAGTTGGTCACCACCGACGAGCCGCCCTGCGCGAGGAACGGCATCGCCATGCCGGTGAGCGGGATCAGTCCCGTCACGCCGCCGGCGATGACGAACACCTGGAGCGCGACGATCGAGGACAGCCCGACCGCGAGCAGCGTGCCGAAGGCGTCGTCCAGACGGGTCGCCGCCTGGAAGCCGCGGCCGACCAGCAGGGCGTAGAGCAGCAGCAGGGCGGTCAGCCCGGCGAGCCCCAGTTCCTCGCCCGCGGTGGCGAGGATGAAGTCGGACTTGGCGGCGAAGCCGATGAGGACGGAGTGGCCGAGCCCGAGGCCGGTGCCGAGCACCCCGCCGGTGCCGAAGGCGAACAGCGACTGGGCGAGCTGGCCGGTGCCCTGCCCGGCTTCGATCCCCGCGTACGGGTCGAGCCAGTCCTCCACCCGGCCGTGCACATGCGGCTCCAGGGTGCCGACGGCGTACGCCCCGGCGGCGGCCAGCAGCAGCCCGAGCGCGATCCAGCCGACGCGCCCCGTCGCGACGTACAGCAGGACGACGAAGAGCCCGAAGAAGAGCAGCGAGGTGCCGAGGTCGCGCTCCAGGACCAGCACCAGCATGCTCAGCAGCCAGACGCCGACGACGGGGCCGGCGGCCCGTCCGGCCGGCAGCCGCACCGCCCCGAGGGCGCGCCGCCCGGCGGCGGTGAGCGCCTCCCGGTGGGCGGCCAGATGGGCGGCGAAGAACACGGCCAGCAGCACCTTGGCGAACTCGCCGGGCTGGAGGGAGAGTTCGCCGATCCTGATCCAGATGCGGGCGCCGTTGACCGGCGGGAAGAGGACGGGGGCGCAGAGCAGCAGCAGCGCCGCGACGACACAGGCGCGCGCGTGGCGGCGCAGCACCCGGTGGTCGCCCAGGGCGATGACGGTGGCGACGCAGAGCGCGACCCCGAGCGCGGACCACACGAGCTGGGTGGGGGCGGCGACGTCGCCCGGGGTCTCCAGGTCGAGGCGGTGGATGAGCACCAGGCCCAGGCCGTTGAGGAGCACGGCGATCGGCAGCAGCAGCGGGTCCGCCCAGGGGGCGCGGAAGCGGACGGCGAGGTGGGCGACCAGGGCCAGCGCGCCCAGCCCGGCGCCGTAGCGGGCGGCGTCCGGGGGGACGGCGCCCTGGCGGGCGAGGCCGACGCAGACGTAGCCGAACACGGAGACGAGGACGGCGCAGACCAGGAGCGACAGTTCGACGCCCCGCCGCCGTGCGGGGCGCTGCTCGGGCGGGGACGCTTCCGCCGTCGGTGCGGTCATGCCACGCAACGTAGCAAGCCGTCAGAGCGTTTGTCCCTTTATGTCATAGTGCGTCCTAGGCCTGCCGGGCCGGCCCGAACCCGCCGGCCCCGGCCCGGGCCTCGGCGCCGGGCCCCGGCCGGGCCACCGGGCCGTCCGCCCGGCGGCCTCACGGGAAGTGACGTTTCCTCAGTGCTGGTAGGGGTTCTGCTGCCCCGCCGTCTGACCGTGGCCCTGGCCGTACTGCTGCCCGCCCTGCGGCTGGCCGCCCGCGGCCTGGAGCTGGAGCTGCTCGGCCTGCGCCCCGGTGATCTGCTGCTCGGCTCCGCAGAAGGTGCACTGCGTCGCGAACTTGGTCGAGAACGGGAACAGCGGGATGAAGAAGAGGGTGAACTTGGTGACGCGCTTGCGCAGGGTGTGGGCCGAGGGGTTGCCGCAGTGGCCGCAGACCAGCGTGAGGATCGCCAGCTGGTACAGGTAACCCTTGGTGCCGAAGATGATCATGTCCGATGTCCTCCGTCGTGATCCGCCGCTCGCCGGTGGGCCGGGGCCCGTGGGGTCATGGTGTCCCCGTGACCGCCCGCCTGCACAGCGCCAGCAGTCTCTCGTCGTCAAAGATGTCATGACCGCCCGCACCGCCGCCCATCGCGTTGTGGCGGCGCACCGTCAGCAGCTCGCGGTCCACCAGCCGGTCCGCGCCCTCCGCCTCGCGCGTCGACAGCTCGGCGAGGGCGCCGGCCACCCGCACCCGGGCGTAGGGCATCTCCGTCCACGCGCGGCGCAGCACCGGCCACGCCCGCCGCGGATCGCCGGTCACCCGCCACAGGGCCGTCGCCGCCTCGATCCGTGTCCACGGTTCCGGCGAGCGCAGCAGCGAGCCGAGCAGGGGAGCCGTCTCGGCGCCGGCCGCTCCGAGGGCCCCGGCCACCGAGGCCGCCGTGCGCCGGCCGTCCGGATCGGGGCCGTTCAGCAGGCCGCAGAGCGCCGGCAGGACCGCGTCCGCCTCGCCTTCGATGGCCCAGAGCGCGCCCGCCGCCTGCGCGCCCGCCTCGGCGGACACCCCGGCCGACGCCCCGCCGATCAGCATCCGCAGCTCGGGGGCGGCGGGGCCCGCCGCGGGACCGAAGGCCGTGAGCGTCCGCAGCGCCTCGCCGACGACCGGCCCGCCGCCCCGGCCGGGCGCGCCGCGCAGCACCCGCAGCACCGCGGGCACCGCGTCCGGCAGCAGATCCGCCGCCCGCAGCGCCGACAGGCCCCGCAGCAGCGGAGTGGCCCGCTCGTGCAGCCGCCCGTCCAGCCGGACGCCGGAGAGCAGGTCGCACAGGGCGGGCGCCAGCGGCGCCGCCGACGGGCCCAGGCTGTCCAGCGAACAGGCCAGGTCGCCCGCGGCGTCGCCCTGCCCGAGGATCCCGGAGAGGATCGGCACGACCCGCGCGTCGCCCGCCCTGACGAGCGCCATGACGGGCCGGCCCAGCCGGGCCGCGCCCTCGCCCCAGGAGCGCACCCAGCAGTCCGGGTCCGTCTCCACCCGCTCCAGCAGGGCGTCCGCGGCGGGCCGGGCGAGCTCGAACAGCCCGCCCAGCACACCGGCGGCCGCGTCCGCGAGCTGGGGCTCGCAGTCGCCGACCTGCTCGCCGAGCAGGACGACCAGCTCGCCGTAGGCGCCGCGCCAGGTGCGCAGCAGGTTCTCGCTCATCCGCACCGCGTCCAGCCGGCGCTCCCGGTCGGGCCTGCCGAACTGGTCGGCCAGCAGGGCGACGCGGTCGTCCACCCGGTCGGCGAGACCGGTGTGCAGGGTGCGCAGCAGCTCCGCGGTCCAGGGCGCCGCCCGGCCGGCCACCGCGGCCGCCCGGATCTCCCGGGGCGGGGCCGTGAAGGACGCCGGCAGCGGATCGGCGACGCCCATCACCTCCGGCTCCTCGTCCAGCCGGCGCAGCATCCCCGTCACCCAGGGCACCACGTCGTCCGGCAGCGACGCGGGCGCGCAGCGGGCGAGCTGGGCGACGGCGCCCAGGCGCAGACCGGTGCAGTAGGCCGGGCTCATGACCGCCGTCAGCCACTCGACGACGTCCGGCGTCAGGTCCTTGTGCCGGAGCGCTATCCGCCCGCCCGCCTCCACGCAGGCGAGGCGCACCTCGTCGTCCTTCTCGACCTCCAGCCGGTGCCGCAGCAGGCGCAGCACCCGCACCGGGTCGCTGTGCAGGCTCGCCAGCGTCAGCGGCACCACCAGCCGCACCTCGCGGTCGTGGTCCTCGGCGAGCTCCAGGAACACCTCGCAGCCCGCGGTCACCGCGGACGCGGCCATCGCGTAGTTGGCGGCGTCCTCGAACCCCTCGTCGTCGGGGTCGAGTTCGTCGTCCCCGTCGAGGTCGATGCCGCCGATGCTGGTCAGCAGCTCGATGATCGCCCCCCGGTCCTCGACCAGCGGATCGGCCACGAGCTCCATCAGGAACGGTATGCAGGCGAGCGTCGAGTCGTACACGTCGCCGTGGTGGTGCACCGTCCCGTACATCCCGTCGAGCGCGCTCTCGCGTTCCGCGGGGTCGGCGGAGGCCAGGCCCCGCAGTAACTCCGGCACGTTCTCGGCCGGGCCGTAGGAATGCTCGAGAGATGCCCAGTCGACCTCGTCGATCCCCGCGAACACCATTGCCCCCATCCAGGAACCTTGCGCCGTCCATGTGTCTGGGGAGAGTGTGCCCCACGTCGCGGACAGGGCGACCGGTATCACGCCGCCCGCCGGCCCGTCGGGCCGCCGTCACCGGCCGACTCGGTCGCGTCCCGTGCATACGCCGTGACCGCGGCTTGCGGGGAATGCGGTTGAAGCGCGCACGAAACAACGGACGGGTCGTGCTTTTCCCGGATCTTCCGGGCGTGCGGGCCCGCTCGGGGCGGGCGCCGCACAACGGCCGGATCAAGTGGTTCCCGTCGGGTACGGGTCAGCGCAGGTTCTCACCCCAGCCGCTCTGGACCATGGTCTGGAACGCCCATCCGTCGGCACGGCGGATCAGGATGTCCGCGTACCGCAGCCGCTCGGTCGCCTCGCCCGCGGTCATGACCGAGTCGGTGAAGACCACGGCCATCGCGGGCGAGAGGAACACGGGCGTGCGCTCGGAGGTGAACGAGAGCGGTTCGCCGCCCTGGTCCATCACCTGCTTCATGGTGGCGACGTACCGCTCCCGGTCCCACTGGGCCGAGGCGCCCCGGGCGGCGGCGTCGTCGCTGATCAGATTGAGCGGGAAGACGGCCATGTCGGCCATGCCCTCCACGTCCCGTGCGGCGCTGAGCGCGTCGAAGGCGGCGAACCACCTGTCGATCTCCGCCAGTTCCCCGGGGGTGGGGGTGTAGCCGGTCTCGGGCGGGACGGTCATGCGTACTCCTTGCTGGTCGAGTTCGACTGCTCGTGCTCGACGGTCATGCCCGCGAGCTCAGCTAGTCAAACTTGATTAATCGAACCGGTCCCGATCGCCGCCCGTCAGGGCTCCAGCTCCTCCGGCAGCCGCAGCCGCAGCACCGTGACGACCGGGTGCCTGGTGGTCCCCCGTTCCACCTCGGCCGTGGTGCCGGCCGCCACCGGCCGGTAGGCGACCTCGCCCAGGCCGGCCGCCGTCGCCGTGCCCTCGCCCGCGCGCGTCCGGCCGGCCAGCACCCGCCCGGCCTGGGCGCGCAGCGCCGGGGGGAGCGGGGCCGAGACCACGGGGGTGTCGTCGTCCGGCAGCGTCAGCACCAGGGCGGACGGGCGCGCGGCCGGACCGGTGTAGCCGGTCACCGCGGCGTCCCCGGCGGTGGTGTGCCGCAGCTTGCGCCAGGCACGGCCGCCGCCCCGGTACGCCTGGTCCACCCGCTTGATCACCAGCCCCTCGACGCCGATGGAGTGCAGCGTCCCGAACCACGTCAGCGCCTCCTGGGCGTCCCGGGTCATCGGCACGGGCTGGAGCGGCGGCCCCAGCGGCCCCACCAGCGCCTCCAGCCGGGCCCGCCGCTCCCGGTAGGCGAGCGGCCGCAGATCCTCGCCGCCCTCGGCGAGCAGGTCGAAGGCCGCGTACGAGGCGGGCAGCGCCCGGGCGAGCGCGGGCGCCCGCGAGGGGGTGGCGGCCGCCCTGCGCTGCACGGCCGCGAAGTCCGTGCGGCCCCCGCGCCACACGACGACCTCGCCGTCGAGCACCGTGCCGGCCGGCAGCCGCCGTGCCGCGCCGGCCAGGTCGGGGAACGCGGCCGTCACGATCCGCCCGGAACGCGCCTGGAGCAGCACGCCCTCCTCCCGGACGAAGACCACCATCCGGTGGCCGTCGAACTTGGGCTCGTAGGCGAGGTCCGCCCCGCGCGGCAGGGTGCTCACCGTCACCGCCGACGCCACCCGCAGCGGGGGCACCGGCGCGCTCACGGCAGGCTCCCCGGGCGCTCCGGAGCGATCAGCGGCGCGAACAGGTCGCCCAGCCGCGCGAGGCGCGGGGCGATGTCGCCGATGGTGAACACCAGCTCCCCGCCGCCCTCGACCTCGTCCCAGCCCACGGGGGCCGAGACGGCCGGCTCCCGGCGGGCCCGGAGGGTGTAGGGGGTCGCCGTCGTCTTGGCCGCCGCGTTCTGGCTGTGGTCGACGAAGACCTTCCCCGGCCGCAGTGACCGCGCCATCCGGTGCAGCACCAGCCGGGGCAGTGCCGCCTCGCCCGCCACCGCCAGGGCCTTCGCGTACGCCGAGACCCGTGGGGAGGGCGTCGGCGTCAGCGGGACGAGCAGATGGAGGCCCTTGGAGCCCGAGGTCTTCGCGTAGGCGTCGAGGCCGTCCTCGGCCAGCCGGTCGCGCAGCCAGAGTGCGACCTCGCGGCACTCCTCGATCCCGGCGGGCGGGCCGGGGTCGAGGTCGAACACCATCCGGTCGGCCACGCCCGGATCCGGGGCCCGCCACTGCGGCGTGTGGAACTCGACCACCAGATTGGCCGCCCAGACCAGCGACGCCAGGTCGTCCACGACGACCTGGCGGGCGCCGGGGTCGTCGGAGCGCGGCACCGGGGCGGTGCGCACCCACCCGGGCATCCCGGGGGGCGGGTTCTTGGTGAAGAACGTCTGCCCGCCGGGCCCGTCCGGATAGCGCAGGAAGGAGACGGGCCGGTCCCTCAGATGGGGGAGGATCGCGCCGGCCGTGACGGCGTAGTAGTGGACGATCTCGCCCTTGGTGGTCCCGGTGGCGGGGTGGATGACCTTGTCGAGGTTGGTGAGCGTCAGCCGTCGCCCCTCCACCTCGGTGATCGGCGTCATACGATGAGAATCCCATGATTTCGGGACCAAAGGCGCGGAAGGGGCACGGCGTGCGCTCGATATGGAACGGTGCGATCTCCTTCGGGCTGGTCAGCATTCCGGTCAAGCTGATGAACGCGACCGAGAACCACTCGCTCTCCTTCCGCCAGATCCACGCCGCCGACGGCGGCAGGATCCGCTACCGCAAGGTGTGCGAACTGGAGGAGAAGGAGGTCTCGGGCGACGAGATCGGCAAGGCCTACGAGGACGCCGACGGCTCGATGATCCCCATCACGGACGAGGACCTGGCCGCCCTCCCGCTGCCCACGGCGAAGACCATCGAGATCGTCGCCTTCGTGCCCGCGTCCGAGATCGACCCCCTCCAGATGGACACCGCCTACTACCTCGCCTCCAACGGGACGCCGGCGGCCAAGCCGTACACCCTGCTGCGCGAGGCGCTGCGGCGGAGCCGGAAGGTGGCCGTCGCCAAGTTCGCCCTGCGGGGCCGCGAACGGCTCGGCATGCTCCGCGCCGTCGACGACGTCATCACCCTGCACGGGCTGCTGTGGCCCGACGAGATCCGCGAACCGGACACCGTGGCGCCGGGCGCCGACGTGTCCGTGCGCGACGCCGAACTCGACCTGGCCGACGCCCTGATGGACACCCTCGGCGACGTCGACCTGGACTCGCTCCACGACGACTACCGCGAGGCGGTCGAGGCGATGATCGCCGCCAAGGTCGAGGGCGGCGGCGCGAGTGCCCCGGCGGAGCCCGCCGACACGGGCGGCAAGGTCATCGATCTGATGGCGGCGCTGGAGAGCAGTGTGCGGGCGGCCAGGAAGGCGCACGGCGACGAGGAGGGCGACGGAGGGGGCGGGGAGGGAGCGGGCGCCGAGGTCACGCCGCTGAAGCGCCCCTCGGGGTCGGGCGCTTCCCGCACGTCGTCGCCGGGGAAGTCCGCTTCGGGCAGGGCCGCCTCGGGGAAGTCCGCTTCGGGGAAGGCGGCGTCCGGCGGGGCGGCGTCCGGTGGGGGCCGGGGCGGCGGGTCCTCGGCGAAGGAGAGCGCCGCGGGTGCGCGCAAGAGCACGGCGAAGAAGACCGCCGCCTCGTCGTCGGCGTCCCCGGCGAGGAAGTCCACCGCGAAGTCCACCGGGAAGTCCACCGGGAAGCCGGCGGCGAAGACCGCGGCGAAGGCGGCCTCGGGGAAGGCGGCCGCCTCGTCGGGCGGCCGGGGCGCCGCGAAGAAGAGCACCGGCGGGGCGGCGGGCAAGGCGGCGAAGTCGTCCGCGAAGCCCGCGGCCCGGAAGACGGCCTCGCGCGGGCGCAGTTCGGCGTGAGCCCGCCCGCCCCGGCCGGTGCGATACTCCGGCCGGGGCCGCCCCGGTGGGCCGGGGCGGCAGGGGAGGGAGGACCGGATGACGGAATCCGTGGGGGAGCCGCGCGCCGAGGAGCGCCGCATACGCACGGTCAGGGTGCTGCTGGGGATCGCCGCGGTGGGGGTCGCGGCGCAGGCGGCGGGCCTGTGGGCGGCACGGCCCGGGGGGCTGCTGCTGGTCGCGCGCGTCGCCGACCACCCGTTGCTGTTCGGCTGGGTGACGGCCGGCGCGCTGGTCGCGGCCGCCCTGGCCGGGCTGCGGCGCACCGCGTGGCGGGTGCTGGTCGGGGTGCTGGCCGGGGCGGGTGCGCTCGTCGCCGTCCCCGTCTCGCTGATGCTCGTGCTGTTCTCGCTGCCGTGGCCGGAGACGACCGTCGACCGGGCCGCACCGGAACGGTCCGACCGCCGGCTCGTGGTCGAGGAGGGCGCCGACATGATCGACCCCGTGTGGTGGGTGTCCCTCGACACGGGCAGCGGTCTCACCGTGCGGCGCTGGCCGCTCGCGTGCTTCAACGGCGACGACCCCGGCGACGCGCTGACGGAGGCCGCCTGGGACGGCCCGCACCGCATCCGGCTGGTCTCGGGGGAGGGCGGGACGGCGCGCACCCAGTACGTCGACGTCGACCCCGCCACGGGCAGGCCCGGGCCCGCCGAGGGCCGCGGTCTGTGCTGAGCGGCCGCGCACAGGCGCCGGAGCGCCGCCGAACCTAGACTGGCCAGCGCCCGTGATGTTCCGAATCGAGGGAGTTGGTCCGCATGTCGAAGCGAGGCAACAAGCGCCGTGCCCGCAAGAAGAAGGGCGCGAACCACGGCAAGCGCCCCAACTGCTGACGGCGGCACGTCACTCGACGGTGTCACCCGACGCGGTGCGACGGCGCCCTGCGGAGCCGGACCCGGTCACCGGGTCCGGCTCCCCGCGTGTGGCCCCGGCGTGCGGTCTCCGCCGGGTGACGCCCGCCGTGGGCCGCCCGGGGCGCGGTCCCTCAGGACCCGCCCTGCCAGGAGTGGGCGGTGAGGAACGCGGGGCGGGGGAGGGGACGCCGGCCGGCGGGGCGTCCGGGCTGCCGCTCCGGCGTCCCGCGTGCGCCCGCGCGGGCCATCAGGACCGCCGTCACGGCGGCCAGTTCGAGGGGGTTCGCGGTCCCCTTCGTCACGTGCAGCAGGGGCTGTGCGCTGCCGGTTTCCACAGGTCGCTCCTCGGGACTCGTCACTGCGGGGGGTTGCCGTGCTTGCGGGACGGCAGGTCTGCGTGCTTGGTGCGGAGCATGGCGAGGGACCGGATGAGGACCTCGCGGGTCTCCGCCGGGTCGATGACGTCGTCGACCAGGCCGCGCTCCGCGGCGTAGTAGGGGTGCATCAGCTCGGCCTTGTACTCCTTGACCATGCGGGTGCGCATGGCCTCGGAGTCCTCGGCGTCGGCGATCTGGCGGCGGAAGATGACGTTCGCCGCGCCCTCGGCGCCCATGACGGCGATCTCGTTGGTGGGCCAGGCGTAGGTGAGGTCGGCGCCGATGGACTGCGAGTCCATGACGATGTAGGCGCCGCCGTAGGCCTTGCGCAGGATCAGCGAGATCCGGGGCACGGTGGCGTTGCAGTAGGCGTAGAGCAGCTTGGCGCCGTGGCGGATGATGCCGCCGTGCTCCTGGTCCACGCCCGGCAGGAAGCCCGGCACGTCCACCAGGGTCACGATCGGGATGTTGAAGGCGTCGCACATCTGCACGAAGCGCGCGGCCTTCTCCGAGGAGTGGATGTCGAGCACACCCGCGAAGGAGCGGGGCTGGCTGGCGACGATGCCGACGACCTGGCCGTCGAGGCGGGCGAGGGTGGTGATGACGCTGGTGGCCCACCGCTCGTGGACCTCCATGCAGTCGCCGTCGTCGACGATCTCGGCGATCACCTCGCGCATGTCGTACGGGCGCCCGCCGTCGGTCGGCACGACGTCCAGCAGGGTGTCGCAGCGCCGCTCCGCGCTGTCGGACGGCTCCGAACGAGGGGGCAGCTCGCGGTTGTTGGAGGGGAGCATGGACAGGAGGTAGCGGACCTCCGCGATGCAGGTCTCCTCGTCGTCGTACGCGAAGTGCGCGACACCCGAGGTCTCGGCGTGCACGTCCGCGCCGCCCAGACCGTTCTGCGTGATCTCCTCGCCGGTCACCGCCTTCACCACGTCCGGACCGGTGATGAACATCTGCGAGGTCTCACGGACCATGAACACGAAGTCCGTCAGCGCCGGACTGTAGGCCGCACCGCCCGCGCACGGACCCAGCATCACCGAGATCTGCGGGATCACACCCGACGCCCTCGTGTTCCGCTGGAAGATCCCCCCGTACCCGGCCAGAGCGCTCACGCCCTCCTGGATCCGCGCACCCGCACCGTCGTTCAGCGACACCAGCGGAGCACCCGCCGAGATCGCCATGTCCATGATCTTGTGGATCTTCGTCGCGTGCGCCTCGCCCAGCGCACCCCCGAAGATCCGGAAATCGTGCGCGTACACGAAGACCGTCCGGCCCTCCACCGTGCCCCAGCCGGTCACCACACCGTCCGTGTACGGCTTCTTCGCCTCCAGACCGAACCCCGACGCACGATGCCGCCGCAACTGCTCGACCTCACGGAACGACCCCTCGTCCAGCAGCAGGGCGATCCGCTCACGCGCCGTCAGCTTGCCCTTGGCATGCTGCGCCTCCGTCGCCCGGTCACTCGGGCCACGCTCCGCCTGCTCCCGCAGCGAGAGCAGATGGGCGACCCGCCCGCGGGTCTCCTGATGCGACGTCACCTCGGGGGCGCTCCCGCTGGGCAGGGCTTCCGGCGCGATCGTCATGGACACACCTCTTCCGGGATCATCCGTCGATGGGCGCACGAGGACGGCGGCCGGGTGACCGGCCGCCGGCTGTGCTCATTCCGCTATCGCCGTACGGGTCTTCCAGCGGAACACCGGGATGTCGTCGCCGTCGAGCTTCTCGTATTCGCCCTCGTGCAGGAAATGCTCGTATCCGGCGCCGAAGCGGTGCTTGATCTTCTCCGTCAGCGAGGCCGTGAACTGCACCCGCTCTTCAGAAGGAAAGAAGGACGGTCCACCGACCAGCAGTACCTTGATCTGCGACATATGAACACCTCCGGGACGGGAAATCTCGTCTGACAGGGCGGCGCATCCCCAGGGCCCGCCGGTGTGCCGAGCCGGGGGCGGGCGTCACGGCGTACAGCCGTGCGCACGTCCCCGGCCTGCGCTTTCCCGGGGCCGTCGCGGCACACGACGGCGAGGAGCCGCGGGGTGCGACGCCGGCGGGAGAGCCGGACACGGGTACGGACGCCGGGATCCGTGCGGGAGACGGACCGGGGTCCGGCGACGGGAATGCTCCAGTGCATCGTCATGGGGGCTGACGTGACGAGGCTTACATCTGGAATCCCGCGGAACAACCCCTAATCGCCCCAGTGGACCCCTTCGTGAACGGCCGCCGGCGGGGGTGCGGAGACGTCAGGAGAGCTCCAGCCGGAAAGCCTCGGAGCGGTCGTCCGCGAAGACCGCGATCCGCACGGTGGTGTCTCTTCTTCCGGCGACGGCCACATGGAAACGGCCGGTGGGCAGGCCCGTGAGGCGGCAGGTGCCGTCGGGCCCGGTGACGGCCGCCAGCGCGATGCCCGACCCGTCGGTCACGGTGACCCGGACGGACCCCTGGGGCACCCCCTGCCGGTCCGTGACGATGCCCCTCAGGGTCCCGAGATCGGCGCGGCGGGTCAGGACGACGGTCGTCTCCCGGGCGGGCCCCGGAGTTGCGGAGGCAGGCGTTCCGGGCGGCGGCGGTCCCACCGGGAAGGCCGCCGGGCGGTGCCCGGGGCTGTGGACGACGAGCACCCGGGGGCGGTCGGGCCGGCCGGCGGCCCCGGTGCGCGGCCGTGCGTCCCGGAGCGAGAAGCGGCCGTCCGCGTCCGTCGCCGCGATCCGCACGAGCGTGCCGCCGGCCTCCAGCAGCACCGCCAGCGCACCGCGCAGCGGAGCCGTGCCGCCGCCGTCCCGCACGATGCCGGCGGGGGGCGCCGCGACCCGGCCCGTGGAGGCCGAGGGCGGCAGGGTCAGCGTGGCGGTGAGCACCGGCCGGCCCGGCTCCGGGGCGAGTTCGGCGGCCGCCGGGCGCGCGGCGTCCGCCGTGGCCACGAGGAGGTACCCGGCCCGGCCGGGCGCCCGGAGCACGCAGGCCCCCTCCTCGTCGGCGACGGCGCGGGCGAGCGGGCGGCCGTCGGGGCCGAGGAGGGTGAACTCCGCACGGGGCACGGGCCGTCCGTCGGGACGGGCGGCGTACGCGTGCACGGTCGCCGGGGGCAGTTCACGGGAACGCCGGGAGGGCCGCGGGCGAGGTCCGGGGGCGAGCAGCGCGCCGACGGCGACGGCGACGGCCGCCATGGTGCTCAGCGTTCCCATCCCGTCCCGCCCCTCCTGTCCGCCGTGGCGGGCCGAGTATGCCGCTCCCGCCGCGGAAAAGGGAGGGGCCGGTGACGGGAATGACGTGGAATGACGCATTCCGCCCGATGGTCGCGGTGCGTGGTCATCCATTGTTTACTTCAATGGTCAACGGATGAACTGCGACTTTAAGGTTGCATGGGGAGTATTTTACCTATGCTTTACCTGGAAACGGTTATGTTTGAGGTTGCATGACGCGACGCGCGGACGAGGGCGTCCGCGGGTGTCACGGGGGATCGATCCGACACGGAGAATTCTTGCCCTTCCCGGATGTGCGGGGAAAACATCCGGGGCCCGCCCGGCCTTTTCGGTGCGAGGCGTCCTGCGTATATCGGCGTTGCGCAACGGGGGTTGAACGGTCGATGTTTCTGGCGGAACGAAGCGGTGAGACGAGCCGGCTGCGGCAGGTGTTCTCGGAGGTCGGCGGAGGAAGAGGGCGGATCGTCGTCGTCGGCGGCCCCGCCGGCAGCGGCAGGACGGCGCTCCTCAAGGAGGCCGTGGACGGCCTGGCGGTCCCGGTCGCCCTGCTGAGCGCCCACTGCTCCCGCGCGGAGCAGAACCTCCCGCTGGGGGTGATCCGGCAGCTCTTCGCCGGGCCCGCCGTGGGCGCCGACCGGGCGCGGCAGGTCGCGGACCTGCTGCGCAGGGGAGCGGAGGAGGCGGGCGCCGCGGCGGGCGAGGAGTCCGCGCACATGGGGCCCGCGGACGCGGCCGTCGCCGAGGAGCTGTGGTCGGTCGTGGTGGACGTCTCCGCCCGGACGCCCGTGGGCATCGTCGTCGACGACATCCGGCACGCCGACGCGCATTCACTGAAATACCTGCTCTATTTCATCCGGCGCTCCCATACGGTGCGTACCGCGATGGTCTTCGTCGAATCGGACGAAATGCTGCCCGTCTATCCGCTGTTCCAGGACGAACTGCACCAGCGGACGGACGTGCATTACATCCGCCTCTCGCTCCTTTCCCGTGCGGGGATATCCGCAATTCTCTGCGAACGCCTCGGGCACGGGAATTCCAGTGCGGTCGTGGATTCCTGTGCCGAGGTAACCGGCGGTAATCCTCTGCTGGTGCGCGCTTTCGCCGCCGATGTGGAATCGAACGCCCCCGCCGTACCGGTGAGCGCCGGGGAAGCGGTCGGCGACGCCTTCCGGCAGGCCGTCACTCTCTGTCTGCGCCGCTCGGGCGCCGAGGCGCTGGAGGCGGCGCGGGTGCTCGCCCTCCTCGGCGAAGGGGCGGACCCGGCGCTCGTCGGGCGCACCCTGGACATCGGTCCCCGGACGGCCGACCGCCTGCTCGGCCTGCTGCGCGGCACCGGCCTGGTCACCGACGACGGCTTCCGGCACCCGGCCGTCCGGGCGGCCGTCCTCGCGCAGACCCCGGAAGCCGTGCGCACGGGGCTGGAGTCCCGGATCGCGCGCGTGCTCTACGACTCCGGTGCGCCGTCCCCCGTGGTCGCGTCCTATCTCACCGCGGCCCCGGCCCCGTTCGACGTCGCCGACGAACGGTGGACCTGGGCCGTGCCCGTCCTGCGCGACGCCGCCGAACTGGCCGCGGCGGAGAACCGCGTCCCGCAGGCCACGGCCTACCTGGAGCAGGCCCACCGGGCGGCGTCCGGCGGCTGCGAACGGGCGGCGATACTCGTCGCGCTGGCCCGGCTCCAGCGCCGCAGCAGCCCCCGCGCCGCCCTCCGGCGTCTCGACCCGGTCGTCGGCCATCTGACCGCCGGGAGGTTCGACGCCGCGCACGCCGCGGTGATGGTCCGCTGCCTGCTCCAGGACGGCCGCCACGACGAGGCCCGCGAACTCCTGCGCCGGCTCGACGGGACGGACGACGGACACGGCCCGGCCGCCGCCGCCAAGGGCCTGCTCGGCCTGTGGCTCGCGGTCTCCTACCCCGGCGTCGCCCGGAGCATCGACCCCGACGCCGCACCCTGGCAGCACGCCCGCGGGCCCGAGTCGGACGGCGACGCCCTCCGCCGGCGGGCCACCCGGCTGCTCGCCGCCGTCCTCGGCGGCACCGCCGACGAGCGCGGCATCCACGAGGCCGAACAGGCCCTGCGGATCTACCACGTCACCGAACACACCCTGGAACCGCTGACACTCGCGCTGTCCGCCCTGGTCTACGCGGACCGCGCCGCCACCGCATCCGCCTGGTGCGCCGCGCTGCTCGCCGGGACCGACCTCGCCCACGCCCCCGCCTGGCGTGCCCAGTTGAGCTCGCTGGCCGCCCAGGCGGCGCTGCGCCAGGGCATGCTGCCCGACGCCGAGCGGTTCGCCACCGCGGCGCTGTCCGGGATGACGGCGGGGGACTGGGGCGCCGAGATCGGCACCCCGCTCGCCACCGCCGTGCTCGTCCGGCTCGCCGCCGGCCGGCCGGACGACGCGGGCACCCTGCTCCAGCGCCCGGTGCCCGCCGAGACGCACGAGGGCCGCGCCGGACTCCACTACCGCTACGCCCGGGGCCGCTACTGCCTCCAGACCGCCCGGCCGCACGCCGCGCTGCGCGACTTCCTCGACTGCGGGGTGCTGGTGCAGCGCTGGCGGATGGACACACCGGGCCTCGTCCCCTGGCGCACCGCCGCCGCCGAGGCGCTGGCCCGGATCGGCGAGGCGACCCGCGCCCGGCGGCTGGTCTCCGAGGAGCTGGACACGCTCCGGGCCGCCCCGCCCGGCCGCTCGTACGGCGTCGCCCTGCGGACGCTGGCCGCGGTGTCCCGGCCCGAGCAGCGGCCGGAGATCCTGCGGCAGGCCGTCGACGTGCTCCGGGCGTCCGGCGACCGCTACGAGCTCGCCCGCACGCTCGTCGACGCCGCCGACGCCCACGAGGCCCTGGGCGAGAGCAAGCGCGCGCGGTACGCGGCCCGCAGGGCGCGCGGCGCCGCCGAGTCCTGCGGCGCGCACGGACTGCTGGCGCGGCTGCGCCCGCCCGGCACGGGGCCGGTGACGCCCGCGGCGGCGGACGGCGGGGCACCGGCGCTGCCCGGCGGCGCGGAACTCAGCGGAGCCGAGAGCAAGGTGGCCGCACTCGCCGCGCTGGGGTACTCCAACCGCGACATCGGACGGAAGCTGCACATCACCGTCAGCACCGTCGAGCAGCACCTGACCCGGGTCTACCGCAAGCTCAACGTGAGCCGCCGCCAGGACCTGCCGGCCCCCGACCCGCGGCTCCCCGTCGCCCTGCTGTGACCGCCCGGCTGCTGTGACCGTCCTGCCGCGGAGCCGGCCCGTGCTGCTGTGACCGCCCGGCTGTGGAGCCGGCCCGCGCTGCTGTGACCGCCCGGCCGCTGTGACCGCCCTGCTGCGGAGCCGGCCCGTGCTGCTGTGACCGCCCGGCTGTGGAGCCGGCCCGTGCTGCCGTGACCGCCCCGCCGCTGTGACCGCCCGGCCGCGGAGCCGGCCCGCGCTGCCGTGACCGCCCCGCCGCCGTGACGGACCGCGCCGCCGTGACGGTGCCGGCTCCCCGGCCGGGGCGGGTGGTGCGCACGTCCTGCCCGCCTGACGGGGCGCGCCTGCGCGCGCCCGGCGGTCGGGGTCGGTCGCGAGGTCAGTCGCGGGGCCAGGGGCGGCCGTCGAGGCGTTCGATGTCGCGGTTGAACCGGCTGAGGTGGGCGGCGAAGTCGGCGACCTCCTCGGGGGTCCACTCCGCCATCACCCGTTCCAGACCGCTGATGTTGCGGCCCCGGTCGGCGTCCAGGCGGCGTTCGCCCTCGGGGGTGATGGCGAACTTCCGGGCCATCCCGCCGTCGGGGTCGGCGATGCGCCGGACCACCTTCGCCCGGAGCATCGCGGCGGTCTGCCGGTTGAGCGTGGAGGCGTCGAGGCCGAACGCCGCGCTGAGCCGGCCGATGGTCATCGGGCCCTCGGCGCGGATACGGCTGAGCAGCAGATAGGCGCTGCGGTCGAGCCGGTCGTCCGCGCCGCGGGCGCGCGGCGTGAGCAGGTGCACGTACCTGCCGAGCAGCATCGTCTCGAACTCGATCAGGTCAACGGGCTTGTCCACGCGGTGTTCCTCCGGCTCCCTGCCGCCCCTCGCCGGGCCGGGGCGGCCTGTGCCCCGCCTGTATACCACGCGGTATGTGCACGATACATGCGATGTGTATGATGCACACTCGATCGGCCGGCGACCCGCAGGGCCGGAGAAGCCAGAAGGAGCCCAGTGGACCGATCCAAGGCCGACGACCGCACCGGCGGGATCGTCGGCATCCTCGCCCTCGCGGGCATCGTGGCGGCCGTCACCCAGACGCTCGTCGTCCCGCTGATCGGCGACCTGCCGAGGCTGCTCGGCACCAGCGCGTCCAACGCCTCCTGGGTGGTCACGGCCACCCTGCTGGCCGCCGCCGTCACGACCCCCGTCGCCGGACGCCTCGGCGACATGTACGGCAAGCGCCGCATGCTGCTCGTCTCCACGCTGCCGCTGATCGCCGGCTCCGTGCTCTGCGCGCTCTCCTCGTCGGTGGTCCCGATGATCGCCGGCCGGGCCCTCCAGGGCATGGGCATGGGCGTGGTGCCGCTCGGCATCAGCCTGCTGCGCGACGTGGTGCCGGCGGAGAGGCTCGGCTCCTCCATCGCCGTGATGAGCGCCTCCATGGGGGTGGGCGGCGCGCTGGGCCTGCCGTTCTCCGCCGCCATCGCCGAGAACGCGAACTGGCGGGTGCTGTTCTGGGTGGTGGCCGCGCTCAGCGTGCTGATCGGCGCGCTGATCCGCTTCCTGGTCCCCGGCGACCGCCCCGCCGCCGCCGCGGCCCGCTTCGACCTGCCCGGCGCCGTGGGCCTCGGCACCGCCCTGGTCTGCCTGCTGCTCGGCGTCTCCAAGGGCGGCGACTGGGGCTGGACCGACGGCACCACCCTCGGGCTCCTCGCCGCCGCCGTCGTCGTGCTGCTGGCCTGGGGCCGCTGGGAACTGCGCACCGCCGAACCGCTGGTGGACCTGCGTGTGACGGCCCGCCCCCAGATCCTGATGACGAACGCCGCCTCGATCCTGGTCGGCTTCGCCATGTACGCCCAGTCCCTGGTGGTGCCCCAGCTCCTCCAGCTCCCCGAGGAGACCGGCTACGGCCTCGGGCACTCCATGCTGGCGATGGGCCTGTGGATGGCCCCGGCGGGCCTGATGATGATGGTCGTCTCGCCGCTCGGCGCCAAGCTCTCCGCCGCGCGGGGACCGAGGACCACCCTGGTCGTCGGCAGCCTGATCATCGCCGCCGGCTACGGCGTCTCGCTGCCGCTGCTCGGTTCCACGGCCGGTCTGCTGGTGGTGACCCTCGTGTGCAGCACCGGCATCGGCTTCGCCTACGGCGCGATGCCCGCGCTCATCATGGGCGCGGTGCCCCCGTCGGAGACCGCGTCGGCCAACAGCTTCAACACCCTGATGCGGTCCATCGGCAGCTCCGTGTCGGCCGCGGTGATCGGCGTCGTCCTGGCGCAGATGACCACGGACTTCGCCGGGTTCGCGCTGCCGTCCGAGGAGGGTTTCCGCACGGCGATGCTGATCGGCTGCGCCGTGGGTGTGCTGGCGGCCGTCGCCGCGTTCCTCATCCCCGTCCGCGCCGCGTCCGCGCCGGACGCGGCGTCCGGCGACGAGGGCACGCCCCTGCCCACCGTGCGGGCGGACAACCCGGCCTGACGCCCCGTCGGCCGACGGGGCGGGGGGCCTGTGGCGCACGCCGGCGCCTCGTCCGGGGCCGGGAGCTCCGCCACGCCTTCCCGCCCCGCGGTGCCCCGCCGCGCCACGCCCCCGCCCCCGCGGTGCCCGGTTCCGGGCGCCGCGGGGGCGGTAGTCCCTCCCCGGCAACTCCGCGAGGCGGCCGGCCGGCCCTTCGGGTGCGACGGCATGCTGGGCGTCCGGCAGGCGGGGCGCGTCGCGTCCGACCGCCGCCACCCCTGGTCACCCCCTGTCCCACCCCGGCCCGGCGGGCCGTGTCAGCAAGCTGACAAGGCGGGTTCAGGATGCTGACACGGCCGCCCGGGCATTCCCCCGTTCCCCGCTGGCATCGTCGTCAGGGTCGGCCGGACACGATCCGGCCGCGCCGAGCGTATGGATCACGTCGAACCGAGACGCCCAGGGGAAACGGGGAAACCATGAACAGCTCCTCCTGTTCGAAGAAGCCCGCCGGCCGGATGCGCCGCGGCGCATCCGTCGTGGCGCTGGCACTCACCGCCCTCGTGCTCTCGGCGGGCCCCTCCTCCGCCGGGTCCGCCGGGCCCGCCGACTCGCACGCGACCGCGGTGGGCGACGTTGCCGCGCAGCACCGCCAGGCCGGCCCCGTGCACGGCCTCCCGCAGGAGCTCGCCGAGGAGCTGTGCGCACGCTGGGAGGCCCTCGCGGCCGAGCTGTCCCTCCCCGCCGGCGGGGCGCCGGTGTGCAAGCTGGTCAACGGCTGGGACTAGGCCGCACGATGCGGTTTCAGCTTCTCGGGCCGCTGAGCATCGCGGACGGCCCCGAGTCCGTCGTGCTCCAGCCGTCGAAGCCGACCAACCTGCTGGCCGCGCTGCTGCTCCACGCCAACGGCGTGGTCTCCGCCGACCACCTCCAGCAGGCCATCTGGGGCGAGGAGCAACCGGCCACCGCCAAGGCCGCGTTGCAGACCTGCGTCCTGCGGCTGCGCCGGCTCTTCGCCAAGCACGCGGTGACCGAGGTCCCCATCGAAGCGGTGCCCGGCGGCTACCGGATCACCGCCGGCCCCCGCACCCTCGATCTGATCGCCTTCCGCGAGCAGGTCCGGCAGGCCGCCGGCCCCGCCCGCGACGCCGCCGCCCGGCTGCGCCTCCTCAAGGACGCCCTCTCGCTGTGGCAGGGCCCGCTGCTCGCCAACGTCCGCTCCGACGTCCTCCACCGCGACGTCGTCCCCCGGCTCGCCGAGGAACGGCTGCGGGTCGTCGAGCGCGTCTGCGACCTGGAGCTGTCGCTCGGCCGCTGCGGCGAGGCGCTCACCGAACTGTGGGGCGTCACCCGCGAGCACCCCGGCTACGAGCGCTTCCACGAGCAGCTGATCGAGGCGCTGTACCGGACGGGCCGGCAGACCGAGGCGCTCGCCGAGTACCGGCGCATCAAGGGATACCTCCTCGACGAGCTGGGCGTGGACCCCTCGCCCGCGCTGCGCCGGCTTGAGCTGGCCATCCTGCGCGGCGACGACCTCGGCCCGGCGGGCGACGACCTCGGCACCGCCGGGGGCGAGAGGCCGCCGGCCGCCGGGACGGGCGCCGCGCCGAAGCCGGCGCCCCCGTCCCCGCTGTCGTCCGTGCCGGTGGTGCCCTCCTTCACCGGCCGGGCCGCCGAGGTGTCCGCCATGGCTGCCCGCCTCACCGAGGACCGCGACGAAGCGGTGACCGTGCTCGTCTCGGGCGCCCCCGGCATCGGCAAGTCGGCGCTCGCGCACCATGTGGCCCACCTGGTGCGCGACGCGTTCCCCGGCGGCCGGTACCTGGTGCGGATGTCCGGCGCCGACGGTGTGCCGCGCCCCGGTGACGAGGTCGCCGCCGCCGTGGCGGCCGGCCTGCGCGAGCGCGAGCGGTCCGGCCGCGTGCTGCTGGTCCTCGACGACGTGGTCGACGCGGACCAGGTGCGTCCGCTGCTGCCGGTCGGCCCGGGCGGGGCCGCGGTCGTCACCAGCCGCATGGGTCTCGCCGGGCTCATCGCCACCCACGGCGGATGGGTCCACCGGCTGTCCGTCTTCACCCCCGACGAGTCGGACCTGATGCTCCGTCTCGCCCTCGGCGCGGAACGCGTGGAGCGCGAGCCCGAGGCCGCCCGCCGTCTCGGCGAGCTGTGCGGCCACTTCCCCCTGGCGCTGCGGATCGCCGCCGCCCGGCTGCTCACCCGGCCCGAACTGCGGCTCGCCGACTGCGCCGACTGGCTCGCGGACGATCCGCTGGCCCGGCTCTCGCTGACCGACACCCCCGGGATGTCCGTCGACCGGGTGCTGAACGGCGCCCTGGAGCGGCTCGACCCCCGGCACGCCGACGCCTTCGTGCGGACCGGCGCGCTGTCCGCCGACGGGTTCCGCACCGAGGACGGCGCCGCCGCGCTCGGAGGCTGCGCGGCCGAGGCCGAGGGCGTGCTGGAGCGGCTCGCCGACTCCGGGTTCCTGGAGGAGGGGCCGCCCGGCCCGTACCGGATGCACGACCTGCTGCGCAGATACGCGCGACGCATCGCCGAACGTTCCCGACCGACAGAGAAGGTGTGACGACATGGCCGACACGGCTGCACAGGTTGACGGCTCGACCACGGCCACGCGCACGCCCGCCGGCAGCGACTCCGGCACCGGCACGGGCAGCGACTCCGGCACCGGCAGTGACTCCGGCACCGGAGCAGCCGCCGGCACCGACCCGGCGCCGGCCGCCCCCGCGACCGGCGCGGCCCCGGCCGCCGCCGACCCCTTCGAGGCGCTCGGGGCGACCCGGCCGCGGATCCGCCGCGACGTGCTGTTCACCGAGACCCCCGGCGGGGTGCTCTTCCACAACGCCGACGGCGGCTTCCACCTCACCGGCCGCACCGCCTACCGCTTCGCCTCCCTCGTCGTCCCGCACCTCACCGGCCACCACACCCTCGCCGAACTCTGCGCGGGCTTCGGACCGGCCCAGCGGGCCATGGCCGCCGAACTCGTGCGGACGCTCTACGCGCGCTCCTTCGCCCGGGACGTCCCCGAGGCCGACCTCACCGCCCCCGGCGCGACCGGTGCCGACGAGGCCGTGCACCGCAGGTTCGCCGCCCAGATCGCCTACGTCGACCACTACGCCGACGCCGCGCCCGAGCGGTTCGCCCGCTTCCGCGGCACCCGGGTGGCCGTGCTCGGCGGCGACGAGACCGCCCGCTGGTGCGCGCTCTCCCTCGTCCGCAACGGCTGCGCCCGCGTCGGTGTCGCCGCCGACTTCGCCGACGTGACGGCCGAGGCCGCCGAGGCCGAGGCCGACGGGTGCCCCGTACGCGTCGACCGGCTCGGCGCCGACGACGGCTGGACGGCGCTGGCCGACTGGGACGTCGTCGTCGTCACCGGGGCCGGCGCCGCCGCCCGCACCCACCGGCTGCTGGCCGCCGGTGTGCCGGAGGGCCGGACCCTGATCCCGGCGTGGACCTTCGGCGAACACCGGGTCACCGGCCCGCTGTCCACCGCCGCCACGGCCGGCTGCTGGTCCTGCGCCGCGCTGCGGCTCGGCGCGGGACCGGACGCCGGCGCCGCCGCAGCCGACCTGTGGGCCGAGGTCGCCGGCGTGCTGCCGGACGCCGCCTCCCCGCTCACCGGCCCCGTCGCCGCGATGTCCGGCAACCTGCTGGGCTACGAGGTCTTCCGCGTCACCACCGGTGCGCTGCCCGCCGAGACCGACGGCCAGGTCCTCCTCCAGGACCTCCGCTCGCTGGACGTCGTCGCCGAACCGGTCCACCCCCACCCGCGCTGCGTCCGCTGCGCCGGCCGTACCCCGGCCGGGCCCGACGGCGCGCCGCCGGCCGCGCTCGCCCTGCCCGCGACACCGTCCGTGGACACCGCCCGCGAGGCGGAGGCCGTGGTCGAGGACCTCAACCGGATCAGCGCCGCCCTCGTCCGCCCGCACGCCGGTGTCTTCACCCGCTACGCCGACGAGGAGATCACCCAGACCCCGCTGAAGGTCAGCCGGGTCGAGCTGGCGGTCGGCCACGGCAGGCGCCGCACCGTCGCCGCCTTCGACGTGCACCACCTCGCGGGCGCCCGGACACGCGCGCTGTACGCGGCGGCCGAGGTGTACACCGAACACGTGGTGCCGCCCGCCGCCGAGGCCGCGGCCGGCACCGGCGCCCGGCTCGCGCCCGACGCCCTGACCACCGGCGGCGGCACGGGCACGGCCGCGGACGCCGTCACCGCCTGGACGACGGCCACCTCCCTGCTCACCAAGGAGACCGTCGCCGTGCCCGCGGCCGCGGTGCGCACCCTCGGCGCCCTCAACGACGACCGGCTGCACCTGGCGACGGGGGCGGGCACCGGCGCGGGCCCCGGCCCCCAGGAGGCGGCGGGCCGCGGCCTGCTCTCCGCCCTCGCGCACGACGCCCTGCTGCGCGCGGTCAGCGGCACGACCCGGGTGACCCCCGTCGGCGCACCCGACGACGACCCCGAACTGGCCTTCCTCCTCACCTCCGCCGGCACCCTGGAGATTGCCGCCGAACTGCTCGACCTCGGCGAGGACGAGCGCTCGTCGGCGTACGCGGTGCTGGCCCGGGAGACCGGCGGCGACGGGCGCTGGGCGCTCGGCGCGGGGCTCTCCCGCCGGGACGCCGCCTGCGAGGCGCTGCGCGATCTGCTGGGCCAGGTGCAGCTCGCGTCGGAGGACCCGGAGTACGCCTACGACCCCGGGCTGCCCCTCGTCGGCGACCTCGCCCCCGGGACGGTGGCCGTCACCGAGCCGGGGCCCTGCCCGCCGACCGCGCTTGCGACCGCCTTCGACACGGTGCTCGACCGGCTGCGCGCCGCCGGCCGGGACGTCCTCCATGTGGCCACCACCCCCGCCGACCTCGCGGCCTGCGGCATCAGCACGGCCCGTGTCCTCCTCACCACCGGCACCCGGCCCGCGCCGGCCGCCGACGCCTCCGGCACGGCCGGCGCTGACGCGACCGCCGCCCAGCCCGCCGCGCCCGCCGCGACCCCCGGGGAGCGGTGACGATGAGCGTCGCCGAGGCCGCGCCCTGGGCCCGCTCCGCCGAGGAGCTGGCCGGGCGGCTGCGTACCGCGCTCGCCGCGCACGGCGGGGCCGCCGCGGCGGACGTCGCGCCGCTCGGCGTCGCCGACGCCTTCCGCACGGAGCGGCCGCCGGCCGCCCCCGGCTCCGTGCCGGTGCGCTTCTACGGCCGGCAGGCCGTCGTCGGCCCGTTCCCCGGCGGACCGGGCGGCGACGACCCCTGCGGCACCTGCCTGGAGCGCCGCTGGCAGGCGGTGCGTTCGGTGGCGCTGCGCGAGGCGCTGGAGATCGGCTCGGGCACCCGGGCCGCCGGCGACTCCCCGTACGCCACCCCCTTCGCGGCGGACGCGCTCGCCGCGCTGATCGCCGCCCGGTCCGCCGGACTCGGGCCCGCCGAGCGGGTGTTCCCCGTGGTGCACCTGGTCGACCTGGCCTCGCTGCGGGTGCGCCACTACCCGCTGGTCCCCGACCCGGAGTGCCACCGCTGCGGCCGGGCCGAGGAGGACACCGCGCGGTCCGCCCGCCCCGATCTGCGGCCCGCGCCCAAGCACCGGCCGGGCAGCTTCCGGGTGCGCGACATCGCCGACTACGACCTGCCCGTCGAGCCGTACGCCAACCCGGTCTGCGGGTCGCTCGGGCCCTCCGTCGTCCAGGACGTCGCCTCGCTCTCCACGTCCGCGACCATCGGCTGCTTCTCCATGCGCTCCGGCGACTACCTGCGCGAGACGTTCTGGGGCGGCCACGCCGACACCTTCGCGCAGAGCGTGCGCATCGGGGTGCTGGAGGGCCTGGAGCGGTACGCGGGCATGCGGGCGCGCGCCAAGCGGGCCGGGGTGCGCGACAGCCTGGACGCCCTCACCGCCCGCGGCGAGCGCGCCCTGGACCCGCGCGTGGTGGGCCTGTACTCGCCGGAGTTCCACCGGGCCAACCCCCGGGTCACCCCCTTCACCCCCGACCGCGAGATCCCCTGGGTGTGGGGCTGGTCGCTGCGCGACCGGGAGCCCGTGCTGGTGCCGGAGGTGCTGACGTACTATCACGCGCCCGGTCTGGAGAACCGCTTCGTCCAGGAGTCCTCCAACGGCTGCGCCTCCGGCGGGAGTCTCGCCGAGGCGGCCTACTTCGGCCTGATGGAGGTCGTCGAGCGGGACGCGTTCCTGCTCGCCTGGTACGGGCGGCAGCCGCTGCCCGAGATCGACCCGCGCACCAGCGGCAGCCGCCGGACCCGCCACATGGTCGACCGGCTGGAGATGTACGGCTACGAGGCCCGGTTCTTCGACACCCGGATCTCCTTCCCGGTGCCCGTGGTCACCGGCGTAGCGGTGCGCCCCGACGGCGGGCCGGGCCGGATGTGCTTCGGCGCGGGCGCCGGCCTCGACCCGGAGGCGGCCCTCGCGGGCGCCCTCTGCGAGATCGCCACCGACTCCGTCAACCTCCAGAGCCGCACCGAGCGCGACGAGGAACGCCTGCGGGCCATGGCGTACGACTTCGACAAGGTGGAGGCGCTGCACGACCACCCCCTGTCGTACGGCATCCCCGAGATGGGCGACCACGCCCACTTCCTGCTCGGCGAACCGGGCGCCCCCCGCCCGCCGAAGCGCTCCCTCGCCGACGTCTACGGCGACGGCTCCCTGCTGCCCGTCTCGGACGACCTGCTGGAGGACCTGACGCGCTGCGCCGACGCGGTGGCGGCGGCCGGCTTCGACGTGATCGTGGTCGACCAGACCATGCCCGAGCAGCGCCGGCTCGGACTGCACACCGTCAGCGTGCTGGTGCCCGGGCTGCTGCCCATCGACTTCGGCTGGACCCGGCAGCGCGCGCTGGGCATGCCGCGGCTGCGGACCGCCCTGCGCGAGGCGGGTCTGCGTGACCGCGACCTCGTCCCCGAGGACTTCAACCCCGCCCCGCACCCCTTCCCGTGACCGGCACGGCCGCCCCCGTCCCCGCGTGACCGCGCACCCGCACCCGCACCCGCCCGAGACTGCGACCAAGGAGCTCCCCATGGGGTACGCCCACGACTACGCCGCCGCGATCATGCGGCGCGGCCGGGTCCCGATGCCCCCGGCCGACTTCGTCCCCGACTGGGCCGACGGCCCCCGCAAGACCAAGTTCTACCCGGGTGCGGACACCCTCCCGCTGCCCGCCGCCGGCTACCCCGCCGGGGCCACCCTCGACCTCGGCCTCGCCGACGGCCCCGACGGCGGCGCGCCCGGAGGCCCGGCTCCCGCCGACGGCCGCGCGCCCGAAGGCACCGCGCGCTTCGACCTCGGCACCCTCTCCGGCATGCTGCGCGACTCCTACGGGCTGACCGGCCGGCGCCTCGGCGTCCAGGCCAACACCGACCTCCACGCGCTGCCCGACTACCCGCTCGCCAACTGGTCGCGGGGCACCGCCTCCGGCGGCGGCCTCTACCCGGTCGGCGTCTACTGGGTCTCCGGCCCGAGCGGCCCCGTGCCCCCCGGCGTGCACTACTACGCGACCCGCCGCCACGCGATGCAGCGGCTGCTCACCGGCGACGTGACCGGCGAGGTCCGCGCGGCGCTCGGCGAGGACGCGCCGGGCGCCGGCACCGACCAGTACCTCGTCCTCGGCGTCAAGTACTGGCAGAACGCCTTCAAGTACAACAGCTTCTCGTTCCACGCCGTGAGCATGGACATCGGCACCGTGGTCGGCACCTGGCGGATGTGGGCCCGCGCCCGGGGCCTCGCCGTCGCGCCCTTGATGTGGTTCGACGAGGAGCGCCTGGCCCGGCTGCTCGGGGTGCGCACCGAGGAGGAGGGCGTCTTCGCCGTCGTCCCGCTGCACTGGACGGGCACCCCCGCCCGGACCGCTCCCGCCGCCGCCTCCGTGCGGCGGACCGACGCCGAACGCTCCCGCACCGTCCTCGCGTTCGACGCCGTGCGCGAGATGCAGCGGGCGACCTCCCGCGACGCCGCCGCCCGCCCCGCCCCCGGGGCGCTCGCCCCGGCGGCCGCACCGCCCGCCCGCCCCGGCGCCCCCGAGGTCCCGCTCCCCACGGCCCGCCCCATGGACACGGACGTGCGCACCGCGCTGCGCCGCCGGCGCAGCAGCTTCGGCCGCTTCGACGCCCAGCGGCCGGTCGCCGCCGACCAGTTGGCCGCCTGTCTGGCCGCCGCGGCGGCCGGCGCGCGGCTCGGCGGCGACACCGGCGGCGACGACGTGCGGCTGGCCAAGCTGTACGCCTTCGTCAACCACGTCGAGGGCCTGGCGCCCGGCTCCTACGAGTACGACCCCGGCACCCGCGGCCTGCGGCTGATCTCGGAGGAACGCCCCGGCGCCTTCCTCCAGAAGAACTACTTCCTGTCCAACTACAACCTGGAGCAGGCCGGCGCGGTCCTGGTGCCCACCGTGCGCACCGCCGCCGTCCTCGACGCCGTCGGCGACCGCGGCTACCGCCTGGTCAACGCCACCGTCGGGGCCGTCTCCCAGGCCGTCTACACCGCCTCGTCGGCCCTCGGCCTCGGCTGCGGCGTCGCCCTGGGCTTCGACAACATCTCGTACATCGAGGAGCTGGGCCTCGACGGCACGGGCGAGGCGCCGCTGCTGATCATGCTGATCGGCAACGAGCGCCCCGGGCCCGCCGACTTCCGCTACGAGATCGCCTGAGCCATGGGACGAGCGAGGGGGAGAGGGATGACCGGACCGTTCATGCTGCGGGTGGCCGGACTGCCGGCCGCGAGCGTGCGGGAGCTGCGCTGCCCCGGCAGCCGCCGCTGGGCCGACGAGACCGTCACCGCCGCCGACGCGGTGCGCGCCGGCGGCGAGGCCGTCGGCGACCTGCTGCACCCGCTGATCGGGGGCAGCGAGGACGACGCCGTCCGCCGGCGGCTGCTCGCCCTGCGCCGGGAGGTGTTCAACGGCCGCCTGCCCCGGGACGCGGACGCCGCCCTGGCGCTGGTGCGCGGCCTCGACCCCGTGGCCGGCCGCGCGCTCGGCGCCTGGCTGGAGGCCCGCGGGGAGCTGGAGCGCCACGGGCGCGAGGGCGCCCGGGTGCTCGCCGAGGAGACCGCCCGCAGCCGGGCCGCGCTCCACCGCCTGGCGGGGGAGGAGCGGCTGCGCCGGGCGCTGCTGCTCGCCTCGCCCGCGCTGGACGCGCAACTGGACGCCCAGGTGCGCAGGTGGGCCGCCGATCCCGCGGCCGTGCCGGACAAGAAGGGCCGCAAGATCGAGCGGTCGCTGCTGGCGTACCTGTACCGCACGGTCTGCAAGACGAGCCCGTTCTCCACCTTCACCGGCGTCGCGGTCGGCGGCCTCACCGCCGACGGCCCCGGGAGCGCCGGGGCGGCCTTCGCCGGGAGTGCCGGGGGTACCGGGAGCACGGGGACCACCGGGCCAGCCGACGCCGGGAGCACGGGGGCCACCGGGAGCGCCGTGACCGCCGACGCCGGGAGCACGGGGGCCACCGGGAGCGCCGTGACCGCCGACGCCGGGAGTACCGGCGCCACGGGGACCACCGGCAGCGCCGGCCCCGCCCCCGCCGGGCGCCCCGGCACCTCCGGCGACGCCGGGACGCCGAGCGGGCTGGAGCTGCGGGTCGGCGACGTCTGGACGGGGCACGCCCGGCTCAACGTCGCCGCCCTCGGCCGGCTCGCCGACACCGTCGTCGCCGACCCGGGCCGCCGCGCCGACCTGCCCGTGGCGCTCGCCTCCGGCTGGGGCCGTGACGACGACCGGGTCCGCTATGTGCGCCGCTGGGTCACCGCGGGCGACGAGGACACCGCCGTCACCTTCGACGCCGTCCAGGACCGCCTGTTCTTCCTGCGCCGCAGCGGCACCCTGGAACGCCTGCTCGGCCTCTTCGAGGAGCGGGGCAGCCTGCGGTACGGCGAACTCGCCGGCTGGCTCGCCGTCGAGCACGGCGCCGGGGCCGGCGACGTCGAGCGCTATCTCGAAGCCCTGCTCGACGTCGGCATGGTGCAGGTCCCGTGCCTGCGGACCCAGGTCCACGACACCGACCCGCTGCGGGCGTTCCAGGACTCCCTGAGGGCCGTGGGACGCCCCTGGGCGGACACCCTCGCCTCGCGACTGGACGGCCCCGTCTCCCACGTCGACCGCTTCGCCCGTGCCGCCCCCGCGGACCGGCCGGCGATCCTCGCGGCGCTGCGCACCGAACTGCGCGAGATCCAGGAGGAGCTGGGTGCCGGGCAGGGCAGGGTCCCGCAGACCGTGCTCTACGAGGACGCCGCCGCCGGGTACACCGGCGCGCCGGACCGCGAGGTCTGGGACCGGATCGCGCACCGGCCGCTGGCCGCGGTGGAGCGGGTGCTGCCGGCCTTCGACCTGACGCTGCCCCAGCGGCTGGTGCTCAAGGGGTTCTTCCTCGCCCGCCACGGCCGGGGCGGGCGCTGCGACGACGTGCTGAAGCTGGTCCACGACTTCCACGAGGACTTCTTCGACCAGTACATGTCGTTCACCGCGCAGCGCACCGCGTTCGACGCGGACGGCCGGTACGTGCCCGAGGTGAACTGGCTCGGACTGCCCGAGCTCAAGGCCCTGGACACCGCCCGGCTGACGTTTACGGAGCGGATGCGGTCCCTGTGGGAGTCCCGCCCCGGCGGCGCCGCCGAGATCGTCGTCGACGAGGCGTTCCTCACCGCCGTCGCCGAGGAACTCACCCCTGTCGCACCGCACTTCGCCCCGATGAGCCACCATGTGCAGCTCGCCGACCGCCCCGGGGACCCGCTCGTCGTCCTCAACCGCTCCTACGGCGGCCTGTCCTTCCCGTTCAGCCGCTTCACCCACTGCTTCGACGGCCTCGACGACCGGCTGCGGGACGCCTCCGCGGCCCTGTGCCCGCCCGGCGCCGTGTTCGCCGAGGTCACCGGCGGCCCCGTCACCAGCAACCTCAACCTGCACGGCCGGCTCACCGGGCACGAGATCGTCTGCCCCGGCGAACAGGGCACCCTGGCCGAGGAGTTCCGCATCGGCCTGGACGACCTGTACATCGAGCACGACGAGACGGCCGACCGGCTGGTGCTGCGCTCGGAGCGCCTCGGCCGCGAGGTCGTCCCCGTGTACCTCGGCTATCTGGTGCCGCTGGCCCTGCCCGAACTGGCCCGCACCCTGCTGCTGCTCTCGCCCACCTCGATGGCCCCGCTGAACGTCTGGGGCGGCGTACCGGAGAGCGACCCGGTGGACGGCGTCACCACCCGGCCCCGGGTGCGGCACGGCGCCCTGGTGCTCAGCCGGCGGAGCTGGAGCGCCCCGGCGACCGCGCTGCCGCTCCAGGCGCCCGGCGGCGCGCAGGACGCGGAGTGGTTCCTCGGCTGGCACCGCTTCCGCCGCGCCCACGGCCTGCCCGACCGGGTGTTCGCCACCGTCTCGGACAGCGGCGCGCGCGGCGCGACCGGCGCCAAGCCCCAGTACGTCGACTTCGACAGCCCGCTGTCCCTGTCCGCCCTGGAGGCGCTGGTCAAGAGCCCCGAGGCCCGGGTGGTCCTGCGGGAGGCCCTGCCCGACGAGGACGACCTGCACGTCAGCTCCGCCCGTGGCCGGCACGTCGCGGAGCTCGCCGTCGAGACCACACCGCAGGCCCCGGCCACCGCGCCGGCCGCCGAGCCCCGAGGGGAGCACGTCCGATGACCACCACCACACCCGCCGCCCCCGCGGCCACCGGCACCGGCGCCTGGCAGGCGACGCACGTCTTCTACGCCGCCAACCCCCGCCCGATGCTGCTCCAGTGCGTCCGCCCGCTGGTCGCCGAACTGGAGGCCGAAGGGCTGCTGGCCAACTGGTTCTTCATCAACTACTGGCTCGAAGGCCCCCATGTCCGGCTGCGCCTGCGGCCGGCCTCCCCGGCGGCCGAGGCGGAGGTGCGCCGCCGCACGGAGGCGGCGGTCGACCGCTTCCTCGCCGAACGTCCGGCGCTGTACGAGGTGGACTCCGGCTTCCTCAACGACTTCTACAACACCCTGTTCGAGATCGAGTTCCCCGGCACCGAACGCACCCCCTACCTCGACGAGCAGGGCCGGATGAACCTGCGCCCCAACAACTCGCGCAGTGCCGAGCCCTACGAGCCGGAGTACGGCAAGTACGGCGGCCCGGCCGGGATCGAGCTCGCCGAGTGGCACTTCCGGTACTCCAGCGAGCTGGTGCTCGACGCCTTCGCCACCAAGAACCTCCACCTGCGTACCGTCCTGCTCGGCACCTCGGCCCAGCTCATGATGGTCATGTCGGGCACCTTCCTGCCCGACCGCGACGACCTCGCCGGCTACCTGGACAGCTACTACGACTTCTGGCACCGCGCCTTCCCCGGCACCGGCTTCATCGGCACCGACGAGTACGACCGCAACTGGACGGCCATGGCCCCCGGCCTGACCGCCCGCTTCGCCGCCGTCCGCGCCGCCGTCGCGGGCGGCACCGAGGGCCGGCTGCCCGCGTTCCTGGCCGGCTGGGCCGAGCACTGCGCCGAACTGCGCGACCGCGCGCGGCGGCTGGCGGCCGACGGCGACCTGGTCTTCCGCTCCTGGGACGGCGAGCGCGCCGAGCGGGTCACCGACCCGGCCGCCGCCCTGCCCCTGCTCCTCTCTCCGTACATGCACATGACCAACAACCGGCTGCATGTGACCATCCAGGACGAGGCGTACCTCTCCCATGTGCTGGGCCGGTGCCTGCGGGAGTCCGCGTGAGCGCCGGACCCGCCGCGGCACCCGCCCCGTACCGGCCCGCCCTGCGGTCCGGCGTCCTGGTCAGCGACGTCCTGCTGCACGGCCCCGCCACCGTCCGGCTTATCAAGGACACCGGCCGCGGCCAGTCCTTCAAGGTCGGCGACAAGGAGTCCTTCCTCATCTCCCGGATGGACGGCACCCGCAGCCTCGCGGAGATCGGCGACGAGTACGCCGGACGGTACGGACGCCGCCTCGGCGACGCCCACTGGCAACAGCTCCTCGGCATGCTCGGCACCCGCGGGCTGCTCGACGGCTCCCCGGCGGCGCCCCGCCCCGAGCCCGCCCCCGAACCGCCCCGCACCCTGCTGCGCGGCACCCTCCGCCTGGTGGCCGACGCCGACGCCACCGCGGGGCGCCTCCACCGCGCCCTGGGCTTCCTGCTGCACCCGGCCTGGATCACCGCGCTGCTGGCCGCCGTCGTCGCGATGGAGACGGTCCTCGTCCTCCATGTCGGCGAACTGGCAGCCGCCGCCCTGGACCTCTTCACCCGGCCCGTCCCGCTGACCGCCGCCGCCTGCCTGCTGTGGCTCAGCACCGCCCTGCACGAACTGGCCCACGGCGTGGTCGCCCGCCACCACGGCGGCACCGTCGCCGAGATCGGCCTGCGCTGGCGGCTGCCGATGGTGATCATGTACTGCACGGTGGACGACTACCTCTACCTGCCCACCCGGCGGGCCCGGATCGCCACCGCCCTCGCCGGCTCCGTGACGAACCTGCTCTTCCTGCTGCCGTTCTCCGCCCTCTGGCTCTGGGCACCGCTGGACGCGGCCACCCGGGACGCCGTCGCCGCGCTGCTGTTCCTCGGCACCGTCCAGGCGCTGTCCATGCTCGTCCCGCTCCCACCGCTCGACGGCTACAAGATCGCCGCGCAGTTCGCCGGCGCCACCGAACTCGCCGCCTCCAGCCGCGCCTACCTCCGCCTCGCGGTCCGCCGCGACCCCGCCGCCGCCTCGTACCCGCGCCGCGCCCGCACCGCCTACACGGCCTACGGGCTGGGCTCCCTGCTCGTCATCGGCCTGCTCGCCGCGGCGGCCGCGGCACTCGTCCACCACCTGCTGACGGCGGCATGAGCCCCGTGACCACACCCGCTGACGGCGGCCCGAGCCGCGTGACCACACCTGCCGACGGCGGCCCGAGCCGCGCGACCGAGGAGAGTCCCATGCCCCCCACCCCACCGGCGGAGCCCACCGCGGCCATCGTCCTCGACTCCGTGCGCAAGCGGTACGGGACCGTCCAGGCCGTGGACGGCATCTCGCTGACCGTCCCCCGGGGCGAGTTCTTCGGCCTGCTCGGCCCCAACGGCGCCGGCAAGACCACCCTCGTCGAGATCATGGAGGGCCAGCGGCAGGCCGACTCCGGCACCGTCGCCGTGTTCGGGCAGAGCCCCTGGCCGCGCAACGTGCGCCTGCTGCCCCGGCTCGGCGTCCAGACCCAGGCGTCCGCCTTCTTCGTCCGGCTCGGCGCCCGCGAGCACCTGGAGACCGTCGCCGCGCTCTACGGCGCCGGCCGCGAGGCCGTCGACCGGGCGCTCGCCTCCGTCGGCCTCACCGACCACGCCGCCGTCCGCGTCGAGGACCTCTCCGGCGGCCAGCGCCAGCGCCTCGCCATCGCCTCCGCCCTCGTCCACGAACCCGAGCTGATCTTCCTCGACGAGCCGACCGCCGCCCTCGACCCGCAGGCCAGGCGCGCGCTGTGGCAGGTGCTCCGCGACCTCAAGGGCGCCGGCCGCACCATCGTCTACACCACCCACCACCTCGACGAGGCCGAGGCGCTCTGCGACCGGGTCGCCATCGTCGTCGACGGCCGCATCCGCGCCCTGGACACCCCCGCCCGCCTCGTCGCCGACGGCACCACCACCACCCGCCTGGTCGTCCCCGCCGGACGGATCACCCTCGACGCCGCCCGGGCCATCCCCGGCGTGCTCGCCGCCACCGAGCAGGCGGACACCGTCGTCCTGGAGACCCTCGACTCCGGCCCCGTGCTGGCCGCCGTCGACGAGATCGCCGGCCTGCGGGGCGTAAGGACGCTCACCGCGAGCCTGGAGGACGTCTACCTCCAGCTCACCGGCAACACGTCCTGACCACCCGCCCCCAGGCACCGGACCGCAAGCGGACTACGGAGAGACCACCGCCATGAGCGCATACGCCGCACTCACCCGGGCGGGCCACAAGGCCTACACCCGCGACAGGACCACCCTCTTCTTCACCTTCGCCTTCCCCCTGCTCTTCCTCGTCGTCTTCGGCCTGATCTTCAGCGGCAAGGACGTCGAGCAGAGCGGCGCCCCCTACATCGACTACATCGCGCCCGGCGTGCTCTCCTGGGGCGTCGCCAACGCCGCCGTCTTCGGCATCGGCTTCGTCCTCATGCAGTGGCGCCGCGACGACATCCTCCGGCTGATCCGGATGACCCCGGTCCGGCTGCCCGCCGTGCTCGCCTCCCGCTATGTGCTCGCCGTGGCCATCGGCGTCGTCCAGGCGGTGCTCTTCGTGGCGGTGGCCATGCTGCCGTTCTTCGGACTGGCCCCCGCCGGGAGCTGGCCGCTGGTCCTGCCGGTGCTGGTGCTCGGCATCACCGCGTTCCTCGCCGTCGGCGTCATCGTCGGCACCTTCGCGAAGACCCCGGAGGCCGTCGCCGCGGTCGCCAACTGCCTGATGATCCCCATGGCGTTCCTCTCCGGCTCCTTCTTCCCGATCGACGCCATGCCGGGCTGGATGCAGGACCTCGCCCACGCCCTGCCGCTCTACTACCTCAACGACGGCGTCTCCGCCGCCCTCACCGGCAGCGGCTCCGGCTCCGACATCGCCCTGGCCTGCGGGGTCCTCGCCGGCGTCGCCCTCGTCCTCGGCGCCGTCGCGCTGAAGACCTTCCGCTGGAGCGACCGGACATGACCGCCACCGCCACCGCCCCGCCCGCCCGCGCCGCCCGCGCGCCCGAGGTCGCCCCCGAGGTGTCCGCCGACACCCCGCTGGAGGCCGCCCGCGCCCACCTCCAGCGCGCCCTGACGGCCCGCCACACGGGGCTCCTCGCACCGGACACCACCCCCGGCGCTCTCCCCGCGCCGCTGGTCGTGCCGCTCGGCTCGACCGACACCCTCGGCTTCGGCCGGCCCGACCCGTACGCCGCCGTGCGCCCCGCCGCCACCGTCCACCTCACCTCGCGGGCCGTGCTCATCGGCCCCTGGGGCGGCGCAGGCACCGCCGGCGCGTGCGGCCAGTGCCTCGCCATGCGCTGGCAGCGCCTGCGCAGCCGCTCGGAGCGCGAAGCGCTCGAACTCGGCTACGAGCCCCACGGCGCCACCGCCTGGCCCGTGTTCACCGACTGGGCGGTGGACGCCGTCTGGGCCGCCTGGCAGGCGATGCTCCCCGGCGGGCGCCCGGCCCCCTCCACCGTCTCCGACGCCGACCGAGCCCTGCCCCGGGTGACCCGGGTCGACCTCGGCACCCTGGCCACCGCCACCTTCCCGCTGCTGCCCGAGCCGCTGTGCCCGTCCTGCGTCACCGAACGCCCCGACACCGCCGAAGCGGCCCGGATGACCCTGGGCCCCACCCCCAAACCGGACCCGGACGGCTACCGGCTGCGCCCCCTCGGCTCCTACCCGCTCCCCACCGCCGCCCTGGCCAACCCCGTCTGCGGCGCCCTCGGCTCCGACACCTGGATCAACCCGGCGTCCACCACCACCGCCCCCGTCGCCGGCACCCACTTCGTCCGCGGCTACGCGGGGCTCAACGACGTCACCTTCAGCGGCCAGGCCAACTCCTACGCCACCAGCCGCCGGCTCGCCCACCTCGAAGGGCTCGAACGGTACGCGGGCACCCACCGCCGGCGCGGCACCTCGCCCGTCACCGCCTCCCACCGCGCCCTCCTCGCCGCCGGCACCCCCGCCCTCGACCCCGCAGACTGCGGCTTCTACGCCCCCGAGACCTACGAACGCGACCACCTCGTCAGCCCCTTCGACCCCGACCGGGAGATCCCCTGGGTGTGGGGGCACTCGCTCCGCGACGACCGGCCGCTCCTCGTCCCCGCCCGCCTCGCCCACTACGGAGCCGGCGTCGACGCCGACAACTTCGTCTTCGAGTGCTCCAACGGCTGCGCCACCGGCAGCAGCCTGGCCGAGGCGATCCTCTTCGGCCTGCTCGAACTCGTCGAACGGGACGCCTTCCTGGTCGCCTGGTACGGCCGCACCCGGCTCACCGAGATCGACCTCGCCGGCTGCCGGGGACGCGCCGTCCGCGCCATGCTCGACCGGGCCGCCCTGCACGGCTACGACGTCCACGCCTACGACACCCGGATGGACCTCGCCGTCCCCGTCGTCACCGCCCTCGCCGTCCGGCGCGACGGCGGCCCCGGCACCCTCTCCTTCAGCGCCGCGGCCGGATTCGACCCCGAGGCCACCGTCGAGGCCGCCCTGTCCGAGGTGCTCACCTACATCCCCCACCTGCCCTACCAGGTCGCCGACCGGATCGGCGAACTGGAGGCCATGGCCGGGGACTTCACCAAGGTGCTCCACCTCAAGGACCACGCCCAGCTCTACGGACTGCCCGCGATGGCCGTGCACGCACGCGAGTTCCTGGAGCCGTCCGCCGTCCTCCCGCTCGCCGAGGCCTTCGCCGACTGGACCCCGCGCCGGCCCCGCACCGGCGACCTGATGGACGACCTCCGCCTGCTGACCGACGACCTGGTCCGCGCCGGACACGACGTCGTCGCCGTCGACCAGACCACCCCCGAACAGCGGCGGATGGGCCTGCACACCGTCAGCACCACCGTGCCCGGACTGCTGCCCATCGACTTCGGCTGGACCCGCCAGCGCGCCCTGCTGATGCCCCGGCTGCGCACCGCCCCGAGGACGTCCGGACGCCACCCCCGCGACCTGCGCGAGGACGAGATCAAGGCCGTGCCGCATCCGTTCCCCTGAGCCCCCGGGGCCGCTCCGTCCCCCCGGGCGGCCCCGGGACGTGCCGCGGCCCCTTTCCCGGGGACTTCCCCCCGGGAAAGGGGCCGACGGTCGATCCGCAGGCGCCGGATCAGGCGCTGCAGGAGGTGGTGCTGGTGGTGCTGGAGCAGGTGGACGTCGAGGAGGACGAGGTGCAGCCGGCGAGGACGACCTCGACCGCGTCCGAGTAGTCCGAGATCTCGAAGGTCTCCGACTCCAGCTCCAGGATCTCGTCGGCGAGGGTGGCGAGCTCCGTCTTCGGGGCCATGGCGTTCTCCTTCGGTCACCGGGGGCCGCCGGCGGTCCGGCGGCGCTTCCCTTGCGAGGACTCCATTGCAGCGCCCGCCGCTGTCACATCGGCCCGCCGCCCGCTGTCAGTCCGCTGTCACCCCCTGACAGCGGCCCGACGTCCCCGTGCGCACCCCGTACCGCACCCTGTCGACCAGCGCACCCACCGGCCGGGGGCGCGCCACCCCCGGGGGTGCATCGCCACCGGCCCAAGGCCCCGCCCCCGGCCCACCGGACGACCGCACGGCCGCCCCACCGCACCACCGGCCCGAAGCCCGCGACGCACCACCCACCGGCACGACGAAGTGGAGGACCCCGTGGAGTCCGAGACGGTCACCGCGCCCGATGCCCCCGCCCCGGCGCCCGCCCTTCCCTCCCTGAGGCCGGCGCTGGAGCTCTACCTCGACCTCCACACCCACCCCGAACTCTCCGGCCACGAGCACCGCACCGCCGACCGCCTGGCCGGCTGGCTCCACGACCACGGGTGCGCCGTCACCCGCGGGGTCGGCGGGGGACACGGCACCGTGGGCGTCCTCGCCAACGGCCCCGGCCCCACCGTCATGCTCCGCGCCGAACTGGACGCCCTCCCCGTCACCGAGCGCACCGGACTCCCGTACGCCAGCACCGTCCCCGGGGTGATGCACGCCTGCGGCCACGATCTGCACCTGGCCGCCGCCGCGGGCGCCCTCGCCTCCCTCGCCGCGGCGCGCGACACCTGGCGGGGCACCGTCGTCCTGGTCGGCCAGCCCGCGGAGGAGACCCTCGACGGGGCGCGGGCCATGCTGGCGGACGGGCTCTACGAACGGTTCGGCACCCCCGCCGTCGTCCTCGCCCAGCACGCCGCCCCCCTCCCCGCCGGGGCGGTCGCCCACGCGGGACACGGGCCCCTGATGCCCGCCGGCACCACCCTGGACGTCGTCGTCCGCGGCCGCGGCGGCCACGGCGGCACCCCCCACCTCGCCGTCGACCCGGTCGTCACCGCCGCCGCCGTGGTGCTGCGCCTCCAGACCGTGGTCTCCCGCGAGTGCGCGCCCGCCGAACAGGTGGTCCTCACCGTCGGATCGCTGCGGGCGGGGGAGCGGGCCAACGTCATCCCCGACCGCGCCGAACTCGCCCTCTCGCTGCGCGCCGTGGACGACCGGGCCCTGGACCGCGTGCGCGCCGCCGTGGAACGCGTCGTCCGCGCCGAGTGCGCCGCCTCCGGGAGCGAGGACCCGCCCGACATCACGGTGACCTCCCGCGCGCCCGCCCTGACCCCCGACCCGGCCGCCACCGCCGCCCTGCGCCGCGTCCACGCGGCGGCGCTCGGTTCGGGCCGGGTGATGTCCGCACCGGTCCTGGGCGCCGTCGAGGACTACGCCCACTTCGGGGCCGGCGGCGTCCCCCTCGCGTACTGGCTCCTGGGCACCACCGGCGCCCGCCGCTGGCGCGAGGCCCTCGCCACGGGCGCCCCCCTCCCGCCCAACCACTCCCCGGAGTTCGCCCCCGACGTCCGCACCGCCCTGCCCACCGGCATCACGGCCCTCACCTCCGCTGCCCTCCACACCCTCCGGGCCCGCCCGGAGGGCGCGCAGCCCCCGTCAGACCCGGACCACGCGGAGGCCCCGTCCCGCCCCGCCCGTCCCGAAGCCCCGTCCCGCTCGACCCGCCCGGAGGCCTCGGCATGATGTCGACGGACACCGACGCCCGCCACGTCGACGTCGTGGCCGTCCGCCACGACGGCCGCGCCCCGGCCGGCCCCACCACCGTGCTCCGCCTGCTCTGGCTGCTCCCCCCGGACTGGACCTGCAAGCCCGAGGTCGCCGCCGACCGCGTCCGCCTCCGTATCACCCCGGGGCCCCGCACCGGCCTCACGGCGGTTCATCACGCGCTCTCCGCCGCCTTCACGGACACCGCGTTACGCGGCTGGTCCCACCGCACCCTGCCGTGACCCGGGCCGTCCGGGCTGTCCGCCGCCCGCCCACCCGCCTCGGCAGCCGCCGACCGGCCCTGCGGCCCCGCCCACCCGTCGGAACCGCCCCCGCAGCCGCACCTCACCGGTAGGACCCGGCCCCGCAGCGGGCGCCGACCGGCCCTGCGGCCCCCCCCCGCCGCGGCCACCGGCCGCGCCGCCCCGCCCACCCCTCAGATCCAGCCCCGCTCACGGGCCAGCAGCGCCGCCTGCGCCCGGCTGTTCGCCCCCAGCGCCTGCAACAGCTCCGCCACATAGCGCCGGTACGTCCGCACGGAGACCGCCAACTCCCGCGCCCCGGCCTCGTCCTTCCCCCCGGTGCACATGAACGTGAGCACCCGCCGCTCCCGCTCGGTCAGCTCCGACTCCGCCACCGGCCGGCCCGGACGCAGCACCTCCGCCAGATCCTCGGCGGCGTCCCAGATCTTCTCGAAGAGCGCGATGATGTTGGTGACCAGCCCGCTCTTGTGCGCCAGCAGCGCGCCCCGCGCGGTGTTCTGCGGATCCAGCGGCACCAGCGCGGTGCTCCGGTCGTAGACGAGCATCCGCTCGGCCGTCTCCGAGGTCACCCGGATCTCGGCCCCGTGCGCGGTCAACTCGCGTAGATACGCCGCTGTCGGGCCGTCCTCCAGCGCGCGGCGCACGACCACGTTCCGGATCCGCACGCCACGGCGCAGACACCTCAGATCCAGCGGCCGGGACCGGGCGATGTTCTCCGCCGACAGCCGCGGGTACGTCTCCACCGCAAGGATCTCCTCCCGAGCGAAGAACGCCAGGTCGTCGATCCGGTTGCGGATGTCCGCGAGCCCTTCCAACTGCTCGATCCCGGCGGCGGCCCCGTTGCGCGCGGCGGCCTCCGCCCGGAGCCCGTCGATCACGTGCCGCGCCCGGGTGACCCGCCGCAGCTCCTCGTGCAGCTCGTTCAGCCGCCGGTCCGTCAGCCGCGCCAGCGCCCGCTCCGGATCCACCGGCGTCACCAGCCCGTCCGTCCCGGACGGCTGCAACAGCCCCAGATCCCGCAGCCGTTCCAGGCACCCGGGCGTCTCGTCGGGATCGGTGCCCAGCAGCAGGTGCACGTCGTCGGCAGGGGTACCGGGGTTCCGCAGGAAGTGCCGGTAGAGCTCTTCCTCCCGTGCCGTGACCCCGAACACGCCCATATCGTTCCCGGCCACGTCCGCACCGCCCCCCTGCGCAGTTCCACGGTGACGGTACGGGTTGCGCGGCCACCGCTGTGGTCGTCGCCACATTAGACGATCATCCGACATCCCGGGGAGGCGTCGTGAGCCCTCCGTGGGCGAACCGGCGGTGAACTGTGGGGAGTCGGGGGAATGGTCCGTACCGGCCGCCCGCCCACTGGCGTCCCGTCAGCCCGCCGGCCACCCGATCACCGCCAACTCGCCCGCGAGATCCGGCAGTCCGACGTCCGCGTTCAGCGCCGTGACGACCTCCTCGGTCAGCGGACGCCCGGCGAACACATACCTGACGGCCTCCAGGTCGACCGGCTTCTCGTAGTAGTCCTCGGCCCACCGCCGGAACGCCTCCGGCGAACGATCCGCCAACAGCCCGAACAACTGCCCCGCCCCGTCCGGGTCGCGGCCGGCCCGCTCCGGGAACTCGATCTCCCCGGCCTTCCACGCCTCGCCCCCGGCCTCCCGCCAGAGGCACGCGGTCACGACAGGCATCCCGTCCTCGTCCGAGAAAGCGGGCTCCTCCACGTACGCCCGGAACACCCCGGGAACCTCATCGACCACGCCCGGCCACGGCCCGTCCTCCACGTAGGGGCTCATGGGCGACTCATGATCGAACCCGCGGACGTACGCCCCGGCCGGCGAGAACACGATGGAGTATTCGTCCCCGGACCCGTTCCGCATCGAGGCCACCGACTCCGTCGCGGACCAGCGCTGATCGAACGAGTAGTACCGAGCCTCCCACCCGGGACTCAGCACGGCCTCCAGCGCAGCCATCGCCCGACAGTGCTCCCGGAGCACCTCGATCCCGGGCAACTGCCGGGCCACATCATGAACGGTCACACGGGCATCCAAGCGCACCCGTCGGACACCTCGCACTCGCGCGGGCGGGCGCAGCGATGCCGGCATCCGCCCGCGCATACGCGAAGACCCCGTTCTCAGCGTTTCCGCTGATGACGGGGTCTTGGGCACTTCCTGCGAAGTGCCCCCGGCAGGATTCGAACCTGCGCACACGGCTCCGGAGGCCGTTGCTCTATCCCCTGAGCTACGGGGGCGTGCGCCTCGCTGCTGCGGGGCGACGGGTAGAACCCTACCAGCTCGTGGAGGGTCTCCGTGAACAGGTATTTCGAGTCCTCGGGGGCGGGTCGTGAAGATCGTCCGGAGGGTCGTGGTGCGGGCAACGGGCGGGCAGGTGCACGGGGTTGCGTCACGGGTAATGCTCCCGCGCGCCCCCGGCGTGCTCCCGCGTCCCCCGGAGGGGTCGGAAGTGGGGAAAAGCCGGACGCCGTCGGGCCGTGCGACCTACTCTCGAGTTGTGTCCGGCGTGCCGCGCCGAGTGCTCGTTGTCGACGACAACCGGGTGATTCGGCAGCTGATCAGGGTCAACCTCGAGCTGGAGGGCTTCGAGGTCGTGACCGCGGCCGATGGTGTCGAGTGTCTGGACGTCGTGCACCGGGTGCAGCCCGATGCCATCACGCTCGATGTCGTCATGCCCCGTCTCGACGGGCTGCGCACCGCCGCCCGCCTGAGAGCCGACGCGCGGACGAGGCATCTGCCGCTCGCGATCATCAGTGCCTGCACACCGTACGAGGTGGAGACGGGCGTCGCCGCCGGTGTCGACGCGTTCCTCGCCAAGCCCTTCGAGCCGGCCGAGCTGGTCCGGGTCGTGCGCCGGCTGACGCAGCGGGACCAGCGCGAGCAGCGGGAGCAGCGTGAGAAAAGGGACCCGGGCGAGCGGGGAGAGGAGCCCCCTTCCGTCGAGGGCGGCACCCCGGGCGGTGGCCGTGCCGCCGGGCTCGACCCCGCGCCCCGCCCCGCACACGGGTGAGTCCCGCCCCGCGCACGGCTGACGCGCCCCAGGTCACGAGGCCTCTGCCCGCATGGCGAAACCGGTTGGCGGAGGGACCCCCTTCCTCCCATACGCTTGTCCCGTGACCCCCGCCGAGCTGTCCCGTACCGTCGCGCGTGCCGTGTGCCGTGCGGTCGAGGAGGGCGCACTGGCCGTGGAGGTCCCCGAGGCGTCGAGTGTCCGCGTGGAGCGGCCGCGGCCCGGGGGCACCGGGGACTGGGCGACCGGGATCGCGCTGCGGCTCGCCGGGCCCGCCGGGCGGCCGCCCCGGGAGGTGGCCGGTGTGCTGGGCGAGCGCATCGCCCGCGCCCCCGGCGTCGAGCGGGTCGAGATCACCGGCCCCGGATTCCTGAACGTCACCCTGGAGGGCAGCGCCCAGCAGCGCCTGGTCGAGGCCGTGCGTGCGGCCGGGACCGGTTACGGCATGCCGGGGGGACGGCCCGTGGACGCGCCCGTCGCGGCCGCGGAGCCCTCCGGGGCGTCCGTGGTCCGGCCGGATCAAGGCACGAGGGGCCGGCGGCCCGCGGTCGGTGCCGTCGTCGGCGACGCCACCTCCGTGCGGCTGACCCAGCGGGTGTACCCGCTGCCGACCCCCGACGACCGCGCCGCCCTCTGGGCCGAGGTCCTCCACCGTATGGGCGCCGAGCCCCGGGTCGCCGAGCCCCGCCCGGCCGAGCCCAACCCCACGGAGCCCAACCCCGCCGAGCCCCGGGTCGCCGAGCCGCGCCCAGCCGCGGACCGCTCACCCGAGCCCCACGCACCCGCCCCCCACCTCCACGTCACCCCCGCCCCTCCCGGCCTCGTGGCCGAGGTCGGGGTGGACGCCGCCCGTTGGGCCATGCTCTCCGCCGCGGCGCACGACCGCCCCCGTACCCACAACGTCCTCGTGCAGCACGAGCGCAATCCGCTGTACAAGGTGCGCTACGCCCACGCGCGGGCGCGGGCGCTGACGCGGGGGGCCGGGCTGCTCGGGTTCGAGGCCGCGGCCGAGGAGGTCGTGGACGCGCCCGTGCTGACGCAGGCGATCGCCGACCACCCCGTGGTCGTCGCCGACGCCGCCCGGCTGCGCGCGCCGGACCGGCTCGCCAGGCATCTGGAGGCGACGGCCGAGGCCCTGCTGGCCTTCCAGCACACGGTGCTGCCCGCAGGGGACGAGAAACCCTCGGCCGCCCACCGTTCCCGGCTGGCCCTCGCCGAGGCCGCCGGGACGGTGCTCGCCGGTGGCCTGTCCCTGCTCGGCATCAGCGCACCCGAACACCTGTGAGATGTGAGAGACAGATGAGCCGATCCGCACACCCCGCCGGTCCCCGTCACGCGGACGTCCTGCCCGAGGGCCACTGGAGCGCGCCGCCGGCCGACCTGAACACCCTCGACGAGAAGGTGTGGGCGAGGACGGTCGGCCGCAACGACGAGGGCATCGTCACCGTCGGGGGGATCGAAGTGACGCGGCTGGCCGAGGAGTTCGGCACGCCCGCGTACTTCCTCGACGAGACGGACTTCCGGGCCCGCTGCCGCGCCTGGGCGGAGGCGTTCGGCAAGGACGCCGACGTCTTCTACGCCGGCAAGGCGTTCCTCAGCCGCGCGGTGGTGCGCTGGCTGAAGGAGGAGGGGCTCAACCTGGACGTGTGCTCCGGGGGAGAGCTGGCGACCGCCCTCGACGCCGGGATGCCGGCCGAGCGCATCGCCTTCCACGGCAACAACAAGTCGGACGGCGAGATCCGCCGCGCGGTCGGCGCCGGGGTCGGCAGGATCGTGCTCGACTCGTTCCAGGAGATCGTGCGGGTCGCGCACGTCGCCCAGGAGGCGGGCGTCCGCCAGCGGGTGCAGATCCGGGTGACGGTCGGCGTCGAGGCCCACACCCACGAGTTCATCGCCACCGCGCACGAGGACCAGAAGTTCGGCATCGCGCTGGCCGGCGGGCAGGCCGCCGAGGCGGTGCGCCGGGCGCTGCGGCTGGACAGCCTGGAGCTGATCGGCATCCACTCGCACATCGGCTCGCAGATCTTCGACATGGCCGGGTTCGAGGTGTCGGCGCGCCGGGTGGTGCAGCTGCTGGCCGAGGTGCGCGACGAGCACGGTGTGGAGCTGCCGGAGATCGACCTCGGCGGCGGCCTCGGCATCGCGTACACCTCCGACGACGACCCGCGCGAGCCGCACGAGATCGCCAAGGCGCTCGGCGAGATCGTCACCCGGGAGTGCGAGGCGGCCGGGCTGCGGACGCCGCGGATCTCGGTGGAGCCGGGCCGCGCGATCGTCGGTCCGACGGCGTTCACGCTGTACGAGGTCGGCACGGTCAAGCCGCTGGAGGGGCTGCGGACGTATGTGAGCGTCGACGGCGGGATGTCGGACAACATCCGCACCGCGCTCTACGACGCCGAGTACAGCGTGGCGCTGGTGTCGCGGACGTCCGACGCGGAGCCGATGCTCAGCCGGGTCGTCGGCAAGCACTGCGAGAGTGGTGACATCGTGGTCAAGGACGCGTTCCTGCCCGCCGACCTGGCGCCCGGCGACCTGATCGCCGTGCCGGCCACCGGCGCGTACTGCCGCTCCATGGCCAGCAACTACAACCACGCGCTCCGTCCGCCGGTGGTCGCCGTGCGGGACGGTGCGGCGCGGGTGATCGTCCGGCGCGAGACGGAGGAAGATCTCCTGCGTCTCGATGTCGGATAGTTGAGATAGATGTCTCGCATGCCGGACGGGGGATAGAAACTCCGGTCCGGTGGGTGAGACTGGTCGAACCGTAGAAGGAAACGAAACGAGGTCGGATGATGCGTACGCGTCCGCTGAAGGTGGCGCTGCTGGGCTGTGGTGTGGTCGGCTCAGAGGTGGCGCGACTCATGACGACGCACGCGGACGACCTCGCCGCGCGTATCGGGGCCCCGGTGGAACTGGCCGGGGTCGCCGTGCGCCGCCCCCAGAAGGTGCGCGAGGGCATCGCGCCGGAGCTGGTCACCACCGACGCCACCGCGCTGGTCTCGCGGGGCGACATCGACGTCGTCGTCGAGGTCATCGGCGGCATCGAGCCGGCCCGCACGCTCATCACCACCGCCTTCGAGCACGGCGCGTCCGTGGTCTCCGCCAACAAGGCGCTGCTCGCCGAGGACGGCGCGACCCTCTACGAGGCCGCCGAGAAGCACGGCCGCGACCTCTACTTCGAGGCCGCCGTCGCCGGTGCCATCCCGCTGATCCGCCCGCTGCGCGAGTCCCTGGCGGGCGACAAGGTCAACCGGGTCCTCGGCATCGTCAACGGCACCACCAACTTCATCCTCGACAAGATGGAGCGCTCCGGCGCCGGCTACTCGGAGGCGCTCGACGAGGCGACCGCCCTCGGGTACGCGGAGGCCGACCCCACCGCCGACGTGGAGGGCTTCGACGCCGCCGCGAAGGCCGCGATCCTCGCCGGGATCGCCTTCCACACCCGGGTGCGCCTCGACGACGTGCACCGCGAGGGCATCACCGAGGTCACCGCCGCCGACATGGTGTCCGCGCAGCGCATGGGATGCACCGTCAAGCTGCTCGCCATCTGCGAGCGCGCGGCCGACGGGCGGTCGGTGACCGCCCGCGTGCACCCCGCGATGATTCCGCTCAGCCACCCGCTGGCCTCCGTCCGCGAGGCGTACAACGCGGTCTTCGTCGAGGCGGAGGCGGCCGGCCGGCTGATGTTCTACGGTCCCGGCGCGGGCGGTTCGCCGACCGCGTCCGCGGTCCTCGGCGACCTGGTCGCCGTGTGCCGCAACAAGCTCGCCGAGGCAACGGGGCCCGGCGAGTCCGCGTACACGCAGTTGCCCGTGAGTCACATGGGCGACGTGGTCACGCGGTACCACATCAGTCTCGACGTGGCCGACAAACCGGGCGTGCTCGCCCAGGTCGCGACGGTCTTCGCCGAGCACGGCGTTTCGATCGACACCGTCCGCCAGCAAGGCAAGGACGGCGAGGCATCGCTCGTCGTCGTCACCCACCGCGCGCCCGACGCCGCCCTCTCGGGCACGGTCGCGGCGCTGCGCAAGCTCGACACCGTGCGCGGTGTCGCGAGCATCATGCGTGTTGAAGGGGAGTAAGGGACCCATGACCCAGAACGGCACCCACCAGTGGCGCGGCATCATCGAGGAGTACCGGGACCGCCTTCCGGTCACGGACACGACGCCGGTCGTCACGCTCCGTGAGGGTGGCACGCCGCTCGTCCCGGCGCAGGTCCTCTCCGAGCGCACGGGCTGCGAGGTGCATCTCAAGGTCGAGGGCGCCAACCCCACCGGGTCCTTCAAGGACCGCGGCATGACGATGGCGATCACCCGGGCGAAGGAGGAGGGCGCGCAGGCCGTCATCTGCGCCTCCACCGGCAACACCTCCGCCTCCGCCGCCGCGTACGCGGTGCGCGCGGGCATGGTCTGCGCGGTCCTCGTGCCGCAGGGCAAGATCGCGCTCGGCAAGATGGGTCAGGCCCTGGTCTACGGCTCGCGCATCCTGCAGGTCGACGGCAACTTCGACGACTGCCTGAACCTCGCCCGCAGCCTGTCGGAGAACTACCCGGTGGCGCTGGTCAATTCGGTCAACCCGTACCGCATCGAGGGCCAGAAGACGGCCTCCTTCGAGATCGTCGACGCCCTCGGCGACGCGCCCGACATCCATGTGCTGCCCGTCGGCAACGCCGGCAACATCACGGCGTACTGGAAGGGGTACACGGAGTACGCGGCGGACGGCATGTCCGGCCGCAAGCCCCGGATGTGGGGTTTCCAGGCGTCCGGCTCGGCGCCGATCGTGCGCGGCGAGGTCGTCAAGGACCCGTCGACGATCGCCACCGCGATCCGCATCGGCAACCCGGCGTCCTGGACGCAGGCGCTGGCCGCGCGCGAGGAGTCCGGCGGCTTCATCGACGAGGTGACGGACCGTGAGATCCTGCGCGCCTACCGTCTGTTGGCCTCGCAGGAGGGCGTCTTCGTCGAGCCCGCGTCGGCCGCCTCGGTCGCCGGTCTGCTGAAGGCGGCCGAGCAGGGCAAGGTCGACCCGGGGCAGCGGATCGTCTGCACCGTCACCGGCAACGGGCTCAAGGACCCCGACTGGGCGGTCGCCGGCGCACCGCAGCCGGTCACCGTCCCGGTCGACGCCGACGCGGCGGCCGAGCGCCTCGGTCTCGCCTGACGCATGCCGCTGGAGCCGTACCGGCCGTCGCGCCGGTACGGCCCAAGGGCCGTCGCCCGCCCCCTCGTTGCCCTGTGGCACATGCCGGAGGTACGCGCGTACGGAAATGTCCGGGCAACCGGGACAACACCGGGCGCGGGGTGCACGGGCGGGCCCGCGACACGCATCGTGCGCCTCCTGTGCGCCCTATGTCGCAGGTGAACCTTCCTTCGATAGGCTGTACCCGAACCCGTCCGCCGCATATGCCCTGCGGTTGCCGCCGCCGTTGCCGCCACGGGTCCGGGTCTTCGTACCTCTCGGAAGATCTCGTACATCCCCACAGTTCAGAACCAAGGAGAAACGTCGAGCGATGGCCGGTCCAGCGTTCCGCGCCGCCGCCGTCCGGGTGCGCGTCCCCGCCACCAGCGCCAATCTCGGTCCGGGCTTCGACGCCCTCGGGCTGTCGCTCGGCCTGTACGACGACGTCGTCGTGCGGGTCGCGGATTCCGGTCTGCACATCGACATCGCGGGTGAGGGTGGCGACACCCTCCCGCGCGACGAGAACCACCTGCTGGTGCGCGCCCTGCGCACGGCCTTCGACCTGCTCGGCGGACAGCCGCGCGGCCTGGAGGTCGTCTGCGCCAACCGCATCCCGCACGGCCGCGGTCTCGGCTCGTCGTCCGCCGCCATCTGCGCCGGCATCGTCGCCGCCCGCGCGGTCACGATAGGCGGCGACGCCCGTCTCGACGACGCGGCGCTGCTGGAACTGGCGACCGAGATCGAGGGTCACCCCGACAACGTGGCCGCCTGTCTCCTCGGCGGTTTCACCCTCGCCTGGACCGAGGCCGGCGCCGCCCGGGCGATCAGGATGGACCCGGCCGACTCCGTCGTTCCGGTGGTCTTCGTGCCCGGCAGGCCGGTGCTCACCGAGACGGCCCGCGGCCTGCTGCCGCGCACCGTCCCGCATGTCGACGCCGCCGCCAACGCGGGCCGCTCCGCACTCCTCGTCGAGGCTCTGACCAGGCGTCCCGAGCTGCTGCTCCCGGCCACCGAGGACCGTCTCCACCAGGAGTACCGCGCTCCCGCGATGCCCGAGAGCATCGCGCTCGTCAACCGACTGCGCGCCGACGGCGTCCCCGCGGTCATCTCCGGTGCGGGCCCCACGGTCCTCGCACTGGCCGAGGACGGCACGGCCGACAAGGTCGCGCTGCTGGCGGGCGAGGGCTGGGCCGCGAACCGGCTCGCCTTCGACGCGGCGGGGGCGAGCGTTCTGCCGCTGTCCCCGCAGTGATCGACGATTGCCGGTGAGTGAGAGGGGGAATGTTTGTTGGAGCCGGTAGTGTTAACCTCAAGTCTGCAACCGTCGTCGAAGCGGCGCGGTGCTGCGCGTCCCGTATCGGGACGACCATTCTTCCGAGAGCCTCCCACACTGCCTGAGCAGCCTGCCTGAGCAGCGTCGAGCACGCTCCGGAACCGGCACGACACCCCTCGCTCAGCCAGGAGTGGGTCGAGCAGGGGGTCATCGGGCCGGGCCTTGCACGTCATTGCATGTATATCTCTCCGCCGTTGATCTGCACCGGCGGGACCACCGCTCCGACACGGTCCGTACCCCGGGACCCGCCGTCGGACAGCACAACCGGTCGCCGAGCCAGAAGGCCGACGTCCGCTCCAGGGAAGGACCCTTCGTGAGCGACACCACCGATCTGATGGGCGTTACTGCCGACAACAACGTCGACACCGCCGCGCCCGCCGAAGGTGCCGCCTCCGGCACCACCACACGGCGCCGCCGCTCCGGCACCGGCCTCGAGGGCATGGTCCTGGCCGAGCTGCAGCAGGTCGCGTCCGGCCTCGGCATCAGGGGCACTGCGCGGATGCGCAAGAGCCAGCTGATCGAGGTCATCAAGGAGGCGCAGGCCGGGGGTTCCTCCGCGGCCAAGCCCGCCGACGCCGATGCCCCGGCGAAGCCGAAGCGCCGCGCCACCTCCAAGGCCCGTACGGGTGAGGAAGCCGCCCCTGCCGCGGAGAAGTCCGCCAAGGCCGACAAGGCCGAGAAGGCCGTCGCCCAGCAGCAGATCGACATTCCCGGTCAGCCCGCCGGCGGGGCCTCCCAGCCCGCGGAAGACCAGCCGGCCGGTGAGCGCCGCCGCCGCCGCGCCACCGCGCAGGCGGGCTCCCCGGAGAGCCGTACCGAGTCCCGCACCGACACCGCCGTCGACGTGAAGACCGAGACCAAGCCGGAGGCGGGTACCGACGCCAAGGCCGAGTCCGCCGTCGCCGGCCAGGACGGCGAGGGCCGCCGCGACCGCCAGGACCGCGGTCAGCGCGGCGAGCGCGGGGAGCGCGGTGAGCGCCGCGACCGTCAGCGCGACCGCCGCGGCAAGGGCGACGACCAGCCGCAGGGCGGACAGCGCCAGCAGCGCCAGGGCGGCCAGCAGGGCCAGCAGGGCGGCGGCGGTCCGCAGGACGACTTCGACGACGACGGCAGCGGCCGCCGCGGACGGCGCGGACGCTACCGCGACCGCCGCGGGCGCCGTGGCCGCGAGGACTTCGCCGGCGGCGGCGAGCCGCAGGTCTCCGACGACGACGTCCTGATCCCCGTCGCGGGCATCCTGGACATCCTCGACAACTACGCGTTCATCCGGACCTCGGGCTACCTGCCCGGCCCGAACGACGTGTACGTCTCCCTCGCCCAGGTCCGCAAGAACGGCCTGCGCAAGGGCGACCACGTCACCGGTGCCGTGCGCCAGCCGAAGGACGGCGAGCGCCGCGAGAAGTTCAACGCGCTGGTGCGCCTGGACTCCGTCAACGCCGCCGCGCCCGAATCCGGCCGCGGCCGCCCGGAGTTCAACAAGCTGACGCCGCTCTACCCGCAGGACCGGCTCCGTCTGGAGACCGACCCGGGCGTGCTGACCACGCGGATCATCGACCTCGTGTCGCCGATCGGCAAGGGCCAGCGCGGTCTGATCGTGGCCCCGCCGAAGACCGGCAAGACCATGATCATGCAGGCCGTCGCCAACGCGATCACGCACAACAACCCCGAGTGCCACCTGATGGTCGTCCTCGTCGACGAGCGTCCCGAAGAGGTGACCGACATGCAGCGGTCGGTCAAGGGCGAGGTCATCTCCTCGACCTTCGACCGTCCCGCCGAGGACCACACCACCGTCGCCGAGCTGGCCATCGAGCGCGCCAAGCGCCTCGTCGAGCTGGGTCACGACGTGGTCGTCCTGCTGGACTCGATCACCCGCCTGGGCCGCGCCTACAACCTGGCGGCGCCGGCCTCCGGCCGCATCCTGTCCGGTGGTGTCGACTCGACCGCGCTCTACCCCCCGAAGCGCTTCTTCGGTGCCGCGCGCAACATCGAGGACGGCGGCTCGCTGACCATCCTGGCCACCGCGCTGGTCGACACCGGCTCGCGCATGGACGAGGTGATCTTCGAGGAGTTCAAGGGCACCGGCAACATGGAGCTCAAGCTCGACCGCAAGCTCGCCGACAAGCGCATCTTCCCCGCGGTGGACGTCGACGCGTCCGGCACCCGCAAGGAGGAGATCCTGCTCGGCAGCGACGAGCTGGCGGTCACCTGGAAGCTGCGCCGTGTGCTGCACGCCCTCGACCAGCAGCAGGCCATCGAGCTGCTCCTGGACAAGATGAAGCAGACGAAGTCGAACGGCGAGTTCCTTCTGCAGATCCAGAAGACGACTCCGTCGGCCGGCAACAACAACGACTGAGAGAGCTTCACCACAGCCGGGGGCCCGTCCGCGGGTCCCCGGCGCTCTCCCGGCCACCGGTGAACCGCCTGGTGGAGACGGGGAGACCGCTCGCTCCTGTGCCCACCACGCCCGCGTGGTGGGCACACGTCGTTCTCAGGGGGATCTCAGACGCCCGTGCAACCCTGAGGGATGCTTCACCGTCCCCCGGAAAGACGGACATGTGCCGGACCGCCGCGTCCGGCCCGCCGGCGCCCGGCGCGGACGGGGGCCCCGACAGAGCCGAGGAGAGCATGACCGAGCAGAGCAGCACGAAGAGCGGCGGCCGAATACGCGGCGGCGGCGCACGGCGGAAGCCGCCGTCCGCCGCCCGCCGGGCCTGGACGGTCACCGCCTGGTCGGCCGCGGCCCTGCTGCTCGCCGGCGGCTCCGGCCTCGGTTACGTCTACTTCAAGGTCAACGGCAACCTCGACGGCGTCGACATCAACCAGGCCCTCGGCACCGAGCGGCCCAAGAACCTCGACGACGGCTCCATGGACATCCTCGTCCTCGGCTCCGACTCCCGGTCCGGCGCCAACTCCGCCTACGGGAAGGACGAGGGCGGCGCCCGCTCCGACACCGCGATGGTCGTCCACGTCCACCAGGGCCACAAGAAGGCGTCGGTGGTGTCCATCCCGCGCGACACCCTGATCGAACGCCCCGACTGCACGCACGCCGACGGCTCCGACGCCCCCGGCGCCCGGCGGGCCATGTTCAACACCGCCTACGAGGCCGGCGGCCCGGCCTGCGCGGTCAAGACCGTCGAGGCCATGTCGGGCATCCGCATGGACCACTACCTGGAGATCGACTTCGACGGCTTCAAGAAGCTGATCGACGAACTCGGCGGTGTGGACATCACCACCACCGAGCGCATCGACGACTCCAAGAGCCACCTCGCCCTCGAACCGGGCACCCACACCCTCGACGGCGAGCAGGCCCTCGGCCTGGTGCGCACCCGCAAGAGCGTCGGCGACGGCAGCGACCTCGGCCGCATCCAGCTCCAGCAGGCGTTCATCAAGGCGCTCGTCGACCAGGTCAGGGACGTCGGTGTGTTCGGCAACCCGAAGAAGATGCTGGACCTCGCCGACGCCGCGACCAAGGCGATCACCCCGGACTCGGAACTCGACTCCGTGAACGAGCTCACCGGCTTCGCCCGCAGCCTCGGCTCGCTCGGCTCCGAGGACGTCCACATGGTCACCATGCCCGTCCGCTACGACCCCCAGGACCCCAACCGGGTCGTCCCCGTCGAGGCGGACGCCGCGCAGGTGTGGCGCGCCCTCAAGCAGGACCGGCCGATCCCGGCCGCGGCCCTGGAGGACTCCGCCGGCGACAAGGGCGAGGCGGCGGACGTGGTGGCCGGAGCGTCGCCGGCCGGGAACGGAACGTGACACCCCGCCCGTCCGGCACGCGGCCGTAACGAATCCCCCTACCCCCGCGGCCCCCGGGGAATACCTGGGGGGCCACCCCGGTTTTGGGAGATACGGCCGGTCCTGGCAGACTGGTACGTCGGCCCCGGTTCACGCACCCGCATCCCGCGCGTGCGACCCGGAGCCCTCCGGAACCTAGGAGACACCTTGAAGCGCGACATCCACCCCGAGTACGTCGAGACCCAGGTCAGCTGCACCTGCGGCGCGTCGTTCACCACCCGCAGCACGATCGACGGCGGCACCATCCGTGCCGAGGTCTGCTCCGAGTGCCACCCGTTCTACACGGGCAAGCAGAAGATCCTCGACACCGGTGGCCGTGTGGCCCGCTTCGAGGCCCGCTTCGGCAAGGCTGCCGGCTCCAAGAAGTAGCGAGCCACTGCGCCGGTCCTCGGCCGCCCCGTCCGGGGGGCCGGGACCGGCGCTTTGTCCGTTCTGAGCAGCAGCCCCCTTCGCGTCAGCGTCACGGAAACCAGGAGCCCCCGCATGTTCGAGGCGGTCGAGGAACTGATCGGCGAGCACGCCGATCTCGAGAAGAAGCTCGCCGACCCTTCGGTCCACGCCGACCAGGCGAACGCGCGCAAGCTGAACAAGCGCTACGCCGAGCTGACGCCCATCGTCGGCACGTACCGCTCCTGGAAGCAGACCGGTGAGGACATCGACACCGCCCGTGAACTGGGCGCGGACGACCCGGACTTCGCCGCCGAGGTGAAGGTGCTGGAGAAGCAGCGCGAGGAGATCACCGAGAAGCTGCGGCTGCTCCTGGTCCCGCGCGACCCCAGCGACGACAAGGACGTCATCCTCGAGGTCAAGGCCGGCGCCGGCGGCGACGAGTCCGCCCTCTTCGCGGGCGACCTGCTGCGCATGTACCTGCGGTACGCGGAGCGCGTGGGCTGGAAGACCGAGATCATCGACGCCACCGAGTCCGAACTCGGCGGCTACAAGGACGTCCAGGTCGCGGTGAAGACCAAGGGCGGCCAGGGCGCCACCGAGCCCGGCCAGGGCGTCTGGGCGCGCCTGAAGTACGAGGGCGGGGTGCACCGCGTGCAGCGGGTGCCCGCGACCGAGTCCCAGGGCCGCATCCACACCTCCGCCGCCGGTGTGCTGGTCACGCCCGAGGCCGAGGAGATCGACGTCGAGATCCACGCCAACGACCTGCGCATCGACGTCTACCGCTCCTCCGGGCCCGGCGGCCAGTCCGTCAACACCACCGACTCCGCGGTGCGCATCACCCACCTGCCGACCGGCATCGTCGCCTCCTGCCAGAACGAGAAGAGCCAGCTCCAGAACAAGGAGCAGGCGATGCGTATCCTGCGCTCCAGGCTGCTCGCCGCCGCGCAGGAGGAGGCCGAGAAGGAGGCCGCGGACGCGCGCCGCAGCCAGGTCCGCACGGTGGACCGGTCCGAGAAGATCCGGACGTACAACTTCCCGGAAAACCGGATCTCGGACCACCGGGTGGGCTTCAAGGCGTACAACTTGGACCAGGTCCTCGACGGCGACCTCGACGCGGTGATCCAGGCGTGCGTCGACGCCGACTCGGCCGCCAAGCTCGCCGCCGCGCAGTAACCCGCGGCGGCCCCGACCGCACCACCCGCACCCGCACCGCATCTGCACCGGAGGACCAGCGTGAACCTGCTGCTTGCCGAGGTGGCCCAGGCCACCCAGCGGCTGGCCGACGCCGGCGTGCCGTCGCCGCGCTTCGACGCGGAGGAGCTCGCCGCGTTCGTGCACGGTGTGAAGCGGGGGGAGCTCCACAACGTCAAGGACACCGACTTCGACGCCCGTTACTGGGAGGCCGTCGCGCGCCGCGAGGCGCGCGAGCCGCTCCAGCACATCACCGGACGGGCGTTCTTCCGTTACCTGGAGCTCGAAGTCGGCCCCGGCGTCTTCGTGCCCCGGCCCGAGACGGAGTCCGTGGTCGGCTGGGCCATAGAGGCCGTCCGGGCCATGGACGTCGTCGAGCCGCTCATCGTCGACCTGTGCACCGGCTCCGGCGCCATCGCGCTCGCCATGGCGCAGGAGGTGCCCCGCTCGCGGGTGCACGCCGTGGAGCTGTCCGAGGACGCCCTGAAGTGGACCCGGCGCAACGCCGAGGGCTCCCGGGTCACCGTCCACCAGGGCGACGCCCTCGGGGCCCTGCCCGAGCTCGACGGACAGGTCGACCTCGTCATCTCCAACCCCCCGTACATCCCGCTCACCGAGTGGGAGTACGTCGCGCCCGAGGCGCGCGACCACGACCCGCAGATGGCGCTGTTCTCCGGCGAGGACGGCCTCGACACCATCCGCGGCATCGAGCGGACCGCGCACCGGCTGCTGAGGCCGGGCGGCCTCGTCGTCGTCGAGCACGCGGACACCCAGGGCGGCCAGGTGCCGTGGATCTTCAGCGAAGAATCCGGCTGGGCGGACGCGGCCGACCACCCCGATCTGAACAGGCGGCCGCGGTTCGCGACCGCACGCAAGGCGATGCCATGACGAAGCACGTGTACCAGGAGGCCCGCTGATGGCTCGGCGATACGACTGCAACGACGCTACGGACCGCGCCACCGGCCTGCGCGAAGCCGCATCGGCCGTCCGGCGCGGAGAGCTCGTCGTGCTGCCCACCGACACCGTCTACGGCATCGGTGCGGACGCCTTCACCGCGGAGGCCGTCGCCGACCTGCTGGACGCCAAGGGGCGCGGCCGCAACATGCCCACCCCCGTCCTCATCGGCTCGCCCAACACCCTGCACGGCCTGGTCACGGACTTCTCCGAGCAGGCGTGGGAGCTCGTCGACGCCTTCTGGCCGGGCGCGCTGACGCTGGTCACCAAGCACCAGCCGTCGCTCCAGTGGGACCTCGGGGACACCCGCGGCACCGTCGCGATCCGGATGCCGCTGCACCCGGTCGCCATCGAGCTGCTCACCGAGACCGGCCCGATGGCGGTCTCCAGCGCCAACCTCACGGGACACCCCTCTCCCGAGGACTGCGACGCGGCCCAGGAGATGCTCGGGGACTCGGTCTCCGTCTACCTGGACGGCGGGCCGACCCCCGGGATCGTGCCGTCCTCGATCGTCGACGTCACCGGCAAGGTGCCCGTGCTGCTGCGTGAGGGCGCCCTGACGGCCGACGAGCTGCGCAAGGTGGTACCCGACCTCGAGGTGGCCAATTGACCGCCCCGCAGGGGCGTGGCATAGCGGAGACCAGCAGTACGGGACCGACCTTCCGCATCCTCCACGTCAGCACCGGCAACGTCTGCCGCTCGCCGATCACCGAGCGGCTGACCCGCCATGCCCTGAGCGACCGCCTCGGCGATCCCCTCACGGGCGGCCTGATCGTGGAGAGCGCCGGCACCTGGGGGCACGAGGGCGCCCCGATGGAGGCCAACGCCGAGGTGGTCCTCGCGGACTTCGGCGCGGACGCGAGCGGGTTCATGGGGCGGGAGCTCCTGGACGAGCACGTGATCCGCGCGGACCTGGTGCTCACGGCGACCCGTGACCACCGGGCCCAGGTGATCTCCATGGGGCACTCGGCGGGGCTGCGGACCTTCACGCTGAAGGAGTTCACCCGCCTGGTGCGGGCGATAGACCCGACCACGCTGCCCGACCCGCACGAGGGCGTCGTGGAACGCGCCCGCGCCCTGGTGCGCGCGGCGGCGGCCCTCCGCGGGTGGCTGCTGGCGCCGAGCCCGGACGCGGACGAGGTGTTCGATCCGTACGGGGCGCCGATCACGTTCTTCCGCTCCATCGGCGACGAGATCCACCAGGCGCTGGACCCCGTGGTGACCGCCCTGACGGGCGTGCCGCCCAAGGTCTGAGCTGACCGCCGGAGGCGGTCGCGGGCGGTCGGGCTCCCGGCCCGTGGGGTGTGTCGCTTCCGCGTGGGGCCGGTGCAGGCGGGCAACCTCAGCCTCGCCGGCGTTTGAGGCGCGGGGTGCGGGGCGGAGCCCCGCCGGACCCGGCCGCGCGTACGGGGCAGGCTGCCCGCCGGTGGTTCGCGGCACCCCGCTGCGCGCGGTGTCCTCAATCGCCGGACGGGCTGAAAACGTTGCCCCCGTGCCGGAGCCCCACGCCGGACGGGCTGACATCGGCGGCCCCGCTCCGAGCCCGGGCCGGACGGGTTTGGGTTGCCCCGCCGGACCCGGCCGCGCGTACGGACCCGGCTGCCCGCCGGTGGTCGCGGTACCCCGCTGCGCGCGGTGTCCTCAATCGCCGGACGGGCTGAAAACGTTGCCCCCGTGCCGGAGCCCCACGCCGGACGGGCTGACATCGGCGGCCCCGTGCCGGAGCCCGCGCCGGGGGCCGAGAAACGACGTCCCCGTGCCGGACGGGCCGGCACGTGCCCGCAGGGCGGAAACGGGGGGCCGGTTCTACATTGGAGGGGCCGCCCCCCAGGCCCGAGCACCGGAGCCGTCATGTCCGTGACACACGAAGCGCGCCCCGCACCGGTCGTCGACGACAGCCCCGGCTTCGAGGCGCTGCGCCGGCAGGACCCGCAGGCGGCCGACATCCTGTACGGCGAGGCGGCGCGGCAGGCCGGCTCGCTCCAGATGATCGCCGCCGAGAACTTCACCTCGCCCGCCGTACTCGCCGCCCTCGGGTCGCCGCTCGCGAACAAGTACGCCGAGGGCTACCCGGGCGCCCGGCACCACGGCGGCTGCGAGTTCGCCGACGCCGCCGAGCGCCTCGCCGTGGAGCGGGCCAGGGCGCTCTTCGGGGCCGAGCACGCCAATGTGCAGCCCCATTCCGGGTCCTCGGCGGTGCTGGCCGCCTACGCGGCCCTGCTGCGCCCCGGGGACACGGTGCTGGCGATGGGGCTGGCGTACGGCGGGCACCTCACCCACGGTTCGCCGGCGAACTTCTCCGGCCGCTGGTTCGACTTCGTCGCGTACGGCGTGGACGCCGAGACCGGGCTCGTCGACTACCACCAGCTCCGCACCCTGGCCCGGCACCACCGCCCGAAGGCGATCGTCTGCGGCTCGATCTCGTACCCGCGCCACCCCGACTACGCCGCCTTCCGCGAGGTCGCCGACGAGGTCGGCGCGTATCTGATCGCTGACGCCGCGCACCCCATCGGGCTGGTGGCGGGCGGGGCCGCGCCGAGCCCGGTGCCGTACGCGGACATCGTGTGCGCGACCACGCACAAGGTCCTGCGCGGGCCGCGCGGCGGGATGATCCTGTGCGGGAGCGAACTGGCCGACCGGGTCGACCGCGCGGTGTTCCCGTTCACGCAGGGCGGTGCGCAGATGCACACCATCGCGGCCAAGGCGGTGGCCTTCGGGGAGGCGGCGACGCCCGCGTACGCCTCCTACGCCCACCAGGTGGTCGCCAACGCGCGGGAGCTCGCGGACGCGCTGGCCGGCGAGGGTCTCGCGGTGCTCACGGGCGGTACGGACACCCACATCGTGGGTGCGGACCCGGCCGCGCTGGGCGTGGACGGCCGGACGGCCCGGGGACGGCTCGCGGCCGCGGGCATCGTGCTCGACACCTGCGCCCTGCCCTACGGCGACGGCCGGGGGATCCGGCTGGGCACCGCGGCGGTCACCACCCAGGGCATGGGGCAGCGTGAGATGGTCCGCATCGCGCAGCTGTTCGCGGCAGCGATCCGCGAGGAGGACGGGGTGGCCGCGCGGGTGCGCGAGCTGGCCGGACGCTTCCCGGCGTACGGCCGCTGAGGCCACCCGGCGTTCATCCGCAGTGCAACCGTCGGCCGTTCCCGCTCGTCGTATGTCCTAGGGTATGGAACGGCGCGTCGTCCAACACATGGGGATTCAGTGCGCGAGTACCTGCTGACGCTCTGTGTCACGGTAGCGGTGACTTACCTGCTGACCGGACCGGTGCGGAAGTTCGCCATCGCAGCCGGCGCGATGCCGGAGATCCGTGCGCGTGACGTGCACCGGGAACCGACACCGCGGCTCGGCGGCATCGCCATGTTCGGCGGTCTGTGCGCAGGTCTGCTGGTCGCGGACCATCTGGCGCACCTCAACGACGTCTTCGAGCTGTCGAACGAGCCGCGGGCGCTGCTCTCCGGAGCGGCGCTGATCTGGCTGATCGGCGTCCTCGACGACAAGTTCGAGATCGACGCCCTGATCAAGCTCGGCGGCCAGATGATCGCCGCCGGTGTGATGGTGGCGCAGGGTCTGACGATCCTGTGGATCCCCGTGCCCGGTGTGGGCACCGTCTCGCTCACCGCCTGGCAGGGCAACCTGCTGACGGTGGCGCTGGTCGTCATCACCATCAACGCGGTCAACTTCGTCGACGGCCTGGACGGTCTCGCGGCCGGCATGGTGTGCATCACCTCCGGCGCCTTCTTCATGTACGCCTACCGCCTCTGGTACGGGTACGGGATCGAGGAGGCCGCCCCGGCGACGCTGTTCGCGGCGATCCTGATGGGCATGTGCCTCGGCTTCCTGCCGCACAACATGCATCCCGCCCGGATCTTCATGGGCGACTCCGGTTCGATGCTGATCGGCCTGGTGCTCGCGGCCGGCGCCATCTCCATCACGGGCCAGGTGGACCCGGACCGTCTCGGCATCTTCGTCGGCGGCGAGCGCGAGGCCACCCACGCGATGCTCCCGGTCTTCATGCCGCTCCTGCTGCCGCTGACCATCACCGCGCTGCCGGTGGCCGACCTGGCACTGGCCATCGTGCGCAGGACCTGGCGCGGCCAGTCGCCGTTCGCCGCCGACCGCGGCCATCTCCACCACCGGCTGCTGGAGATCGGGCACTCGCACAGCCGCGCGGTGCTGATCATGTACTTCTGGTCGGCGCTGATCGCCTTCGGCACCGTCGCGTACTCGGTGCACTCGGCGTCGATGTGGATCGTGCTGGCCATCGCGGGGCTGAGCGCGGTGGGTCTGGTGCTCCTGCTGCTGCCGCGGTTCCGGCCGCGGGCGCCGCGCTGGGCGGAGTCGTTCGTGCCGCCGCGCTACCGGCGCCGCCGCAAGGGCCGGCGTCCGTCGCCGGCGGACGAGGCGGCCGGGACCGCCCGGCAGGAGTCCGGGGCGGCCGGTGACGGCCACCCGGAGCGGACGGACGGCGACGAGGACGAGTACGCCCGGGTGCGGGTGGGTGTCGGCGGCGTCAACGGGGCGACCGCGCTGGGCGCTCGTTCGCGCCTTCCTGACCGGCGGAAGGCCGGTACGCGCGGCTGACGTTCGCCGGTCCGCGGGCGCATTTCCGCCCTTTACCAGACGAAACCGATGGTTGTCGTGCACACACGCGCAGTGTCACTCTCATGTGTGAGAGTTGGCACACCTGCGGGTAAAGACCTCATCAAATAGTTTGTGATACCGTTCACGAGACCCGGAGACAGAGCCGAAGGACCGTAGTGCGACGGTCCGTTGGCCCCCGAGGCCCAACTCGGGACCGGGCTTACGCTCGTCCATGACGACACCACTGCCCCCACCAGCAAGCGGAGCTGCCGCCATGCCGTCCACCGACGCACGCTCACTTCTCATGACCGTCGTACCCACCGCTGCCGCCGGCGCGATCGCCGCCGTGATCGCAGGCGTGGTCGCGGGCGGCAAGGGGGCGGTGGGCGCGATCGTCGCGACGCTGGTGGTGATCCTCTTCATGGGGGGCGGCATCGTCGTCCTCCAGCGGACTGCCAAGCAGTTCCCGCAGCTCTTCCAGGCGATGGGGCTGATGCTCTACACGACCCAGCTGCTCGTGCTGTTCGTGTTCGTCGCCGTCTTCAAGGACACCACGCTGTTCAACCCCAAGGCGTTCGCCGCGACCATCGTCGCCGCGACGGTGGTCTGGGTGGCGGCGCAGGCCCGCGCGTTCATGAAGGCCAAGATTCTCTACGTCGAGCCCGAATCCTCCGACACCCGCAAGGGCGAGAAGACGGGCCTGTCGTCGTGACAGGTAGGGCCGGGATAAAGCAGCGTTCGGGACCCTGCTATCGTCCGGTGCCAACTGCGGCACTGCGGGCGCGGGCATCCGAGCTGACGCCTGCTCGATCGCGAGGCTTTGATGCCTGAGGGCCGCCCCCACATCCGAAACACCAGTCCGGTGCCGACTCGCGGCTGCGCGCCGCTCCGACACAACGAGGTTGCCGAACCCATGCGTCACGCCGAAGGAGCCCGCGGTGAGTGCTGAACAGACCACGCTCGCCTTTGACTGGAGCTGCCGCATCCTGGCCGACAACGGCTGTGGCTTTCCGGCGCCGGGCCTGCACTCCTTCCTCTTCAAGCCGATCTTCACCGTCGGCGGCTTCGAGTTCAACAAGGTGATGCTGCTCGCGCTCATCACCACGCTCGTCGTCGTCACGTTCTTCACGATGGCTTTCGGGAAGGCCAAGGTCGTCCCGGGCAAGCTCCAGATGATCGGTGAGGCGGGCTACGACTTCGTCCGCCGCGGCATCGTCTACGAGACGCTCGGCAAGCGGGAGGGCGAGAAGTACGTCCCGCTGATGGTCTCGATCTTCTTCTTCGTCTGGATCATGAACATCTGGTCCGTGATCCCGCTGGCGCAGTTCCCGGTCTCGTCGATCATCGCCTACCCCGCGGTCCTGGCGCTGATCGTCTACGTGATCTGGGTGTCGCTGACCTTCAAGCGCCACGGTTTCGTGGGCGGTTGGAAGAACATCACCGGCTACGACCCGTCGCTCGGCCCGATCAAGTGGCTCGTGTCGTTCATCGAGTTCTTCTCGAACCTGCTGGTGCGGCCGTTCACGCACGCCGTGCGACTCTTCGCCAACATGTTCGCCGGTCACCTGATGCTGGTGATGTTCACCGTCGCCTCCTGGTACCTGCTGAACAGCTACATGATCCCGGCCGCGGGCGTCTCGTTCGTGATGACCATGGCCATGATCGTCTTCGAACTCTTCGTGCAGGCCGTCCAGGCGTACGTCTTCGTCCTCCTGGCCTGCACCTACATCCAGGGCGCTCTCGCCGAGCACCACTGAGACACCTGACGCCCGCACCCACCCCCAATCGTCCGGTGGCCAACCACCACCGGTCCGGTAAATGAAAAGGAAGAATCAGCATGGCTGCCACTGAGACCCTTGCCCAGGTCACCGGTTCGCTCGGCTCCATCGGCTACGGCCTCGCCGCGATCGGCCCCGGCATCGGCGTCGGCATCGTCTTCGGCAACGGCACCCAGGCTCTGGCCCGTCAGCCCGAGGCCGCCGGCCTGATCCGTGCCAACCAGATCCTGGGCTTCGCCTTCTGTGAGGCGCTCGCCCTGATCGGCATCGTTATGCCGTTCGTGTTCGGTCAGTAATCACCTCACTGACGACACTTTTCGACGAAAGGCACTGATGTGATCGCCAACATCGTTCAGCTGGCGGCCGGGGAGGAGCAGAACCCGCTTCTGCCCCCGGGCCCCGAGCTGCTCGTCGGCACGATCGCCTTCGCCATCGTCTTCTTCTTCTTCGCGAAGAAGCTCCTTCCGAACATCAACCGTGTTCTTGAGGAGCGTCGCGAGGCCATCGAAGGCGGCATGGAGAAGGCCGATGCGGCCAAGATCGAGGCCGAAAGCGTCCTGGAGCAGTACAAGGCCCAGCTCGCCGAGGCCCGCCACGAGGCCGCCCGCCTGCGCCAGGAGGCGACCGAGCAGGGCACCGCGATCATCGCCGAGATGAAGGCGGAAGGCCAGCGGCAGCGTGAGGAGATCATCGCGGCCGGCCACGCCCAGATCGCGGCCGACCGCAAGGCCGCTGCCGCCGCGCTGCGCCAGGACGTGGGCAAGCTCGCCACCGACCTGGCCGGCAAGCTCGTCGGTGAGTCCCTCGAGGACAGCGCCCGCCAGAGCCGCACCATCGACCGCTTCCTCGACGAGCTCGAGGCGAAGGCCGAGGTCGCGCGATGAACGGAGCCAGCCGCGAGGCGCTGGCCGCCGCGCACGAGTCCCTCGACGCGCTGACCGACTCCACGTCGGCCGACGCGGCGAAGCTCGCCGGCGAGCTGGCCGCCGTCACCGCGCTGCTCGACCGTGAGGTGTCGCTGCGTCGGGTCCTCACCGACCCGGCGCAGTCCGGCGAGGCCAAGGCCGAGCTGGCCGGGCGTGTGCTCGACGGACAGATCGGCGGGCAGACCGTCGACCTGATCAAGGGCATGGTCCGCGCGCGCTGGTCGCAGTCGCGCGACCTGGTCGACTCGCTGGAGGAGCTGGCGGCCACCGCCGACCTCACCTCCGCGCAGAAGACCGGGCGTCTGGACAACGTCGAGGACGAGCTGTTCCGCTTCGGGCGGATCCTCGCCACCAGCCCCGAGCTCCGCTCGGCGCTGACCGACCGTGCCGCCACGGCGGCCGCCAAGGGCGAGCTGCTCGGCTCCCTGCTCGGCGGCAAGGCCGAGAAGGTCACCGAGCGTCTGATCGTCGGTCTCGTCACGCACCCGCGGGGACGTAGCCTGGAAGCGGGACTCGACTCCCTTTCCAAGCTCGCCGCGGAGCGCCGGGACCGGATGGTCGCCGTCGTGACCTCCGCGGTGCCGCTCACCGAGGCGCAGAAGCAGCGTCTCGGCGCGGGTCTGGCACGGATCTACGGCCGCGAGATGCACCTGAACCTCGAGGTGGACCCCGAGGTTCTCGGCGGCATCTCGGTCCGGGTCGGCGACGAGCTGATCAACGGCACCGTCCAGGAGCGCATCGACGAGGCCAAGCGTCGGATCGCCGGCTGACGCGTCAGCCACGCACAACAGAATTGGCAAGACCAGCGGCCCGGTTGGGCCGTGCAGAGATTGCAGAAGATTCCTGGGGGTCGGCCCCCAGACCCCCAAAGAAACTTCGGGCCCAACAAGGAGAGCAGGGAACCCAGATGGCGGAGCTCACGATCCGGCCGGAGGAGATCCGGGACGCGCTGGAGAACTTTGTCCAGACGTACCAGCCGGACGCGGCCTCGCGCGAGGAGGTCGGTACGGTCAGCCTTGCCGGCGACGGCATCGCGAAGGTCGAGGGTCTTCCCTCGGCCATGGCAAACGAGCTGCTGAAGTTCGAGGACGGCACCCTCGGTCTCGCCCTCAACCTCGAGGAGCGCGAGATCGGCGCGATCGTCCTCGGTGAGTTCAGCGGCATCGAGGAGGGCCAGTCGGTCACCCGCACCGGCGAGGTCCTGTCCGTCGCCGTCGGCGAGGGCTACCTCGGCCGCGTTGTCGACCCGCTCGGCAACCCGATCGACGGTCTCGGCGAGATCGAGACGTCCGGCCGCCGCGCCCTCGAGCTGCAGGCCCCCACGGTCATGCAGCGCAAGTCGGTGCACGAGCCGATGGAGACCGGCTACAAGGCCGTCGACGCGATGACCCCGATCGGCCGTGGCCAGCGTCAGCTGATCATCGGCGACCGCCAGACGGGCAAGACCGCCCTGGCCGTCGACACGATCATCAACCAGCGCGACAACTGGCGCTCGGGCGACGTGAACAAGCAGGTCCGCTGCATCTACGTCGCCATCGGCCAGAAGGGCTCCACCATCGCGTCCGTTCGCGGCGCGCTGGAGGAGGCCGGTGCCCTGGAGTACACGACGATCGTCGCCGCTCCGGCGTCCGACCCGGCCGGCTTCAAGTACCTCGCCCCCTACACCGGCTCGGCCATCGGCCAGCAGTGGATGTACGAGGGCAAGCACGTCCTGATCATCTTCGACGACCTGTCGAAGCAGGCCGACGCCTACCGCGCCGTGTCGCTGCTGCTGCGCCGCCCGCCGGGCCGTGAGGCCTACCCGGGTGACGTCTTCTACCTGCACTCGCGTCTGCTGGAGCGCTGCGCCAAGCTCTCCGACGAGATGGGCGCCGGTTCGATGACCGGTCTTCCGATCGTCGAGACCAAGGCGAACGACGTGTCGGCGTTCATCCCGACCAACGTCATCTCCATCACCGACGGCCAGTGCTTCCTGGAGTCCGACCTGTTCAACGCCGGCCAGCGTCCGGCCCTGAACGTCGGTATCTCGGTCTCCCGTGTCGGTGGCTCCGCCCAGCACAAGGCCATGAAGCAGGTCTCCGGCCGTCTCCGTGTCGACCTCGCCCAGTTCCGTGAGCTGGAGGCGTTCGCCGCCTTCGGTTCCGACCTGGACGCGGCCTCGAAGGCGTCGCTGGAGCGCGGCAAGCGCATGGTCGAGCTGCTGAAGCAGGCCCAGTACCAGCCGATGTCCACCGAGAACCAGGTCGTCTCCGTCTGGGCCGGCACCACCGGCAAGATGGACGAGGTCCCGGTCCAGGACATCCGCCGCTTCGAGCGGGAGCTGCTGGACTACCTGCACCGCGAGGAGGGCGGCCTCATGTCGTCCATCCGCGAGGGCGGGAAGATGTCGGACGACACCCTGACCAAGGTCGCGGACTCCATCGCGGCGTTCAAGAAGCAGTTCGAGACGCACGACGGCAAGCTGCTCGGCGAGGACGCTCCGGCGACCGTCAACGTCTCGAAGTGACGTAAGGAAGGGACCTGACTCATGGGAGCGCAGCTCCGGGTCTACAAGCGTCGCATCCGGTCCGTCACCGCGACGAAGAAGATCACCAAGGCGATGGAGATGATCGCCGCCTCGCGCATCGTCAAGGCGCAGCGCAAGGTGGCGGCCTCCACGCCGTACGCGACCGAGCTCACCCGCGCGGTCACGGCGGTGGCGACCGGGTCGAACACGAAGCACCCTCTGACCACGGAGGCCGAGACCCCGGCCCGCGCCGCGGTGCTGCTCGTCACGAGCGACCGCGGTCTGGCCGGCGGCTACTCCTCCAACGCCATCAAGGCGGCGGACCGTCTCATCGAGCGGCTGCGCGGCGAGGGCAAGGAGGTCGACTCCTACATCGTCGGCCGCAAGGGTGTCGCGTACTACGGCTTCCGTGAGCGCAAGGTCACGGAGTCGTGGACCGGGTTCACGGACAGCCCGGAATACTCGGACGCCAAGAAGGTGGCCGCCCCGCTCATCGAGGCCGTCCAGAAGGACACCGCGGAGGGTGGCGTCGACGAGCTGCACATCGTCTTCACGGAATTCGTGTCGATGATGACGCAGAACCCCGTCGACGACCGGATGCTGCCGCTCAGCCTCGAGAAGGCGGAGGAGACGCAGGGGAAGAACGAGATTCTTCCGCTGTTCGACTTCGAGCCGTCGGCGGAGGACGTCCTCGACGCCCTTCTGCCGCGCTACGTCGAGAGCCGTGTCTACAACGCACTGCTGCAGGCCGCGGCTTCCGAGCACGCGGCCCGTCGCCGGGCGATGAAGTCGGCCACCGACAACGCGGGCGAGCTGATCAACACGCTCTCCCGACTTGCCAACGCGGCCCGCCAGGCCGAAATCACCCAGGAAATCAGCGAGATCGTCGGTGGCTCCGCAGCCCTGGCCGACGCGACCGCGGGGAGTGACAAGTAATGACGACCTCTGTTGAGACGGCTGCTGCCACGGGCCGCGTCGCCCGGGTCATCGGCCCGGTCGTCGACGTGGAGTTCCCCGTCGACGCGATGCCCGACATCTACAACGCCCTTCACGTCGAGGTCGCCGACCCCGCCGAGGAAGGCGCCAAGAAGACGCTGACCCTCGAGGTGGCGCAGCACCTCGGTGACGGCATCGTCCGCACCATCTCGATGCAGCCCACCGACGGCCTGGTCCGCCAGGCCACGGTGACCGACACGGGCGTGGGCATCAGCGTCCCGGTCGGCGACTTCACCAAGGGCAAGGTGTTCAACACCCTCGGTGAGGTGCTGAACCACCCCGAGGAGAACGCCAACGTCGGTGAGCGCTGGCCGATCCACCGCAAGGCCCCGGCCTTCGACCAGCTCGAGTCCAAGACCGAGATGTTCGAGACCGGCCTGAAGGTCGTCGACCTTCTCACCCCGTACGTCAAGGGTGGAAAGATCGGTCTGTTCGGTGGTGCCGGTGTCGGCAAGACCGTGCTGATCCAGGAAATGATCATGCGTGTCGCCAACCTCCACGAGGGCGTCTCCGTCTTCGCGGGTGTCGGTGAGCGTACGCGTGAGGGCAACGACCTGATCGCGGAGATGGAGGAGTCCGGCGTTCTCGACAAGACCGCGCTGGTCTTCGGTCAGATGGACGAGCCCCCGGGCACCCGTCTGCGCGTCGCCCTGGCCGGTCTGACCATGGCGGAGTACTTCCGCGATGTGCAGAAGCAGGACGTGCTCTTCTTCATCGACAACATCTTCCGGTTCACCCAGGCCGGTTCCGAGGTGTCCACCCTGCTCGGCCGTATGCCGTCCGCGGTGGGTTACCAGCCGAACCTCGCCGACGAGATGGGTCTGCTCCAGGAGCGCATCACCTCGACGCGTGGTCACTCGATCACCTCGATGCAGGCGATCTACGTCCCCGCGGACGACCTGACCGACCCGGCGCCGGCCACCACGTTCGCCCACCTCGACGCGACGACGGTGCTCTCCCGTCCGATCTCGGAGAAGGGCATCTACCCCGCGGTGGACCCGCTGGACTCCACGTCCCGCATCCTGGACCCGCGCTACATCGCGCAGGACCACTACGACACCGCGATGCGCGTCAAGGGGATCCTCCAGAAGTACAAGGACCTCCAGGACATCATCGCGATCCTCGGTATCGACGAGCTGGGCGAGGAGGACAAGCTGGTCGTCCACCGTGCCCGTCGTGTCGAGCGCTTCCTGTCCCAGAACACCCACGCGGCGAAGCAGTTCACCGGCGTGGACGGTTCGGACGTGCCGCTCGACGAGTCGATCTCCGCGTTCAACGCGATCTGCGACGGTGAGTACGACCACTTCCCCGAGCAGGCGTTCTTCATGTGCGGTGGCATCGAGGACCTCAAGAGCAACGCCAAGGAACTCGGCGTCTCCTGAGTCGTCGACTCGCTGAAGGGGGCGGGCACGTCCCGCCCCCTTCGTCGCGCCCGCAGCCCGGTCTCCGGGAGTGCGCGGGAGCACCCGGCCCGAGGGCCGGACGGGACCGGGGCACTTCGGTGCTCCGGGCCCTACTAGACTGATGACCCAACACCCGGCACGACCGCCGGGTGGTGACCCGAGGAGCCAACCTTGGCTGCTGAGCTGCACGTCGAGCTGGTCGCCGCGGACCGCAGTGTCTGGTCCGGCGAGGCCACCCTGGTGGTCGCGCGCACCGCGTCCGGCGACATCGGCGTCATGCCCGGTCACCAGCCGCTGCTGGGTGTGCTGGAATCGGGCCCGGTGACCATTCGTACGACTGAGGGATCGACCGTCGTGGCCGCCGTTCACGGTGGCTTCATCTCCTTCGCCGACAACAAGCTGTCTCTGCTCGCGGAGATCGCCGAGCTGGCGGACGAGATCGACGTCAAGCGCGCCGAGCGCGCGCTGGAGCGCGCGAAGTCCGACACGGACGGCGCCGCCGAGCGCCGCGCCGACGTCAGGCTGCGTGCGGTGGCGGCCGGCTAGGTCCTCACCCAGGACCTGGCGACACCGCCGATCAGGTTTTTCCCTCAGCCGCGGCCGTTCCGGAGCCCCTCCGGAGCGTGCCGCGGCTGAGGCGATGCAGGTGCACGTGGTATTCGGTTAACGGGACGATGCGAGGAGGTCGGTGGAGATGTTCCTCGCTCTTCTTGTGAGCGGCCTGGTCGTCCTACTGGTGGTGGTCGCGCTCTTGGTGTTCGGCCTGCGCAGGCGGCTGATCCAGCGCTCCGGCGGCACCTTCGACTGCAGCCTGCGCTGGAACGTCCCGGAGAAGGGCGACCCGTCCAGCAAGGGCTGGGTCTACGGGGTGGCCCGCTACAACGGCGACCGCATCGAGTGGTTCCGTGTCTTCTCCTACGCGCCCCGTCCCCGCCGCACCCTGGAGCGTTCCGCGATCGAGGTGCTGGCGCGCCGGATCCCGGACAGCGAGGAGGAGCTGGCCCTGCTGTCCGACTCCGTGGTCCTCGGCGCCCTGCACCGCGGCACCCGCCTGGAGCTCGCGATGAGCGAGGACGCCCTGACCGGCTTCCTCGCCTGGCTGGAGGCGGCCCCGCCCGGCCAGCGGGTCAACGTGGCCTGAGCCGGTCCGCCGGGTGCCGGCCCGGCGGGGCGTGGACGGGATGTTTCGCCGGGCGCCGGCCCGGCGCGATGTGAACCGGATGCGAGGAAGCCCGGGCGGGGAGATCCCCGCCCGGGCTTCTTTCGTGTGTACGGCCGTGTTATCCGAGGCCGCTGTTGATCGCGCTCACCAGCTCACCGTTGCTGGTGTCGCCGCTGAACTCCCAGAAGAACGCTCCGCCGAGACTCTGGTTCTTCGCCCAGGTCATCTTGGAGCCGATGGTGGCCGGGGTGTCGTAGCTCCACCAGTTGGTGCCGCAGTGCGCGTAGGCGGTGCCCGCGACGGTGCCGGTGGCGGGGCAGCTGTTCTTGAGGACCTTGTAGTCCTCGATGCCCTGCTCGTAGGTGCCGGGCGCCGGGCCGGTCGCGGTGCCGCCGGGCGCGGCCTGGGTCACGCCCGTCCAGCCGCGGCCGTAGAAGCCGATGCCGAGCAGCAGCTTCTTCGCCGGCACGCCCTTGGCCTTGAACTTGGCGATCGCGTCGGCGGAGTTGAAGCCCGCCTGCGGGATGCCCGCGTACGAGTTCAGCGGCGAGTGCGGGGCGGTGGGACCCTGCGCCGCCCAGGCGCCGAAGAAGTCGTACGTCATCACGTTGTACCAGTCGATGTACTGGGCGGCGCCGCCGTAGTCGGCCGCGTCGATCTTGCCGCCGCTGGAGCCGTCGGCCGTGGTGGCCGCCGTGACCAGGTTGTTGGCGCCGAACTTGGCGCGCATGGCCTGCATCATGTTCTTGATCGAAGCCGGACCGCTGGTGTCGCAGGTCAGGCCACAGGCGTTCGGGTACTCCCAGTCCAGGTCGATGCCGTCGAAGACGTCGGCCCAGCGCGGGTCCTCGACCAGGTCGTAGCAGGACTGGGCGAAGGCGGTCGGGTTCTGCACCGCCTGGCCGAAGCCGCCGGACCAGGTCCAGCCGCCGAAGGACCAGAGGATCTTGATGTGCGGGTACTTGGCCTTCAGCTTGCGGAGCTGGTTGAAGTTGCCGCGCAGCGGCTGGTCCCAGGTGTCCGCGACGCCGTCGACGGACTGGTCGGCGGTGTACGCCTTCTCGTAGTCCGCGTAGCCGTCGCCGATCGTGCACTTGCCGCCCTGGACGTTGCCGAAGGCGTAGTTGATGTGCGTGATCTTCGCGGCCGAGCCGGAGGTCACCAGGTTCTTGACGTGGTAGTTGCGCCCGTAGACGCCCCAGTTGGTGAAGTAGCCCAGCTTGACCTTGTCGCCGGTCGGGGGCTCGCCGCCGCCACCGCCGGTGGTGCGCACCGAGACCGAGGCGCTGACCGGACCGGTCTGGTCGGCGGTGTCGCGGGCCTGGACGGCGTAGGAGTAGTCCGTGCCGGCGGTCAGCCCGCTGTCGTTCCAGGTGGTGCCGGTGACCGTGGCGACCTTCGTCCCGTCGCGCAGCACGTCGTAGTTCTTGACGCCCTTGTCGTCGGTGGCCGCGCCCCAGGCCAGCCGCACGGAGGTGTCGGTGACGTTGGAGGTGGTCAGGGCGCCGGGGGCGGAGGGCGGGGTGTCGCCGGGTACGGAACCGCCGTCGCAGGAGGCGCCGTTGAGCTTGCATCCGCTGGGGGAGCCGGTGCCGGATCCGTTGAATCCGAAGGAGACGGAGGCGCCGGGGGAGAGGGTGCCGTTCCAGCCGACGTTCTTGGCGGTCCAGTGGTCACCGGAGTTGGTGACGGTGGCGTCCCACGCGGAGGTCACCCGGGTGCCGGCGGGGAAGTCCCACTCGACCGTCCAGGAGCTGATGGTCGTGGTGCCGGTGTTCTTCACCGTCCACTTGCCCTCGAAGCCGGATCCCCAGTCGGAGGACTTCGTGTAGGTGGCGGTGGCGGAGGTGGCCGCCTCGGCGGGGGAGGCGAGACCGACCATGGCGGCGAGGGGGAGCAGCAGTGCGGTGAGTCCCGCGGTCGCCCGTGATCTGAGGCGCCGTCTCGCGTGGGGGATGTCTGTGGCCTGAGTGCTCAAGGAAGCTCCTCGAGTCGTGTGCGGACAGTTCGGGGTTGGTCCGTGCACACCGCTGCGTGGCTCACCGCAGCGTGCTCGGCGAGAGTAGGGTGGTCTGGACCAATCGTCAATAGGTCCAGACCAACGTCGGAGCGGTCCGCCCGGCGTCCCTCAGATCCCCAACTCCTGCGCCAGTACGGCCGCTTGCACCCGGCTGCGCAGCTCCAGTTTCCCCAGCAGCCGACTGACGTGCGTCTTCACCGTCGCCTCCGCCATCGCCAGGTGCTCCGCGATCTCCGCGTTCGACATCCCCCGCCCCAGACACGACAGCACCTCGCGCTCGCGGCGCGTCAGCACGTCGGCGACCGACGGATCGGGGCGCTCCTGTGCCGGGCGTCCGCCCCGGGGCGCGGCGAACTCCGCGATCAGGCGCCGCGTGACGGCCGGCGCGATCATCCCCTCGCCGCGTGCCACCGTGCGCACCGCGTCGATGAGCGCGGCCGCTTCGGTGTTCTTCAGCAGAAAGCCCGCGGCGCCCGCGCGCAGCGCCCCGAAGACATAGGCGTCGAGGTCGAACGTCGTCAGCACCAGGACGTCCGCCAGCCCCCGGGAGACCACCTCGCGGGTCGCCGACACCCCGTCCAGCTTGGGCATCTGGACGTCCATCAGCACCAGGTCCGGCCGCAGTTCGGCGGCCAGCCGGACCGCCTCCTCGCCGTCCGGCGCCTCGCCCACCACCTCGATGTCCGGTGCGCTGCGCAGGATCAGGACCAGTCCGGCGCGCACCGCGCTCTGGTCCTCCGCGACCAGCACCCTCACCCGTCGCCCTGGTACGGGCCCGGTGGCGGCCGCCGTGTCCGTCATGCCGAGAACTCCTTGTCGTCGACGAGCAGGGGCAGGGTCGCCCGGACGATCCAGACCGGGTGCGGGCCGCCCTCGGTCCCCTCCGCCGGGCCGGCCTCGAAGCTGCCGCCCAGCAGGGCCACCCGCTCCTCCATGCCGACGAGCCCGGCCCCGGAGCCGGGGGCGCGCGGCCCGGGACGCCGCCCGAAGGGGCTGCGCACACCGACGGAGAGCACCTGCTCCGCGTCGTCCAGCTCCACCGTCACCCGTACCTCGCCCGCCTCCGCGTGCTTGAGGGCGTTGGTCAGGGACTCCTGCACGATCCGGTAGGCGGCCAGTTCCACCGGCGCGGGCAGGGCGCCCGCGCCGTCGCGCGCGTCGTGCAGTGTGAAGCGGAGTCCGCTGGGCGCGCCGTTCGCCCGCGCCTGTGCCACCAGTGCCTCCAGGCCGGCGAGGGTCGGCGCCGCCGCCGGTTCCGTGTCACCGCCCGCGCTGTCCCGCAGCAGGCCGATCAGCCGGCGCATCTCGTCCAGTCCCGCGACGCTGTTCTCCCGGATCACCCCGAGCGCCTGCCGGGTGGTCGCCTCGTCGTCCAGCGACAGCGCCGCGGTGGAGTGGATGGCGATCGCCGACAGATGGTTCGCCACCATGTCGTGGAGCTCGCGGGCCATCCGGGCCCGCTCGGCGACCACCGCCTGCGCGCGGTCCATCTCCGCGAGCAGGGCGGTCTGCTCGGCCCGCAGCCGTGCGGCGTCCGCGGCCTCCCGGTGGTTGCGCACGATGGCGCCGGTGGTGGCGGGACCGAAGGTGACGAGACCCGTGATGACGCCGATCAGCAGCGCGCCGGGGTTGCGCAGCCAGGCCAGGAAGCCGATGGTCACCGCGATGGTGAGCATGCCCGTGATCACCGGGATGCGGCGGGCCGCACCGGGTGAGCCGTAGAGCACCGCCGCGTAGGAGAGGTCGGCGAACATCATCACGGTGGCCAGGCTGCCCGGGGTGAACAGATCGCAGACCATCACCGCCGTCCCCGCCAGCAGGGCGGTCCGCGGCATGCTGCGGCGCAGCAGTTCCAGGGCGGCCATGGCGGTCAGCGGCAGCAGCGTCACCCAGCCGGGCAGCGGGGCCTGATAGCCGTTGGTGTGGAGGTCGAACGACCAGAGCACCAGACCGCCGAGCAGGCCGGTGACCGCGATGAGGACGTCGTCGCGGTGGGGGCGGGGCAGGGTCACGGATCCATCAAACACGCCCCGGGCACCCGTGTGCCTCGCCGCGCGGTCCGAGATGCGGCTACATCGAAAGATGCAGTCGCCTTTCGTCACTCGCGACGACGACCCCGCGGCCCCGGGCCGCCAGTCTGGAACCGTACGAGAGGAGAGCCGCCGTGATCGTCACACTGATCATCGTCTGCGAGATCGGGTTCTGGGTGCTGCTGGCCGCCGGGCTCGCCGTCCGCTACCTGCTGAGGAGGCCCCGGGCCGGAGCCGCGCTGCTGCTGTGCGAGCCGCTGCTGGAGGTGCTGCTGCTCGTGGTCACGGCGATCGACCTGAAGAACGGGGCCGACCCGAGCTGGAAGCACGGTCTGGCCGCGCTGTACATCGGCTACACCGTCGGCCACGGGCACCGGACCGTGAAGTGGCTCGACGGCCACGCCGCCCACCGCTTCGGCGGCGCGCCGCCGCCCCCGAAGCCGCCCCGCTACGGCATGGCCCGCGCCCGGCACGAGGGCCGTGTCTGGCTCGGCACGGTGACCGCCGCCGCCGTCGCCAGCGGCCTGCTGCTGGCCGCCATGTGGTACGTGGGCGATCCGTCGCGCACCGGCTCCCTGGAGAGCTGGATGTACACCGCCTGGCGGGTGGCCGGCATCCACGGGCTGATCGCCCTCACCTACGCGGTGTGGCCGAAGAAGGACCCCGGCACCGGCGAGAAGTCCGACCGGGAGCCGGTCCGCGTCGACCGCTGAGCACCGCGCACGACCCGAAGCACGACGGGACCTGCCGGTCCCGGAGCCGCCGAACGGCCCCGGGACCGGTTCTCAGCGTTCGCCGCCGGGCACCCACAGCACGTCGCCGACCTCCTTGTTGGCCGTCCTGGCGAGGATGAACAGCAGGTCGGAGAGGCGGTTGAGATACGTCGCGGTCAGCGCGTTCATCGTCTCGCCGTGCACCTCCAGCGCCGCCCAGGTCGACCGCTCGGCCCTGCGGACCACCGTGCACGCCTGGTGCAGCAGGGCCGCGCCCGCCGTTCCGCCGGGCAGGATGAAGCTCCGCAGCTTCTCCAGCTCCTCCAGGAACCGGTCGCAGTCGGCCTCCAGCTTGTCGACGTAGGACTGCTCGACCCGCAGCGGCGGGTACTTCGGGTCGGGGACGACCGGGGTCGACAGGTCGGCGCCGACGTCGAACAGGTCGTTCTGCACCCGGACGAGGACCTTCACGACCTCCTCGTCCAGCCCTCCGAGGGCGATCGCCGTACCGATCACGGCGTTGGCCTCGTTGGCGTCGGCGTACGCCGAGATACGCAGATCGGTCTTGGCGGTGCGGCTCATGTCGCCCAGGGCGGTGGTGCCCTGGTCGCCGGTGCGGGTGTAGATGCGCGTCAGATTGACCATGCGGCCAGCGTAGTTACGCTCCGGCCCCGCGGAACACCCGTGTGCCGACCGTCACGGACACCGCGGCCAGCGCGAGCGCCGTGAGCACGCCGTACGCCATCGCGGATCCGGCGTAGTCGCCGACGTACGCGGCGCGCACCGCGTCGACCAGGTAGCGGAACGGCATGAAGTGCGACAGCACGTCCAGCCAGGCCGGCGCCAGCGCCATCGGCAGCATCAGCCCGGACAGCAGCATCGACGGCATGCTGACCGCGTTCACCACCGGGCCGAACTCCTGCGGGGTGCCGACCGTCATCGCGAGCGCGTATGACAGGGCCGCGAGCGAGACCGTCAGCAGCGCGACGAAGGCGAAGCCGATCAGGATGCCGCCGAGCGGCGCCCGCAGCCCCATCGCCAGGGCCGCGAGCACCAGCAGCACGGCCTGGAAGACGAACAGCGCGGCGTCCCGCAGCACCCGGCCCAGCAGCAGCGCGAGCCGGCTCACGGGGGTCACCCGCATCCGCTCGACGACCCCCGTCTGCTTGTCGATCAGCACCGCGAACCCGGCGAACGAGGCGCCGAAGAGGCCCAGCTGGAGCAGGAGTCCGGGTACGAGCACCTGCCACGAGTCGCCCTCGGACCCGAGCGGCAGATCGGACAGCAGCGGCCCGAAGAAGAGCAGGTACAGCAGCGGCATCAGGACACCGAAGAGGATCTGGAACCGCGAGCCGAGGGTCTGGCGGGCGTACCGCCCGAAGATCAGCGCGGTGTCGGAGAGGAGTTCCGGCATGTCGGGGGCCGTGGGCCTTTCGTGGGGATCGGGGTGGATCGGCGAACGGGGTCCGGTGCCGTGGATCGCACGGCGGAGCCGTGCCGGCCGGGGCGAGGCGCGGCACCGGGGCACGCGAGCCCGCCGGGATCCGACCGGGAGGGCCTAGACCGCGATCGGTGAGGCGTCCCGTGGCGCGGCACTGCGCCCGGTGATGGCGAGGAAGGTCTCCTGGAGACCCGCTTCGGGGGAGCCCCCGTACCGCGACCTGAGGTCGGCCGGGGTGCCCTCGGCGGCGACGACGCCCCGGTCGACGACGACCAGGCGGTCGGCGAGGGCGTCGGCCTCGTCGAGGTAGTGCGTGGTCAGGAAGACGGTGGTGCCCCGCTCGTCGCGGATGCGGCGCACCAGCTCCCACAGGTCCGCCCGGCTCGCCGGGTCCAGACCGGTGGTCGGCTCGTCGAGGAAGAGGACCTCCGGCCGGTGGGTGAGGGCCATGGCGATGTCGAGTCTGCGCCGCTGCCCGCCGGAGAGCGCGGCGCACTTGCGGTCCATCAGCTCCGTCAGGCCGAGCTCCTCGGCGAGTTCGCCGGCGCGGGTGGCGGCCGCGGTCGCCGTCAGCCGGTACAGCCGCCCCTGGGTGACCAGCTCCTCCCGGACCGGGACGGTCGGGTCGACGCCGCCGGACTGGGCGACGTAGCCGATGCGCCGGCGGACGCCTCCCGGGTCGCGTACCAGGTCGTGTCCGGCGACGGTGGCGGCGCCGCCGGTGGGCGGGAGCAGTGTGGTGAGCATGCGCAGGGTGGTGGTCTTGCCGGCGCCGTTGGGGCCGAGGAAGCCGAGGATCTCGCCCGGCCGGACGGTGAGGTCGATGCCGCGCACGGCTTCCACGGTCCCGCCGCGGGTGCGGAAGGTCCGGGCGAGCCCGGCGGTGCTGATGATTGCCATGGCTCCAGAAAAACAGAGTCACTTAAATTTTGCAACGACTCCAAAGTTTGGGCGGGTGCACCGAAGCTAGGATCGGGGCATGGTGGAAGGGCTCAGGGAACGCAAGAAGCGGCAGACCAGGCAGCACATCTCCGACGTGGCCACCGGGCTCTTCGTGGAGCGCGGATTCGGTGCGGTGACGATCGCCGAGATCGCCGAGGCCGCCGACGTCTCGGTCAACACCGTCTACAACTACTTCCCGGTCAAGGAGGACCTCTTCCTCGACCGCGGCGCCGACGTCACCGACCGGCTCTCCCGGTGGGTGCGCGGCCGCCGGCCGGGCGAGTCGGCCGCCGCCGCCGTGCTGCGTGAGCTGCGCGCGGCCGTCGAGGGGATGTCCCCGGCCGTCGGGCTCTTCGAGGGCTACGCCGACTTCATGAAGGTCATCGTCGAGGCGGACACCCTGCGCTCGCGGCTGTGGGCGATCCAGCAGGAGAGCCTGCTCGACCTGGTGGGCACGATGCGCACGGAGGGCGGCGCCGCCGAGGGGGACATGCTGCCGGATCTGGTCGCGGGTCAACTCGCGTGGCTCCACGGGACGCTGATGGGGTGGATCGGCGCGGAGATGGTCAAGCGGCGCAAACCGGACCAGGTGTCCCGTGAAGCTCTGGTCCTCCTCGACGAGATGGAGGAACTGCTGGGCGAGAAGGTGCTCGGCTACGCCGTCCGTGGCGGCTGACCGCCCGGCCGGAGTGTGATGTCCGCCATGTGGGACGTGACGCGCGTCTCTTGGCGGTCACAGCGCCCCTCACGGGCGCTAACCTCCGGCAGAGAGCGCACATGTAAACAGTCGTTAAGGGGTGCAGCAGTGGCCAGGAAGCTCGCCGTCATCGGGTCCGGACTCATGGGGTCCGGCATCGCACAGGTCTCGGCCCAGGCCGGCTGGGACGTCGTGCTGCGCGATGTGACCGACGAGGCGCTGGCCCGGGGCCGCGACGGCATCAAGGCGTCGTACGACCGGTTCGTCGCCAAGGGCAAGCTCGAAGCGGCCGACGCCGAGGCCGCGTTGGCCCGCATCACCACCACGACCGACCTCGACGCCGTGGCCGACGCCGACATCGTCGTCGAGGCCGTCTTCGAGAAGCTCGAGGTCAAGCACGAGATCTTCCGGACGCTCGACAAGCTCGTCCGGCCGGACGCCGTCCTCGCCTCCAACACCTCCGCCATCCCGATCACCAAGATCGCGGCCGTGACGGAGCGGCCGGAGCGGGTCGTCGGCACCCACTTCTTCTCGCCGGTACCGATGATGCAGCTCTGCGAACTGGTGCGCGGCTACAAGACGAGCGACGAAACCCTCGCCACCGCGCGGGAGTTCGTTGAATCCGTCGGCAAGACCTGCATCGTCGTCAACCGCGACGTCGCCGGCTTCGTCACCACCCGTCTGATCTCGGCCCTCGTCGTCGAGGCGGCGAAGCTGTACGAATCGGGCGTGGCCACCGCCGAGGACATCGACATCGCCTGCAAGCTCGGCTTCGGGCACGCCATGGGACCGCTGGCCACGGCCGACCTGACCGGCGTCGACATCCTGCTGCACGCCACGAGCAACATCTACACGGAGTCGCAGGACGAGAAGTTCGCGCCGCCGGAGCTGATGCGCCGGATGGTGGACGCCGGTGACATCGGCCGCAAGAGCGGGCAGGGCTTCTACAAGCACTGACGCTATCGACCGATTCGTTATCGCCCGTGGGGGTGAATTCGGTATCGGTTCGCTTACAAGCAGCAACCCCACCGCATGTACGGCAGTCAGTTGTTGCGAGACGGGGAATCGACGGACACGGGGCAGACCACACTTTCTCTCGGGGAGCGCATATGCACATCAGGGGCGACCACGCCGAGCTGGTCGTCGGGGGCCGCCTCGACGTCCGCAGCGCGGCGGACGCCCGTACGGTCCTGCACTCGGCCGTCGACGACGGCGTCGGCGACCTGGTGCTCGACCTGACGCACCTCGACTCCTGGGACGCCACCGGGCTCGGGGTCATCATGGGCGCGCACCGGCGGGCCGGCCGCTGCGGCCGCCGCCTGGTGCTGCGCGGGGTGCCGCCGCAGATGCAGCGGCTGCTCGTCGCCACCAGGCTGCACCGCATCCTGGCGATCGAGGGCGGCATCGCGGCGGAATCGCTTCCGCGCGTCTGACACCCCGCGCCGCCGCCCCGCGGGGGAGCCGGCGGGCGGACGCCCCGGCCGCCCACCCGGCGGCGCGGCGCGGACCGGGCCGGACCGGCGGGACAGAGCGGCCCATCCGGCCGCCATGGGACCTTCGCGGTACGAGCGGCACCACGGGTGCGAACGGTACGAGGCGTGCAAACCTCCCGAGACCATGACGTCCCAGGCTGTGCGGGAACCCGCTGTTCCGCGATCCCCGCACAGCGTCTAGGGTTCGATCGCCCGCCCCTGTGAAGGACTTGTCAGGCGGGCACCGGACCGAAGCGACGGCGCGCGTGCCCAGCGGCCGGAGGGCGACGAGCACGCGGCTCCGGCCCCAGGATTCGAGCGATCCTGGCGGAGCGAGGCCGGGGAACCGCATCTGGGGGCTTTCACCATGGACAACGACAGCTTCGGCGACCTGGCCGGACACGGGCGGCCGCCGCGCGACGCCATCAAGCAGGCCGTGCCGTCGGCTCCCGCGCCGGTGCGCACGGTCGAGCTCGTCACCGGCGACTTCCTGCTGACCGTCAACCCCGTCGACGGCAGCGAGATCGAGCTCTGCCCGCCCGTGCGGACGCCCGCCCGGCCCGTCCGGCACACCGCCGCCGAGCGTGCCGAGGTGACGCGCGCCGCCCTGCCGCCCGTCCCGGCCGGCCCCGCCGCGCCGCGGCTGCCGCTGCTGGAGCGCGACGAGCCGCGGGAGCGTCTCGTCCGGCTGCTCGGCCAGGGACGTTCCGTCCGCCTCACGGGCGCCGCCGGATCCGGGCGCACCGTCCTCCTCGACGCCGTCGCCGAGGAGTGCGCCGCCGTCGCCCCCGACGGCGTCGTCCGGCTCAACGGACTCCACCGCACGCCCGGCGAACTCCTCCAGGAGCTGTTCGCCGCCGTCTACTCCGCCCCCGGACAGCGCCCCGACCGCAACGCCCTCGCCGGCTTCGTCCGCGACATCGGGGCCGTCGTCGTCCTCGACGACCTGGAGTTCGGCGGCGCCGCCCTCGACGAACTGCTCGACGCCGCCCCCGAGTGCGCCTTCCTGCTCGCCGCCACCCCCGAGGTGGCCGCGCCCTCCGCCGACTCGCCCCTCGAAGAGGTCTTCCTCGGCGGCCTCGGCCGGGCCACCGCGCTGGACCTGCTGCGCCAGGTCGTCGGACGGGTGCTGACCGAGGAGGAGGCCAACTGGGCCGGCGACCTCTGGTTCGAGTCCGAGGGGCTGCCGCTGCGCTTCGTCCAGGCCGGCGCGCTGCTGCGCCAGTGCGACGACCTGCGCGGCGACCCGGAGGCGTTCGAGGAGTTCGCGCCGTTCGACGCCGTGCAGGGCAGGGACGTCCCGCTGCCGTCGCTGGGGGAGGGGGCGGCGCCCGCGCCGCTGCTCGCCTCCCGGCTGACCGAGTCCGCCCGCGCCACCCTGCGCCTCGCCGTCGCGCTCGGCGGCGAGGTGCCGCACCAGGCCCATCTGCCCGCCCTCATCGGCGACACCCACGCGGACGCGGCGGTCGGCGAGCTCATGTCCTGCGGCCTGCTCTCGCCCGCCGGCCCGCGCTACCGCCTCGCCGCCGGAGTGCTCGCCCAGCTCCGGGAGAAGGGCTACGACGAGGGCGCCGAGGGCCACGCCCGCACGGTGGCCCAGCACTACACCTGGTGGGCCGGCCACCCCTCGGTGACGCCGGAGCGGGCGGCCTCCGAGGCCGACGCGCTGCTGGCGTCGCTCGCCGCCCTGGTGCCCGCCGGCGACGCCGGGTACGCCGGCACGGCCGTGCTGCTCGCCCGCAGCGCCGCCCCCGCCTTCGCCGCCGGACGGCACTGGGGCGCCTGGGAGCGGACCCTGCGGGTCGGCTCCCAGGCCGCCAGGATCGCCGGCGAGGTCGCCGAAGACGCCTACTTCCACCACGAGTTGGGCGTCCTCGCGCTGTGCACGGGCAACCTGGACAGGGCCAGGGCGGAGCTGGAGGCCTCCATAGCCATGCGCGGGGCCCTCGCCGACAGGAACGGCACGGTCGCGGGGCGCCGGACGCTGGCGCTCGTCGAGGACCGTACGCAGGGACTCGCGCCGAACCCCGAGACACCGACCCCGCGCCCGGAGGGGCCGCACTCGCCGCCCCGCGGCGTCCCGCTCGCCCTGCCGTCCGCCGGTGCCGCGACCGCCCGGCTGCCGCTGACCGGGGCCGAGGACGCCTCCCCGGCGACCCGGGCGCTCCCCCGTCCCGCGCAGGACCGGTCGCCCGTCCGGCGCCTCGGCGTCCTCGTCGGCGCCCGGCGCAACCTGGTCGCCGTCGGCACCGGCGCCGTCCTGGCGGTCGTCCTCGGCACGGTCGTCACCCTGGGGGCGACCTCGGGGACGGAGGAACCGCCCGCGGAGGGCGTCAGGAACGGCCAGCAGACCGACGGCGGCGCGGACGACGACTGGGGCACGGACGAGCCCGTCCCGGCCGACGAGCCCTCCGGCACCTCGGACGGGAAGACCACCGCGAAGCCCTCGCCCTCGGCGTCGGGCGCCACGGGCGCGCCGTCCGGGGGCCCGACCTCCGCGGAGCCCACGCCCTCCACGGGCTCGCCCCGCCCGGGCAGCCCGACGCAGACGTCCCGGCCGCCCACCTCGAAGCCCACGCCGAGGCCCACCCCCTCGGGGACCCCGACGACGCAGTCGCCGTCCCCGTCGGCGAGCAACCCCACGCTGCCGCCGTCGCCGAGCCCCTCCAACAGCGAGAGCTCCGCCGAGGGCTCGCCGTCCTCCCCGCTCCAGCCGTCCTGAACGCACACGACCGCGCGGCCGGTGACGGCCGCGCGGTCGTGTGCGTGTCCTCCGCGCCGTGCGCGGTGCCTCCCCGAGGTCAGAACAGGCGGAGCTTGTCGTCCTCGATGCCGCGCAGGGCGTCGTAGTCGAGCACCACACAGCCGATGCCGCGGTCCGTGGCCAGCACGCGCGCCTGCGGCTTGATCTCCTGGGCCGCGAAGACGCCCTTGACCGGCGCCAGATGCGGGTCGCGGTTGAGCAGGTCCAGATAGCGGGTGAGCTGCTCGACGCCGTCGATCTCGCCCCGGCGCTTGATCTCGACCGCCACCGTCGCGCCGTCGGCGTCCCGGCACAGGATGTCCACCGGGCCGATGGCCGTGGGGTACTCGCGGCGGATCAGGCTGTATCCGGCGCCGAGTGTCTCGATCCGGTCGGCCAGCAGCTCCTGGAGGTGCGCTTCCACGCCGTCCTTGATGAGGCCGGGGTCCACGCCGAGTTCGTGGGAGGAGTCGTGGAGGACTTCTTCCATCGTGATGATCAGTTTCTCGCCCGCTTTGTTCACGACGGTCCACACGTCGTCGTCGCCCACCTTCAACGTGCAGGGCGGCGACATCCAGTTCAGTGGTTTGTACGCCCTGTCGTCGGCGTGGATGGACACACTGCCGTCGGCCTTGACCAGGATCAATCGGGGGGCGGACGGCAGATGGGCGGTGAGCCGGCCCGCGTAGTCCACGGAGCAGCGGGCGATGACGAGACGCATGGTCGGCAACGCTACTCGACTGCCGCCCCCGTGCGCGATTCGCCCCGGAAGCCCCCTTCTTATTTGGCCGGTTGTGTTCCCAATCTCCTGGTGCGACCAAGACAGCGCACTTACCGTGTAAGCGGGAGGTCGCCGGTCGTGCACGCTGCGTCGTCTTACGTTATTCGTATGCCGTCGTTTCGCCCGCTTTCTCCCTCCATGCCCGTAAGACCCCTCTTCGGGGTCGCGAGAGGAGAACCCATGTCGCTCGACGTCTCACCGGCTCTGTTGGAACAGGCCGAGCGAGGCGAGGTCGACGAAGCAGCCTTCGTCGACTGCGTCCGGACCTCCCTGCCCTTCGCATGGGAGATGATCAGTTCTCTGGTGGCTCAGCTGAAGGTGGACGGCGGGGACTTCGCCGACAACCAGACGCCGCCGCCCAACGAGCAGGCACGTGGTCAGCTGCTGCGCGCGCTCGCGAGTGACGCCATTCGCGGGGCGCTCCAGCGGCACTTCGGTGTGCGTCTGGCCTTCCAGAACTGCCACCGTGTCGCGGTGTTCCCGCTGGACTCCTCGGCGGACGAGCGGCTCGCCCGCTTCACCTCCGTACGGGGACAGCTTCTCAACCAGTCCCCTCAACTGCGCGACTGCTGAGCCGCGCCGCCGCTCCCGCATCGTGGGAAGGATGCCGGAGCGGTGGTGGGGCCCGGTGACATCTCGTACGGCTCCCGGCCGGGACGACGGGCCCGGCCGGGCGCGCACCACGGCGTCCGGCTCAGACGAGCCGGGGCAGCACCTCGGTCCCCAGGCGCCGTACGTTCTCCTCGGTGGCCGCGAGGTCGCCGGACCCCTCCGCGAGGAGGGCGAAGCGGGTGATGCCGGTGCGCTCCGCCGTCGCGGCCAGCCGGTCCGCCGCGAGCCGCGGGGGCCCCACCGGGTGCAGCGAGCAGAGCATCTCCGTGTAGGCGACGGGGTCGCGCATCGCGCGGTGCCGGCCGTCCACGGTGACATGGGCGTCGAGCCCCTGCTTCAGCCAGCCCGGCATCGCCTTGACCAGCGTCTCCCGCGCCTCGGACGCGCCGTCGGCGATCTGGACCACGCCGGCCGACACATGGCCCGCCGCGGCGACCTCCTCCGGCGTGCGGCCCGCCGCGAGCGCGTGGTCGCGCCACAGGCCGACCATCCGGGCCTTCTCCTCGTCCGGGCAGTGCATGCCCAGCAGCATCGGCAGCCCCCGCTCCGCGGCGAGCTTCACGCTCTTCGGGGAGGTGCAGGCGACGACCACCTCGGGTCCGCCGTCCGGGCCGTCGATCCGCTCGGCGGGACGCGGGACGACCGCGACCTCCCGGAAGGCGTACCGCTCGCCGTCCGCGCCGACACGCGCTTCGCGCAGCCAGCGCAGCAGCAGATCGAGCGATTCCGGGAACCCGTGTTCGTACGCCGGGAGTCCGGAGCCGAAGACCTCCAGATCGACCCAGGGGCCACCGCGCCCCACACCGAGGGTGAACCTGCCGCCCGAGGTCAGATGGAGCAGCGCGGTCTGCTCGCCGAGTGCCACCGGGTGCGCGGTCGGCAGCACGCTCACCGCCGTGCCCACGCGGATCCGGCGGGTGCGGCCGAGCAGCAGTGCCGCGAGCGTCACGGCGGACGGGCAGACCCCGTACGGTACGAAGTGGTGTTCCGCCAGCCAGACGGAGTCCAGCCCGGACTCCTCGGCCACCTCGGCCGACCGCACCGCGCGGTGCAGTGTCTCCCCCTGTCCCTGGCCGGGGAACTGGGCCGCCAGTACGAAAGTGCCAACGCGCATCGCCAATTGCCTCCTTGCGGCCGACGCGTCTCCCCCTCACGGGCATCAACGCCTGACACGTGCCAAAGGCACGGCCCGGCGGGAAGTTGTTGCGATTTTCCGCTAACCGGAGCCGTCGCCCCGCCCGGCGGCGGCCGGGAGCCGACGGGTGCCCCGTACGCGGGCGCTTACGCTGGAAGCCGACTGCCAGCCCGACCACCCGTGAGGTGAACCGTGTCCCCGCGCCGCAACCGCCCCCGTGGCGGCGACAACCCGACCGACCGAGGCGACGAGAGCGGCGGTCGGTACGGCGGCTTCGGGCGCAGCGAGTCCTGGCAGGGCGAGGACTGGTCGGTGCGGCACGTCGCCGGAGCGAGCGCGGCGGGCAAGTCGTACCGCTGCCCCGGCTGCGACCAGGAGATCCCCTCCGGCGTCCCGCACGTGGTGGCCTGGCCCGAGCACGGCGGGGTGGACGACCGGCGTCACTGGCACAAGGCCTGCTGGAACGCGAAGGACCGCCGCACCACCAAGGTGCAGCGGTCCCGGAACGCGCCCCGGCACTGACCGCGCCGCGGGCCGTGCGGCGGTGTGCCGCGCGGCACGGACTCAGACGTCGCGGCTGCTCATCACCGCGAAGGCGCCGCCGAGCGAGGCCACGGCGAGGCCCGCCATGATGGCGACCGGCGTCCAGCCCAGCGGGCCCGACGAACCGCCCGACGCGGCCTCGCCGTAGATCCCGATGAGCTGACTCGGGATCGCGTACTCCAGCAGGAACTCCTGGAGGTCGGCGAGGTTCTCCGAGAACATGAACATCGCGGCGACCAGCGGCATCAGGATGACGCCGATCATGGTCGTGATCGCGCCCGCCGAGTGCCGGATCATGCCGCCCACGCCGAGCGAGACCAGACCGAGCGCCCCGACGAACAGACCGACGCCCACCGTGGCCCGCAGCCACTCGCCGCCCTTCGGCTCGGCGGCGTCCACGATCGCGTGCTGCATGACCGCGACGAGGGTGGCCACCACGGTGGTGAGCACGAAGACGATCACGAAGAAGACGACCGCCTTCGCCGCCAGCACCCGGCCCCGGCTGGGGCAGGCCGTCAGCGTCGTCCGGATCATGCCGGTGCCGTACTCCGAGGTGATGGTGAGCACGCCGAGGGTCACCACGCAGATCGAGCCGGGCAGCAGACCGAAGAAGCCCAGGGCGAGCGCGGACTCCTCGCCCATGCCGGCGGAGTCGCCCGCTGCGGAGATGAGCGCGGCGACACCGAGGCCGATGCCGACCATGAGCAGGATCATCACGCCCAGCGTCCACATGGTGGAGCGCACCGAACGGATCTTGGTCCACTCGGAGGTGAGCGCGTCGCCGAGGTGTGCGCCGCGGATCGGGATGGGCGAGGCGTACGCGGGAGCGCCCGGCTGGTGGTAGGAGGTGGTCATCGGGCGTCCTCGGGCTTGGTCAGGTCGGCGGGCGCGGCGGGCGGAGCCGCCGGGGGAGCGGCGGGCGGTGCGGCGGGAGCCTGCGGGGCGGGCTGTGCCGGAGCGCCCGGCGCGGGGGTCGCGTACGGGTTCTGGCCGGGCGCCGGCGGGGCGTACCAGCCCTGCTGGGGCACCTCGGGGATCTGCTGCGGCGGCACGTAGCCCATGGGCGGCTGCTGCATCAGCCCCGCCTTCTGGTCGTCGGTGGAGCGGTAGTCCACGGCGCCCTGCGTCATCCGCATGTACGCCTCCTCCAGCGACGCCTGGTGCGGCGACAGCTCCCACAGCCGCACACCGGCCTCGTGCGCCACGTCGCTGATGCGCGGCAGGGCGAGCCCCGTGACCCGCAGCGCCCCGTCGGGCTCGGGCATGACCTGGCCGCCGGCCTCGGTCAGCGCGGCGGACAGCTTCTCGCGCTGCTGCGGCTCCGGCTGCGGGGTGCGCACCCGGGCGAAGTCCGCCGAGTTGTGCGAGATGAAGTCCTTGACGCTCATGTCCGCCATGAGCTGGCCGCGGCCGATGACGATCAGATGGTCCGCCGTCAGGGCCATCTCGCTCATCAGGTGCGAGGAGACGAAGACGGTCCGGCCCTCGGCGGCGAGCTGCTTCATCAGGTTGCGCACCCAGAGGATGCCCTCGGGGTCGAGGCCGTTGACCGGCTCGTCGAAGAGCAGCACCTGCGGGTCGCCGAGCAGCGCCGCGGCGATGCCCAGGCGCTGGCCCATACCGAGCGAGAAGCCGCCGGAACGCCGCTTGGCGACGTCCTGGAGGCCGACGACCCCGAGCACCTCGTCGACGCGGCGCGCCGGGATGCCGGAGAGCTGCGCGAGCGACAGCAGGTGGTTGCGGGCGCTGCGTCCGCCGTGGACCGCCTTGGCGTCCAGCAGCGCGCCGACCTGCCGGGGGGCGTTGGGGAGCCGGCGGTACGGACGTCCGCTGATGGTGACCTGGCCCGAGGTCGGGGTGTCCAGGCCGAGGATCATCCGCATGGTCGTGGACTTGCCGGCGCCGTTGGGTCCGAGAAAGCCGGTCACGGCACCCGGCCGCACCTGGAAGGAAAGGTTGTACACGGCCGTCTTGGCGCCGTAGCGCTTCGTCAGGCCGACTGCCTCGATCATTTCTCCAGCCCCATCGACTGTCGGGTCGTCGGGGCCCTGGCCGTGCTGCCGTACGCCCCCGTAAGAGTTAGGAGGATATCCGGGCCTTGACGGTTCCGGCCAAGACCCGTCCCGGATCCCTCCCGCCCCGGGTGCCTCAGGCGTCGCGCTTCTTGAGGACCAGGTAGCCGCCGATCAGGGAGGCCGCCACCCACAGCAGCATGATGCCGAGCCCGCCCCAGGGGCCGTACGGCGCCGCGTCGCTGTTCAGGGCGTTCGGCACGACCTGCATGATCTTGGCGCCCGCCTGGTCGGGGAAGTAGCGCGCCACCTCCTTGGCGCCGGGGACGGCACCGAGGATCTGCGACACCAGGAAGAAGAACGGCATCAGGATGCCGAGCGACAGCATCGAGCTGCGCAGCATCGCCGCGACACCCATCGAGAAGACCGCGATCAGGCCCATGTACAGGCCGCCGCCGAACACCGCCCGCAGCACGTTCTCGTCACCGATGGTGGTGCGGTGCCCGCCCAGCAGCGCCTGGCCCACGAAGAAGGTCAGGAAGCTGGTGACCAGGCCGACCACCAGCGCCAGCAGTCCGGCCACCGCGATCTTGCTGAACAGGAAGGTGGCCCGCTGCGGCACGGCGGCGAGCGAGGTGCGGATCATGCCGGAGCTGTACTCGGTGCCGACGACCAGCACGCCGAAGACGACCATGGCGAGCTGGCCGAGGATCATCCCCGAGAAGCTGATCAGCGTCGGGTCGAAGGTGAGCCGCTCGGCCTCGTTGAGGTCGTCGAAGGTGGAGTTCATCAGGGCGCTCAGCGCCGCGCCCATGGCCAGCGTCACGGCGAACGCGCAGATCAGCGTCCAGGTCGTCGACGCGACGGTACGGATCTTCGTCCACTCGGACGTCAGGACGGCGGGTACGGATGCCATGGGTCAGGCTCCCTCGTTGCGCGGGGCCCACTGCGGGGCGGCGGGGCCGGTCGGCGGGGGTGCGTCGGGGAGGTCGCCGGTGGAGTGCGCGTGGTACTCCACGGCTCCCGCCGTCATCTGCATGAAGGCCTCTTCGAGCGAGGCGCGCTGGGCGCTCAGCTCGTGCAGCGTGATCCGGTGCTCGGCGGCGAGCTCGCCGAGGGCCTCGGTCGTCGCCCCGTCGATCTCCAGGGTGCCGTTGCCGGACTCGACGGCGATCATGCCGGCGCCGTGCAGGACGTCGAGGAGGCGTTCGCGCTGCGGGGTGCGCAGTCGTACATAACTGCGGGAGTTCTTGTGAATGAAATCGGCCATCGATGTGTCGGCGAGCAGCTTGCCCTGTCCGATGACGATCAAGTGGTCCGCCGTGAGGGCCATTTCGCTCATCAGGTGGGACGAGACGAAGATCGTCCGGCCTTCCTGCGCGAGGGCTTTCATCAGATTGCGGATCCAGTGAATTCCCTCGGGATCCAGACCGTTCACCGGCTCGTCGAACATCAGGATCTCGGGGTCGCCGAGCAGCGCCGAGGCGATTCCGAGGCGTTGGCCCATACCAAGGGAGAATCCCTTGGACTTCTTCTTCGCCACCGCCGTCAGACCGACGACGTCGAGCACTTCCGCGACCCGGCGCGCGGGGATGCGGTTGGCCTGGGCGAGGCAGAGGAGGTTGTTGTACGCGCTGCGACCGCCGTGCATGGCCTTCGCGTCGAGCAGCGCGCCGATGTACTTGAGCGGTTCGTCGAGGTCCCGGTAGTGCCTGCCGTCGATCCGGACCCTCCCGCGGGTGGGGTTGTCCAGATCCAGCATCATGCGCATCGTGGTCGACTTGCCCGCCCCGTTGGGACCGAGGAATCCGGTCACCACCCCCGGGCGCACCGTGAAGGAGAGGTTGTCGACCGCGACCTTCTTGCCGAAATGTTTGGTGAGACCCTCGAGCTCGATCATGCGGTCACGCTACGGGGGCGGCATGGCCCGCGCCACCCGGTTCGCCCAACGGGACACGTCGATCGTGCGTCGGCCGGGCGGCCCCGGCGCCAACGGGCCGTGCGCCGGGGCGAGGTGGCGCCGGCAGGCTCCCGCGGGCCCGGGACACGCCCGGGGTGACGGCCGCGCACACACCGGTGCCCGGCGCCTCGTGGAGGCACCGGGCACCGGTGAGTGGACGCGGGGCGCCGGGCGCCCTCGCGTCAGCGGGACTGCTGCGCCGGGACGCCGCGGGAGATCGGCTCGTCGTCCGCCGGGGTGCCGGCCGCGGCCACGGCCGCGCCCGTCAGCGTGGCCAGCATCTCGCGGACGTTGGTGAGCTGGGCGTTGATCGAGTCGCGGCGGTTGGTCAGCGCCGCCAGCTCGCGCTCCGATTCGCTGCGGATCCGGTCGGCCTTGGCGTTCGCGTCGGCGACGATGTCCTCGGCCTGGCGCTGCGCGGTCTCCACCGTCTGGCGGGCGCGGCGCTCGGCGTCGGTGCGCAGCTTCTCGGCCTCCAGGCGGAGCTGCTCGGCGCGGTGCTCGATCTCCGCCAGACGCTTCTCCGCCTTGGCCTGACGCGAGGCCAGGTCGCGCTCCGACTGCTCGCGGCGCTTGGCCAGGTTGGTCTCGAAGTCGGCGGCGGCCTGGGCGGCCTTGGCGCGGGTCTCCTCGAAGAGGGCGTCCGCCTCCTCGCGCTTGGACTGCGCGTCCTTCTGCGCGTCGCCGCGCAGCGTCTGGGCGTCGCCCTTGGCCTTCTCGACGATCCGGACGCCCTCGTCCTCGGCCTTGGCCTTCCGCTCGGCGGCGAACGACTCGGCGTCGTTGCGCACCTGCTGGGCGGCGGACTCGGCGAGCTCCCGGTGCTGCTCGGCGGCGCGGCGGGCCTCCTCGCGCAGGTCCTTCGCCTCCTCCTCGGCGAGGCGGAGGATCTTCTCGACACGCGCGCCGAGACCGGCGTACGACGGCTCGGCGTCGTTGACCTGGGCCTGGGCGTTCTGCGTTTCGAGGTGGAGCTCCTCGATGCGCTTTTCCAGAGAGGTGATTCGGGTCAGAGCACTATCACGGTCGGCGACGAGTTTGGTAATGCGGTCGTCCACCTGACCGCGGTCGTAACCACGCCGCACGAGCTCGAAGCCGAAGGGGGAGGAAGTGTCGCTCATGGGGTTCCTGTCGAAAGAGACCGGTGAGGTGTTAGAGGGAATCCTAGGGGCCGAAGCGGCGTGTCATCGAGCGGATGCCGGTTTGATCTGGAGAATGTCCAGCCTTTTGAGTGGCTAGCCGTCGGATGGCTTGCCACTCGAACGTGTGCCCCCCGCGGCGGCTCCCGCCTTGACGCCCCCCGCGCCCGAGCCGCTCTGAGCCGAACCCTTGCCCCCCGTCGGAGCCTCGAAGGACTCCAACGCCTCCAGCACGTCCTGGACACGGGAGATCTCCGCCTGGATGTCCTCGCGCCGCCGCACCAGCACGTCGAGCTCCCGCTTGCCCTCCGCGATCATCCGCTCGGCCTCCTGCTCGGCCTCCGCCTTGACGCGCTCGGCCTCGCGGACCAGCTCGGTCTTCTTGGCGCCGGCCTCCTTCAGGAGGGTCTCCGCCTTCTTCACGGCGGCGATGCGCACCTTGCTCGCCTCCGAATTGGCGTCCGCGACCAGCTCCTTGGCCTTGGCCTCCGCCTCGGCGCGCTGCTCCTCGGCGGCCTTGACCAGATGGTCGACCCGCTCGCCGGCGGTCTTCATCTGCTCGGCCGTCTCCCGCCGCGCCCGGGTGTGCAGTTCCTCGATCTCGGCCTCGACCCGGGCCCGCAGCTCCTCGCCGCGCTCCCTTATGGCGGTCGCGTCCCGGCGCGCGCCGACCAGCAGCTCGTCGGCGTCCGTACGGGCCTTCTCCACCAGCGAGTTGCCCTCGACGGTGGACTCGGCGACCAGCCGCTCGGCCTCCTTGCGGGCCGCGCCGACCATGGTGTCCGCCTGCTCCTCGGCCAAGGTCGCGGCGCGCAGCGCCTCCTCCTGGGCCTTCGCGATCAACTGGTCGGCCTGCTCGGCCGCGTCGGCACGGCGCCTGGCCGCCGACTCGCGCGCCTCGTCCAGCAGCCGGTCGGCCTCCGTGCGCGCCTCGGAACGCATCCGCTCGGCGGTCGACTCGCCCTCGGCCTTGACCCGGCGTGCCTCGGCCGCGATGCGCTCGGCCGCCTGCTGCGCCGACCCGACCGTCTCCGACGCCTCCGCGCGCAGCCGCTCGGCCTCGCCGGCCGCCTCGGCGACGAGCTGGTCGGCCTGGGCCGCCGCGTCGGCGCGCCGCTTGTCGGCCGCCCTGCGCGCCTCGTCGAGGACCTGCTCGCGCTCGGCGCGCACCGCGGCGCGCATCTGCTCGATCTCGGCCTCGCCGTCCACCTTGATCTGCTCGGCCTCGGTGAGCAGCCGGGTGGTCTCGGCGTCGGCCGCGGCCCGCAGCTCCGACGCCTCCGTGTGCAGCCGCTCCGACTCGGAGGTCGCCTCACCGACCAGCGCGTCCGCCTGCGCGGCCGCCTCCGAACGGATCCGGTTGGCGTCCTCGCGGGCGTCGGCACGGGTGCGCGAGGCGTCCTGCTCGGCCGTCGCGACCGCGTCCGACGCCTCGGTGCGCATCCGCTGGGCGTACTCCGCGGTGTCGGACCGCAGACGGTCCGCCTCGGCGATGGCGTCCGCCGTGGTGCGCTCGGCGAGCGCCTTCGCCGCGTCCGTCTCCTCCTGCGCCCGCTCCCGCAGCCGCGAGGCGTCCTCGGCGGCCCGCTCCCGCTCGGCGTAGGCGTCGGCACGGACCCGGTCCGCCTCCTCCTGCGCCTCGCCCCGGGTGCGCTCCGCAGCGTGCTCGGCCGCGCTGCGCAGACCCGTGATCTCCTGCTCGGCCTGCTCCTGGAGCCCGTTCACCGAGTCGCGGACCTGCTGCGCCGTCTGCTCGGCCGCCGCGACCATCTCGGTGGCACGGCGGTCGGCCTCCTCGACCAGCCGCTGCGCCTCGGCCTGCGCCTCCTCGACCCGCTTGCGGGCGGACGCCAGCAGCTCCTCGCTCTGCTCCCGGGCCCGCTCGCGCTCCTGGTCGGCCTCGGCACGCGCCGAGTCGAGGGTCTCCTCCGCCGTCCGGCGGCGCCGGGCGGCCTCCTCCTGGGCCGCGGCGAGTGCCTCGGCGGCCTCGGCGCCGACGCGCTCGGCGGCCGCCGCGGCCTCGGTGCGGATCCGGTCCGCGGTCTCCTGCGCCTCGGTCTTCAGCCGCTCGGCCTCGGCCGCGGCGTCGCTGTGCAGCCGCACCGCCAGCGCCTCGGCCTCCGCGCGGGAGGCGGACGCGTCGGACGCGGCCTCCGTGCGCAGCCGGTCGGCCTCCTGCTCCGCCTGCTCCCGGAGCGTGCGCAGCCGCTCGGCGGCCTCGGTGCGCAGCCGCTCCGTCTCCTCGGCGGCCTCGCGCCGGATCCGCTCGCCCTCGGCCCGCGCCTCGGCCAGGTTCTCCTCGGCGCCCGCCAGCCGGCTCTCGGCCTCGGTGTGCAGCCGGGTCAGCTCGCCGGCGGCCTCCTCCTGCCGTGCCGCGACCGCGCGCTCGGTGTCCGCGCGCAGCTCGTCGGCGGCGGTGTCGGCGGCGGAGCGCACCGCGTCCGCCTGCTCCTCCGCCTCGGCCCGCAGCCGGTCGGCCTCGGCGCGGGTGCGCTCCAGCGTCTCCTCGGCCTGCTTGCGCAGGGCGGTGGCCCGCTCGATCGCCTCGGTGCGGACCTTCTCGCTGTCGCCCGCGGCCTTGGCGCGCAGCTCGTCGGCGTCCGTGCGGGCCTTGGTGAGCAGTTCCTCGGCGGTCCTGGCCGCCTCCTCGATCTGCTGGACGGCCTCGCGCCGCGCCTCGCCCCGGATCCGCTCGCCCTCGGCGACCGCCTCCGCGCGCAGCTGCTCGGCCTCGCCGCGCAGCCTGCGGGCCTCCTCCTGGAGCTCGACCGTCTTGGCGCGGTACTCCTTGGTGTCGTCCTTGGCCGCGCCCTTGAGCTCGTCGGCCTGCTCGGCGGCCTCGCCGCGCAGCCGGTCCGCCTCGGCCTCGGCCTCGCGCCGGATGCGCTCGGCCTCCTCGCCGGCGGCCCTGGTGGTCGCCCTGGCGTCCTCGGACGCCTTGGTGAGCACCTCCTCGGCGGTGCGGGCGGCCTTGGCGAGCTGGGCGGCGGAGTCCTCCGCCGCCGCCGTGCGGGCCTTCTCGCCCGCGGCGGCCACCAGCTTCTCGGACTCGGCCCGTGCGTCCGCCAGCGCGGACTCGGCCTCCGCCTTGAGGGTCTCGGCCTCCTTGGTCGCCTCGGCGACCAGGCGGGCGATCTCCGCCTTGGCGGTACGGGTGCGCTGCTCGTTGACCGACTCGGCCGACGCGAGCTGCCTGGCGGCCGACTCCTTCGCCTCCGAGACCAGCTTCTCCGACTCGGAGCGGGCCTCGCGGAGCTTCTCCTCGGCCTCCTGGAGGCGGGACCCGGCGGTGCGGCTGAGCTCGGCGGCCTGCTGACGGGCCTGGTCGGACTCGGCGGTCGTCGAGGTGCGGAGCTGCTCGGCGTGGGCGGTCGCCTCCTGCGCCTGGCTGGAGGCGGCGTTCAGCAGGCGCTCGGCGTCCTTGCGGGCCCGCAGCAGCAGCGCCTCGGCCTCGGCACGGGCGGCCTCCGCCTCGCTGCCGAGCCGCCTGCGGCTCTCCTCGGCGACCCGGGCGGCTTCCGCGCGGGCCGCGGCCAGCGCCTGCTCGGCCTCGGCACGGGACTGGTCGACCAGGCGCTGGGCCTGGGACTCCGTGCGGGCGCGGAGCTGCTCGGCCCACGCGACGTTCTCGTTGACGTGCGACTCGACGGTCTGACGGCGTTCGGCCAGCTCCTGGTCGAGCCGCTGGCGGCGCTGGACCGCCTCGGCGTGCAGCTCCGCCTGGAGCCGGGCCTGGTGCTCGGCGTGCTCCTGGAGGATGCGCTGCGTCTGGGCGCGGGCCTCGCGCAGCTCGCGCTCGGCGTCCGAGCGGAGCTGGTCCGCCTGGATCTGCGCGTTCCGGAGCAACTGCTCGGCCTGGTAACCGAGATCGCCGGTGTCGTAGGAGGGGCGGGAGGCGAGATTGCGGCGTGCCTCGTGGAGCTTGGCACGCAATACCTCGACCTGGTAGCCGAGGTCCTCGGCATGCTGGACGGCCTTCTCCCGCTCGGTCTTCAGCCGGTCCATCTCGGCTTCGAACCGCGAGAGGTGGTCGTCGTCAGCTCGGTGGCTCTCCTGGCGTTCGTAGCCCCGCACTGCGCGGTCCCATCCGTCCCCTGGTCGCAACTGTCTCCAAACGAGCACCGTTCCCCGGCGAACGGCCCCCCGGGGAATGGTGACAGATCGACGACGGAGACGTGGAACGGCCCCGACCCGGCCCCGGCCCGGAACGGCCCACTCTACCGGGCCGGGAAAGGGTCGGTCAGTGCTCCGTTGCAGAGGTGACGAGTTCGGTCAGCACACCGTGGCAGTCCTTGGGGTGCAGGAAGGTGATCCGGGAGCCCATCGAGCCCTTGCGCGGCTCGTCGTAGAGCACGCGGACGCCCTTGTCGCGGATGTCCGCGGCGTCCGCGTCCACGTCCTCGGTGCCGAAGGCGATGTGGTGGACGCCCTCACCGTTCTTCGCCAGCCACTTGCCGACCGCGGAGTCCTCGCGGGTGGGCTCCAGGAGCTGGAGGTAGGAGGCCCCGCCGTCGGAGGTCTCGTTGATCTTGAGCATGGCCTCGCGGACGCCCTGCTCCTCGTTGACCTCGGAGTGGAACACCTCGAAGCCGTATGTCGCCCGGTAGAACTCGACGGTCTTGTCGAGGTCGAAACAGGCGATCCCGATGTGGTCGATTCGCGTCAGCATCCCCCAAGTGCAGCGCTCGGCGGCCCGTTACGCAACGTGCGCGCGATCACACCCGCGGGCCGGTGACCCGGATGAGCCGCGCTCAGTACATTTGAGTAAACCCTCGTTCACTCCTCAGCTGCGGCTGAAAGGGGATCGTGCACATGTCTGAAACGACCGGTAACACCTCCGTGATCGTCGCGGGCGCCCGTACGCCCATGGGCCGCCTGCTCGGCTCGCTGAAGTCGTTCTCCGGAGCCGACCTCGGCGGCTTCGCGATCAAGGCCGCCCTGGAGCGCGCCGGCATCGGCGGCGACCAGGTGCAGTACGTGATCATGGGGCAGGTGCTCCAGGCCGGGGCGGGGCAGATCCCGGCGCGCCAGGCGGCCGTCAAGGGCGGCATCCCGATGAACGTCCCCGCCCTCACCGTCAACAAGGTGTGCCTCTCCGGCCTCGACGCCATCGCCCTCGCGGACCAGCTCATCCGCGCCGGCGAGTTCGACGTGATCGTCGCCGGCGGCCAGGAGTCCATGACCAACGCGCCGCACCTGCTGCCGAAGTCCCGCGAGGGATACAAGTACGGTGCGATCGAGATGCTCGACGCCATGGCCTACGACGGTCTCACCGACTCCTTCGAGAACGTCGCCATGGGCGAGTCCACCGAGAAGCACAACACCCGCCTCGGCATCCCGCGCGACGTCCAGGACGAGATCGCCGCCCTCTCCCACCAGCGGGCCGCCGCCGCGCAGAAGAACGGGATCTTCGAGGCCGAGATCACGCCCGTCGAGATCCCGCAGCGCAAGGGCGACCCGATCGTCTTCTCCCAGGACGAGGGCATCCGCGCGGAGACCACCACCGAGTCCCTGGGCAAGCTGCGCCCCGCCTTCGCCAAGGACGGCACCATCACCGCCGGCACCTCCTCGCAGATCTCCGACGGCGCCGCCGCCGTGGTCGTGATGAGCAAGGCCAAGGCCGAGGAGCTCGGCCTGGAGTGGATCGCCGAGATCGGCGCGCACGGCAACGTCGCGGGCCCGGACAACTCCCTCCAGTCGCAGCCGTCGAACGCCATCGCGCACGCCCTGAAGAAGGAGGGCCTCCAGGTCGGCGACCTGGACCTCATCGAGATCAACGAGGCGTTCGCCGCGGTCGCCCACCAGTCGATGAAGGACCTCGGCGTCACCCCGGAGAAGGTGAACGTGAACGGCGGCGCCATCGCGCTCGGCCACCCCATCGGCATGTCCGGCGCCCGTGTCGTCCTCCACCTCGCGCTGGAGCTGGGGCGCCGCGGCGGAGGCGTCGGCGCGGCCGCGCTGTGCGGCGGCGGCGGCCAGGGCGACGCGCTGATCGTGCGGGTCCCGGCCAAGTAAGTCCCGGCTAGTCAAGGAGCGATTGCGTCATGGTGGACGTCCCCGAACTGGTGGCCCAGGCGAGAGAGGGCAGGCCCCGGGCCGTGGCCCGGCTGATCTCCCTCGTCGAGGGGGCGTCCCCGCAGCTGCGGGAGGTGATGGCGGCGCTGGCGCCGCTGACCGGCGGCGCGTACGTCGTCGGTCTGACGGGATCGCCCGGCGTCGGCAAGTCCACCTCCACCTCGGCGCTGGTCTCGGCCTACCGCAGGGCGGGCAAGCGGGTCGGCGTGCTCGCCGTCGACCCGTCCTCGCCGTTCTCCGGCGGTGCGCTGCTCGGCGACCGGGTCCGGATGTCGGACCACGCCTCCGACCCGGGCGTCTACATCCGCTCCATGGCCACCCGGGGCCACCTCGGCGGCCTCGCCTGGGCCGCGCCCCAGGCGATCCGGGTGCTGGACGCCGCCGGGTGCGACGTCGTCATCGTCGAGACGGTCGGTGTCGGCCAGTCGGAGGTGGAGATCGCCTCCCAGGCCGACACCTCCGTGGTGCTGCTCGCGCCCGGCATGGGCGACGGGATCCAGGCCGCGAAGGCGGGGATCCTGGAGATCGGCGACGTCTACGTCGTCAACAAGGCGGACCGGGACGGGGCCGACGCGACGGCCCGCGAGCTCAACCACATGCTCGGCCTGGGCGAGGCCCGCGGGCCGGGGGACTGGCGTCCCCCGATCGTCAAGACGGTCGCCGCGCGGGGCGAGGGGGTGGACGAGGTCGTCCAGGCCCTGGAGAAGCACCGCGCCTGGATGGAGGAGCACGGCGTCCTCGCCGAACGCCGGGTCCGCCGCGCGGCGACGGAGGTCGAGACGATCGCCGTCACCGCCCTGCGCGAACGCATCGGCGACCTCCACGGGGATCAGCGACTGGGGGCGCTGGCGGGCCGCATCGTCGCGGGCGAGCTGGACCCGTACCGGGCGGCGGACGAACTGGTCTCGGGCCTGACGTCCTCCTGACGGGGGTGGCGGGCTGACCTTGTCTGCCCGTTCGACGCAGGGTGCCCGGCTCCTCAGCCCGTCCGGCGCTTGAGGACACCGGGCGGAGCGCGGTTCCCCGGGCGGAGCCCGGGGTCTGGGCCCGCCCGTGAGGTCTCCCGGGGCGAGTGCCCCGGGGCCTGCGTTCGCGTGGGCTGGAGGTCTTCGCGGGGGCGCTGCCTCCGGGCCCCCGTGCCTCAATCGCCGGCGGGGCTGACGGTGTATGCCCGTTCGGCGCCGGGGCGCCGGGCCTTTTCAGCCCGTCCGGCGTGCGAGGACACCGCGCGGAGCGCGGTCCCGGGGCCCGCACACGCGGTCTGGAGGGTGTGAGGTCTCCCGGGGGCGAGTGCCCCGGGGCCTGCGTTCCCGCGGGCGGGAGGTCTTCGCGGGGGCGCTGCCCCGGGCCGCCGTGCCTCAATCGCCGGCGGGGCCTGCCGTGCAGCCCGTCCGGCGATCGAGGACACCGCGCGGAGCGCGGGTGCCGGGTCAGTCGGCCGAGACCGCTGCCGTGCGGGCGTCCACGTGGAGTTCGCGGTCGTCGTGGAGTTCGACCTCCCAGTGGTCGGACCCGTCGTCGTCGAAGTCCACCGACGTCACCTGCGCGTCCGGGTGGGCCTTGAGGGCCGCGGCGATCGCCTCGCCCGCGTCGGTCCGGGCGTCGCGCAGCGCCTTGCGGTCGCCCGCGTCGTCGGAATCGTCGGAGTCGTCGTCCTTGCCGGTGACCCGCACCGTGCCGTCGGAGGTGTCGACGGTCAGCTCGTGCTCCCGGTCGTCGCGGCCCAGCACCTCGACCTCCCAGTGGCCGTCGTCGTCGAGGTCGACCGACTCCACCGTGCCGGGGGTCTTCCCGAGGGCGGCCGCCGCGGCCTGCGCCGCCGTGACACCGCCGGCCGGTGCCGCCCGGTCGCGGTCGTCGCGGTCGTCCCGCTCGTCCCGGGCGTCGTCACGGTCGTCGCCGCGGTCGTCGTCACGCCCGCCGTCCTCGTCCGCCACCGCCCCCGTGCTCGTCGTCCGCGGCGCGTCGTCGCCCGACACGGCCACCGCCGTGTACGCGCCGCCGCCGACCAGGACCGCCGCCGTGAGGGTGGCGATGACCAGCTTGCGCTTCATGAGGATTCCTCCCGGATCGTTCCGTCGTCGTTCCCGGATGACACTGTTGCCCCGGCAAGCTGAAGCGGCCCTGAAGCCGGCTGAAGGGATCTTCAGCCGCGGTTTGCGACCCTGACCTCATGAGGTTGTTGATCGTGGAGGACGAGAAGCGGCTCGCCCTGTCCCTCGCCGCCGGGCTGACCGCCGAGGGCTTCGCCGTGGATGTCGTCCACGACGGGCTGGAGGGCCTGCACCGGGCGGCCGAGGGTGTGCACGACCTGGTCGTGCTCGACATCATGCTGCCCGGGATGAACGGCTACCGGGTGTGCGCCGCCCTGCGCGCCGCCGGGCACGACATGCCGATCCTGATGCTGACGGCCAAGGACGGCGAGTACGACGAGGCCGAGGGCCTCGACACCGGCGCCGACGACTATCTGACCAAGCCCTTCTCGTACGTGGTGCTGCTCGCCCGGATCCGGGCGCTGCTGCGGCGCAGGGGCCGGGCCGGCGGGTCGCCGGTGCTGGCGGTCGGCGATCTGCGGGTGGACACGGCGGCCCGCCGGGTGCACGTCGGCGAGGCCGAGGTGACGCTGACGGCGAAGGAGTTCGCCGTGCTGGAGCAGCTCGCCCACCGCGCGGGCCAGGTGGTCGGGAAGCCGGAGATCCTGGAGCACGTCTGGGACTTCGCCTACGAGGGCGATCCGAACATCGTCGAGGTCTATGTGAGCACCCTGCGCCGCAAGCTCGGGGCCGGGCGCATCCAGACGGTGCGCGGCGCCGGGTACCGGCTGGTCGAGGCGTCATGAGGTCGGTACGGGCGAAGGCGGCCATCGGGGCCACGGTCGTCGTCGCGGTGGCGCTGATCGCGGCCGGCGCCGCGGTGCTGCTGACGCTGCGCTCCAGCCTGATCGACCGTACGGACCTGGAGGCCGAGGTCGTCGCCCGCGACGTGGCGGCGCAGCTCGCGACCGACGTGCCGCCGGGCCGGCTGGAACTCCCGGACGACGAGCGGCGGCCGGTGCAGGTGGTCGCCGAGGACGGCCGGGTCGTGGCGGTCAGCAAGCAGCTGGAGGCGATCTCGGGGACGTCGAGCTCCGAGGTGCTGCCCGGTCCGGCGCGGGACGGGGCCGCGGGCGACGACGACGATGACGATGACGACGACCCCGCGCGGGGCGAGGTCTCGGGCGACGAGCCGAGCTTCTCCTCCGGGGCGGCGACGGTCGACGGGGACCGGGCCGACTACCGGTTCGCCTCGGTGGAGGTGACGTCGGGGGAGCGGCAGACCTACACCGTGCACGCCGGGGCGCCCCTGGCCACCGAGCAGGACGCGGTCGGCACGGTCCGGGACGCGATGCTGGTGGGCCTGCCGCTGCTGCTGGCCGTCGTGGGGTCGGTGACCTGGCTGGTGACCCGCCGGGCGCTGCGGCCCGTCGAGGGCATCAGGCGCGAGATGGCGGCGATCACGGCCTCCGAGGACCTCTCGCGCCGGGTGCCGGAGCCCGCCTCGCGGGACGAGGTCGCCCGGCTGGCGCGCACGACCAACGAGACGCTGGCCGCGCTGGAGGCGTCGGTGGAGCGCCAGCGGCGCTTCGTGGCCGACGCCTCGCACGAACTGCGCAGCCCGATCGCCTCGCTGCGCACCCAGTTGGAGGTGGGCGCCGCCCATCCCGAGCTGCTGGACGTGCCCGGGGCGGTCGAGGACACCGTACGGCTCCAGCAACTGGCCGCCGATCTGCTGCTGCTGGCCCGCCTGGACGCGGGGGAGCGGCCGGGCGGTGCCACGGTGGACATGGGGCGGCTGCTGCGCGAGGAGGTGGCCCAGCGGTCCGGCGACCGGGTGACGGTCACCGTGGACGCCGGCGACGGGCTCGAAGTGAGCGGAGCACGCGGCCAGTTGGCCCGGGTGGTGGGCAATCTGCTGGACAACGCCCAGCGCCACGCGGCCACCGAGGTCGCCGCGGCCGTCCGGTCCGAGCGCGGCGGGGTCGTGCTGACGGTGGCCGACGACGGGGAGGGCGTCCCCCCGGCCGAGCGGGAGCGCATCTTCGAGCGGTTCGTGCGCCTCGACGACGCCCGCACCCGGGACGACGGCGGGGCCGGGCTCGGTCTGGCGATCGCCAGGGACGTGGCCCGGCGCCACGGCGGCACGCTCACCGTGGGCTCCTCGCCCCGGGGCGGCGCGCTCTTCGAACTCCGCCTGCCACCGGCGGGCGATGGCCCGGCCCAGCGACGGAGGCGGTGACGCCTCCCGGGGTGCCTCGGGTACGGCGGGGGTGGTGACGCCCCTGCGGGTGTCGTCGGCTCGGCGGCGGTGATGCCCCCGGGCCGCCCTGGGCGCGGCGGAGGCGGTGGCGTCTCCCGGGGTGCCTCGGGTGCGGCGGGGGTGGTGACGCCCCCCGGGCCGCCCGGCCTCGCGGCGGAGGCGGTGGCGTCTCCCGGGGCGCCCGGGTACGGCGGCGGCGGTGACGCCTCCCGGGGCGCCCGGGTACGGCGGGGGCGGTGGCGTCTCCCGGGGTGCCTCGGGTACGGCGGGGGCGGTGACGCCTTCCCCGGCCCGCCCCCGGCGCGGCGTCCGCCGTGACGCGCCCGGGGCGCCCCGCCGCGGCGGGCGCCCGGATGTTGCGGCGGTGTTGCAGTCTTCTGGCCAACCGCCGGAGCGCTCTTCCGCCCGGTCCGGGGCGACCCTAGGGTCTCGTCCGGATCAGGGCACGAGCCCGCCGGGGCCCTGACGGAACCCCGGGGTCCGGTGCCGGGCCGCCGGGAGCACGGCCGCGCCGGCCGCCGTCCGCGCACGCGACCGAGGAGCGACCATGGCCCACCACGACCTGTCGGAGTCCGCCTACGACCGCAGGCGGCTGCGCCAGTGGTCGCGGGGCGAGGCCCGCACCGCCGGCCTGGACCGGCGCGCGATGCTGCGGCTGCTGGCCGCGGCGGGGGCCACCGCCCCGCTCGTGGGCGCCGCGGCGGGCAGCGCGGCGGCCGCCCCCGGCGCGGGGCCCACCGCGCCCACCGCCCCCGTGGCGCCCGCCACCGCCACCGCCACCGCCCCCGGCATCGTCAAGCCGCTGCCGCCGGAGCTGTTCACGGTGCGCGGGACCAACGCCGAGACGGTCTTCTCGTCCCTGCGCGGCACGGGTGTGCTCACCCCCGCAGACCGCTTCTTCGTCCGGAACCACACCGTCACCCCGCGCATCGACGCGGCCGGCTGGGAGCTGACGGTGTGGGGGAGCGGGCTGGCCGGCGGTCCGGTCCGGTTCTCGTACGACGAGCTGAGGGCGCTGCCGGCGAGCACGGTGACCGCCTTCGTCGAGTGCGCCGGCAACGGCCGCAGCTTCTACGCCACCCAGCAGGGCCAGCAGGTCGGCGGTACCGCGTGGACGCTCGGCGCGATCGGTGTCGCCCGCTGGCGCGGGGTGCGCCTGGGCGAGGTGCTGCGCCGGGCGGGCGTCACACGCGGCGCCGTCGACGTGCTGCCGCGCGGCCTCGACGACGAGGTCGTCAGCGCGGGCGTGAACCTGGGCCGGGTGCGCCGGCCGCTGCCGCTCGCCAAGGCGCTGGACGACGTCCTGCTGGCGTACGAGATGAACGGCGAGCCCCTGCCGCCCGACCACGGCCACCCGGTGCGGCTGATCGTGCCGGGCTGGGTCGGCATCTCCTCGGTGAAGTGGCTCGGTGACATCGAGGTGAGCGACGAGCCGCTCTACTCCCCGTGGAACACCGACATGTACCGCCTCTTCGGCCCGGAGCACCCGCCGGAGGGCAGCGCTCCGCTGACCCGGCAGACGCTGAAGAGCGCCTTCGAGCTGGACCGGGACGCGGCACTGCCGGCCCGGCGGCCGGTGCTGCTCACCGGGCGCTCCTGGTCCGGCGCGGCGCCGGTGCGCGAGGTGGAGATCAGTACGGACGGGGGCGCCCACTGGCGCCGGGCGCGTCTGCACGACGCGCCCCGCCCGGGGAGCTGGGTGCGCTGGTCCGCCGGCTGGGTGCCGCGGACCCCCGGGCCCGCCGTGCTGCTCGCCCGGGCGACGGACCGCGCGGGGCGGACCCAGCCGGACGTGTCGGTGCACAACACCCAGGGCTATCTCTTCGACGCGGTCGTACGGCACCCGGTGACCGTGGTCTGACCGGGTGCCGGCGGCCGTGCCGGTCAGAGCTTGCCGCGCCTGCCCCGCAGGTGCTCGGCGACGGGGGTGAGCGAGGCGCGCAGTTCGGCGAGCGCCTCGGGCGACATCATGTCGATGAAGTGCTTGCGCACGGAGGCGACGTGGTGCGGCGCGACCTTGCGCATGGTGTCGACGCCGTCGTCGGTGAGCACCGCGTACAGGCCGCGGCGGTCCGACTCGCAGTTCTCGCGCCGGACGAGGCCGGCGGTCTCCATGCGGGTGATCTGGTGGGAGAGGCGGCTCTTCGACTGGAGGGTGGCCGCGGCGAGGTCGCTCATCCGCATGCGCCGCTCGGGCGACTCGGAGAGGTTGACCAGGATCTCGTAGTCGTTGTTGGTCAGGCCGAACGGCTGGAGGTCCTTTTCGAGCTGGTGCATCAGCAGCTTGTTGACTTCCAGGTGCGTGCGCCAGGTGCACTGCTCTTCGTCGGTCAGCCAGCGCGTGGCCGTATCGGTCTCCATATAGAGATACTATCCTAAGAAGTTGAAATATGGACGAAGTTGGGGAGTGTGACGTCCGGTACCCCGCGCGCAAGCGTGCGCGCCAGGGGTGCAGACGTTCGACGTCACACTCCGCAGACTACCGCTCACAGGCCGAAGCGACGCTGGAGGTCGCCGAGCTGGCCGGGAAGACGCGGTGCGGATCCGTGCTGACCGCCGCCCGGCGCCCCCTGGTGCCCGCCGGGAACACCCGGCCCGCCGCCCACCGCACCGGTCGTCTGCTCCGGCATCAGCACCTCGCTGGACTGCAGCAGCACCGTACCGGCGCCGACGAACTCGAACTGGTGCTCCTCGCCGGACGCCCCGCCCACACCGGTGAGCGCGCGCAGTCCGCCCATGACCCCGGACATGTACCCGTGGTCGTAGTGGTGGCAGGGCGAGGGGCAGTCCGCCCAGCCCACCAGCGCCTGCGGATCCACCCGCACGGGGGGCTCCATGAACACCACCGGTCCGTTGGACGCGGCCACGAACTTCCCCGTCCCGATCAGCGTCAGGAATCCCGGCACGATCGACTGCTTCAGCGCCAGCGTCGGCTGGTAGGCGAGCAGGTTGCCGGCGCGGATCGTCAGATTGCCGTCGTCGAGGTCGAAGGAGTTCACGTCGAAGGCGCGGTCCGCCAGCAGCATCTTGCCGCTGCCCTCGGCGACCACCCAGTCGCCCGCGTGCAGCGGCGAGTGGAAGGAGGTCCGCATCAGCCGGTCGAGCCGCCCGTGGCCGATTCCGTTGAACTCGATGCGCCCGTAGTAGGCGATCATCTTGCCCTTCTGGAGGAACCACGGGCTGCCCTTGAGCTCCACGCAGAAGGTGTACGCGTCGACGTTGTCGTCGCTCGGCAGGGTCGTCGGGTCGTGGATGACGGGCGTGCTCACAGCTTCTCCTCCGACGCCTGGACGTAGACCGCACCGCTGCCGCTCAGTTCGAGCTGGAACGCCTCGCCCGAGCCGCGCCCCACCATGTCGCGCCAGCCGAGCGCGGTGGAGAGCTTGTTGCGCACGTCGCCGTGGTGGGCCACGTACGCCTGCGGGTCGACGTGGACGGCCCGCCCCGGGGTGACGGGCAGTTCGATCACCCCGCCGTGGGCCATCACCGCGACCGCGCCGTGGCCCTTCAGGGTGGTGGTGAACAGGCCCTGGCCGGTGACCTGTCCGCGCACCATGCCCATGACCCCGCCCTGCGAGCCCATGAACATCGTGCCCTGCGTCAGGGTGCCGTCGAAGGCCAGCAGCCGGTCGGCCTCGACGTACAGGGTGTCGCCGGAGAGCTGGATCACCTGGATGTGGTGTCCGCCGTGGCCGAACATGACCGTGCCGTTGCCCTCGACGGTCATCAGGGGCGTCGCCTCGTTCGCCACCCGGCGCCCGATCATGGACATCACCCCGCCCTGGCCGCCCTGGACGTTGGGCGTGAACGAGACCTCGCCGCGGTAGGCGAGCATCGCGCCCCGCTGGGAGAACATCTTCTGGCCCGGGGCGATCACCGCCTCCACCACCCGGGAGTTGACCTCGCGGAACGGCATCAGACGTCGCCCCCCACCGTGTTGCGCTCGCTGGGCTGCACGTACACCAGGCCGTCGCCCTCGAAGCGGATCTGGAACGCCTCGCCGCCGCCCTCGCCGAGGAAGGTGCGGAAGGTCACACCCGACTGGAAGTCCTGGCGCAGGTCGCCCTGATGGGCGATGTACGCGCCGGGGTCGACGGAGAGCGGGTACTGGGGCGTGACCCGCAGCACGACCGCGGGCCCGTCGGACATGATCGCGGCCTGGCCGCTGCCCTCGACGGTCGTGGTGAACAGGCCGTTGCCCTGAGAGGCGCCCCGCAGGCCGGTGAACGTGGTGCCCGTGCGCAGTCCGGCGTCCGTGCACAGCAGGTTGCTGGACTCGACGTAGAGGGTCTCGCCCCGCAGGTGCACCAGGCTGATCTCGCTCGCCCGGTCGGCGAACCAGCAGGTCCCCTGCCCCTTCACCTCCATCACGGTCATCTGCTCGCCCGTGAGCCGCCGGGTGACCATGCCGCGCAGACCCTCACCGCCGCCGGTCATCTTCTTGAACGCCATCTGGCCGTCGTAGGCGACCATCGAGCCGTTCTTCGCTTTCACGGTGTCGCCCGTCATGTCGACGGCGAGCACCTTGCTCCCCTGGAGCCGGAACGTTGCCACGGACAGGACGTTAACGGGTCATCCCGCCCCCGGACAGGGCCCTCGAGGAGGATCCGGACCCTGACAAAGGCTTGGCAAGGAAGGCTGCCACAATGGGTCCGGCGCTTGTGCACCGATTCACAAGATCGCCTCGCCCCGCCATGCCCGCTTCGACGTCGAAGGTGCCTCACGTGGACATCAAGACCGCATCCTCCCTCCACCGTCTCCGCCTGGTCTCGGCTCCCGAGGCCGTGTCCTTCCTCCTGCTGCTGGTCTGCTCGGTGCTCAAGCGCACCACTGACTTCAACGCGGTCCCGGTCATGGGTGCGATCCACGGCTTCCTCTTCGTCGTCTACGTCCTCTTCTGGCTGGACGCCTGGAACCGCACCAAGTGGGGCCTCGGCACCGCCGCCTTCTACTTCGCGATGTCCGTGCTGCCCTTCGGCGGGTTCTTCGCCGAGCGCCGGCTGAAGCGTGAGGCCGCCGACGCCGTCATCGCCTCCCGCGCCCGCGCCGAGGGCACGGTGAGCGCATGATCGTCGCGTTCTCCGTCACACCGCTCGGTGTGGGCGAGGACGTCGGCGCCTACGTGGCCGACGCCGTGCGCGTCGTCCGCGAGTCCGGGCTGCCGAACCGCACCGACGCGATGTTCACCTCCGTCGAGGGGGAGTGGGACGAGGTGATGGACGTCGTGAAGCGGGCCGTCGCCGCCGTCGAGGCCCGCGCGCCGCGCGTCTCGCTCGTGCTGAAGGCGGACATCCGCCCCGGTGTCACGGACGGTCTCACCGCCAAGGTGGAGACGGTGGAGCGGCACCTCGGCGCCTGACCCCGGTGGGCCGGGCCCTCGACGCGCTGGAGCAGCCCGGCGTCCTGCTCGCCGCCTTCGAGTCCCTGGGGCCCGTCGCCCGGCGTGCCGTCCGCCTCCGGGTGAAGCGCGCCGCGCGCCGCTGACCCGGGGCCCCTCGCACGGGCCCCGGGCCGCGCGGTCAGTCCTCCGGGGAGGCGGCGAGGGTGGTCCCGAGCGGGGTGCGCTCGTACAGCACCTGGTGACCGTAGCGGCGGGAGGTGAGCAGCCCCGCCTCCCGCAGCACCGACAGATGCGCCGACACCGTCGACGGCGCGAGGGACAGGCGCCGGGCCAGCACCGAGGTCCCGGCCGGCTCGTCCAGCGCGCACAGCACATCGGCGCGCACCCGGCCCAGCAGCGCGCCCAGCGCCGCCGGGGTCCGCCCCGTCGGCCTGGTCCACAGACCGCCGATCCCGCGCACCGGGTAGATCACGGCCGGCTGCCACGGCGGCTCGTACCCGCTGATCACGTCCGGCCAGCAGAACACGCTCGGCATCAGCACCAGGCCGGCGCCTCCGAGGACCCGGGTGTGGTCGCCCCGCATACCGGAGATGGTGAGCGTGGACTCCTCCCAGACCAGCCGCGGGCTCAGCTCGCCCACCACCTGCGCGAAGCCGCCCTCGGCCAGCCGGCGCGAGTGGTAGGCCACATCGGCCTCCAGCAGCGCGCACAGCCGGGGCCACTCCGGCTCGACCAGGACGTGCCACGCCTGTTCGAGGAGGTCCGCCGTCCTGCGGACCGTGCGCGCCGGGTCGGCGAGCAGCTCGCGCCCGGCCGGGCTGCCGCGCCCCCCGGGGACGGAGTCCAGCGCCGCCCCGATGTCCGTCAGCGCGGCCTCGGCGGGCGTGGCCCGTACCCGCGCGATCTCCTCCTCGAACGACGCCACCGGCCCGCGGGGCATCGGGCAGAAGAAGTCCGGGTTGTGACCGCCGTCCGGCATCAGCGTCCACAGCGGGCGCAGATCGAGTCCGGCCGCCGCCTCCCTGATGCGCCGCAGCCACGGCAGGTGGTAGCCGTGGCGCCGGGGCCGGTCCAGGGTGCGCACGGCCTCCTGGGTCTCCCACAGCGGGGACACCGCGAACCGGCAGCGCAGCAGGTCCTGTTCGTCGAGCAGCAACTGGAACGGCATCCGGCCCCCGGGGCGGAGATTCGGCTGGGGGCGAAAGTCTAGGGAGCCCGGGGTGGTCCCGGCACGCTGTTCGCCATGTCGAGCCCCAGTCACCCGGAGGAGCCCGCCCTCCCCGGCTACCGCGCCGTGTTCCGCGTCCGCGAGTTCCGTGCCGTCTTCGCCGCCCATCTGCTCTCCCTGCTGGGCGTCGTCGTCGCCGAGATCTCGCTCACCGTCCTCGTCTACGGGCTCACCGGGTCCCCGCTGCTGAGCGCGCTGACCTTCGCGCTCGGTTTCCTCCCCTACCTCGCCGGCGGGACGCTGCTCGCCTCGGTGGCCGACCGCCACCCCGCCCGGCGGGTGCTCGTCGTCTGCGACCTGGTGTGCGGGGCCTGCGCGCTGCTGATGGCGCTCCCCGGCACCCCGGTCGCGGCCCTGCTGGTGCTGCGCTGCGCCCTCGCCGCCGTCGCGCCCGTCTTCACCGGGACGCGGGCCGCCGCCCTCACCGACATCCTCGGCGAGGGGGAGCTCTACGTCCTCGGGCGTTCGGTGCTGCGGATCGTCTCCCAGAGCGCGATGTTCGCCGGGTTCGGCGCGGGCGGCCTGCTGCTCGCCGTCGTGTCACCGCGCCGGGCGATCTGCCTGACCGTGCTGACGTTCCTGTGCTCGGCGCTGCTGCTGCGCTTCGGCACCCGGGCCAGGCCCGCGCGGGCCGCGGCGCCCGGCGCTGCCCGGGCGACGGCGGACTCGCTCGCCGCCGCCCGGCTGCTGCTGTCCGACCGGCGGGTCCGGCTGCTGATGCTGCTCTTCTGGATCCCCGCGCTGTTCGTCGTCGCGCCCGAGGCGCTGGCCGCCCCCTACGCCGACGCGCTCGGCGCGGGCCCCGGCGCCGTCGGGCTGATGATGAGCGCCATGGCCGTCGGGCACGTGGGCTCCGAGCTGTACGCCGGGTCCCGGCTCGGCCCCCGCGCCCGGGACCGGATCGTCCTCCCGCTCGCCGCCCTCGGCGTGCTGCCGCTGACCGGCTACCTGCTGCTGCCCGGCCTGGGCTGGGCGCTGTTCCTGCTGGTGGTGAGCGGCATGAGCGCCGCCTACCTCATCGGGCTCGACCGCTGGTTCGTCGACGCGGTGCCCGGGGAACTGCGCGGGCGGGCGATGACCCTGATGACCGCGGGCCTGATGACCGCCCAGGGCGTGGGCATGGCGCTCGCCGGGCTCGCCGCCGAATTCTGGCCGGTGCACCACGTGGTGGCGGGCTCCGGAGCCGTCGGGACGCTGTGCTGCCTGGTGCTGGTGGGGCGGGCGCGGCGGCACGGAGTGGGCCCCGGAGCACCCGCGCCGACCGAGGTGCGAGACGGGGCTGACCGCCATGTGACCAGTAGGTAAGGTCATGCCGTGCCGAAGCCGCTCAGTCTCTCCTTCGATCCCATCGCCCGGGCCGACGAGCTCTGGAAGCAGCGATGGGGGCCCGTGCCCTCGATGGCGGCGATCACCTCGATCATGCGGGCGCATCAGATCCTGCTCTCCGAGGTGGACGCGGTCGTCAAGCCGTACGGCCTGACCTTCGCCCGCTACGAGGCGCTGGTGCTGCTCACCTTCTCCAAGGCGGGCGAGCTGCCGATGTCGAAGATCGGCGAGCGGCTGATGGTGCACCCCACGTCGGTGACCAACACCGTGGACCGGCTGGTCCGCTCCGGGCTGGTGGCCAAGCGCCCCAACCCGAACGACGGGCGCGGCACCCTCGCCTCCATCACCGGCAAGGGCCGCGAGGTGGTCGAGGCGGCCACCCGCGACCTGATGGGCATGGACTTCGGCCTCGGCACCTACGACGCGGACGAGTGCGCGGAGATCTTCGCGATGCTCCGGCCCCTGCGGGTCGCGGCGCAGGACTTCGACGAGACGTAGGCCACGCGGGCCCGCCACCCGCCGGGCGCGGGGCCCCGCCCCCGGGAACCCCGTCGAAGATCGCCCCGTCGGGCCCGGTTACGCTCGACGGCATGAAAGCGAATGTGCTGACCCGGTACCGGGTGATGGCGTACATCACCGCCGTCTGGCTGCTCGTGTTCACGGGCGCCATCGTCCTGAAGTACGGGTTCGACACCGGCGACACCATGCTGATCTCGCAGATCCACGGTGTGCTGTTCATCGTCTACGTGATCTTCGCGTTCGACCTGGGCTCGAAGGCGAAGTGGCCGTTCGGGAAGCTGCTGTGGGTGCTGGCCGCGGGCTGCATCCCCTTCGCCTCCTTCTTCGTGGAGCCGAAGGTCTCCCGCGAGGCCCGCGCCCTGATCGAGGGCGGCACGCCCGCCCCCGCCCGCGCCGAGGCGTAGGGCCACCGGAGCGGTCCGAAGCGCCGCGGGCACGGCTCGCGGCGCTTTGCCGTCGACAGATACTAGGACGTCCTAGTAAATTCGAAGCATGGACGCTGACGCCATCGAGGAAGGCCGCCGTCGCTGGCAGGCCCGTTACGACAAGGCCCGCAAGCGGGACGCGGACTTCACCACGCTCTCCGGGGACGAGGTGGAGCCGGTCTACGGCCCGCGCCCCGGGGACCACTACGAGGGCTTCGAGCGCATCGGCTGGCCCGGCGAGTACCCGTACACCCGGGGCCTGCACGCCACCGGCTACCGGGGCCGCACCTGGACGATCCGCCAGTTCGCCGGCTTCGGCAACGCCGAGCAGACCAACGAGCGCTACAAGATGATCCTCGCCGCCGGCGGCGGCGGGCTCTCGGTCGCCTTCGACATGCCCACGCTCATGGGCCGCGACTCCGACGACCCGCGCGCGCTCGGCGAGGTCGGCCACTGCGGTGTCGCCATCGACTCCGCCGCCGACATGGAGGTCCTGTTCAAGGACATCCCCCTCGGCGACGTCACGACGTCCATGACCATCTCCGGTCCGGCCGTCCCCGTCTTCTGCATGTACCTGGTCGCGGCCGAGCGCCAGGGCGTCGACCCGGCCGTGCTCAACGGCACCCTCCAGACGGACATCTTCAAGGAGTACATCGCGCAGAAGGAGTGGCTCTTCCAGCCCGAGCCGCACCTGCGCCTGATCGGCGACCTGATGGAGCACTGCGCGCAGGGCATCCCCGCGTACAAGCCGCTCTCGGTCTCCGGCTACCACATCCGCGAGGCCGGGGCGACGGCCGCGCAGGAGCTCGCGTACACCCTCGCCGACGGCTTCGGCTACGTCGAGCTCGGGCTCTCCCGCGGTCTGGACGTCGACACCTTCGCCCCCGGGCTCTCCTTCTTCTTCGACGCACACCTCGACTTCTTCGAGGAGATCGCCAAGTTCCGCGCCGCGCGCCGGATCTGGGCGCGCTGGATGAAGGAGGTCTACGGCGCGAAGACGGACAAGGCCCAGTGGCTGCGCTTCCACACCCAGACCGCCGGTGTCTCCCTCACCGCCCAGCAGCCCTACAACAACGTGGTGCGCACCGCGGTCGAGGCGCTCTCCGCCGTCCTCGGCGGCACCAACTCCCTCCACACCAACGCCCTGGACGAGACCCTGGCGCTCCCCTCGGAGCAGGCCGCGGAGATCGCCCTGCGCACCCAGCAGGTGCTGATGGAGGAGACGGGCGTCGCCAACGTGGCGGACCCGCTGGGCGGTTCCTGGTACGTGGAGCAGCTCACCGACCGCATCGAGGCGGACGCCGAGAAGATCTTCGACCGGATCCGGGAGCGGGGGCTGCGGGCCCACCCCGACGGCCGGCACCCCATCGGTCCGATCACCTCCGGCATCCTGCGCGGCATCGAGGACGGCTGGTTCACCGGCGAGATCGCCGAGTCGGCCTTCCGCTACCAGCAGGCCCTGGAGAAGGGCGAGAAGAAGGTCGTGGGCGTCAACACCGCGACCGGTTCCGTCACCGGGGACCTGGAGATCCTGCGGGTCAGCCACGAGGTCGAGCGGGAGCAGGTGCGGGCGCTCGGCGACCGCAAGGCCGGGCGCGACGAGGCCCGGGTGCGGTCCACGCTGGACGCGATGCTGGCCGCCGCCCGTGACGGCTCCAACATGATCGGGCCGATGCTGGAGGCGGTGCGCGCCGAGGCGACGCTCGGCGAGATCTGCGGCGTCCTGCGGGACGAGTGGGGCGTCTACACGGAGCCCGCGGGCTTCTGACGGCGGTGCCGCGAGCGCCCGCCCGGGCCGTGCCCGGGCGGGCGCTCGCGGCGTTCGCGTTCCGGGCCCGCTCGGGGCGTTCCGGGCCCGGGCCCGCTCGGGGGCGTCCCCGGGGCCCGTACGCCCCCCCGCGTCAGCCGGAGAGCGCGCCGAGGCCGGAGAGGAGCAGCAGGGTGAAGCGGCGGGCCCACTCCGCGTCCACGGGCTCCGCGCTGACCAGGGTCCGGTGCACCACGGCGCCGGCGACCACGTCGAAGACCAGGTCGGTGTTGCCGGCCGCGGCCCGGGGGTCGTCCTCGTAGGGCAGTTCGCCGCGCTCCTGGGCGCGGCGGCGGCCGTCGACCACCAGCCGCTTCTGCCGCTCCACGATCGCCGAGCGGATCCGGGCGCGCAGCGCGTCGTCGCAGGTGGACTCGGCGACGACGCCCATCAGCGCCGTCTTGGTCTCCGGCTGTCCGAGCAGATCGGCGAACTGGAGGACCACGCCCTCCACGTCGGCGGCGAGGCTGCCGCGGTCGGGGAGTTCGAGTTCGTCGAAGAGGACGGCGACCGCGTCGACGACCAGTTCGTTCCGGTTGGCCCAGCGGCGGTACAGGGTGGTCTTGGCGACGCCCGCGCGGGCGGCGACATCGGCCATGGTCAGCTTCGACCAGCCCAGTTCCACCAGCGATTCCCGTGTGGCGCGGAGGATCGCCGCGTCCGCCTCGGTGCTCCGGGGCCGGCCGGTACGACCCTTACGCGGTGGTTCGGGGTGGCTTCTGCTGGACATGACCGAGACCATACCGGCCGGTAGGCGATTCCCTGTGAGGCAGTTCACCGGGTAAATCTCACACCCGTCCGGCCCCGGACAGATACGCTACGACGCGTAGCGAAAGCCCGTCCGCACCGGCCGGGCCGAGCGACGACCACAAGGCGCCGTGGTGGGGACCCGGCGCCGTACCGCCGGAACCTGCGTCCGGCTTTTCACATGTGCGCGCGGAGGGGGGAGGATGTACGCATGCAGCCAAGGAACATGTCCATGAGCGGCGTCGTCGACCTCGCCGCGGTGAAGGCGGCCGGTGAGGCCAAGGCCAAGGCCGAGCAGGCCCGCGCCGAGGCCGCCCGGCAGGGCGGCGGCGGTGCCGTGCCGCCCGCGAGCCTGGTGATCGACACCGACGAGGCGGGCTTCGAGCGCGACGTCCTGCAGCGCTCCACCGAGGTCCCGGTCGTCATCGACTTCTGGGCCGAGTGGTGCGAGCCGTGCAAGCAGCTCAGCCCGCTGCTCGATCGTCTGGCCCACGAGTACAACGGCCGCTTCGTCCTCGCCAAGATCGACGTGGACGCCAACCAGATGCTGATGCAGCAGTTCGGTGTGCAGGGCATTCCGGCCGTGTTCGCCGTGGTGGCCGGCCAGGCGCTGCCGCTCTTCCAGGGGGCCGCTCCCGAGGCGCAGATCCGCCAGACCCTCGACCAGCTCGTCCAGGTCGCCGAGGAGCGCTTCGGGCTGACCGGGCTCACCGTCGACGCGGACGGAGCGGCCCCGGAGGCCGCGGAGCCCGTCGCGGGCCCGCACGACGGGCTGCTGGGCGCCGCCATGGACGCGCTGGACGCCGGCGACTTCGACGGCGCCGTCCGGGCGTACGGGAACGTCCTGGCGGACGACCCGGGCAACACGGAGGCCAAGCTCGGCCTCGCCCAGGCCGAACTGCTGGGCCGGGTGGCGGGCATGGACGCGGGGGCGGTGCGCAAGGCCGCCGCCGACGGTCCCGCGGACGTCCCGGCGCAGATCGCCGCCGCGGACCTGGATCTCGTCGGGGGCCATGTCGAGGACGCCTTCGGCCGGCTGGTGGAGACCGTGCGGCGCACGGCCGGAGCCGACCGTGACGCGGCGCGGGTGCGGCTGCTCGAACTCTTCGAGGTCGTCGGACCCGACGACCCGCGGGTGACCGCCGCACGCCAGGCGCTGGCGCGGGTGCTCTTCTGAGACCCCGCCGGTCCGGATCGCGGACACCCTGTTGGCGTCACGTTGACAGCACATCTGACAACGGCGTCCCGTACGGGTGCTTCTGACGGTTTTACGGCGGTGGCGCCGCCTCGGTGCCGCCGCCGTTTTGGCGACACGGTGACAAAACGCGTGGTTGCTTTACCAAAACTTGGCAATCGGGGCGGCTGTTACTGCGAGTACTCCAACTCGGCGCATCTGTCCGGTTATCGCCTCCTTTCCTCCTTTGTGGTTCGTCACAAAGCGACACCCTGTGTACACGCTCGGCGTCAGCCAGTTGTGGCGTGGTTATCAGGCCGTTACTAGCGAGTAACGAACCCCCTTGTGCCAGGGCGGGTAATGGACAACGATCGGCGACGCTCGGTCCAATACCGCACCAGCCCGGCTCCCAGTCGTGCCGCGGTCCGTTGGGTCCCCACCGGGCCGGCCGGCGGCAGTGGCGCCGGCCGCGGACAGGGGGGTTCCTGCCGAACGGCGGGGCCTGTCCGACCGGTTGCGCGAGAGTGCGGCCAGTGGTTGTCGCTCGGGGGTGATCGCCGGTGTTCCGGACGCGTACGCGGCCGGAGGTACGGGCGCTCTCCTTCCCGAGGACGTAGCACTTCTCCCATCCCAGGACGGGCCGACGGTCCGGACCGGAGATGTACGTCCGAGAAGGAGGAAAGTCATGGAGTCTGTGGCTCGAGGCGGAACCAGATGGAAGCGGTTCGCCCTTGTCATGGTGCCGAGTGTGGCCGCGACGGCCGCGATAGGCATCGGCCTGGCCCAGGGCGCGCTCGCCGCGTCGTTCAGCATTTCCGGCCAGGAGTTCAAGGTCAAGGCTGACAGCCTGGCCGGTACCAACTTCGTGCAGTACGGCAGCGTCGCGTCCGGCAAGACCCTGGACGGCAAGGACTTCGCCGCTCCGGTGGCCGTGTCCGGGTTCAAGAGCGCCACCATCACGAACATGTGCCAGTCGGTCGTCACGCCCGACGTCCCGTTCCTCGGCAGCGTCAGCCTTGAGCTGCGTGCCGGTACGGACCCGAAGAAGCCGGTCGAGGCGTCCAACCTCTACCTGGATGTCTCCGAGCTCAAGGCGGACGCCGAGTTCGGCAACATCGACATCGGTGTGGCCGCGGGCTCGCTGGCCAAGAAGGACGGCGACCCGGGCATCCAGCCCGGGACCAAGGCCAACCCGTACGGCTTCGCCCAGCGCGCCGACACGGCCAAGCTGACCGGCGTCGAGCAGAAGGCGTGGGCGACCACCGCCGGCACCTTCAAGCTCAGCGGCCTGTCGCTCAAGCTCCACAAGGGCGTCAAGGAGTGCTTTTAAGGGCTGACGCCCCTGGGAACGGGCGGGTGGGCCCCCGTGGTTCCGCCCGCCCGTCCCCCATCACATCGCACCACCAGCATCAGGGAGCTTTTTCCATGAGCGCCGAGACTTCAGCAGCACAGGGGCGGGACGAGCACTTCCTGCGCGTATTCCAGCGGAGCTTTCGCACCTGGCGGGGCCAGCGGCCGTTCTGGGCGGGTCTGTTCACCATGCTGGGCGGGCTGCCGATCGCGTACCTGCCGTACGCGGACCTCCGCCTCGGCAACATCACCCTCGCGATGGCCACCACGGCCGGCGCCGGGTCCCTCATCATCGGCGTCCTCCTGGTCACGCTCGGCCTCACCATGTGGTTCCAGGCCCCCGTCCGCGTGTTCTCGGGCATCGCCGCGATCGTGCTCGCCCTGATCTCCATCCCGGTGGCCAACATCGGCGGCTTCCTCATCGGTTTCCTGTGCGCCCTGCTGGGCGGCGCCCTCGCCATCTCCTGGGCGCCGGGCAAGCCGGCCGCCGAGGCGGCCGGGCCGTCGGACACCGCCGAGCCGGCGGCCGGACGGCACCCCCTGGACGAGCCCGACCACAGGGACGAGCCGACCCTGCCGGCGCCGCGTGCCGACGAGGTGTACGACCCGAACGTGACCGGAACGACTGCCCACGCCGACGGCGGGAGGAACAGTGCGGGGTGACGAACTGCAGCCGAGCGCGGCTGACGGCGGTGAGATCCGCGAGAGAAGAGGGCCGCGCCACGCCGCCCCCCGGAAATCACTGCTGACCAAGCTCCACCTGCCCGCGACGAAGGCCGTGGCCCTGGCCGCGATGCCGACCGCCGTGTTCGTGGGCATGGGTCTCACTCCCAAACTGGCCCTGGCCGACAACAAGGACATCCCCTTCGCGCCCGGTCCGTGCGTGACCCGCTCGGACGAGCCGGTGGAGGAGGAGACGCCGAAGCCCGACGAGACGGCGAAGCCGAAGCCGACGCCGTCCGCGTCCCAGTCCGCCGAGCCCGAGCCCGAGCCCACGGCCGGCGAGACGGCTGGAGCCGACAGCGGTGAGCCCGCGCCCGCCGAGAGCGCCGCGGTGGACGCCGCCGAGCAGCAGAAGGCGTCCGAGGAGCCCGCACCGGCCCCGAGCGAGACCAGGAACCCGCTGGACCCGCTGGGCGTCGGAGAGGCCCTCAAGGACCTGTTCGACGGCATCGGCAAGGAGAAGGAGCCCGAGGCGACCCCGACGCCCTCCGCGAGCACCACGCCCGCCGAGGAGCCGTCCCAGCCCGCCGAGGAGCCCTCCGAGAAGCCGTCCGAGAAGCCGTCGGAGAAGCCCGCGGACCCGGCCGACGCGGCCAAGGACGCGATCAAGGACGCCGCCGACAAGGCCGGCGCCACGGTCGAGGAGCTGGACGAGGACGCCAAGGGTCTGGAGCCCCGGAAGGACGAGGAGATACCCGAGGGCGCCAAGCCGCGCTTCCCGTGTCCGACCGCCGACCCCGAGGCGCTCGCGGCCGCCGAACTGGAGCCGGGCATCCCGCTGCTCCCGGACGAGCCGTGGATCCTCGAGACCTCCATGCTCACCCTCACCGGGCTCGACTACCACGGCATCGTCGAGGTGAAGACGGGCAGCGGAAAGGTCAAGAAGGTCCTGAAGTTCACCGCCGACGGCGTGGACATCAAGGACCTGCACCAGATCACCGAGGGGCCGAACGGCACCAAGGGGCACGTGGAGGCCCGGTCCGGGTCGACGTCGACCATCCGGGGCGGCACGGTGACCATGTACACGGAGGAGCTGAAGGGCAACCTCTTCGGCATCATCCCGATCACCTTCAGCCCGGAGTCCCCGCCGCCGCTGAACGTCCCGTTCGCGATGTTCACCAACGCCAAGGTCCGTCAGGCCGGCCAGTTCGGCGGCACGCTGACGATCCCCGGCCTGCACAACTACATCGAGAAGTAGGCAGGCCCGTCGGCCCGGCGAGGCCGTCGCCCCGGACCACCGGGAGCCGCGAAAGAGGCCGTGGGCCGCACCCGTTCAGGGGGGTGCGGCCCACGGCCTCTTCGTACGCGGGCCCGCCGGGGCGGGGCCGTCAGGCCTTGTCGCCGCCGAGGTGGTGGACGCGGACCATGTTGGTGGTGCCGGGGACGCCCGGAGGGGAGCCGGCCGTGATGATCATGGTGTCGCCCTCGTTGTAGCGCTGGAGCTTCAGCAGCTCCGCGTCGACCAGGTCCACCATCGCGTCGGTGTTGTTGACGTGGGGGACCACGAAGGACTCGACGCCCCAGCTCAGCGCGAGCTGGCTGCGCGTGGCGGCGTCCGTGGTGAAGGCCAGGATCGGCTGCTGGGCGCGGTAGCGCGACAGCCGGCGGGCCGTGTCGCCGGACTTGGTGAAGGCGATCAGGGCCTTGCCGTCCAGGAAGTCGGCGATCTCCGCGGCGGCACGGGCGACCGAACCGCCCTGGGTGCGCGGCTTCTTGCCCGGGACCAGCGGCTGGAGGCCCTTGGAGAGGAGCTCCTCCTCGGCGGCGCTGACGATCTTCGACATCGTCTTGACCGTCTCGATCGGGTAAGCGCCCACGGAGGACTCCGCGGAGAGCATGACCGCGTCCGCGCCGTCCAGGATCGCGTTGGCGACGTCGGACGCCTCGGCGCGCGTGGGGCGGGAGTTGGTGATCATCGACTCCATCATCTGGGTGGCGACGATCACCGGCTTGGCGTTGCGGCGGCACATCTCGATGAGGCGCTTCTGCACCATCGGGACCTTCTCCAGCGGGTACTCGACCGCCAGGTCGCCGCGGGCCACCATCACGCCGTCGAACGCCATCACGACGTCCTGCATGTTCTCGACGGCCTGCGGCTTCTCCACCTTGGCGATGACGGGGACCCGGCGGCCCACCTCGTCCATCACCTTGTGCACGTCCTTGACGTCGTTCGCGTCGCGGACGAAGGAGAGCGCGACCAGGTCGCAGCCCATGCGGAGGGCGAAGCGGAGATCCTCGATGTCCTTCTCGGACAGCGCGGGCACGTTGACCGCCGCACCGGGCAGGTTGATGCCCTTGTGGTCGGAGATGACACCGCCCTCGACCACGATGGTCTTGACCCGGGGGCCCTCGATCTCGACGACCCGCAGTTCGACGTTGCCGTCGTTGATCAGGATCTGGTCGCCCTTGGAGACGTCACCGGGCAGACCCTTGTACGTCGTCCCGCAGACCGACTTGTCGCCGGGCACGTCCTCGGTGGTGATGACGAACTCGTCGCCGCGGACCAGTTCGACCGGCCCCTCGGCGAAGGTCTCCAGGCGGATCTTGGGCCCCTGGAGGTCGGCCAGGACGCCCACGGCGCGGCCGGTGTCCTCGGAGGCCTGGCGCACGCGGTGGTACCGCTCCTCGTGCTCCGAGTGGGACCCGTGGCTCATGTTGAATCGGGCCACGTTCATGCCGGCCTCGATGAGCGCTTTCAGCTGCTCGTAGGAGTCGACGGCGGGGCCCAGTGTGCAAACGATTTTGGAACGGCGCATAAGGCGGATCCTATCGGTTTGTTTCCCTGCGGAATATTCCGTCTGGTGGAATGTACAAATGGGCGCCCGCCCGCTCAGGCGTTCACGTTCGGGCGTTCACCCTTTTCACCAATTCATGCGTCTGACGGGCGATCTCCAGTTCCTCGTCGGTGGGCACGACGGCCACCGCGACCCCGGCGCCGTCCGGCGAGATCAGCCGCGCCTCCCCGGAGCGCACGGCGTTGCGGTCCGGGTCGACGGCGAGCCCGAGCCGGTCGAGACCGGCGATCGCCGCCTCCCGCACCGGCGCCGCGTTCTCGCCGACCCCCGCCGTGAACGCCACCGCGTCCACCCGGCCGAGCACGGCGTAGTAGGCCCCGATGTATTTCCGCAGCCGGTGGACGTAGACGTCGAACGCCAGCTTCGCCCGCTCGTCGCCCTCGTCGACGCGCCGGCGGATCTCCCGCATGTCGTTGTCGCCGCAGAGTCCCACCAGACCGCTCCGCTTGTTCAGCAGGACGTCGATCTCGTCGGCCGACATGCCCGCGACCCGCTTGAGGTGGAAGGTGACGGCCGGATCGATGTCGCCCGAGCGGGTACCCATCACCAGCCCTTCCAAGGGGGTCAGTCCCATGGAGGTCTCCACGCACCGCCCGCCCTCCACCGCCGAGGCGGACGCGCCGTTGCCGAGGTGCAGCACGATGACGTTCACCTCGGACGGGTCCTTGCCGAGCAGCCGGGCCGTCGCCCGCGACACGTAGGCGTGCGAGGTGCCGTGGAAGCCGTAGCGGCGGATGCGGTGCGCGTCGGCGGTCTCCACGTCGATGGCGTAGCGGGCCGCCGCCTCCGGCATCGTGGTGTGGAAGGCGGTGTCGAAGACGGCGACCTGGGGAAGCTCGGGCCGCAGCGCCTGCGCCGTCCGGATGCCCGTGAGGTTCGCCGGATTGTGCAGCGGCGCGACGGGGACCAGCCGCTCGATCTCGGCGAGCACCTCGTCGGTGATCACCGTCGGCTCGGTGAAGCGCAGCCCGCCGTGCACCACCCGGTGCCCGATCGCGGCCAGTTCGGGGGAGTCCAGGCCGAGGCCGTCCTCGGCCAGTTCGCCGGCCACCGCCTTGAGCGCGGCGTCGTGGTCGGCGATCGGCCCGGTCCGCTCGCGCGGCGCGGCCCCGCCGGCGAGCGGGGTGTGCACGAGACGCGACGTCGCCTCGCCGATCCGCTCGACCAGCCCGGTCGCCAGCCGCGCGGCGTCGCGCATGTCCAGGAGCTGGTACTTCAGCGACGACGAACCGGAGTTGAGGACGAGGACACGGGTGGCCGTCATGCGGAGTACTCCTGAGCCTTGGACGGGTCCTGGGACTGGATGGCGGTGATCGCGACCGTGTTGACGATGTCGCCCACGAGCGCCCCGCGGGACAGGTCGTTCACGGGCTTGCGCAGCCCCTGGAGCACCGGGCCGACGGCGACCGCGCCCGCCGAACGCTGCACGGCCTTGTAGGTGTTGTTGCCGGTGTTGAGGTCCGGGAAGATCAGCACCGTCGCCCGGCCGGCGACCTCGGAGCCGGGCAGCTTGGTCGCCGCCACCGAGGGGTCGACGGCCGCGTCGTACTGGATCGGGCCCTCGATGAGCAGATCGGGCCGGGAGGCCCGGACCAGCTTGGTGGCCTCGCGCACCTTGTCGACGTCCGCGCCGGAGCCGGAGGTGCCGGTGGAGTACGAGAGCATCGCGATCCGCGGCTCCACGCCGAAGCGGGCCGCGGTCGCCGCCGACTGGATCGCGATGTCCGCGAGCTGCTCGGCGTCCGGGTCCGGGTTGACCGCGCAGTCCCCGTAGACCAGCACCCGGTCGGCCAGGCACATGAAGAAGACGGACGACACGATCGCCGCCCCGCCCGCGGGCTTCTCCCCCGAGGGCGCGCCCGACGACGTGGTCTTGATGATCTCGAACGCCGGCCGGATGGTCGCGGCCGTGGAGTGCACCGCGCCCGACACCATGCCGTCGGCCAGGCCCTGGGCCACCATCAGCGTGCCGAAGTAGTTGACGTCCGTGACCACGTCGTGGGCCAGCTCCACGGAGACGCCCTTGTGGGCGCGCAGGGCCGCGTACCGCTCGGCGAATTCCTGGCGCAGCTCGGAGACGGCGGGGTCGACGAGCTGCGCGGAGGACAGGTCGACGCCCAGGTCGGCCGCCTTCTTGCGGATCACGTCCACGTCGCCGAGCAGGGTCAGGTCGCACACGTCGCGGCGGATGAGCACGTCCGCGGCGCGCAGCACCCGCTCCTCGGTGCCCTCGGGGAGCACCACCCGGCGCCGCTCGGCACGGGCCTGCTCCAGCAGCTCGTGCTCGAACATCATCGGCGTCACCCGCCCGCTGCGGGCCACCGCGAGCCGGTCCAGCAGGTCGGAGGTGTCCACATGGCGCTCGAAGAGGCCCAGCGCCGTCTCCGCCTTGCGGGGTGTGGAGGCGTTCAGCTTGCCCTCCAGGCCGAAGAGTTCGGCGGCGGTGGGGAAGCTGTTGCCGGCGACCGAGATCACCGGTGTGCCCGGCGCGAGGCGGGCGGCGAGGGTGAGGATCTCCTGGCTCGGCCGCTCGTTCAGGGTGAGCAGCACCCCCGCGATGGGCGGGGTGCCGGCGGAGTGCGCGGCGAGCGAGCCGACGACCAGGTCGGCCCGGTCGCCCGGGGTGACCACCATGCAGCCGGGGGTCAGCGCCGGCAGGAAGTTGGGCAGCATCGCGCCGCCGAAGACGAAGTCCAGGGCGTCGCGGGCGAGGCCCGAGTCGTCGCCGAGCAGCACCGTGCCGCCGAGGGCGTGGGTGATCTGGGCGACCGTGGGCGCGGCGAGCGCGGGCTCGTCGGGCAGCACGTAGCAGGGGACCGGGAGGCGGGCCGCGAGGCGCTCGGCGATGGTGTCCCGCTCCTCGGGGGCCACCCGGTTGGCGACCATGGCGAGGACGTTGCAGCCCAGCGCCTCGTAGGCGCGGTAGGCGTTGCGGGCCTCGGCCCGCACCGACTCCGCCGTCTGGTCCTTCCCGCCGACCACGGCGATCAGGGAGGCGCCGAACTCGTTGGCCAGGCGCGCGTTGAGCGCGAGTTCGTCGGGGAGCTGGGTGGCGGCGTAGTCGGTGCCGAGGACCAGCACGACCTCGTACTCCCGGGCCACCGACAGGAAGCGCTCGACGAGTGCGGACACCAGTTCGTCGGTGCCCCGCTCGGCCTGGAGGGTGGCCGCCTCGTGGTAGTCCATGCCGTGGACGGCGGACGCGTCCTGGGAGAGCCGGTAGCGCGCCCGCAGCAGCTCGAAGAGCCGGTCGGGACCGTCGTGGACGAGCGGCCGGAAGACGCCCACCCGGTCCACCTGCCGGGTCAGCAGCTCCATGACCCCCAGCTCGACCACCTGCCGGCCGTCGCCGCGGTCGATCCCGGTCACGTACACGCTCCGCGTCACGCGTGCTCTCCCGTCCCTGTGTCGTCGTCCGTCGTGCTCCACGGTGCCCGCCGCCGCCGGACGGCGGGGCCGGACGCGCGGAAACCGCCCCGGGGCGGCCTCGCCCTCTTGACAATACCCTCGCGTGTAGATAGGGCGCCCGCCGGGCAGAAGGGCGGGCGGGGAGCCGCCGGAGCAGCCGGAAGCGCGGCGCACGGCGGGCCCGTGGGAGAATCGGACCGGCTCACACGTTCGGCGAGGAGCAGGAGAGACAGCACGATGCGCATCGGCATTCTCACCGCAGGCGGCGACTGTCCGGGGCTGAACGCAGTGATCCGCTCAGTGGTGCACCGCGCCCTGACCGGGCACGGCGACGAGGTCATCGGCTTCGAGGACGGCTTCCGGGGGCTGCTCGACGGCCACTACCGGCCCCTCGACCTCAACGCGGTCGGCGGCATCCTCGCGCGCGGCGGCACCATCCTCGGCTCCACCCGCCTGGAGCGCGGCCGGCTGCGCGAAGCGGCCGAGAACGCGCCGGAGTTGGCGAAGCGCTACGGCATCGACGCGCTCATCCCAATCGGCGGCGAGGGCACGCTCACCGCGTCCCGGATGCTCGCGGACGCCGGGATGCCCGTGGTCGGCGTCCCCAAGACGATCGACAACGACATCTTCGCCACCGACCGCACCTTCGGCTTCGACACCGCCGTGATGGTCGCCACCGAGGCCATCGACCGGCTGAAGACCACGGCCGAGTCCCACCAGCGGGTGATGGTCGTCGAGGTGATGGGGCGGCACGCCGGCTGGATCGCGCTGGAGTCCGGCATGGCCGGCGGCGCCCACGGCATCTGCCTGCCCGAGCGGCCCTTCCAGGTCGACGACCTGGTCAAGATGGTCGAGGAGCGCTTCGCCCGGGGCAAGAAGTTCGCCGTGGTCTGCGTCGCCGAGGGCGCCCACCCCGCCGAGGGGTCCATGGCGTACGAGAAGGGCGAGATCGACCAGTTCGGCCACGAGCGGTTCCAGGGCATCGGCAACCGGCTCGCCGCCGAGCTGGAGCGGCGGCTGGGCAAGGAGGCCAAGCCCGTCATCCTCGGCCATGTGCAGCGCGGCGGCACACCCACCGCGTACGACCGCGTCCTCGCCACCCGCTTCGGCTGGTACGCCGTCGAGGCCGCGCACCGGGGCCAGTTCGGCATGATGACCTCGCTGCGGGGCACCGAGATCGTGATGGTGCCGCTGGCCGAGGCGGTCACCCGGCTGAAGACGGTGCCCGCGGACCGGATGTTCGAGGCGGAGTCCGTCTTCTGACCGGTGCGGGCGGCGCCGGCGGGGCCCGGCGCACCGCCCGGGCCGGGCCTCAGTCGCGGGCCAGGGCCCAGAAGTGTTCGAGGATCCGGTCCAGGAAGTCCCGCCCGGGGCCGCCGGTGTCCTCCGAGGCGTCCCCCCAGCTCAGCGTCGCCACCGTGCGCGACTGGTAGTCGGAGTGCAGCCGCTGGAGCACGGCTTCGAGCGGGCCGCGTTCCATCGGCAGCATCCGGGCGACCGGGCGGACGTACGCCTGCCACCGCGCGCCGACCGCGCCGCGCAGCAGCTCGGCCAGCTCCTGGTCCCGGCCGGTCGCGGCCAGCAGGTCACGGGGGGACAGCTCCAGCGCCTCGGCGAGGGCGGCGGTCTGCCGTTCGCTGCCGCGCCAGCGGCGGGACTCCTCCATCCGCGTGTACGCCCCGGCGTCCAGGCCGACCCGGCGGGCCAGGTCGGCGGCCGTCCAGCCGCGGGCGATGCGGTGCTCACGCAAGGTGGTCGCGCCGGCCAGCAGTTCGGCGGGCGAGCACCACAGGACGCCCGCGAGGGCGGTCAGTTCACGGGTGCCGGGGGTGGCGGTGCCCCGCTCCCAGGCGACGACCGTGTCGGGTGTGACGGCCAGGCCGTACTGGGCCCGCAGGCCGTAGGAGACATGACCGGGGGCCATGCCCAGGGCCTCGCGCAGACGGCGCGCGGCGAGGGAGTCGAAGGGCGGGGAGGAGGGCTGCACGCGCACACCGTACGGTCGGGGGACCGGCGGCGACTACGGTGCGTTCACCCCAAGCCACAGCTTGTGGAAAGGTCCGAGACGGCCGGCGGGTGTTCCGGCTACCCGGGGGTAGCCCGCGCCCCCGCCCGAGGGCGCGGGGGCCGCGGCGTCAGCGGCGGGAGCTCAGCCAGCGGTACTGGAGCTCCGGCCGGCCGACCTGCCCGTACTGGGGCGCCCGGTCCGCCCGGCCCGCGGTGACCAGGTGCTCCAGATAGCGCCGGGCCGTGATGCGCGAGATCCCGACCGCCGCGGCGGCCTCCGTCGCGGTCAGGCCCTCCGGCGACTCGCGCAGGGTGCGCGTGACCGCCTCCAGGGTGGGCCCGCTCAGCCCCTTGGGCAGCGTCGTACCGGTGCGCGGGGCGCGCAGCGCGGCGAGCGCGCGGTCCACCTCGTCCTGGCCGCTGGCCTCCCCGGCGGCCGCCCGGAACTCCGCGTAGCGGTCCAGCCGGTCGCGGAGCGTGGCGAAGGTGAAGGGCTTCAGCACGTACTGCACCACGCCGAGCGACACCCCCTCCCGGACGATCGCCAGATCGCGGGCGGACGTCACGGCGATCACGTCGGCCGAGTGGCCGGCGGCGCGCAGCGACCGCACGAGCTGGAGGCCGTGCCCGTCCGGCAGGTACAGGTCGAGCAGCAGCAGATCCACCTCGGTGCGCTCCAGCGCCCGGACGGCCTGGGCCCGCGAGTGGGCGACACCGACGACGGCGAACCCGTCCACCCTGCCCACGTAGAGCGCGTGGGCGTCCGCTGCGACGGGGTCGTCCTCGACGACCAGAACCCTGATGGTCATGCGTGCGTCTCCGTCGGCCGGTCCGGCGCCGGTCTCCCGGCGGTGATCAGCGGCAGCCGGACCGTGAACTCGGCCCCGCCGTCCGCGCCGCGCCCCACCGCGACCGTGCCGTGGCCGCGGCGCACGGCCTGCCGCACCAGCGCCAGGCCGATGCCGCGTCCGGGGCCGTGGGTGGACCAGCCGCGCCGGAACACGTCCTCGGTCCGGTCCGGCGACACCCCGGGACCGCTGTCGGACACCCGCACCACCAGCTCCGTGCGCTCGGTCCGCAGCGTCACGGTGACACGCGCCGGGGCCCCGGGGACACCCCCCGCCGCGTCGACGGCGTTGTCGATCAGGTTGCCCAGGATGGTCACCAGGTCCCGGGGCGGCAGGGTCCCCGGCAGCACGTGGTCGTCGATTCGGCTGTCCTCGGCCAGCACCAGCTCCACGCCCCGCTCGTTGGCCTGCGCCGTCTTGCCGAGCAGCAGCGCCGCGAGGACGGGCTCGCCCACCGCCCCGACCACCCGGTCCGTCAGCACCTGCGCCAGCTCCAGTTCGGCCGTCGCGAACTCGACCGCCTCCTCGGCCCGGCCGAGCTCGATCAGCGAGACCACGGTGTGCAGCCGGTTCGCCGCCTCGTGGGCCTGCGAGCGCAGCGCCTGGGTGAAGCCGCGCTCCGAGTCCAGCTCGCCGGAGAGCGCCTGGAGCTCGGTGTGGTCCCGCAGGGTCACGACGGTGCCGCGCTGCTCGCCGCCGACCACCGGCCGGGTGTTCACCACCACGACCCGGTCGGCGGTCAGATGCACCTCGTCCACCCGCGGCTCGGAGGCGAGCAGCGCCCCCGTGAGCGGCGCCGGCAGACCGAGCTCCGCCACGGGCCGGCCCACCGCTTCGTCGCCGAACCCCAGCAGCTCCCGTGCGCCGTCGTTGGCCAGCACGATCCGCCGGCCGCCGTCGAGCATCACCAGGCCCTCGCGCACGGCGTGCAGCGCCGCCTGGTGGAAGTCGTGCATCCGGCCCAGCTCCGCGGCGTTCATCCCGTGGGTGTGGCGGCGCAGCCTGGCGTTGATCACATACGTGCCGGCGCCGCCGAGGGCGAGGGCCGCGCCCGCGGCGACGAGCAGGGCGGTGACCTGCTCGCGCACCTGCTGGGTGATCTCCTCGACGGTGATGCCGGCGCTCACGATGGCGACGACCTGCCCGCCGTCGCGCACCGGCGCCACGGTGCGCACGGACAGACCGAGCGTCCCCTCGAACTGCTCGCTGAGGACGCCGCCGCGCTGCGCGGGCCCGATGTGGCCGAGATAGGTCTCCCCTATCCGCTCCGGCGTCGGATGGGTCCAGCGCCGCCCGCGCGGGTCCATGATCACGACGAAGTCCATGCCGGCGTCCTTGCGCAGCGCCTCGGCGTACGGCTGGAGCACCGCCGACGGGTCCGCGGAGCGCACCGCCTCGGCGACCGAGGGCGAGCGGGCGGCGGCGGCCGCGGTGGCCGTGGTCCGGTGCCGGGCCGACTCCTCGGCCTGGGCCTGGTCCGTGAGGTAGGCGAAGAGCGCGCAGCCCGCCACGATCGCCGCGACCAGCACGACCTGCATGGCGAAGAGCTGGCCCGCGAGGCTGCGGGGACGGGGGAGGCGCATGCGTTCAGTCTGCCTGGCCGGAATTGTGTGAACGAAACGAACGCAACGGTGACCGGGGTCACAGCGCTGGTGGATAGTCGCGGGGATCCATCGGGACATGGACGCGCACACTCGACGAGGAGGACCCCGTGGCCACAGCCAACGGCAGGCGGGACCGTACGCACTATCTCTACATCGCGGTCATCGCCGCGGTCGCTCTCGGTATCACCGTGGGGTTCGCCGCCCCCGGGGTGGCTGTCGAGCTCAAGCCCATCGGCACCGGTTTCGTGAACCTCATCAAGATGATGATCTCGCCGGTGATCTTCTGCACCATCGTGCTGGGCATCGGCTCGGTACGGAAGGCCGCCAAGGTCGGCGCCGTCGGCGGGCTCGCCCTCGGCTACTTCCTGGTGATGTCGACCGTCGCCCTGGCCATCGGCCTGCTCGTCGGCAACCTGCTGGAGCCCGGCTCCAGCCTGCACATCACGGAGGCGACCCGCGAGGCGGGCGCCGCGCAGGCCGAGGGCACGGGGGAGAGCACCGCGGACTTCCTCCTCGGCATCATCCCGACGACCCTGGTCTCCGCCTTCACCGAGGGCGAGGTGCTCCAGACCCTGCTGGTGGCCCTGCTCGCCGGCTTCGCGCTCCAGGCGATGGGCTCGGCGGGCGAGCCCGTCCTCCGCGGCATCGGCCACATCCAGCGCCTCGTCTTCCGCATCCTCGCGATGATCATGTGGGCCGCGCCCGTCGGCGCCTTCGGCGCGATCGCCGCGGTCGTCGGCGAGACCGGCCTCGACGCGCTGAAGTCGCTGGCCGTCATCATGATCGGCTTCTACGTCACCTGTGCGCTGTTCGTCTTCGTGATCCTCGGACTGCTGATGCGCTTCGTCGCGGGGGTGAACCTCTTCTCGCTGCTGAAGTACCTGGGCCGCGAGTTCCTGCTGATCGTGTCCACGTCCTCCTCCGAGTCGGCCCTGCCGCGGCTGATCGCGAAGATGGAGCACCTGGGCGTCAGCAAGCCCGTGGTCGGCATCACCGTGCCCACCGGCTACTCCTTCAACCTGGACGGCACCGCCATCTACCTGACGATGGCCTCGCTGTTCATCGCCAACGCCACCGGTGACCCGCTGAGCGCGGGGGAGCAGATCTCGCTCCTGGTCTTCATGATCATCGCCTCGAAGGGCGCGGCGGGCGTCACCGGCGCCGGTCTGGCGACGCTGGCCGGCGGTCTGCAGTCGCACCGCCCCGAACTCGTCGACGGCGTCGGCCTGATCGTCGGCATCGACCGCTTCATGAGCGAGGCCCGCGCCCTGACGAACTTCGCGGGCAACGCCGTCGCCACCGTCCTCGTCGGCACCTGGACGAAGGAGATCGACAAGGAGCGGGTCGAACTCGTGCTGGCGGGCAAGGCCCCCTTCGACGAGGCCACCCTCACCGACGACCACAGCCCCGCCGAGGAGACCGCCGCACTCCCCGAGCCGCGTGACGACGAGCGGGAGCCGGTCAAGGTCTGACCCCTCCCCGCCCGCTCCGCGCAGGCCCCCGGCGCCGACGCACCGTCGACGCCGGGGGCCTGCGCGTATGCGCTGTGGCCGGCCGGCCGACGGGGCGGCGCGGTGCGCCGGGCGGCGGTAAGGCGGGGCGGCGTGCCTCCGGTCACTGCTCCGGGGCGCGCCTGCACTGCTGGAGGCCGGGTTCGATCTTCTCGCACTCGTAGACGGGCTGGGTGATGCCCGCCGTGCTCATCGTGCCCGGCCGCTCCGGTCCGTCCCCGAGGCCGTCGGGGTGGTAGGCGAGCGCGAAGAACCCGTCCGCGCCCGGATACCTCTCCAGCAGACCGCGGAACTCCGTGACCAGTTGGCCGAACTCCTCCGGGACCGTGCCCGCCCGCTCGCGCTGCTCCGTCATGACCGCCTCCGTGTCCGGGACATCGCCCGGCACGCCCTCGCGGACGGCGCCCTCGCGGACCACCGCCGGTGCGGGCCGGGCCTCGTCCACCCCCACCTCCAGTCTCGCGCGCGGCGCACGGACGCGCAGGGCAGGCGGGACACCGCCCTTGTCCCGACACCGCCCTTGCCTTGACGCCGACGTCAAGGAATACCGTCGCGGCATGCGAATCGGCGAGCTTGCGGAGCGGGCCGGGACCACGACCCGGGCCCTGCGCTACTACGAGGCCCGGGGGCTGCTCCCCGCGCGGCGCACGGTGAACGGCTACCGGACGTACGACGAGGACGACCTGCGGCTGCTGCACCAGATCCGGACGCTGCAGGACTTCGGCTTCGGCCTGGAGGAGACCAGGCCGTTCGTCGAATGCCTGCGGGCCGGGCACCCGGAGGGCGACTCCTGCCCCGCCTCGCTCGCCGTCTACCGGGCCAAGCTCGCGGAGCTGGACGTCCTGATCGAGCAGCTCGCCACCGTGCGGGCGCAGGTCGCGGCGTCGCTGCTGCGGGCCGAGGCACAGCTGCCCGAGGGCCCGGAACCCCACTGCGAATTCTCGGAGGTCGAGCGGTGATCGGTACGGAGATCGGTACAGAAGGCGTCACCAGGGTGACGGACGCGGACTTCGGCGCCCAGGTCCTCGCGGCCGGGCGGCCGGTCCTGGTGGAGTTCTCCGCCGCCTGGTGCGGTCCGTGCCGTCAGCTCGCCCCGGTGCTCAGGGCCGTGGCGGCCGAGCACGCGGACCGGCTGAAGGTGGTGGAGATCGACGCGGACACCAATCCGGAGACGGCGGCCCGCTACGGCGTCCTGTCGCTGCCGACGCTGCTGGTGTTCGACGGCGGCGAGCCGGTGCGCTCGATGACCGGCGCCCGGCCCAAGCGCAAGCTGCTCCAGGAACTGGCCGACGTCCTCGGCACCTGAGCCCCCGGGCGCCGGCTCCCCGCGGAGCCGGCGCCCGGCACGGCTCAGACCAGGCGCCGGATCTCGCCGCGCACCCGGTAGAACCCGGCCTGCGCGGGGTGCAGGGCGTCGACCACGTACCGGGCGCCCACCTCGCGTATGCCGCGCGGGAACTGCACGTACCAGGAGCGGTCGTAGCCCTCGGAGACCACGTGCACCCGCACCCGGCCGCCGCTGCCGACGCACTCGACCACCACACCGCCCGCGGGCGGCTCCGAGACCGTCGCCACCGAGGCCGCCGAGACGGCCGGGGTGTACGTCGGCAGCGCGGCGGCGGACTTGACGTCCCTCGCGACCGGGACGGTGCCCTGCTGGGCGGCGGCCACCGCGGCCTCGCTCGCGTCCACGCACACCAGGGAGCCGTCCGTGGTGACCATGTACAGCTTCTCGTCGTGGTACTGCATGGACAGCGCCGAGCCGCCGCCCGTGCGCAGCTTCCACAGCCGGGTGCCGTCGGTGTCGAAGCAGTACACGGAGGACGCCGAGTCGCCGGCGAAGACATGCCGCCCGTCGGGCGAGGTCGCGCAGGAGTAGACGGCGGTGTCGCAGCGGTACGTCGCCTCCACCGCGCCGGTGGCCTTGGAGAGCCGCTGCACCACATGGCGCGCGGTGCCCGCGTAGACGGATTCGTCCTCCTGCCAGCCGAAGAGCACTCCGCCCGAGGTGCGGGTGTGCCACAACTCCCCGCTGCCGTCGGGCGCGTAGGCCGTCACACCGCTCTGGTGGCCGTGGTAGACGCCCCGGTCGTCGGCGCGCACCATCCACGCCTGGCCGCCGGCGGACCGGCGGGCCCACTGGTACTCGTCCTCGTGGTCGATGACCGTCAGACCGCCGTCGGCGTCCGAGACGTTGAGCACGCCCTCGCGGATGTCGAGCCAGAAGATGTCGACGTCGGCGGCGATGTCGTAGGCGGCGAAGGGCAGCTTGGAGGAGAGGTCGTACACCTTGCCGTCGTCGCAGCCCGCGTAGATCCAGAAGTCGTCCGCCACCAGGCACTTGACGCCCTCCGGCAGCGAGAACCGGGCGAGCACGTCGCCCCCGTGGCTGACGGTGAAGACGTCGCCCGCCTGGTTGCCCACCCAGCAGCGGTCCTCGTCGATGTGGATGCCGAAGGCCGCGGAGCCGGTGCGGAACCGCCACAGCACCGGAGCCGTGGAGCGCGCGGTGGACGGTGCGGACGACACCTGACGGCGGGTCACCGGGCGGGCCGCGCGCTGTCCGCGCACGGCAGGGGCGTACCCCTTGCGCACCTTCTCGCCGATCTTCCGGGCGGCCGCCGCCTGCGCCTTCTCCGCCGTCGGGAACGACGAGGTCTGGAGCTGACCGCCGGCGCCGATGCGCCCGTAGCGCACCGAGACCGCCGTCCCGTCCACCGTCACCTCGTAGAACTTGTGCGCCGAGCCGTCGTCCTGCGACAGCTCCAGATATGTCGTCGTACCAGACATGACAGACCCCTCCCCGGGACGGAACAGCCGTCCGTCTCCGGCTCGTTCCCACTGACGAGAACGCTACGGGGGGCCACTGACACCGCCGGTGCGCGGGGGGCTGCCGGACGGCGGGCCTGCGCCGCGGCCGGACTCGGCCGGGAACACAAAAAATCCCCGGAACCGAATTGACGGCCGGGGGTATTGCCTGCGTATATTTGATGGTTCCCTGCTCGTGGATTCCTCGAACCGTTATGTTCGGAGAATTTACGGAGGGGGCTTCACTGGATGAACCATATCGCGTCAGGAGCTGAATTGTCAACCGAGGAATTGCGGAACGAACAGCAATTCGTCGCCCGGCTCTACGAGCGTCTCGACGCGCTCCGGGAGCAGGCCGAGAACGCCGCCACCGCGACCGCGGCCCAGGTCACGACCGGTCGGCAGGCCCGGGTCGAGCGCGACATCGGCGTCGCCGAGCACCTCGCCCACCTCAACGCGCTCAACGCGGTCGACGACGGACTGTGCTTCGGCCGTATCGACGAGAAGGACGGCACGACCCGCCACATCGGCCGCGTCGGAATGCGCCTGGACGACGCCCGGCGCACCCCGCTGCTCATCGACTGGCGCGCTCCCGTGGCCCGCCCCTTTTATCTCGCCACCGGATTCGAGCCGATGGGACTCGTGCGCCGCCGGCACATCAGGACCACGGGCCGCACCGTCACCGCGCTCCACGACGAGATCCTCGACCTGACGGACCCGACCCGCACGGGCCACGAGTCCCGTGACGCCGACGAGGTGCTCCTGGCCGCGCTCGCGACGGCGCGCACCGGACGCATGGCCGACATCGTGCAGACCATCCAGGCCGAGCAGGACCGCATCATCCGCGCGCCCCGGCACGGCGTGCTCGTCGTCGAGGGCGGTCCCGGCACGGGCAAGACCGCCGTCGCGCTGCACCGCGCCGCGTACCTGCTCTACGAGTACCGCGAGCAGCTCGCCCGCCGGGCGGTGCTGATCGTCGGTCCGAACCCCGCCTTCCTCGGCTACATCGGGGAGGTGCTGCCGTCGCTCGGCGAGACCGGCGTCCTGCTGTCGACCATGGGCGAACTCTTCCCCGGAGTGCACGCCACCGGCACCGACACCCCCCGCGCCGCCGCGGTCAAGGGGCGGGCCTCGATGGCCGCCGTCCTCGCCCGCGCGGTCGCCGACCGGCAGACCCTGCCCGAGGCGGTGCCCGCCACCAGCGGCGAGGACCACGGCGAAGTCCCCGAACCGGCGCTGGAGATCGACCACGAGGGCTACGGGACACTGCTGCTGCACCGCGAGATGGCGTACGAGGCCCGCGACCGCGCCCGCTCCACCGGACTGCCCCACAACCTGGCCCGCCCGCACTTCGCCTTCCGGATCATCGACGCCCTGACCGCCCAGCTCGCCGACCGGCTCGGCGCCGACCCCTTCGGCGGGGAGAACCTCCTCGGCCCCGACGACATCGCCCAGCTCGGCAAGGAGATCGCCACCAGCGCCGAGGTGCACGCCGCCGTCGACGCGCTGTGGCCCCCGCTCACCCCCGAGCGGCTCGTCGCCGACCTGCTCGCCGGACCGGAGGAGTACCTGGACGCCGCCGACGCCGACGCCGTACGGCGCGAGGGCGGCCCGTGGACCCCCGCCGACGTGCCGCTGCTCGACGAGGCCGCCGAACTCCTCGGCACCGACGACAGCGCGGCCCGCGCCGCGGCCGAGGCCGAGCGCCAGGACCGCATCGCCTACGCCCAGGGCGTGCTGGAGCTCTCCCACGGCTCCGAGACGTACGAGTTCGAGGACGAGGAGTCCGAGGTCCTCGCGGCGCACGACGTCATCGACGCCGAGCGGATGGCCGAACGCCACGAGGAGGCGGACCACCGCACCGCCGCCGAACGCGCCGCGGCAGACCGCACCTGGGCCTTCGGGCACATCATCGTCGACGAGGCGCAGGAGCTGTCCGCGATGGCGTGGCGGCTGCTGATGCGCCGCTGCCCGACCCGCTCGATGACCCTCGTCGGCGACCCGGCCCAGACCGGCGACGAGGCGGGCTGCGGATCGTGGCGGGAGATCCTCGAACCGTTCGTCGGCGACCGCTGGGAACACACCCGGCTGGGCGTCAACTACCGCACGCCCGCCGAGATCATGGAGCTCGCCGCCGCGGTGCGCCGCGCCGCCGACCCCGCCTTCGAGCCGCCCCGCTCGGTGCGCTCCACCGGGGTGGAGCCCTGGGAGGTGTCCGTCGCGCCGGAGGAGATCGCCGCCACCGTGGCCGGGCGGGTGGCCGGGACACCGGACGAGGGCCGGACCGCCGTGATCGCCCCGGCGGCACTCCACCGCGAACTCGCCGCCCGGCTGCCGGACGCGGGGACGGGGCCCGATCCGGACCTGACCCGCCCGGTCGTGGTGCTCGACCCGAAGGCCGCGAAGGGGCTGGAGTTCGACACCGTGATCGTGGTCGAGCCGGAGACCATCCGGGACGCCTCCCCCTACGGCGTGAACGACCTGTACGTCGCCTTCACCCGGGCGACCCAGCGCCTCGGCGTCGTCCGCGGCCGGACGCCCGGGCGGTGACCGGACGGGCCGGGGGCGCGGTCACCGCCCCGGTGACCGCGCCCCCGCCGCCCCGGGTCAGGCCGGCCGCAGCCAGAGCGTCGCCAGCGGCGGCAGCGTCAGCGTCACCGACGTCCGGCGGCCGTGGGACTCGGCCTGCTCGGTCTTGACCGGGTCCGCGTTGACCACTCCGGAACCGCCGAACCGCTCCTCGTCGGTGTTGAGCACCTCCGACCACACCGGCACGGAACCGGGCACGCCGAGCCGGAAGCCGTGGCGCACCACGGGCGAGAAGTTGCTCACCGCCAGCAGCGGGGCGCCGTCGCGGTCGAAGCGCAGGAAGGCGAGGACGTTGTCCTCGGCGGCGCCGCCGTCCACCCAGTCGAAGCCGTCCGGCACCGTGTCCTGCTGCCACAGCGCCGGGGTGCCCGCGTAGACCGTGTTCAGCTCGCGCACCAGGTCGCGCACACCGCGGTGGTCGGGCTCGGCCGCGTACGACGGGTCGAGCAGCCACCAGTCCGGGCCGTGGCCCTCCGACCACTCGGCGCCCTGGGCGAACTCCTGTCCCATGAACAGCAGTTGCTTGCCCGGGTGGGCCCACATGAAGCCCAGGTAGGCGCGGTGGTTCGCACGCTGCTGCCACCAGTCGCCGGGCATCTTGCTGACCAGCGCCCGCTTGCCGTGCACCACCTCGTCGTGCGAGATCGGCAGCACGTAGTTCTCGCTGTAGGCGTACACCATCGAGAACGTCATCTCGTTGTGGTGGAACTTGCGGTGCACGGGCTCGTGCTCGATGTACCCGAGCGAGTCGTGCATCCAGCCCATGTTCCACTTCAGGCCGAAGCCGAGGCCGCCGAAGCCGCCGTGGCCCACATGGTGGGTGGCGCGGGTGACGCCGTCCCAGGCGGTGGACTCCTCGGCGATGGTGACCACCCCGGGGCAGCGCCGGTAGACCGTGGCGTTCATCTCCTGGAGGAAGGCCACCGCGTCGAGGTTCTCCCGGCCGCCGTGCTCGTTGGGCGACCACTGGCCGTCCTCGCGGGAGTAGTCGAGGTAGAGCATCGAGGCGACGGCGTCCACCCGCAGGCCGTCGATGTGGAACTCCTCGCACCAGTAGACCGCGTTGGCGACGAGGAAGTTCCGCACCTCCTTGCGCCCGTAGTCGAACTCCAGCGTCCCCCAGTCGGGGTGCGCCGCCCGCGAGGGGTCGCCGTGCTCGTACAGCGGGCGGCCGTCGAACTCGGCCAGCGCCCAGTCGTCGCGGGGGAAGTGCGCCGGCACCCAGTCGACCAGCACGCCGATGCCCGCCCGGTGCAGGCTGTCGACGAGGAAGCGGAAGTCGTCCGGGCTGCCCATCCGGGAGGTCGGCGCGTAGAAGCCGGTGACCTGGTAGCCCCAGGAGCCGCCGAAGGGGTGCTCGGCCACCGGCATGAACTCGACGTGGGTGAAGCCGAGTTCCCTGACGTAGCGGGGGAGCTGCTCGGCGAGCTGGCGGTAGGTCAGCCCGGGTCGCCAGGAGGCCAGGTGCACCTCGTAGACCGACAGGGGCGCCTCGTGGACGGGCCGGTCGCCGCGGTGCGCCATCCACTCGTGGTCCGTCCACTCGTGCCGCGAGCGGGTCACCACGGAGGCGTTCGCCGGCGGCACCTCGGTGGCGCGCGCCATCGGGTCGGCCCGCAGGGTGTGCGAGCCGTCCGGGCGCATGATCTCGAACTTGTAGAGCGCGCCCTCGCCGACCCCGGGCAGGAACAGCTCCCACACGCCCGTGGAGCCCAGCGAGCGCATCGGGAAGCCGGTGCCGTCCCAGTAGTTGAAGTCGCCGACCACCCGCACCCCGCGGGCGTTGGGCGCCCAGACGGTGAACCGGGTGCCGGTGACGCCCTGGTGGGTGAGGGGGTGCGCGCCGAGCGCGTTCCACAGCTCCTCGTGCCGGCCCTCCCCGATCAGATGCAGATCCAGGTCGCCGAGGGCGGGCAGGAAGCGGTACGGGTCGTCGGTCTCGTAGCCCTCCGCGTGGTCGGGGTAGGCGACCAGCAGCCGGTACTCGGGCATCGTGCGCAGCGGCAGCACACCGGAGAAGAAGCCGTCGCCGTCGTCGTGGAGCTCGGTGCGCAGCCCCTTGGCCAGGATGGTGACCGCGGTGGCGTGCGGGCGCAGCACCCGCAACTGCACGCCGCCGCGCACCGGGTGGGCCCCGAGCAGGGAGTGGGGGTCGTGGTGGCCGCCGCTCAGCAGCCGCCCGCGGTCCTCGTCGCCCAGGTCCGCCGCGGGCCGCAGGCCGCCGGGGCGGGGTGCGGGGGCGGCGGCGGTGTTCCGGGGCCCGGAGGCGGTGCCGTCCGCCGCCGCGGCACGCGGGGTGCGGCCGGATCCGGATGCGGAGCCCGCGTCACGGGCCCCGCCGCGTCCGCCGGTGCCGCCCGTGCCGCCGGTGGCGGACCGCCGTCCGGCGGCCGCCGGGGCCCCGGCGGCTCGGTGGCCCGGGTGCCCGGTGCGGACCGGGACGCCGAACGGGCGGGGCCGGTGCCGGCGCTCGCCATCGCGGCGGGCACGGCGTCGTCGAGACGCCCCTGCACCGGCAGACCGGGCGCCTTCGCCGCGGCCGGCGCGCCCTGTCCGGGCAGGCCGGGCGCCTCCGTCCCGGTGAGTGCGCCCGTCTCCGCTCCGGGCCGCGCCACCTCGGCGACCGGCTCGGCCTCCGCCGCCTTCCCGGGCTCGGCTCCGGGCACCCCCGGCTCCGCGAGGGCGCCGTCCCGGGCGGCCTTGCCGCCCCCCTTGGCACCCTTCCTGCCCTTGCCCTTGGCCTTGGCCCCGGTGCGCCCCGCCGCCCCGAGGGCGTCGGCCGCACCTGCTTCGCCCGCGCCGTCCGCGTCCGTGCTCGCCGCCGGGGGAGCGTCCGCCGCCGACCCGGACTTCGCCCGGGCCCTGCGTGCGGATCGCCCCGGACCGGCGGTGTCCGCCGGCCCGCCGGAACCGGCGGGCGCGGCGTCCGGGGCGGCCGCCGCGCCCGTCGGGCCGGTCTCCGCGGCGGGCGGGGCGTCCTGCGCGCCCGTGGCGTCGGGGGGCTGCGGAGTGGGCGAGGAGTCGGAGGGGCGAGGGGCACGGCGGGGGGTCACGGGTTCGGCCTCCTGGGCACGGGAAAGGGAGGTGGGACGGGGGAGTGGGGGGAGTCAGCCGACCGACGCGAGGCGTTCGATCGCGGCCATCGGGACGGGCAGCCAGTCGGGCCGGTGGCGTGCCTCGTAGACGGCCTCGTAGACGGCCTTGTCGGTCTCGTACGCGCGCAGCAGCTCGGGCTCCTCGCGCGGGTCGCAGCCCGCGGCCTCCGCGTAGCCCGCGCAGTAGGCGTCGCGGCACGCCTCCGCCCAGGCCGGGTTCCACGGGCGGTGTGTGCGGGCGGCGTAGTCGAACGAGCGGAGCATCCCGGCGACGTCGCGGACGGCGGGCTGCGGACGGCAGCGTTCCGTGAGCGGGCTGGCCGGCTCGCCCTCGAAGTCGATGACGGACCAGGGCGTGTCCACGGGGCCGCGCAGTATCTGGCCGAGGTGCAGATCGCCGTGGACGCGCTGCGCCGCCCAGATGCGGCCGCGTCTGCCGAGCACGCCGACGGCCTCGAAGGCCGTGCGCAGCCGGGGCGCGTACGGGCCCAGCGCGGGGACCGCGCGCGCGGCGGCCTCCAGCCGGTCGGTCATCCCGGCCGCCAGCCGCTCGGACTGGGGGCCGCTCAGCTTCACCACCGGGAGCGCGTCGGCGAGTGCCGTGTGCACCTCGGCGGTCACCCGGCCCAGTTCACGCGCCTCGGCACGGAACGAGCGGCCGGCCGCCAGTGCGTCGAGGGCCAGCACCCAGCCGTCCCGCGAGCCGGGCAGGAAGGGCTGGAGCACGCCCAGGGTGAAAGGTTCCGGCGCGGCGGACCGGTACCAGGCGACGGGCGTGGGGACCCGGCGGCATCCGGCCCGGGCGAGGGCCAGCGGCAGCTCCAGGTCCGGATTGGCGCCTGGGTGCAGCCTGCGGAAGATCTTGAGGATGTAGCTGTCGCCGTATACGAGCGAGGAGTTGGACTGCTCGGCGCCGAGCGGGCGGGCCGGCAGGTCGCGGGGGACCGGGGCGGAGCCGTCGAACCGTTCGAAGCGCAGGGGGCCCAACGTGCCGGGTGTGCGCAGCCGTTCCAGCAGCAGGCCCGCGAGGCGGGGGTCGTGGGTCCCCTCGTAGAGGGTGAGTCCGGCCAGCGGGCCCTGGGCGGCGTGGCCGATGAGCGCGGGGGCGAGGGCGGGCGGCAGGGTGGGACGGGTGCCGATCAGGAGCTGGTAGCAGTCGCCTTCGGCCCTCGGCGGCCGGTCCGGCTGGTGGACCCGCAGGAGCAGATGCAGCAGGCCCGGTCCGCCGGAGCCGCGCACCGGCAGCAGTTCGGTCGCGAGGTCGAGGGTGAAGCCGGTGACCGGTGATCCTTTGCCGGCGAACCAGCGCTGTGCCGGCAGCCAGGAGTGCAGCAGCGGTGCGAGCGACGCAAGTAGTGCGGGCGAGGTCCGGGTGGAAGCAGCCTCCGACATGGGCATCGCGTCCTTTCCCCGGGTACACCACGAATGCGCAAAGTGTCCCGGATTGCAGCGGTTGCTGTCCGGCGGCGCGCGGGGATGAAGGGGAGAGTGCCCGGAGCGGGGCGGTGGAAACCGCCCCGCCGGAGCAGGGGGTGCGTTTTCGGACCTGCGCGCCCCCGGCTCTCCCCACGGGCCGTCAGGGGGTGAGACCGCCCGCCGCGGCACCCGCCGCCGGACCGGTCGTGGTGCCGGCCGACGTGCCCGGCGCGATGCCCGGAGCGGCGTCCTTGCGCAGCCGGAACCAGTAGAAGCCGTGGCCGGCGAGGGTCAGGAGGTAGGGCCACTGGCCGATCGCGGGGAACCGCACGCCGCCGATCAGCTCCACCGGATGGCGTCCGTTGAACGCCCGCAGGTCCAGCTCGGTCGGCTGCGCGAAGCGGGAGAAGTTGTGGACGCACAGCACCAGGTCGTCCTGGTACTCCCGCAGAAAGGCCAGGACGGCCGGATTGGACGAGGGCAGTTCCGTGTACGAACCGAGCCCGAAGGCCGGGTTCTGCTTGCGGATCTCGATCATCCGGCGGGTCCAGTGCAGCAGCGACGAGGGCGACGACATCGACGCCTCGACGTTGGTGACCTGGTAGCCGTAGACCGGGTCCATGATCGTCGGCAGGTACAGCCGGCCGGGGTCGCTGGAGGAGAAGCCCGCGTTGCGGTCCGGGGTCCACTGCATGGGGGTGCGAACGGCGTCCCGGTCGCCGAGCCAGATGTTGTCTCCCATGCCGATCTCGTCCCCGTAGTAGAGGATCGGCGAGCCGGGCAGCGACAGCAGCAGGGCCGTGAAGAGCTCGATCTGGTTGCGGTCGTTGTCCAGCAGCGGCGCGAGACGGCGGCGGATGCCGATGTTGGCCCGCATCCGCGGGTCCTTGGCGTACTCCGCGTACATGTAGTCGCGCTCTTCGTCCGTCACCATCTCGAGCGTCAGCTCGTCGTGGTTGCGCAGGAAGATGCCCCACTGGCAGTTCTGCGGGATGGACGGCGTCTTCGCCAGGATCTCCGAGACCGGGTAGCGCGACTCCCGCCGCACCGCCATGAAGATCCGCGGCATCACGGGGAAGTGGAACGCCATGTGGCACTCGTCGCCGCCGGCCGAGTAGTCGCCGAAGTAGTCGACGACGTCCTCCGGCCACTGGTTGGCCTCGGCGAGCAGCACGGTGTCCGGGTAGTGCGCGTCGATCTCCTTGCGGACCCGCTTGAGGAACGAGTGGGTGCGCGGGAGGTTCTCGCAGTTGGTGCCCTCCTCCTGGTAGAGGTACGGCACCGCGTCGAGCCGGAAGCCGTCGATCCCGAGATCGAGCCAGAACCGCAGCGCGGAGATGATCTCCTCCTGCACGGCCGGGTTCTCGTAGTTGAGGTCCGGCTGATGAGAGAAGAACCGGTGCCAGTAGTACTGCTTGCGTACCGGGTCGAACGTCCAGTTGGACGACTCGGTGTCCACGAAGATGATGCGGGCGTCCTGGTACTGCTTGTCGTCGTCGGCCCAGACGTAGTAGTCGCCGTAGGGGCCGTCCGGGTCGGACCGGGACTGCTGGAACCACTCGTGCTGATCGCTGGTGTGGTTCATGACGAAGTCGATGATCACCCGCATGCCGCGCTGGTGGGCCGCGTCGACGAACTCGACGAAGTCGGCCAGGTCGCCGAATTCCGGCAGCACGGAGGTGTAGTCGGCGACGTCGTAACCGCCGTCGCGCAGCGGGGACTTGAAGAACGGCGGCAGCCACAGGCAGTCCACGCCCAGCCACTGCAGATAGTCCAGCTTGGCGGTGATGCCCTTCAGGTCACCGACGCCGTCGCCGTTGCTGTCCTGGAAGGAGCGGACCAGGACCTCGTAGAAGACGGCGCGCTTGAACCAGTCGGGGTCGCGGTCGCGGGCGGGGGTGTCCTCGAAGGTGTCGGGGACGGGCTCGTTGACGATCATGAGGTGGGTGACCCTCCGGTCTGCGGGGACGGTCGCAGGGCGACGACGTGCGCCGGGGCCTTGCCCGGTTCGAGGCGCACGTAGTTGGCCCTGCCCCAGTGATAGGTCTCGCCGGTGAGCTCGTCGCGCACCGGTACGGTCTCGTGTTCTTCGAACCCGAGTCGCAGCATGTTCAACGAGACCGTGGCCTCCTGGGTGTGGTGGGGGTCGAGGTTGGCGACCACCAGGACGACGTCCTGGCCGCTGCGCTTGGAGTAGGCGATCACCGCGTCGTTGTCGGTGTGGTGGAAGTGGATGTCGCGCAGCTGCTGGAGCGCCGGGTGGCGGCGGCGCAGCCGGTTGAGCGCGGTGATCAGCGGGGTGATGGTGCGGCCCGCGCGCTCGGCGGACTCCCAGTCACGCGGCCTGAGCTGGTACTTCTCCGAGCCGAGGTACTCCTCGCCACCGGGGTGCGCCGGGGTGTTCTCGCACAGCTCGAACCCCGCGTACACGCCCCAGGACGGCGACAGGGTGGCGGCGAGCACCGCGCGCACCTCGAAGGCCGGACGGCCGCCTTGCTGCAGGTAGGCGTGCAGGATGTCGGGCGTGTTCACGAAGAAGTTCGGCCGCATGTACGAGGCGGCCTCGCCGGACACCTCCGTCGCGTACTCGGTCAGTTCCCGCTTGGTGTTACGCCAGGTGAAGTACGTGTACGACTGCTGGAAGCCGACGGCGGCCAGCGCGTGCATCATCGCCGGCCGGGTGAACGCCTCCGCCAGGAAGATGACGTCGGGGTCGGCGCCGTTGATCTCGCCGATCACCTTCTCCCAGAACACCACCGGCTTGGTGTGCGGGTTGTCGACCCGGAAGATGCGCACCCCGCGGTCCATCCAGAACCGCAGCACCCGCACCGTCTCGGCCACCAGGCCCGGCATGTCCGCGTCGAAGGCGATCGGATAGATGTCCTGGTACTTCTTCGGCGGGTTCTCGGCGTAGGCGATCGTGCCGTCGGCCCGGTGGCGGAACCACTCGGGGTGCTCCTTCACCCAGGGGTGGTCCGGCGAGCACTGGAGCGCGAAGTCGAGGGCGACCTCCATGCGCAGCGAGCGCGCCGCGCGCACGAAGTGGTCGAAGTCGGCGAGGGTGCCGAGATCGGGGTGGACGGCGTCGTGGCCGCCCTCGGCGGAGCCGATGGCCCAGGGCACGCCGACGTCGTCGGGGCCGGCCGTCAGCGCGTTGTCCGGACCCTTGCGGTGGGTGGTGCCGATGGGGTGGACCGGCGGCAGGTACACCACGTCGAAGCCCATCGCCGCGACGGCGGGCAGCCGCTCGGCCGCCGTCCGGAAGGTGCCGGACACCGGCGGTCTGCCCTCCTCGACGACGGCTCCCTCGGAGCGCGGGAACAGCTCGTACCAGGCCCCGTACAGCGCCCGGCGGCGTTCGACCTTCAGGGGCAGCGCCGGTGAGGCGCTGACCAGTTCGCGCAGCGGGTGGCGGCCGAGCGCGGCGGTCGCGTCCGCGGCCAGGGCGGCGGCGAGCCGCGCGCCGGCCGGCCGGGCGGTGTCGCGCAGCGCGTCGGCGGCGGCGAGCACGCCCTCGCGGCCGTCCTTCTTCGGCACCCCGGCGGCGGCGCGCTCGTACAGCTCGGCGCCCTCCGCCAGGACCAGCTCGGTGTCGATGCCGGCCGGGATCTTGATCCGCGCGTGGTGGCGCCAGGTGGCGACCGGGTCGCTCCACGCCTCCACGGTGTACGTCCACTCGCCCTCGGTCTCCGGAGTGACGAAGGCTCCCCAGCGGTCGGTGCCCGGCGCGAGTTCGCGCATCGGGGTGAAGGGGCCGGGGCGGCCCTTCGGGTCGCGCAGCACGACGTTGGCGGCGACCGCGTCATGCCCTTCGCGGAAGACCGTGGCGGTGACCTCGAAGGTCTCACCCGCCACGGCCTTCGCGGGCTTTCTTCCGCAGTCGACGAGCGGGCGTACGTCCAGGACGGGAATGCGGCCAATGAGCGAGTTCACGACATCACCTGAGGGCTGTGCGGGCAGGTCGGTTCGAGCGGTAAGGGGTGGATTGCGCACTGTGTGTCTAATTTGTAACTGCTCAGTCGGTGACTGGCCGGGTGCGGGCATGTCGGCTCCAGTCCGCGTTCACTCGGGTGGACGGAAAGGACGCGATCGTCGGGTGTGCTCGCTTGCGTACCGGATGAGCCTTCCCCCGGGTCCCCGGGGGGCAATCCGGCTATGTGTTAACTACTAGGACGTAGCGGTCCCGACAAGACACACATCAGGGACCCCGGACGTCACACGGCCGGAACCCGACCCCCGCACGCCGCTCGTGTATACGGATGCGCCGGAGCGCCTCCGTGCGCCGTGGTGGGGTCCCGGACGCGCCCGGTAGCGTCGGCGGCGACGGAAAGGCGGCGTCCGACACGAAATGCGTCGTGCGTCCGCTCGGATGCCCATATCCCCTGCGAAGGTGGGACCTGTGAAGGCCATTCGTCGTTTCACCGTCCGCCCCGTCCTGCCCGAACCCCTGCGACCGCTCAGCGCGCTGGCGCGCAATCTGCGCTGGTCCTGGCACACCGAGACCCAAGAGCTGTTCCGATCCGTCGACCCCGAGGGGTGGCAGGCGGCGGGGGGCGACCCCGTGCGGCTGCTCGGCGGCGTGTCCGCCGCACGGATGGCCGAACTCGCCAAGGACCGCCGTTTCCTGCGCCGGCTCGCCGCGGCGGCCGACGACCTCGACGACTACCTGCACGGCCGCAGGTGGTACCAGAGCGCCGGCGGCGGCGGTGAGGACGCCCCCGAGTTTCCCGCCGCCATCGCCTACTTCTCGCCCGAGTTCGGCGTCACCGCCGCCCTCCCGCAGTACTCGGGCGGTCTCGGCATCCTGGCCGGCGACCACCTCAAGGCCGCCAGCGATCTCGGCGTCCCGCTGATCGGCGTCGGGCTGCTCTACCGCCACGGCTACTTCCGCCAGTCGCTGTCGCGCGACGGCTGGCAGCAGGAGCACTATCCGGTGCTCGACCCCAACGAACTGCCCGTCTCGCTGCTGCGCGAGGAGGACGGCGGCCCCGCCCGGGTCACCCTCGCCCTGCCCGCCGGGCGCCTGCTGCACGCCCACATCTGGGTCGCCCAGGTCGGCAGGGTCCCGCTGCTGATGCTCGACTCCGACGTCGAGGACAACGGTCCCGGCGCCCGCGACGTCACCGACCGGCTGTACGGCGGGGGCAGCGAGCACCGGCTGCTCCAGGAGATGCTCCTCGGCATCGGCGGCGTCCGCGCCGTGCGCACGTACTGCCGGCTCACCGGCCACGACGCGCCCGAGGTCTTCCACACCAACGAGGGCCACGCCGGATTCCTCGGGCTGGAGCGCATCCGGGAGCTGGGCGACAGCCCCGGGCTCGGCTTCGACGCCGCCCTGGAGGCGGTGCGCGCGGGCACGGTGTTCACCACCCACACGCCCGTGCCCGCCGGCATCGACCGCTTCGACCGCGACCTCGTCGCCCGGCACTTCGCCGACGGCGCCGAGCTCGCCGGGGTGCCCGTCGACCGCATCCTGAGGCTCGGCACGGAGAGCTACCCCGGCGGCGACGGCGGGGTGTTCAACATGGCCGTGATGGGGCTGCGGCTCGCCCAGCGCGCCAACGGGGTATCCGAACTGCACGGCGCCGTCAGCCGGGACATGTTCGCCGGTCTCTGGCCGGGATTCGACGCCGCCGACGTGCCCATCACCTCCGTCACCAACGGCGTCCACGCCCCCACCTGGGTCGCTCCCGAGGTCTTCCGCCTCGGCGCCCGCCGGCTCGGACCGGGCCGCGCCGAGGACGCCCTCTCCGTCGGCGGCTCGCCCCGCTGGGACGCCGTCGCGGACATCCCCGACGCCGAGATCTGGGAGCTGCGCCGCACCCTGCGCGAACAGCTCGTGGCCGAGGTCCGGGAGCGGCTGCGCGCCTCATGGCGCCAGCGCGGCGCCGGGTCCGCCGAGCTCGGCTGGATCGACGGGGTGCTCGACCCGGGCGTGCTCACCATCGGCTTCGCCCGCCGGGTGCCCTCCTACAAGCGGCTCACCCTGATGCTGCGCGACCGGCAGCGGCTCACCGAGCTGCTGCTCCACCCCACCCGCCCCATCCAGATCGTCGTCGCCGGCAAGGCCCACCCCGCCGACGACGGCGGCAAGCGGCTGGTGCGCGAGCTGGTCCGCTTCACCGACGACCCGCGGGTGCGCCACCGCATCGTCTTCCTGCCGGACTACGGCATGGCGATGGCGAAGAAGCTCTACCCCGGCTGCGACGTCTGGCTGAACAACCCGCTGCGCCCCCTGGAGGCCTGCGGCACCAGCGGGATGAAGGCCGCCCTCAACGGCTCCCTCAACCTCTCGGTCCTCGACGGCTGGTGGGACGAGTGGTACGAGCCGGACTTCGGCTGGGCGATCCCCACCGCCGACGGCGAGGCCACCGACGAGGACCGCCGCGACGAACTGGAGGCGGCGGCCCTCTACACCCTCATCGAGGAGCGGATCGCGCCGCGCTTCTACGAGGAGGGCGGCGGCGGTCTGCCGGACCGCTGGATCGACATGGTCCGCCGCACCCTGACGACCCTCGGCCCGAAGGTGCTCGCCGGCCGGATGGTGCGCGAGTACGTGGAGCGGCTCTACGCCCCCGCCGCCGAGGCGCACCGCGCGCTCGGCACCGCCGCCGCGGAGGAGCTGGCGGGGTGGAAGGCCAGGGTGCGGGGCGCGTGGCCGGCCGTCGCGGTCGACCATGTGGAGGCCGTCGACCAGGACGCGGCCACCGGTGGCGCGCCGACGGCCGGCCTCGGCTCGACGCTGACGCTCCGGGTCCACGCGACCCTCGGCGAACTGGGGCCCGACGACGTGGAGGTGCAGGTCGTCGCCGGCCGGGTGGACCCGGACGACGCCCTGCGCGACACCCGCACCTTCCCGCTGAAGCCGGCCGGCGGCCCCGACCTGGAGGGCCGCTGGGTCTACGAGGGCCCGCTGGCCCTGGACCGCACCGGCCCGTTCGGCTACACCGTGCGGGTGCTGCCCGCCCACCGGCTCATCCCGGCGGGCGCGGACATGGGCCTCGTCGCCCTGCCGCCTGAGGCCCCCGAGTCCGCCGGCGGCCGGGCGGGTCTGCTGCTGCGCTGACGGCGGCGCGGCCGCACACGGCCGGGCGCGGTGCTCGGGGGCGAGCGCCGCGCCCTCGGCATGTGCGGGGGCGCGCGGCCGCGGGCCCCGCGGCCGTCCGGTGCACAGGACGTGGCAGAACGATGACCGTGCCGTGTGCCCCCTGTGACGAAGACGTGATGCTGACCGATGGCTCCATGTCGGACTTGTGATCTTGAACGCCGTCGGGGCGCGTGGAATAGTCCCGTTCCGCTTCCGTGGGCCCTCGGGGGGTGGGATCGAGGGTGCTGACGGAGGCTCAACTGGGGACCCCCGCACGGCCGGTGTGCCGCGGGGGAGATGCGGGGTGGGGGAACATGCCGCGTAGGGGGACGGGCTCCGACATGCCCGGCCGGCGGTGCGCGGTGCCCGGGAGCACAGCGGTGGTCCTCGCGCGCCTCGGCGCGCCGGACGGGTCCGCCCCGCACCCCTTCATCCGTGTCGCCGACACGATCCGGGCGCGCTCGCACCTCGGTGCCGCCCCGCTGCCGGAACCCGGGCGACCGGGCATCCCGGCGCGCTGAGACCCCGGCCGGGGCGGCGCCCCTCGCGCCGCCCCGGCCGATTCCACCGACTCAGTCCCTTTCGACGTGCGGAGACACGTGATGCCATTCCGTGGCCGGTTGCTGAACCGGCACATACCAGGGCGGTTGCTCGCAGCCACCGCCCTCGGACTGACTGTCGCCCTGACCGGCAGTACGGTCCACGCGGTACCCGCGGCGGATCCCGGCCGGGGACGGCCCGGGGTCCAGGAGGCCGACCCGGTCGAGGGCCGGAACGCGAAGGCGGCGCCGCGGCCGTCCGATCCGTCCCGGAAGTCCGTCGTCACCCGGCTGGACAAGGCAGTCCTGCCCGCGGGCGGCAGCCGGGAGGTCGCCGTGGCGGCCTCCCCGAAGCCCGTCGAGGTCGGCGGCCTGCCCGTCACGGTCGCCGCCGTGCCGTCCGCGAAGGCGTCCGGGGCGAAGAGTGCCCGCACGGCCGCCTCCGCCGGGCCCGCACAGGTCCGGGTGGACGTGCTGTCCCCGGCGCGCGCGAAGGACCTTTCTGCGGGGGCCGTGCTCCGGATCCAGCGGTCCGACGAGTCCGCGGACGGGGCCAAGGTCCGCCTCTCCGTGGACTATTCGGCCTTCGAGGACGCCTACGGCGGCTCCTACGGCGCCCGGCTGCGCCTGGTGCAGCTCCCCGCCTGCGCCGAGTTCGCCGCACCGGGCAGCAAGGCGTGCCCCGGCACCGGCACCCCGCTGGCCACCGTGAACGACCCGGTGGCCAACACGGCCTCCGCCGAGGTCACCGCCGCGCCGGCGGACCCGGACGGCACCTCGGCGATGGCGGCCCGGGGGGCCTCGCTCGTCGCGCTCGCCGCCGGCTCCTCCTCGTCGCAGGGCACCTTCGGGGCGACCTCCCTCTCGCCGTCCGCGAGCTGGAGCGTCGCCCGCTCCACGGGTGGCTTCTCCTGGTCGTACCCGATGCGCACGGTGCCGGTGGCCGGTGGACTCGCGCCCTCGGTCGGGCTCTCGTACCAGTCGCAGTCGATCGACGGCCAGACCTCCACGACGAACAACCAGGGTTCCTGGATCGGTGAGGGCTTCAGCTACGAGTCGGGCTACGTGGAGCGCCGCTACAAGCCCTGCGCCGACGACGGCCACGACGGCTCCGCCGAACAGTGCTGGGCCTTCGACAACGCCACCGTGGTGCTGAACGGCAACGCGTCCCAGATCATCAAGGACGACACCACGGGTGCCTGGAAGCTGGCGAACTCCGACGGCTCGAAGGTCGAGAAGCTGACCGGAGCCGTCAACGGGGACGACAACGGCGAGCACTGGCGGATCATCACCCCGGACGGCAAGGAGTACTGGTTCGGGCTGAACAGGCTCCCGGGCTGGGCGTCCGGCAACGAGGAGACGCAGTCCACCTGGACGCTGCCGGTCTTCGGCGACGACTCGGGCGAGCCCTGCCACAACGCGACGTTCACCAGTGCCCACTGCAAGCAGGCCTGGCGCTGGAACCTGGACTACGTCAAGGACCCGCACGACAACGTCGTCTCGCACTACTACGCCAAGGAGGTGAACCACTACGCGCTGAACGCCAAGACGGACGTCAACGGCACCTCCTACGACCGCGGCGGTCACCTGAAGCGGATCGACTACGGTCAGCGCGACACCCAGGTGTACGCGGCCAAAGCCCCGGCGCGGGTGGTCTTCGACGTGACCGAGCGCTGCCTCGCCGACTCGTCCTTCGACTGCGCCGAGTCCAAGCGCACGGGCGCCAACGCCTCCCACTGGCCGGACGTCCCCGTCGACCGGGAGTGCAAGGCCTCCACCAAGTGCGGATCGGACCAGGTCTCGCCGACGTTCTTCACCACCAAGCGTCTCAAGGCCGTCGTCACCCAGATGCGCAAGAGCGCCACCGAGTACCAGGACGTCGACGCCTGGCTGTTCACCCACGCCTTCCTCGACAACGGTGACGACTCGAAGAGCATGTGGCTGTCGAAGATCGACCACGAGGGCCGGGTCGGCAGCACCACCAAGGTCCCGTCGCTCGACCTCTTCGGCGAGCAGATGGAGAACCGGGTCGACGCCGTGGGCGACAACATCGCCCCCTTCCACCGGCACCGTCTGGTGACCGTGGTGAGCGAGACCGGCGCCCAGCTCGACATCAACTTCGCGCCCGCGGACTGCACGGCCTCCGCCCTGCCGAAGCCCGGTGAGTCGACGAAGCGCTGCTACCCGGTCAAGTGGGCCGCGCCCGGCAACATCGACCCGATCGACGACTGGTTCCACAAGTACGTCGTCGCGGAGATCGTCGAGACCGACCGCACCGGCGGCGGCGACAAGATGGTGACCCGCTACGACTACAAGGGTCCGGCCGGCTGGCGGCACTCCAAGGCCGACGGCATCACCCCCGCGGAGTTCCTGACCTGGGGCGAGTGGCAGGGCTACGGCAAGGTCACCGTCACCAGCGGCGCCGAGGACAAGCAGCGCAGCCGGGTCGACTACACCTACCTCCAGGGCCGCCACGGCGACAAGAAGCCCGGCGGCGGGACCGTCGAGGCGACGGTCACGGACTCCACCGGCACGGTGTACACGGACGACGAGGACTTCACCGGCTTCGAGCTGGAGGCACAGGTCTTCAACGAGGGCGCCGTCGCCACCAAGGTCATCAGGAAGCCGTGGAAGCATCACGCGGCGACCCAGACCAAGAGCTGGGGCACCCTGCGCTCCACCCTCGTCAAGCCGACCGTGACGCGCGGCTTCACCTCGCTCAAGGCGGGCGGCTGGCGCGAGTCCCGTTCGGAGACGTCGTACGACACGGCGACCGGCACCGGCCGTGTCACCCAGGTCGACGACTTCGGGCGAGTGGTCCCGGCGACCGCCACGCAGGCGGAGAAGGACGCCGCCGCGAAGGACGACACCTGCACCCGCACCACGTACGCCGACAACACCGCCGGTGACCAGAACTTCCTCGACCGCGTCAAGCGGGTGGAGGAGGTCGCGGTCTCCTGCGGCACGACGCCGGACCGCAGGAAGCAGGTGCTCTCCGACGTCCGCACCTTCTACGACAGCCTCGCCCACGGCGCCGCCCCGGTCCGCGGCCTGGAGACGTCGTCGGAGCGGCTGGCGTCGCACGACGGCACCACGCCGGTGTACCAGGAGGTCTTCAAGAACGTCTACGACTCCTACGGGCGTCCGACCTCCGCCACGACCCCCGGCTCCGGCCGCACGACGACCACGTACACCATGGTCAACGGCCTGACCACGCAGACGAAGGCGACCAACGTCCTCGGTCACGCGAGCGTCACGGACTACGAGCCGGCCTGGGGCCAGTCCAAGGGCCAGCAGGACCCCAACGGCAAGCGCACCGACCTCACCTTCGACGGCCTCGGCCGCATCACCGGTGTCTGGCTGCAGGACCGCAAGAAGGCGAGCAACCAGACCCCGAACACCAAGTACAGCTATCTCGTCCGCAAGGACGCGCCGCTCGCGGTGAAGACCGAGATCGTCGAGGAGAGCGGCTCCTACACCACCGAGTACACGCTGTACGACAGCCTGCTGAGGGCGCGTCAGAAGCAGGCGATGGGACCGGGCGGCACCCGGCTGGTGGCCGACACCTTCTACGACGCGCGGGGCAAGCTGAAGGCGTCGTACGACACCTATGCCGCCGCGGGTGCCGCTTCCGACCAGCTCCTCGTCGTGCGCAACGGTGAGGTCGAGTCGCAGAAGCTCTACGAGTACGACGACATGGGGCGGGCCACCGCGGCCGTGTTCGCCGTCGCCGGCGTCGAGCAGTGGCGCACGACCACCGTCCACGAGGGCGACCGCACCCACAGCGTCCCGCCGCAGGGCGGCGTCGTGTCCACGTCGCTGACGGACGTGGACGGGCAGGTGACCGAGCAGCGCCAGTACCAGAGCGGCAGCCCGCTGTCGGCCGGCCCGTCGTCGTACACGTCGACCCGGTACACCTACACGCCGTCGGGCCAGCTCGCGACGGTCACCGACGCCCAGCAGAACGCCTGGTCGTTCGAGTACGACCAGCGCGGACGCAAGGTGAAGTCCGTGGACCCCGACGCGGGCACCACGATCACCGGCTACGACGACGCCGACCGGGTGGTCTCCGTACGGCACGAGGGCCGGGGCACCGAGGTGACCACCGCCTACGACGCCGTCGGACGCGCCACGGCCACGTACGACGGGCCGGTGTCGGCGGGCAAGAAGCTCACCGAGAACCGCTACGACCGCTCCGGGGCGCTCGGCAAGCAGTACGCCTCGCTGCGGTACACCGGCGCGACCGAGTACTTCGGGACCGCGGTCCAGGAGTTCGACGACCAGTACCGTCCGATGAAGACGGCCCACATCGTCCCCGCGTCCGAGGGCGCGCTCGCCGGCACCTACCTCTTCACCAACACCTACAACCGGGACGGGACCGTCCAGTCCGCGGGTCTGCCCGCCGCCGGAGGACTCGCCGCCGAGGTGATCCGCTACGGCTACGACGAGCTCCAGCGGCCCGTGACGATGGAGGGCCTGTCCACCTACGTCACCGGGACGACCTGGTCGCCGACGACCGACCTGCTCCAGCTCGAACTGAACACCGGCGGCAAGAAGGTCTGGCAGACCTTCGACTACGAGCGGGGCACCAAGCGTGTCACCCGCGCCGTGGTGGACGTCGCGGGCTCCACGACCGGACCGGTCAAGGAGACCGGCTACAGCTACGACAAGGCCGGAAACGTCCTGTCCGTGTCGGACATCGGCTCGGGCGCCGCGGCTCCCGACGTGCAGTGCTTCCAGTACGACCAGAACCGGCGGCTGTCCGAGGCGTGGACTCCCGGCGCGAGCACGGCGGCGGCCACCGGTTCCGGCACGGCCGGCACCACCGCCCCGGTCGACGGCACCGTGCCGTCGGCCTGCTCGGCGGCACCGGGCAGCCAGGCCCTCGGCGGACCGGCCGCGTACTGGAAGTCGTACCGGACCGACGAGGTGGGCAACCGCACCCAGGACATCACCCACGACACCGGTCTGGACGCCACCAAGGACGTCACCCGGACCTTCACCTACGGCGAGGGCCCGGCCGGACCGCACGCGGTGACCAAGGTCGTGTCCGACACCCCGACCGGCGACAGCCAGGCCACCTACGGCTACGACGCCGCGGGCAACATGGACACCCGCACGATCGGAGGCAACACCGAGACCCTGACCTGGGACGCGGGCGGCAAGCTCACCCAGGTCGACCGGCCCGACGACGTCACCACACCCGCGGACGAGGCCACCCGGGCCACGTACCTGTACGGCCCCGACGGCGACCGGCTGAAGCGCAAGGACAGCGACGGCACCACCCTGTACCTGCCGGGCATGGAGCTCCACCTGCCGGCCGGCGCGGCCAAGGTCCAGGCCACGCGCACCTACGCGCACGCCGGGCAGGACGTCGCGGTGCGGACCGACGACAACATGGTCACGTTCCTGTCGTCGGACCACCACGGCACCGGCGACCTGAGCGTCCACGCCGCGACGGGAGGCACGACCCAGCGCCGCTTCGACCCGTACGGCAACGCGCGGGGGGCGGAGCCCGCGTCGTGGGCCGGTCGCAAGGGCTTCGTCGGCGGCACGACCGACGCCGACACCGGTCTCACCAATCTCGGTGCCCGTGAGTACGACGCCGGACTGGGCAAGTTCATCTCGGTCGATCCGCTGATCGACTTCGGCAACGCCCAGCAGATGAACGGCTACGCGTACGCCAACAACTCGCCCGTCACGTTCTCCGACCCCACCGGCGCCATTCCCGCGGAATGCTGGGAAGGTCTCATCACCTGCCGGATGGGCCCCAACGGCTGGGAGTTCGGCGACCCGAAGCCGCAGCCGTCCAAGGAGGAGAAGGAGGTCGCGGCCGCCGAGGCCGACCACGCCTACGCCGAGTACCAGGTCTCCCAGGTGACCGAGAAGATCATCGAAGAGGTCAAGGACATCGTCGGTGTCACGGCGTTGCAGGACTGCGCGTCGAACCCGGGGGTCGGCACCTGCCTCAAGGCCGCCGCGGAGGTCGCCTCGCTGCTCCTCGGGTCGGCGGTGAAGGTGCTGGTCAAGGGCAAGAAGGTCTACAAGGCCCTCACCCTGCTCGACGATCTCTACGACTCGATCAGCAATCTGCGCAAGACACAGAAGCGGGTCGACAACGCCAAGGACGCCCTGGAGAAGTCCAAGAAGGCGAAGGCGAAGGCGGACAAGAAGAGGAAACGGGACAAGGACTCGTGTGAGAACCACTCCTTCCTGCCCGCCGCCCAGGTCCTGATGGCCGACGGGTCGAGCAGACCCATCGCGGACGTCGCACTCGGGGACAAGGTCACCGTCACGGACCCGAGCACGGGCGAGAACTCGGCCCGCGAGGTCGTGCGGACCATCGTCACGGAGGACGACAAGCACTTCGTCGACCTGTCCGTCGCCACCCCCGCCGGCCCCGCCGCGCTCACCTCCACGGTGACCCACCCGTTCTGGGTCGCTTCCGAGCGGGCGTTCGTCGAGGCCGGGGACCTGCGCCCGGGCATGGAGCTGCTCACCCCGCGGGGCGAGCGCGTCGAGGTCACCGGCAAGGACTTCTTCGACCGGCGCCAGCGCACCCACGACCTGACCGTCGCCGGTGTGCACGCCTACTACGTGTCGGCCGGCACGACGCCCGTCCTCGTCCACAACTGCGACGACATCGCCCTCGGCAAGCAGACGGTCGACGGCGACGACATGGCACTCGACATCTTCGCCATGGAGCGCGGCGCCACCACGTACAAGGAGTGGGACGACGACTCCTGGTGGTACGAGCACGTCAACAAGTTCCTCAAGGACGGCAAGACCAGGATCCACGTCAACCTCGACGGCATCGACGACCCCGTCGCCTATGCCAAGCTGGGCAAGGACCTGAAGCCGGCCCCCGAGATGCAGGGCGCCACCCGCTGGGAGATGTACCGGCTGAGCCAGTCCTCGGGTGCCTGGAGCCGGGTCACCTGGTACCGCAAGGGAAGAGAGGTGTCGAACCCCTTTGAGTGACGAGCCGCACGCCCCGGGGCGTGTCCTGTGGTCCAGCCCGCTCCGCTTCAGCCTGTGGATGTACGGGATCGGGCACTCGCAGCTGCTCCTGCGCACCCAGAGCGGGCAGGGGATCGACGACGAACCGCTCGGCCTCCGCTTCGAGGCGGTGGAACGGATGAACCTGGGGCGGTCCTTCGAGGGGCTCAGTCTGGAGACGGCGGACGAGACCGTCCTCGCGGAGATCGCCGCGACGGGCGTGCTGAAGCCGCGGCCGAACCCGCTGCTCGCCCTGGTGCTGCGCGGCGGGGACTCGCTCGGCTGGGTCGTCTGCTCCAAGGTGGCGGTGGGGGTCTCCCGGTTCACCGGGGACCGGCCCGGGTTCCTGCTGGACCCCGTGCACTTCCGCACCCGGGCGACGCGCTCCGGATGATCTGAACGACCGGCAGAAGGACGAGGGCCGTCCCCGCTCGCGGGGGCGGCCCTCGGCGTTCGCGGCGCGGCTCGCCGATGCGGCTCCCCGGCGTTCCGTACGCGGGGACCTCGGCCGGATCGCGTTGTCCGGTTTCCGGTCGCGGTGTCCGGGGTGTGACCAAATCATGACCGTGCCGTGTGACGGATGTGACGAACCCATGATTGCCGCTGATGAGGCCATGTCCGACATCGGACCTTGTCGGTGCGCCGTCACCATGGAATAGTCCCGTTCCGCTTCTGTGGCCGTGGGGGGACCAAGGTCGTAGAGCGTTCAACTGATCACCTCCGTACGGTTTCTGACGGTACGGAGGATCTGCGGGGTGGGGGGAACATGCCGCGTGCGATGACACGTACACGGAGCGGGGTGGCCGCGCTGGCAATCGCCGGTGCCGTCACACTGATCGGGCAGGCGGTGGTGCCGGCGGCACCGGCCGCCGCTGCCGCCGGCTGCGCCGGCGCACAGCACGACTTCAACGGGGACGGAATCCGCGACACCGTGATCGCGGACCCGGAGGCCACGGTCTCCGGCAAGGAACGTGCGGGACAGATCCACATCGTCTACGGCGGGGACAAGGGCACCTTCCTGCTGTCGCAGGACTCGCCGAACGTCTCCGACGGTGCCGAGGAGGGCGACCAGTTCGGCTTCTCGTACGCCGTCTACGACGCCAACCTCGACGGATGCAGCGACATCGCCGTCGGCATCCCGTTCGAGGACGTCGGCACCGTCCAGGACGCCGGACTCGTCCATCTGGTCTACGGCTCGACCACGGGCGTCACCGGCGGGACCAGCTCCATCGGCTTCCGCCAGGGCTCCGACGGCAAGCTCGCCGGCGGCTACGAGGCCGAGGACTGGGTCGGCTACGCCGTGGCCGCCGGACGCTCGGCCACCAACATCCCCTTCCTGGTCATCGGCGCCCCCGGCGAGGACGGCGGCGAGGGCAAGGACATGGGGATGTTCCACTACGTCTACGGCGTCGGGTACGACGTCGCCCACGTCGCCCAGGACAGCACCGGCGTCTGGGAGGACCCGGAGCCCAACGACCGCTTCGGCGCCTCGATCGCCGCCACCGACCGGCACTTCGTGGTCGGCGCCCCGGGCGAGTCGACGGCCACCAGCACCGGCAACCGTGAGTTCGCCGGCGGCGTCGTCGCCTTCCGGCCGTCGATCAACACCTACGGCATCCCCGACCCGCTGTTCGGCATGGGCCAGGGACGCACCGGCACCGGCGACACCACCGCCCAGACCGACGACCAGTACGGCGCCGCGCTGGCGATGGCGCCCTACCGGCCCGCCGGGGCCACCTCGAACACCGACTCGCTCCTCGCGGTCGGCGTCCCCGGGGAGGACCTCGCGGGGACCGTCGACGCCGGGGCCGTGCACACGTACCACATCAAGGCCGACGGCACCGTGACACCGCTGCGCTGGATCGACCAGAACCAGCCCGGCGTCGAGGGAGAGGCCGAGCCCGGCGACTTCTTCGGCCGGCGGCTCGCCGCCGTCAACACCTCCCCGTCCGCGCCCGGCACGGCCGCCACCATGCGCCTGGCCGTCGGCGTCCCCGGCGAGGAGGACACCGAGGAGTTCCCCGAGGAGGGCGGCGTGCAGATCCTGCCGCTGCTCGGCGACCCCGGCACCGGTGACGTATGGCTCTCGCCCGGCCACGGCATCCCGGCCGCCGTCCGGGCCCCCCGCACGCTCCTCGGCCTCGGCATCGGCGCGAGCCCCACCGCGCTGTACGTCGGCGTCCCCTACGGACCCGCCGAGAACCGGGCCGTCCACGCCTTCCCGTGGAACACCCCCGACGGCGGCGCGCCCAGCCGGACCTGGCGCCCCGGTGAGGGCGGCATCCCGGCGGAGAACTCCGCCTTCGGAGCACTTCTGAGCTGACCGACCGGCCGCCTCCCGGCACCCGGCCGGGTGCCCCGCCGTCCCGGCGGGCCCCGTCCGGCGCCCCGGGGGCCGCCGTGCCCTGCCCGGCTCCGTCCCGTCCGGCACGTACCCGCCCCCGCGCTCGCGGGGCCGGTCACCGTGCGCCCGGCGCGGGGCCGCCCCGGGCAGCCGGCCCGCAGGCACCGGCACCTCCGCAGTCCGCAGGCCCACCCCGGGCACAGCCGCCCAGGGGCCGGGGCCCGGGGACGCGTGTGCCGAGCGCCGGCCGCGGCCGGCAGGCCGCACCCGAAGGGGACGCGGCGCCATCACGGATCCCGGCCCGACGAGCCGGAACCGCACCAGGGGAGGGACCCACCTCAGTGATCAGACCGCTCCGCCCGCGCCAGCGGGCCATACGACGACGCACGGCGCTCGCCGCCGGGGCGTTCGTCCTGACCGCCGCCGGTGCGCTCGGGCTCGGACCGGTGTCCCCGGCCGCCGCCGCGGCAGCCGCCTGTACCGGCGCCGAGTCCGACTTCAACGGCGACGGCATCCGCGACACCGCGATCGCCGACACGGAGGCGACGGTCAACGGCATGCCCGGCGCCGGCGTCGTGCACATCGACTACGGCGGCGGCAAGGGCACCATGGTCCTGTCGCAGGAGACCGCCGGCGTCCCCGGCGCCGCCGAGGCCGACGACCAGTACGGCTTCGCGCTCGCGGTCTACGACGCCGACCGCGACGGATGCAGCGACCTCGCCGTCGGCATCCCCTACGAGGACCTGGACACACCGGACGCGGGCCTCGTGCAGATCGTCTACGGCTCCACCGCCGGACTGAACGGCGGCAAGGCGGTGCGCGAGTACAAGCAGGGCGAGGGCGCCCCGCTCGGCGGCGGCGCCGAGGCCGGCGACCTGACCGGATACGCCCTGGCCGGGGGCAGGACGTCCGCGGGCGCCTCCTACCTCCTGATCGGCGCGCCCGGCGAGGACATCGGCACCGCCGTGGACACGGGAGCCTTCTTCTACGTCCAGAACGACGCCGCCACCGCCCTCGGCAACCACCAGGACACCGCGACGGCCGGCGCCGTGCCGGGTGTCGCGGAGAACGACGACCGGTTCGGCGCCTCCCTCGCGGCCACGCCGACGCACTTCGCCGTCGGCGCCCCCGGCGAGGCGCTCGGCACCGCCACCTTCGCGGGCGCGGCGACCGTGTTCAACCACACGCTCACGTCCGGGTACCCCAAGCCGCTGTTCGGCATGGGCCAGGACCAGGACACCATCGCCGGCGCCGAGGAGGTGGGCGACGGCTTCGGCACCGCCCTGGCGATGGTCCCGTACCGGGCCTCCGGGGCCACCTCGACCACCGAGTCGCTGCTCGCCGTCGGCGTGCCCGGCGAGGACCTCAAGTCCACCGTCGACGCCGGAGCCGTGCAGATCTTCCGGATCGGCGCCTCCTCGTTCACCGAGACCATGTGGATCGAGCAGGACACCGCGGACGTCGAGCAGGAGAGCGAGGCGGGCGACTTCTTCGGACAGCGCCTGGCCGCCGTCAACACCTCGCCCAACACCACCACCACCGGCGCCACGGCGCGGCTCGCGATCGGTGTGCCCGGCGAGGAGTCGGCCGAGGAGCACCGCGAGAAGGGCGGTGTCCACATCGTCCCGATGATCGGCGCCCCCGGCGCCTCGGACGCCTGGATCGACCCGGGCTGGGGCATCCCCGGTGAGCCCGCGGCCACCCAGCTCGCGGGCCTGAGCCTGTCGGGCAGCACGGCGGGACTGCTGGTCGGCATGCCGTACGGCCCCGCCGCGGGCCACGCCGTCCACCTCTTCCCCTGGAACACCGTCAACGGCGGTTTCCCCAGCCGGACGTTCAAGCCCGGCGAGAACGGCATTCCCGCGGGCGACACCGCCTTCGGCGCCACGGTCCGCTGATGAACCACAAGGAGAACGGACAGATGTCCAGACGCACACCCCGCGGCATCCTGCTGCGCGCCGCCATAGCCGCGGTCGCCGCCGGCGCCGTACTGACCGGCGGCTTCAACGCCCTGCCGCAGGACGGCGGCGACGCCGGCGCGGCACCGGAGCAGGAGACCGTCGGCACCGGCACCCCGGTGCAGACGGAGGCCGAGGCCCTCACGGTCGCGAAGAAGAGCAACAAGCAGGTGGAGATCCTCGGTATGCGCACTGCGCGCCGGGAGATCTACGCCAAGCCGGACGGCACCTTCACGGCCCGTGAGTACACCGACCCGATCCGCACGTTCAAGAACGGTTCCTGGGCCGACATCGACCGGACGCTGCGGCGGGCCGCGGACGGCAGTGTCGCGCCCAAGGCGACCGCGGTGGACCTGAAGTTCTCGGACGGCACGGCCGGGCGGCCGTTCGTGACGATGAACCAGGCGGGCCGCGAGCTGTCGCTGACCTGGCCGTACGGGAAGCTCGCGGCGCCGGTCCTGGACGGGGACACCGCGACGTACCGGGACGCGCTGCCGGGGGTGGACCTCGCGGTGCGCGCGGAGGCGGACGGCTTCGGTCATCTGCTGATCGTCAAGACGCCCGAGGCGGCGGCCGATCCGCGCCTCGCGCGGCTCGACCTCGGCATGAAGGCCGACGGGCTGAAGATCAGCGAGGACGCCAAGGGTGCGCTGAAGGCGGAGGACGCCGCGGTGGGCGGCACCGTCTTCGAGGCGGGCAAGCCGGTGATGTGGGACTCGGCGGCGGTCAAGGAGGCGGCCGCCAGGAAGCAGGGCCCGAAGGCGGTCTCCAAGGCGCTCGCGGCGGCGAGCGCGGACGCGGACCCGGCTCCGTCGATCGCGCCCGAGCCGGCGCTCGCCGGTCCCGGCGGCGGCGGGAAGACCTCGCCGCTCGGCGTGGAGGTCGGCAAGGGGAAGCTGTCGCTGGTCCCCGACCAGAAGCTCCTGAGGGGCAAGGACACCGTCTTCCCGGTCGTCATCGACCCGATCCAGCGGACCACGTCGCGCAGCGCGTGGACGGGCATCATGTCGGGCATGCCGGGCGAGCAGGACTGGAAGTACTCCGGCAGCGCGGGTGTGGGCAAGTGCCCGACCGACTACAGCCCGGTCTCCTGCAACGGTGTCGGCGTGCGCCGGCTGCTGTTCACCATGGGGATGTCGTTCTACAAGGGCAAGCAGATCCTCGGCGCGACGTTCTCCGCGCGGGTCGAGCACATCTACAGCGCCTCGCCGACGGCCGAGCCGATCCGGCTCTACCGCATCGGCGGCAAGAACTACAGCATCAACTCCTCGACGAGCTGGTCGAGCGCGTCCAACGACTGGTCGGACCACATCGGCACCGTCGACAAGGCGATCTCGCCCACCAGTTGCTCCAGCGGGGCGAACCTGCACTTCGAGGGCGGTGCCTCGGGTGAGCTGACGAGCGAGGTGAAGACCGCGGCGGCCGAGGGCTGGTCCTCGATGACGCTGGGTCTGCGCGCCTCCGACGAGTCCCGCCTGCCCGAGTGGAAGCGGATCTGCGGCAACGCGTACCTGTCGATCAGCTACAACAACCTGCCGCGCAAGATCACCTCGCTGTCGCAGAACCCGGGCGGCATCTGCACCTCCGGCGCCGGGCGCCCCTACGCCGAGAAGCCCCCGCAGCTCCAGGCCATCGCCAGCGACCCGGACCACACCTCCAGCAGCACCGACAAGGTGAAGGTCGAGTTCAAGGTCGACTGGACGGACCCGGTGACCAAGGAGGCCAAGAGCTACACGTATCTCACACCGTCGTGGCTGGCGCCGACCTCCGGCACCAAGTTCACCCACACCGTGAAGTCGTCGATCCCGCAGAACACCGTCATCTACTGGAGCGCACGCGCCACCGACGGTGACGGCTACGGCCCGTGGAGCTACGACGGGGACACGGTGCGCTGCGAGTTCATGTACGACGCCACCCTGCCGGGCAAGCCGAACGTGCTGTCCAAGCAGTACCCGTCCGACAGCGTGTACCACGACGGCGTCGGCACGTACGGCTCGTTCACCTTCACGCCCAACCCGAACGACAACGTCCCGGACGCCGACATCGTCGAGTACCGGTACGCGTTCGACAGCACGGCCACCCCGGCGACCACCGTGCCCGCCACCTCCGCGGGCGGTCCCGCGACGGTGAACTGGATGCCGACCCGTTCCGGGCGTCACTGGGTCGACGTGATCGCCGTCGACAAGGCGAAGAACCCGAGCACCAAGGCGCACTACGAGTTCCTCGTCACCGAGGGCACGCCGGTCGCCGCGCAGTGGAACCTCGCCGACGCGCCGGCCAGCACCGAGGCGCACGACGAGACGGGCGTGTTCGCCGCCGACGCCGGCACCGGTGTCACCTTCGGCGTCGAGGGCCCCGGCGGCAAGGCCGACGCGGCCGCCCGCTTCGACGGCACCGCGGCGTCCTACGCCGACGTCAACGAGACCGTGCTCGACTCCTCGGAGAGCTTCTCCGTCAGCGCCTGGGTCCGCCCGAAGGGCACCCCGACGCGTGACATGGCGGTCGTCAGCCAGGACGGCACCGGCGAGCCCGGCTTCACCCTCGGCTACGACAAGACCGCCGGCACCTGGGCGTTCTCCGTCCCGGTGACCGACGTCGACTCGCTCGGCGAGTGGAAGGCCGTCGCCACCGGTGTCACCGTCGTGCCCGACCAGTGGGTGCTGCTGACCGGTGTCTACGACGCCACCAAGTCCGAACTGCGGCTCTACATCAACAAGGACTCCAAGGGCACCGCGTCGCGCCGTTCGGTGTGGAAGTCGTACGGTCCGCTCCAGATCGGCCGCAGCACGGCCAAGAGCGGCTACCGCGACAACTTCACCGGCGACCTCGCCGAGGTCCGGGTCTTCGACCGCGTCCTGCCCGCCGCCCAGGTGGCGGAGATGATGACGGTCAAGCCCGAGCGCAAGAACTACTGGCAGCTCGACGTGAAGTCCGGCACGACCTCCCCGGACACCGGCACGGGCCAGCCGCTGACCCTGGCGGGCAACGCCCTCATCATGCCCAAGCCCGAGGACCCGCTGTCGCCGGACCCGTTCCCGATGGTCGGCGCGGGCCACATGGTGCTCGACGGTGCCGGTGACTACGCGTCCACGGCCACCGCCCCGGTCACCGGCGCGGCCAGCTTCACGCTGACCGCCCGGGCGATGCTCACCACGATCGACCCGGAGAAGGCGCAGACCGTCCTCTCGCTGCCGGGCGCGGCGGCCAACCGCCTCGCCGTGCGCTACCGCCCGGGGGCCGACGTGGACTCGCCCCCCATGTGGGAGCTCGCGGTCGCCGAGACCGACACGGCCGGCGCCACGGTGAAGACGTTCAGCGACGACCAGGAGCTGCCGGACACCGACCCGGCCGGCCAGCACCTGGCGGTCGTCTACGACGCCTTCGCCAACGAGATCCGGCTGTACGTGAACGGCATGCTCGCCGACATCGCACACGGCAGCGACGACACCCTGTGGGCCGCCACCGGCGCCCTCCAGGTCGGCCGTTCGGCCCTCGGCGGCGGCAGCGAGTACTTCGCCGGCGCCATCGACGAGGTCCGCGTCTACAGCGGAGCCGCCGACAAGACGGCGGTCCAGCAGATGGCCAACCCGATGGCCCTGCCGGACATGTAGGACCCCTGAGGGCGGGTGGGACGGCCGTGCCGTCCCACCCGCCCCTTTTTCTTCCGTCCGACATCAGCCCGGACCGCCGGCGGGACAGCACGCGGCTCCGGGGGAGGGACCCCACCGATGAACCGACCGACCCGCCCGCGCCCGCGGGCGGCACGACGGCGGACTGCGCTCGCCGCGAGCGCCGTCGTCCTCGCCGCCGCCACGCTCGGGCTCGCGCCCGGCGCGACGGCGGCGGCCGCCGCCTGCTCCGGCACCGAGTCCGACTTCAACGGCGACGGCATCCGCGACACCGCCATCGCCGACCCGGAGGCCACCGTCACCGGGCACGCCCGTGCCGGACTCGTCCGGATCGTCTACGGCGGCGGCAAGGGCACCTACGAACTCAGCCAGGACTCTCCCAACATCCCCGGCGGCGCCGAGGAGGGAGACCGGTACGGCTTCGCCCTCGCGGTCTACGACGCCGACCTCGACGGCTGCGCCGACCTCGCGGTGGGCGCTCCCTACGAGGACATCTCCACCAACGCCGACGCCGGTTCGGTCCACATCGTCTACGGCTCCGCCGCGGGCTTCAACGGCGGCAAGGTGCCCAAGGAGCACCTCCAGGGCGCCGGCACCACCATCGGCGGCGCCGCCGAACCCGGCGACTGGCTCGGCTACGCGCTCGTCGCCGGCAAGACCTCGGCGGGCACGCCGTACCTCGTCGCCGGCGTGCCGGGCGAGTCCATCGGCAGCCCTGCCGTCGAGGACGCGGGCGGCTTCGTCTACATCCACGGCACCGCGCAGACGGTCGTCGGCGTGATCAGCCAGAACGTGGAGACCGGGGGCGCGGTGCCCGGCGTCGCGGAGACCGACGACCGGTTCGGCGCCTCCCTCACGTCCACCCCCACGCACTTCGCCGTCGGCACCCCCGGCGAGGCCATCGGCACCGTGCCGTTCGCCGGCGGGGTCGCGGTCTTCAGCCACACGCTGGCCTCCGGATACCCGAAGCCGCTCCTCGGACTGTCACAGGACGCGGACACCGTCGCCGGCGCCGAGGAGGCGGGCGACGGCTTCGGCACCGCGCTGGCGATGGTCCCCTACCGGCCCTCGGGCGCGACCTCGACCACCGAGGTCCTGCTCGCCATCGGCAGCCCCGGCGAGGACCTGTCGACGACCGTGGACGCCGGAGCCGTGCAGATCTTCCGGATCAACGCGAGCGGCGGGTTCAGCGAGACCATGTGGGTCGAGCAGAACACCGCCGACGTCGAGCAGGAGGGCGAGGCGGGCGACTTCTTCGGCCAGCGTCTCGCCGCCGTCAACACCTCCCCGAACACCACCACCACGGGCACGACGGCGCGCCTGGCGATCGGTGTGCCCGGCGAGGAGTCGGCCGAGGAGCACCGCGAGAAGGGCGGCGTCCACATCGTCCCGATGGTCGGCGCCCCCGGCACGTCCGACGCGTGGATCGACCCGGGCTGGGGCGTCCCCGGCGAGCCCGCACCGCTCCAGCTCGCCGGACTGAGCCTCTCGGGATCGACGGCGGGTCTGTACGTCGGCATGCCGTACGGCCCCGCCGCCGGCCATTCCGTCCACCTCTTCCCCTGGAACACCGCCAACGGCGGTGCCCCCAGCCAGTCGTTCAGGCCGGGCGAAGGCGGCATCCCCGCGGGCGACACCGCCTTCGGCGCCACGGTCCGCTGACGGCACACGCGGCACAGCCGCGCCCCATGACGCACCCGGCCGGCGGGGGCCCGAGCCCCTGCCCGCCGGGTGGCACAGCCGCGAGGCCGCCACGGTCCCCGAGGCCGTGGCGGCCACGCACCACCCACCATTCCTTACTGACGTGCGGAGACACGTGATGCCATTTCGCGGCCGGTTGCTGAACCGGCGAATACCAGGGCGGCTGCTTGCGGCCACCGCTCTGGGGGTGACGATCGCTCTGACCGGTTCCTCGGTGCAGGCGATGCCGCTGACCCTGGAGGAGCAGGTCCGGGGTCGTCCCGGTGTGCAGGACTTCGGTGATCCGGTCGAGGGCCGGGACGCGAAGGCGGCGCCGCGGCGTGCCGATGCGGCGCGGAAGGCGGCCGTCACGGCGCTGGACAAGGCGGTCTGGCCGGGCGACGGCAGCGCGGAGCTGGCCGTTGCGGCTTCGGGCAAGGAGAAGGTGGTCGGCGGTCTGCCGGTCACCGTCACATCCGTGCCGGTGAGGGCGGCGAAGTCGGCCCGTGCTGCTGCGGCTGCGTCGCCCGCCGAGGTGCGGGTGGATGTGCTGCCGGGGAAGCGGGCCGGTGAGCTGGGCGCGGGTGCGGTGCTGCGGGTGGAGCGTTCGGACGCGGGGGCGAAGGCTGCTCCGGTCCGGCTGACCGTGGACTACTCGTCGTTCGCGGAGGGGTACGGCGGCTCGTATGCGTCGCGGCTGCGGTTGGTGCAGTTGCCGGCGTGTGCGGCGGTCGCGGTGCCGGGCAGCGCCGGGTGTCCGGAGCTGCCGAAGCCTCTGGCGACGGTGAACGATCCCGAGGCGCGCACGGTGTCGGCGTCGGTGACGGCGGCTCCTGCGCAGGCGGCGGGCGCGTCGACGATGGCGGCCGAGGCCGCGCCGCTGGTGGCGCTGGCGGCGGGTCCGTCGTCGGGCCAGGGTTCCTACAAGGCGACGTCCCTGGCTCCTGCGTCGAGCTGGAGCGTCGCCAATTCCAGTGGCGGGTTCAGCTGGAACTATCCGATGCGGACGGTTCCGACGCCGGGTGGTCTGTCGCCGACGGTGGGTCTGGGGTATTCGTCGCAGTCGGCGGACGGCCGGACGGCGGTGACGAACAACCAGGGTTCCTGGGTCGGTGAGGGTTTCTCGTACGACGCGGGGTTCATCGAGCGCCGTTACAAGCCCTGTTCCGATGACGGGCACGAGTCGTCGGGTGAGCAGTGCTGGGCGTTCGACAATGCCTCGATCATGCTCAACGGGACGTCGAGTGAGCTGATCAAGGACGACGATTCCGGGGCGTGGAAGTTCGCTTCGGACGACGGTACGAAGGTCGAGAAGCTCACGGGTGCGTCGAACGGTGACGACAACGGTGAGCACTGGAAGGTCACGACGGCCGACGGTACGCAGTACTGGTTCGGGCTGAACCGGCTGCCGGGGTACACGGACGGCAAGGAGACGACCGGTTCGACGTGGACCGTGCCGGTGTTCGGTGACGACTCCGGGGAGCCGTGCTACAACGCGACGTTCACCAGTGCGCACTGCAAGCAGGCGTGGCGGTGGAGTCTTGACTATGTCAAGGACACGCACGGCAATGTGATGTCGTACTTCTACGCGCCGGAGACGAACTACTACGCGCTGAACGGGAAGACGGACGTCAACGGTACGGCGTATCACCGTGGCGGCTGGCTGAAGCGGATCGACTACGGTCAGCGTGACGGTCAGGTGTATGCGGCGAAGGCGCCGGCGCGGGTGGTGTTCGAGACCGCGGAGCGTTGTCTTCCGACGTCGGATTTCGATTGTGCGGAGTCGAAGCGGACGAAGGCGAACGCGGCGCGGTGGCCGGACACTCCGGTGGATCAGGAGTGCAAGGCCGATACGAAGTGCACGGTCGGGCAGACGTTCTGGACGACGAAGCGGCTGACGGGCATCACGACCCAGATGCGCAAGAGTGCGACCGAGTACCAGGATGTGGATGCGTGGTCGTTCACGCATCTGTTCACGGACAACGGTGACGACTCGAAGACGCTGTGGCTGTCGAAGCTGGAGCACGAGGGCCGGGTGGGGACGGCGGCGAAGCTGCCGGCGCTGGAGCTGTTCGGTGAGCAGCTGGTCAACCGGGTGGATGCGATCGGTGACAACATCGCGCCGTTCCACCGCTACCGCCTCGCCGCTGTGGTGAGTGAGACGGGCGCGCAGCTCGATGTGAACTACGCGCCGACCGAGTGCTCGAAGGCGTCGCTGCCGAAGCCGGGTGAGTCGGTGAAGCGGTGTTATCCGGTGAAGTGGGCGCCGCCGGGGACGATCGAGCCGATCACGGACTGGTTCCACAAGTACGTGGTCGCGGAGATCGTGGAGACGGACCGCACCGGTGGTGGCGACTCCCTGGTCACCCGCTACGACTACAAGGGTGACGCGGCCTGGCGGAAGGCGAAGCCGGACGGGATCACCGAGGACAAGTACCTCACCTGGGGTGGCTGGCAGGGCTACGGCAAGGTCACCGTCACCTCGGGCAGTGCCGATGTCCAGTCCACCCGCGTCGACTACACCTATCTCCAGGGCATGGACGGGGACAAGGACCCGGACGGCGGCAACCGCTCCGTCAAGGTCAAGGACTCGACCGGCGCGGAGTTCACGGACGCGGAGGAGTTCACCGGGCACCAGCTGGAGGCCCAGACCTGGAACGGCGACAAGGTCGTCTCCAAGGTCATCGGCACTCCGTGGAAGGTGAACACCGCCACGCAGACGCGCAGTTGGGGTACGACCCACGCGTCGATCGTGCGCACCGAGACCGAGCGCGGCTTCGAGCTGCGGTCCGGTGGGTCGTGGCTGGAGTCGAAGACGGTCACGAAGTACGACACGGCCAACGGCACCGGCCGGGTGACCGAGGTCGACGACCAGGGCGATGTCTCCACCTCGTCCGACGACACCTGCACGCGCACCTGGTACGCCGACAATCTCTCCGCCAACCTGCTCACGCTGCCGTCGCGCAGCGAGTCGGTGGGCGTGAAGTGTTCGGCGACGCCGGACCGCAAGACGCAGGTCCACGCCGACGAGCGCACGTCCTACGACAACAAGGCGTTCGGCGAGGCCCCGACCCGGGGTCTGGCGACCACGACCGAGCGGCTGACCGCGCACAACGGCACCACCGGCACCTACCAGGTCACCGGCACCACGACCTACGACGGTTTCGGGCGGCCGCTGTCGCAGAAGGACGCGTCGGGGGCCGAGACCAAGACGTCGTACACGGACGTCAACGGCCTGATCTCGCAGACGAAGAACACCAACGCGCTGAACCACGTCACCACCACGGACTACGTCCCGGCGTGGGGCATGTCGGCCGGTCAGACCGACGCCAACGGCAAGCGCACCGACCTCGCCTACGACGGACTGGGCCGCCTGACCTCGGTCTGGCTGCCGGACCGGGCGAAGACGCAGACGCCGTCCATCAAGTACTCCTACAACGTCCGGCGTGACAAGGTCACGGCGATCCGGACGGAGAAGATCGAGAACGACGGCTCCTACGGCTCCGAGTACGAGCTGTTCGACAGCCTGCTGCGCCCGCGTCAGCTCCAGACCGAGGGCCCGAAGGGCACCCGGATGGTGGCGGACGCCTTCTACGACGGCACGGGCAAGGTCAAGCAGACCAATGCCACCTACAACGCGGCGGGAGCGGCGTCGGACGAGCTGCTGATCGTCCGCAACGGCGAGGTCGGCCAGCAGTCGCTGCTGCGGTACGACGGTCTCGGCCGTCCGACCGCGCAGATCATGGCCGTCTCGGGCGCCGAGCAGTGGCGCACCACGACGAGCTACGACGGCGAGCGCACCACGGTCGACCCGCCGCAGGGCGGTGTCCCGACGACGTCGATCAGCGACGCCCGGGGCAACACGAAGGAGATCTGGCACTACAAGGGCGACTCCCCGAACCCGCTGCTGGGTTACGACGTCACCAAGTACACCTTCACACCGAAGAGCCAGCTGGAGACCGTCACCGACGCCAAGGGCAACGTGTGGCGCTACGAGTACGACCTGCTGGGCCGCAAGACCAAGAGCGTGGACCCCGACGCGGGGACGTCGACGACGCAGTACGACGGGCTCGACCGACCCGTCTCGGCCATCGATGGTCGCGGGAAGAAGATCTCCACGGTCTACGACAAGCTGGGCCGGCCCCTGTCGACCTGGCAGGGCGAGGCGAACACGGGGACCCGGTTGACGGAGACCCGGTACGACAAGGCCGGCATGCTCGGGCAGCCGTATGCGGACCTGAGCTATGTCTCGCCGACGGAGTACTTCGCGACGGTCACGCAAACGTGGGACGACCTCTACAGGCCCCTGCGGACGGACTACGTGGTGCCGGCGTCCCAGGGAGCGCTGGCGGGGACCTACTCGTTCACCTCGGCCTACAACCGGGACGGCACGGTGCAGTCCAGTGGTCTGCCGGCTGCCGGCGGTCTGGCCGGCGAAGTCCTCGTCAGTGAGTACGACGAGTTGCAGCGGCCGACGACCCTGACGGGTGCGACGCCGTACGTCACCAACACGGTCTACTCGAACAAGAGCCTTGTTCAACAGTACGAGCTGAACACCGGTGGCAAGAAGGTCTGGCAGACCTTCGACTACGAGACGGGCACCAACCGTCTCAAGCGCATGGTCGTGGACGTGTACGGTGCTCCGGCGCCGGTGAAGGAGGCGAACTACTCCTACGACCAGGCCGGCAACGTCCTGTCGATCGCGGACACCTCGAACACGGCCTCGCCGGACGTGCAGTGCTTCGGCTACGACGCCCGCAAGCGTCTCGCCGAGGCGTGGACACCTGCGGCCACCGTCGCCGAGGCGGCCGGCAGCGGCTCCACCGGTTCGGTTGCGCCGCTCGACGGTTCGGGCCCGGCCGCCTGTCAGGCGGCTCCCGGCGCGAAGGCGCTCGGCGGCCCGGCGCCGTACTGGAAGTCGTACGTCACCGACGCCATCGGCAACCGGACCTCGGAGACGGTGCACGACACCGGGCTGAACCCGGCGAAGAACATCACCCGCACCTTCACCTACGGCGGCGCGGGCGCGCTCGGCGACGGACCGCACCAGGTCACCAAGGTCGTCGAGAACACCCCGACCGGCGACCGGCAGTCCAGCTACGAGTACGACGACTCCGGCAACACCACCAAGCGCACCATCGGCGGCAACGCCCAGACGCTGGAGTGGACCGCCGACGGGAAGCTCGCCAAGGCGAAGGAGGCCAACGGCTCCGAGACGACCTACCTCTACGACAGCGCCGGCAACCGGGTCCAGCGCAAGGACACCACCGGCACCACGGTCTACCTCCCCAATACGGAGCTGAAACTCTCCGCCGACGGCGCCAAGAAGACGGCGACCCGCTACTACGCCCACGCCGGGCAGACGATCGCCGTGCGGACGGACGACGGCACCGTGTCGTTCGTCGCGTCGGATCACCACGGCACCGGCGAGGTCGCAGTCGACGCCGTGACCGGTTCTGTGTCCCAGCGCCGCTTCGATCCCTACGGTGTCGAACGGGGCACGGCGACCGGGACCTGGCCGGGCGAGAAGGGCTATGTCGGCGGCACCATCGACAAGTCGACCGGGCTGACCCATCTCGGCGCACGCGAGTACGACGCGGTGATCGGCAAGTTCATCTCCGTCGACCCGCTGATCGACTACACCCAGCCGCAGCAGATCAACGGCTACGCGTACGCCAACAACACCCCGGTCACCCACGCCGACCCGAGCGGCATGGCGATCCCGGAGTGCATGCAGGGCCTGATCGAGTGCCGCGGCGGTCTCCCCGTCCCCAGCAAGGACAGGAACCCGACCTACCAGGAGGAGAAGGCCGTCTCCGGGGCGGAGACCAACCTGGCCGGGGCGCAGGGCCAGCAGACGGCGGCCAAGCAGCGGATCAAGTCCGCGGGCAAGGCGCTCGTCAAGATCGCCCGGGACATCCTGGGTGTGGACGCCGCTCTCGACTGTGTCTCCAGCGGTGACATGGGCGCGTGCGGTGAGACGCTGCTGAACATCGCGGGCAGCTTCGCCGGCGGTCTCGCCGGCAAGATCCTCGCCAAGTACGGCGCACCGTGGAACTGGGCCAAGGGCGCCAAACTCGCCAAGCGGGTCGTCAATCTCGTCGGCGACCTGGTCGGCGGGGTGAAGGACCTCTGGAAGGCCAGCAAGGCCGTCGACAAGGCCAAGGACGGCGTTTCCAAGGCCAAGGACGCACTGGCCGCGGCCAAGAAAAAGGCAGCGGCGGCGCTCAAGAAGAAGCCGAAGTGCCACAGCTTCCTGCCGGGTACGCAGGTGCTCCTGGCCGATGGAACCACCAAGGCGATCGAAGAGGTTGCTCTCGGAGACAAGGTGACGGTCACCGACTCCGAGACCGGTAAGACCACGGTCAGGGAGGTCGCCGGCACGATCGTCACTGAGGACGACAAGCACTTCGTCGATCTGACGGTCCTCGGCGGGGCGGGAGTGCCCGAGGCGCTCATCTCCACCACGACCCACCCGTTCTGGGTGCAGTCCGAAGGGCGGTGGATCGAGGCGGGTGATCTCCGACCCGGCATGGAGCTGCGTACTCCGGACGGCGACGCCGTAAAGGTCACGGACACCCGCTACTTCGACGAGCGTCAGCGGACCCACGACCTCACCGTCACGGGTATTCACGCGTACTACGTCCTGGCCGGCTCGACCCCGCTCCTCGTGCACAACTGCGACGGGGCAGGGGATGTTCCATCTCCGCGACGCTTCACGTCGGACGACCCCGACGTGGCAGAGCTGGCGAACGCCATCGAGGAGCGCTACCCCGGACACGTCGTCGACGTGAACCACACGAGGGACGGTGTCGAGATCGACATCGAGACCAGGAACGCCATCATCGAGGTCAAGGGAGGCAACGGGTCGGGTCTGACCAAGCAGATCGAGCGTCGGCAAGGACCGTCGGCGATCAATCCGCAGGGCAAACCCGTCTTCGGCTATGCGAGGAACATGGGCGTAGCATCCAAGTCCATCAATGCCGCAGGAGGCGTCGCCGCCGGTGGCAGGCAGAGTTCACTGGAAGATCTCCTGGAAGTGCTGAGGCCGTAGCGTGGATTCGGTTCTGGTCGCCACCTCGCACGAGGTGACGCTCTCCGCAGTGGGCACGTCGCTGGCGACGCAGGAAGTCGGCGTCGAGATCCGTACCGCCCCGTCCGGCGAGCAGTACCTGCTCTGCCGGCTGGCAGACGGTACGACCTGTGAGGTCTCGATCGAGGCCCCGCAGTCGGCCGCGATCGAGGAGTTGGAGGAGGAGGACGGTGAGCGTCTGAGGTCGCTCGCCCCCGCTTGCGTGCTCCTGCTGGCCTTCCGCCGGAAGTCTGCGCGGGAGGTGCACGCTCTCGTCCTGTCCACGGACTGGGGTGAGCCCGCCTGGTTCCTGCCGTGCGACGGTGCCGGCACCGCCACACGTGTGAGCGAGGCAGATTCCTTCTGAGGAGCAACGACGGGCCGCCCCCGGTGATTCACCGGGGGCGGCCTTCGTGTGCAAGCAGTCGTGACGCCGCGCCTCACTCCTTCGGCAGCCCCTCCCAGAAGCGCTCCACGATCCCCTCCACGTACCGCCGGCCGTCCTCGCCGGAGGCGGTGGTGCCGCCGGCGCGGCTGAGGGTGGCGGCCATCAGGGACTGGTACTCGGCGTGCATGGCACGCAGGGTCTCCTTGAGGTCGCGCTTGTCCATGCCGAGGTGTTTGGCGATGGAGCGCAGATGGGCCTGCCAGCGGGTGGAGACGGCCTCGGTGAGGAGCCGGGCGAGTTCGTCCTCCAGGCCGGTGACGGCGATGAAGTCCCGTGCGGGGAGCGCGAGTACCTGGCCCAGCGCGGCTGACTGCCTCGCGTCGCCGGTCCATCGGCCGGTCTCCTCGATGCGGAGGTAGTCCTCGATGCGGAGCCCGATCGCGCGTGCCACGTCCTCGGGGGGGACGCCCCGGGCGAGGCGGTGTTCGCGCAGGGTGCGGGGGTGTCCCATGAGTTCGCCGGGACCGCACCACAGCGCGCCCGCGAGGGCGGCGAGTTCGTCGGAGGTGGGCACTGCCGTGCCGCGTTCCCAGGCAGCGATGTGCTCCGGGGTGATGTGGTTCATGCCGTAGGAGGCGCGCATGCCGTAGGCGACGTGGCCGTGGGCCATCCCGAGTTTCTCGCGCAGAAACCGGGCGGCGCGCGCGTTGAAGGGGAGCGGTGGATGCACGCGCTGAGAGTAGGCCGTCACAGCCGGCTACTCCACGGCCGCCGTCGCCTGCATCCCGCTTTGTGGAGTAGGTCGTGTTCGATTCTGTAGGAACGTACAGAAGGTGCCCCCTACCACCAACTTCCCCTAGAAGTCACGCCGGTTGAGGTTTCCGGCGTGGCGCGTATGATCCGCTCCGCGGGGCGTCGTATGTGCGTTCGTACGACGCGCGCGCATGCGCTTTCCCCGCCGCGCCGACTGTCCCCGATCCCTTTCCGCAGTCCCAGGAGACGCCCTCATGCAGAACAGCGCGACCAACACGGTCGACGCGCCGCCCGCCAGAGACGGTGGCCCGCTCGACCGGTTCTTCCGCATCACCGAACGTGGCTCGACCGTCGGCCGTGAAGTGCGTGGTGGATTCGCCACGTTCTTCACGATGGCGTACATCCTGGTGCTCAACCCGATCATCCTGAGCAGTGCCAAGGACAAGTTCGGCGACCAGCTCGACCCCGGTCAGCTCGTGACCGCCACCGCCCTGGTGGCCGCGGTCATGACCATCATCATGGGCGTGGGCGGCAATCTGCCGCTGGCCCTCGCGGCCGGTCTGGGCATCAACGCCGTCGTCGCCTTCCAGGTCGCTCCGCTGATGGCCTGGGACGACGCGATGGGCCTCATCGTGCTCGAAGGTCTGCTGATCTGCGTGCTGGTCGTGACCGGCCTGCGCGAGGCGGTCATGCACGCCATCCCGCAACCGCTCAAGCAGGCCATCAGCGTCGGCATCGGCCTCTTCATCGCCTTCATCGGCTTCGTGGACGCCGGCTTCGTCACCCGTATCCCGGACGTCGCCAACACCACCGTGCCCGTGCAGCTCGGCACCGGCACGCTCACCGGCTGGCCCATGCTGATCTTCTGCCTGGGCGTCCTCATGACGATCGTGCTGCTCGCCCGCAAGGTGAAGGGCGCCATCCTCATCAGCATCGTCGTGATGACCGTCCTCGCCGTGGTCGTCAACGCCTTCGCCGACATCAAGTCCTGGGGTCTGACGACGCCGTCCCTGCCCGACGAGGTCTTCGCGGCACCGGACTTCGGGCTGCTCGGCAACTTCGACCTGTTCGGCGCGTTCGGTCAGGTCAGCGTGCTGACGGTGGTCCTGATCGTCTTCACCCTGATCCTCTCCGACTTCTTCGACACCATGGGCACCGTCGTCGGTGTGACCGCGGAGGCCGGGCTCCTCGACGAGCGCGGCCAGGTCCCGGGTCTCGGCCGGGTGCTGCTGATCGACGGCGCCGCCGCCGTCGCCGGTGGCGCGTCCTCGTCGTCGTCCGCCACCACCTACATCGAGTCCGCCGCGGGTGTCGGCGAAGGCGCGCGGACCGGCTTCGCCAACATCATCACCGGCGGTGTGTTCGCGCTGGCGCTGTTCCTCGCGCCGCTGCTGACCATCGTGCCGATGCAGGCCGCCGCCCCCGCGCTCGTCGCGGTCGGCTTCCTGATGATGACGCAGGTCAAGCACATCGAGTGGGACCGCTACGAGGTCGCCGTCCCCGCGTTCCTCACCATCGTCGTCATGCCGTTCACCTACTCCATCACCAACGGCATCGGCGCCGGCTTCATCGCCTACGTCGTCATCAAGGCATGCCTGGGCAAGGCCCGCGAGGTGCACTGGCTGCTGTGGGGCACCGCGGCGCTCTTCCTCGTCTACTTCGCCATCGACCCGGTGGAGCAGCTCCTCGGCATGAAGTGACCGGACCGCCGCCGACGGCCCCGGCGGGGGCCGTCCGCGGCGCGAGGACCGTCCCCGGTGTCACCGGGGGCGGTCCTCTTCGTTCGCCACGTCCGTGACGACCGTCTTCGACAGCAGCCGGCCGTCCCTGAAGCAGAGCCGGTAGGCCGGGGTGGCCTCGTACCGCTCCGCCCGGTAGTACTCGCAGGCGCCCGCCCCGGCCGGCTCCGGCGGGACGCCGGCCGGCGGGCCGTCGAGGGAGAGCCGGGGGAGACGGGTCAGCACCTCGGCGCGGGTGTCGCCGACGCGCAGGGCGTCGTACTGCGCCGGGTCCATCACCGTGCGCGAGTCGCTCCAGAAGCGGAAGCCCAGGATCAGCAGGGCGAGCGCCAGGCCGGCGGCGAGCGGGACGGTGACCGCCTGGAGCAGGTTGCGGCGCACCCGGCGCCGGGCGTCGTGGAGTTCGCCGGCCGTGGTGGGGGCGGGCGCGGCCGGACGCACGCCGGGCGACAGCGGGAGCCGCGCGGTGACGGTGAAGCCGCCGGCGCCGGGGCCGTGGGCGAGGGTGCCGCCGGCGAGGCGGACGCGTTCGTCGAGGCCGACGAGGCCGGTGCCCCCCGAGGCGGCCGGCGCGGCGCCCCCGTCGCCCGGGCCGCTCGCGACCGTGACGGTGACGGTGCGGGTGTCCACGGCATACGCGACGGACACCCGCACGGCGGCGCCCGGCGCGTGCTTGGCCGCGTTGGTCAGGGACTCCTGGACGACCCGGTGGACGGCCAGGGCCGTCATCGGCGGCAGTGGGGCCGGTGCGGGGGCCTCGTCCAGGGTGACGTCGAGGCCCGCCTCGCGGGCCCGTTCGGCGAGGGCGGCCACGGTCTCCCCGTACGGCGCGGTCGGCGCCGGCGTGCCGTCCTCCCGGAGCACCCCGACGATGTCGCGCAGCCGGGCGGTCGCGTCGGCGGCCGCCCGGCGCAGCTCGCCCGCCGCCTCGCGCTGCCGCTCGCCGAGACTCGCGTCGACCTCCAGCGCGGCGGCCCGGACGGCGATCAGGGACAGGTCGTGGCCGAGGGAGTCGTGCATGTCCCCGGCGATGCGGGAGCGTTCGCGCAGCCGCTCGCGGTCGGCGGCGGCCTCCCGCTCGCGTTCCATGTGCTCGGCCAGCCGCCATCCGGTGGAGACCAGTTGGGCGTACTGGCGCACGTAGCGGCCGGACAGCCACGGGACGACGACCACCAGCAGCAGGGTGACCAGGAGGGCGAACCAGCTCCACAGGTCGCTGAGGGCCAGGCACAGGACGAGCCCGGCGGCGGCCGTCGCGCCGAAGGCGAGCAGCGCGGGGCGGGCCGTCGCGGTGCGCCGGCCGGAGAGGTAGCCGAACGCGGCCATGGCGGGGGCGTAGGAGGCGGTGAAGAGTTCGGGTGTCTGCCAGGCGCTCAGCGCGACGGCGATGCCCAGGGACACCAGCGGCGCGGTGCGGCACAGCAGGACGGCGGCGCCGAGCAGCGGGACGCCGGTGGCGACCCACCACCAGGAGCCGCCGTCGTCCGGGTCGGAGCGCAGCAGGACGCACAGGGCGAGCACCGCCCACAGCGCCAGGTCGGTGAGGACTTCGCGGGTGTTCTCTCTGCGCATGCCCCCACCCTGTCAGGGACCCCGCGTCCGGGGCCCCCGACGGAAGTGGGGGTGGGGGGACCCCTATTGCTGCTGCTGCCGTGCTGCCAGGAACACCGCGAGGGTGTCGGTCACCCACTGATCGGCGGCTTCCTTGCCGACGCCGAGCGTGGCCAGCGGCCCGCTGCCGTCCTCCGCCTCCAGCAGGGCGAGCAGGATGTGCTCGGTGCCGATGTAGTTGTGGCCGAGGCGCAGTGCCTCACGGAAGGTCAGCTCCAGCACCTTGCGGGCGCGGGCGTCGTACGGGGCGATCTCCGGGAGTTCGTCCGCGGCCGGCGGGAGCGCCGCCGAGGCCGCGGCGCGGATCGCGTCCGGGGCGGCGCCCTGGGCGGCGAGCGCCTTCACGGCGAGGCCGTCGGGTTCGGCGAGCAGGCCGAGGACGAGGTGTTCGGGCCCGACGAGCGCGTTGCGGGCGGCGACCGCCTCGTTGGCGGCCGCCGCGACGACGTTCCTGGCCCGGGGGGTGAAGCGGGCGAAGCCCTGGCTGGGGTCGAGGTCGAGCGGCTGGTCGGACTGCTTGGTCACGAAGCGCTTCTGGGCGGCCTGCTTGGTGACGCCCATGGAGGTGCCGATGTCGGTCCAGGACGCGCCGGACCGGCGGGCCTGGTCCACGAAGTGGCCGATGAGGTGGTCGGCGATGTCGCCGAGGTGGTCCGCCGCGATGACCGCGTCGGAGAGCTGGTCGAGGGGCTGGGAGTGGGCCTTCTTGATGGCTTCGATCAGATCGTCGAGCCGCACGGGGTGCGTGAGACGCACGGGATCGGTGTCCGTCATGCGACAACCCTAGGTTGACGCTCCCCGGATCGTCAACCCGTGGTTGACGATCGTGCCGGGGGCGGTGCGGGCGGCTCCTCCACCAGCCCCGCCTCGTACGCGAGGACGGCCAGCCGCACCCGGTTGCGCAGCCCGGTCCTCCCCAGGACGGCGCTGACATGGGCCTTGACCGTGCTCTCCACGACATGCAGCCGGGCGGCGATCTCCGCGTTCGACAGCCCCGCGCCCACCAGTGCCACCACCTCCCGTTCCCGCCCCGTCAGCGGCTCCAGGGCCGCCAGCGCCGAGGCGCCGCGGGTCAGCCGGCCCGTGCCGAGGCGGTCGATGACCCGCCGGGCGATCACCGGCGAGAGGAAGGCGGCGCCCTCCGTCACCGCCCGTACCCCCGCGATCAGTTCGCGCGGATCACCGGACTTGAGGAGGAAGCCGGCCGCGCCGCAGCCGAGCGCCCGCTCGATGTACTCGTCCTCGGAGAACGTCGTCAGCATCACGACGGCGGTGCTGGGTGCCGCGCGGCGCAGTTCCTCGGCCGCCGCGAGGCCGTCCAGCCGGGGCATCCGGACGTCCAGCAGCGCGACGTCCGGCCGGTGGGCGAGGGCGAGCGACACGGCCTCCCGGCCGTCGGCGGCCTCCGCGACCACCTCGATCCCGGGATCCGCGCCGAGCACCGCCCGTACACCGGCCCGCATCAGTGCCTCGTCGTCGGCCAGCAGCACCCTGATCATCCGGTCACTGTACGACGGCACGACGCGCGGCCGCCCGGGGCGCGTGGGGCACCCCGGGCGGCCGGTTCCTCGATGGTGTGTCGGTGTCGCTCAGCCGTGCTCGGTGGTTCTCAGCCGGTGCGGGGCCGGCTCAGAAGGTGAGCTTCCAGCTGTTGATGTAGCCCGTGTCGTACCGGGCCACGTCCTGCACCCGCAGCTTCCAGGCGCCGTTGGCCACCTCGCCGGAGGCGTTGACGGTGTACTGCGCCTGGACGTTGTCCGCCGAGTCCGAACTGCTGGAGTTCTTCAGGCGGAAGGCGGTGCCGTCCGGGGCGACCAGGTCGATCACCAGGTCGCCGCGCCAGGTGTGGACGATGTCCACGTCGACCTTCAGCGCGGCCGGGGCGTTGCCGGTGCGGCCGGTCACGTTGACCGTGGAGGTCACCGCGGCGCCGGCGTCCGGGATGGCGACGTCGGCGGCGTTCTCGAAGACCGTGCCCGGGTCGGGGTTGCCGCCGCCGGGGCGGGCGCCGACGTTGATGCCGGCCCACGCGTCGGTCACCGACTTCACCTCGGCGCTGCTCGCGCCGTACAGCTCCGTCGCCACGGCGAGGGTGCCGGTGCGGGCGGCCGCGTAGTTGGTGGTCGAGTTGAACTTGGTGGTCAGCGCCTTGTACCAGATCAGCGCGGCCTTCTCGCGGCCGATGCCGGTGACCGGCAGACCGTCCGAGGTGGGCGAGTCGTAGCTCACGCCGTTGACCGTCTTCGCGCCGCTGCCCTCGGAGAGCAGGTAGAACCAGTGGTTCGCCGGGCCCGAGGAGTAGTGGACGTCGATGCTGCCGATGCCGGAGTACCAGTAGTCCTTCGACGAGCCGTCCTTGCTCGGCTTGTCCATGTACCGCAGCGGCGTGCCGTTGCCCCGGATGTCGATCTTCTCGCCGACCAGGTAGTCGCCCACGTCCGAGCTGTTGTTGGCGTGGAACTCGACGGCGGCGGCGAAGATGTCGCTGGTCGCCTCGTTCAGGCCGCCGGACTCACCGCTGTAGACCAGGCCCGCGGTGTTGGAGGTGACGCCGTGGCTCATCTCGTGGGCGGCGACGTCGATCGACGTCAGCGGCTTCGCGTTGCCCGCGCCGTCGCCGTACGTCATGCAGAAGCAGCTGTCCTGCCAGAACGCGTTGACGTAGTTGTTCCCGTAGTGCACACGGGAGTAGGCGCCGACGCCGTCGCCCCGGATGCCCGAACGGCCGTGCACGTTCTTGAAGTAGTCCCACGTCAGCGCGGCGCCGTAGTGGGCGTCCGCGCCGGCCGTCTCCGCGTTGCCCGGGGTGCCGTCGCCCCAGACGTCGTCGGAGCCCGAGAACAGCGTGCCGGTGCCCGACGTGCCCCGGTTGAGGTTGTTGGTCTTGTGGTTGCCGCGGGTGGTGTCCGTCAGCGAGTAGGACGGGGCCGTGCCCAGGGTGACCGTGCCGCTGTACTGGGTGTTGCCGGTGCCGTTGTGGACGGCCTGCCACTCGAAGAGCTTCTCGCCGGTGGCCGCGTCGGTGACCACGTGCAGCTCGTTCGGGGTGCCGTCGTGCTGGAGGCCGCCGACCACCGTCTCGTAGGCGAGCGTGGGGCTGCCCGTGCCCATCCAGACCACCTTGCGCGGGGCGCGCTCGGCCTCCGTCGCCTTGGAGCCCTCCGCCTTCGCCGCGCCGAGCGCCTGCTTCTCGGCGGTGGCCGCCGCCACGCCGGCCGTGGTGGCGATGCCCCTCAGCTGGGCCCGGTTGGCCTTGGTGACCGCCTCGGTGGCCCCGGCCGCGGTCTCGGCGACCACCAGGTCGCCGCCGAGGACCGGCAGCCCGGCGTAGGTGCGCTCGTAGCGGGTGTGCGTGGTGCCGTCGCGGTCCTGCGTGACGTCGCGGACGACGAGCTTCTCCTGGGCGCCCAGGCCCAGTTCCTTCGCGGTGGCGGCCGTGGTGGCGGTCGCCGCGCGGATCAGCTCGGCGCGCTGAGCCGGGGTGAGGCTCTTGGGCAGGGCGCCCGGGTCGGCCGCGGACGCCTGTGCGGCCGGGGCGGCCGCGGGGGCCGCGGCGGAGGTGCCGGTCTGGAAGCCGACGGCTATCAGGGCTGCCGACGCGATGAGGGCTCCGGTCGCGGTGGCGCGACGGCGATGCGTGGGTCTCACGCGGACTCCTTCTGCGAGGGGGGTACCGGTCGGCTGGGTCGGGCCGGCCGGGCGTGCAGTGGGGCGTGCGGAGCGTGGAATACGGTGCTGCGCGGTGGATCTGGAGCGGTGGAACACCGTTGCGTGGAACGGGGGAAGAGTGGCAGTCGTGAACGGTTCCTGTCAGGAGCGCGACAAGAAGTTGGCCGGAAATCGTCCGGTGTCCGATGGCTGATGTTCGTTAAGCGGACGTTTCGTCGCGTGGGCGGACGGTGCCGCCGGGATGTAGCCCCAGGCCGGGGACGAATGGGCGGCGGGGCCCCGCGGGGACGTCTCGGAATGTGACAGGAGTGTGGAGCGTGGCGTCGCGGCCGGGGGGCCGACACCCCCGGCGCTTGGCCGGATCCGAGCGCCCCCGGCGTACGCCCGCGTGGAGCACCCCGGCGCGCGGAAGCCCGCACGGCGGGGCGGCGGGCACGGCGAGGGCGCGCCGGAGCCCGGGTCGCTCCGGCGGTGCCCGTCCGTGCGGGCCCGTGTGCCCGCCCTCGGACGGGCACACGGGGCGGGTCAGCCGGCCAGGCTCTCGCGCCACGCCCGGTGCAGCCCCGCGAACCGGCCCTCGCCGCCGATGAGTTCGGCCGGAGTGCCGTCCTCCACGATCCGCCCCGACTCCATCACCAGCACCCGGTCCGCGATCTCCACCGTCGACAGCCGGTGCGCGATCACCACCGCCGTACGCCCCCGCAGCACCGTGTCCATCGCCTGCTGCACCGCCCGCTCGCCCGGGATGTCCAGCGAACTCGTCGCCTCGTCCAGGATCAGCACCGCCGGATCGGCGAGCAGCGCCCGGGCGAATGCCACGAGCTGACGCTGACCTGCCGAGATGCGCCCGCCCCGCTTGCGCACGTCCGTGTCGTAGCCGTCGGGGAGCGACGCGATGAAGTCGTGCGCGCCGATCGCCTTCGCCGCCTGCTCGATCTCCGCGCGGCTCGCCTCCGGACGCCCGATCGCGATGTTCTCCGCGACCGTGCCGGAGAACAGGAACGCCTCCTGCGTCACCATCACCACCCCGCGGCGCAGTTCGGGCAGCGACAGCTCGCGCAGGTCCGTCCCGTCGAGCAGCACCCGCCCCTCGGTCGGGTCGTAGAACCGGGCGAGCAGCTTGGCCAGGGTGGACTTGCCCGCGCCCGTCGAACCGACGACCGCCACCGTCTGGCCGGCCGGGACGGTCAGGTCGAACCGGGGCAGCACCTCGCCGCCCGTGCGGTAGGCGAAGCCGACCCCCTCGAAGACCACCTCGCGCCCGGCTCCCGTGCCGCCGCGCACCGGCAGCTCGCGGGGACGGGCCGCCTCCGGGACGGACGGCACCTGCGCCAGCAGACCGGCGATCTTCTCCAGCGAGGCGGCCGCCGACTGGTAGGAGTTGAGGAACATCCCCAGCCGGTCGATCGGGTCGTACAGCCGCCGCAGGTAGAGCACCGCCGCCGCCAGCACCCCGAGCGCCAGGGTGCCCGACGCGACCCGGTACGCACCCCAGAGCACCATCGCGGCGACCGCCGTGTTGGCCACCAGCCGGGAGCCGACCACATAGCGGGCCATCTCCAGCAGCGCGTCCCCGTTGCTCCGCTCGTGGCGGTGGTTCAGCCCCGCGAACGCCTCGTCGTTGGCCCGCTCGCGGCGGAAGGCGCGCACCGGGCGGATGCCGTTCATCGTCTCGGCGAACTTGACGATCACCGCGGCGATCGCCGTCGACCGGGTCATGAAGACGGACTTCGCCCGCCGCTGGTAGAGCCGCACCAGCAGGTACAGCGGGACGAAGGACAGCACCGCGACACCGCCGAGCCCCAGGTCGAGCCAGAGCAGCATCGCGGAGATGTACACGAACGACAGGACGACGCCGATCAGTTCCTGGAGGCCCTCGCTCAGCAGCTCCTGGAGCGACTCCACGTCCGTGGTGGAACGCGAGATCAGCCGGCCCGAGGTGTACCGCTCGTGGAAGTCGACGCTGAGCGCCTGCGCATGCCGGAAGATGCGGCCCCGCAGGTCGAGCAGCACGTCCTGGTTGACCCGTGCCGAGGCGCGGATGAAGCCGTACTGGAGCGCCCCCGCCCCGACGGCGCAGACGGCGTAGCCGGCGCCCACCGCGACCAGCGGCCCGTTGTCGCCCGCCCGGAAGGCGGGCACGCCCCGGTCGATGGCGTACGCGACGAGCAGCGGCCCGGCCTGCACCGCCGCCTGCTGGAGCAGCAGGAGCACCGCGGCGAACGCCACCCGGGCGCGGCGCGGCGCCAGCAGCGAGCGCAGCAGCGCGCCGGTGGCCCCGCGCGGCGCGGGCAGGGCGTCCCGGTCGAACGGGTCGCCCGCCTCCGCACCGGGCTCCGGCACCGGGCCGGGTCCGCCCGAGCCCGCGCCGGGATCCGCGTCCTTCGGCCGCTCCTCCGCGGGCTCCTTCGCCGAAACCGTCGCCGGACCCGCCGTCACCGGATGCTCCCTTCCGCGCCCGCGGCGCTCTCCGCGGCCCCGGCCGCCCGTGCTCCGCCGCGCGCCTGTGCTCCGCCGTCCGCTTTTGCTCCGTCGGCCGCGTGCGCTCCGCCGCCCGCGTGCGCTTCGCCGTCCGTTGGTGCTCCGTCGGCCGCCTGTGCTTCGCCGCCCGCGTGCGCTCCGCCGCCCGCCTGTGCTCTGTAGGCCGCCGCCGCCGTGCCGGGCGGCCCGCCCGGTGCCGGCCGCTCCGCGCCGCCCGACATCAGCCACGCGTACTCCGCGTTGTCGCGCAGCAGTTCGTGATGGGTGCCCACCGCCGCGATCCGCCCGCCGGACAGCAGCGCGACCCGGTCGGCGAGCATCACCGTCGACGGGCGGTGCGCCACGACCAGCGCCGTGGTGCCGGCGAGGACCTCGCGCAGTGCCGCCTCCACCAGCGCCTCCGTGTGCACGTCGAGCGCCGACAGCGGGTCGTCGAGGACCAGGAAGCGCGGCTGCCCGACGACCGCCCTGGCCAGCGCGAGACGCTGGCGCTGACCGCCCGACAGGCTGAGGCCCTGCTCGCCGACCTGGGTGCCGGCCCCGTGCGGCAGACCGTCCACGAAGCCGGCCTGGGCGATGTCCAGCGCGCGCCGCAGCTCCGCGTCGCCCGCGCCGCCGCCCGCGCCCATCAGCACGTTCTCGCCGACGCTCGCCGAGAACAGCGTGGGCTCCTCGAAGGCGACCGACACCAGTTCCCGCAGCCGCTCCCGCGGCATGCCGGTGACGTCGTGGCCGTCGAGCAGGATCCGCCCCGCGTCCACGTCGTACAGCCGCGGCACCAGCGCCGTCAGCGTCGTCTTCCCGCTGCCGGTGCCGCCGACGAGCGCCATCGTCTCGCCGGAACGCACATGCAGGTCGATCCGGCCGAGGACCGGCTCGCCGTCCGCGGGCGCGTCCGGGTAGCGGAACACCACGCCCTCGAACCGCAGGCCGTCCGCCGTGCCGGGTGCCCGCTCCGCCTCCGGGGCGCCGTCGTGGCTCTCGTGCTCCACGGCGGCGTCCATCACCTCGAAGTAGCGGTCGGCCGCGGTCGCGGCCTCCTGGCTCATGGCGAGCAGGAAGCCGATCGAGTCCACCGGCCAGCGCAGCGCCAGCGCCGTCGACAGGAAGGCCACCAGGGTCCCGGCGGACAGGTCGCCGTCGGCCACCTGCACGGTGCCGAGGACCAGTGCCGCACCGACGGCCAGCTCGGGGATCACCGTGATCAGCGCCCAGATCCCGCCCAGCAGACGCGCCTTGAGCAGCTCCGTGCCGCGCAGCCGCTCCGCCATCTCCCGGAAGGCCGTGGCCTGGCTGCGGTGGCGTCCGAAGCCCTTGACCACCCGGATGCCCAGCACGCTCTCCTCGACGACGGTGGTCAGATCGCCCACCTGGTCCTGGGACCGCCGGGCCGCCAGCGAGTACCGCGACTCGAAGAGGGAGCACGCCACCACCAGCGGCACCACCGGCGCGAGCAGCAGCAGCCCGAGCGTCCACTCCTGGAGGAACAGGATGACGAAACCGGCCAGGATGGTCGTGCCGTTGACGAGCAGGAAGGTCAGCGGGAACGCCAGGAACATCCGCAGCAGCATCAGGTCCGTGGTGCCGCGCGACAGGAGCTGCCCCGACGCCCACCGGTCGTGGAAGGCGACCGGCAGCCGCTGGAGATGGCGGAACAGGTCGGCCCGCATGGCCGCCTCCACCCCCGCGAGCGGCCGGGCGACCAGCCAGCGCCGGAAACCGAAGAGCACCGCCTCGGTGATCCCGAGCAGCAGCAGCGCCAGCGCCCCGAGCCACACCCCGCCGGGGTCGCGGTCCGCCACCGGGCCGTCCACGATCCACTTGAGCACCAGCGGGATGACGAGGCTCAGGCACGAGGCCACCACGGCGACGAACGCCGCGCTGAAGAGCCGGGTGCGCACCGGCCGTACGTACGGCCACAGGCGCAGCAGCGAGCGCACGGCGGACCGGTCCTGGGTGTCGTTGTCGAAGGAGGGCATCAGGAGCGAGCCTACGGTTCGCCACTGACAGCCTCACATGGTTTTCCGCCCCGCCACGCCCGCCCCGCCCCGCCCCGCCGCGCCCGCCCCGTCCACCCGGCCGTACCCGCGCCTCCCGCCCGGCCGTCCCCGCCCTCCCCTCCCCGCCACGCCCGGCCCCTCCGCCCGGCCGCACCCGCCCCGCCCGCCCGGAGTGCCTGCTCGGCGCACCCGCCGCCCTCGTCGGGGGTGCCGGCGCCCCGGAGGTCGTAGCCCGGGCATCGTCCGATCGGACGATGCCCGGGCGAACGGACGATGCCCGGTCGGGCGCGACGGCCGATACCGCCGGCGCCGCCCCCCGCGGGAGGCTTCCGCCATGGCGATTGTCGAAGTGAAGGACCTGCGCAAGGCGTACGGCGGACGCAACGTCGTCGACGGGGTGAGCTTCACCGTCGAGGAGGGGGAGATCTTCGGGATCCTCGGCTCCAACGGGGCGGGCAAGACCACCACCGTCGAGTGCGTCGAGGGACTGCGCGTCCCCGACAGCGGCACGGTCAGTGTCGCCGGGCTCGACCCGGTGCGCGACCACGACCGGCTCACGACGGTGCTCGGCGCCCAGCTCCAGCAGAGCGAGCTCCAGCCGAAGATCACCGTCCGCGAGGCGCTGGAGCAGTACACGAAGTTCTACGAGCACCCCGCCGACTGGCGCGCGCTGGTCGGGCGCCTCGGCCTGGAGGAGAAGCTCACCACCCGGTTCGCCGCGCTCTCCGGAGGGCAGCGGCAGCGGCTGTCCATCGCGCTGGCCCTGATCGGCAACCCCCGGGTGGTCGTCCTCGACGAGCTCACCACCGGCCTCGACCCCCGGGCCCGCCGGGACACCTGGCAGCTCATCGAGGAGGTCCGCGACTCCGGGGTGACCGTGCTGCTGGTCACCCACTTCATGGAGGAGGCGCAGCGCCTCTGCGACCGCATCGCCGTCATCGACCAGGGACGGGTGGCGGCCCTCGACACCCCCGCCGGTCTCGTGTCGCGCTCCACGGCGTCCACCGTCATCTCGTTCACCCCCTCCCAGCCGCTGGACCAGGACGAACTGGACCGGCTGCCGCAGGCGGTGTCGATCGAGCGCCGGGCGGACCGCATCGTGATCAACGGCACCGACGAGACGGTCGACGCCGTCGTGTCGCTGCTCGCCCGCCACCGCATCACCGCCGCACGGCTGCGGGTCTCCGACGCCACGCTCGACGACGCCTTCCTCGACCTGACCGGATCCGCGGCACCCGACGCCGCCGACGCCGAAGCCGACGAGCACGCTCCCGCGCACACCCCCGCGCACGAAGAGAGGACCCGATGACCGCCGCCGTCACCGTCACCCCCGCCCCCGTGCGCCGCGCGGCGGCCCTCGCCGTCCTGCGCACCGAGGCCCGCCTGTTCGCCCGGGAGCCCGCCGCGCTCTTCTGGGTGGTGGTGTTCCCGAGCGTCCTGCTGACGATCCTCGGACTGATCCCGTCCTTCCGGGAGCCCTCCGACGACTTGGCCGGACTGAGCGTCATCGACCTCTACGTCCCCGTCGTGGTGCTGCTCGCGACGATCATGGCGGGTCTCCAGGCCATGCCGCCGATCCTCACCGGCTACCGCGAGCGCGGCATCCTGCGCCGGATGCACACCACCCCCGTGCGCCCCTCCGCCCTGCTCGCCTCCCAGCTCGTGCTGCACGGCGCGGCGGTCCTCGTCGCCTCCGTGCTGGCCGTCGCGATCGGGCGGATCGCCTTCGGCGTCGCGCTGCCCGGGCAGTTCGCCGGCTACGTACTGGCGCTGGTGCTGACGACCGCCGCCGCGCTGGCCCTCGGCGCGACGGTGTGCGCCGTGTCGCCGAACCAGAAGATCGCCACCGCCGTCGGGTCCGCCGTCTTCTTCCCCAGCATGTTCACGGCCGGCGTCTGGGTGCCGGTGCAGGCCATGCCCGACACCCTCGCGAACGTCGTCGCCTTCACCCCGTTCGGCGCGGCGGCCCAGGCCCTCGACGAGGCCGCGGCGGGCGGCTGGCCCGCCTGGGGCGACCTCACGGTGACCGGTCTGTGGGCGGTGGTCCTCACGGCGGCCGCGGTCCGCTGGTTCCGCTGGGAGTGAGGGGAATGGGCCGGGAGCAGGGCCGGGGACGGGGCCCGTGCACGACACTGAGCGCATGAGACTGTCGGACACGGTGCCCCGGGGGGCATCACGGGAACCGCTGGCGCCCGGCACGCCCTGCGGCGCGCCCACCCCGGAGGGCCGCCCGGCGGGCGGCCGGTGGGGGAGGCCGCGGCCGGCGGCGGCCGGGCCGCCGCCCGCCGGCGACCTGCCGGACTCCCTGTGGGCGCGCTTCTTCGTCCACGGCCCCTACGCCCTGCTCGCCCTCGCGACGGTGGTCTCCGCCGCCAGCGCACCGGCGTTCATGACGGCGGGCGAGATGTACGCGGCCGGCGGCCTGGTGCTGGTGGCGCTGGCGGTGGAGTGGCGCTGGAGCGCGATACGCCCCGGCGTACCCGAGCACGCCCCGGCCGCCCAGCTCCACTTCGCCCTGCGCACCCTCATCGCCTTCGTCCTGACCTGGCTCAACCCGCTGTACGCCATCTACGCGGTGATGGGCTACTTCGACGCGACGGAACTGCTGCCGCGGCGCGGGGCCCGCATCGGACTGCTCGCCACCGCCGTCAGCATGGCCGGTTCGCAGTCCGGCGGACTGCCGCCCGCGAGCGGGATGAACTGGGCCCTGTTCGGGGCGCTGTACCTCCTCAACGCCTCCCTGTGCGTGGTCTTCTCGAACATCGGCGTCCACGAGGCCGAACGCGCCCGCCAGCGCATCACCACCATCAGGGAACTGGAGCACACCAACGCCCGCCTGGAGCAGGCCCTCGCGGAGAATGCCGGCCTGCACGCCCAACTGCTGCTCCAGGCACGGGAGGCGGGCATCTCCGACGAGCGGCGCAGGATCGCAGCGGAGATCCACGACACCATCGCCCAGGGCCTCACCGGCATCATCACCCAGCTCCAGGTGGTGCAGTCGGCCACCGACCCGGCGCTGGCCCGCCGGCACGTCGACCGTGCCGCCGACCTCGCCCGCCAGAGCCTGGGCGAGGCCCGCCGCTCGGTGCACAACCTCACCCCCGCGGCGCTGGAGCACGACAGCCTGCCCGAGGCGCTGGAGCGCACCGTCCGCGCCTGGTCCGACGACCACGGGGTCACCGCCCGCCTCACCGTGACCGGCACCGAGGAGCCGCTCCACGACGAGGTCGCCCGCACCCTGCTGCGGATCGCCGAGGAGGCCCTCGCCAACACCGCGCGGCACGCCGACGCCACCCGGGTCGGCGTGACCCTGTCCTACATGGGCGACGAGGTCACCCTCGACATCCGCGACGACGGCCGCGGCTTCGACCCCCTCGCCCTGCCGCCCCGTTCGCGCACCGGCGGCTTCGGCCTCGCCGGGATGCGCGCCCGCGCCGAACGCATCGCCGGCTCCGCGGCCGTCGAGGCCGAACCCGGGCAGGGCACCGCCGTCTCCGCTCGCGTACCGTTGGTGCGCCATGGCTGACCAGCACACCATCACCCTGATCGTCGTCGACGACCATCCCGTCGTACGGGACGGCCTGCGCGGCATGTTCGAGTCCGCGCCCGGCTTCCGGGTCCTCGGCGAGGCGGCGGACGGCGTCGCCGGCGTCGAACTCGCCCTCCGGCTCGCACCGGACGTCGTCCTGATGGACCTGCGGATGCCGGGCGGCGGGGGAGTGGCGGCCATCGCCGAACTCGCCCGCAGGGGCGCGCGCTCCCGGGTCCTGGTGCTCACCACCTACGACACCGACTCCGACACGCTCCCCGCCATCGAGGCGGGCGCCACCGGCTACCTCCTCAAGGACGCCCCGCGCGACGAACTGTTCACCGCCGTGCGCGCGGCCGCCGAGGGCCGCACCGTCCTCTCGCCGGCCGTCGCCTCCCGCCTGGTCTCCCGCGTCCGCACCCCGGCGTCCCCGGGCGGCGAACAGCTCTCGGCCCGCGAGCGCGACGTGCTGGAGCTGGTCGCCAAGGGCACGTCCAACAAGGAGATCGCGGCGGAGCTGTTCATCAGCGAGGCCACCGTGAAGACCCACCTCACCCACATCTTCGCCAAACTCGGCGCGAAGGACAGGGCGGCGGCGGTGGCGACCGCGTACGACCGCGGCATCCTCGGGGCTTCCTGACGGAGCTCGGCGACACCCGGCCCGACACCGTGCGGAGCGCGGTGTTGTGCCCACCGGGGGGCACGGGGCCGTGTGCGCGGCCGGGTCCGGCGGGGCTCTGCCCCGCTCCCCGCGGCTCAAGTGCCGGCGAGGCTGGATCGGGCCGGGGTCGGGTGGCTTCAGCCCGTCCGGTGTCTGAGGACTCCGTGCGGAGCGCGGTGTTGTGCCCACTGGGGGGGCACGGGGTCGTGTGCGCAGGCGGGTCCGGCGGGGCTCTGCCCCGCAGCCCGCGGCTCAAGTGCCGGCGAGGCTGGATCGGGCCGGGGTCGGGTGGCTTCAGCCCGTCCGGTGTCTGAGGACTCCGTGCGGAGCGCGGTGTTGCGCCCACCGGGGGGCGCGGGCTCGTGTGCGCGGCCGGGTCCTGCGGGTCAGCGACCCGCTCCCCCCAGGCACCGCCGGCAGGCCCGGGCGGACGACCCGACCCGGGCGTGGGAGAGCAGGGTCAGGGCGCCCGCCGCCCCCGCCGCCGCCCAGTCGCCGGAGGCGGTCCAGACCGCGGTCAGCGACAGCGCCCCCACCGCGAGCGCGACGCTCATGCAGGTGGCCGTCCAGGCGACGGCCTCCGGCAGGCGGGCCGGGGCCGGGACGACCCGGCCCAGCGCGCCGGTCATCGCCGCCGCCCCGGCGGCGAGCAGCGTGCCGCCCACGGCGACCGCCCCGAGCAGCCCGGCGAGGAGCGCCGCCGCGTCGCCCGGTGCGGGGGCGACGGTGGCGGCCAGGTACCAGCAGGCGATCAGCGCGGGCAGCACCAGCGCGAGCAGCCGCGACGTCCCCCGCGCCTGGGCGAGGGTGAGTTCGGCCTGGAAGGCCGGCCGCACCTCGTCCGCGGTGCCGAAGTCCCGCACCGCGCGTTCGGCCGCGCGCCCCTCGGGCACGCCCCGGCCCACGAGGTCGGCCACGGCGTCGCTCAGCCCGTCGTGCGCCTCGCGCAGCAGACGGGCGCGGGCGCGGGCCGGGCCGTGCAGCCCCTCGGCGAGGGCGGCGACATGCCCCTCGACCAGCCGGGCGGCCGCCCCGCTCATGTGGCGGCCCCGGGCAGCGGCCCCGGATCGAGCACGGAGCCGATCGCCGCGGTGAACTCCCGCCACGACGCGCGTTCCTCGGCCAGCGAGGCGCGCCCCGCGTCGGTCAGTTCGTAGCACCGGCGCCGCCGCTCCCCGACGGACTCCCAGCGGCTGGCGAGCAGGCCCGCCCGCTCCAGCCGGTTGAGGGCCGGGTAGGTGGTGCCGGTGCGCAGTTCCAGCGCGCCGGCGCTGCGTTCCTGTACGGCCGTGATGATCGCGTAGCCGTGCTTCGGCCCGGACTCCAGGGCGGCGAGCAGCAGGCCGTCGAGATGACCGCGGACGGGATCCCCTCTCATGAGTAGGCAGCCTACACATCCGTTGTCTTGGCGTGCTATCTATTGGCAGCCAACATATCTGCACGGTCCGTCCCGGAGGCGTCCTCGGTGACCAAGTTCCTGCTGTCCGTACACGTCCTGGCCGCGATCCTGGCGATCGGCCCGGTCGCCGTCGCCGCCTCGCTGTTCCCGCGCGCGGTGAAGGAGACCGCGGGCGATCCGGCCGGGCCCGGCGCGGCCGGCGGGCAGCCGCCGCTCGGCGGCTGGGTCACGGCGGCCTTCCTGCACCGGATCTGCCGCGTCTACGCGGTGGTCGGCGTGAGCGTGCCGGTTTTCGGCATCGCCACCGGCGCGCGGCTCGGTGTGCTCACCGACGCCTGGCTGGTCGTCTCACTGGTGCTGACCACGGCCGCCGCGGTCGTCCTGGGCGCGCTGATCCTGCCGGGCCAGGAACGCCTCCTCGCCACGGCGGGCACCCCGGTGCCGGAGGCCCCCGCGCATCCCGGCCCCCGCGCCGCCGCCGCCCGGCTCGCCATGCTCACCGGCGTCTTCAACCTGCTCTGGGCGGTCGTCGTCGTCCTGATGATCGTCCGCCCGGGCTCGACCACCAGCGCCTGACGGACCGCCCGCCCGGGCTCGACCACCAGCGCCTGACGGACCGTCCGCCCCGTCTCGACCGCACAGCCCCGCCCCCGGCGCGAGCCCCCGTCAGCCGCGCACCCGCAGCAGCAGCACCGACCGCGCGGGCACGGTGACCACGGCACCGCCCTCGTGCACCGTGCCCGGCGCCTCGGTCTGCTCCTCCCGCGAGGTGTCCAGCACCAGCTCGTACGACTGGGCCCACGGCGGCCCCGGCAGCCGGAAGTCCACCGGATCCGCCCCGGCGTGCAGCACCGTCAGGAAGCTGTCGTCGGTCACCTGCTCGCCCCGCGCGTCCCGCCCCGGGATGTCGCGGCCCGACAGGAACAGCGCCAGCGTCGCCGACCGGGCGTACCAGTCGGCCTCGGTCATCTCCGCGCCCCGCACCGTGAACCAGGCCAGGTCCCGCAGCCCGTCGGGGGCCTGCGGGCGCCCGGAGAAGAAGGCCCGCCTGCGCAGCACCGGATGGGCCTGGCGCAGGGCGAGCAGCCGGCGGGTGAGGGCGAGCAGCCCCCGGCCCGGCTCCCCGTCCGGCAGCGACCAGTCCAGCCAGCTCGTCTCGTTGTCCTGGCAGTACGCGTTGTTGCTGCCGCCCTGGGTGCGCCCCATCTCGTCGCCGGCGACCAGCATCGGCACCCCCGTGGACAGCAGCAGGGTGGTGATCAGATTGCGCATCTGGCGCCGCCGCAGCGCGTTGACCTCGGGGTCGTCGGTCTCGCCCTCGGCGCCGCAGTTCCAGGAGCGGTTGTCGTTCGTGCCGTCGCGGTTGCCCTCGCCGTTCGCCTCGTTGTGCTTGTGGTCGTAGCTCACCAGGTCCCGCAGGGTGAAGCCGTCGTGGGCGGTGACGAAGTTGATCGACGCGTGCGGGCGCCTGCCGCCCCAGGCGTACAGGTCGCTCGACCCGGACAGCCGGTAGCCGAGGTCCCGCACATCGGGCAGCGCGCCCCGCCAGAAGTCCCGCACCGCGTCGCGGTAGCGGTCGTTCCACTCCGTCCACAGCGGCGGGAACGCCCCCACCTGGTAGCCGCCGTTGCCCACGTCCCACGGCTCGGCGATCAGCTTCACCCGCCGCAGCACCGGGTCCTGGGCGATCACGGCGAGGAACGGGGAGAGCATGTCCACGTCGTGCATGGAGCGGGCGAGGGCGGCCGCCAGGTCGAAGCGGAAGCCGTCGACGCCCATCTCCGTGACCCAGTACCGCAGCGAGTCGGTGATCAGCCGCAGCACATGGGGCTGCACCACGTGCAGGGTGTTGCCGCAGCCGGTGTAGTCGGCGTACCGGCGGGCGTCCTGCTGGAGCCGGTAGTAGCCGCGGTTGTCGACGCCCTTCAGCGACAGCGTCGGGCCGAGTTCGCCCGCCTCGGCGGTGTGGTTGTAGACGACGTCGAGGATCACCTCGATGCCGGCCTCGTGCAGCGCCCGCACCATCCGCTTGAACTCGCCGACCTGCTGCCCCGCCGTGCCCGTCGCCGCGTAGCCGGCGTGCGGGGCGAAGTAGCCGATGGAGTTGTAGCCCCAGTAGTTGACCAGGCCCCTGCGCAGCAGATGGTCCTCGTGGGCGAACTGGTGCACCGGCAGCAGCTCGACCGCCGTCACCCCGAGCCCGGTCAGGTGCTCGATCGCCGCGGGGTGGGCCAGCCCCGCGTAGGTGCCCCGCAGTTCCTCGGGGATCCCGGGGTGCCGCCGGGTGAAGCCGCGCACGTGCACCTCGTAGATGACGGAGTCGGCCCAAGGGGTCTTGGGCCTGCGGTCGTCCATCCACTCGTCCTGGCCGCCCGCCTCGTCGTGCACCACGACTGCCTTCGGCACGTACGGCGCCGAGTCCCGGTCGTCGCGGACGGTGTCGGCGACATGCTGCTCCGGCCAGTCCCGGACGTGCCCGTACACCTGCGGCGGCAGCGCGAAGTCGCCGTCCACCGCGCGGGCGTACGGGTCGAGGAGCAGTTTGGCCGGATTCCAGCGGGCGCCCGTCCACGGGTCCCAGCGGCCCTGCACCCGGAAGCCGTAGCGCTGCCCGGGGCCGATGCCGGGCACGAAGCCGTGCCAGATCCCGTGGGTCAGCTCCGTCAGCGGCATCCTGGTCTCGGCCGCCGAGGGCCCGGGGCCGTCGAAGAGGCACAGCTCCACGCCCTCCGCCCCGCCTGCCCAGAGGGCGAAGTTGGTCCCGGCGGCACCGTCCGGTCCCACCCGGTACCGGGCCCCCAGCGGTGTCGGGGCACCCGGCCAGACCGGCCGGGCCGGGCCGCCGGCCGGGCGTCCCCGCGGGCCGGCCGCCTGTCCGAGGGCGGCCGGCACGGCGTCGCGCACCCCGTCGTCCACCGTCTCCTGCTCGGCTGCGCTCGACACCCTGCGGCCTCCCGCGGCTCGTCGCCCCGCCCTTCGGCGGGGCACGGACAGGGGGCGGACGGCGTCCCGGCCGTTCGCCCCGCGTCTCTCCTCCCGTCATGTCTTCCCGCGCGGCACCCGTCCCAACATCGCGCGCCCACGTTGCCCGGGGAGGGGGGCCGTCGTTGGGCCTGTGTGAGACATGTACTGAAGCGGGCAGGGCGGCGGGCGGGGCTCGCACTGGCAGGGGCCGGGCTGATCGCGGGGCTCGCCGCGTGCACCGGCGCGGGGGACGGCGGCGAGGGCAAGCCGCGCTCGCCCGACGAGACCATCCAGGTGACGCCGCGGGACGGCGCGAAGGACGTCGGCCCGGACGGCCCGCTCGCCGTCCGGCTGGCCGGCGGCCGGCTGGAGCGGGTGGAGGTGACCCGGGTCGAGGCGGCGGGCAGCGCCGAAGTGCCGGGGCGCATCTCCGGCGACGGGCTGCGCTGGGCGCCGGAGGAAGGCGCCCGGCTGGGGCTCGCGGCCAAGTACAGCGTCGACGTGGTCGCCCTCGACGAGCAGGGGCGGCGCACCGCCCGGCACACGACGTTCACCACGGCCGTCCCCGAGCGCCGTTTCATCGGCTACTTCAAGCCGGAGAACCGCTCCACCGTCGGCACCGGCATGATCGTCTCGTTCTCGTTCAACCGGGCGATCGAGAACCGGGCGGCCGTCGAACGGGCGATCCGGGTGACGTCCGATCCGCCGGTGGAGGTCGCCGGCCACTGGTTCGGCGCCGAGCGGCTCGACTTCCGGCCGCGGGCGTACTGGAAGCCGGGCACCAAGGTGACGGTCGACATGCGGCTGCGCGACGTGGCGGCGGCCCCCGGGTCCTACGGCATCCAGCAGAAGAGGATCACGTTCACCATCGGGCGCTCGCAGGTGTCCACGGTCGACGCCGAGGCGCACACCATGCGGGTGGTGCGCGACGGCGCGCTGCTGGCGAAGGTCCCGATCACCGCGGGAGCGCCCAGGACCACCACGTACAACGGGAAGATGGTGGTCACCGAGATGTACGACGTGACCCGGATGAACGGCGCGACGGTCGGCTTCACCACGAAGGACGGCCGCGGCGAGTACGACATCAAGGACGTGCCGCACGCGATCCGGCTCACCACGTCGGGCACCTTCCTGCACGGCAACTACTGGGCCGAGCCGGAGACCTTCGGCAGCGAGAACGTCTCCCACGGCTGTGTCGGCCTGCGGGACGACAAGGGCGGCAGCAGCGAGTCCCCGGCCGGCTGGTTCTTCGACCGGACCCTGATCGGCGACGTGGTCGAGGTCGTCAACTCCAAGGACCGCACGGTCGCGCCGGACAACGGTCTGGGCGGCTGGAACCTCGACTGGGAGCGCTGGCGGGCCGGTTCGGCCCTGCGCTGATCCCGCCCGCGGCGGCCCGGGCCCCCGGCGCGGCGCGCGGTCTCCTCCCGCCCCGCGCCGCCACCACCCTCATCAGCGGTTTCACCGTCCGTCCCGGCGGAGAAGTTGGGACGGAACGGTGACATCCGAGGGGACTTCTCATGACGTGCGGTGTGATTTTCTGAACCCTGTGCGTGCGTGAGGTGCGCGGGGGTGCGGGCCGTGGCGTTGCCAGGCCGTGCGAGGGGAGACGACAACGGTGAACGGGCAGCCGATTTCGGGGGCATCGGTCCGGACCGGACGCAGGCGCGGGGGCGCCAGGCTGTCCGCTCTGGCGCTGGGGGCGCTGCTGGTGCTGACGGCCTGCGGTGGCGGCGACGACGGCAAGGACGGCGCGCGGTCCGACGGCAAGGGCGGCGGGACGGTGGAGAACGCCGCCTCCCAGGCCGTGGTGGACATCGCGCCGAAGGACGGCGCCGACGCCGTCGCGACGACGGGCGCGCTGAAGGTGACCGCGGAGAAGGGCAAGCTGACCACGGTCACGGTGCAGGACGACAAGGGCACCGCGGTGGAGGGGAAGATATCCGCCGACGGCGCGAGCTGGGAGCCGCTGCACCACCTGGCGGGCTCCACCAAGTACAAGGTCCACGCGGTGGCGAAGGACGCGGACGGCCGTGAGTCCGCCAAGGACACCACGTTCACCACGCTGGTCCCGCAGAACACCTTCATCGGCCACTACACGCCGGAGAACGGTTCGACCGTCGGCGTCGGCATGCCGGTCTCCATCAACTTCACCCGGGGCATCACCAACCCCGAGGGCGTCGAGAAGGCGATCAAGGTCACGGCCGAGCCCGCCGTGCCCGTCGAGGGCCACTGGTTCGGCAACGACCGCCTCGACTTCCGTCCCGAGAAGTACTGGGCGGCCGGCACCAAGGTGACCGTCAAGCTCAACCTCGACGGCGTCGAGGGCCGAGAGGGCGTGTACGGCAAGCAGGCCAAGACCTTCACCTTCACCATCGGCCGCTCCCAGGTCTCCACCGTGGACGCGGCGGCCCACACGATGAGCGTCGTGCGGGACGGCAAGGAGATCAAGAACGTCCCGATCACCGCGGGCGCGCCGTCGACCACCACGTACAACGGCCAGATGGTCATCAGCGAGAAGTACAAGGTGACCCGGATGAACGGCGCCACCGTGGGCTTCGGCGGCGAGTACGACATCAAGGACGTGCCCCACGCGATGCGGCTGTCCACCTCGGGCACCTTCGTGCACGGCAACTACTGGGCCTCGGCCGGGACCTTCGGTTCGGCGAACGTCAGCCACGGCTGCATCGGCCTGCGGGACGTGCGCGGCGGCTACGACAAGGGCATGCCCTCGGCGTGGTTCTACGACAACTCCATCATCGGCGACGTCGTGGTCGTGAAGAACTCCAAGGACAAGCAGATCGCCCCCGACAACGGGCTGAACGGCTGGAACATGTCCTGGGCCGAGTGGACGAAGTAGTCCGCGCACCCCGCGGACGGGGCCCGGTGCTGTGAGCAACGGCACCGGGCCCCGTCCCGTTAACGGCGGCTAACCTTCGGCCCATGACTGTTTCCCTCGAAGTCTCCGAAGGCGTCGGCACGATCCGCCTGGACCGGCCCCCGATGAACGCCCTGGACATCGCCGTCCAGGACCGGCTCCGCGAGCTCGCCGGGGAGGCGACCCGGCGCGACGACGTGCGGGCCGTGATCCTCTACGGAGGCGAGCGGGTGTTCGCGGCGGGCGCGGACATCAAGGAGATGCAGAACATGGACCACACGGCGATGGTCCTGCGCTCCCGGGGTCTCCAGGAGGCCTTCACCGCCGTCGCCCGCATCCCGAAGCCCGTGGTGGCCGCCGTGACCGGTTACGCCCTCGGCGGCGGCTGCGAGCTGGCGCTCTGCGCCGACTACCGGATCGCCGCCGAGAACGCGAAGCTCGGTCAGCCGGAGATCCTTCTCGGCCTCATCCCGGGCGCCGGCGGCACCCAGCGCCTGTCCCGGCTGATCGGCCCCTCCCGCGCCAAGGACCTGATCTTCACGGGCCGGATGGTCAAGGCGGAGGAGGCCCTGTCGCTGGGGCTCGTCGACCGCGTCGTGCCCGCCGCCGAGGTGTACGAGCAGGCGCTCGCGTGGGCGGGCAGGCTGGCGAAGGGCCCCGCGCTGGCGCTGCGGGCCGCGAAGGAGTCGGTGGACGCCGGTCTGGAGACCGACATCGAGACCGGTCTCGCCATCGAACGGAACTGGTTCGCGGGCCTGTTCGCCACCGAAGACCGTGAGCGGGGCATGCGCAGCTTCGTGGAGGAGGGCCCCGGGAAGGCCAAGTTCTCCTGATCGCTGCGGTGTTGACGCCGCCGGGGCGGCGCACGTCAATCGTGTGCGCCTGGCGGCGTGACCCGTCGGGGTGGCGGCGCCCACGGGCTCCGCAGGTCCCCTCTCCTGGCGCGCGCCGACCGGCAGGGGTGCGTCGCCGCAGGTCGGACGGGGTTTCGGGGTCGGATCGCGACGCCTGGCATATGCCCGACGACCCTCCCGGAATCAGGCATTCCAGGGGCTCGATTCCGCCGGATCGCCCACGGCGCCCCGTCTTTGCGGCCATCATGGACGCATGGCGGGCCTGGAGGGTGCGGGACCACCGCGGCAGCGTGCGAGCGCGACCGCCGCTCGGTGGATCCCGGCCGTGGACGACGAACAGGCGCTCAAGGCGCTGGAGTTGTACGGCAATCCGACGGAGGGCGAGGTACGGCTGCCGTCCCGTCCGGAATCGGCGGGCATCGCGCGGCGGCTCACCCAGGGCGTGGTGCTGCGGCAGTGGGCGCTGCCCGCCCAGACGTGCGAACACGCCGTCCTGCTCGTCTCCGAACTGGTGGGCAACGCCGTCCGGCACACCGGCGCCCGGGTGTTCGGGTTACGGATGGTGCGCCGGCGCGGCTGGATCCGGATCGAGGTGCGCGATCCGTCCCGGGGGCTGCCCTGTCTGATGCCGGTCCAGGAGATGGACACCAGCGGCCGGGGGCTCTTCCTGGTGGACACGCTCTCCGACCGGTGGGGCGTCGATCTGCTCCCGCGCGGCAAGACCACCTGGTTCGAGATGCGCACGGCCGATCGCTGACCCGTCGCCCTCCCCGCGGACGCGTGCACAGAAGCCCCCGTGCGCCGGGGTGGAGGCGCTGTGGGGGCTTCTGTGTGGAGCGCCGTGGACGGGGGGGTGTATCCACGGCGGTCTTCGACGACCTGGCCCGGGTCAATGGGGGTCGTGCCACCGACTATGGCATACGGACTCCGTACCGCCAAAAGTCCTTAACGGGACAAACAGTCACAATCGCCTCATTCGCGAGGTGAATCTTAGGTGCGATGGGCCACTGACCTGGCAATCCATGCATAACTATGGCGATGCTCGGGTGAATCTTTAATGAACCTTCATGTGTTTCTCACCGGGCCGGAGGGCTCCCGCGTCAACCCGTGGAGCGAATCGCCCGCTCCCGGGTGACGGTGCGACGCCCGCCGCCACGGTCGCGGAAAGGTGATCTTCATGATCACTTCCCGTCTGCGGCGCCGGGCCGCCGTCGTCGCGCTGTCCCTGTCCGCACTCCTCGCCCCCGCCGCCGCCTCCGCCTCGGCGGGCGCGGCACCGGCCCCCGCCGCGGCTCCTGCCGCCGCCCGGGCCGTCCCCGCCGCCGCTGTTGCCGCCGCGTGCCCCGTCGTCTCGGACCGCCTCCACGCCGCCGCCGACCGTCGGGTGGACGTCGGGCGGATCACGCCGGAGCCCGCCTACCGCAGCACCTGCGGGCAGCTCTACCGCGCGGACGGCCGCGGCCCGGAGATCGTCTTCGAGCAGGGCTTCCACCCCAAGGCGCCGCTCGACGGCCAGTACGACATCGAGAAGTACGTCCTGGTCAACCAGCCCTCCCCGTACGTCTCCACCACCTACGACCACGACCTGTACAAGCAGTGGAAGAGCGCCTGGAACTACTACATCGACGCCCCCGGCGGCGTGGACGTGAACCGGACCATCGGCGACACCCACAAGTGGGCCGACCAGGTCGAGGTCGCCTTCCCCGGCGGCATCGCGCGCGAGTTCGTCGTCGGTGTCTGCCCGGTCGACAGGAAGACCAAGCGGGAGATCATGGCCGAGTGCGTGGACAACCCGCACTACGAGCCCTGGCGCAGCTGACCCCGGCCGTCCGACCGCGCCGTCCGCCGTACCGGCCTGCCCTCCGGGGTCCGCGCCCGGGCCGATAATCTGGGCCCGTCAGTTATGCACCAAGAAGGGGTGGACCCGGTGGCGGACATCGAGGCAGCACGCAAGGCGTTCGACCGTTACGACGCGGACGGCGACGGCTTCATCACGGCGGCCGAGTACAAGACGGCGATGGCCCAGATGGGCGACTGGAACGTCACGGAGTCCGTGGCCGAGGCCGTGATCGCCGCGCAGGACACCGACAAGGACAAGCTCCTGTCGTTCGACGAGTTCTGGGCCCACCTGAACAAGGCCTGATCGCGCAGACGACGGCCCCCGGCGGATTCCCCGCCGGGGGCCGTCGCCGTTGCCGTGCCGTCGTGCCGTCGTCGCGCGGGTGTTCTCAGGGGAGGACGATGTCGCGGCCTTCGCCGCCTTCGAGGGTGTCCTCCCCGCGGCCGCCGCAGACCAGGTCGTCGCCGCCTTCGCCGTCCAGTGTGTCGTCGCCGGGACCGCCGAGGAGGATGTCGCGGCCGTCCCCGCCCATGGCGTGGTCGTCGCCGTCGCCGCCGTACACGGCGTCGTCACCGCCGAAGCCCTCGATCATGTCGTCGCCCCGGCCGCCCCAGATCCGCTGGTCGCCGTCGTCGCCCATCAGGTGGTCCATGCCGTCGCCGCCGTGCAGGACTCCGGGGCCCATGACCATGTCGTTCCCCGCGTCGCCGAATACCGTGCGGGCGGTGTGGGCGTGCAGTTCGTCGTCGCCGGGGCCGCCGCTGACGGTGCCGACCCCGGGGGTGAAGGCGGCGATCGTGTCGTCGCCGTCGCCGAGGAAGGCGTCGATCCTGTCGGGCCGGGGGCTGTCGGCGGGCAGTTCGCAGACGACGGTGGTGGGATCCTCGGCCCTGGAGTGGGCGCAGTGGTCGCCCGGTTCGATCGGGACCACGTCGCGGAAGCCGATCCGCTTGATCCCGTCACTGGTGTACATGGCGTAGATGCTGAGGTCGTTCACCTGCCCCGCGGCGGCGGTGAAGACGATCGACTGGGTCGACCAGTCGGCTCCGACACGGGCCTTCGCCTCGGTGGCGCCGGCGGTGGCCGCCGGGCCGACGGCGAGGCCGGCGGCTAACAGGGTCACGGCGACCGCGCTGACGGCGGCTCGGTTCCGGTACATGGGACCTCGTCTCGATGGGGTGACGGTGTACCGGCCCGCTCGGCGCGGTGCTGCCGGGGGCCGGACGGACACGGACGCGAGGGCAGTCTCCCCGCCGCCCCCGCCCGCTGCCACCCCTGGCATCAACTTTGTTTGTTTCATTGACATTTCCCGCGGGAGCCTCGATGTTGGGAGCGCTCCCATGACAGTCTCACAACTGGAAGGAGTTCCCCCCATGCGCACACGGACCCCCCTCACGGGGCATCCGCGGTCGCCCCTCCACCGGCCGCTCCAAGCGCTCCTCATGCTGTTCGCCTTAGTCGCCGGTGCCCTGACCTGGTCGGCCCCCGCCCAGGCCCACGGCACCATCGTCGGTCCCGCCAGCCGCGCGTACCAGTGCTGGAAGACGTGGGGCAGCGACCACATGAACCCGGCCATGCAGACCCAGGACCCCATGTGCTGGCAGGCCTTCCAGGCCAACGCGGACACCATGTGGAACTGGATGAGCGCTCTCCGGGACGGCCTCGGCGGCCAGTTCCAGGCGCGGACCCCCGACGGGACGCTCTGCAGCAACAACCTGTCGAGGAACGACAGCCTGAACAAGCCCGGGCAGTGGAAGACGACCACCGTCGGCAACAACTTCTCGGTCCACCTGTACGACCAGGCGTCGCACGGTGCCGACTACTTCAAGGTCTACGTGAGCAAGCAGGGCTTCGACCCCAAGACCCAGAACCTGGGCTGGGGCAACCTCGACTTCATCACGCAGACCGGCAGCTACGCCCCTTCGCAGAACATCACGTTCCCGGTGCAGACCTCCGGGTACACCGGACACCACGTCGTGTTCGTGATCTGGCAGGCCTCGCACCTCGACCAGGCCTACATGTGGTGCAGCGACGTGAACTTCGGCTGAGCCGGGGAGGGGGCCCGGGCGTGCCGCCCGGGCCCCCTGCCCTCAGCACTCGATGATGTTCACCGCGAGCCCGCCGCGGGCCGTCTCCTTGTACTTGACGGACATGTCGGCGCCGGTCTCCTTCATGGTCTTGATGACCTTGTCGAGGGAGACCTTGTGGCTGCCGTCGCCCCGCATCGCCATGCGGGCCGCGGTGACGGCCTTGACCGCCGCCATGCCGTTGCGCTCGATGCAGGGGATCTGCACCAGGCCGCCCACCGGGTCGCAGGTCAGGCCGAGGTTGTGCTCCATGCCGATCTCCGCGGCGTTCTCCACCTGCTCCGGGGAGCCGCCGAGCACCTCGGCCAGCGCGCCGGCCGCCATGGAGCAGGCCGAGCCGACCTCGCCCTGGCAGCCGACCTCGGCGCCGGAGATGGAGGCGTTCTCCTTGAAGAGCATGCCGATCGCCCCGGCGGCCAGCAGGAAGCGGACCACGCCCTCCTCGTCGGCGCCCGGGACGAAGTTCATGTAGTAGTGCAGGACGGCGGGGATGATGCCGGCCGCGCCGTTGGTGGGCGCGGTCACGACCCGGCCGCCGGCCGCGTTCTCCTCGTTGACGGCCATCGCGTAGAGGGTGATCCACTCCATCGCGAGCGCCGCCGCGTCGCCCTCGGAGCGCAGCTTGCGGGCGGTGGTCGCGGCGCGGCGGCGGACCTTGAGGCCGCCGGGGAGGATGCCCTCGCGCGACATGCCGCGGGCGACACAGGCCTGCATGACCCGCCAGATCTCCAGCAGTCCCTCGCGGATCTCCGCCTCCGAGCGCCACGCCTTCTCGTTCTCCAGCATCAGCGCGGAGATCGACAGGCCCGTCTCCCGGGTCAGCCGCAGCAGCTCGTCACCGGTGCGGAAGGGGTGCTTGAGGACGGTGTCCTCGGGGACGATCGGGTCGTCGCCGGCCACGGCGTCCTCGTCCACGACGAAGCCGCCGCCGACCGAGTAGTAGGTCTTCTCCAGCAGCGCCGCGCCCTCCGCGTCGTACGCGGCCACGGTCATCCCGTTCGCGTGGTACGGCAGGGCCTTGCGGCGGTGCAGCACGAGGTGGTCGTCGAAGGAGAAGCCGATCTCGTGGACGCCCAGCAGGCTGATGCGCCCCTCGGCCTTGATCCGCTCCACCTGCTCGTCGGCGGTCTCGACGTCGACCGTGCGCGGGGAGTTCCCCTCCAGGCCCAGCAGCACCGCCTTCGGGGTGCCGTGGCCGTGGCCCGTCGCGCCGAGGGAACCGAAGAGCTCGGCCCGTATGGAGGCGGTGTGCGCCAGCAGGCCCTCGTTCTTCAGCCGCCGGGAGAACATGCGGGCGGCGCGCATCGGGCCGACCGTGTGGGAGCTGGACGGGCCGATGCCGACCGAGAACAGGTCGAAGACCGAGATGGCCACGGAGAACTCCTTGTGGGGGTGGTAGACGCCGTTGTCTGCCGGTGGTGCGGCAATGCGGGCTGACGCGGTGCGGGGCACCGCACGCACTGTCCAGTGTGCGCGGTGCCCCTTTTGTTGTGCTGTGGTCCGGGTTACAGACCGGGGTACAGCGGGTGCTTCCCGGCGAGGGCCGTGACGCGGGCGCGCAGGGCGGCGGCGTCGTACTCCGGCTTCAGCGCCTCGGCGATGATGTCCGCGACCTCGCGGAAGTCCTCGTCCTGGAAGCCGCGGGTGGCCAGGGCCGGGGTGCCGATCCGCAGACCCGAGGTGACCATCGGCGGCCGGGGGTCGTTCGGGACCGCGTTGCGGTTGACCGTGATGCCGACCTCGTGGAGGCGGTCCTCGGCCTGCTGGCCGTCGAGCTCGGAGTTGCGCAGGTCCACCAGGACCAGGTGCACGTCCGTGCCGCCGGACAGCACGGAGACGCCGTGCTGCGTGACGTCGTCCTTGACCAGGCGCTCGGCGAGGATGCGGGCGCCGTCCAGCGTACGCTGCTGGCGCTCGCGGAAGTCCTCGGAGGCGGCGACCTTGAAGGAGACCGCCTTGGCCGCGATCACGTGCTCCAGCGGACCGCCCTGCTGACCGGGGAAGACCGCGGAGTTGATCTTCTTGGCGAGCTCGGCCGTCGAGAGGATCACACCGCCGCGCGGACCGCCGAGGGTCTTGTGGGTGGTCGTGGTGACGACATGGGCGTGCGGCACCGGGTTCGGGTGCAGACCCGCGGCGACCAGACCGGCGAAGTGCGCCATGTCGACCATCAGGTACGCGCCGACCTCGTCCGCGATCCGGCGGAAGGCGGCGAAGTCGAGCTGCCGCGGGTAGGCGGACCAGCCGGCGACGATCAGCTTCGGCTTGGACTCCTTGGCCAGCCTCTCGACCTCGGCCATGTCGACCTGGCCGGTCTGCTCGTCGACGTGGTACGCGACCACGTTGTAGAGCTTGCCGGAGAAGTTGATCTTCATGCCGTGGGTCAGGTGACCGCCGTGGGCCAGGTTCAGGCCCATGATCGTGTCGCCCGGCTTCAGCAGCGCGAACATCGCCGCGGCGTTGGCCTGCGCGCCCGAGTGGGGCTGCACGTTGGCGTGCTCGGCGCCGAAGAGCTCCTTGATGCGGTCGATGGCGATCTGCTCGATCACGTCGACGTGCTCGCAGCCGCCGTAGTAGCGGCGGCCGGGGTAGCCCTCGGCGTACTTGTTGGTGAGGACGGAGCCCTGCGCCTCCATGACCGCGACCGGAGCGAAGTTCTCCGAGGCGATCATCTCGAGGGTGGACTGCTGGCGGTGGAGCTCGGCGTCGACGGCGGCGGCGACGTCCGGGTCCAGCTCATGGAGGGGGGTGTTCAGGAGCGACATGGAGAAGATCCTCAGTTCCCGGAGAACTCGGTGTACTCGTCGGCGGAGAGCAGATCGTCCGGCTCCCCGGCGACGCGCACCTTGAAGAGCCACCCGCCCTCGAAGGGCGCCGAGTTCACCAGCGACGGGTCGTCCACGACGTCCTGGTTCGCCTCGACGACCTCACCGGTCACCGGCGAGTAGAGGTCGCTGACGGACTTGGTCGACTCCAGTTCGCCGCAGGTCTCGCCCGCGGTCACGCTCTGGCCGACCTCCGGGAGCTGGGCGTAGACGACATCGCCGAGCGCGTTGGCCGCGAACTCCGTGATGCCGACCGTCGACACGCCGTCCTCGGCGGCCGACAGCCACTCGTGCTCCTTGCTGTAGCGCAGCTGCTGCGGGTTGCTCATGAGGTGAATTCTCCTGTACGCGGGGGAGTGGTGGTGAACGGGAGGGGAGTGCGGGGGGTCACGTCGTGCCCCCGGAGTATCACTTCGCGCGCTGGTAGAACGGCAGCGCGACGACCTCGTACGGCTCGTGCGTACCACGGATGTCGACCCCGACACCCTCGGTGCCCGGCGCGGCGTGGGCCGCGTCGACGTACGCCATGGCGATCGGACGGCCGAGCGTCGGGCTGGGCGCGCCGGAGGTCACCTCGCCGACGACCTCGCCGCCGGCGACGACCTGCATCCCCGCGCGCGGCACCCGCCGGCCCTCGGCGATCAGGCCGACGAGCTTGCGCGGCGGAGCCTGCCCGGCGCGCTCCGCGGCGGCGGCCAGGGCCTCGCGGCCGACGAAGTCACCGGTCTTCTCGAACTTCACGACCCGGCCTAGACCGGCGTCGAACGGGGTCAGCGCGGTCGTCAGCTCGTGCCCGTACAGCGGCATGCCCGCCTCCAGGCGCAGCGTGTCTCGGCAGGACAGGCCGCAGGGGATGAGGCCGGCGTCCCGGCCGGCCTCGGTGAGCGCGGTCCACAGCTTCTCCGCGTGCTGCGGCTCGGTGAACAGCTCGAAGCCGTCCTCCCCGGTGTAGCCGGTGCGCGCGATCAGCGCCGGGACGCCGGCCACCGTGCCGGGCAGGCCCGCGTAGTACTTCAGGCCGTCCAGGTCCGCGTCGGTCAGCGAGGCGAGGATGCCGGGGGACTCCGGTCCCTGCACCGCGATCAGCGCGTAGGCGTCGCGGTCGTCGCGCACCTCGGCGTCGAAGCCCGCCGCGCGCTCGCGCAGGGCGTCCAGCACGGTCTGGGCGTTGCCCGCGTTGGCGACCACCATGTACTCGGTCCCGCCCAGGCGGTAGACGATCAGGTCGTCGAGGATCCCGCCGTCCTCGCGGCAGATCATCGTGTACCGGGCGCGGCCCGGGCCCACCGTGGAGATGTTGCCGACCAGGGCGTGGTCGAGCAGGGCGACGGCCTCGGGACCGGTGACGGTGATCTCGCCCATGTGCGAGAGGTCGAACAGTCCGGCCCGGGTGCGGACGGCGTTGTGCTCGTCGCGCTCGCTGGCGTACCGCAGCGGCATGTCCCAGCCGGCGAAGTCGGTCATGGTCGCGCCCAGCGAACGATGCAGGGCATCGAGCGCGGTGCGGCGGGGCGAAGTGCTCATAGGTGTGGCTCCCAGGGCATGACGGCGAGGACAATCCTCCCCATCTGTCATCGGAACCTGAGAGGTTCGCCGCGACCCCGCGTACGGATGGTCGTGACTTGCACCTTGGGTGGAGCCGGGTGTGAGCGCGGCTCGCTTTTCAGATCTGCCTCATCGCACGCGGTACGGGGCCTGAGAGATTCAAGGGAGGAACTTGCTCCTTCGGCGCCCGCCACACCAGGTGGCAGGGACTCTCCCGCGCGGATTCAAGCGGCCTGTATGGAGTTGGCGCGCACATCATTGCATGCCCGCGGGCGAAGCGGGGGAGTGCGGTACCAGGCGGCGGCATGTGACGGTCCGGGTGCGCGCGGTGACACCGAACGCGCCTGCCGCGCCGAAATCGGTGGATTCGTATTACCAATTCTTTACACTTCATGGGTCAGGTTAATGGGCAAGGGTCGGACGACGTGACAAGGGGGACGCTGATGACGTTGCAGAGCTCCGGTGCATACGCCGCGGCCGCGGGGGTGCCCGCGAGACCGGCCGTGCCCGTCGACGGCCTGATCGACACACCCGCGCCGGTCCTGCGGGACCTGCGCGAGCGCGCGGGCCGCGGTCCGCGGCGGCTGGTGTTCGGCGAAGGGGACCTGGTGGTCGTCTCCGGCCTGCCCGGCAGCGGCAAGACGACGCTGATCCAGCGCGCGGCGCGCGGCCTGGGCATCGACTCGCAGGACACCCGCGACCGCTGGGACGCGCGGATGCCGGGCCTGCTGCCCTACGCCGCCTACCGCCCGCTCGTGCGCCTCGCCCACTACGCGGGCCTGCGCCGGGCCCTGCGCTCCGGGGAGAGCGTCGTCGTGCACGACTGCGGCACCCAGGCGTGGGTGCGCCGCTGGCTCGCCCGCGAGGCGGCGCGGCGCGGCCGCGAACTCCATCTGCTCCTCCTCGACGTGCCGCCGCGGGTCGCCCGCGACGGGCAGCGCGAGCGCGGCCGCGGCGTCTCCGGCTACGCCTTCGCCCGCCACCGCCGCGCCGTCGGCCGCCTCGTCGCCGACGCGGAGTCCGGCCGCCTCCCGTCGGGCTGCTCCTCCGCCGTCCTCCTCGACCGCGACGCGGCGGCGACGCTGCGGTCTCTGATCTTCGGGCCCTCCTGAGCCTGGGCGCCTCCTCCGGGGCGCCCCTCGTCTGCTCCGGCGTGCCCGCCGGCCCGGGCTGCACGCGCCCGTCCCCGCACCCGGGTCCGGCGGGGCTCTGCCCCGCGCCCCGCGCCTCAATCGCCGGCGGGGCTGGGGTGCTCCGGGTGAGGCTGGGGGGTTGCTCCGGGCCTGTTCAGCCCCGCGGGTTCGAGGACGCGCCTGCGGGGCGTGTCCTGCGTGCCGGGGTGCCCGCGCCCGTCCCCGCACCCGGGTCCGGCGGGGCTCTGCCCCGCGCCCCGCGCCTCAATCGCCGGCGGGGCTGGGGTGCTCCGGGTGAGGCCGGGGGGTTGCCCCGGGCCTGTTCAGCCCCGCGGGTTCGAGGACGCGCCTGCGGGGCGTGTCCTGCGTGCCGGGGTGCCCGCGCCCGTCCCCGCACCCGGGTCCGGCGGGGCTCTGCCCCGCGCCTCAATCGCCGGCGGGACCGGTTGCTCCGGGTGAGGCTGGGGGGTCCTCCGGGCCTGTTCAGCCCCGCCGGCGATTGAGGCGCGGGGGTCCGGGGGCGGAGCCCCTGGAAAGGCGCTGCGCGCACGGGCGACCGGAGCCCCGAGCCCCGCCCCGGAGCAGCCGATCCCCACGAGCACCCCCACCCCGTGACCGCACCCCCACCTGGGGAGCCCCCCGGGACGCACCCCGCCACGGAGCCCCCCATGACCGCACCCCGCCACGGAGCCCCCATGACCGCGCCCCCACCCGGAGGCACCCCGCCCGGAGGGCACCCCCGCTACAGTCGGAGCGGCCCCGGGAGCGCCCCCGGGCATGAGCGGGAAGACAGAGACGACGCGCATGGACAACCACCACGGCTGGCCCGGAAACGAGCTGGAAGAGACCCTCGCCGCCGCCCTCGGCAACCCCGCCGCCGGCGGCCGCATCGTCGAGGTGCTCGGGCGCAGCCACATATGGGTGCCGCTGCCCAACGGCGGGGGCCCCGACAGCCGGGACCTCGACCTGCCGACCACCGAGATAGCCGGCGCCGCCTACGTCCCCGTCTTCAGCTCCGAGCAGCAGTTCCTCGCCATCGTCGGCGCCCACATGCCGTTCACCGTGGCGCCCGCCCGCGAGTTCGCCCGCGGACTCCCCCCGCAGCTCGGCATCGCCGTGAACCCGGGCGGCGCGGTCGGCGTCCCCCTCCCCCCGCCCGCCGTGGCCGAACTCTGCCGGTCGGGACGGACCCCGCTCGACGGTCCCGCCTCCGGCGGCCGGGTCCGGCTGTTCGAGCCGGACTGGCAGGAGGAGCCGGTCGACTTCCTCGCCGCCGCGGCCGGTGAGTTCGAGGCGTCCGGCGTCGTCGTCAGCGCCCGCCGCGCGCTCGCCTCCGTCGAGGGCGAGGCGCCCTCCCTCTTCGTCGGGGTGCGGCTCTCCTCCTGGGAGGGCCCGGACCGCAACGCGCCGATGGACGCCCTCGGCCGCGCGCTCGGCCGGGTCCAGGTCCCGTGGCCGGTGAATCTCGTCCTTCTGGACGTTGCGCAGGACCCGGTGTCCGACTGGATGCTGGAGCGGGTCCGCCCCTTCTACGAGCGACTTCCGCGGTAGACGCCAGGTCTGTGTCGGAACTGCCGATTAAGCTGGTTTGATGGCCTGAACGGTACGGCGGCACGGCACCACCACCGGCGGCGGCACACCACCGGGAGGGCACCACCACCGGCAGGGCACACGCACCGGCGAAGCACACGCACAGCGAAGTACACGGCACCAGCAGGCAACGACGGGCGGCGGGGCGCGGATCGCGCCGCCGTGCAGGGACGAAGGGGCGGAACCCAGGGTGAGCGCGTCAGGCACCGCGGCGGCCGGGCAGGTCGAGCACATGCTGCGCCAGGTGACTCCCGGTCGCTTCGACACGTACGAGGCACTGCTGCGCGCCCTCTCCGATCCGGCGGGCGGCAGGATCTGGATGCTCCTGTGGCACGGGCAGCCCGGCTCCCCGGACGCCCAGTACGGGAACATCGAGGTCGACGGCGCGGGCTACGCCCCGTGCGTCACCTCCCCCCAGGAGCTCGCCGCGTCCGGCTGGACCCGCGCCCACGAGGTGGTGAGCGGCCCGGACATCGCCCGCATCCTCTATCCGGAGCGCTGGGGCATCTGGCTCAACCCGCACGCGCCGGGCGGCGGTGTCGGCATCCCGTGGCTGGATCTGCGCCGTATCGCCGCCGGTCTCGACCGGATGCCGGCCGGCCCGCTGCGGCTGTCCGAACCGGCCGTCGAGATCCCCCAGTTCTACGCCCTCCTCACGCAGAACGCGCACCGCACCCCCGCCGTGCGCTCGCTGCGCCGCGCCTGGGTGCAGCCGGCGGTCGGCCCGGCCTACCTCGCCGTCGGCCTCGACCTCTACGACACCGGTCCGCAGGCGGTCGAGTCGGTCCGCGTGATGATGCAGCAGTCGGTCGGCGCGGTCCCGGACGGGCTGCCGGTCTCGACGGTCGCGCTCGCCGACGAGTACGACCCCGTGACGATGTGGATGCGGGCCAATACCCGCCCCTTCTACGACCGCGAGGCGCATGCCGGCGGACCTCCCGCCGGGGGCGGCGGGTACGGCTACCCGCAGCCCGGCGCGGCCGGTGGCCTGCGCTGATCCGTCTCCGTCCGCTGCCCGGACGCATCGACCCGCCCACGGGTTGAGACGCGCCTCGAACACCCATCCTCGAACTGCGCCAGATGTCAAGGGTGTTAACTGGCCGGGGGAGGATGTCCCGGATATGACCGGTTTGTTGAGTGTCCGGGTCTCAGGTAGGTATCACCGCTATCCGGACTGTTCACCGTCGTGCCCCTGATCTGTAGTGTTCGGCCGTCAAGACCTTCCACATGGTGAACCAGGGGTGGACCCATGCGAATACTCAAGTCCCGAGCTGCTCGGGTGATCACGGCAGCCGTGGCTGTCGGACTGGTTGCCACGGGATGCTCCTCCGAGCGCGGCGAGGGCGGTGACAAGGCCGGCGCGAAGGACACCTTCGTCTTCGCCGGTGCCGGTGACCCGGGTTCCCTCGACCCGGCCCTTGCGAGTGACGGCGAGACGTTCCGCGTCACCCGTCAGGCGTTCGAGGCGCTTCTCGAGCACGAGCCCGGAGGCAGCAAGCTCGTCGGCGGCCTCGCCGAGAAGTGGTCCAGCGACCCGGCCGGCAAGGTCTGGACGTTCAACCTGCGCCAGGGCGTGAAGTTCCACGACGGCGAGGCGTTCAACGCCGACGCCGTCTGCGCGAACTACAACCACTGGTTCAACTGGAAGGGCACGTACCAGTCCAGCGCGGTCTCCTACTACTGGCAGACCATCATGGGCGGGTTCGCGAAGAACGAGGACCCCGAGGCCCCGAAGGCGAACTTCAAGTCCTGCACCGCCAAGGACGAGAACACCGCCGTCATCGAGGTCAACGAGCCCTCCGCCAACCTCCCGGGCGGCTTCTCCCTCCAGGCGCTCGCGATCCACTCGCCGAAGGCCCTCAAGGAGTACGAGAAGCAGGACGCGACCGCCAAGGGCGACGCGATCACGTACCCCAAGTACAGCCAGGAGGCCGGCACGGTCGCCGGCACCGGCCCGTACAAGATCACCAAGTGGAACAAGGGCAACAAGGAGGTCTCCCTGGAGGCCTTCGACGGCTACTGGGGTGAGAAGGCCAAGGTCAAGAACCTGGTCTTCCGCACGATCGACACCGAGGACGGCCGCCGCCAGGCCCTCCAGGCCGGCGACATCGACGGCTACGACCTCGTCGCCCCGGCCGATGTGAAGACGCTGGAGGGCGAGGGCTACCAGGTCCCGACCCGTGACGTCTTCAACATCTTCTACGTCGGTATGAGCCAGGAGGTGAACCCGGCGCTGAAGAAGCCCGAGGTCCGCCAGGCCATCACCCACGCCATCGACCGCGAGAACCTGGTCAAGACCCAGCTTCCCGAGGGCGGCAAGGCCGCGACCCAGTTCATGCCCGACACGGTCGCCGGCTTCTCCGACAAGGTGAAGACCTACCCCTTCGACACCAACAAGGCCAAGGAGCTCCTCAAGGCCGCCGGTGAGGAGAAGCTGACGGTCGAGTTCTGCTACCCGACCGAGGTCACCCGCCCGTACATGCCCGCTCCGCAGGACATGTTCGAGCTGATGAAGGCCGACCTGGAGAAGGCCGGCATCACCGTCAAGCCGAAGGCCATGAAGTGGGCCCCGGACTACCTGGACGCCACCGAGGCGGGCTCCTGCGCCCTGCACATGCTCGGCTGGACCGGTGACTTCAACGACGGCTTCAACTTCATCGGCACCTGGTTCGCCGGGTACGACAAGCAGTGGGGCTTCAAGGACCAGAAGGTCTTCGACGCCGTCAACGCCGCTTCCAAGGTGACCGACCCCGCGGGTCGCGTCGACGCCTACAAGGCCGCCAACGACGCGATCATGGCCTACGCCCCGGGCGTGCCGATCTCGTCCTCCCCGCCGGCCATCGCGTTCGGCAAGAACGTCAACCCGCCGAAGGTCTCCCCGCTGACGCAGGAGAACTTCGCCGAGGTCTCCTTCAAGTAATCGAAAACCCTGCGGGTCCGCCCGGCCACAGCACTTCCGTGGCCGGGCGGACCCGCTTCGACGCACGTGAGAAAGGGGCATGCGGGGTGCTGCGACTCGTCGTACGAAGACTGCTACAGCTCATTCCCACCCTGCTCGGCCTGTCGGTTCTGCTCTTCCTGTGGCTGAACCGACTGCCCGGCGGACCCGCCTCAGCGATCCTGGGCGAGCGGGCGACCGAAGCCGAAGTGGCGAGAATCAACCGGGCGCTGGGCCTCGACCAGCCCGTCTACGTCCAGTACTGGCGCTTCCTCAAGCGCATCGTCGAGCTCGACCTCGGCACGTCCACCCAGACCGGACAGCCGGTGTGGGACGAGTTCGCCCTGCGCTTCCCGGCGACGGTGGAGCTCAGCATCGCGGCGATCCTCATCGCCGTCGTCGTCGGCATCCCGCTCGGCTACCTGGCCGCCAAGCGGCGCGGCGGCTGGCTCGACGTGGCCTCGGTGTCCGGGTCCCTGCTCGGCATCTGCATCCCGGTGTTCTTCCTGGCGCTGCTGCTCAAGGGCGTCTTCGCCGTCCAGCTCCAGTGGTTCCCCAGCTACGGGCGCCTCTCGACGGGCCTCAACGCGACGGACGTCACCGGGTTCGCCGTCCTGGACGGCCTGCTCACCGGTGAGTTCGACGCGAGCTGGGACGCGATCATGCACCTGATCCTGCCCGCCGTCGCGCTCGCCTCCATCCCCCTCGCGGTGATCGTGCGCATGACCCGGGCCAGCGTGCTGGAGGTCCTCGGCGAGGACTACGTCCGCACGGCGGAGTCCAAGGGCCTGGAGAAGCGCGTGGTGCGCGGCCGGCACGTGCTGCGCAACGCGATGCTCCCCGTGATCACCGCCGTGGGCCTGCTGACCGGCAGCCTCCTGTCGGGCGCGGTGCTCACCGAGTCGGTGTTCTCCTTCGGCGGCATCGGCTCCTTCATCCGCACCTCGATCGACGCCCGCGACTACCCGGTGCTCGTCGGGTTCATCCTCTTCATCGCGATGGTGTACGTCCTCATCAACCTGCTGGTCGACCTCGCGTACAGCATCATCGACCCGAGAGTGCGGGTGCACTGACGTGACGACCATGACCAAGAAGGCCGACAAGATCGATCGGCTCGCCGAGCTGATGCAGACCTCCGAGGCCACCACCGGCGCCAGCCTGTGGCGCGAGGCCATGCGGCGGCTGCGCTCCAGCAAGATGGCGATCATCGGCGCCGCCGTCATCGCCGTCTTCGTGGTGCTCGCGATCATCGGCCCGTGGATCGCCCCGCACACCCCCACCGCGCAGACCTGGCGCGGCGAGGTCTTCCCCAACCAGGGCAAGTTCGTCGGCATGCGCGGCGAGAACTGGTTCGGCCTCGACCACCTGGGCCGCGACCTGTTCTCCCGGATGCTCGTCGGCGCGCGCCAGACCCTGCTCGTCGGTGTCGTCTCGATGCTGATCGGCCTCGTCGTCGGCGCGCTCGTCGGCATCCTGTCCGGCGCCGCGGCCACGCTCGGCGGACGGGCCGGCCAGCGGGTCGACACCGTGATCATGCGCATCACCGACATCATGCTGTCGCTGCCGGGCCTGCTGCTCGCGGTCTCGATCGCCGCCGTCATGGGCCAGTCCCTGACCACCGTGATGATCGCCGTCGGCGTCGTGCAGATCCCCGTCTTCGCCCGCATGCTGCGTGGTTCGATGCTCGCCCAGGGCGGCGCCGACTACGTGCTCGCGGCCAAGGCGCTCGGTGTGCGCAAGCGGCGGATCGTGCTCACGCAGATCCTGCCGAACTCGCTCAGCCCCGTGATCGTCCAGGCGACGCTCAGCCTCGCCACCGCGATCATCGAGGCGGCGGCGCTCTCCTACCTGGGCCTCGGCAACCCCGACCCCGCCGTGCCCGAGTGGGGCGTCATGCTCTCCCAGGCGCAGCGGTTCTTCGACAACGAGCCCATGATGGCGGCCTACCCGGCCATCGGCATCATCATCACCGCCCTCGGCTTCACCCTGCTCGGCGAGGCCATGCGCGAAGCCCTCGACCCCAAGCTGCGAGGCTGAAGTCCCATGGCACTGCTTTCTGTTGACGAACTCAGCGTCACCTTCACCGCCAAGGGCCGCAAGGACTCCACCGCGGTCGACGGGGTCTCCTTCGACGTGGACCAGGGCCAGGTCGTCGGTCTCGTCGGCGAGTCGGGCTGCGGCAAGTCCGTCACCTCGCTCGCGCTGATGGGCCTGCTGCCGGACAAGGGCGTGCGGATCGGCGGACGGGCCGTCTTCGACGGCCAGGACCTGCTCTCCATGAGCCCGCGCAAGCGGCGCGACCTGCGCGGCAGCCAGCTCGCGATGATCTTCCAGGACCCGCTGTCCTCGCTCAACCCGGTCATCCCGATCGGCGTGCAGGTCACCGAGATCCTCCAGCGCCACCGCGGGCTGAAGGGCGAGGCGGCCCGCAAGGAGGCAGCACACCTGCTGGACCGGGTCGGCATCCCCGACCCGACGCGCAGGCTCAAGGAATACCCGCACCAGCTCTCCGGCGGTATGCGCCAGCGCGCGCTGATCGCCATGGCCGTCGCCTGCGCCCCCCGGATGCTGATCGCGGACGAGCCGACCACCGCGCTCGACGTCACCATCCAGGCGCAGATCCTCGAACTGCTCAAGGAACTGGTCGACCAGGAGGGCACCGCGCTGCTGATGATCACCCACGACCTGGGTGTCGTCGCCGGCCTGTGCGACCAGGTCAACGTGCTCTACGCGGGTCGGGCGGTGGAGTCCGCGGCACGGCGCGAGCTGTTCGCCCACCCCACCCACCCGTACGCGCACGGGCTGCTCGGCTCCATCCCGCGTCTCGACGCCCCGCGCGGCGAGCCGCTCAGCCCGATCCGCGGCTCCATCAACGACCGCATCGCCTGGGCCGACGGCTGCGCCTTCGCCCCGCGCTGCGACCACTACACGATGGAGTGCCTGACGGGCACCCCCGAACTGACCGAACCACGCGCCGCGGGCCACCAGGTGCGCTGCGTCAACCCGGTCCTTCCCAAGAACCAGGCGGAGGTCTCGGCATGAGTCTGCTCGAACTCGACGACGTGAAGGTCCACTTCCCCGTCAAGAAGGGCATCTTCTTCGACCGCACGGTCGGCCATGTGTACGCGGTCGACGGTGTCTCGCTGAAGGTCGAGGCCGGTCAGACGTACGGTCTCGTCGGCGAGTCGGGCTGCGGCAAGACGACGCTCGGCCGGGCCGTGCTGCGGCTGGTGGACATCACCGACGGCGAGGTCGTCTTCGACGGCACCGACCTGGCGAAGCTGCCCGACGAGGAGATGCGCCGCTTCCGCCGCCGCCTCCAGATGGTCTTCCAGGACCCGCTGGGCAGCCTCAACCCCCGGCAGAACATCGAGTCGATCCTCGCCGAGGGCATGGCCGCGCACGGCATCGGCAAGGACCAGAACGAGCGGCGGGAGAAGATCAAGGAGATCCTCGCCAAGGTCGGCCTGCCGGCCAACGCGCTCTCCCGCTACCCGCACGAGTTCTCCGGCGGTCAGCGCCAGCGCATCGGCATCGCGCGGGCGCTCGTCCTGGAACCGGACGTGATCATCTGCGACGAGCCGGTGTCCGCGCTGGACGTCTCCGTCCAGGCGCAGGTCATCAACCTGCTGGAGGAGCTCCAGGAGTCCCTGGGCCTCACCTACCTGGTGATCGCGCACGACCTCGCCGTCGTCCGGCACATCTCCGACGTCATCGGCGTGATGTACCTCGGCGGGCTCGTCGAGGAGGCGCCCAGCGACGTGCTGTACGAGGGCCCCAAGCACCCGTACACCAAGGCGCTGATGTCGGCCGTCCCGGTGCCCGACCCCGAGATCGAGGACCGCCGGGAGCGCATCCTGCTCCAGGGCGACCTGCCGTCGCCGGCGAATCCGCCGGCCGGCTGCCGCTTCCACACACGCTGCCCGTGGGCACAGGACAGGTGCGCCGTCGAGCGCCCGGTGCTGACCGACCTCGGCGACGGGCACAAGGTGGCCTGCCACTTCGCCCGGGAGATCGACGAGGGCACGGTCCCGCAGACCCGCTCGACCGGGATCGACGCGGTCGTGGCGACGGAGGCGGTGGCGTCGAAGGAGGCCGCGGTCTCCGAGACGGTGACGGACCCGTCCTCCGCCGCGGTCGCCGTCCCCGCGCCCCGCCCGTCCACGGACGACGCGGCGCCGGCGGAGGGCGCGGACGCCTCCGGTGACGCGCCCGTCACCGCGGACGCCGCCGACGCCGCTGCCACGAGCGACGCCGATCCGTCCGAGGGCGCCGCGTCGGCCGCGCCCGCCGAAGCCGCTGCCACGAGCGACGCCGATCCGTCCGAGGGCGCCGCGTCGGCCGCGCCCGCCGAGGATGCTGCCGCCGTCGAGCCCGAGGGCTCCGCGGCGGACGCGGACGCGCCGAAGGCGGCCGACGAGCCCGAGGGCTCGGACGCCGTCGAGGCCGACAGCACCGCCGACGCCGCCGCGCCGAAGGACTCGGACGCCGAGGCGCCCGCAGCCGGCGGAGGCGACTTTGCCGGTGACGACGCCGACGAGGCCAAGGGCTCCGACTCCGCCGCCCCGGCGGCGGAGCCCGCCGGCAAGGGGTCCGCCGGCAAGGGGTCCGCGAAGGAGGCTCCCGAGGCCGGCTGACGGGCTCGGGAGTGGCCGGGAACACCGGGCACGGACACGCACGGTAGAACTGTCCGGTGTTCCAAGAACTCTTCACGCCCTCCGTCCAGCACGCGCTCGACCTCTCGGGGATCTTCGTCTTCGCGATCTCGGGCGCGCTGCTCGCTGTACGGAAGAACTTCGACGTCTTCGGCATCGCCGTCCTCGCCGAGGTCACGGCACTGGGCGGAGGGCTGATCCGTGACCTGATCATCGGGGCCGTACCGCCCGCTGCCTTCACCGATCTCGGGTACTTCGTGATGCCCCTGGTCGCCACCGTGCTCGTGTTCTTCCTCCACCCGCACGTGGAGCGCATCCAGGTCGGTGTGAACGTCTTCGACGCGGCCGGGCTCGGCCTCTTCTGCGTGACCGGGACGACCAAGGCGTACGAGTTCGGCCTGGGCCTCACCTCCTCCGCCGCGCTGGGCGTGGCGACGGCCGTCGGCGGCGGTGTGCTGCGCGACGTCCTCGCCAACGAGGTGCCCTCGCTGCTGCGCTGGGACCGGGACCTCTACGCGGTGCCCGCGATCGTCGGCGCCACCATCGTGGTGCTGTGCATCCAGTTCGACACCCTGAACGCGCTGACCAGCGGTGTCGCCGTGGTGACCGCCTTCGTCCTGCGGCTGCTGGCCATGCGCTACCACTGGCGCGCACCCCGCGCCTGGAACCGTCGCTCGGCGGCCACCGAGGAAAAAGCTACCGCTCAGTAATCGTTTGTTGTACCGTACCGGCATGGCAGAGGCAGTGCAGACGGCGGCGCCCGCGGCGCGTTCCGCGCAGGCGACCGTCGGCGACAGCGAGTTCGACCGCGACACCGCGGTCACCCGCCGCGAGCCCGGCGTCTACGACGCGGAGCTCTCGGCCGGCTGGACGATCATCCACGCCGTCAACGGCGGCTACCTCCTCGCGATGCTGGGCCGCGCGCTCGGCGACGCCCTCCCGCACCCCGACCCCTTCTCCGTGTCGGCGCACTACCTCACGGCGTCCCGTCCCGGCCCCGCCGTGATCCGCACCGAGGTCGTCCGCACCGGCCGCACCCTCTCCACCGGCCAGGCGTCCCTCCTCCAGTTCGAGGAGGACGGCACCGAGGTCGAGCGCATCCGCGTCCTCGCCACCTACGGCGACCTCGACGCGCTGCCCGGCGAGGTGCGCACCACGGCGAAGCCGCCCGCGATCGCCCCGATCGAGCACTGCTTCGGCCCCTCGGACGGCCCGGCCCCGATCCCCGGCAGCTCCGCCATCACGGAGCGGCTGGACATCAGGCTCGACCCGGCGACCGTCGGCTGGGCGATCGGCGCCCCCTCCGGCAAGGGCGAGATGCGCGGCTGGTTCGGCCTGGCCGACGGCCGTGACGCGGACCCGCTGTCGCTGCTGCTGACGGTGGACGCGCTGCCGCCGACCTCGTTCGAGCTGGGCCTCACGGGCTGGACCCCGACGGTCGAGCTGACCACCCACGTGCGCTGCCGCCCCGCGCCCGGTCCGCTGCGCGTCGCGATCACCACCCGCAACCTGGCGGGCGGCTTCCTGGAGGAGGACGCCGAGGTCTGGGACTCCGCGGACCGCCTCGTCGCCCAGTCCCGCCAGCTCGCCAAGGCGCCCCGCACCGCCTGACGCACGCCTTCGTGCCATGTGCCCCCGTCCGAGACCGGCCGGGGGCGCGGCCGCGTCCGGGTTCACGCCTCCTGGCTGCCGTGTGCGGGGCCGCCCGAGCCCGTGCCGCCGGTCACCGCCCGCGCGGCCGGTCACCGCCCGCGCGGCCGGTCACCGCATGCGCCGCCCGCGCCTCCGGTCGCCGCCCGCGCCTCCGGTCCCCGCAAGCGCCGCCCGTGCCGTCGGCCACCGCCCGCGCCTCCGGGCCCCCGCCGGTCAGTCCAGCCAGTGCCGGCGTCCGAGGCTCACCAGTCGCAGCCTGCGCCGCGCCAGCGCGCTGACCCGCTCCTCGCCCTCGGGGCCCGCCTCCAGGAACGCCGAGGCGATCATCACCATGTGGTCGACGTACATCCCGGCCAGCATCTCCAGATCGTCCCCGCTCCAGCCCGCCGACTCCGGCTCGGCCGCGAACACCGCCGCCACCTCGTCCGCGAACCGCCTGAGCTGCTCGCCGATCGCCGCGCGCACGGCCGCCACGCCGCCGTGCTGCTCCCGTGCCACGAAGCGCACATGCGCGGGTGAGGTGCGCACCAGCTCCGCCACGAGCGCCACCGTGCGGTCGATGCGGTCCTCGTCCGCGGGCTCCGTCAGCGCCTCCCCGATCGTCGCGTGCAGCGAGCCGAGCGCCTCCTCGACCAGGGCGACGCCGAGATCGGCCATGCCCGTGAAGTGCCGGTAGAAGGCGGTCGGCGCGACCCCCACGGCCCGGGTGACCTCGCGCAGCCCGACGCTGCTCAGGCTCTGGTCCTCCAGCAGCCGCAGCGCGGCGTCGAGCAGGGCCTGACGGGTCTTCTGCTTCTGGGCCTGACGGATGCCGACGGTGTGACTCATGACATTCAGTAAACAACCGTTATCTCGAATTGGGAAGAGTAGACTCAGCGGTCAGTGAACATACGTACTCCCAAATGCACTCGTCCACCGGAAGGACGACCGTGATGGTCATCGTCGCCGCGCTCCTCGTCATGGGCATCATGCTGGGCGCCGTGGTCCAACTCCCCGCTCCCGTATCTCTCGTGGCCGGCACGGCGATCGGCTGCTGGCTGATCGCCTTCGCCGTGCGCGAGCGCCGCGCCGCCCGGCGCGGCTGACCCTCGAACGGAAGGAGAAGCACCCCATGCGTATCGACACCCTCGTCCGGCCCACCGCGGGCCCGGACCGCCACCGGCGCTCCACCCCTGCGGACGGCGCTCCCGAGCGGCGCCCCCAGGAGCCCGCCGCCGCACCCGCCCCGGCCCCAGGTCCGTCCGGCACCCGGGACACCGACGGCATGGCCGTCGCGGCCTTCGTGCTCGGCCTCACCGGTCTGCTCGTGATGAACATCGTGCTCGGGCCGATCGCGATCGTGCTCGCCTCGATCGCCCTGCTGCGCGGCACCGCCCGCCGCGGCCGGGCCCTCCTCGGACTCGGGCTCGGCGTCGCCGACCTCGTGGTCCTCGCCGTCCTGGTCACGGCGAACGGCTCCGTCGTCTGGGGCTTCGGCGGCTGACCGGCCGCCGCGCGGCGCGCCCGCCGCACCCGGGGGAGAGCCGCCCCCCGGCCCCGGCGCCCGGGCGTCGAGCCGCCCGCCGCAGCACGCCTTTCAGCGCCGGCCGGCCCTCCGCACACGCCTTCCGCGACGGCCCGCCCGGACCCCTACGGACCCCCGGCGCGACCCGTCTTCGCACCCCGGCGCGCAGCCGGAACACGCGTGCGCCCCTGCGCCGCGTCCGCGCCCTCGGCGCGCCTCGTAGAATCGGGGCCACCATGGCTTACCTCGACCACGCCGCGACCACTCCGATGCTTCCGGAGGCGATCGAGGCGATGACCGCCCAGCTCGCCGTCACCGGCAACGCGTCCGCACTGCACGCCGCCGGCCGCCGGGCCCGCCGTACCGTCGAGGAGTCCCGCGAAACCCTCGCCGAAGCCCTCGGTGCCCGGCCCAGCGAAGTCGTCCTCACCTCGGGAGGCACCGAGGCCGACAACCTGGCCGTGAAGGGCCTCTACTGGGCCCGCCGCGACGCCGACCCCGCGAGGACACGCGTCCTCGCCAGCCCCGTCGAGCACCACGCCGTGCTCGACGCCGTGGACTGGCTCGCCGAGCACGAGGGCGCCACGGTGGAGTACCTGCCGGTCGACGCCTTCGGACGGGTCCACCCGGACGCCCTGCGCGAGGCCATCGGGCGCAACCCGGACGACGTCGCCCTGGCCACCGTCATGTGGGCCAACAACGAGATCGGCACGGTCTTCCCGGTCGCCGGGCTCGCCGCCGTCGCGAAGGAGTTCGACGTCCCCCTGCACGCCGACGCCGTCCAGGCGTTCGGCCAGCTCGACGTCGACTTCGCCGCCTCCGGGCTCGCCGCGATGACCGTCTCCGGTCACAAGGTCGGCGGCCCGTACGGCATCGGCGCGCTGCTGCTCGGCCGCGAGTACAGCCCCGTCCCCGTGCTCCACGGCGGCGGCCAGGAGCGCCATGTGCGCTCCGGCACGCTCGACGTCCCGGCCGTGGCCGCCTTCGCCGTCGCCGGCCGGCTCGCCGCCGAGCGCCGCGAGGAGTTCGCCCGCGAGGTCGGCGCGCTGCGCGACAGCCTGGTGGCCGCCGTCCGCGAGGCCGTCCCGGACGCCATCCTCGGCGGCGACCCCGTCGACCGCCTGCCCGCCAACGCGCACTTCGCCTTCCCCGGCTGCGAGGGCGACTCGCTGCTCCTGCTCCTCGACGCCCAGGGCATCGAGTGCTCCACCGGCTCCGCCTGCACCGCGGGCGTCGCCCAGCCCAGCCACGTCCTCCTCGCCACCGGCACCGCCCCCGACCTGGCCCGCGGCACCCTGCGCTTCAGCCTCGGCCACACCTCCACCAAGGCGGACGTCGACGCCGTCGCCCACGCCATCGGCCCGGCGGTCGAGCGGGCCCGCTCGGCGGGGCTGACGTAGCGGGACGGGTTACGCGGCGGCCGCCGCCACGAACGCGGCCCACTCGCCCCGGCCGACCCGCAGCAGCGGGCCGCCGCCGGCGGTCTTCGAGTCGCGCACGTACACGGCGTCCACGGCGGCGGCGACCTCGACGCAGTCCCCGCCGTCCGACCCGCTGTGGCTGCTCTTGAACCACCGCAGCCCGTCCAGGTTGCCGGCCGCCTGCTTCGCGCTCATGTCTCTCCCACCATCCGTTCGACGAGCCGCGCAGACTCCTCGACGTTCAGGGCCTGCGATCGCAGCTTGCCATAGCGCAGACCGAAGGCGCTGACCTCGGCCGCACCTTGCACGACGCAGCCGACTCCCTGGGACTCGAAGTACCCGAGGTGGCGGTGGTCGTTCGTCTCCACGACCACGAAGCCGCCGTTCTTGCCCGGATGGAACCCCCGGCCCGCCGGCATGACCTGGATCGCCACGTTCCGCACGGCACCGACCTCCAGGATGCGGCGCCACTGGCCGCGCATCACGTCGGCATCGCCCACGGGATCGCGCAACGCCTCCTCGCTCACGATGAACGACAGCTCCGCCAGTGGCACCCGCGTCAGCAGCTTCTGGCGGCTCAGCCGGGCCTCCGTGTGCTGGTCCACCGTCTCCTCGCTCAGTGGCGGGCAGTGCCCCGCGAACACGGCGCGCGCGTACGCCTCCGTCTGCAACAGCCCCGGCACCAGCAGCGGATCGTAGGAGAAGCGGCTCACCACCTCCGCCTCGATCAGCGCGAAGTTCCGGAAGAACTGCGGCAGTTTGGCCCGGTCCACGTCGTCCTGGAGCACCTCCAGCACGCCCCGTGCCTCCAGCACCCGGTCCGCCGCCGTGGTGAACAACGTCTTCGCCGGACGGCGTCCCTGTTCCACCGAGGCGACCTGCTCCTGTGAGTAGCCGATCGCCTCGGCGAGCATCTGCTGGCTCAAGCCCGCCCGCTTGCGCAGGTGTTGGAGCAGCTTGCCGTAGGCGGACCACACCCCCGGCAGATCGCCGCCCTCCGCCTTCTCCTTCGCCGTACGGCTGTTCCGCGTCTCGCGCACCGCCCTCACGTCCTTCCCGTCTCCCGTCCCCGCGTACGCCGCCACCCCGGCACACGGCGTGGGTCACGCAGGGTGCCGGGGCAGTGCTCAACGCGGCACGGAACGCCCGGGACACGTCATCGCACCCGTACAACGGCCGTACACGTACGGAGGACGGCCTGGCTCAGCCCTCCAGGCGGACCGGCATCAGCAGCGAGTACGTGCCCGCGTCGTCCGGACGCCGGATCACCACGGGGGCCGTGGGCGCGCCGAGTTCCAGGACGAGCCGGTCCCGGGCGCCGGCGGCGAGCGCGTCCAGCAGATAGGCGCGGTTCACGCCGACGCGGTGCTCGTCCTCGTCACCCTCGCCGCGGACCGTCACCGTCCCGCCGTCCACCGCGACGACGCTCACCTCGTAGGAGACGCCGCTCCGCTCGGAGTCCTCGTGGTCGCGCACCGGGCCGGACCGCAGGGCCTCGCCGAAGGCGGCGACGTCCACGACGGCGGTGCGGCCGGCCGGGAGCTGGACGAGACGCCGGTAGTCGGGGAACTCGTGCTCCAGGCGCTGCCCGCCCGCCTGGCCGCCGTCGGTCTCCAGCGACACCCTGTCCCCGTCGACGGTCAGCTGCGCGGTCCCCTCGCCGCGGAGCAGTGCCCGCATCGCGTCGACCAGCGGGGCGTCGACGAGGGCCTGCACCCGGTCGCCGCCGTGGCCCTCGGTGCCCGTCTCGGCGACGGCCAGCCGGTAGCGGTCGGTCGCCACGACCCGCAGCGCGTCGCCCTCCACGTCGAACAACACCCCGCCGAGCACCGGCAGCGCGGGGTCGGTGCCCACCGCGAAGCGGACCGCGTCCAGGGCCGCGGCGAGACGGTCGGCGGGGACGCCGACGCGTACGGGGGCGGCGGTGCCGAGTGAGGTCATGAGGTTCTCCCTGTCGTCCAGTAGCGCTCGGATCGCGGAGAACTCGGTGCGGGCGTCGGCAAGGCCCTCTTCGAGCCGGCGCAGATGGGCTTCCAGCAGCCCCCGGACCAGCTCCGTGTCCGCGCCGGACCAGCCCGCCAGCACCAGCCTGATGTCGGCCAGCGGCATCTGGGCCCGTCGCAGCCGGGTCAGCACCCTGGCCTCGTCGAGCTGCCCCGGCTCGTACCACCGGTAGCCGCTCAGCGGATCCACCCACGCGGGCACGAGGACCCCGGACCGGTCGTAGAACCGCAGCGCACTCGCGCTCAGCCCGCTGTCCCCGGCCATCTCGCCGATACTGCGCATCTCGCTCTCCACACCCATGACCCTGGGCCCTGCACCAGGTAGAGGGTCAACCTACGGGGCGAGGGAGCGGGGCATCGCGCCTCCCAGCCCCACCCGCACCCGCCGCGGATGCGTCAGCGCCGCGTGGACGATCCGTTCGAGCAGGCGGCCGTCGACGTCGACCGGAAGCAGGGAACGGCGGCGCTCACCCGTCGGTGACGTCCGGAGGTGGGCCACCACCAGGCGCCCGCCGCGGACGGCGGCCGCGAGGCCCGCCGCGTGCCGGACGGGGTCGACGGCCACGCGCAGGACGCGCGGGGCGGGGCCCGAGGCAGCGGGCTCCGTGGCGCGTTCCGTGACCGTGATGCCGACGTAGCCGTTGCCGGAGCTGTGGACGAACAGCGTCAGCGCCTTCTCCAGGGCCGTGCCCGGCATGCGGTCTCCCCGGACGATCGCCGCCGAGCCCGGCAGACCGTCCAGGTCGAGGTACAGGAACGGCAGGGGTGCCTGCCCTGAGTCCGCGTCCGGCATGGTCTCCAGGGTCACGGCGACCAGCGGTGCGGCGTCGTGGAACGGCGGGTCGGGCACGGGGGAGCGGGGGCCGTCCGCCGCGGTGACCGTCACCTCGAAGGGATCGCGGGGCGGGCCGCCCCTGCCGCCGTCCATCCGCCGTCAGGCGACGGGATCGACGGCGGGTGCCGACGCCGCCCTGATCCGTCCGTCGGGGTCGACGACGTCGCTGCTCCGCAGCCGGTGCTCGATGTGTTCCAGCACGGCGCGCTCGACGTCGCAGACGGCGATGCCGTCGACGACCGTGTGCACGTTGTCGCGGTTGCTCGCGATGGGTGCGCCGGAGCACGCGCCGAAGTACTTGCAGTTCAGGCAGTTCGCGGCCATCCGGGACTCTGCGGCGACGGCCGATGCCTCGAAGCGTGACCCCGAGAGCAGCTCTCCGATCGGGGTGGTGAAGATGTTGCCGAGACAGGCGTCGGGGTCCTCGTAGGGGTCTCCGTAGGCGTAGACGTCCCCGGGGGTGTCGACGACCATGACCGACATCCACTCGCGCTGGTTGAAGTACACGCGCGGGGCGTCGGGGTTGAGGTGGCGCAGCACGATCTGGAAGTGGCTGTCCAGCGGGGAGACCTGCACCGGGGTGTCGCTCTCCAGCCAGAGGTCGGCCATCTCGCTGAGCGCGGAGACGATCTCCGGCACGGTGATGTCGTACGCCAGGTGCTGGTCGTCGTAGGCGCCGTCGAAGAGGGGGAGCACCCGGAAGCCGATGCCCGCCTTCTCGTAGAAGGCGAAGGTGTCCTTCACCCTGCGCAGGTTCCGCCGGGTGAGCACGGTGATGCAGCCGAACTGCACCCCTTCGGACCGCAGCCGCTCCATGTTGGCGACGACCTTGCTCTGCTGGTCCCGGCCGGCGATGTTGACGCGGAGTCCGCTGAAGAGGTCGACGGAGACGCCGACATGGTCGAATCCGTCCTTCAGGAGTCTGATCCGTTCGTCGTCGAGGACGGTGAGATTCGTCTGGACGAAATTGCTCACCGTCAGCGCGTCACCGAAGATTTCACGCTGGTCGTCCAGGCTCTGCCAATAGTATTCCGGTTCGATCATGAGCGGTTCGCCGCCGTGCCAGACGATGTGGACGTGCGTGCGCGCACCGTCCTCCCGGTCCCTTTCCACGTAGTAGTCGCGCATGTGCACGTACATGGAACGCAGTTGTTCCCGGCTCATCCGTTCGCGCTGTCCGAGGTCGGCGAACTCGTAGCAGTACGAGCATCGCAGATTGCAGAACTTGGATATCTTGACGACGAATTGGACCTGTCTCTTCGTTTCCCTCGCCACTCGCCGGCCTCCTCGCACGTAGGGATGTCAGGAACGCGGATCACCGGATGCGGCCGGCGGACGCGGTCCGCACCCGGTTCGGTGCCTGGTGAACGCCGCCGGTACGGGCACCGGCGGGTGAGATCAGGACAGGTCGTCGAGGATCCGGCTCAGCGGCGCGTCGGCGGCCGTCCTCCCGGACTCGGCAGGGGTGAAGCCCTGGAGGTACGGCTGGACCCGCTGCAGGTAGGGGTTGATCACCTCGTTGTAGACCCTGTTGTAGATCTCGTTGAACTGCGAGTACAGGCCGTCGGCGGAGAGCGCCTCCTGGTCCGCCTCCGCCGACTGGGCGGCGAGCGTCGCCCGTGCCGAGTCGGAGACGGCGACCGTCTGCGCGGGCTGAGCGGGCGCGGCGGCGGCGTGGGCCGCACCGGCCGCGAGGGCCGGTGCGGTCAGACCGGCGGCCAGGGTCGCCAGATAGGCGAGATAGCGCTGGGGATCGACGGGTCTCATTGCTCCTCCATTTCCGGGAACGCGCCCTCCGGACATGAGGAATCGGGCCGGCGCACGCGTCACGAGGAACGGGTGCGAGCACGACTCACTATCGCGGCGGTGCACGTACCTCATGAGCGGACAACCGAAGCGCGGACGCGAGGAGGCGGCCACCGCGGGGGAATCCCCGAGGCGAAATCCGACCGGCTCCGGCGCCTGGCGCTGCCGGTATTGAAGGCGTCACGGACCCGGCCGGTCAACAGGGTGATTCCCCTTCCGCCCGGCCGTGCGGGCGATGGCCTGATGAATGCGCCGTGTACGCGCGGGAGGATCCGGCTGTCCGTTCCGTGCGGGTCCCGCATGCGGGTGCGGACGGGAATCCCCAGTTGAACGCGGTTATCCGGGCGGCCGGGTCCGTCGAGGGGCGTGACCGGCCGGGCCCTGCCGGCGGCGGCCCGGCGTGTGCACAGGAGTCCCTTCCCTCCCGCTCTCACCAGGCGGGCGGTCCTGTGGGCGGTCATTTTGGCGAGAAGGCGCCTCAGGCGAGGTGCCCGTCCGGCGTCCGTCCGTCGCCCGTGCGTTGCGTGCCCGGTGCGCGTCCGTGGGGGCGGGAGACGGCGCGGCGGCGGGACGCCGTGCCGGCGAGCGGCGGCACGGTGCCGGGCTCCGGGCATCCTGGCCCCGCCGCACCCCGTCCGACCCTTGGTCTAGACCTTGTGTGCCGCGGGTGCCCGGCGCTACGTTGGCCCCGGCTGCGCAGCCGTACGGAAACGCCTCGTCACACCTCGTATCTTCCGCCGCCGGGACGACCCGGCACGACCAGGAGGAAAGACGCGTGTACCGTCGCATCGCCGGAGCCGTCGTCACGGCCGCCGCCTGTCTTCTCGCCATCGGCACGACCGCCGCACCGGCCGCCGCCGCACCCCCCGGGACCTACGCCCGCAGCCACCATGCCTCGCTCGCGGAGTGCGACGCGGCCGGCCAGGCCGGGCGGCACCTGTGGGGCCTGATCTACTTCTGCGAGCCCTTCCCGACGAGACCGGACGTCTACGTCCTGTGGGTCCGCTACTGAGCGGCCCCGCAGGGACCCTCGCGGGGCGGTCCGGGCCACCGGAACGCCCCGCGCCGGGCTCGTGTCAGGCCTTGCGCGCCTCCGCGGCCCGCTTCGCCTCGGGCAGCGCCTCGCCCACCAGCTTCATGTAGCGGTCCCAGTCCCAGTGCGGGCCCGGGTCGGTGTGGTCGGTGCCGGGGATCTCCACATGGCCGACGATGTGCTCACGGTCCACCGGTATGTCGTGACGGGCGCAGATGTCGGCCGTCAGCCTGGCCGAACCGGCGTACATCGCGTCCGTGAGGTCCTTGGGCCGGTCGACGAACCCCTCGTGCTCGATGCCGATGCTGCGCTCGTTGTAGGAGCGGTTGCCGCAGTGGTAGGCGACGTCGTACTCCCGGATCATCTGCGCGACGTGACCGTCCTTGCGCACCACGTAGTGGGTCGCCGCCTTGTGCAGGGGGTCGCGGAACACCTTCAGCGCCGTCGCGTAGCTGCCCTGCACGACATGGATCACGACCCGGTCGATCTCGTAGTCGTCCGGCCGCCAGGCCAGCCGCCAGTTCGCCGCGTTCGCCGAGACCCACTGGGCGCCCGCGAAGTCCAGCTCGCCCTCCTTGCGCGGCGGGCGCACCCAGGGCATGCCGCGCCACAGCCGGCGGATCTCCTCCTCGGCCCAGATCCCGCCGCCCACCACCGCGGCGCCGCCGCCGATCAGCACGGCGCGCCTGGTCATGTTCGGTTTCTCCGCGGGCTTCTTCCGGCTGCCGCGACCGCTCTCGCTCCCCATGCCGACCACAACGCATACTCACGAGCTTTCGGTTCCCCGGGCCCCGTACCCTGGTAGCGCTATGACTGAGACCCCCCAGCGCCCCCTCCGCGTCCTCGCCGCCATGTCGGGCGGTGTCGACTCCGCCGTCGCCGCAGCCCGCGCAGCCGAGGCGGGGCACGACGTCACCGGCGTGCACCTGGCGCTCTCCGCGAATCCGCAGTCCTTCCGCACCGGCGCCCGCGGGTGCTGCACCATCGAGGACTCGCGCGACGCGCGCCGGGCCGCCGACGTCATCGGCATCCCCTTCTACGTGTGGGACCTCGCCGAGCGCTTCCGTGAGGACGTCGTCGAGGACTTCGTCGCCGAGTACGAGGCCGGGCGCACGCCCAACCCCTGCCTGCGCTGCAACGAGAAGATCAAGTTCGCCGCGCTCCTCGACAAGGCGCTCGCGCTGGGCTTCGACGCGGTGTGCACGGGCCACTACGCGACCGTGGTGCTGAACGACGACGGCACCCGCGAGCTGCACCGGGCCAGCGACATGGCCAAGGACCAGTCGTACGTGCTCGGCGTGCTGGACGAGAAGCAGCTCGCCCACGCCATGTTCCCGCTGGGTGACACCCTCACCACCAAGGACGAGATCCGGGCGGAGGCCGAGCGCCGGGGCCTGGCCGTGGCCAAGAAGCCCGACAGCCACGACATCTGCTTCATCGCCGACGGCGACACCCAGGGCTTCCTGGCGAACCGCCTCGGCCGCGCCGAGGGCGACATCGTCGACGAGGCGGGCGCGAAGCTCGGCACCCACGAGGGCGCCTACGGCTTCACCATCGGGCAGCGCAAGGGCCTGCGCATCGGCCACCCCGCGCCCGACGGCAAGCCGCGCTACGTCCTGGACATCTCCCCGGTCGACAACACCGTCACCGTCGGCCCCGCCGAGGCGCTGGACGTCGACGCCCTCACCGCGATCAAGCCCCGCTGGTGCGGGGCGCCCCCGGCCGGCCCGGGCACGTACACGGCCCAGCTCCGCGCCCACGGCGGCGAGACCGAGGTCACGGCCGAGCTGGTGGACGGCGCCGAGCTCCGGGTCTCCTTCGGCGAGCCGGTGCGGGGCGTCGCCCCCGGCCAGGCGATCGTCCTCTACGACGGCACGCGGGTCGTCGGCTCCGCCACGATCGCGACGACGCGGCGGGCGACGGCGTCGGTCTGAGGCGGCCGCGTCGTCCCGACGCCGCGAGGCACGCCGACGCCGCGGACGCACCCTGTCGGGGCGCGATGGAGCGCCCGCTCCGGTGGATCGGCCCGACGCCCGCTCCGGTCGATCGGCCCGGTCCCGGCCGCCCGTCCCGGGGCCACAGCCCTGCCGCGTCCGGGCCGGCCATCCGCTCCCGGCGCCCCGGCACCCTCGGGTCGCGGCCGACCGTCCGCCCGGCCGGACCCCGGGCGCGGTTCCGGCCGGCCGCCCACCCCGGCTGACCTCCGCGCAGCTCTGCCCGGCATGCGGCGCCGGGCCGCCGCATGCCGGGACGAAGGGTCTCAGGGGACGGACAGGGCGTTGCGGTGCGGAGGGTGACGTGGTGTCATCTCCGGCATGAGGAGTGCCCACACAGGTCACACCGTGCCGCTGGACCCCTTCTGGCCCAGCCGCCGCGCCGACCACTTCGACCAGATCTGTCGCTGAGCACCTCGTTCTCCACAGCCTCCGGCCCCTTTCGCGGGTGCCCTCGGGGCTGCTCCCCGTGACACGGCCGACGAAGACCCCGGCGAAAACCCCCTGGGTGTCCGTCCCGCCGTTCCTGTGACGCCGACGCGCTCGCCGTAGCCCGTCCGCCTTCCGTCCCGTGCCCTTCCGCCGGGCCGCCGCGTCCGCGCACCGCCCACCCGCCTGCCGTGCCCCGCTCCGGGGCCGCCGCGGCGGTGGGGCGGACGGCACCGTGCGCGTGCCCGGTGGGGGCCATGTGTCCCCTTCCGCCGACCCATGGAGCCCCGCCATGTCCTGCTGCGTCCCGTCAGCCGACGGCCACGGCCGCTGCCACGCGTCCGCCGGCGCCGGCGGCGTGCTGATCGGTTCCATCGGTGCCGCCCCTCCCGGTCCGTTCCGCCCGGCCGCGGACCGGCGCGGCACCCGGGGCCAAGTGCGCCTGCCGGGCGGCACGTTCGCCATGGGCGACGGCTTCGGCGAGGGATACGCGGCGGACGGCGAGGGGCCCGTGCACCAGGTCCGTCTCGACCCGTTCCTCATGGACGCCGCCACGGTCACCAACGCCGCGTTCGCCGCCTTCGTCAAGGACACCGGCTACGTCACGGACGCCGAACGGCTGGGCATGTCCGCCGTGTTCCACCTCGCGGTGCGCGCCGAGCCCGGGGACGTGCTGGGCCGGGCCGCCGGCACCCCCTGGTGGCTGGTGGTGCGGGGCGCCTCGTGGCGCCACCCCGCCGGACCGCTCTCGTCCGCCGGCACCCTCCAGAACCACCCGGTGGTGCAGGTCAGCTGGAACGACGCCCAGGCGTACTGCGCGTGGGCCGGGAAGCGGCTGCCGACCGAGGCCGAGTGGGAGTACGGCGCGCGCGGCGGTCTGGAGGGCCGGCGCTTCCCGTGGGGCGACGAACTCACTCCGCGCGGACGGTGGATGTGCAACATCTGGCAGGGCACCTTCCCCACCCTCAACACGGCCGAGGACGGTCACGAGACCACCGCACCGGTCACGTCCTACCGTCCCAACGGCCACGGGCTGTGGAACACGGTCGGCAACGTCTGGGAGTGGTGCGCCGACACCTTCGCCGCCGACGCCTACGCGGCGCGTGCCGGTGCCGCGCCGGTGCACGACCCGCGCGGCCCGTGGCACGACCCGGGCCATGACGCGCAGCGCGTCATGCGCGGCGGCTCGTACCTCTGCCACGACTCCTACTGCCACCGCTACCGGGTCGCCGCCCGTTCCGGCAACACCGCCGATTCGGCGGCGGCGAACATCGGCTTCCGCTGCGCCAACGACGCCCTCTGACGACCCCGCACCCGCGCCGAAGCGCACCCGCTCCACATGCACCCGCTCCGAACCGCCCTGCCCCGCCCTGCCCGGAACCGCCCTCGCCCGGAACCGCCCCGCTCCAACCGCCCCCGCCCGAAGGAGAGGTCCCCATGCCCAGCCGACCCACCCGACGATCACGCCCGTTCGGCCTGCTCGCCCTCCCCGCGATCCTCACGCTCACGACGCTCAGCGCGCCCGCCGCGGCCACCCCCGGAGTCGACCGCGCCGCCGGGCCCCGGGCGCCGCGGCCCAACATCGTCTACGTCCTCGCCGACGACTTCGGCTGGACCAGCACGAGCAGCCCGCTCACCAACCAGGGCAACGGCAGCGACTTCTACGAGACACCGGCCCTGGAGCGGATCGCCCGCGAGGGCGTCGCCTTCGACAACGCGTACACGTCCGTGAACTGCACGCCGACCCGTGCCGCCCTGCTCACCGGGCTCTACGCCCCCCGGGCGGAGAACAACATCTACCTCGTCGGCGACCTCAACCGCGGCGGCGACGACACCCTGCTCAAGGGCCCCGCCCAGGGCCGTCCCGACGGCGCCACCGCACTGCCCCCGGAGGCCGTCACCTTCGGCGAGCGCCTCCAGGGCGCCGGGTACACCACCGGGTACCTCGGGAAGTTCCATGTGACGCGGACGGCCGAGGCCATCACCGCGCAGCACGGCTTCGACGAGAACATCGGCGGCCAGGCCAGCGGCGACCCGGGCGCCTACCACGCGAAGGACGGGCAGTTCGGCCCGAAGATCGGCCCCGCCCTCGACGCCTTCGCCGGCGACTACACCCGGGCCTACGTCGACGAGAACATCCGCCCCTGGAGCGCGGGCACCGACCCGGCGGCGCTGGACGCGCTGGTGGGCACGGACAAGCACGTCTCCGACGCGCTGGCCGACGCCACCATCGACTTCGTCGACCGCAACAAGCAGGACCCCTTCCTCGCCTTCCTGAGCCCCTACGCCGTCCACACCCCGGTCGGGGACGCGCAGGGCCGTAAGGACCTGCTGGCCACGTACAAGGCGAAGACACCGGGTACGAGCACGTCGAACCCGGCGTACGGGGCTCTGGTCGAGGGCCTCGACCAGAGCGTCGCCCGGGTGGTGCGCCACCTGGAGACCACCCCGGACCCGCGCAACCCCGGCCACCCGCTCGCCGACAACACCGTCGTCGTCTTCACCGCCGACAACGGGGGAGTGGAGAACTTCACCGACAACGGCCCGCTGCGCGGCCAGAAGGGCGAGCTCCGGGAGGGCGGCATCCGCGTCCCGCTGATCGCCTGGAGCGGCAATCCCGCCCTGGTGAAGGGCGGCCGGATCGACCACACGCCGGTGTACGCCGCCGACCACCACGCCACCATCGCCTCGCTCGCCGGGGCCGCGCCTGCCGCCCGGCCCGTCGACGGGGTGTCCCTGAAGGGGCTGTTCGCCGGCGACGGCGCCGGGCTCGGCCGGCAGGCGATCTTCTGGCACCTGCCCGGTTACCTGATCGCGGGCGACCGCGACCAGCGTCCGCAGTCGGTGATCCGCTCCGGCCGCTGGAAGCTGGTCCACTCCTACGAGGACCGCTCCTGGGAGCTGTACGACCTGGCCACCGACATCGGCGAGACACGCGACCTCGCGGGCGAGCGGCCGGACCAGGTGCAGCGCCTCGGACGCGATCTGATCCGCTGGCTGGACGAGGTGGACGCGCCGCTGGCCACCCTGCGCGAGGGCAGGGAGCCGCTCCGGTTCACCGTCCGCGGGACCACCTACGCCGACGGCCGGGCCACCGTGCGGACCGGGGAGACCGTCGTCGTCCGGCCGGGCGAGGAGGTGCCCCTGGTGCTCCGGACACCCGCCGGCCGCTGACGCGCCGGGGCGGCCGCCGCACCCCGCGGCGGCCGCCCCGGGCCCGCCGTCGCCCGCCCGTCACCCGACCACGTACGGAGTCCCCATGAGCAGCCATGTCCCGGCGGGCGCCACCCGGCGCCGCTTCATCGGCGGCGTCTCCGGCGCCGCCGTCGCCGCCCAGCTCGCCGCCGCCCCGCCCGCCGCACCGCACCCCCGCGACCCCGGTCCGCGTCCCGGCCGCCCGCGCCGCCGCCCTCCCAACATCGTCGTCGTCACCGTCGACGACCTCGGACTGTACGAACTCGGCGCCTACGGCAACACGTTCAACGAGACGCCCCGCATCGACCGGCTGGCCCGCGAGGGAACCCTCTTCACCGACGCGTACGCCGCCGCCCCGCTCTGCTCGCCGACCCGCGCCGCGCTGGTGACCGGGCGCTATCCGGCGCGCACCGGCATCACCGACTTCCTGCGGGGCGAGAACGCCGCCAGTGACAAGCACCTCTCCCCGTCGGTCCCCACCGTGCCGGACGTGCTCCGCCCGTACGGCTACACCACCGCCCTGATCGGCAAGTGGCACCTCACCGAGACCTACAGCGGCCCCTACGAGCAGCGGCCCGGCAACCCGTACGCCCACGGCTTCGACGAGGTGATCGCCAGCGAGCAGAAGTACATCGCGGACGGCGACTACTTCCACCCGTACTCCTTCATGCCGGACCTCCCGGCCCGGGAACCGGGAGAACACCTCACCGACCGGCTGGCGGCGGAGGCAGCCGACTACATCACCCGCCACCGCGACGAGTCGTTCTTCCTCCATGTCTCCAACTACGCCGTGCACACCGCCCTCGACGCTCCGGCGGACCTGGTCGCCGAGTACGAGGCGAAGCCCGGTGCCGACGCGCCGCCGAACCGGCCCGTGCTCGCCGCGATGCTGGAACGCGTGGACGCGCAGGTCGGCCTGATCGCCGACACCCTGGCCGGTCTCGGGCTGGACCGCGACACCCTGCTGCTGGTCACCGCGGACAACGGCGGCGCCCACCGGCCGGCCAACGCACCCCTGCGCGGCGGCAAGGGCGAGCTCTACGAGGGCGGCATCCGGGTGCCGCTGATCGCCCACCGGCCGGGCGGTGTCCGCGCCGGACACCGGGAGGCCACGCCCGTGAGCACCATCGACCTCCTGCCCACCGCGCTCGACCTCGCGGGCGGCAGACCCGGCGGCCGGTTCGACGGCGTCAGCATCGCACCGCTGCTGACCGGTACCGGCCGCCGGCCCGAACGCGGCGAACTCTTCTGGGTCTACCCGCACTTCATCGGCCGGACCCACCCGCACGCCGCCGTCCGCAGCGGACGCCACAAGCTGGTCCGGTACTTCCGCGACGGCCGGACGGAGCTGTACGACCTCGCCCACGACCCGGGCGAGACCACCGACATCGCGGCCCGGCACCCCGGGCTGACCCGCGCCCTCCGCGCCCGGCTGGAGGCGCACATCGCCGACGTCGGCGTCCTGCCCGCCCCGCCCGGGGCAAGGGCGTACCCGGTCACCGAACTGGAGGAGACCTTCGACGGGGGTCTGGCGCGCTGGAGCGTCCTGCCGGTGACCCCGGAGGCCGGCACGGTCGCCGTGGACGGCGGCCGGCTGAGCGTGAGCGCGCGGCGGATGACGCATCTGGTGTTCCGTTCGGACGTCGCTCCCGGCTCCGACGAGGCGGTGGCGGTGCTCGCCCCCGGGGCCTTCGCCGAGGCCGGCACGCAGGACACCGTCTTCGTCGGTGTCGCCCAGGACGCCGCCAACTACCTGCTGTTCCGCTACCACAACGGGCTCCACCGGGTCGGCTGGGACCTGCGTGTGGGCGGCCGGCTGATCACGGCCGGGGCCGAACCGCTGGACAACCTGGACGGCACCGTCGACCTCACCGGCCCGGGCGCCCGCTTCGCCTTCGTGCTCCGCGGGACGGCGGCGACGGCCTACGCGGACCAGGGCAGGGGCTGGGAGTACCTCTTCACGGCCGACACCGGCGGCGCGCTCGACCTGAGCGATCCCGTCGTGCGGGCCCGGTACCGCTGGGCCGCGAGCGTCCGGCTCGACGACGGCACCGTCTCGCTCGACGGCCTCACGGCGCACCGCGCCTGAGCCGCGCCGTACACCGCCGTGCAGCGCCGGGGCCCGCCGGGGCCGGCACTTCGGCCCGTGAGGCCGCGGCTCGTGGTGCCGCGGCTCGTGACGCTTCGGTCCTTCGGCGCTGCGGTGCTTCGGCGCTGCGGAGCCGAGGTGCTCCAGGACTTCGGCGGCGCTTCGGCGCCGGGGCGCTCCGGCTCGCGGCGCTCCGGATCCGGACGCCTCACTCCGCGAGGAACGCCGCCAGCGCCGGGGCCAGGATGTGCGGGGCCACCTCGTGGGTCTGGCCGGTCAGGGTGCGGTGGCGGGCGCGGGGGAGGGCCGTGGCCACGCTGCGGGCGGCCTCGCGCATCGGGGCGGGGCTGGCGCCGCCGTCGACGACCAGCACGCGGTCGGTCACGGACGCCAGCACGTCCACCGGCACCGTGCCGTCGCCCAGCACCTCGTGGTCGTACACCAGGGTGGGGGCGAGCTTCTCCATGTCCGCCCACACGGGGAGCCGGCGCAGCCCGTACAGCGCCTCGTCGGGCATCCCGACGGCCCGCAGGAACTCCGCCAGGGCGTCGCCCGCGCGGCCCTCGGCCAGCAGCTCCCGCAGCCGCCGCGTGCGGGCCAGATGGGCCGTCCGGGCCTCGGGGCCGGTCGCGTACGGCGGCTCGTAGACGGAGAGCCGGCGGACGGGGACCCCGGCGGCGGCCGCCCGCAGGGCCAGCGCGGCGCCGGACGACATGCCGTGCACCATCACCTCGCCGCCGGCCAGCGCGACGACCGCCGCCAGGTCCTCGATCTCGCGCTCGACGGCGTACGGGGACCGGTCCCCGCTGCCGCCGCGGCCCCGCCGGTCGTAGGTGTACACGGTGAAGTCGGCCGCCAGTAAGCCGGCCAGCGGCGCGTCCGAGGCGGCGGTGCACAGGGCACCGCCGACCAGGACCAACGCCGGTCCCGCGCCGCGCTGTTCGCAGGCGATGGCGGTGCCGTCGGACGACGTGGTCAGGCTCACGGTGCTGCTGCGGTTGTCCATGCGAGTGCTGACCGGAGCACGCGGCGGAACTCATCGGCGAGGCGCAGGAATTCCTGCGGCGCGGCGGAGGAATTCTCCGGCGGGTGGGCCGAGGGGGCGCGTCCCGCCGGCGTGGACGGTGCGCGGCGGGTGCTTGTGCGGCACGCGGGGTGGTCCTGGCGGGAGGGCGACGGGGCCGCACCCGGCGCGCGGGGCGGGCCCGGCGGTGCGCGGCGGGCTGCCGGCGATCTTCGGACGACCTCCCGGTCGGGCCCGGCGGACCCGCCCCGGCCTCCCGGCCGGGGGCCGTCCCCCGTCACCGTCCCCCGGCGCCGCCTCCCGTCACCGCCCCCCGGCGCCTGCCCCCGGCGGGCCTCCCGCCGGGAGCCGGAGCGGCGGCCCGTACGGTGGCGGCATGAACATCTGCGTCTTCCTCTCCGCCGCCGACCTCGACGAGCGCTACACCGGCCCCGCCCGCGAATTCGCGGAGCTGATCGGCAAGGGCGGCCACACCCTGGTCTGGGGCGGCTCCGACGTCGGGCTGATGAAGGTCGTCGCGGACGGCGTCGCGCAGGCGGGCGGGCGGCTGGTGGGCGTCTCGGTCGAGTTCCTCCGCTCCAGCGCGCGGGCCGTCGCCGACGAGATGGTGATCACCAGGGACCTCGCCGAGCGCAAGGCGGAGCTGCTCGCCAGGTCGGACGCGATCGTGATCATGGTCGGCGGCACGGGGACCCTCGACGAGGCCACCGAGATCCTGGAGTTCAAGAAGCACGGGCACCACACCAAGCCCGTGGTGCTGCTCAACACGGCGGGCTTCTACGACGGGCTGAAGCAGCAGTTCCGCAGGATGGACGAGGAGGGCTTCCTGCCGCTGCCCCTCACCGAGCTGGTGTTCTTCGCGGAGGACGGCGCGTCGGCGCTCGCGTACCTGGAGGAGAGCGCGGGCGTGCGGTAGTGCGAGCATGGCGGGCATGGCTACCCACCTGATCACCGGCGCCGGATCCGGAATCGGCGAGGCCGTGGCGCGACGGCTGCACGCACGCGGCGACGAGCTGATCCTCGTCGCGCGCGACGCCGGCCGCGCCAAGGAGCTCGCGACCCGGTTCCCCGGAGCCGGCACCCTCGTCGCCGACCTCGCCGAGCCCGACCGCATCTCCTGGGCCCTCGGGCACCAGACGATGCCCGACCGCCTCGACTCGCTGCTGCACATCGCGGGGGTCGTCGACCTCGGCGAGGTCGGCGAACTCACCACGAAGACCTGGCACCACCAGCTCGACGTCAACCTGGTCGCGCCCGCCGAGCTCACCCGGCTGTTCCTGCCCCAACTGCGCGTCGCCCAGGGCCATGTCGTCTTCGTGAACTCGGGCGCCGGGCTCGCCGCGCACGCCCAGTGGGGCGCGTACGCGGCCTCCAAGCACGGGCTCAAGGCGCTCGCCGACTCGCTGCGCCACGAGGAGCACCCGGCCGGGGTGCGGGTCACCACGGTGTACCCGGGGCGCACGGCCAGCCCCATGCAGGCGAAGGTGCACGCGCAGGAGGGCAAGGAGTACGACGAGGCGCGCTGGATCGACCCCGAGTCCGTCGCGACGGCGCTCGTCATGGCGCTCGACCTCCCGCGCGACGCCGAGGTCAACGACCTGACGGTCCGCCCCGGACGCTGAGCGGGCCGGCCCGGGGCCGGGCGGCCCCGGGGCCGGGTCGGGCGGGCGGCTCCCCGCCCCGGCCCGACCGCCGGGGCCGCGTACGCTTCCCGGGTGAGTGACACGAACACCTTCCCCTGGGGTCCCGCGACCGGCGTCGGCTCCATGCCCGGCGGGGACGCGCGCGAGAGCGCGAAGACCGTCACCGGCTCCTTCGAGGACTTCCCCTTCCTCGCCGAGCTGCCCGCCCGCGGCCCGGGCGCCGACATGATCGGGCGCAGCATCGGCCTCCTCGTCGAGATGTACGCGCATGTCGAGCCGAGCGGCTGGCGGGTCAGCGACCGCCCCGGGCGCGACACCCGCCGCGCCCACTCCTGGCTGGGCGAGGACCTCGACGCGCTGGAGGAGTTCACCCAGGGCTACGAAGGCCCCGTGAAGGTGCAGGCCGTCGGGCCGTGGACGCTCGCCGCCGCGCTCGAACTGCGCGGCGGGGAGGCCGCGCTCGGTGACGCGGGCGCCTGCCGCGACCTGGCCGGCTCGCTCGCCGAGGGCCTGCGCGGTCACCTCGCCGACGTCCGCCGCCGGCTGCCGGGGGCGAGCATCGTGCTCCAGCTCGACGAGCCCTCGCTGACCGCCGTGCTGCGCGGCAGCGTCCGCACCGCCAGCGGCTACCGCACCCACCGGGCCGTCGACCGGCAGATCGTCGAGAGCGCGCTGCGCGACGTCGTCGCGGTGCACGACGGTCCCGTCGTCGTGCACTCCTGCGCCCCCGGCGTCCCGTTCGCGCTGCTGCGCCGCGCGGGTGCCGCAGGGATCTCCTTCGACTTCTCGTTGCTCACCGAGCGTGAGGAGGAGGCGATCGGCGAGGCCGTCGAGAGCGGAACCAGGATCCTCGCGGGAGTCGTGCCCTCCACCGACGCCGCATTGTCCGACCCGGGCGGTAGCGTCATGGGTGTCAGGACGCTGTGGCGCAGGCTGGGGCTGAATCCGGGGACTCTCGCCGAGTCCGTCGTGATCACTCCCTCCTGCGGTCTCGCGGGCGCCTCGCCCGCGTACGCGCGCGCGGCGCTCGCCCATTGCGTCCGGGCCGCGAGATCGCTCGCAGACAACCCTGAGTGACGGGGTGCACGGGACACGGGAGGACGAAACGGTGGCTGGCGAAGAGCAGACGGCACTGCCCGCCGATGTGCGGGAGCGGCACGCGGAGCTCGCCGAGCAGATCGAGGAGCACCGCTTCCGGTACTACGTGAAGGACGCCCCGGTCGTCAGCGACGCGGAGTTCGACACGCTCATGCGCTCGCTGGAGGCGATCGAGGAGGAGTACCCGGCGCTGCGCACGCCCGACTCGCCGTCGCAGAAGGTCGGCGCGCACTACGAGACGGAACTGACCAAGGTCGAGCACCGCGAGCGGATGCTCTCCCTGGACAACGCCTTCGACGACGCCGAGCTCGCCGCCTGGGCGGAGCGCGTCGCCCGGGAGGTCGGCGCCCCCGGCCACCACTTCCTGTGCGAGCTCAAGGTCGACGGCCTCGCGGTGAACCTCACCTACGAGCACGGCAGGCTGACCCGCGCCGCGACCCGGGGCGACGGCCGCGTCGGCGAGGACATCACCCCCAACGTGCGCACCATCGCCGAGATCCCCGACCGGCTGCACGGCGACCGCGTGCCCGCCCTGGTCGAGATCCGCGGCGAGGTCTACTTCCCGATGGACCAGTTCCAGGCGCTGAACGAGCGGCGGGTCGCCGCGGGCGAGCAGCCGTACGCCAACCCCCGCAACAGCGCCTCCGGCTCGCTGCGCCAGAAGGACCCCCGGGTCACCGCCACGCTGCCGCTGCACATGGTGGTGCACGGCATCGGCGCCCGTGAGGGCCTCGACATCGACCGGCTCTCCGAGGCCTACGACCTGCTGCGCGACTGGGGCCTGCCCACCGCGCGGCACAACAAGGTCGTGGGCTCCCTGGAGGAGGTCCGCGCGTTCATCGCCCATTTCGGCGAGAACCGCCACTCCGTGGAGCACGAGATCGACGGCGTCGTCGTCAAGCTCGACGAGATCCGCCTCCAGGGCCGCCTGGGCTCCACGGCCCGCGCCCCCCGCTGGGCCATCGCCTGGAAGTACGCCCCGGAGGAGGTCAACACCAAGCTCGTCAACATCCGGGTCGGCGTGGGCCGCACCGGCCGTGTGACGCCCTACGCCCAGGTGGAGCCGGTGACGGTCGCGGGCTCCGAGGTCGAGTTCGCCACCCTGCACAACCAGGACGTCGTCAAGGCCAAGGGCGTGCTCATCGGCGACACGGTGGTGCTGCGCAAGGCGGGCGACGTGATCCCGGAGATCCTCGGCCCCGTGGTGGACCTGCGGGACGGCAGCGAGCGGGAGTTCGTGATGCCCGCCGAGTGCCCCGAGTGCGGCACGCCGCTGAAGGCCATGAAGGAGGGCGACATCGACCTCCGCTGCCCCAACGCCCGCTCCTGCCCGGCGCAGTTGCGGGAGCGCGTCTCCTACCTGGCCGGCCGGGAGAGCCTCGACATCGAGTACTTCGGCGAGGTCGTCGCCGCCGCCCTGACCCGCCCGCTGGAACCGGCCGCCCCGCCGCTGGCCGACGAGGGCGACCTCTTCGACCTGACGATGGAGCAGCTGCTGCCCATCAAGGCGTACGTGGTCGACAAGGACTCCGGCATCCCCAAGCGGGATCCGAAGACCGGCGAGGACAAGACCGCCATGGTCTTCGCCACCAAGCAGGGCACCCCGAAGGCCAACGCCGTCAAGCTGCTCGCCAACATCGAGGCCGCCAAGACTCGTCCGCTCGCCCGGATCATCAACGGCCTCTCCATCCGGCACGTCGGCCCGGTCGCCGCGCAGGCGCTCGCCCGCGAGTTCCGCTCCATCGAGCGGATCGAGCAGGCGAGCGAGGAGGAGCTCGCGGCCACCGACGGCGTGGGCTCGATCATCGCCGCCTCCCTCAAGCAGTGGTTCGCCGAGGACTGGCACCAGGAGATCCTGCGCAAGTGGCGGCTGGCCGGTGTCCGGATGGAGGAGGAGGCCGCCGAGGGCGACACGGGCCCCCGCCCGCTGGAAGGCCTGACCGTCGTCGTCACCGGAACTCTGGAGAACCACACCAGAGATGGCGCAAAAGAAGCCCTTCAGGCTCTCGGCGCGAAAGTGGCCGGTTCCGTTTCCAAGAAGACCAGCTTCGTGGTCGTCGGGGACAACCCCGGCTCCAAATACGACAAGGCCGTGCAGCTGAAGGTGCCCGTACTCGACGAGCCGGGCTTCGTCGTCCTGTTGGAACAGGGACCGGACGCGGCGCGTGAGGCGGCCGTGACGGAAGAGGCCTGACGACACGTCACCGACACCAGGGGCGCACGAGGGCGCTCCCCGCGGCGCGCGCGTCCGGAAAGCACCCCAACAGCCGCCGGTGGAACGCCGAGTACAGGTCACGCGTTCCGTGCAAATCAGCGGAAGAAGGGTGGCCGGGTCGCATTCGGGCAAGAGCTGTAGAGCGCTGCCCGTCCGTGCCTCCCGCGTCCTACTGTTGAGCTGTGCGCTGTCGTGCACGGCTGCGCGGGGGTCGTTCGGCCGTGGGGGCGAGGCACGGGGAAAGCCACCGCCGGTCGTCCGCCGACCGGCGGCCCCGCACACGAACGACCGGAGACAACCCGGGCATCGGCACCGCCGGCTGTGAGAGGGACGGGAATGGAACCGACGGATAGCGCCGCCCCGGTCTCACGACCGCGCGCGCTCGCGGCACTGACGGGCACCGCCCCCGGGCTCACCGCCGCCGTCGTCACGGCGGGCGGCGCCCTGCTCCTGACCGGCGTCGTGACCACCGTCCGGGAACGCAGCGCGCTCTTCCCCGGCTCCACCGCCGGCTGGGCCTTCGCGCTGCTCACCGGGATCATCGTCGGCCATCTCGTGATGCTCGGCCGCGACCGCTGGTGGGGCGGCACCGGCTCGGGCGCCGCGCTCACCCTCGCCGCCCTGCTCCTCTACGGCTGGGTGCCCGCCACGCTCGTCAGCCTCTCCGTGGTCGCCCTCGTCGGCGCCGCGGGCCGCGGCCGCCGGCGCCACGGCCTGCTGCACGGAGCGGTCGACGTCCTCGGCATCGGCGCGGCCGCCCTCGTGCTCGCCGCCTTCGGGGTGACCCCCAGCGTCGAACGCCCCTGGGACCCGCTGGAGTGGGGCGTCGGGGCCGCCGCCGAGATCGTGCTCGCCGCCGCGGCCTACCTCGCCGTCACCCGCCTGCTGCTGTGGTACGTCCTCACCCCCCAGGGCGGCGGACTGCCCACCGTCGCGCGCACCGCCCTGGTCCGCCAGGGACTGGTCGCCGTCGCCCTCGTCTGCATCGCCCCGCTGATCTGCGTCGTCGCGGTCGCCGTGCCGATGCTGCTGCCGCTCTTCGCCGTCGCGCTGATCGCCCTCGACTCCACCCTGTGGATAGCGCGGGCCAGGGCCGAGGAGCAGCTCAAGGACCCGCTCACCGGGCTGCCCAACCGCCAGTGGCTGCTGGAGCGCACCTGGTCCGCCCTGGAGGAGGCCGAGCGGTCCGGCGCCCGCTCGGCCCTCGTCCTCATCGACCTCGACCGCTTCCGCTCCGTCAACGACACCCTCGGCCACCTCGCCGGAGACCGGCTGCTGCTCCAGATAGCCGACCGGCTCCGGCTCGCCCTGCCCCGCGGGGCCGAGGCGGCCCGGCTCGGCGGCGACGAGTTCGCCGTCCTGCTGCCCACCGCCGACTCCACCACCAGCGCGCAGCGCGTCGCGCGCCATCTCGTCTCCGAACTCTCCTCCCCGCTCGACCTGGACGGCCTCACCCTCGTCCTGGAGGCCAGCGCCGGCCTCGCCGTCTTCCCCGACCACGCCCTGGACGCCGAAGGGCTGCTGCGCCGGGCCGACGTGGCGATGTACCAGGCCAAGCGCGACCGCACGGGCGTCGAGGTGTACGAGTCCAAGCGGGACAGCAACACCCCCGACCGGCTCGGCCTGCTCGGCGACCTCCGCCGGGCGCTCGACGCCGGCGACGTCGAACTGCACTACCAGCCCAAGGTCCGCTTCGACGGGCACGTCGCCGGGCTGGAGGCCCTGGTGCGCTGGGTGCACCCCGAGCGCGGCCGGGTGCCCCCCGACGAGTTCATCGCCATCGCGGAGTCCTCCGGGCTGATGCCCCACCTCACGGAGTACGTCCTGGAGACGGCGCTCGGACAGGTGGCGCGCTGGCGGGCGCAGGGGCTCGACGTCCCCGTCGCCGTCAACGTCTCCCCCCGGGACGTCCACACCCCCGGCTTCGCCGGCGCGGTGGCCGCCCGGCTCGCCCGCCACGGGGTCCCGCCGGGCGCGCTCCAGCTGGAGATCACCGAGCACGTCCTGCTGGAGGACCCCCAGCGAGCGGCCGACACCCTCGCGGGGCTCGCCGACCACGGCGTCAAGATGTCGCTCGACGACTTCGGGACGGGCTACTCCTCACTGGTGCACCTGCGCCGGCTCCCGGTCAGCGAGCTGAAGATCGACCGCTCGTTCGTCGCCCGCCTCGCGCGCGACGCCGAGGACGCGGAGATCGTCCGCTGCACCATCGACCTGGCCCACTCGCTGGGCCTGCTGGTCGTCGCGGAGGGCGTCGAGGACGACGAGACCTGGGAACGCCTGCGCGATCTGCGCTGCGACGCGGTGCAGGGGTGGCTGGTGGCGGCGGCGATGCCGCCCCAGGAGACGACCGCCTGGCTGCTCGCCCGCGGCGAGAGCGGCTGGCTCCGCCCGTCCCACCGCCCCACCGACCGCCGCCCGCCCCAGCCGTCCCCCCGCCGCGCGGTGACGTGACCCTCGCGGGAGCCCTGCCGGAGTGGGGGTGCGCATGCGGGGCCGGCCCACACTCAAGCCCTCGCCGGAGTGGGGATGCGCTCGCGGGGCCGGCCCCATCAAGCCTCCGCCGGTGTGGGGATGCGCTTGCGGGGCCGGCCCACACCCAAGCCTCCGCCGGAGTGGGGATGCCCATGCGGGGCCGGCCACATCAAGCCCCGCCGGCGATTGAGGCGCGGGGTGCGGGGCGGAGCCCCGCCGGGGCCGGTCGCCCTCGCGGACCCGGCTGCGCGCCGGTGGCCGCGGCACGGCCTGCGGCCGCGTCCTCAATCGCCGGACGGGCTGAGAAGGCGCTCCAGGCCGGTGTCCTCGCCGAGCGGGCGGGCGGGAGAGGCGCTCCGAGGCGGCGCCCTCCCCCGAGCGGGTGGGAGAGGCGCTCCAGGCCGGTGTCCTCGCCGAGCGGGCGGGCGGGAGAGGCGCTCCGCGGCCCCGCGCTCCCCGGGCGGACGGGCCGGAGAGTGTCCTCGCGCCGGGTGCGGGGAAACCGTTTCACGGGCACCCCGCCCCGCCCCATAGGATTGGGGCCGAAACCATCACACTCACCCCTGAGGATCGCTGCATGCCTGGCATCACGCGCGAGGAGGTCGCCCACCTCGCCCGGCTGGCGCGCCTGGAGCTTTCCGGTGAAGAGCTCGAACACTTCGCCGGACAGCTCGACGACATCATCGGCGCGGTCGCCCGCGTCTCCGAGGTCGCCGACCAAGACGTTCCGCCCACCTCCCACCCGCTGCCGCTGACCAACGTCATGCGCGCGGACGAGGTCCGTCCGTCGCTCACCCCCGAGCAGGCGCTCTCCGGCGCCCCGGCACAGGAGCAGCAGCGTTTCAAGGTGCCGCAGATCCTGGGGGAGGACTAATCACCATGTCGGACAGCATCATCAAGCTCACCGCCGCCGAGACCGCCGCGAAGATCGCCTCGGGCGAGCTCACGGCCGTCCAGGTCGCCGAGGCCCACCTGGCCCGCATCGAGGCCGTCGACGAGAAGGTGCACGCCTTCCTGCACGTCGACCGCGAGGGCGCGCTCGCGCAGGCCCGCGCCGTCGACGAGAAGCGGGAGCGGGGCGAGAAGCTCGGCCCGCTCGCCGGTGTGCCGCTCGCGCTGAAGGACATCTTCACCACCGAGGGCGTGCCGACCACCGTCGGCTCGAAGATCCTCGAGGGCTGGATCCCGCCGTACGACGCGACGCTGACGAAGCGGCTCAAGGCCGCCGACGTCGTCATCCTCGGCAAGACCAACATGGACGAGTTCGCCATGGGGTCCTCCACGGAGAACAGCGCCTACGGCCCCACGGGCAACCCCTGGGACCTGACCCGCATCCCCGGCGGCTCCGGCGGCGGCTCCTCCGCCGCGCTCGCCTCCTTCCAGGCCCCGCTCGCCATCGGCACGGACACCGGCGGTTCCATCCGCCAGCCCGCCGCCGTCACGGCGACCGTGGGCGTGAAGCCCACCTACGGCGCGGTCTCCCGCTACGGCATGGTGGCCTTCTCCTCCAGCCTCGACCAGGGCGGCCCCTGTGCCCGCACGGTCCTCGACGCGGCCCTGCTGCACGAGGTCATCGCCGGTCACGACCCGCTCGACTCCACCTCGATCGACGCCCCGGTCCCGCCGGTCGTCGAGGCCGCCCGCAACGGCTCCGTCACGGGCATGCGCGTCGGCGTGGTCAAGCAGTTCCGCGGCGAGGGCTACCAGGCCGGCGTCGTGCAGCGCTTCGACGAGTCCGTCGAGCTGCTGAAGGAGCTGGGCGCCGAGATCGTCGAGCTGGACTGCCCGTCCTTCGACCTGGCACTCGCCGCGTACTACCTCATCGCGCCGTCCGAGTGCTCCTCGAACCTCGCGCGCTTCGACGCCATGCGCTACGGCCTGCGGGTCGGCGACGACGGCACGAAGTCCGCGGAGGACGTCACCGCGCTCACCCGCGAGGCCGGTTTCGGCCCCGAGGTCAAGCGCCGCATCATGCTCGGGACCTACGCGCTCAGCTCCGGCTACTACGACGCGTACTACGGCTCCGCGCAGAAGGTCCGCACGCTCATCACCCGGGACTTCGAGAAGGCGTTCGAGCAGGTGGACGTGATCGTCTCCCCGACGACCCCGACCACCGCCTTCCCGATCGGCGAGCGCGCCGACGACCCGATGGCGATGTACCTCGCGGACCTGTGCACCATTCCGACCAACCTCGCCGGCAACGCGGCCATGTCCCTCCCGTGCGGTCTCGCCCCGGAGGACGGCCTGCCCGTCGGCCTGCAGATCATCGCCCCGGCCATGAAGGACGACCGGCTGTACAAGGTCGGTGCCGCCGTCGAGGCCGCCTTCGTGGAACGCTGGGGTCACCCGCTGATCGAGGAGGCACCGTCGCTATGAGCGCCATGGCAAAGAAGGCCAAGAACTTCAAGAAGTCCAAGACCGGTCTGTACGTCTCGCTGGCCAGCACCGCGTTCGGCGCGATCAGCGTCGCGAAGCAGGCGAAGATGGCCCGCAGCGACAACGACTTCCTGCGCCTGGCCGACGCCGCCGTGTCGGCCGCCGCGATCGTCACCGGCCTGGCCATCCTCTACCGCGAGCTGAAGCGGCTCGGCGACGACGACGTTCTGCTGGGCTGAGAGGGAAAGTTTCATCGTGACCGTCACTGAACTGGTGTCGTACGAGGACGCCCTCGCGTCCTACGACCCCGTCATGGGCCTGGAGGTCCATGTCGAGCTCGGCACCAAGACCAAGATGTTCTGCGGGTGCTCGACCGAGCTGGGCGCCGAGCCCAACTCGCAGACCTGCCCGACCTGCCTCGGCATGCCCGGCTCGCTGCCCGTCGTCAACGCCGTCGGCGTCGAGTCGGCCGTCAAGATCGGTCTCGCGCTGCACTGCGAGATCGCCGAGTGGTGCCGTTTCGCCCGGAAGAACTACTTCTATCCGGACATGCCGAAGAACTTCCAGACCTCCCAGTACGACGAGCCGATCGCCTTCAACGGCTATCTGGACGTCCAGCTGGAGGACGGCGAGATCTTCCGCGTGGAGATCGAGCGCGCCCACATGGAGGAGGACACCGGCAAGTCGACCCACGTCGGCGGTGCCACCGGCCGCATCCACGGCGCCTCGCACTCGCTGCTCGACTACAACCGGGCCGGCATCCCGCTGATCGAGATCGTCACCAAGCCGATCACCGGCGCCGGCGCGCGCGCCCCCGAGGTCGCCAAGGCGTACGTCGCGGAGCTGCGCGAGCTGATCCGCGCCCTCGGGGTCTCCGACGCCCGCATGGAGATGGGCCAGATGCGCTGCGACGTGAACCTGTCGCTGCGGCCCAACGGCACCGAGAAGTTCGGCACCCGCTCCGAGACGAAGAACGTCAACTCGCTGCGCAGCGTCGAGCGTGCGGCCCGCTTCGAGATCCAGCGGCACGCCGCGGTGCTCTCGTCGGGTGGCACGATCGTGCAGGAGACCCGTCACTTCCACGAGGACGACGGCTCCACCACGTCCGGCCGGATCAAGGAGGAGGCGGAGGACTACCGCTACTTCCCCGAGCCCGACCTGGTCCCGGTCGCGCCGTCGCGCGAGTGGGTCGAGGAGCTGCGCGCCACGCTGCCCGAGCTGCCGCGGGTGCGCCGCAACCGTCTCCGCGAGGAGTGGGGCGTCTCCGAGCACGACATGCAGTCGATCCTCAACGCGGGCGCGGTCGACCTGATCGTCGCCACCACCGAGGCCGGCGCGGACGCGGGCTCGGCCCGCAAGTGGTGGATGGGCGAGCTGGCCCGCAGCGCCAACGAGCAGGGCGTCGACCTCGCCGCGCTGCCCATCACCCCGGCGCAGGTCGCCCGGGTGACGGCGCTGGTGGCGGCCGGCGACCTCAACGACAAGCTGGCCCGTCAGGTCATCGAGGGCGTGCTCGCCGGCGAGGGCGACCCGGACGCGGTCGTCGAGAAGCGCGGCCTGAAGGTCGTCTCGGACGAGGGCGCGCTCGGCGCGGCCGTCGACGAGGCCATCGCGGGCAACGCGGCGATCGCCGACAAGATCCGCGGCGGCAAGGTGGCCGCGGTCGGCGCGCTGGTCGGCGCGGTCATGAAGACCACGCGCGGCCAGGCGGACGCGGCACGCGTCAAGGAGCTCATCCTGGAGCGCCTCGGCGTCGAGGGCTGAGCCCACGCCGGGCCGCGCGCCCGGCAGGACCGTCCACGGGGGCGGCGCGCACCACGCGGTGCGCGCCGCCCCCGCGGCGTGCGGTCCCGGCACCGCACGGGTGAGCGGGGGCGGGGGGCCGTGACCGATCAGGGGGCGGGGCCGTTGCTCACGGCATGATCACAGCACAGCGTGTCCTCGCCGCCGTCGCGCTCGCCGCGGGCGCCACGGCCCTCGCGGCCCCCGCCGCGAGCGCCGCCCACTCCGACGCCGGGGCGCTCTCGGTGACCCACGAGCTGGACTCCCTCGCGACGAGCTCCGTCGCCCCCGAGCACCGCGAGCAGCTCCCCACCCCCACCCAGCAGCTCAACGGCCTCAACCGCCTGGCGGGCATCCCCCACGACCTCGACCCCCTGACGGGCCAGCTCGCCCCGGTCACGGGCCTCCTGGGTTCCTGACCCGACCGGCCCCGGGGCCGACGGGCCCCGGCGCCGCCCCGGAGGGCCGGCCGGGGGCGCTCGCGGTCTCGGGGGTCCGCCCCTCCGGCGACACCGGGCCGGGTTCGCGCGGTCCCGCCGCTCCGCCGGCGTTCCGGCCTAGCGGGCCCGCGCCGCCTCCCGCGGCCGCCAGGCCGGCGGGAACCTGCTGGTGCCGCGCTCAGGGCGCCACCCACTCCCGCGCACCACGCGTCTCGCATGCCGGGGCACGCCAGGTGCGGCCGGTCGTTCCCGCGGCGCTCCAGGCGGGGCTTCCCGTACCGCCCCAGGGCCACACCCGGGGACGGCTCCCGGAGCCGCCGGGCCCTGCGGGCGCCGCGCGGCACCACCTGCGCGTCAGCGCACGCCGGGGTGAGTCCGACCGCTCCTGCGGCGCCCCTGGCCACGTCCCCCAGCCGGGCGGCCCGTGCCCCCGTGCGCTCGCCCCGCCCCGGCTGCCCGTACCGCCCCGGGGACGGCTCCCGTGGCCGCCGGGTCCGCCGGGAGCCGCGGGGCTTCCGCCGCCCGGCGTCTCGCGTGCCGGGGCGCGCCAGGTGCGTGCAGCGCTTCCGGCGGCCCGCCCGGGCCAGGGTCCCGAGGCCGGGCTGCCCGTGCCGCCTGAGTGCGTCCGGCCGCTGAAGGCCCCCGTGCGCTCGCCCCGCCCCGGCTGCCCGTACCGCCCCGGGGACGGCTCCCGCGGCCGCCGCGCTCAGCGCGGCCCGCCCGCAGCGCGCGCCCCGCGCGCCTCACTGGCGGATGCCCAGCCCCGGGAGCCACATCTCGCCGCGGTCCTTGCAGCTCACGTCGCGGGCGCGGAGGGACTCCGGGTCGAGGGTGCCGCGGGCCCAGAGTTCGGCGACGACGAGATCGGCCAGGGCGGTGGCCTCGGCCCGGTCGGGGGCGGTGAACTCCGTCTGCCACCAGCCGCGGTCGCGGTACTGCCAGCCCCGGGCGTGCATCGTCCGCGCCCGGTCCTCCCCGTCGGGGCCGTCGCGGTCGTCGACGGAGGCGTGCAGTCCGTCCTCGATGCTGTAGGAGACGAGGAGCTGGCGGCCGCGGTCGGCGGCGCTGGTCAGCCGGAACGACGCCCAGTCCGTGCCCACCTGCACCGGCAGTTGCTCCACCCACGCCGCGAGGAGCATGCCGAGGCGGGCCCGGAAGTCGTCGAGGGTCGTGGCCGCGCGGCAGCGCGGGCGGCCGGCGGGGGACTCGCCGGGGCCGCCGCGGTCCAGCCGCCAGAGGTAGGGGAGTTCGCCGGTGCCGAGCGGGTCGTCGGCCCGCCAGGCGCCGCTCCAGGCGAACGTGCGGTCCTCCTCGCCCTCCAGCGCCGCCGTGTCGTGCACGGAGAGGCCGACGGTGTCCCGGTCGCCCGAGAGCAGTACCGTCCTGCGGCTGTCGCGCCAGCGGACGCTCGGGCCGTGCGACGAGCCGCCGTACAGCGTCGGTTCGCCGAGCCGGGCCACGATCGCCGCGTACACGTCCCACAGGGCCTCGCGCCGCGCCGCGAGGCCGGCCCCGGGCTCGTGCACCAGCACGGCCGCCGGGGCCCGGCCGAGGTACGGCCCGGGTGTGTCGTGCAGCGCGCGGGCGTACTCCGCGGCGTCCGCCGGCGCCGGTGCCGTCCCGTGGGGCCCCCTGTAGTCCATGCCGGCCATGGTGCCAGCCGGCGCCGACACTTCGGGGCGTACTGGCGACGGCGACCGATTCGGGCCCCAGCGGACCGGTGCCGTGCTGGCCGGCCCGTCGGCGGTGGCCGGATCTCGCTTGGACTCCTCGTCCGGGCGGATGGACGTTCACGGCGATGACGCCACCGGGCCTTCTCGGGGCCACCCGTGCTCAGTACCGTCCGGGCCGTGTCCACCGCTGGACCGCAGCCGCCCCACTGGCCGTCGACGAAGAGGTCGCGCATGTCACCGGAAGTCTCACGCAGAAGGATGCTCGCGCTCGGAGGAAGCGCCCTCGGCGCGGCCGCGGCCGGTTCCCTGCTGCCGCCGTCGCTCCGAACGGCGCTCGCCGCCGAGCCGCCCCGGGGCGGACTGGACGCGGTGCGGCACGTCGTGGTCCTGATGCAGGAGAACCGCTCCTTCGACCACTACTTCGGCACCCTGCGCGGAGTCCGCGGCTTCGGCGACCGCAACGCCGTGGATCTTCCCTCCGGCGGCACGGTGTTCGAGCAGCCGGGGCCGTCCGGCCCGGTGCTGCCCTTCCCCGTCCGGGACGCCGCCGAGGCGCAGCGCAAGGACCTCCAGTACATCGGCGACCTCGACCACTCCTGGAGCGGCGGCGCCAAGGCGTGGCGCGACGGCTGGATGGACGGGTGGGTCTCCGCGAAGACCGGCGCGACCATGGCCCACTACGACCGCCGCGACCTGCCCCTGCACTACGAACTCGCCGACACCTTCACGATCTGCGACGCCTACCACTCCTCCACCCACACCTCCACCAGCCCCAACCGCAACCATCTGTGGAGCGGCTGGACGGGCTACGAGGCCGACGGCAAGCGGGCGGTGACGAACGCCGCGTACGCGGAGGGCACCCACCCCGGCTACCCCTGGCCCACCTACGCCGAGCGCCTGGAGAAGGCGGGCCGGAGCTGGCGGACGTACACCGAGTGGGAGAACTTCACCGACAACAACATCGAGTTCTTCACCACCTTCAAGCGGATCGCCCGCAAGGCGCTGGCCCCGGCGGGTGACTTCACTTACATGGAGGCCTTCTACGCGAAGGTCCGCTCCACCGCCGACGCCGCCGAGCGGGAGCGGCTGCTCGCCGCGCTCGACCGGGGCGTCGCCGCGCTGACCCCGGCCGAGCGCTCGCTGTTCGAGCGGGGGCTGCGCCGCGTCCCCACGGGCGGTCTCGCGGACGCCTTCCGGGCCGACGTCGCCGCGGGCACGCTGCCGGAGGTCTCCTACCTGGTGCCCTCCGCGGTCGACTCCGAGCACCCCGGCTCCTCGTCGCCGATCGCCTCCGCCTCGCTCGTCTACCGGATCCTGGACGCGCTCGCCTCCCACCCGGAGGTGTGGCGGCACACCGTGCTGCTGATCAACTACGACGAGAACGACGGCTTCTTCGACCACGTGCCGCCGCCGGTGCCGCCCGCCGGGGACACCGAGGAGCGCTGGCAGGGGCTGCCCACCGGTCTCGGCATCCGGGTGCCGATGCTCGTCGTCTCCCCGTGGTCCGTCGGCGGGTACGTCTGCTCCGAGGTCTTCGACCACACCTCGGTGATCCGCCTGCTGGAGAAGTGGACCGGTGTCGCCGAGCCGAACATCACCCGCTGGCGGCGCACCGTCACGGGCGACCTGACGTCGGCCTTCGACTTCGGCCGCGGCCGGCGGCAGCCCCCCGTGGAGCGCCCCGGCCCCGTCCCGCCGTTCACCGGCCGCTGGCGTCCGCTGCCGCCGGCGGAGCAGCGGATGCCCGTCCAGGAGCCGGGCACCCGCCCGTCCCGGCCGCTGCCGTACCAGCCCGACGCCCACGGGAGGGCCGACGGGGAGGCGTTCACGGTGACCCTGCGCAACACGGGCCGGGCGAGCGCGCACTTCGCGCTCTACCCGTACGCCGGGGAGTTCGCCGTGCCCCAGCACCGCGACGTGCGGGGGGAGGCGCTCTGGGAGGTGCCGCTGGCCGGTGACGCCTACCGCTTCACGATCACCGGCCCGGGCGGCTTCCGGCGCGAGTTCGCCGGCCGCCGGGACGGGGGCGCCGGGGTCGTCTCGCGCGTCGATCCCCGCGACCGGGACCTGCACCTCACCCTGCGCAACGACGGCACCACCCCGCTCACCTTCGCGGTCCGCCCGCTCGGCTACGCCGACGAGGCCGATCTGCACGGCCGGCCCCACCGGGTCACGGTCCGCCCCGGCCGGGCCCGCACGCTCGTGCACTCCGCCGCGGACGCCCACGGCTGGTACGACCTGGAGGTGACCGCCGACGGCGACGAGGGCTTCCGGCGCCGTCTGATGGGACGCATCGAGAACGGCCGCGCGGGCGTCTCCGGCTGAGCCGCGCGAGCGCGGCCCGCTCCCCGCGGCGGGTGCGCGGCGGCCGGTTCTCCCGAAGATCCGGCTTCCGCGCACCGCTGTGAGTAATGCCACGAAACGGGCAAACGATCACAGTTGGCTGCGACAGTGGCGGTACAGGTCATGCGTTTCTTTGCGGGCTGTTCCCGGTCAAAGATCGACGCACCACTCAGGGAGCAGGTCCGTTGGCAGCTATCGCGCGCTGGTGTGTCACCCACCGACTCGTCGTCGTCCTGCTCTGGCTCCTCGCCCTCGGCGGCACCGCCGCCGGCGCGGTCGTGGCCGGCTCCGCCTACTCCAACGACTACGACGCCCACGGCACCGAGTCCGGCCGGGCCACCGCCCTCCTCCAGGAGGGCTTCCACGGCCTCGGCGGCGACAGCGACACCATCGTGTGGCACACCGCCGACGGCAGCGTGCGCTCAGCCGCCACCGAGCGGCAGGTGACGGCGATGCTCGACGAGGTCGCCGCCCTGGACGGCGTCGCCGCCGTCACCGGGCCCTACGGCGACCGGGGCACCGGGCAGATCAGCGCCGACGGCCGCACCGCGTACGCCGTCGTCGCCTTCGACGCCCAGGCCGACGACATCTCCGCCGGCCAGGCCCGCGCCGTCGTCGACACCGCGAAGTCGGCCGAGGGCGACGGGCTGCGGGTGGAGATGGGCGGCACCGTGACCGCCCTGACCGAGGCGTCCGGCGGGCACGTCGCCGAGATCGTCGGAGTCGCCGTCGCCGCCGTCGTGCTGTTCCTCGCCTTCGGCTCCCTGGCCGCCAGCCTGCTGCCCATCGTGACCGCCCTGGTCTCCGTCGGCACCGCCTACGCCGGGATCGTGCTCCTCGGCCACGTGATGACGGTCGCCGACTTCGCGCCGATGCTGGGCCTGCTGGTCGGCCTCGGCGTGGGCATCGACTACGCCCTGTTCATCGTCACCAGACACCGCGGCGCGCTCAAGCGCGGCCTGCCGGTCGCCGAGGCCGCGCGGGAGGCCGTGAGCACGACCGGACGGGCCGTCGTCTTCGCCGGGGCCACCGTCTGCATCGCCCTGCTCGGCATGCTGATCCTGCGCCTGGACTTCCTCAACGGCGTCGCCATCGCCGCCTCGCTGACCGTGGTCCTGACCGTCGCCGCGTCCGTCACCCTGCTCCCGGCGCTGCTCTCCTTCATCGGCCCCCGGGCGCTCAGCCGCCGCGAGCGGCGCCGGCTTGCCGAGCACGGGCCCCGGCCCGAGCTGCCGACCGGCTTCGCCGCCCGCTGGTCCGCCTTCGTCGAACGCCGGCCGAAGCTGCTGGGCGCCGTCGCCGCCGTCGTGATGCTGGTGCTCGCCCTGCCCACGTTCTCCCTGCACCTCGGCACCTCCGACCAGGGCAACGGGCCCGCCACCGCCACCACCCGCCAGGCGTACGACCTGCTCGCCGACGGCTTCGGCCCCGGCGTCAACGGACCGCTCACCGTCGTCGCCACCCTCGACGGCGCCGACGACAAGATCGCCATGGACCGCCTGGCCGGGACCCTGGGGACGGCCGACGGCGTGGCATCGGCCGGCCCCGTCGTCTACAACGGCAGCGGCGACACCGCCGTGCTCACCGTCGTCCCCGACTCCTCGCCGCAGTCCCGCGAGACGAGCGAGCTGGTCGACCGGCTGCGCGACGACGTGCTGCCCGCCGCAGAGCAGGGCACCTCGCTCCAGGCGTACGTCGGCGGCATCACCGCGAGCTACGACGACTTCGCCGGTGTCATCGTCGGCAAACTGCCGCTCTTCGTGGGCGTCGTCGTCGCCCTCGGCTGTCTGCTGCTGCTCCTCGCGTTCCGCTCGATCGGCATCCCGCTGAAGGCCGCGGTGATGAACGTGGCCGCGGTGGCGGCCGCCTTCGGGGTGGTCGTCGCGATCTTCCAGTGGGGCTGGGGCAGCGAACCGCTCGGCCTGGGCCGCGGCGGGCCCATCGAGCCCTTCCTCCCGGTGATCATGGTCTCGGTGCTCTTCGGGCTCTCCATGGACTACCAGGTGTTCCTGGTCAGCCGGATGTACGAGGAGTGGCTGGAGACGGGGGACAACCGGCGCGCGGTGCGCGTCGGCCTCGCCGAGACCAGCCGGGTCATCAACTCCGCGGCCGTGATCATGATCTCGGTCTTCCTCGCCTTCGTCCTCAGCGGCGACCGGGTCATCGCCATGTTCGGCATCGGCCTCGCCGTCGCCGTCGCGCTGGACGCCTTCGTCCTGCGCACCCTGCTGGTGCCCGCCCTGATGCACCTGCTCGGCGGGGCGAACTGGTGGCTGCCGAAGCGGCTGGACCGGCTGCTGCCCCGCATCAGCATCGAGAAGCCGGAGTGCCGCGAGGCCGCCCGCCCGGCCATTCCGGCCCAGCAGACCCGCGACGAGGACAAGCTCGTCTCGTAGGGCACCGCCCGGAGCCCGGAGCCCGGAGCCCGGAGCCCGGGAGTCCGGGAGTCCGGAGCCGCCCGCCCCCGCCGCGCGGGGGCGCTGGGCCGGACGGAGCACCCGCACGGGCGCCGCACCGCCCAGCCCGGATGCTGATGGGGAGTCAGTCCTTCCCCCCAGCAGAGGTTCCCCCATGCCCCTCGCACCGCCCCCCGCTCCCGGCCCCGCCCCCCGCCGCGGCCGTGCCCGCGCGCTGCGCCTCGGCGCCTGCCTCGCCCTCGCCGCGGCCGCCCTCGGCATCGCGCCCCCGGCACCCGCGGCACCCGTCCCCGCCCCGCCGCCCGCCGGCTCCGCCGCCGGCCCCGGCTCCCGTACGGCGACGCCGCCCGTCTCCGTACGGAGCCTCCAGAAGCGCCTGGACGCCCTGGTGCACCGGCAGGACGGCCCGCCGGGCGCCGTGGTCGTGCTCCGGGACGACCGCCGGCAGCGGGTGCTGCGCGCGGGCACGGCCGACCTCGCGACCGGGCGCCCGCCCCGGATCGACGACCACATGCGGATCGCCAGCACGGCCAAGGCGTACAGCGGAGCCGTCGCGCTGCACCTGGTCGCGGAGGGCCGGCTCGGTCTCGACGACACCATCGGCAGGCGCCTGCCCCGCCTGCCGCGCGCCTGGCACGCCGTCACCCTGCGCCAGCTCCTCCAGCACACGAGCGGCCTGCCCGACTACACCACCGCCCCCGAGTTCCAGCGGCTGCTGCAGGAGGACCCCCGCCGCCGCTTCGACTCCCGGCGGCTGCTCCGCTTCGTCGCCGGCGAGCCCCTGGTCTTCGCCCCCGGCTCGCGCTACCTGTACTCCAACTCCGACAACATCGCCGTGGCCCTGATGGCCGAGGCCGTGACCGGGCGCCCCTACGAGGAACTGCTCCGCCGGATCGTCTACCGGCCCCTCGGCCTGCGGAACACCAGCCTCCCGCAGGGCTGGGAGCTGCCCGAGCCCTACCTCCACGGCTACGACGTCGACCCGCCCGCGCCGCCGGAGGACATCAGCGAGATCCTCAGCGCCTCGGGCGTCTGGGCGTCCGGCGGCATCGTCTCCACCCCCCGGGACATGACCCGTTTCATCCGCGGCTACGCCCCCGGGGTCCTCACCTCGCCGTCCGTCGTCCGCGAACAGCGCCGCTGGGTGCCCGGCGCGTCCGAGCCCGCCGGGCCCGGCGCCAACCGGGCGGGGCTGGGCATCTTCCGCTACACCACTCGCTGCGGCGTCGTCCTCGGGCACACCGGCAACTTCCCCGGCTACACCCAGCTCGTCGCCGCCACCCCCGACGGCAGGTACTCCCTCACGTTCTCGCTGACCCGGCAGATCAACGCCCAGGTGGCGCCCGCTCTGTTGAGCACCGTCCGCGACATCCAGGAGGACGCCGTCTGCGCCCTGCTCCGCACCTGAACGGCCCCCGCCCCGGCGGTCTGAGGCCCCCGCGCCCCGGTTCTGAGGTACCCGCGGGGAACGGCCCGGCCGCCTGGGGACCCCCCGCCCCCGCCCTAAGGCGGGACGCCGCCGCGGATGCGGCACCCGCCCGATGCGCGGGCCCCGCCTTGCGGACGAGAGTTTCCACCGGCGGCAGACGCCGCCGGCCGAGACCGACGAACCGGGGAGCACACCGTGCTGCACTACGAGATCCACGAGATGCACCGTGCCGAACTGATCCGCCAGGCCGAGCGGCAGCGCCTCGTCCGCGAGGTCGCCGCCGTCCGCCGCACCGCGAGACGCCGGCGCAAGGACGAGGAGGGGCGGGTGAGCCGGCCCGACGACCGCTTCACCCGCGCGGCGTGATCGTCCGCGCCGCACGCGGGAGTGACACCCCGGTGGGGACCGGGGGGAGGGGGCGGGCCACGGCGGTGGTCCGCCCCGCCGCGTTGTCGGACTCCTGTGCGATGCTCAGCGGTGTGGAGACCCGATCCGTCAGCCCGGTGTTCGTCGGCCGCGCCGGCGAACTGGCCGTGCTCGCCGACGCCCTGACCCGTACCGCGGGCGCCCCGCGCTCCTGCGGCGAGCCGCAGGCACTGCTGATCGGCGGCGAGGCCGGCGTCGGCAAGACCCGGCTCGTCGAGGAACTGCTCGCCGAGGCGTGCCGGCGCGAAGCCGTCACCGCCGTCGGCGGCTGCGTCGAGATCGGCGCGGACGGCCTGCCGTTCGCCGCCTTCTCGGCCGCGCTGCGCGCCCTGCGGCGGCAGCTCCCCGAGGAGTTCGCGGAGGCGGCGGCCGGCCAGGAGGACGAACTCGCCCGGCTGCTGCCCGAGCTGGGCACCGGCGCGGACGCCGGGCGGCCCGACGAGTCGGGCACCGCGCGCCTCTTCGAGCTGACCGCCCGGCTGCTGGAGCGCGTCTCGGGGGAGCGCACCGTCGTCCTGGTCCTGGAGGACCTGCACTGGTCCGAGGCCTCCACCCGTCATCTGCTCGCGTACCTGCTGCGCACCCTGCGGCGCGGGCACCTCCTGCTGATCGCCACCTACCGCTCGGACGACGTCCACCGCCGCCATCCGCTGCGCCCCTTCCTCGCCGAGCTCGACCGCACCCGCACCGTCCAGCGCCTGGAGCTCACCCGGTTCAACCGGTCCGAGGTGGGGCGGCAGATGGCCGGCATCCTCGCCGACGAGCCGGCCCCCGCCCTCGTCGACCGCGTCTTCGAACGCTCCGACGGCAACGCCTTCTTCGTCGAGGAGCTCGCCGCCAGCCTCAGCGACGACTCCTGCACCGGTCTGCCCGATTCGCTGCGCGACATCCTCCTGGTGCGCATCGAGGCGCTCACCGAGGACACCCAGCGGGTCGCCCGGATCCTCGCCGAGGGCGGCTCCACCGTCGAGCACGGGCTGCTGCACGCGGTCGCCGGCCTGCCCGACGACGACCTGGACGAGGCGCTGCGCGCCGCCGTGGGCGCCAACATCCTGCTCGCCACCCCCGACGGCGACGGCTACCGCTTCCGCCACTCGCTCGCCCGCGAGGCCGTCAGCGACGACCTGCTGCCCGGCGAGCGCTCCCGCCTCAACCGCCGGTACGCCGAGGCCCTGGAGGCCGACCCGGCCCTGGTGGCCGAGGAACAGCGCGCCACCCGCCTCGCCGGCTACTGGTACCGGGCGAACAACCCCGCCAAGGCGCTGCCCGCCGTGCTGGCGGCCTCCGTCGTCGCCCGCCGCCGGCACGCCTACGCGGAACAACTGGGCCTGCTGGAGCGGGCGATGGAGCTGTGGGACGACGCGCCCGAGGAGGTGCGCGAGCGGCTGCGCCCGGTCGACCACGTCGAGGTCTACCCGCCGTGCGGCTGCGACCCGGAGACCACACCCCTGCGCTACCTCGACCTGATGGCCGAGGCGTCGCTCGCCGGCCGCCTCTGCGGGGAACGCGAACGCGCCTACAAGATCAGCAAGCGGGGGCAGCGCCTCTCCGAGTCGGAGGGCGACCAGCTCAGGGCCGCCTGGTTCTCGGTGCAGCGCTCCCGGCTGGTCTCCTCGCTCGGCCGGGGCGACGGCTGGGCCGAACTGGACACCGCCCAGCAGCTCGTGCGCGGCCTGCCGCCCTCCGCGGTCCACGCCGAGGTGCTCGCGGACGCGGCGGCCTGGGGGATGACCCACCGCCCCGGCCCCGAGAGCCTCGCCACCGCCGAACGGGCCGTCGACTACGCCCGGATGGTCGGCGACGAGGACATCGAGCTGAAGGCCCGCCTCACCCGCGGCAGCCTCATGGTCGACTCCGGCGACGTCGAGGGCGGCCTGAAGGAGATGTACGACGTCAAGGACCGGGTGCTGGCGCTCTGCCTGCCCGGCCACATCGGCCGCACCCATGTGAACCTCCCCTCCGTCCTGCACAGCGTCGGCCGGTCCGCCGAGGCGATGGAACTCCTCCTCGAAGGCGTCGGGCACACCCGGCGCTACGGGCTGCTGGACACCGAGGCGTGGGTGCTCAGCAACATCGCGGAGACCAACCACGCGCTCGGCCACTGGCAGGAGGCCGAGGAGGCGGCGTCCCGGGCCCTGCGGGTCGGGACCAGCCCGATGCCCCGCGGCTACGCCTCGGCGCTGCTCGCCCTGCTCGCCGTCGACCGGGGCGACACCCGGGCCGCGGCCGAACGGCTCGCCGCCGCGCAGCGCCACTTCGGCCCGCACAACCCCATGCCCCAGACCACGCTGCCGCTCGCCACCATCGCGCTGCGCGTCGCGGCGGCCGAGGGCCGGCTCGCCGACGCCCGTGCCGAATTCCAGCGGGCGGCCGACGGCGGTTTCCCGCCCGGCACCCAGTGCTTCGCCTGGCCGCTGCTGCGCGCCGCCGCGACGCTGGAGGCCGACACCCGGGGGCTGCCCGCCGCGGAGGCCGGCCGTGCCGAGGCGCTCGGCGGGATCCGCGCGGCGGCCCGCAGGCTGGTCACCGCCGTCCCCGTGTGGACGGCCCACGAGCGCTGGGTGCGCGCGGAGCTGCGCCGGGCCGGGGGCGAGGACACCGCCGCCGACTGGGCCGAGGCCGTGGCGGCGTTCGAGCCGCTGGGCCGCCCCTACGACCTCGCCCTGGTGCGCCGGCGCTGCGCCGAGGCGCTGCTGCACGGAGCCGCCGGCGGCGCCGAGGAGCGCGCCCGGGCCGGCTCGCTGCTGCGGGAGGCCGTGGAGGCCGCCCGCGAGCTGGGCGCCCGGCCGCTGACCGAGGACCTCGCTCTGCTCGCCCGCAGGGCCCGGATCGCGCTCACCGAGGACGGCGCACCGGCCGTCGAGGCCGCGCCGGTGCCCGAGGCCGACACGTCCGCGCTGGGGCTCACCCCGCGCGAGCAGGACGTGCTCCGCCTGGTCGCGGCCGGCCACAGCAACCGCCGCATCGCCGAGGAGCTGTACATCTCGCCCAAGACGGCGAGCGTCCACGTCTCCAACATCCTCGCCAAGCTGGGCGTCTCCGGGCGGGGAGAGGCCGCCGCGATGGCGCACCGGCTGCGGCTGTTCACCGATCTCCTGCAGGAGACCCCCGCGGCACCCTGACCGCCACCCGGCCCGTGCCCGGACCCACCGGGCGCGCCGGGGCGCCGTCTTGAGCGCCCCGGAGGCGAACCGAGCCTCAAAAAGGCGACCTCTACCGGACCTCCAGCCGGAGGATCCGGTCGTCGCCCCCGCCGGGCGTGCCCCGGCCGTCGGTCTCGCTGGTGACCAGCCACAGGCCGTCACCACCGGCCGGCACCACCGTGCGCAGCCGGCCGTACTCCTCCTCCAGGAACGCCTCGGGCTCCGCGGAGGGTTCCGCCCCGGCGAGCGGGATCCGCCAGAGCCGTTCGCCGCGCAGCCCGGCCATCCAGATCGACCCGGCCGCCCAGGCGATGCCGCTCGGCGAGGCCTCCTCCGTCCGCCACTGCGCCACCGGGTCGGTGAAGCCCGCCTCGCCGGCCTTGCCCTCGGCCTCGGGCCAGCCGTAGTTGCGGCCGGGCTCGATCAGGTTCAGCTCGTCCCAGGTGTTCTGCCCGAACTCCGCAGCCCACAGGCGCTTGTCGGCGTCCCAGGCGAGCCCCTGCACATTGCGGTGGCCGTACGAGTAGACGACGGAGTCGGCGTCCGGGTTGCCGTGCACGGGCTGTCCGTCCGGCGTCATCCGCAGGATCTTGCCGCCCAGCGACTCCTTGTCCTGGGAGAGCCCGGTGTCCCCGGCCTCGCCGGTGCCCGCGTAGAGCATCTTGTCCGGGCCGAACGCGATCCTGCCGCCGTTGTGCGTCACCCCCTTGGGGATCCCGCGCAGCACCGTGTCCGGGGCCCCGAGCTGCTGCCCGGCGGGCTTGCTCTCGTCGTACAGCATGCGGGCGATGCGGTTGTCGGACGCGGTGGTGAAGTACGCGTAGACCATCTGGTCGGAGGCGAACGACGGGGAGATCGCGAGACCCAGCAGCCCGCCCTCGCCGGCGGGGGCGACGCCCGGCACCGACCCGATCTCCGTCTTGCGGCCGCCGTCCGCGGACACCCGGGTGATCGTGCCGCCGTCCCGGGAGGAGACCAGCAGGTCCCCGCCGGGCAGCGCGGCCACCCCCCAGGGGGACTCCAGCTCCCCGGTCAGCGTCGCGGCCACGGTCACCGACCCCTTCGCCGGAGGCCCCGAGGGGGACGGGGACGGACTCCCGGAGCCGCCGGACGGGGAGGCCGCCGGGGACGAGGAGGAGGGGCCGGCCGAGCCGCGCCCCGAGGTGTCGCCGCCCGAGGAGCAGCCGGCCGCGAGGACGAGCACGGCGGCGGCCAGGGCGGCCGGCAGAGCTGGACGGTGCACGGTGGAATCCCTTCGACGGCTGCTGGCGTCGCCCGGCGGACGGGACGGCACGCCTGTCTGTTGTTCATACACCCGGGCCCGCCGCAAGGTTCCCGATCTTGGAAATCGGCCGCCCCGGGGCCGCCCGCCGCGTCTCAGTCCCAGGATCCCAGAGCCGCCGGGAGCGCCGCGATCTCGGCGAGGTCCGCCTCCGTCAGGGACAGCGCGGCGGCGCCCGCGTTCTGCACCGCCCACTCGGGGCGCTTCGTCCCCGGCACCGGCACGACGTGGCGGCCCTGCCGGAGCACCCAGGCGAGCGCCACCGCCGCCGGGGTGGCGCCCTCGCCGTGGCGGGCGGCGACCCTGCGCAGCCCGGCGACGACCGGCTGGTTCGCGGCCATCATCTCGGCGGTGAAGCGGGGGTGCCGGGCCCGGGCGTCGTCGGCCTCGAAGCCCTGGCCCGGTGTGAGGGTGCCGGTGAGGAAGCCGCTGCCCAGCGGCATCGCCGCCAGGAAGCCCACGCCCCGGGCCTCGCACCACGGCACCAGCGTGCGCAGCGCGTCGGGCGCCCACACCGACAGCTCGGCCTGCACGGCGCTCACCGGGAAGACCTGCTGCACCCGTTCCAGCTGCCGGATCGTCTGTTCATGCGGATCGCCGCCGGACCGCCGCCGGGCGCGGGCCCCGACCGCGCACAGCCCGAGCGCCCGCACCTTGCCCGCCGACACCAGGTCGGCCATGGCGCCCCAGGTCTCCTCCACCGGTATCTCCGGGTCGGCCCGGTGGAGCTGGTAGAGATCGATCACATCCGTCTGCAACCGCCGCAGCGAGGCGTCGCAGGCCCGTCTCACGTACCCGGGGCGGCCGTTGGCGACCATGTGCTGGTCGCCGAGGAGCAGTCCCACCTTGGTCGAGACGAAGGCGTCCGCCCGCCGCTCCCGCAGCGCCCGTCCGAGCAGCAGCTCGTTGGTGAACGGCCCGTACATGTCCGCCGTGTCCAGCAGCGTCGACCCCGCGTCCAGCGCGGCGTGCACCGCGCGCAGCGAGCGCTCCCCGCGCTGCTGCGAGCCCGTGTACGCCCAGCTCATCGGCATGCAGCCGAGCCCCACGGCGCCCACGCCGAGGGCCGCCGCACCGATCGTCCTGCGCTCCAACTCCCCGTACCTTCCGTTCGGCCGCCCCCTGAAGGTAACCAATGCGTACGGGCGGCCTTCGCATAGCCTCCTGACCATGACTTCCGATGTGTGGCTCCCCATAGCGGCCGACGCGATCGACGGCCTGCCCCCGACCTCCGCTTCGGGCCTCGTCTACCGGTTCTGGGACGGCGGCCCCGACTTCCCCGCGGATCCCGCGCGTTGCGTCTTCTACACCGTCCCGTACATGCGGGGCGCCGAGGTCGCCGTGCGGCCGCTGGGCGCCATGCGCTCGGTCCGCGTCGTCCAGACCCTGTCGGCGGGCACCGACCATGTGCAGCCCGGCCTCGCCGGACTGCCGTCCGGGGTGCGCCTGTGCAACGCCAAGGGTGTCCACGAGGCGTCGACGGCCGAGCTCACCCTGGCGCTGATCCTCGCCTCGCTCCGGGGTATCCCGTCCTTCGTGGAGGGACAGCGCGCCGAGGAGTGGCGCTCCGGCTTCTACCCGGCGCTCGCCGACAAGTCGGTGCTCATCGTGGGCTACGGCTCGATCGGCGCCGCCATCGAGGACCGGCTCGCACCCTTCGAGTGCGCGCGGGTGGCGCGCGTCGCGCGCTCCGCACGGACAACGGAGCGCGGCGAAGTGCGCGCACTCGCCGATCTGCCCGCGCTGCTGCCCGAGGCCGACGTCGTGATTCTCTCCACGCCGCTCACCGCGGCGACGAAGGGCCTGGCCGGGGCCGGTTTCCTGGCCCGGATGAAGGACGGGGCACTGCTGGTGAACGTCGCCCGCGGGCCCGTCGTCGACACGAAGGCGCTGCTCGCGGAGGTGGAGAGCGGCCGGCTGAGGGCCGCGCTCGACGTCACCGACCCCGAGCCGCTGCCCGCCGGGCATCCGCTCTGGCACGCGCCCGGCGTGCTGATCAGCCCTCATGTCGGCGGCTCCACCTCGGCGTTCATGCCCCGGGCGACCCAGCTGATCGCCGATCAGGTGACCCGCTTCGCTGCCGGAGAGGAGCTGCGGAACGTGGTGGCGACCACCGGCGCCTGACCGCGCCGGGCACCCGCGCGAACACCCTGCGGAGTCACCCGAATGCGCCGCGTGCCCTCATTGTCGCAGGTCGTCACGGAGAGTAGATGCGCTATGTCCCTGAGTGACGATATTGGTGTATCGTCCCGACCTGGGGGTGCACCGGATGCGAGGGGCGGTGCCGCTGCGCGCACTGCCGGGCACCGAATGCCGATCACACCTGAGGGGGGCGACGGGCGATGCAGGGCCGAAGGACGGACGAACCGACGCGGCGGGGCCGCCGACGACGACTGCCCGGCGCCCCGGCGCCGGCACCGGGGCATCCGCCCCGCACCACAGGGCACCGGCCGGTGGCCCACCCTGCACGGCCGCAGCCCCCCACGGCGCGAGGGGAGGCGGTCCGGTGAGCGCGCCGGGGGCCCTCATGGCCCGGGACACCGTCGCGACCGGTTCCGCGGTGCTGCGCCATCAGCTCGTGCTCGCCGCTCTCTGTGCCGGCTACGGCGTGGGCGCGGGCCTCGGCTGGGGGTCGGAGCAACTCGCCCTGATCATGGGCGACTTCGGGCTGAGCGCCGCCGCCCTGGTCGCGGCGGTCTCCTGTCTGCTCTACGCCCGCACCGAGGAGTGCCGCTTCCGCTCCGCCTGGCTGCTGTTCTCGCTCTCCTCGTTCATGGCCTGCGCGGGCAACGCCGTCTGGGGCTGGTACGAGGTGGTGCTCGCCGCACCCGTGCCCACTCCGTCCGCCGCCGACCTGTTCTTCATGTGCTTCGCGCCGCCGGCCATCGTGGGCCTGCTGGTGCTCGCCAAGCGCCCGGTCTCCCGCGCCGGCTGGGTCTGCCTCGGGCTCGACGCCTGGCTGATCGGCGGATCGCTGCTGACGCTGTCGTGGAGCCTCGCCCTCGCGCACACCGCGCACGCCCAGGGCGAGAGCGTGGCTCCCGCGGCCCTCGCGCTCGCCTACCCGCTGCTGGACATCGTGCTCGTCAGCATGGTGCTCGCGCTGCACTTCAGACGCTCGCCCGCCAACCGCTCGGCGGTGAACACGGCGATCGCCGGGCTCGCCCTCACCGTCGTCTGCGACGCGCTGTTCACCTCACCGCTGCTGCGCGAGAGCTACCGCTCCGGCCAGCTGCTGGACGCCGGCTGGTTCGCCGGCTCCCTGCTGCTCGCCTACGCCCCCTGGGGCGCCCGCCACGCGAGCCGGGCCGCCGGCGGACGTCCGAGCGGCCCACGGCGCCCGGGGCGCCCGCTGGGCGGCTCGCTCGCCGCCCTGACCCCGTACCTCGCCGCGGCCGTGTGCACGCTGGGCATCCTCTACAGCGTCACCCAGGACCGCCGGGTCGACCGGGTCGTCGTCATCACCGCCTGTACGGTCGTCCTCGCGCTCGTGGTCCGCCAGGGCATCATGCTCCTCGACAACATCGCCCTCGCCCAGGAACTGGCCCAGAAGGAGAACCACTTCCGCTCCCTGGTCCAGGGCTCCAGCGACGTCATCATGATCGCCGCCCCCTCCGGTGTGCTGCGCTACGTGTCGCCCGCGGCGACCAAGGTCTACGGCCGGGACGCGGAGGAACTGGTCGGCTCCGAACTGGCCTCGCTGATCCACCCCGAGGACCTCGGACGCGTCGTCCACGAGCTGCGCAGATTCCTCGCCGCCCAGCCCGCCGACGAGCCCACCACCAGGATGGAGTGCCGCTTCCGCTCCGGGACCGGCACCTGGCTGAATGTGGAGTCCACCGTCAGCCGCCACCAGGGCGGGCTGATCTTCAACAGCAGGGACGTCACCGAGCGGGTGCGCCTCCAGGCGCAGCTCCAGCACAACGCGGAGCACGACCCGCTCACCGACCTGCCCAACAGGGCCCTGTTCACCGCCAGGGTGCGCGGGGCCCTGGCGGGCCGCAGATCGGGCGACCAGGGCACCGCGGTGCTCTTCATCGACCTCGACGGATTCAAGGGCGTCAACGACCGTCTCGGCCATCAGGCGGGCGACGAGCTGCTGATCCAGGCCGCCCGAAGACTGGCCGAATCCGTACGGGCGGGGGACACCGCGGCCCGTCTCGGCGGCGACGAGTTCGCCGCGCTGATCACCGGCGACGGCGGCTGCGACCAGAGCGCCCGCGAGCTCCAGGTCCACGAGATCGCCGACCGGCTGCGCCTGATGCTCTCCCAGCCGTACACCATCGACGGCGCCGAGGTGCGGGTGGCCGCCTCGATCGGCGTCGCCTTCGCCGAGCCCTCCATCAGCCCCACCGACCTCATGCGCAACGCGGACCTGGCCATGTACCGGGCCAAGGCCGGCGGCAAGGACCGGGTGGAGCTGTACGCGCCCCAGATGCAGGCCGACGTCGTGCGCCGCACCGAGCTGGCCACCCGGCTGCGCACCGCCCTGCACGACGGCGAGTTCGCCCTGCTCCACCAGCCGGTGGTGAGCCTGACCACCGGCCGGATCTCCGCCGTCTCGGCCCAGGCGCGCTGGAGATCCGCCCAGGGCATCCTGTTCACCCCGGCCGAGTTCCTGCGCGTCGCCGACGAGGGCAACCGCGCCGCCGAACTGGGCCGCTGGCTGCTGGAGGAGGCCGTCGAGCAGGCCGCCGAGCGCGGCAGGCTCGGCCACCCGACCCCGGTGTCCGTGCGGCTCTCGGCCCGGCTCCTGCTCGACCGGTCGCTGCCGCTGGGGTCGATCGAGGCCCTGCTCACCCGCCACCAGCTCCCCTCCGGGGCGCTGATCATCGAGCTCGCCGACAGCGATCCGCGGATCTCCTTCGACGAGCTGGAGCAGCGTCTCGTCGCCCTGCGCAGACTCGGCGTGCGGATCGCGCTGGACGGCTTCGGCAGCGGCTACGCGGCGATCAACGCACTGCGCCGGCTCCCGGTGGACGTGCTCAAGCTCGACCGGGGCCTGGTCGAGGGGGTCGTCGAGTCGGCCAGGCTGCACAAGATCACCAGCGGCCTGCTGCGCATCGCCCGCGACCTCGGCATGCACTCGGTGGCCGACGGGGTGGACGTGCCGGAGCAGGTCCTCGCGCTGCGCGCGATGGGCTGCACCCACGGCCAGGGCATGGCCTTCTCGGGGCCGCTGGACGAGTACCGGCTGCGCCGGGCCCTGGTCAGGGACGAGTACCCGGTGCCCGCCGGGATGGCCCTGCCGCTGCTCACCGCCGGGATTCCGCAGGCACGCAACGGCTCGAATAGTGAGACGCGCGTCCCACCCACTTGACAGTGACGGCGCGTCGGGGGGAGGGTCAGTGCCATGCGCACCCGAATTCTCGTACTTGGAAAGCGCGTCGGCTGAGCGGAGCTGCTCGAACAGCTCCGCGGACACCTCCGACGCGCTCCCCTCGCTTGCCTCACGGCACGAGGGGTTTTTTGTTGCACCGGCACAGACAGAAGTCGCACCAAACCCTCGCAAAAACCCTCAGCATCGAGAAGAGAATGCCGATGACCGAGCAGGCCTCCGGGGCCCACCATCCTCAGCCGCGGGCCCGTAGCGGCGGACAGCCCGCCGCCACCGTGGAACACGTCACGGGCGCGCAGTCCCTCATTCGCTCTCTCGAGGAAGTGGGGGCCGAGACGGTCTTCGGCATTCCGGGCGGCGCCATCCTCCCGGCGTACGACCCGATGATGGACTCCTCGAAGGTCCGCCACGTGCTGGTGCGCCACGAGCAGGGCGCGGGCCACGCCGCCACCGGCTACGCGCAGGCCACCGGCAAGGTCGGCGTCTGCATGGCGACCTCCGGCCCCGGCGCCACCAACCTGGTCACCCCGATCGCCGACGCGCACATGGACTCCGTGCCGCTCGTCGCGATCACCGGCCAGGTCGCCTCCAAGGCCATCGGCACGGACGCCTTCCAGGAGGCGGACATCTGCGGCATCACCATGCCGATCACCAAGCACAACTTCCTGGTCACCAAGGCCGAGGACATCCCGCGCACCATCGCCGAGGCGTTCCACATCGCGGCCACCGGCCGCCCCGGGCCCGTCCTCGTCGACATCGCCAAGGACGCCCTCCAGGCGAAGACGACCTTCAGCTGGCCGCCGCAGACGGACCTGCCCGGCTACCGCCCGGTCACCAAGCCGCACGCCAAGCAGATCCGCGAGGCCGCCAAGCTGATCACCGCGGCCCGCCGCCCGGTCCTGTACGTCGGCGGCGGCGTCATCAAGGCCGGCGCCACGGCCGAGCTGAAGGTGCTCGCCGAGCTCACCGGAGCCCCCGTCACCACCACCCTGATGGCGCTGGGCGCGTTCCCCGACAGCCACCCGCTGCACGTGGGAATGCCGGGCATGCACGGTGCGGTCACCGCCGTCACCGCGCTGCAGAAGGCCGACCTGATCGTCGCCCTCGGAGCCCGTTTCGACGACCGCGTCACCGGCAAGCTGGACAGCTTCGCGCCGTACGCCAAGATCGTCCACGCCGACATCGACCCGGCGGAGATCGGCAAGAACCGCACCGCCGACGTGCCGATCGTGGGCGACGCCCGCGAGGTCATCGCCGACCTGGTGCAGGCGGTCCAGGCGGAGCACAACGACGGGCACACCGGCGACTACACCGCCTGGTGGAAGGACCTCAACCGCTGGCGCGAGACCTACCCGCTCGGCTTCGAGCAGCCCGCCGACGGCAGCCTCGCCCCCCAGCAGGTGATCCAGCGCATCGGCGAACTCGCCCCGGAGGGCACGATCTTCGCCGCGGGCGTCGGCCAGCACCAGATGTGGGCCGCCCACTTCATCGACTACGAGAAGCCCGCCACCTGGCTCAACTCGGGCGGCGCCGGGACGATGGGGTACGCGGTCCCGGCCGCCATGGGCGCCAAGGCCGGGCGCCCGGACCGCGCGGTCTGGGCGATCGACGGCGACGGCTGCTTCCAGATGACCAACCAGGAGCTGGTCACCTGCGCGCTGAACAACATCCCGATCAAGGTCGCGATCATCAACAACGGCGCCCTCGGGATGGTCCGCCAGTGGCAGACCCTCTTCTACAACCAGCGCTACTCCAACACCGTCCTGCACTCGGGCCCCGACGCGGACGGCAAGCAGCCCTCGAAGGGCACCCGCGTCCCGGACTTCGTGATGCTGTCCGAGGCGATGGGCTGCCACGCGATCCGCTGCGAGTCCCCCGAGGACCTGGACAAGGTCATCGCCGAGGCCAACGCGATCAACGACCGCCCGGTCGTCGTCGACTTCATCGTCCACGAGGACGCCATGGTGTGGCCGATGGTCGCCGCCGGCACCTCCAACGACGAGGTCATGGCCGCCCGCGGCGTCCGTCCCGACTTCGGCGACAACGAAGACGACTGAGAGAGAGCGATCAGAAACATGTCCAAGCACACGCTCTCGGTCCTGGTCGAGAACACCCCCGGCATCCTCGCCCGGATCGCCGCGCTCTTCTCCCGCCGCGGCTTCAACATCGACTCGCTCGCGGTCGGCGTCACCGAGCACCCGGACATCTCCCGCATCACCATCGTGGTGAACGTCGAGAGCCTGCCCCTGGAGCAGGTGACCAAGCAGCTCAACAAGCTGGTCAACGTCCTGAAGATCGTCGAGCTGGAGCCGGCCGCCGCGATCCAGCGCGAGCTGGTCCTGGTGAAGGTCCGCGCCGACAACGAGACCCGCTCGCAGATCGTCGAGATCGTCCAGCTCTTCCGCGCCAAGACCGTGGACGTCTCGCCCGAGGCCGTCACCATCGAGGCCACCGGTTCGAGTGACAAGCTGGAGGCGATGCTCAAGATGCTGGAGCAGTTCGGCATCAAGGAGCTCGTCCAGTCCGGCACGATCGCCATAGGGCGCGGCGCCCGGTCCATCACCGACCGCTCGCTGCGCGCCCTGGACCGTTCCGCGTAACGGAACGCCCCGGGCCTTCTCGCCAGGCGAGACCCCGAAACCTCCCCGCCCCCTCCCGCCGTACGGTGGGACGCAACACCAGCACTCCAAGGAGATTCCCAGTGGCCGAGCTGTTCTACGACGACGACGCCGACCTGTCCATCATCCAGAACCGCAAGGTCGCGGTGATCGGCTACGGCAGCCAGGGCCACGCCCACGCGCTGTCGCTGCGTGACTCGGGTGTCGACGTCCGCGTCGGTCTGCACGAGGGCTCCAAGTCCAAGGCCAAGGCCGAGGAGCAGGGCCTGCGCGTGGTGACCCCGGCCGAGGCCGCCGCCGAGGCCGACGTCATCATGATCCTCGTCCCGGACCCGATCCAGGCCCAGGTCTACGAGGAGTCGATCAAGGACAACCTGAAGGACGGCGACGCCCTGTTCTTCGGTCACGGCCTCAACATCCGCTTCGACTTCATCAAGCCGCCGGCCGGTGTCGACGTCGCGATGGTCGCCCCCAAGGGCCCGGGCCACCTGGTCCGCCGTCAGTACGAGGAGGGCCGCGGCGTTCCCTGCATCGCCGCCGTCGAGCAGGACGCCACCGGCAAGGCCTTCGAGCTGGCGCTGTCCTACGCCAAGGGCATCGGCGGCACCCGCGCCGGCGTCATCAAGACCACCTTCAAGGAGGAGACGGAGACCGACCTGTTCGGTGAGCAGGCCGTCCTCTGCGGTGGCACCGCCGCGCTGGTCAAGGCGGGCTTCGAGACCCTCACCGAGGCCGGCTACCAGCCGGAGATCGCCTACTTCGAGTGCCTCCACGAGCTGAAGCTGATCGTGGACCTCATGTACGAGGGCGGCCTGGAGAAGATGCGCTGGTCGGTCTCCGAGACCGCCGAGTGGGGCGACTACGTCACCGGGCCGCGCATCATCACCGACGCCACCAAGGCCGAGATGAAGAAGGTCCTCGCGGAGATCCAGGACGGCACGTTCGCCAAGAACTGGATGGACGAGTACCACGGTGGTCTGAAGAAGTACAACGAGTACAAGACCCAGGACTCCGAGCACCTGCTGGAGACCACCGGCAAGGAGCTGCGCAAGCTCATGAGCTGGGTCGACAACGACGAGGCGTGAGCCGCCGGCGGGGGGACCGGCAACCGGTCCCCCCGCCCCGCCACTTCGTCCAGCCACGGACGGGTGATCCTTCCACCGAGGCGCAAGAACCACCCCGGTGCACCACTACACTCATCCCTACATACGCGTCAGGCCCACAGTGTCGTGCGTCTTCCACGCGGCTAGCCCCCTCCACCGCTGCGGCCGTCGGGACGGCCGTCTGCACCGGACATGTGAGGACTCACGTGAGCTCGAAACCTGTCGTACTCATCGCTGAAGAGCTTTCGCCCGCCACCGTCGACGCACTCGGCCCGGACTTCGAGATCCGCCACTGCAACGGCGCCGATCGCGCGGAGCTCATCCCCGCCATCGCCGATGTGGACGCCATCCTCGTCCGCTCCGCGACCAAGGTCGACGCGGAGGCCATCGCCGCCGCCAAGAAGCTGCGTGTCGTCGCCCGCGCCGGTGTGGGCCTGGACAACGTGGACGTCTCCGCCGCCACCAAGGCCGGCGTCATGGTGGTCAACGCCCCGACGTCCAACATCGTCACCGCCGCCGAACTCGCGTGCGGTCTGCTCGTCGCCACCGCGCGCAACATCCCGCAGGCCAACACCGCCCTGAAGAACGGCGAGTGGAAGCGCTCGAAGTACACCGGTGTCGAGCTGAGCGAGAAGACCCTCGGCGTCGTCGGCCTCGGCCGCATCGGCGTGCTGGTCGCCCAGCGGATGTCCGCCTTCGGCATGAAGATCGTCGCCTACGACCCCTACGTCCAGCCGGCCCGCGCCGCGCAGATGGGCGTCAAGCTGCTCTCGCTCGACGAGCTGCTGGAGGTCTCCGACTTCATCACCGTCCACCTGCCGAAGACGCCCGAGACCCTCGGCCTCATCGGCGACGAGGCGCTGCACAAGGTGAAGCCGGCCGTCCGCATCGTGAACGCCGCGCGCGGCGGCATCGTCGACGAGGCCGCGCTGTACACGGCGCTCAAGGAGGGCCGCGTCGCCGGCGCCGGCCTCGACGTGTACGCGAAGGAGCCCTGCACGGACTCCCCGCTGTTCGAGCTCGACCAGGTCGTCTGCACCCCGCACCTCGGCGCGTCCACCGACGAGGCGCAGGAGAAGGCCGGTATCGCCGTCGCCCGTTCGGTGCGCCTGGCGCTCGCCGGCGAGCTGGTCCCGGACGCGGTCAACGTCCAGGGCGGTGTGATCGCCGAGGACGTGCGCCCCGGCCTGCCGCTCGCCGAGAAGCTCGGCCGCATCTTCACCGCCCTCGCCGGCGAGGTCGCCGTCCGCCTCGACGTCGAGGTCTACGGCGAGATCACCCAGCACGACGTCAAGGTGCTCGAACTCTCCGCGCTCAAGGGCGTGTTCGAGGACGTCGTGGACGAGACGGTCTCCTACGTCAACGCCCCGCTGTTCGCGCAGGAGCGCGGTGTCGAGGTGCGGCTGACCACGAGCTCCGAGTCGCCCGACCACCGCAACGTGGTCACGGTGCGCGGCACGCTCTCCGGCGGCGAGGAGGTCGCGGTCTCCGGCACGCTGGCCGGCCCCAAGCACCTCCAGAAGATCGTCGCCATCGGCGACCACGACATCGACCTGGCGCTCGCCGACCACATGCTGGTGCTGCGGTACGACGACCGTCCGGGTGTCGTGGGCACGGTCGGCCGCATCCTCGGCGAGGCCGGTCTGAACATCGCCGGTATGCAGGTCTCCCGCGCGGAGGAGGGCGGCGAGGCGCTCGTCGTGCTCACCGTCGACGACACCGTCCCGCCCGCGGTGGTCGCGGAGATCGCCGAGGAGATCGGCGCGGCCTCGGCCCGCTCGGTGAACCTCGCGGACTGACGTCCGCCGCACGGGCGTACCGCGCCCGTGAAGTGCCCCGGCCCGGCTGCTCGGCGCAGCCGGGCCGGGGCACATCCGTGACCGGGGTCAGCGTCCTGCCGTCACGGCCGCCTCCGGCTCCCCGGCCGGGCGGTCCGCCGGCCGCTCCGTGCGGCGCAGCACCACCGCGGCGAGCACGGCCGCGCCGACCAGGACGGCCCCGCCGCCGATCGCGGCGGTCCCCATGCCCTGGACGAAGGCCCGCTGCGCCGCGTCCAGCAGCGCGCCCCCGGCCGCCTCCGGCAGCCGCCCGGCGACCGCGGCCGCTCCGCCCAGCGTCTCGCGCGCGGTGTCCAGCGCCTCGGCGGGCAGGCCCGCCGGCGCCGAGTCGTCCATCTCCCGGCGGTAGACGGCCGTGCCCACGCTGCCGAGGAACGCCATGCCCAGCGCGCCGCCGAACTCCTGCCCCGTCTCCAGGACCGAGGCGGCCGAGCCCGCCTTCTCCGGCGGAGCGGCGGCGAGCGCCATGTCGGAGACGGTGGCGGCCACGGTGACGATGCCGCAGCCGATGACGGCGGCTCCCGTGAGCAGGACGACCAGGGAGTCGGTGCCGGCCGCCGCGAGGATCGCGTAGCCGCCGGCGCCCACCAGGAATCCCCCTGTGACGACGGCGGGCCGGCCGAAGCGCCCCGCGGCCGCACCGGCCGCGGGCGCGGCCCCGCCGACGGCGAGGGAGGGGACGAGGCTCCACAGGGCGGCCTCCAGCGAGCCCATCCCGAGGACCGACTGGAGGTACTGGGTGGTGAAGTACGCGGACCCCATCATCGCGAACATCGCCAGTCCGTTGAGGACCACCCCGGTCCCGAATCCGCGCCCGCGGAACAGGTCCCGGCTGATCATGGCGTCCTGCCGGCTCCGCTGACGGCGCACGAAGAGGTGTCCGACGGCCAGGCCCGCGGTGACGCACAGCGCGGAGACGGTGTGGTAGCCGTCGGCTGCGATCTCCTTGAGCCCGTAGACGACGGGGAGCACCGCGCCCATCGACAGCGGGACGCTCAGCAGGTCGAAGCGGCCGGGGGAGGGGTCCTTGAACTCCGGGACCAGCAACGGGACGAGGATCAGCAGCAGCACCATCGCGGGCACGTTGATCAGGAACACCGAACCCCACCAGAAGTGCTCCAGCAGCACCCCGCCGAGCACGGAGCCGAGGGCGATGCCGCCGGCCATCGCGCCGGACCAGATGCCGATCGCGGTGGTGCGCTGGGCGTCGTCGCGGAACATGTTGCGCACCAGCGCCATGGTCGAGGGCATGAGCGTCGCCCCGCCGATGCCGAGCAGCGCCCGGGCGGCGATCAGCATCTCGGCGCTCTGCGCGTACGCCGCGCAGACCGAGGCGACGCCGAAGGCGACGGCGCCCAGCATCAGCAGTCTGCGGCGTCCGATCCGGTCGCCGATCGAGCCCATGGTGATCAGCAGCCCGGCGAGCGCGAAGGCGTAGACGTCGAAGATCCAGAGCTGCTGGGTGGAGCCGGGGTCCAGCTCCCGGGTGATGGCGGGGATCGCGAAGTAGAGGACGGAGATGTCCATGGAGACGAGCAGGAGCGGCAGCAGCAGGACGCCGAAGGCGGTCCATTCCCGGCGGCCGGCGCGCGGCGATGCGGCGGAGTGCGTCATGCAGAGCAATGTACGGCCGTCTTAAACGGTTGTATAGAACGGCTGTGTAATACATCTGTGTAGGACGCCCGTACAGCCCGGGCTACGCTGCTGCCATGGGACATCGCGAGGATCTGCTCGACGGCGCGAAGCGCTGCCTCCTGGAGAAGGGGTTCGTGCGCACCACCGCGCGCGACATCGTCAAGGCGTCGGGGACCAACCTCGCGTCGATCGGCTACCACTACGGCTCGAAGGACAAGCTGCTCGGGCAGGCGTACCTCGCCCTGGTCGAAGAGGTCTCCGACCAGTTCGACGGCGCCGGGCGCGCGCGGAACGGCGCGGCCCCCGGATCCCTGGAGCGCTTCGAGGAGGTCTGGTCCAACATCATCGGCACCATGCGCGGGCCGGACAGCCTCTGGCACCTGAGCATGGAGATCGTGGCCATGGGCGACCTGGTGCCGGAGGTGCGCGACTACCTGGCCAGGGAACAGCGCGAAGCTGCGCGCGGCCTCATCCCGATGTTCCAGGGCGGTGAGGAGCCGGCGGCCGACCACCCCGACGTCGACACGCTCGGCAAGTTCTACACGACGCTGATGATGGGCCTCATCGCCCAGTGGCAGTTCGACCCCGCGACGGCCACCCGGGCGGGTGAGCTCACCGAGGGGCTGCGCCTCGTCATGAAGGCGGCCGCCGAAGGCGCGCGGCCGTCCTGACGCCGGCCCGGCCGGGGGCGCGGGCCGCCTCGGCGTCGCCCCGGCGGGAGCCCGGCCGTCCCGGCGCCGTCCCCGTGCGGGGCGGCCGTCACAGCCGGTGGCCCTTGAGCGCCATGTGGAGCAGCAGCCGGTGCTCGCCGTCGTCGAGGTCGAGGCCGGTGAGCTGCTCCACGCGGGACAGCCGGTAGTACAGCGTCTGCCGGTGGATCCCGAGGGCCGCCGCCGTCCGCCCGGCCTGCCCCGCGTGGTCGAGGAACACCTCGGCGGTGCGGGCCAGTTCCCGGTGAGCCGGAGCCAGCAGCCCCCGCACCGACCGGTCCCCGGCGGTGTCCGCGGGCAGCGCCGTCAGCAGCCGGTAGGCGCCGATCTCCGACCAGCGGGCCACCGGGCCGAAGCGGGCCTCCGCCAGCACGGCCCGGGCGGCCGACGCCGCCTCGCGCCAGGCCGTGTCCAGCTCGGCGAGCCCGCGCCGCGCGTCCGAGATCCCGCAGCCCACCGCCGGCCCGGCCTCCGGGACCGGGCCCCGCAGCCGCGCGGCGACCGCCGCGGCGGGTGCCGCCGTGTCCGCCGCCCGCACCCGCACGAGCGCCGCCAGCGCCTCGCCGGGCGCGGCGCCCGCCCGGAGCCGGAGGGTGCACAGCGCCGCCGCGCCCGGCAGCGACCGGGCCGACGGAGCGTCCCCCGCCCGCCACGGCGTCACGCACACCAGCATGTGGAGGCCGTCGGCGTCCTCGCCCAGGGCGTTGCCGAGTGCGGTGGCCGCCGTGTCGTACGGTCCGCCCCGCGGGGCGGTGAGCACCGCGCGCAGCTCCCGGGAGAGGTCGGCGCCGGCCCGCTCCTCGTCGGCGAGCAGGCCGCCGATCCGCTCCGTCACCTCCATGGCCGCGGCGAGCTGCTCCGGGCCGGGGCCCGGGTCGGTGTCGAGCAGCCAGACGTAGCCGAGCACCACGCCCCGATGGCGTACCGGCAGGCAGATGCGGTCCCGGTTGACGCCGGCCTCCGGTGCGGCGGGGATGCGCAGCGGACCGGTGGCCCGCGCGATGCCGAAGTCCTCGAACCAGGCGCGGACGGCGGGCGTGGACCTGCGCGTCAGGATGGAACGGGTGCGGACCGGATCCATGGCCGCGTCGTCGCCCTCGTGGGCCCCGAACGCGATCAGTCCGAAGTCCCGGTTCTCCAGGGTCGCCGGCGCGTTCAGCAGTGCGGAGATCTCGTCGACCAGATCCTGGTAGTCGCCCTTCACGCGGACATTCTCGCATCCGTTCAGACAGATGTCTGAGATCGCGGCCACGGATGCGTGACAGCTGTCGATGGCACACGATCGGAGCGATCCTTAGATTTCACGGTGGTTCTTCGTGCCGTTCCCGGTTTGTCCACCGAGCCGGGTTCAGCCCCCTCACACGTGTTCCATGGAGGTGCCCCGTGCTGGGTCCCGTGATCCTCGCCGCCTCGCGCAGCGACAAGATGCGCCGCTTCGTCTCGGCCGCCCCGGGGACCAAGCAGGTCGTCGCCCGGTTCATCGCCGGCGAGACCGTCGACGAGGTCGTCCCGATCGTCGTGGACGCCGCCGACAGGGGCCTGGAGGTCACCCTCGACGTCGTGGGCGAGGACATCACCACCCGCGAGCAGGCGTACGCCGCGCGCGACGCGTACCTGGAGCTCGTCGAGCGCCTCGCCGGGCTCGGTCTCGGCGAGCGGGCCGAGATGTCGGTGAAGCTCTCGATGTTCGGCCAGGCGCTGGAGGGCGGTCACGAGCTCGCGCTCGCCAACGTCCGCCCGGTCGTGGAGGCCGCCGCCGCCATCGGCACCACGGTCACCCTGGACGCCGAGGACCACACCACCCTGGACTCGATGTTCGCCATCCACGAGGAGCTCCGGAAGGACTTCCCCCGGACCGGCTGCGTCATCCAGGCGTACCTCTTCCGCACCGAGGACGACGCCCGCCGGCTCGCCGCCGCCGGCAGCCGGGTCCGCATCGTCAAGGGCGCCTACAAGGAGCCCGCCTCCGTCGCCATCCAGGACAAGGCGGAGATCGACAAGGCGTACGTGCGGATCCTGCGGATCCTCATGGAGGGCGAGGGGTACCCGATGATCGGGTCCCACGACCCGCGGCTCATCGCCATCACCCAGGAGCTCGCCCGCAGTGCCGGGCGCAAGCTCGACGAGTACGAGTTCCAGATGCTGTACGGGATCCGCAGCGACGAGCAGGTCCGGCTCGCCGCCGAGGGACACCGGATGCGCGTCTACACCGCGTACGGCACCGACTGGTACGGCTACTTCATGCGCCGCCTCGCGGAGAAGCCGGCCAACCTCCTGTTCTTCGTGCGCTCGATGATCACCAAGAACTGACCCGAACCAGGGCCCTTTACACCCCCGAAGAAGGAGTCATGGCAACCATGGACGCCGTCACCCAGGTCCCCGCGCCCGTCAACGAGCCGGTCCACGGCTACGCCCCCGGTTCGCCCGAGCGCGCCCGCCTGGAGGTCAAGCTCAAGGAGCTTGCCGAGAACCCGATCGAGCTGCCGATGACGATCGGCGGCGTGCGCCGGATGGGCGGCGGCGAGCGCGTCGACGTCGTGCAGCCGCACAACCACAAGGCCGTCATCGGCACCTTCGCCGGTGCCACCACCCAGGACGCCCAGGACGCGATCGACGCCGCCCTCGCGGCGGCGCCGGCCTGGCGCGCCATGTCGTTCGACGACCGCGCCGCGATCATCCTGCGCGCCGCCGAGCTGCTGGCCGGCCCCTGGCGCGAGACGCTGGCCGCCTCCACCATGCTGGGCCAGTCCAAGACCGCGCAGCAGGCCGAGATCGACACCCCCTGCGAGCTCGTCGACTTCTGGCGCTTCAACGTCAAGTACGCCCGCGACATCCTGGCCGAGCAGCCCCCGGCCAACTCCCCGGGCGTCTGGAACCGCATGGACCACCGCCCGCTGGAGGGCTTCGTCTACGCGATCACCCCGTTCAACTTCACCGCCATCGCGGGCAACCTGCCGACCGCCCCCGCCCTCATGGGCAACGTGGTCGTCTGGAAGCCGTCCCCGACCCAGACCCACGCCGCCGTGCTGCTGATGCGGCTGCTGGAGGAGGCCGGTCTGCCGAAGGGCGTCATCAACCTGGTGACCGGTGACGGCATCGCCGTCTCCGAGGTGGCGCTGGAGCACCCGATGCTCGCCGGCATCCACTTCACCGGCTCGACCCGCACCTTCCAGCACCTGTGGAAGACGGTCGGCAACAACATCGAGAAGTACCGCTCCTACCCGCGCATCGTCGGCGAGACCGGCGGCAAGGACTTCGTCGTCGCCCACCCGAGCGCCGACCGCGCCGTCCTGAAGACCGCCCTGACCCGCGGCTCGTTCGAGTTCCAGGGCCAGAAGTGCTCGGCGTCCTCCCGCGCCTACGTCCCGGCGTCCATCTGGAACTCCGGCTTCAAGGAGGAGTTCGCCGCCGAGGTCGACGCCATCGCCATGGGCGACGTCACCGACCTGACGAACTTCATCGGCGCCGTCATCGACGAGCGGTCCTTCGCCAAGAACAAGGCCGCCATCGACCGCGCCCACGAGGACCCGAGCTGCACCGTCGTCGCGGGCGGCACCTACGACGACTCGGTCGGCTACTTCGTGCGCCCCACCGTCATCGAGTGCTCCGACCCGGAGAACGAGGTCTTCACGACCGAGTACTTCGGCCCGATCCTCGCCGTGCACGTCTACGAGGACGACGCCTACGACGCGATGCTGGAGCAGATGGAGTCGGTCTCGGCGTACGCCCTCACCGGCTCGGTCATCGCGGGCGACCGCGCCGCCGCCGCGCACACGATGGAGAAGCTGCGCTACGCCGCGGGCAACTTCTACATCAACGACAAGTCGACCGGCGCCGTCGTCGGCCAGCAGCCCTTCGGCGGCGGCCGCGCCTCCGGCACCAACGACAAGGCCGGCGCCCCGCAGAACCTGATGCGCTGGACGCTGACCCGCGCCATCAAGGAGACGCTGGTCCCGCCGACCGACTACACGTACCCGCACATGGGCTGAGGCCCGGGTACGCCCGAGAACACCGCCCCCCGCCGGTCCCCCCAGACCGGCCGGGGGCGGCTCGCGTGGGGCGGGCTTACGCTGGCGGCAGGGGGAAGCGCCGAGGAGGAGACGCCATGCCCGGTTCCACGACCCTCGGTCCCGGCCACGGGGCCGACGCGATCGACCACCCCGACGCGACCCGGCTCGCGGCGCTCACCCGCGAACTGCACCGGCTGCTGTCGGAGGACGGTCCGAACCGGATCACGGACGCCCAGGCGGCCGCGCTGTGCGGCGGCGGAGCCCGCGAACGCGCGGAGTTCACCGCCTGGATGGAGCGGGTGGCCGGGCGCCTGGAGGCGGCCGTCGCGGACTGAACGCGAAAGGGCGGGGACGGCACCCGGGTGCCGTCCCCGCCCTCGCGCGTCAGCCGCGGCTCACACCTTGCGCCACCGCGCCATCGCGAACGAGAAGATCCCGAAGAGCGCGAGACCGGCCGCGATCAGACCGAGCAGCCAGGGCCCGGCGGGCGTACCGGCGAAGGTCCGCAGGGCGTCGTCGAAGCCCTTGGCCTCGTCCGGGTCGTACTGGATCGCGGCACGTGCCACGAAGAAGCCGATCACCGCGAAGACCGCACCGCGGGCGACGCCGCCGCCCACGCCGGTGACGTCGGTGAAGCGGCGGGCGCCGCGCGACATCTCACCGCGCTTCAGGTGCTTGTGGTACTTGCGCATCGCGGCACGCGCCGCGACCACCACACCGGCCACCACGATCCCGGCGCCGGCCAGACCCACCAGCCACTGACCGGCGGGCAGCTCCAGGGCGCGCGAGGTGACGTCCTTGGACTGCTGGTCGCTGGAGCCGCTGCCGCTCTCGCCCGCCGCGAAGGAGAGCACCGAGTAGGCGACGAACGCGTAGAAGACCGCCCGCGCTCCGGAGAGCGCCCGCTTGGACGCCTTGTGCCCGTCCGGCCCCGCGGCGCCGAAGGCCGCCTCCGACAGGCGCCACAGCGCCATGCCGACGAGTCCGATGCCGACGACCCAGAGCATCACCGAGCCGAAGGGCTGCTCCGCGAGCGTCGCGAGCGCCCCGCCCCGGTCGGCCTGCTCGCCGCCGTCGCCGACGGCGATCTGCAGCGCGAGCACACCGATCAGGATGTAGAGCACCCCGCGGGCCGCCAGGCCCCACCGGGCGCCGTAGCCGACGGCCTTGCTGTTCGCCGCCTTGCGGGCCTTCGCGGACCCGCGGGCCCCCAGTACATGAGCGTTCATGTCAACCTCCCCGGACGCGGCTGCCCCCGGAACCGGTGGCGAAACGGCGCGCGCCGGGAGGCCGGGGCCGCCGCGGGGGGCGGGAGCGCCGGTGCAGGTGGGGAGGGGTGCCGTCTCAGATAGTAGGAAGTCCGAGTAATTGTGGAGACAGAAGTGTCCGGCTGCCCTAGTTTTGTAGGAGCCGAACGTCTCGCTCGATCCAGCGAATGGCGGTCGTGAGCCAGTGCCCCCGCGCAGGCAACCCCTGCGGCACGCTCCCCGCCCCTTCCGGCGCCTTCGAAATCATTCCGATCTCCGAGGAGTCGATCATCATGTCCGCTGAGACCGCCCGCCGCGCCCGCCGTACCTCCCGCGCCTCCGAGGCCGACCGCAGGAACGCGGCCGCCGCCCTGCAGCGCGCCCTCGACCGCCGTGACAACGGTGGCGAGACCGGCCACTGAGCTGCCCCTTCTCCTCCCGCAACCGTCCCGCACGGCGACACGGAGTCCACATGCCGGACGCCGAATGTCACCGAATGGGACGCGGGAGTAGGGTGCCGACATGTCTCGCAGCATCGATCTCGCAGTGGTCCCCGGTGACGGCATCGGCAAGGAAGTCGTGGCCCAGGGCCTGAAAGTCCTCGCCGCCGTCCTCCCGCAGGATGTGAAGCTGGAGACCCGGGAGTACGACCTCGGCGCCCAGCGCTGGCACCGCACGGGGGAGACCCTGCCGGATGCCGAACTCGAATCCCTCAAGGGTCACGACGCGATCCTGCTCGGCGCCATCGGCGACCCCTCGGTCCCGTCCGGCGTCCTGGAGCGCGGGCTGCTGCTGAAGCTGCGCTTCGCCTTCGACCACTTCGTCAACCTGCGGCCGTCGAAGCTGTTCCCCAACACGGCGACCCCGCTCGCCGGCCGCCCGGACATCGACTTCGTCGTCGTCCGCGAGGGCACCGAGGGCCCCTACACGGGCAACGGCGGCTCCCTGCGCACCGGCACCGAGCACGAGGTCGCCACCGAGGTCAGCCTCAACACGGCGTACGGCGTGGAGCGCGTGGTGCGCGACGCCTACGCGCGGGCCGCGGCGCGTCCCCGCAAGAAGCTCACGCTCGTGCACAAGAACAACGTCCTGGTGTACGCGGGCCACATGTGGAAGAACATCTTCGACCGCGTCGGCCAGGAGTACCCCGAGGTCACCACCGACTACCTGCACGTGGACGCCGCGACGATCTTCTTCGTCACGCAGCCCGAGCGCTTCGACGTCATCGTCACCGACAACCTCTTCGGCGACATCCTGACCGATCTCGCCGCCGCCGTGACCGGCGGCATCGGCCTGGCCGCGTCCGGCAACATCAACCCGACCGGCGCCTTCCCGTCGATGTTCGAGCCCGTCCACGGCTCGGCGCCCGACATCGCCGGCACCGGAAAGGCCGACCCCACGGCCACCATCCTGTCCGTCGCCCTGCTCCTGCGGCACCTGGGCTACGAGGCCGAGGCCGTCCGCATCGAGGACGCGGTCGCCGCCGACCTGGCGGAACGCACCGCCGGCACCGTCCGCACGACGGACGAGATCGGCGACGCGCTCGCGGTACGCGTAGCGAGCTGACCCGCCGGACTCACACATCCGGGGGCTGTCCCCCGACACCCCCAGAAGCCGCCGGGTCGCATCCCCTCCGCGCCCGGTGGCTTCTCCTGCACGGCCCCGGGTGCAACCATCGATCCCGGGGCCGCCTCCACGCTGTTCCCTGCCCGGTCCTCCGCGCGCGATAATCGAACGTGGGCCGTGGCGCACGCCGATGCTCGGACGTCCGAGCATCGGCCCGGCGTGAGCGCGGTCCGCCACTGACAACCGGTGAAGGACATCCACTCATGACGACGCCCACGATCGAGCTCAAGCCCTCCTCGCACCCGCTGTCCGACGCCGAGCGCGAGGCGATCCTGACCGACCCCGGCTTCGGCCGCCACTTCACCGATCACATGGTGACGATCAAGTGGACCGAGGGCCGAGGCTGGCACGACGCCGAGCTCGTCCCGTACGCGCCGCTGTCGATCGACCCGGCGAACATGACCCTGCACTACGCGCAGGAGATCTTCGAGGGGCTCAAGGCGTACCGCCGTCCCGACGGCTCGGTCGTCACCTTCCGCCCCGACGCCAACGCGCGCCGCTTCCAGGCGTCCGCCCGCCGGCTGGCCATGCCCGAGCTGCCCGTCGAGCTGTTCATCGGCGCCTGCGACGCGCTCGTCCAGCAGGACAAGGCGTGGGTCCCGGAGCACGGCGGGGAGTCCTCGCTCTACCTGCGCCCCTTCATGATCGCCGCGGAGGTCGGCCTGGGCGTGCGGCCGGCCAACGAGTACCTCTTCATCGTCATCGCCTCGCCGGCCGGCGCCTACTTCCCCGGCGGCGTCGAGCCCGTCTCCATCTGGCTCTCCGAGGACCGGGTGCGCGCGGTCCCCGGCGGCATGGGCGACGCCAAGACCGGCGGCAACTACGCCGCCTCCCTGCTCGCCCAGGCCGAGGCCGCCACCCACGGCTGCGCCCAGGTCGCCTACCTCGACGCCGTCGAGCACCGGTGGGTCGAGGAGCTCGGCGGGATGAACCTGTACTTCGTCTACGAGGACCACATCGTCACCCCGGCGCTCACCGGCTCCCTCCTCGCGGGCATCACCCGCGACTCGCTCCTGCGGCTCGCCGAGGACCTCGGCCACCCGTCGCGGGAGGGCCGGATCTCCATCGAGCAGTGGAGGGCCGACACGGAGAGCGGCGCCCTCAAGGAGGTCTTCGCCTGCGGCACCGCCGCCGTGATCACCCCGGTCGGCACGGTCAAGACCAGGGACGGCGAGTGGGAGCAGTCCGGCGGCCGGCCGGGCGAGGTCACCATGAAGCTGCGCAAGGCGCTGCTCGACATCCAGACCGGCCGTGCCGAGGACGTCCACGGCTGGACGCACGAACTCGGCTGACGGCCCCCCGGCACCCGCACCGGCCCCGCGACCTGCACCGCAGGTCGCGGGGCCGCTGTCGTTTCCGGGAGTCATGTTCGAGTGACGCTCCAATGTGTATCCGGTGGTGTGCACTGCTGGGCAAGGGTTTCGGTGGGCCCGTGGGAGTCTTGACGGGCATTGTTAGAGTGGTGCTCAAAGTTCAGGCGCGTGTGGAGGTGCCGGCATGAGACTGACCCCGACCGAGCGGGACCGGCTGCTGCTGTTCGGCGCCGCCGAGCTCGCCCGGGCCCGGCGCGCCCGCGGACTGCGGCTCAACGTCCCCGAGGCCACCGCGCTCGTCGCGGACACCGTCTGCGAGGCGGCGCGCGACGGGCGGCGGCTCACGGAGGCGATCGAGGCGGCCCGGGCCGTGCTCGGCCCCGACGACGTGCTGCCGGGTGTCGCCGACATCGTCACCGAGGTGCACGTCGAGGCCGTGTTCGACGACGGCTCCCGGCTGGCGGTCGTCACCGACCCGATCGGCGGCGGCGGTCTCGGCGCGGCGGCCCCCGGCGCCCTGCTGCCCGGCCCCGGCCAGGACGAGCCCGGCCCCGCCCGCACCCTGACCGTGCGCAACACCGCGTCCGTACCCGTCAGCGTCACCTCGCACTTCCACTTCTTCGAGGCCAATCCGCGGCTCTCCTTCGACCGGTCGGCCGCCTACGGCATGCGGCTCGCCGTGCCCGCCGGGTCGTCCGTGCGCTTCGACGCGGGCGCCACCGAGGAGGTCGGGCTGCTGCCCATCGGCGGCGACCGCGTCGCCATCGGCTTCGCCGGGCTCGTCGACGGCCCGCTGGATGCCCCGGGAGCGAAGGAGGAGGCCCTGCGCCGGGCCGCCGCCTGCGGCTACCTGGGCACGGCCGACGCCGACGCCGACGACGGCGACGCGCACGGCACGGAAGGCACGGAAGGCACGGAAGGAACGGCACCATGAGCAGGCCCACCCGCCACCACGACCACAGCCGCCCGGCCGCCCGCCGGACGGACCCCTACGAGTACGCCTCCGTGCACGGCCCCAGGGCCGGCGACCGGGTCGTGCTCGGCGACACCGGTCTCGTGGTGCGCGTCGAGTCCGACAGCCAGCGGCCCGGCGACGAGTTCCTCGCCGGCTTCGGCAAGACCGCGCGCGACGGCCTCCACCTCAAGGCCGCCGCCGTCCGCGAGACCTGCGACGTCGTCATCAGCAACGTCCTGGTGATCGACGCGGTGCTGGGCATCCGCAAGGTCTCGATCGGCATCCGGGAGGGCCGCATCCACGCCATCGGGCGGGCGGGCAACCCGGACACCCTCGACGGCGTGGACGTCGTCGTCGGCACCGGCACCTCGATCGTCTCCGGCGAGGGCCTGATCGCCACGGCCGGCGCCGTCGACACCCATGTGCACCTGCTGTCGCCGCGGATCATGGAGGCGTCCCTGGCGTCCGGCGTCACCACCGTCATCGGCCAGGAGTTCGGCCCCGTCTGGGGCGTCGGCGTCAACTCGCCCTGGGCGCTGCGGCACGCCTTCGGCGCCTTCGACGCCTGGCCCGTCAACATCGGCTTCCTCGCGCGGGGTTCGTCGTCCGATCCCGCCCCGCTCGTCGAGGCGCTGGCCGAGGGCGGCGCCTCCGGCTTCAAGGTGCACGAGGACATGGGCGCGCACACCCGGGCCCTGGACACCGCCCTGCGCGTCGCCGAGGAGCACGACGTCCAGGTCGCCCTGCACAGCGACGGACTCAACGAGTGCCTCTCGGTGGAGGACACCCTGAGCGTGCTCGACGGACGCACCATCCACGCCTTCCACATCGAGGGCTGCGGCGGCGGGCACGTCCCCGACGTGCTGCGGATGGCCGGGGTGCCCAACGTCATCGGCTCCTCCACCAATCCCACCCTGCCCTTCGGCCGGGACGCCGTCGCCGAGCACTACGGCATGATCGTCTCCGTCCACCAGCTCAAGACCGACCTGCCCGGCGACGCGGCCATGGCCCGCGACCGCATCCGGGAGGGGACCATGGGCGCCGAGGACGTGCTGCACGACCTCGGGGCCATCGGCATCACCTCCTCCGACGCCCAGGGCATGGGGCGCGCCGGGGAGACCGTGCGCCGCACGTTCGCCATGGCGGGCAAGATGAAGGCCGAACTCGGCCCGCTGCCCGGCGACGGCGAGCACGACGACAACGCCCGCGTCCTGCGCTACCTCGCGAAGCTGACCGTCAACCCGGCCGTCGCCCACGGGCTCTCCCACGAGATCGGCTCCATCGAGACCGGCAAGATGGCCGACATCGTGCTGTGGCGCCCGGAGTTCTTCGGCGCCAAGCCGCAGCTCGTGCTCAAGTCCGGCTTCCCCGCGTACGGAGTGACGGGCGACCCCAACGCGGCCACCGACACCTGCGAACCCCTCGTGCTCGGACCGCAGTTCGGCGCGTACGGCGCGACACCCGCCGACATCTCCGTCGCCTTTGTCGCCCGGGCGGCCGTCGACCTCGGCTCCGACTCGATGCCCACCCGCCGGCGCCGCGTCGCGGTGCGCGGCACCCGCGGCATCGGCCCGCGCGACCTGCTGCTCAACTCCCGCACCGGCGAGGTCGCGGTGGACGGCCGTACGGGACTGGTCACCCTCGACGGGGCCCCGCTGCGCTCCGCACCCGCCGAGTCCGTCTCCCTCAACCGCCTCTACTTCCTCTAGGAGCCCTCGCCGTGACCTTCCGCATGCCCGCCGAGTGGGCCCCCCACGAGCGCACCTGGATGGCCTGGCCGGGCCCCAACCCGACCTTCGCCGACGACGCGGAACTGGCCGGGGCCCGCGCCGCCTGGGCCTCGGTCGCCCGGGCCGTGCGCCGCTTCGAACCCGTGACCGTCGTCGCCGGCCGGGGCCAGTCGGACGGCGCCCGCGCCCTCCTCGGCCCGGACGTCGAGGTCGTCGAGCACGACCTCGACGACGCCTGGATGCGCGACATCGGCCCCACCTTCGTGACCGACGGCTCCCAGCTCGCCGCCGTCGACTGGGTGTTCAACGGCTGGGGCGCCGCCGACTGGGCACGCTGGGACCACGACGCCCTGATCGCCCGCCATGTCGCCGGCCTCGCCGGGGTGCCCGTGCACTCCTCGCCGCTCGTCAACGAGGGCGGCGGCCTCCATGTCGACGGCGAGGGCACTGTACTGCTCACCGACACCGTCCAGCTCGGCCCCGAACGCAACCCCGGCTGGACCCGCGAGGAGGTCGAGCAGGAGATCCACGCGCGACTCGGCACGACGAAGGCCATCTGGCTGCCGCGCGGGCTCACCGGCGACTACGGCCGGTACGGCACCCGCGGCCATGTCGACATCGTCGCCGCGTTCGCCGGCCCCGGCGTCGTCGTCTGCCACACCCAGCCCGACCCCGCCCACCCCGACCACGCGATCGGCCGGGCCAACGCCGACCTGCTGCGCGACGCCACCGACGCCCGGGGCCGCCGGCTGGAGGTCGTCGAGGTGCCCGCCCCCACCGTGCTGCGCGACGAGGACGGCGAGTGGGCCGACTACTCGTACATCAACCACTACGTCTGCAACGGCGGCGTGGTGCTGTGCGCCTTCGACGACCCGCGCGACGAGATCGCGGCCGGCATCTTCCGGCGCCTGTACCCGGACCGGACGGTGACGCTCGTCGACGCGCGCGAGATCTTCGCGGGCGGCGGCGGCATCCACTGCATCACCCAGCAGCAGCCCGCCGTCCGCGGCTGATCAGGTAGAACGTACGGGTGAACGCCACGCACGCGGCAGCCGCCGCATGACCCCCGCCCCGTCCCGCCGCCGCAACGCGGCCCCGCCGCGCGAGGACGTGCTCGCCGCGGCGATGGAGACCATCGCCGCGCGCGGGCTCGACGGGCTGACGATGGCCGGGCTGGGGCGCGAGGTCGGCATGAGCAGCGGCCACCTCCTCTACTACTTCCGCACGAAGGACGAACTGCTGCTCCAGACCCTGGAGTGGAGCGAGGGCCGCCTCGGGGCCGAACGCGGGGCGCTGCTCTCCCGCGAGGGCCCGGTGCGCGAGCGCCTGGACGCCTACGTCGACCTCTACGTCCCCGACGGCCCGCGCGACCCGCACTGGACGCTCTGGCTGGAGGTCTGGAACCGCTCGCAGTACGCCGACGACGACGCCCGCGCCCGCCAGGCCGCGATCGAGGGCGCCTGGCACCGGGACCTGGTCGCCCTGCTCGCCGAGGGCATCTCCCGCGACGAGTTCCGCCCCGTCGACCCGGCCCGCACCGCCGCGCGGATGCGCGCGCTGCTGGACGGGTTCAGCGTCCACGTCGCGGTCGGCATACCGGGCACGGGCCGCCCCCAGGTCCTCTCCCACGTAGCGGACTTCATCACGGAGACCTTGCTTCCCAGCCGTCCCGCAGCGTGAGGACGCGGCCGGCGGCTTGGCCTCCGCCTGCCTGGTCTCCGCCGCTCGTGCGGCGTTGCCTTTCCAGCCCGTCCGGCGTTTGAGGACACGGCCGCAGGCCGTGCCGCGTCCACCGGCTCGCGGCCGGGGCCGGGTCGGGCCGCCGCCTGGTCTCCGCCGCTCGTGCGGCGTTGCCTTTCCAGCCCGTCCGGCGTTTGAGGCCACGGCCGCAGGCCGTGCCGCGACCACCGGCCCGCGGCCGTGGCCGGGCCTGTGGCACCCACCGTCTCGGTCCGCCGCGCATCGCCCCGCGGACCCCCGGTGGTCGCAGCACCGCGCTGCGCACGGTGTCCTCAATCGCCGGACGGGCTGAAGAGGCTGCCCCCGCCCGAGCCCCCGGACGGGCTGAAGAGGCTGCCCCCGCCCGAGCCCCCGGACGGGCTGAAGAGGCTGCCCCCGCCCAAGCCCCCGGACGGGCTGAAGAGGCTGCCTCCGGACGGGCGGAGGAGGCTGCCCGCACCCGAGCCCCCCGACACGCAGACAGCGCCCGGTTCGCATCGTGAGACCCCCGGTCGGGGGACCCCCGGCCTGTGGCACACTGCCCCCGTGCTCTCGTTCGCCATGATTATCGGCAGCAGCGCGCCGGTCCGCAGTGACCGCTGAACCCGTGGCAGCACCCCCGCGGACAGCGGCACCGTGCCTCAGACCCGCGCGCAGACCTCTCGCACCCGCGAGGGGTTTTTTCGTTTTACGGCCTCACCCGCGGCCGGGAACGAGCCGCGCGCGATGATGGGGGCAAGTGGAGCCAGACATTCCGGAGCCACTCATCCGACAGGAGTCAGGACAGCATGACCACCAACGGCCAGGACACGCAGGTCGACGACAGTTTCCACGTCTTCGACACGACCCTGCGCGACGGCGCTCAGCGCGAGGGCATCAACCTCACCGTCGCGGACAAGCTGACCATCGCCCGGCACCTGGACGACTTCGGCGTGGGCTTCATCGAGGGCGGCTGGCCCGGCGCCAACCCCCGGGACACCGAGTTCTTCGCCCGCGCCCAGCGCGAGATCACCTTCCGCAACGCCCAGCTCGTCGCCTTCGGGGCCACCCGCAGGGCCGGCGGCAAGGCCTCGGAGGACCCGCAGGTCAAGGCGCTCCTGGACTCCGGCGCACCGGTGATCACCCTGGTCGCCAAGTCCCACGACCGGCACGTCGAACTCGCCCTGCGCACCACGCTCGACGAGAACCTGGAGATGGTCCGCGACACCGTCACCCACCTGCGCGAGCAGGGCCGCCGCGTCTTCGTCGACTGCGAGCACTTCTTCGACGGCTACAAGGCCAACCCCGGCTACGCCAAGGCGGTCGTGAGCGCGGCGTACGAGGCCGGTGCCGACGTCGTCATCCTCTGCGACACCAACGGCGGGATGCTGCCCGCCCAGATCCAGGCCGTCGTCTCCACCGTGCTCGCCGACACCGGCGCCCGCCTGGGCATCCACGCCCAGGACGACACCGGCTGCGCCGTCGCCAACACCCTCGCCGCCGTCGACGCCGGCGCCACCCACGTCCAGTGCACGGCCAACGGCTACGGCGAGCGGGTCGGCAACGCCAACCTCTTCCCCGTCGTCGCCGCGCTGGAGCTCAAGTACGGCCGCAAGGTGCTCCCCGACGGCGCGCTGGCCGACATGACCCGGGTCTCGCACGCCATCGCCGAGGTCGTCAACCTGACGCCCTCCACCCACCAGCCCTATGTGGGTGTCTCCGCCTTCGCGCACAAGGCCGGTCTGCACGCGTCCGCGATCAAGGTCGACCCCGACCTCTACCAGCACATCGACCCCGAACTGGTCGGCAACACGATGCGCATGCTGGTGTCGGACATGGCCGGCCGCGCCTCCATCGAGCTCAAGGGCAAGGAGCTCGGCATCGACCTCGGGGGCGACCGCGAACTGGTCGGCCGGGTCGTCGAGCGGGTGAAGGAGCGGGAGCTCAAGGGCTACACCTACGAGGCCGCCGACGCCTCCTTCGAACTGCTGCTGCGCGAGGAGGCGGAGGGCCGTGCCCGCCGCTACTTCCGCACCGAGTCCTGGCGGGTCATCGTCGAGGACCGCCCCGACGGCACCCACGCCAACGAGGCCGTCGTCAAGCTCTGGGCCAAGGGCGAGCGCATCCTCGCCGCGGCCGAGGGCAACGGCCCCGTCAACGCCCTGGACCAGGCACTGCGCGTCGGCCTGGAGAAGATCTACCCGCAGCTCGCCAAGCTGGAGCTGATCGACTACAAGGTGCGCATCCTGGAGGGCCGGCACGGCACCGGCTCCACCACCCGGGTGCTGATCTCCACCGGCGACGGCACGGGGGACTGGTCCACCGTCGGCGTCGCCGACAACATCATCGCCGCCTCCTGGCAGGCCCTGGAGGACGCCTACACCTACGGCCTGCTGCGCGCGGGCGTGGAGCCCACCGAGTAGCCGGACGTGCGCCGGAACCCCGGTACGGCGCACACCGCACCTCCGTTTTCACTTCCTGAACGGACAACACCCCTCCAGGCCGCCGCAGTTGGACATCAGCCGATTTCGGTGTGAAGTCTTGACGGCATCAGGGGTGGGCTGTTGACTCACCGCACCACCGCCGGAACCGGTTCCGGGACCCGGTGCGGGACTCGACGCGGAGGCGCCCGATGCGTGTCACGATCGCCGATGTCGCACGGGAGGCGGGGGTCAGCAAGACCACCGTCTCCCGGGTGCTCAACGACCGTGCCGACGTGGACTCCGTGACCGCGGCCCGTGTTCGTGAAGTGATCGGTGCCCTCGGCTACGTCCCGAGCTCCGGCGCGGTCGGGCTGGCCCGGGGCCGCAGCCGTACGGTGGCCATGCTGACGCCCCCGCTCACCTGGCCCTGGATGGGCGAGGTGCTCCAGGGCGTCGTGGACACCGTCGAGGCCGCCGGATACGGCCTCCTGCTCTACACCTGCAACCGCGGCGCCGAGTCCGTCGCCCACTTCACCGGCCAGGTCTCCGCGCGCGCCTTCGACGGGCTGCTGGTCGTCGAGCCCGAGGGCACCCTGGAGACCATCACCGCGATGTACCGGCGGGGCCTGCCCGTCGTCCTCGTCGACGACCGCGGCCACCACCCCGACTTCCCCTCCGTGGGCACCACCGACCGGGAGGGCGGCGCCTCGGCCGCCCGGCATCTGCGGGACTCCGGGCGGGGCCGCCCGCTGGTCGTCGCCGGCCCCACCGCCTTCGGCTGCGTGCGCGACCGGCTCGACGGCTTCCTGGGCGTCCTGCCCACCGGGCTGATCGCCGAGGGCGACTTCTCCGAGGAGTCCGGCCGGGCCGCGGTCGAGCGGGCCCTGGCCGGCGGCGCGCGGATCGACTCCGTCTTCGCCCACAACGACCTGATGGCCGCGGGCGCGCTCCGGGCGCTGCGCGCGGCCGGTCTGCGGGTCCCCGAGGACGTCGCCGTCGTCGGCTTCGACGACATCCCGACGGCCCGGCACACCGAACCGCCGCTGACCACCGTGCGTCAGCCGATGCGCGCCATGGGGGAGTCGGCCGCCCGGCTGCTGCTCGCCCGCCTCGCCGGCGAGGACCCGCCCGCCGGGCCGCTCGTGCTCCCCACCGAACTGGTCGTCCGCGGCTCGGCCCCCTGAGCCGCCCCGGCCCGCACCCACGCCCCACTCCGACCGCGTCCCGCGCCCCCGAGCGCGCCCGACGCCCCCGACCCGCGCCGCCCGGTTCCCGCCGGGCGCCGTCCGCCTGCCCCAGCACCACCCCCCGCACCTCGAAGGAGCCGTACATGCCCCTGCCGTCCCCCTGGCCGCGCACCCGGCGGCGCAGCCGGTCCCGCACCGGCGCCACCGCGCTGATAGCCGCGACAGCCGTGCTCGGCTCGCTGCTCGCGGGCGCCCTGCCCAGCGCCGCGGCTCCCGCCGACGAGCCCGCACCCGTACCGGTCGACCGCTTCGAGGGCGAGGTCCCGCTCGCCGAACCGCCGGCCGACGGGATCTTCACCTGGGGCAGCGACGCCGACGACCACCCCCGGCTGCGGTTCGCCGCGCGGGACGACGCCCCCGAGGGCGAGAAGGTCCTGGCGGGCGACTACGACATCAGCGGCTGGGGCGGCCTCAGCCACGAGTACGCCGTCGACAGCACGCCCCGCGACTGGACGGCCTCCAAGGGCCTGCGCTTCTGGTGGTACGGGCAGAACACCGCCCCCCTGCCGCCCGGTTCGGGCAAGCGGATCAACTTCGAGATCAAGGACGGCGGCGCCCACGGCGGCGCGTCCGAGCTCTGGACCACCTCCTTCACCGACGACTGGGAGGGCTGGCACCTCGTCGAGATCCCCTTCGCCGACTTCGTCTACCGCGCCGACTACCAGCCGGTCGGCGGGATCGACCAGGTCCTCGGCCTCGACCGGATGTGGGGCTGGGCGCTCACCCTGCCGCCCGGCGCCCCCGGCTCCTTCGCCGTCGACGGCATGGAGCTCTACGGGAAGGCCGACCCCGCCCTCAAGGCCAAGGTGCTGACCGACGCAGCCGTGTACCCCGTCGGGGAGGGCGGCACCGCGCGCGTCGCGATATCCGTCGCCACCACCGGCTCCGTGCCCCTCGACGAGCCCGTCACCGTCGACTGGACCACCGGCACCGGAGGCGGCGCCGAGCCGGGCGCCGACTACACCCCCGTCTCCGGCACCCACACCTTCCCGGCGGGCACGCCCTCCGGCACCACCCGCACCGTCTCCGTCGTCACCCGGGGCGACCGCACGGCCGAGGCTGCCGAGACCGTGCCGCTGAACCTGACCGTCACCGGCGCCAAGCCCCCCGCCGAGAACCCGCAGGTCGTCATCGACGCCCACGGCCTGCCGTACCTCGACCCGAAGCTGCCGGTGCACCGGCGGGTCGCCGACCTGCTCGCGCGGATGTCCCTCGCGGAGAAGACCGGCCAGATGACGCAGGCCGAGCGCAACGCCCTGCGCTCCCCGGGCGACATCGCCGCCTACGACCTCGGCTCGCTGCTCTCCGGCGGCGGCTCGGTGCCCGCCCCGAACACGCCCGAGGCATGGGCGAAGATGGTGGACGCCTACCAGCTCCGCGCGCAGGCCACCCGCTTCCAGATCCCGCTGATCTACGGCGTGGACGCCGTCCACGGGCACAACAACGTCGTCGGCTCGACGATCATGCCGCACAACATCGGCATCGGCGCCGGCCGTGACCCCGAACTCGCCCGGCGCACCGGCGCGGTCACCGCGAAGGAGGTGCGCGCCACCGGCGTCCCGTGGGACTTCGCCCCCTGTGTGTGCGTCACCCGCGACGAGCGCTGGGGCCGCTCCTACGAGGCGTTCGGCGAGGACCCCGCGCTGGTGACCGCCATGGAGACGGTGATCCAGGGCATGCAGGGCGCCCCTGACGGCCGGGACCTCGACCGCAACGACAAGGTCCTCACCAGCGCCAAGCACTTCGTCGGCGACGGCGGCACCGAGTTCGGCTCCTCGACGACCGGGTCCTACACGATCGACCAGGGCATCACCCGGGTCACCCGCGAGGAGCTGGAGGCGGTGCACCTGGCGCCGTTCGCGGAGGCGGTGAAGCGCGGCGCCGGCACGGTCATGCCGTCGTACTCCTCGCTGGACGTCATCGGCGACGACGCCGGCCCGGTGAAGATGCACGCCAACGCCGAGATGATCAACGGGGTGCTCAAGGACCGGATGGGCTTCGAGGGCTTCGTCATCAGCGACTGGCAGGCCATCGACCAGATCCCCGGCGACTACCCGAGCGACGTCCGCACCTCGGTCAACGCCGGACTCGACATGATCATGGTGCCGACGAACTACCAGGAGTTCACCCGCACGCTGCGCGACGAGGTGACCGCGGGCCGGATCACCGAGGAGCGGATCGACGACGCGGTCTCGCGCATCCTGACCCAGAAGTTCCGCCTCGGTCTGTTCGAGCAGCCCTACGCCGACACCACCCACATCGGCGCCGTCGGCTCGGCCGCGCACCGCGCGGTCGCCCGCGAGGCGGTCGCCAAGTCCCAGGTGCTGCTGAAGAACGACGGCGCGGTGCTGCCGCTGAAGAAGTCCCAGAAGGTGTACGTCGCCGGCTCCAACGCGGACGACATCGGCAACCAGGCCGGCGGCTGGACGGTGAGCTGGCAGGGCGCCCCGGGCCGGACCACCACCGGCACGACGATCCTGGAGGGCATGCGCAAGGCGGCCCCCGGCGCGGTCATCGACTACTCGAAGGACGCGTCCGCCGCGACCGACGGCTACGACGTCGGTGTGGTGGTGGTCGGCGAGACCCCGTACGCCGAGGGCATCGGGGACGTCGGCAACGGCCACGACCTGGAGCTGAGCGCGGCGGACAAGGCAGCCGTGGACACGGTCTGCGCCGCGATGACCTGCGCGGTCCTCGTCGTGTCCGGCCGCCCGCAGCTCATCGGCGACCGCCTCGGCGCCATCGACTCCCTGGTCGCCTCCTGGCTGCCGGGCACCGAGGGCGACGGTGTGGCCGACGTCCTGTACGGCACCCGGCCCTTCACCGGCCGGCTGCCCGTCACCTGGCCGAAGTCCGAGGCCCAGCTCCCCATCAACGTCGGGGACCGGTCCTACGACCCGCAGTTCCCGTACGGCTGGGGCCTGACCACCCTGAAGCGGGCCCCCGGCGGCGGTGAGCTCACCCTCAAGGCGATCGGCCTCGCCGCGAAGATCCTCCAGGCCGCGGGCCGCGCCCGGTCCGCCGAGGCCGACGAGCTGGCCGGCACCGCGCGACTGCTCGTCCAGCAGCGCATCGGCCGGAACATCACCGAGGCGACGGCCAAGCCCTTCGCCGACGCCGACCACCGCCTCCTCTCGGGAGACCTGACGGGCGCGATCGCCGCGCTCACCACCGCCTACCGGGCGGCCTGACCTCCGCTCGTCCGGTGGCGGTCCCGGCCGGGGCCGCCACCGGACGAGGACCCGTTCCCGGTCCGTCCGGCGATGGGGGGACACCGCCGCGGTGTCCCCGGTCGCCGGACGGACGTCAACCCTCTTCTGTCCCCTTTGTCCTCCGTTCGGGTAGCGTCGACATATGAGGATTCGGCCGCTCACCCTGGTGTCGGCCCTCGCGGGGCTGACGATCGCACTGCTTCTGGCCCTGGCGCCGGCCTCGTCCGCCGCCGGGGCCCCGGGACTGTCCGACGCCGCCGCCGCCCTGAGACAGGGCCCGGTGTACGTCCATCCGTCCATGACCGACGAGATCTCCCGGGCCGAGGCGCAGTCGCTCGCCGCGCAGATCGAGGAGGCCGACAAGCCGGTCCTCGTCGCCGTGCTGCCGGCCACCGACGCCTTCCCGCCCGACACCCTCCTCGCCGACCTGCGCGCGCAGACCGGGATCACCGGGCTCTACGCCGTCCGTCTCGGCGACGGCTTCGACGCGGGGGCGGACGCCTCCGTGATGCCGAACCGCGCGGTCGACAACCTCGTCGCCTCCGTGAAGGGCGGCGCCCCCGTCGACGCCGCCACCCAGCTCGACGACTTCGTCGGGCAGGCCCTGCCCCAGACCTCCGGCTCCGCTCCCTCCTCCTGGTCGTCCGGCCAGGACGGCACCGGGCCCGGGCGCGGCGGCGCCGGCTTCCTGATCAGCGTCGGCATCCTCGCCGCGGCCGGCGGCCTCGCCGCGTTCACGGTGGGCCGCACCCGGCGCCGCCGCCGGGAGGCCGAGGACCGGGCCAACCTCGACCGGCTGCGCGTGGTCGTCGACGAGGACATCACCGCCTTCGGCGAGGAGCTCGAACGCCTGGACTTCCACCCCTCGGAGAAGGGCGCCGACGACGCCATGCGCGCCGACTACGAGCGCGCGCTCGACTCCTACGACACCGCCAAGTCCCGGATGGACCGGGCCGAGCGGCCCGCGGACGTGCGCCCGGTGACCGAGTCGCTGGAGGACGGCCGCTGGTCCCTGGCGTCCCTCGCCGCCCGGCGCACGGGCCGGCCCGTGCCCGAGCGCCGGGCCCCCTGCTTCTTCGACCCGCGCCACGGCCCCTCGGTCGCCGACGTCTCCTGGGCGCCCACCGCGGGCACCGCCCGCGAGGTGCCCGTCTGCGCGGCCGACAAGGCCCGCGTCGAGTCCGGCGGCGAGCCGGACGCCCGGACGGTGGACACCGGCTCGGGACGCCGCCCGTACTGGGAGGCGGGCCCGGCCTACGGCCCCTGGGCGGGCGGCTACTTCGGCGGCGGGCTGCTGCCGGGGCTGCTGATGGGCACCATGCTGGGCCACATGCTCGCGACCCCCGCCTACGCGGCCGACTACGGCGGCGGCGACTACGGGGGCGGTGACTTCTCGGGCTCCGACTTCGACAGCGGCGACTTCGGCGGCGGAGGAGACGTCGGCGGGGGCTTCGGCGGCGGTGACTTCGGCGGTGGCGGCTTCGGTGGCGGTGACTTCGGCGGCGGCGGCTTCTGAGCCCCGCCCCGGCTGCCCCCCGCTCCCGGCTCCCGGGTGCCCGCCCCGCCCCCGGCATCCGCCTCACGTCGTGCTCCCGCCCGTGTCCTCGGGCGTCCGCACGCGCATGTACACCAACCGTGGGGACGCGATTCGAAACAGCTACCGAGAGTAGTAATCACTTACGCTGCGTGCTTGTCTCGTGCGCATGCGCAACAGAACCAGGCTCAGCGCCTGTGCCGCGGCCGCTGCCGCGATGCTCGTGTCCACCGGTCTCACGACCGCCTCCGCGACCGCCGACCCCGCCCCCACCCGGGCCACCCCGGCACCCCTCTACCGGTCGAGTGCGCCGGTCGAGGGCCAGTACATCGTCTCCCTCGCCCCCGGCGCCGTCGACGCCGAGACCCTGGCGAAGCAGATGGGGCTGAAGTCCCTCTTCACCTACTCGTCGGTGATCAGCGGCTTCGCCGCCAAGCTGACGCCCGAGCAGCTCAACACCGTCCGCTCCACCGCCGGCGTGGCCGCCGTGGAGCAGGACGCCGTGGTCACCGCCACCGGCGCGCAGCGGGCCGGCAAGGCGCCCGCCGCCTCCTGGGGCATCGACCGGCTCGACCAGACGGACCTGCCGCTCGACCAGGAGTTCACGGTGAGCGGGACGGGCGAGGGCACCACCGGGTACATCCTCGACACCGGCATCGAGTACGGGCACAGCGAGTTCGGCGGCCGCGCGCGCTACGGCTACGACGCCGTCGGCGACGGGCGGGCCGGGGCAGACTGCAACGGTCACGGCACCCATGTCGCGGGCACGGTCGGCGGCGCCACCTACGGTGTGGCGCGCCAGGCGGACCTGGTGAGCGTGCGGGTCCTCAACTGCGAGGGCAGCGGCACCTGGTCCGGCATCATCGCCGGTCTCGACTGGATCGCCCTCGACGCCGAGCAGCCCGCGGTGATGAACGCCTCGCTCGGCGGGGCCTACTCCCGCATGGTGAACGACGCCCTCGACCGGGTCGCCGCCAGCGGGGTCGTGCCGGTCGTCGCGGCCGGCAACGACGACATCGACGCCTGCGACGTCTCCCCGGCCTCCGCGCCGCGCGCCTTCACCGTCGGCGCGAGCGACACCCAGGACCGGGAGGCGGGCTTCTCCAACCACGGCGAGTGCCTCGCGCTCTACGCCCCGGGCACCGCGATCGTCTCGGCGAAGCTGGGCGGGGGCAGCGCCGCCCACAACGGCACCTCGATGGCCGCGCCGCACGTGGCCGGTGTCGCCCTGCTGGCCCGCCAGGCCGCTCCGGCCGCCAACGCCGAGGCGATCGAGGACTGGCTGCTGGACGCCTCGGTCAAGGACACCCTGACCGTGGACGCCGGCTCGCCGAACCGGCTGGTGAACACCGGGGGCCTGTGACCCGGCGGCGTCCGACGCGGACGCACGAGCGCCCGCCGTGCCGGAAGCCGGCAGGGCGGGCGCGCTCGTGGGGCGGTGCGGGTCAGGCGGCGGCCTTGATCGCGGAGATGTCGAAGGTCAGCTTGACCTTGTCGCTCACCATGACGCCACCGGCCTCCAGCGCGGCGTTCCAGGTCAGGCCCCAGTCGGACCGCAGGATCTCGGTGCCGCCCTCGAAGCCCACGCGCTCGTTGCCGTAGACGTCGGTGGCCGAGCCCTGGAACTCCAGGTCGATGGCGAGCGGACGCGTGACGTCCTTGATCGTCAGGTCGCCGGTGATGCGGTAGGCCTCGCCGCCGAGCTGCTCGATGCGGGTGGAGCGGAAGGTCATCTTCGGGAACGCCTCGGCGTCGAAGAAGTCACCGCTGCGCAGGTGGCCGTCACGGTCGGCGATGCCGGTGTCCACGGAGGCGATGTCCACGTCGATCGAGGCGGAGGAGTTCGCCGGCTCGGAGCCGTCCAGCTTCAGGGTGCCCTCGTGGGAGCCGAAGGTGCCGCGGACGTTGGTGACCATCGCGTGCCGCACGGTGAAGCCGATGCTGCTGTGGGCGGGGTCGATCGTGTACTCGCCGGTCAGCGCGGCGAGCGCCGGGTCGACCTGTGCGGGCAGCGTGGCGACGGCGGTGGCGGTGTCGGACTTGCGGCTGAAGATACCCATGACGTGCTCCTCGGGGACGGGCGCCGGAGGGGGTCCCGGCGGGGTGGCGCGAAAGCTTGTTTAAGCTTCAACGAAATCGACTGTAACCCCATTCCGTTCAACTTTCAACATCCTGTCCGGAGGGATCCGCGGATCCGGCCGGACGTATCTGTTCCGCCCTCTGGCGGACGCGCGTAGAACTCGGGCACCATCTGACTGCTCCACCTGCACAGCCGTCCCGCCCCTCACAGGTCCACCACGGTCATCAGCAGGAGGGAATCCCCCCATGGAAGCCCGTACGACAGCCGGCCCCAGGCTCCGGTCCGCCGTCACCGCGCTCGCACTCGTCCTCGGCGCCCTGTTCGCGCCCGGGTTCGGCGTGCTCGGCGCCGCGACCGACGCCCACGCCGCCACCAAGATCAGCCACGCCACCGCGACCTCGATGTTCCGTTCCTCGGGCATCACCTGGTCGTCGTCGGGCGGCTGCTCGGACCGCAACACCCCGACGTGCACCTCCTTCGAGCAGCTCAACCTCGCCAGCGCGCAGGGAGCCCAGACCCTCAGGAGCGCCAGCGGCTGCGCGCTCAACATCACCGGCGGCACGGAGACGGGCCACGCCGGCGGCACCTACTCGCACTGGAACGGCTACAAGCTCGACTACAGCAAGGGCACGTGCGTCGGGAACTACATCAAGAACACCTTCACCTACATCGGGGTCCGCGGTGACGGCGCCCCGCAGTGGAAGTCGGGCTCCGGCAACGTCTACGCGGACGAGGGCAACCACTGGGACGTGACCTACTACAACTGCGGCGGCTGCTGACCCGCGCCGCACCCGCACGCCGAAGGGCGCCCGTCCCCCCGGACGGGCGCCCTTCGTACGCGGCCGGGCCTGGCGCCCGGCGCCGGTCAGGAGCCGACGCTCACGGTGAACCGCCGGGGGTTGCCGTCGTGCGCCGCGCCCGAGACGTCCGGCTGCCCGTCCGGGCGGACGTCGTCGTACGGGAAGGCGTAGCCGATCGGGGAGTTGGCGTGGACGATCCGCGACCAGTGGTTGGTGGCCGGGTCCCGGTAGTAGTCGGCCGCGGTCGCGCCGTTCGGCTGGTCCGGGTGGCTGAGCATGGTGCTCCGGTTGAAGCCGGCCGCGATCCTGGCGAGCAGCGCCTTCTTGTCGTCGGAGTCCGACGGGTTGTTGGTGAACGGCCCGTGGTTGCAGGTGAAGACGTCCCGAGAGACGGGCTTGGGGAAGGTGTGCCCGCCGGTGAAGGTCAGGGTGTCGCCGCTGACCCGGCCGGTCAGCACGCCCCGCCCGCCCTGGAGGTCCACCCGCAGGTCGGTCGAGCGGTACTTCTCCCACACCTGGTCGATGTAGCCGCTGAAGGCGTCCCGGAAGGGCATCTCGGCGGGGCGGTCGAAGTACGGCGCCATCAGCACCTGCGGGGAGATCGCCCGCAGCACCCTGCCGTCGCCGCCCCGGATCACCAGCTTGTCCCACGGCTGCCCGTCCCGCGCCGCCTGCGCGGCGAGGTCGGAGGCGATCCGCTCCAGCGCGCCGTCGGGCAGCGGGGCGACCGTGTGGGTGGCGTCGCCGGCGAGGGTCAGGCCGATGGGCAGCGCCGTGACCAGGTCGACGTAGCTGATGTTGGCGAAGAGCTGCTGCGCGTTGAAGGTGAACTCGCAGAACGACCACACGCGGCCGTAGTTGGGGTCCGCGGCCGTGGCGAACGCCGGCTCCACCAGGGAGGGGCCCGGGTTCACGAAGAAGTCCAGCTTCCCGTCGCGCACGAAGTACACCCGCGCGCCGAACATCCGCGGCAGCGTGAGCACGACCGGGCCCGCGCCGGCGGGCTTCAGCGGGATCGCGCAGTCGACGGCCAGCGGGGTCATCGGCGCGCCCGGGTTCGCCGGCTTGTACACCCCGCCGTCGGGGCGCAGCAGGACCCAGTCGCCGGTGCCGTCCTCGTGGCCGGTGACGTACGCGTGGACGGTGCCGGGCAGGGAGCGGTTCTCCAGGGCCAGCTCACAGGTGGCCGGAGCGGCCTCCGCGGAGGGGCTGAGAGCGCTTCCCCAGGCGGGGTAGGTGAGCGCGCCGGCGGTCGCGGCGGCGCCGGTGAGGAAGAGACGTCGGGATATCACGAGTCGACTCCTGGTGCTGTGGGGGGAGTTGTGTGGGGAGCGCCTACTCTCGCGAGCCGCCGCGCTCGCGTCAAGAGTTATGACTGAGAGCGCTCTCAGAAATTGCTCCGGCTTCACAAGTCGACGGCAGGCAGCCCCACTTGGACGGAACGGACGGGGTTGTTGGACTGCCGGGCCCCTCCGCGTCCGCCGTCGTTGACCCCTCGGGGGCCGGGCACTACCCAGGTCCCCATGCCTCGTAGATTCCGTGCGGCGTGCGCCCTCGCCGCCGCCTCCAGCGCAGTGTTCGCCCTGGCCGGGCCCGCCGGTCCGGCCACCGCCCGGACCGGCGGGCCCGCCGCCGTGAGCGCCGCCGGCGCCGGGCCCGTCATCGGCTCCGCCGCGCTCTCGGTGCGCGTCGCCGACGACTTCCCGCGGGTCCTCGCCTACACCGACCGCGCGAGCGGAGCCACCCTGCTCGGCAGCACCCGGCCGGTCACCGAGGTCACCCTCAACGGCACCGCGTACCCGGTACGGCTCACCGCCCCGCCCCGCACCACGACGACCGCCGTCCGCTACACCCTCGGCTTCGACGGCCTGCCCGGTGTGGAGATCGACGCCGCCCTCTCGGTCGGCGGACGCGCGGTGACCTTCGCGGTGACCGCCGTCCGTGACACCGCGGCCTTCCGGGTGGGCACCATCGACGTGCCCGGCCACGACCTGGTGTCGGTGGGCAGCGCCGAGCAGGGCGCGGCCACCGCCTTCACCCGGCTCGACCCGGACTCCACCCGCACCGCCGACGTCTTCGCCGGGGTCACCGCGGACACCCCGGCCGACGCCGCGCCCGTCGGCGCCTCGTACGCCATCGTCAGCACCGCGTCGCTCGCCGCCGCCGTCGAGTCGAACTCGTCGTACGACAAGCCCAGCGGCCCGACCGGCGGCGACGACGCCCGCTTCTGGCACCAGGCGCGCAGGACTGCGGACGGCTCCGTGCGCGTCGGCGTCTCCTCCGGCCAGTGGACCTACCGGGGCGAGGGCGCGCCCGCGCCGGAGAGCGGCGAGGACCTGCCCTGGGCGAAGGTGGTCGTCACCCCCGACGCCAACGGGGACGGCCGGGTGGACTGGCAGGACGGCGCGGTCGCCTTCCGCTCCATCGGCGTCACCGCGCCCGGCGGCGAGGACACCCCGGACCGGGTGATCACCCACATCCCGTTCAACTTCGCCAGCCAGGCCACCCACCCCTTCCTGCGCACCCTCGACGACGTGAAGCGCATCTCGCTGGCCACCGACGGCCTCGGCCAGCTCGCCGTCCTCAAGGGCTACGGCTCCGAGGGCCACGACTCGGCCCACCCCGACTACGGCGACAACTACAACAAGCGCGCCGGCGGCCTCGCGGACCTCAACAAGCTCCTCGCGGCCGGCGAGAAGTGGGGCGCGGAGTTCGGCGTCCACGTCAACGCCACCGAGTCGTACGCGGAGGCCCGCGCCTTCGACGAGGACCTCGTCGACCGCACGAAGCCGGGCTGGAACTGGCTGGGCCAGAGCTACTACATCGACCAGCGCCGCGACCTGAACGGCGGCGGCCTCGCCCGCCGCTTCCAGCAGCTCCGCGACGAGACCCACCCGAATCTGAACTTCCTCTACATCGACGTCTACTACACCCACGGCTGGATCGCCGACGAGACGCTCCGGACGGTGCGGAAGCAGGGCTGGAACGTCGGCACCGAGTGGGCGGACAAGTTCGAGCGCGCCTCGCTCTGGTCCCACTGGGCCAACGACCTCGACTACGGCGGCGCCACCAACAAGGGCCTCAACTCGCAGATCGTCCGCTTCATCCGCAACGGCGAGAAGGACGTCTGGAACGACCACCCGGTGCTCGGCCAGAGCGCCCTGGAGGACTTCGAGGGCTGGACCGGCGAGAACGACTGGAACGCCTTCTACGACAACGTCTGGCAGCGCGACCTGCCCGCCAAGTACCTCCAGCACGAGCGGATCACCCGCTGGAACGGCGACGACATCACCTTCACCGGCGGCCTGCGCGGCACCGTGGTGGACGGCCGCCGCACCTTCCTCGACCACGGCCGCACCGTGCTCGACGGCGACCGCTATCTGCTCCCCTGGGACGGCGGGAAGAAGCTGTACCACTACAACAAGGCCGGCGGCACGACCAGCTGGGCCGTCGACGGCGACCGCGCGTACACCGTCCACCGGCTCACCGACAACGGACGCGTCAGGACCGGCACCGTCCGTCCCGTCGACGGACGGATCACGCTGACGGCCGAGGCCGGACAGCCGTACGTGCTCTACCCCTCCCGCGCCCCCGAGCCGCGTGCGCCGCGCTGGGGCGAGGGCGGGCCGGTCGCCGACCCCGGCTTCAACGACGCCGCGCTGGGCGACTGGACCACCCGCGGCGCCGTGGCCCGCGACACCGACGACCACGGCCGCAACAGCGCCGCCCTGACCGGCACCGCCGCCGCCTCCGTCTCCCAGCGGATCACCGGACTGACCCCGGGCAGGCGCTACACCGCCTCCGCCTGGATCGAGGTCGAGCCGGGCGCCGCACGCCGCACCACGCTGTCGGTGGCCGGGCGGTCGGTCTCCGTGGAACGCTCCCCGGTCCGCAACACGATCGCCGCCTCCGACTGGCACGGCACCCGCCTCCAGCGCGCCGCGGTGGCGTTCACCGCGCCCGCGCGCACCGCGACCCTGACGATCGGGGCGGCGGCGGGCAGCCCCGCCCGGGTGCGCCTGGACGACGTCCGCGTGGTCGCCGGGGCGCCCGAACCGACGGCGGGCACCGTCGTCCACGAGGACTTCGAGGCCGTCGACCAGGGCTGGGGCCCCTTCGTCAAGGGCGACGCGGGCGGCACCAACGACCCCCGCACCCACATCGCCCAGCTCCACGCCCCCTACACCCAGGCCGGGTGGAACGGGAAGGCGGTCGACGACGTGCTCGCCGGCCGGGAGTCCCTCAAGTCCCACGAGGAGAACACCGGCCTCGTCTACCGCACCGCCCCCTGGACGGTGCCCATGGAGGACGGGCACAGCTACCGCGTCGAGTACGCCTACCAGTCGAGCCACGCGGACGCCTACGAGTGGGTCACCGGCTACGACCGCGCCGCGGGCGGCGCCGTGGAGCGGCGCCGGACCCCCCTCCCCGCCCAGCGGACCACCGGGCACTTCTCCGAGACCGTCACCGCGGGCTGCGGCGACACCTGGACGGGGCTGCGCAAGCGGGCCGGCGCCCCCGACGGCGCGGACTTCGTGATGGACGGCTTCACCGTCACCGACCTGGGTCCGGCAGAGCGGCGGGCCGCCTGCGGCACCCTGTCCGTCACCGCCCCGGCCGACGCCCTGGAGCCGGGCCGCCCCCACACCGTCCGGGCCGTCTTCGGCAACGACGAGACGGCCCCGGCCCGCGACGTCTCCGTCGGCCTCACGCTGCCCGACGGCTGGACGGCCGCACCCGCGGGCCCGGTCTCCTTCGCCGCCGTCGCGCCCGGGGCCGAGGTCACCGCCGTCTGGCAGGTGACCCCGCCGGCCGACGCCCCCTACCGCGGCCATCCGATCGGGGCGGCCGCCGCCTACACGGCCGGCGGCACGCCCCGCGAGGTGACGGCCGCGACCACGGTGCGCACCCTGCCGCCCCCGCCGGCCGCGGACACCTGGGCGAGCGACCACGACTGGGCGTCGGCCGAGAACGGCTGGGGGCCCGTGGAACGCGACATGTCCAACGGCGGCACCGGCGCGGGCGACGGATCGCCGCTGCGGATCGGGGGAGTGGCGTACGAGAAGGGCATCGGCGCCCACGCGCCCTCGCGCGTCCGCTACTACCTCGGCGGCCGGTGCACCTCCTTCACGGCCCAGGTCGGTGTGGACGACGCCCAGCCCACCCGCGGCAGCGTGCGCTTCTCGGTGCTCGCGGACGGCGCCGAGAAGGCGGCGTCACCGGTGCTGACCGCCGCCGACGCGGCCCGGCCGCTGACCGCCGACGTGACCGGGGCCCGCTACGTCGAGCTGGTCGTCGGCGACGGCGGCGACGGGAACGGCAACGACCACGCGGACTGGGGCTCCGCCCGCTTCCACTGCGGCGGCTGAATCCGGCCCCCCGGCCCCCGTTCGTAACCCGGCCGGCCCACGGACGACATCCTGCTGTGAGCGGCCTCTCATCCGCGCGTGTTGTGGGACTCGCACAATCCTCGGCGGTCGTGAGCTGGTGGTTGGCGCTCGACACGGAATGGTTCTGTGAAAGCCCGACAGGAGAACGGTCGCGAGACTGTACGGAGTCAACGGCACGGTTTACGTGGTCGGCTCCTTAGGGTCGATGCATGACCGTTTTGGACCAGACCACCAGCAGCGAGCCGGCCGACGCACGTGGCCGGGTGGCCGAGCTGCATGCCCTGCGGGAGCAGGCGGAGCGTGGCCCGAGTGACCGGGCGACGGAGGCGCAGCATGCCAAGGGCAAGCTGACGGCGCGTGAGCGGATCGCCCTGCTGCTGGACGAGGGGTCGTTCCGTGAGGTCGAGCAGTTGCGGCGGCATCGGGCGTCGGGGTTCGGTCTGGAGGCGAAGAAGCCGTACACGGACGGTGTGGTGACCGGCTGGGGCACGGTGGAGGGCCGGACGGTCTTCGTGTACGCGCACGATTTCCGGATCTTCGGGGGTGCGCTGGGCGAGGCGCACGCGACGAAGATCCACAAGATCATGGACATGGCGATCTCGGCGGGTGCTCCGCTGGTGTCGCTGAACGACGGTGCGGGTGCGCGGATCCAGGAGGGCGTGAGCGCTCTGGCCGGGTACGGGGGGATCTTCCAGCGGAACACGAGGGCGTCGGGTGTGATCCCGCAGATCTCGGTGATGCTGGGTCCGTGCGCGGGCGGTGCGGCCTACAGTCCGGCGCTGACGGACTTCGTGTTCATGGTCCGTGAGACCTCGCAGATGTTCATCACCGGTCCGGACGTGGTGAAGGCGGTGACCGGCGAGGAGATCACGCAGAACGGTCTGGGCGGCGCGGACGTGCACGCCGAGACCTCGGGCGTCGCGCACTTCGCGTACGACGACGAGGAGACCTGCATCGCGGAGGTCCGCTACCTCCTGTCCATGCTCCCCTCCAACAACCGCGAGAACCCGCCGACCACCACCGGCGACGACCCCGCCGACCGGCGCTCGGACGTCCTCCTCGACCTGGTCCCCGCCGACGGCAACCGCCCGTACGACATGCACAAGGTCATCGAGGAGCTCGTCGACGACGGCGACTACCTGGAGATCCACGAGCGCTGGGCCCGCAACATCATCTGCGCGCTCGCCCGCCTCGACGGCCAGGTCGTCGGCATCGTCGCCAACCAGCCGCAGTCCCTCGCCGGCGTCCTCGACATCGAGGCGTCCGAGAAGGCCGCGCGCTTCGTGCAGATGTGCGACGCCTTCAACATCCCGATCGTCACCCTCCTCGACGTGCCGGGCTTCCTGCCGGGTGTGGACCAGGAGCACGGCGGCATCATCCGCCACGGCGCCAAGCTGCTCTACGCCTACTGCAACGCCACCGTGCCCCGGATCTCGCTGATCCTGCGCAAGGCCTACGGCGGCGCGTACATCGTCATGGACTCGCAGTCCATCGGCGCCGACCTCACCTACGCCTGGCCCACCAACGAGATCGCCGTCATGGGCGCCGAGGGCGCGGCGAACGTCATCTTCCGCCGCCAGATCGCCGACGCCGAGGACTCCGAGGCCATGCGCACCCGCATGGTCAAGGAGTACAAGGCCGAGCTGATGCACCCCTACTACGCCGCGGAGCGCGGCCTGGTCGACGACGTCATCGACCCGGCGGAGACCCGCGAGGTCCTCATCCGGTCCCTCGCCATGCTCCGCACCAAGCACGCAGACCTGCCGTCCCGCAAGCACGGCAACCCCCCGCAGTGACCCTGCGAAGGACTGGAGACCACCGATGAGCACTCCCTCCGACCCCTTCTCCCTCCTCCGGGTGGAGAAGGGCCACGCCGACCCCGAGGAGCTCGCGGCCATCACCGCGATCCTGATGGCCCGCGCCGCCTCCCGCCAGGACGCCGCCCCCGCCCCGCACCGCGGCCGCACCACGGCCGGCTGGCGCCGCCTGGAGCGCCAGCGCGGCTTCCAGCCCTCCCACAGCTGGCAGGGCTGACCCACGACGCCACCGAGGCCCCGCACACGCCCGTGTGCGGGGCCTCGGCGTTCCCCTCGCTCCTCTGAGGTCCCCGCACCTTGCGTCGGAGGCCTGGCCGCCTTTCCAGCCGGTCCGGCGTTTGAGGACACCGCGCGCAGCGTGGTGCGGGACACGACGGCCCGCACCGGCCGACCGGCAGCGGCCCCGCACCTGCCCACCGGCAGCGACCCCGCGCCCGCCCACCGGCGCCCCCCCGGAACGCGCGAAGGCCCCGCACCCCGCTCCGGCAGGAGCGGGGCACGGGGCCGGCCGGGCGGGCAGGGACCCCCACCCGGCGAAGCGCTACCGCAGACGCGCCATGAGGGCGTGCTCGACCAGGGTGATCAGTGCGCTCTTGGCGTCCGCGCGGTGGCGGGCGTCGGTGGTGATGATGGGGGTGTCGGGTCCGATCTGGAGTGCTTCGCGGACCTCTTCGGGGTTGTAGGGCTGGTGTCCGTCGAAGCCGTTGAGGGCGATGACGAAGGGGAGCCCGGAGTTCTCGAAGTAGTCGACGGCGGGGAAGCAGTCGGCGAGGCGGCGGGTGTCGACGAGGACGACGGCGCCGATGGCGCCGCGTACGAGGTCGTCCCACATGAACCAGAAGCGGTCCTGTCCGGGGGTGCCGAACAGGTAGAGGATCAGGTCCTGGTCGAGGGTGATGCGGCCGAAGTCCATGGCGACGGTCGTCGTCGTCTTGTCGCCGGTGTGGGTGAGGTCGTCGATGCCCGCGGAGGCGGACGTCATGACGGCTTCGGTACGCAGCGGGTTGATCTCCGAGACGGCGCCGACGAACGTGGTCTTGCCCACGCCGAAGCCGCCCGCCACCACGATCTTCGCGCTGGTGGTTGAGCGGGCTGCACCGCCGCTAGAGCTTGCGAAGTCCACTGAGCACCCTTTCGAGCAGTGTCACGGCTGGCTGGCCGCCCGCGGCATCGTCGCCGCCGGGCTGATGGATGGCGACGAGGCCGGCCTCCGCCAGGTCGGCGACGAGGATCCGGGCAACGCCGAGGGGGATGGAGAGCAGTGCCGAGATCTCGGCGACCGACTTGATCTCGAAGCACAGCCTGCAGATCCGCTGGTGCTCGGGCAACTGCCCTTGCAGCCGCGAGGGATCCGCGGTGGTGCTGACCAGCGCCTCGATGGCGAGCTGGTAACGCGGCCGGGTCCGGCCGCCGGTCATCGCGTAGGGACGTACCAGGGGGTTGTGCCGGTTCTGCTCCGGAGCCGCCTGGGGCTCGGGTGCCCGCCGGGGTGCCACCGGCTGGACGCGCGGTGCCTGGGGCCGGTCGTACGACGGCTGGTCGTACGGCTGGTACGACGGGTCGTAGGACGACGTCCCCGAGGGCTGCGGCTGCTGGTACGGCTGGGCGCCGCCCCCTCCGCTCGGCGTCGAGGGGAAGTTGAAGCGGTTCTGAGAGTGCTCACCCTGGGGCTGGTGAGCACCGTCATACGGGTGTCCGCCTGGGGGTGTTGCCACGTTTCCTCCTCCGACCGCCGGTCACCGGTCCCTGTCCCTGTGGGGTCGCGCCACCGCACCTTATGGTGCGGTGGCGGGAAATGCACTGTCCGTTTGTCAGTTGAGAAGACTTCCCTGGAGTTCCGCGCGGAGGTCCGGCGTCAGCACGCTGCCCGCACGGTCCACCAGCAGGGCCATCTCGTAGCCCACCAGACCGATGTCGGCCTCCGGGTGGGCCAGGACGGCCAGGGACGATCCGTCGGAGATCGACATGATGAAGAGGAAGCCGCGCTCCATCTCCACCACCGTCTGGTTGACGGCGCCGCCTTCGAAGATCCGGGACGCTCCCGCGGTCAGCGAGGTCAGCCCTGAGGCGACCGCCGCGAGCTGATCGGCTCGGTCCCGCGGGAAACCTTCGGACATCGCCAGCAGGAGTCCGTCGGCGGAGACCACCACCGTGTGCGACACCCCGGGGGTGTTGTCCACGAAGTTGGTGATCAACCAGTTCAGATTCTGCGCCGCCTGGCTCATCGGGCTCACACTAACGCTCCTGGTTGTAGGTACTACCCGGGCCACTGTGTCGATCGTAAGTGGCCGGTCCGTTCGTGTCCGACCCCGCGGTGCGTCCCTGCTGGACACCGCGGCGCAGGTTGCTCAACCTGCCGCGCACGTCCTCGGGGGCGCGAGAGACCTGTGGGCCTCCCTGAGGAGTCTGCTCTGCCGTGCCCTCGATCAGGTTGGCCTTGGGCACGCGCCGGGGGAGACCGGAGGAGGTCACCCCGCCGGCCTTCGGGTCGCGAAGCTTCTCCGCCCGCTGCCAGCGTTCGTCGTTGGCCGAGCGCCAGTCCTCGGTGGAACCCTCGGAACCGCCGGCCTGACCGCTGTCTGCGCCCTGGCCGCCCTGTGGAGCCGCCGCGGCCTGCTGCTCGGCGGGCTGCTGCTGCCACCCGGACTGCTGCTGGGGCTGCTGCCGGCCGGGCGCCTGCTGCTGGCCGCCGCCGCGACGCGGGAGGCCGGAGGCGGTCAGCTCGTGGCTGGCGCTGGGAGCCGGACCCGGACGATCGAAGCCTACGCGGTCGGAGCCGTTCGCGGGAGCGCCCTGGGCAGATTCCGCTTCAGGACGGAACTCGGGCTCGTATCCGGCCTGGTAGCCGCTCTGATCCGGCCAGGCAGCCTGGTGGGAGCTGTTGTCGTACGAACCGTCGAACTGCGCCGCGGCGGCCTGGGCGGCCTGGTAGTCGCCCTCCGCATATGCGCCGTGAAGGTGCTGCTGCTCCTGGTCGCCGGCATAGCCGCCGCCCTGCTGCGGGTAGTCGCCGTAGCCCTGCCCGTCGTAGGCCGCGCCCTGCTGCTGCCCGTCGTACTGCTGTCCGTCGTAGCCCTGCTGGTCCTGCGCGTAGCCCTGGGCCGCGTAGCCCTGCTCGTACTCGCCGGTGTACTCCTGCTGCTGGTCCTGCGTGTCCTGCTGGTAGCCGGCCTCGTCACGGAAGAGCGGGCGCTCCCCGCCGTGGGTCTGGGCCTCCAGCGCGGCACGGCGCTCACCGCGCATCAGCGAGCGGTTGACCGGGTCGAGCTGCGTGGGCGCGTCCTGCTCGGCGTCGTAGCGGGAGTCGTCGAAGCCGAGCTCGGCGGCCGTGCGCATCGGGCTGCTGTCGAAGGACTGCTGCTGCGGGATCATCTGCGAGACCGTGAAGTCGTCCTCGGGCAGCGCCTCGCCACCGCCACCGTGGGTGATGGCGTCGGGGAGCATGACCAGCGAGGTGGTCCCGGCCTGCTCGCCCGAGGGGCGGAGCTGGACGCGGATGCCGTGCCGGTCGGAGAGGCGGCCGACCACGAAGAGGCCCATGCGCTGCGAGACGGCGGCGTCCACCGTCGGCGGGTTGGCCAGCTTGTGGTTGATGTCGGCGAAGTCCTCGGCGGTGAGGCCGATGCCCTTGTCGTGGATCTCGATCATCACGCGGCCGTCGGGCAGCCGGGTGGCGGTGACGCGCACCTTGGTCTGCGGGGAGGAGAACGTGGTGGCGTTCTCCAGCAGCTCGGCGAGCAGGTGCACGAGGTCGGTCACGGCCTGGCCGTGGATCTCGGTCTCGGGGACACCGGTGAGCTCGATGCGCTCGTAGGACTCCACCTCGGAGGAGGCGGCGCGCATGACGTCCACCAGCGGCACCGGCTGGTTCCAGCGGCGGCCCGGCTCCTCGCCGGCGAGGACCAGGAGGTTCTCGCCGTTGCGGCGCATACGGGTGGCCAGGTGGTCCAGCTTGAAGAGGTTCTCGAGCTGGTCCGGGTCGGCCTCGTTGTTCTCCAGGTCGGTGATCAGGGTGAGCTGGCCCTCGATCAGCGACTGGTTGCGGCGCGACAGGTTGGTGAAGATCGCGTTGACGTTGCCCCGGAGCATGGCCTGCTCGGCGGCGAGGCGCACGGCCTCGCGGTGGACCTGGTCGAAGGCGCGGGCGACCTCGCCGATCTCGTCCTGGGAGTCGATCGGGATGGGCTGGACGCGGGTGTCGACCCGGCCGGGCTCGGTGCGCGAGAGCTGGTCGACCAGCATCGGCAGGCGCTGCTCGGCGATGCCGAACGCGGCGGTGCGCAGCTCGCGCATCGAGCGGCTCATCTGGCGGGCCATGAGGCCGGCCAGCACGAAGGCGGCCAGCAGGGCCACCAGCACGATGGCGCCGGTGGTGATGGCGTCGTTGCGGGCGTCGTCGGAGATCGCGGCGGCCTCGGACACGGCGCGGTCGACGAGGTCCTTCTCGATCTCGGAGTAGCCGTCGAACTTGGCGGTCGCGGCGCCCATCCAGGTCTCGGCCGTGATGTCCTGGCGGCGGAGCTGGGCGGGGGTGGAGCCGGAGCCGATGGCGGTGGCCATACCGGTGAAGACCGACTTGTCCGGGCCCACCGGCGGGTTCAGGCCCGCCGCCTTCAGGCGCTTCTCGCCCTCGGCGGCCTTGCCGGCCATCACCTGCTGGAGACGGGCGGTGTCGGCCTCGGTGCCGCCGGAGACGTACTCGGCGAGCGCGATCTGCTCCAGGTAGTTGTACGAGTTGAAGGCGATCTTCTGCTGCGCCAGCACCTCGCCGGAGCCGGGACGGACCAGCAGGTGGGTGCCGATCGAGCGCTGGAGGGAGGCCGCCGCCTTGGAGAGCTGGATCGCGTAGACGGTCCGGCCGTAGCTGGTGACGTTGCCGGTGCCGAGGCCGAGCTCGTTGGCGAACTCCATCAGCACGTGCTGGACCTTGACGTAGCCCTCTTCGGTCTTCACCGGGTCGAGGGCCCTGGAGTACGCCGCCTCGCGCAGCTTCTCCAGGCTGGGCTCCTCCTTGTCGAAGAGCTCCAGACGCCGCTCCAGGCCCTGGCCGGGCGGCATGTCCCGGACGGACTCGCGGAACTTGTCCGCGGCGGCGTCGGTGGTCTCGTAGGCCTCGGTGACCTGCGGGCCCTTGCGGTCGGCCTCGCTGGTCGCGAGCAGCAGGGTCTGGGCCGTGAGGTCGCGCTCGTTGAGGAGGGCCTGCCCGTACTCGGCGGCGGCCCGCACGATGAGCGCGGTCTTCTCGGCATCCTGCGCCTCGCTCCAGGTGTCGATGGACTGCTTCACCTGGAAGCCGCCCATGACCAGGCCGACGAGCACGGGTATGAGCAGGATCGCGTTCAGACGCGTCGGCACCCGCCAGTTGCGCGGGGACATCCTGCTGGAGTTGCCCGGGGCCGGGGGACCGCTCGAAGCACCCGACGCATCCGCAGGCGATGCCGCTGTGCGCGGCGGGGTGAAGTTGCCCCGCGCCTGGTGCTCTGCGGAGCTCGTATTGCTTCGCCTCACTCGACCAACAACCTCTCGGCGTCGGCACCTACGCTGTGCCGTGATTCGTTCATAGCCGTACTACTCGGCAGTTCGACGAATTGCAGCATGCCGAGCCGCCCCATTCCAAACACCTGGAATCCCCGGTTCCGGGTGATCGTACCCGCCGATAAAACGGGCATAAAGAACGAGCCCCGTCAAAAGGCGAGGCTCAGGTGAGCGCAGTGGCACCGATCGTGCGCACCGGGTGGCCGCCGGGCGGGAATTCTCTGTCGAAATGTTATGAACAGGCGGGCGGGCCGTGTCGAACGACACAGCCCGCCACTCCGCAAGTTACGACAACTACCGTATGGCGTCGTCTACTTGAGCCGGGCCATGAGGGCGTGCTCGACCAGGGTGATCAGTGCGCTCTTGGCGTCCGCGCGGTGGCGGGCGTCGGTGGTGATGATGGGGGTGTCGGGTCCGATCTGGAGTGCTTCGCGGACCTCTTCGGGGTTGTAGGGCTGGTGTCCGTCGAAGCCGTTGAGGGCGATGACGAAGGGGAGCCCGGAGTTCTCGAAGTAGTCGACGGCGGGGAAGCAGTCGGCGAGGCGGCGGGTGTCGACGAGGACGACGGCGCCGATGGCGCCGCGTACGAGGTCGTCCCACATGAACCAGAAGCGGTCCTGTCCGGGGGTGCCGAACAGGTAGAGGATCAGGTCCTGGTCGAGGGTGATGCGGCCGAAGTCCATGGCGACGGTCGTCGTCGTCTTGCCGCCGGTGTGGGTGAGGTCGTCGATGCCCGCGGAGGCGGACGTCATGACGGCTTCGGTACGCAGCGGGTTGATCTCCGAGACGGCGCCGACGAACGTGGTCTTGCCCACGCCGAAGCCGCCCGCCACCACGATCTTCGCGCTGGTGGTCGACCGGGCCGCACCGCCGCTAGAGCTTGCGAAGTCCACTGAGCACCCTTTCGAGCAGTGTCACGGCCGGCTGGCCGCCCGCGGCATCGTCGCCGCCGGGCTGATGGATCGCCACCATGCCGGCCTCCGCCAGGTCGGCGACGAGGATCCGCGCCACACCGAGCGGCATCGACAGCAGCGCCGAGATCTCGGCGACCGACTTGACCTCCCGGCACAGGTGGCAGATCCGCTGGTGCTCGGGGAGCAGCCCGGCCAGCATGGCCGGGTCGGCGGTCGTGCTGACCAGCGCCTCGATGGCGAGCTGGTAGCGCGGCCGGGTCCGGCCGCCGGTCATCGCGTACGGACGCACCAGCGGCTGGTCGCCCTCGTCCCCGTACGCGTCGACTGACGCTCCGTACGGATCGTGAGAGGCGGGGGGCGGGGTCATGAATCCTCCGGGCGTGACAGCAAGTGGTCGGCTGTGCCGTCTGATGGGGCCGGTGGGGGGCCTTGGGGCGGCCGTTCGGTTGTCGGTCGGGTGGCTTCGGCGGACCGGCGAGTGGGGTCACCGGTCCCTCCCGTCAGTGCAGAAGACTTCCCTGGAGCTCCGCGCGCAGGTCCGGCGTGAGCACACTGCCCGCGCGGTCGACCAGCAGCGCCATCTCGTAGCCCACCAGGCCGATGTCGCAGTCCGGGTGGGCGAGGACGGCCAGCGAGGAGCCGTCGGACACCGACATCAGGAAGAGGAACCCGCGCTCCATCTCGACGACCGTCTGGCTCACCGGGCCGCCCTCGAAGATCCGGGACGCCCCGGCGGTCAGCGAGGTCAGTCCGGACGCCACGGCGGCGAGCTGGTCGGCCCGGTCCCGCGGGAACCCCTCGGACATGGCGAGCAGCAGACCGTCGGCCGACACGACCACCGTGTGCGACACCCCGGGGGTGTTGTCCACGAAGTTCGTGATCAACCAGTTCAGGTTCTGGGCCGCCTGGCTCATCGGGCTCAACTAACGCTCCTGCTGGTGAGTGGGGCCGAGGTCGAAGCTGCCGGTCGTGCCGTTCTGCTGCCGGCCCTGCTGGATGCCCCGGCGCAGATTCGTCAGCCGCCCGCGCACGTCGTCGGGGGCTCGCGAGACCTGCGGACCGGACTGGTGGTTCTGCTCCTGCGCGGTGCCCGGTACGAGGTTGGCTCGCGGGACCCGGCGGGGCAGACCCGAGGTGGTGATGCCGCCCGCGGCGGGCTTGCGCACCCGCTCGGCCTGGCGCACCAGCTCGTCGTTGGGCGAGGAGCGCCACGTGGCGGCGCCGTTCGCCGCGCCGGACGCCGCGGGAGCCCCGCCCGGGGCCGCCGCGCCGGACGCGGGAGCACGCTGCGGCATCGGCCGCTCGGGCTGCGGTGCCGCCGGACGGCTCTCGCCGCCCTGCGCGCCGGCCCCGTGGAACCAGTTGGTCTCCAGCGTGTCGTACAGCGGCGTACGGCCGTCCCCCGGACCGGACGCCGGCGGCAGCGCCTCGGGCTGCTGCGGTGCGGGCAGCGGCGCCGCGGGCAGCGGCGGGGCGAAGTTCTCGTCCCGGCGCTGCGGTGCGGGCTGCTGCGGAGCCTGGAAGTCGGGCCGCGCGAACTGCGACGTCGACGCCGGGTCCTGCTGCGGGGCCTGGAAGTCCGGCCGTGCGAACTGCGCGGTGGACGCCGGGTCCTGCTGCGGTGCCTGGTGCGGTGCGGGCTGCTGCGGTGCCTGGAAGTCGGGCCGCGCGAACTGCGAGGTCGACGCCGGGTCCTGCTGCCCGCCCTGCTCCGGCCGGCCGTACTGGCCCGCGCCGGACGGACCGCCCTGGCCGCCGAAGACGTCCTGGCGGGTGAACTGGCCGGGCCGGCCGCCGCCCTGCGGGGCGCCGAAGTCGGGCCGGGCGAACTCGGCCGTGCCCGTCATGCCGCGCGAGGCGTCGTGGTCGTCGTGGCCGCGCGGTGCGTCGGAGGCCGGACGCTGCTGCGGGACCCCCTGGTCGTTGCCCCAGCTCGTGGTCCCCGGACGCTGCTGGCGGGGCTCCTCCGGCCGGGCGGGACCGCCGGGCAGCTCGGCCCGCGGACCGCCGGTGGGCGGCAGCTGCCGCGCACGGTCGCCCGCGCCGGGCTGCTGCTGCGGCGCGGAGCGGCGTCCGCCCTGCCCCGCGTCACCGCGGACGGGAGCCGGAGCCCCCTGCTGGCCGCGGCCGGAGTCGAAGAGGCTGCCGCCGCCCGACGGCTGGCCGCCGTTGCCCTGCTGCGGTCCGCCGTCGCGTCCCGGCAGCGCGGCACGCGGGGCCGTGCCGCCCCGACCTGGCCGCGCGGCGCACCGGCGCCGAGCAGACCGCCCTGGCCGGCGCCGCCGCCGGGACCGCCCGCGAGACCGGGACGGCCGCCGCCCTGACCCGCCGGCCGGCCCGGCAGACCGCCGGGCGCACCCGCGCCGGGCTTCTGCGGACCGCCCTGGCCGCCGCCCGGCTGACCGGGCTTGCCCGGGGCCTTCTTGCCGCCGTGGGCGACGTCGACGGGCAGCATGACGAGCGCGGTGGTGCCGCCGGAGTCCGACGGACGGAGCTGGATGCGGATGCCGTGTCGCAGGGACAGCCGGCCGACCACGAACAGACCCATGCGGCGCGAGACCGAGACGTCCACGGTGGGCGGCGAGGCGAGCCGCTCGTTGATCGCGGCGAGGTCCTCGGGGGAGAGGCCGATGCCGGTGTCGTGGATCTCGACGAGCACCCGCCCGTCGGGCAGCGCGTGACCGGTGACCCGGACCTTCGTCTGCGGCGAGGAGAACGACGTCGCGTTCTCCAGCAGCTCGGCGAGGAGGTGCACGAGGTCGTTGACCACGCGGCCGGCGACCTCGGTCGCGGGCACGGCGGCCAGTTCGATCCGCTCGTACTGCTCCACCTCGGACGCCGCGGCGCGCAGCACGTCGACGAGCGGGACGGGACGCGTCCAGCGGCGGCCCGGCTCCTCACCGGCGAGGACGAGGAGGTTCTCGCCGTTCCGGCGCATACGGGTCGCGAGGTGGTCCAGCTTGAACAGCGAGGAGAGCTGGTCCGGGTCGGCCTCGCGGGACTCCAGTTCGGAGATCAGCGAGAGCTGACGCTGGATGAGGCCCTGCGAACGCCGCGAGAGGTTGGTGAACATCGCGTTGACGTTGCCCCGCAGGAGGGCCTGCTCGGCGGCGAGGCGGACCGCCTCGCGGTGCACGTCGTCGAAGGCCGCGGCCACCTGGCCGATCTCGTCGCGCGAGTGCACACCGACGGACTCGACGGAGGTGTCGACGTCCTGCGGGTCCGACTCCGAGAGCTGCTTGACCAGCTCGGGCAGACGGGTCTGGGCGACCTTGGTGGCCGTGTCCTGGAGTCGGCGCAGCGAGCGGATCATGGACCGGGCGACGACGAAGGCGCCGACCAGGGACACGCCCAGGACGACGAGGATCAGCGCACCGTTGATGATGGCGTCCTGCTGCGACTCCTCGCGCAGCTCACGCGCCTTGGCCTCCATCTCGCCGAGCAGCGAGGCCTCGACACGCTTCATCGCGTTGATGCGGACCGAGTAGTCGTCGGTCCAGTCCAGGTGCGAACGCTCCGCGCGGCGCTCGAAGCCGTTCGGGTTGTCGAGCACGCGCTTGGCGTACAGCTCCGAGGCCGCGATCGTCGGGTCGGTGCCGCCGTCCAGGGAGGCGGTGAGCTCCTCGGCGTCGCCGCCGGTGGACTCGTAGAGCGCCTTGAACGCCTTCAGCTCGGAGTCGCCGTTCTCCACGGCGGCCTTGCCGTACAGGCGGTCGGGCTCGGTCAGGCCGGGCGCCTTGGCGTCGTCGCCGCCGGGGAGGGCGGCGGCGATGATCGCGCGCTGGATCGACGCGTACTCCTTGGCGGACGAGAACGCCGCCAGCGCACGCGTGCGCTTGATCATGTCGGGGTTGCTGGTGGCCTGCGCCATGTCCTGGGAGAGGCTCAGCAGCGACTCGATGAGCCGGCTGTAGCTCTCCACGGTCTGGGAGTTCGGCGCACCGGGGGCGTAGGCGGTCGAACGGATCTTGTTCAGACCGTTGACCTGCACGGCGATCTGGTTGGCGTTGGCGCGGATGCTCTCCAGCGCCTCGTCGTCGTCCGTGTTGGGGATGTTGCGCGTCGCGTCGAGGAACGCCTTCTTGACGCGGTCGGTCTGCGTACGGGGCCCGGAGACCTTGAAGTCCGTGACGGGGGAGCCGTTGGCCAGCGGTCCGGCGGAGAGGTCACGCTCGGACTGGAGCGCCTGGGCGAGGTCGGTCGCCGCCCGGGTCATCTCCGTCAGCAGCTGCATGTGGTCGAGCTGCCGCATGTCGTCCATGGACTCCTGGATACGGAGTCCGCCCAGCGTGGTCGCCGCGACGACGGGGAGGGTCAGCAGGGAGACCAGACGCGTGCTGATGCGCCAGTTGCGCAGCGCTATTCGCGATCCGGTCTCCGTGGGGTTCGCGGCCGCGGCCGGCGCGCCCTTGGCGCCGTCGGGCGCGGGGGCGGACACGCCGGAGCGCGCGGAGCGGTCGCCGCTGTCACCGGACGCGGCCGGTCCCTGGGTGTGGGTGCGCTGGGGCGAGGAACCGCGGTCCGTGCCGCGCGGCTCCTGTTCCGCCGTAGCGTCCCCTTGGCCCTGGCGGGCCTGGGGACGCCCCACGCCATCCCTCTTGAAACGTCCCTGCACTAGCGTCGCAACCTCTGGACCAGGCGTCCCTCCGCTGTCACGGCGGGACGGTGTCGGCGTCTCGGGGTAATGAGTCGTTTACCCCTGGTGGTCTTGAGTGACCGGCGCTGCTCCCCCTTCTCCGCCGCCACCCCGGCGCTGCGTTGCGCCCTTGCGCGCCGGATTGAAACCCGCGGCGGTGCGTGGAATTCCAGCACAGTGCAGGATCTCCAACAAGGGCCGCGTACCGCCCTGTGACGTGAGTGACACTTTGTGAGCGCGGTGTCACGAGCTGTGGGAAGTGATGGCGGAGAAATCGGGCGTAGTGGTACGAGTCCCAGGCGGGTGAGGGGTGTCCCAGTCGCCATGATCAGGAGCGGAATGACTGGTTCAGTGGCGTAATGTCCGTTCTCGCGACAGAGATCCACTGTCCGCAATGTCGGCATTGGGGCTCATCTCGTGAGCAAACTCACACGATCAAGCCTGTCTCGTTCTGGCTTTCGACGGGAATCCGATGTTTAGCCTGACGCTTTACAGGGATGACCGAACCGTCAACCACGCTCGACAGAGCGTTCCTACGCCGACAGGGTCTGAAACCACCGATGAAGACGACGATGATGTTCCGCAGCACCGCCAACCCCCGCCGCACCACGCTCGCGCACCTCAAGGACGCCGACGAGCTGCGGACGCCGGACCAGCCGGAACACACCATCGAACTCCCGGCCCAGACGGCCAACCCCCGCCGCACCGTCCTCATGGACGCGCCCGTTTCTTAGGGCTCGGTTCGCCTCCGGGGCGCTCAAGACGGTGTCGACGGTCGACCGTGCTCGATCCCTCGTTCCTCGGGACCTCCGCGCGCTCTCCCTTTCGACACCGCCCGCGCCCCTTCGGCTCACTCGCCACGGGGGCACGGCAGGGCTCCCGGAGCACGCGCCCCCGGGCATCGCCACGCATCCGCCACCGCCCGCACCCCGCCCCGCGAGGTCGCACGGAGGGTGATGCGCCGTGCGCGCCCCCCGCGTCGCGTTAGCCTGGAGCGTCAGTCTCCAGGCCAGCTCAGCGAGCGAAGAAGAAGTGAGGGGCGACAGCATCCCGTGCGCATCGCCAGGTTCTCCATCGACGGCAATGTCGCCTTCGGCGCGGTCGAGGAAGGCCCCGACGGCCTCCTCCTCGACATCATCAAGGGCATTCCGTACGCCGACTTCGAGCTCTCCGGCACCAAGGTCCCGCTGAGCAAGGTCCGTCTGCTGCCCCCCGTGCTCCCCAACAAGGTCGTGGCCATCGGCCGCAACTACGCGGAGCACGCGGCGGAGCTCGGCAACGAGGTCCCCGAGGTCCCGGTCGCCTTCTTCAAGCCGACCACCTCGGTGATCGGCTCCGGCGACGCCATCGAGTACCCCTCGTTCTCCGAGGAGCTCCACCACGAGGCCGAGCTGGCCGTGGTCATCGGCCGGATGTGCCGCGAGGTCCCGCGCGAACGCGTCAAGGACGTGATCTTCGGCTACACCTGCGCCAACGACGTCACCGCGCGTGACGCGCAGCGCCGTGAGAAGCAGTGGGCCCGGGCCAAGGGCTTCGACACGTCCTGCCCCCTCGGCCCCTGGGTCGAGACGGACTTCGACCCGGCTGACGCCGTCATCCAGTGCACGGTCAACGGCGAGCAGCGGCAACTCGGCCGCACCAGCGAGATGGTCCGCTCCGTCGAGGACCTGATCGTGCACATCACCGAGGCGATGACGCTGCTCCCCGGCGACGTCGTCCTCACGGGCACCCCCGCGGGGGTCGGCCCGCTCAACGCCGGCGACGAGGTCGCCGTCACCATCGAAGGCATCGGCACTCTCACCAACAAGGTGATCAAGCGTGGCTAACGCACCCGTCCGCGTCCGTTTCTGTCCCTCCCCGACCGGCAACCCCCATGTGGGCCTCGTCCGCACCGCGCTGTTCAACTGGGCCTACGCCCGGCACACCGGCGGCACGATGGTCTTCCGCATCGAGGACACCGACGCGGCCCGTGACTCCGAGGAGTCGTACGAGCAGCTCCTGGACTCGCTGCGCTGGCTCGGTCTCGACTGGGACGAGGGCCCGGAGGTCGGCGGCCCGCACCCGCCGTACCGCCAGTCGCAGCGGATGGACATCTACCAGGACGTCGCCGCCAAGCTCATCGCCGCCGGTCACGCGTACCACTGCTACTGCACCGCGCTGGAGCTCGAAGCCCGCCGTGACGCCGCCCGCGCCGCCGGAAAGCCCTCCGGCTACGACGGCACGTGCCGCACCCTGACCGCCGAGCAGCGCGCCGCGTACGAGGCCGAGGGCCGCGAGTCCATCGTGCGCTTCAAGATGCCCGACGAGCCGATCGTCTTCACCGACCTGGTCCGCGGCGAGCTCACCTTCACGCCGGACAACGTCCCGGACTACGGCATCGTGCGTGCCAACGGCGCCCCGCTGTACACGCTGGTCAACCCGGTCGACGACGCCCTGATGGAGATCACCCACGTCCTGCGCGGCGAGGACCTGCTCTCCTCCACCCCCCGCCAGATCGCCCTCTACAAGGCGCTGATCGAGCTGGGCGTCGCCAAGGAGATCCCCGCCTTCGGCCACCTGCCGTACGTCATGGGCGAGGGCAACAAGAAGCTCTCCAAGCGCGACCCGCAGGCGTCCCTCAACATCTACCGCGAGCGCGGCTTCCTCCCGGAGGGCCTGCTCAACTACCTGTCGCTGCTCGGCTGGTCCTTCTCCGCCGACCAGGACGTCTTCACGATCCCCGAGATGATCGCGAAGTTCGACGTCGCCGACGTCAACGCCAACCCGGCGCGCTTCGACCTGAAGAAGGCCGAGGCCATCAACGCCGACCACATCCGCATGCTGGACGTGAAGGCGTTCACCGAGGCGTGCGAGCCCTGGCTCCGGGCCCCGCACGCGAACTGGGCGCCGGAGCGGTTCGACCGCGCGAAGTGGGAGGCCATCGCCCCCCACGCCCAGACGCGGCTGACCGTCCTCTCCGACATCACCGCCAACGTCGACTTCCTCTTCCTCGACGAGCCGGTCGACGACGAGGCGTCCTGGGCCAAGGCGATGAAGGGCGAGCCGGCGGCCCTGCTGACCACCGCCCGCGAGAAGCTGGACGCGGCCGACTGGTCGAGCCCGGAGTCGCTGAAGGAGGCCGTCCTGGCCGCCGGCGAGGCCCACGGCCTCAAGCTCGGCAAGGCCCAGGCCCCGGTCCGGGTGGCCGTCACCGGCCGCACGGTCGGCCTGCCGCTCTTCGAGTCCCTGGAGATCCTGGGCAGGGAGAAGACCCTCGCCCGCATCGACGCGGCGCTGGCGAAGCTCGCCGCCTGAGCGCGTCCGGAAGGGGCGGTGGCCGAAGTGGCTGCCGCCCCTTCGGCGTTGCCCGGGCACAGGGCTAGTGTTCGGGGCGATCCCGATCGTCACGGCTCCCTGGGGGACCAGCATGCCCATGCCCGCACCCGACTTCTCCCGGCACTTCACGCCCGGCAGCCGCTTCACCGAGGAATCCGGGCTCACGGGGGAGATGTCGGTCGTGCCGGCCGGTGAGCTGTGGCTCCCCAGCGGCAGGGTCGTCGCCTGCGACCCGTTCGTCTCCCTGGGCACCGGCGAGTCCGAGCCGTTCACCGCCGAGGTCCCGCCGGGCCGCTACGCCGTCGAGTGCGCGGTCGCCACCCTCGCCGAGCCCGACGAGCCGCCGGCCGACGAGCCCCATCTGCGGATCGCCGCCGCCCGCCTGGTGATCACCGCCACCGCACCCGTCACCTGGGAGATCGCCCACCAGGCAGGCCAGGACCCGGCCGAGCTCGCGGACGACGAGTTCTTCGCGTACGGGGTGGACGCCGGCACCGGCTGCTTCTACGACGCCGCCTGCGACGAGTCCTTCCCCGACTGCGTGGGCGACGAGGGCCCGCTCTGGGACGCCTTCGACGCCGGCGGCGACTCCTACCTCGGCCCGCACACCGTCACCGCGAAGGACACCGGCCACAACCTGATCGCCTTCATGTCCGGCTGGGGCGACGGCGCCTACCCGACCTGGGTCGGCCGCGACGCGGACGGCGCCGTCACCTGCTTCGTCACGGACTTCTTCGTCGTCCCCGCGGAGGGCGAGGAGACCGGCTGACCCCGGCGAACCCCGCGCCCCGGACCCCCGGCCGGTGACCTCCCCGGCGGTACCGTCGTCGTATGCCGATCCGCGCCGTGCTCCGGGACATCGACGCTGCATGTCCCGGGGGCGCCCCCCCCCGGACCCCCGGCCGGTGACCTGCCCGGCGGTACCGTCGTCGTATGCCGATCCGCGCAGTCCTCTGGGACATCGACGACACGATCTTCGACTACGCGAACGCCGACCGCGTCGGCATGAGCCGGCACCTGGGGGACGTGGGCCTGCCCGACGGCTACGCGTCCGTCGAGGAGGCACTCGCCGCGTGGAAGCGGATCACCGATGTGCACTGGGCGCGGGTCGCCGCCGGGCTGACCGACTTCGAGGGGCAGCGGCGCGACCGGGTGCGGGAGTTCCTGGGCGCGCCGGGCATGACCGACGACGAGGCCGGGGAGTGGTTCGGGCGGCACATCGCCCACTACGAGGCCGCCTGGGCGCTCTTCCCCGACACGCTGCCCGTGCTCGACCTCCTCGCGCGTGACTACCGTCACGCCGTGCTCTCCAACTCCAGCCTGGCGAACCAGGAGCGCAAGCTGCGCACCCTCGGGGTCCTCGACCGGTTCGAGGCCGTGGTCTGCGCCGTGGAACTCGGGGTCTCCAAGCCGGAGGCGGGCGCCTTCCTCGCAGCGTGCGAGGCCATCGGGCTGCCCCCGGAGGAGGTGGCGTACGTCGGGGACCAGCCGGACATCGACGCCCGGGGGGCCACCGAGGCGGGTCTGACCGGGATCTGGCTCGACCGGGCCCAGGTGGGCGGCAGACCCGAACTCACCCGGATCACCGGCCTCGACCAGCTCGCCCCGCTGCTGCGCGGCGATACCCGTTTTGGAGCGCCGTCGACCTTCGGGTAATGTTCTTCCTGCGCCAAGGGGAGCGGGCCGAAAGGCCGGAAACCGGAAGCGCAAACCCGAACAAGATCCCCACCGGGGGTTGCGTTTTGGTGGCCTATGGTGTAATTGGCAGCACGACTGATTCTGGTTCAGTTAGTCTAGGTTCGAGTCCTGGTAGGCCAGCTCGCAGAGCTCATCTGCAAAGCCCCCGTTGTGTAGCGGCCTAGCACGCCGCCCTCTCAAGGCGGTAGCGCCGGTTCGAATCCGGTCGGGGGTACAGATCCTTCCCGCGAGGTCTCGAGGTCGCTCCTCGACGACGTCGATGCAGGATCGCTAGGGCCCCCGTTGTGTAGCGGCCTAGCACGCCGCCCTCTCAAGGCGGTAGCGCCGGTTCGAATCCGGTCGGGGGTACCAACTGGTCTACACCACCAGTGGCCTATGGTGTAATTGGCAGCACGACTGATTCTGGTTCAGTTAGTCTAGGTTCGAGTCCTGGTAGGCCAGCGGATCCCCTCGCGGGATCGAAGATTTGCCCCCGTTGTGTAGCGGCCTAGCACGCCGCCCTCTCAAGGCGGTAGCGCCGGTTCGAATCCGGTCGGGGGTACGAGTCCGAAGGGGCCCTTCGTCAGAAGGGCCCCTTCGGCGTTCCCGGGAGCTCCCCGGGATGCGGTACCCGCCGTGGTCGCGCCATCACGCGGCGCGCGGCCGTCCCGCAGGGGCATCTCGTACGGTGATCGCCTCCATCCGCCGTGCGCGCGGCACCAGTTGGGCGGGGTCACACGGTGAGCGGCACCGGGTGGATCTCGTCCGCGGGGTGGCCTGTGCGCTCGTGGATGCGCCGCACGGCGTCCGCCGAGGGCCCTTCGGACAGGCAGTAGACGGTGCCCGTCTCGGGATCCGCCCACGCCTTCTTGAAGTGCACGTTCTCCTCGCCCTCGATCGCGAGGTCCGCGCGGTGCGCCTCCATCAGCTGATCACTGGTGATGCCCTTCATGCCGCGGTGTACGTCCATGAACTCGGCCATCGTCTCGGCACCTCCGTCGTTCCGCAGGTACTTCCATGCTGCACCCGTCACGCCCCGCGGACCCGGTGGAGGGCCCGGCGCGCGCCACCCGCCCCGCAAGGCCCCGGACACACCTCCGGCCGGCCCCTGCGGCGTTGAAGGGGCCGGCCGGACGTGGACGTATGGGGATCAGCCGGAGCGGCGCAGGGCCTCGCTCAGGCGGGCGGCGGCGTCGATGACCGCCTGGGCGTGCATACGGCCCGGGTGCCGGGTGAGGCGCTCGATCGGTCCGGAGACCGAGACGGCGGCGACCACGCGGTTGGACGGTCCGCGGACCGGTGCCGACACCGAGGCCACGCCCGGCTCGCGCTCGCCGATCGACTGGGCCCAGCCGCGGCGCCGTACGCCGGACAGGGCCGTCGCCGTGAAGCGGGCGCCCTGCAGGCCGCGGTGCAGCCGCTCGGGCTCCTCCCAGGCCATCAGGATCTGCGCGGAGGACCCGGCCTTCATGGTGAGCGTGGAGCCGACCGGCACGGTGTCCCGCAGTCCGGACAGGCGCTCGGCCGCCGCGACGCAGATCCGCATGTCGCCCTGCCGGCGATAGAGCTGCGCGCTCTCGCCCGTCACGTCGCGCAGATGCGTGAGCACGGGGCCCGCGGTGGCGAGCAGCCGGTCCTCGCCCGCCGCGGCGGCGAGCTCCGACAGCCGCGGACCGAGGATGAACCGGCCCTGCATGTCGCGGGCGACCATACGGTGATGTTCCAGTGCCACGGCCAGACGGTGAGCCGTGGGTCGTGCGAGTCCCGTGGCCGCCACCAGACCCGCGAGGGTGGCCGGCCCGGACTCCAGGGCGCTCAAGACAAGGGCTGCCTTGTCGAGGACGCCGACGCCGCTAGAGTTGTCCATGCAACGATACTCGCGTCTCACTCTGTGAAACGCAAGTTCAAATTTCCATGGAACTTGTCACGCTGTAGTGGCAACCCGGGACCCATGGGCGTTGCACACGATCTCTAGTTGCGCCGGCGGCACAGCCGGCCGGAGGGAAAGCGATGGGTAGGACACTCGCGGAGAAGGTCTGGGACGACCATGTCGTCCGGCGCGCCGAGGGCGAGCCCGACCTCCTCTTCATCGATCTGCACCTGCTGCACGAGGTGACCAGCCCCCAGGCGTTCGACGGCCTGCGGCTCGGCGGCCGGCAGGTGCGGCGTCTCGACCTCACCATCGCCACCGAGGACCACAACACCCCGACCCTCGACATCGACAAGCCCATCGCCGACCCGGTCTCGCGCGCCCAGCTGGAGACGCTGCGCAAGAACTGCGCCGAGTTCGGTGTGCGTCTGCACTCGCTCGGTGACGTCGAGCAGGGCGTGGTCCACGTGGTCGGCCCCCAGCTCGGCCTGACCCAGCCCGGCACCACGGTGGTCTGCGGCGACTCCCACACCTCCACCCACGGCGCCTTCGGCGCGCTGGCGTTCGGCATCGGCACCTCCCAGGTGGAGCACGTGCTGGCCACCCAGACGCTGCCGATGGCCCGCCCGAAGACCATGGCCATCACCGTCGAGGGCGAACTGCCCGAGGGCGTGACCGCCAAGGACCTGATCCTGGCGATCATCGCCAGGATCGGCACCGGCGGCGGCCAGGGCTACGTCCTGGAGTACCGCGGCTCCGCCATCGAGAAGCTGTCGATGGAAGCCCGGATGACCATCTGCAACATGTCGATCGAGGCCGGCGCCCGCGCGGGCATGATCGCCCCCGACCGGACCACCTTCGACTACCTCCAGGGCCGCGACCACGCCCCGCAGGGCGAGGACTGGGACGCCGCCGTCGCGTACTGGAGCACGCTGCGCACCGACGACGACGCGGTCTTCGACGCCGAGGTGTTCATCGACGCCGCCGAGCTGTCCCCGTTCGTCACCTGGGGCACCAACCCGGGCCAGGGCGCCCCGCTGGGCGCGAACGTCCCCGACCCGGCTTCGTACGAGGACGCGTCGGAGCGCCTGGCCGCCGAAAAGGCCCTGGAGTACATGGGGTTGACCGCCGGGCAGCCGCTGCGCGACATCCGGGTCGACACCGTCTTCGTCGGATCCTGCACCAACGGACGCATCGAGGACCTGCGCTCGGTCGCCTCGATCCTCGAGGGCCGCAAGGTCGCGGACGGCGTGCGGATGCTGGTCGTCCCCGGCTCGGTCCGGGTGGCGCTCCAGGCCGTCGAGGAAGGGCTCGACAAGGTCTTCAAGGAGGCCGGTGCCGAGTGGCGGCACGCCGGCTGCTCCATGTGCCTGGGCATGAACCCGGACCAACTGGCTCCCGGTGAGCGCTCCGCGTCCACCTCCAACCGCAACTTCGAGGGCAGGCAGGGCAAGGGCGGCCGCACCCACCTGGTCTCGCCCCAGGTCGCCGGCGCCACCGCGGTGCTGGGCCATCTGGCCTCCCCGGCCGATCTGTCCGACGCCGACGTCTCTACGCCCGCGGGGGTCTGAGGAACATGGAAGCTTTCACCACGCACACCGGCCGGGCCGTCCCGCTGCGCCGCAGCAACGTCGACACCGACCAGATCATCCCCGCGCACTGGCTGAAGAAGGTCACCCGCGACGGCTTCGAGGACGGGCTGTTCGAGGCCTGGCGCAAGGACCCCGAGTTCGTGCTGAACCGCCCCGAACGCCAGGGCGCGTCGGTCCTGGTCGCCGGCCCCGACTTCGGCACCGGCTCCTCGCGCGAGCACGCCGTCTGGGCGCTGCAGAACTACGGCTTCAAGACCGTGCTCTCCGCCCGGTTCGCCGACATCTTCCGCGGCAACTCCCTCAAGAACGGCCTGCTGACCGTGGTCCTGGAGCAGTCGGTCATCGACGCGCTCTGGGAGCTGACCGAGACCGACCCGACCGTCGAGATCACGGTCGACCTCGAGAAGCGTCAGGTCATCGCCCCCGGAATCACCGCCGACTTCGAGCTCGACGAGAACGCCCGCTGGCGCCTGCTGAACGGCCTCGACGACATCAGCCTCACCCTTCAGAACGAAGCGGACATCGCCGCCTACGAAGCGGCGAGGCCCGCCTTCAAACCGCGCACCGTGCAGGTCTGATCAGCGCTTTTCCCCGACTGCGCCCCTCACCCACCGGTGGGGGGCGCAGTCGTCTGTTGAGACCCCCTCGGGCGACAACTAGTCACAGATGGCACAATCGGTGCATGGAACGTGACAGCCAACTCGAGCTCTACGAGGCGGTCGCGGCCCGATTGAAGGAAGCGCACTCACGGGTGCGCGCACTGCAAGTCCCGGAGGGCGTAAGGATGGCGCTGTCCCGGAAGCTGCTCGTCGTCACGGCGGCGGCAAAGCACGATCTCCCGGACGCGGCAAGGCGTCTGGATCTGTTGATGAAGGACCTCGACGAGGGCCGATTCCCTCGAGGTGACTGACCGCAGAGAACTCCGCCACGGTCGACTTCGTTGCGGCACTAGGGTGATTAGCCCGTTTCGTGTTTGATTTGCGGTATATATCTGCCTAACGTGCGAAAACGCCTGGACGCAATCGTTCCGGCCATATGTCTCCGAAGGGGAAGACGTGAACAAGGCGCAGCTCGTAGAAGCGATTGCCGACAAGCTCGGCGGCCGTCAGCAGGCCGCGGAGGCTGTCGACGCGGTGCTTGACGCGATCGTCCGGGCGGTTGTCGGCGGGGACCGGGTCTCGGTCACCGGCTTCGGCTCGTTCGAGAAGGTCGACCGCCCCGCCCGCTACGCCCGCAACCCGCAGACGGGCGAGCGTGTCCGGGTCAAGAAGACCTCCGTTCCGCGGTTCCGCGCAGGTCAGGGCTTCAAGGACCTGGTCAGCGGCTCGAAGAAGCTCCCCAAGGGCGGCGAGGTCTCCGTCAAGAAGGCGCCCAAGGGCAGCCTTTCGGGCGGCTCCTCCACCCGTACGACGGCCAAGGCCGCCGCCAAGAAGGCCACGGCGAAGAAGGCCGCCGCCAAGAAGACCACCGCCGCGAAGAAGACGGCGGCCAAGAAGACCACGGCGGCGAAGAAGACCACCGCCGCGAAGAAGACCACGGCCAAGACCGCCACCGCCAAGAAGGCGACCACGGCGAAGAGCGCGGCCAAGAAGACCACGGCCAAGACCGCTCCCGCGAAGAAGGCCACGGCCAAGAAGGCGCCCGCCAAGAAGACGACGGCGCGCAAGACCACCGCGAAGAAGGCCACCACCGCCCGCAAGAAGTAAGCGGCACAGGCAATCAGGGCCACTCACGCGCCGGGCCGGTCTCCCCTCGGGGAGACCGGCCCGCGCCGTGTTCCGTCCTGGGCGGTACGCCCGTCCGGGCCGTTCGGCAGGCCGTTCAGAAGGTCTGGAGCGTCACCAGGGTGATCCGGCGGGCCTCGCCCTCGCCCTCGGTCTCGATCCGCACCCGCTGCCCGGGCCGGAGCAGCAGCAGCCCGCCCGCGTCGAACGCGGCGGCGTCGAACGGCACCGGTGTCCCGTCGTCGAGCAGCACGCTTCCGCTGCGGGTCCCGGCGTCGTAGGTGTACGAGGTGGCCTGCATGGCCCCCAGTTTAGGGGCCTTCCGCCGGGTCCCGGCGGGCCCGGTCCGGGCGCGGAGCCCCGGATCCCCGCGCCCGGCGCCGTCCGTCCCTCAGGCCGTGCCGGGCGGCGCGGGGGCGGCCTCCCCGGCACAGGCGCCCGCGGTGCGGCCGGCCGCCACCCCCGTCGTGCGCGGGCCCACCCCCAGCGCGAGCGCGGCCGCCAGATCGGCCCCGGTGTCCACGTCCCTGCGTACGGAATCCAGCGCCCCGGACATGATTTCCGCGGCCCCCGACGCCAAATGCCGGCGGCGCGAAGGACCGCCGAATGCGGGGCGCAATTCCGTCCCCGGCAGTGCGCACAGCAAAGTCGTGCCGATTCCCGCGGCATCCGTCAGAAATGCCCGGGGAAATGCCGAGGCGGCCGTCAGGGCCCGCGCCAATTCCCGCGGCCGCAATGCCGGCAGATCCGCGTTGAGCGCCGCCACCGCGGCACGCGGACGCAGGGCGCGGACGGCCCGGGCGCCGTGCTCCAGGGCGGCGTTCAGCCCGGCGCCCGGCGCGTCCGGGACGATCCGGGCGCCGAGGGCGGCGAGCGAGGCGGCGGCCACCGGGTCGTCCGTGACGACGGCCACATCCCGGACCGCGGCGCAGGCCAGCACGGCGGCCACCGTGTCCTGCGCGAACGCCAGGGCGAGCCGGGGCCGCAGGGCGTCGCCGACGGCGCCCGCGAGCCTGCTCTTGGCGAGGGCCAGGGGCTTCAGGGGCACGACGACGGACCAGCCGGCGACCGGCTCCGTGTCCGTGGTGGGCTCTGGGTCCGTGCGCATCGGGGCCCATTGTGTCCCCCGGCGCGGATGGGCCAGCGGTCCGGGTGGCGGCGGTGAGGCGTACGGTGTCCTCGACAGACCAGGGGCCTGGGGCGACACTTGACCCCCAGCGGACGGGCATCGCCCGTCGTAGAGGAAGGTGTCCGAGTGTCCCGCCGTAGAATCGGCTTCTGGTACCGCCTGGCAGCGGTCATCTCAAAGCCGCCGCTGTTGCTTCTGTTCAAGCGGGACTGGCGGGGAATGGAACACATTCCGGCCGACGGCGGATTCATCACCGCCATCAATCACAACTCGTACCTGGACATGTTCTCCTACGGGCACTTCCAGTACAACACCGGCCGGGTGCCCCGGTTCCTGGCCAAGGCCGCCCTGTTCAAGGCCCCCGGCGTCGGGCTCATGCTGCGGGGCACCGGCCAGATCCCCGTCTACCGCGAGTCGTCGAACGCCGTCGGCGCCTTCCGCGCCGCCGTCGAGGCCGTCGAACGCGGGGAATGCGTCGCCTTCTACCCGGAGGGCACCCTCACCCGCGACCCGGGCATGTGGCCGATGACCGGGAAGACCGGTGTCGCCCGCGCCGCGCTCCAGACGCAGGCGCCCGTCATCCCGGTCGCCCAGTGGGGCGCCAACCTGGCGATGCCGCCGTACGCCAAGGAGAACAGGTTCAGCTTCTTCCCCCGCAAGACCCTCCAGGTGCAGGCCGGTCCGCCGGTCGACCTCGACCGGTTCTACGGGAAGGAGCCGACGCCCGAGGTGCTCAGGGAGGCGACCGAGGAGATCATGGCCGCGATCACCGCCCTGCTGGAGGAGATCCGCGGGGAGTCGGCGCCCGCGAAGCCGTACGATCTGCGCGAGGCTCGTGCCGAGCAGCGTCGCAAGGCCGCCGGAGAGGGAGCGAAGTGACCACGCCCGTCAAGGCCGCCGTACTCGGAACGGGCTCCTGGGGAACCGCGTTCGCGATGGTCCTCGCCGACGCGGGCTGCGAGGTCGCCCTGTGGGGCCGCCGCCCCGAACTCGCCGAGGCGGTCAACACCACCCGCACCAACCCCGACTACCTCCCCGGCATCGAGCTGCCCGCCGGGCTGCGGGCGACCACCGACGCGGCCGAGGCCCTGGCCGGCGCCGACTTCACCGTCCTCGCCGTCCCCTCCCAGACCCTGCGCGGCAACCTCGCGGCCTGGACCCCGGAGCTCGCCGCGGACACCGTGCTGGTCTCCCTGATGAAGGGCGTCGAGCTCGGCACCGCGAAGCGGATGAGCGAGGTCGTCGAGGAGGTGGCCAAGGTGCCGTCCGAGCGCGTCGCCGTCGTCACCGGGCCCAATCTCGCCAAGGAGATCGCCTCCCGGATGCCGGCCGCGGCCGTCGTCGCCTCGACCGACGAGGCGGTCGCCCGGCGGCTCCAGTCCGCCTGCCACACCCCCTACTTCCGCCCGTACACCAACACCGACGTCGTCGGCTGCGAACTCGGCGGCGCCGTGAAGAACGTGATCGGTCTCGCCGTCGGCATCGCCGACGGCATGGGCCTCGGCGACAACGCCAAGGGCTCGCTGATCACCCGCGGCCTCGCCGAGACCACCCGTCTCGGGCTCGCCATGGGCGCGGACGCGCTCACCTTCTCCGGACTCGCGGGCCTCGGCGACCTGGTGGCCACCTGCTCCTCCCCGCTCTCCCGCAACCACACCTTCGGCACCAACCTCGGCCGCGGGATGACGCTCCAGGAGACGATCGCCGTCACCCGGCAGACCGCGGAGGGCGTCAAGTCCTGCGAGTCGGTGCTCGACCTGGCGCGGCGGCACGGAGTCGACATGCCCATCACGGAAACGGTCGTCGGCATCGTCCACGAGGGGAAGCCGCCGGTCGTCGCCCTCAAGGAGCTGATGTCCCGCGCTGCCAAGCCCGAGCGGCGCTGACTCCGTTCGAACCAGCGGGTAGTCTCATCGCGATATGAGCACCGAGAACCTCCCCCAGAGCCCCGAACAGCAGCTCCGCAAGCCGCGCGTCGCCGTCGTCTTCGGCGGCCGCAGCTCCGAGCACGGGATCTCCGTGGTCACGGCCGGCGCCGTGCTGCGCGCCATCGACCGCACCAAGTACGACGTGCTGCCGATCGGCATCACCGGCGACGGCCGGTGGGCGCTGACCGCCGACGAGCCCGAGCGGATGGCGATCACCGACCGCCGCACCCCCAGCGTCGACGAGCTGGCCGAGTCGGACGAGGGCGGCGTGGTGCTCTCCGTCGACCCCGGCAGCCGCGAGGTCGTCTACAGCGAGCCCGGCGTGGTGCCGAAGGCGCTGGGCGAGGTCGACGTGGTCTTCCCGATGCTGCACGGCCCCTACGGCGAGGACGGCACGCTCCAGGGGCTCCTGGAGCTCTCCGGCGTCCCCTACGTCGGCTCGGGCGTCCTCGCCTCGGCCGTCGGCCAGGACAAGGAGTACATGAAGCGGGTCTTCGTCTCCTTCGGTCTGCCGGTCGGCCCCTACGAGGTGGTCCGCCCCCGTGAGTGGGAGCTGGACCCGGCCGCCGCGCGGAAGAAGATCGTGGACTTCGCGGGCGAGCACGGCTGGCCGCTCTTCGTGAAGCCCGCCCGCGGCGGATCCTCCATGGGCATCACCAAGGTCGACTCGCTCGCCGGTCTCGACGACGCGATCGCCGAGGCCCGCCGCCACGACCCCAAGATCCTGGTGGAGTCGCTGCTGCGCGGCCGCGAGATCGAGTGCGGCGTGCTGGAGTTCGAGGACGGTCCGCGGGCCAGCGTCCCGGCCGAGATCCCGCCCGTGACCTCGCACGACTTCTACGACTTCGAGGCCAAGTACATCGACTCGGCCACCGGTCTGGTGCCGGCCCCGCTGACCGCGGAGCAGACCGAGGAGGTGCGGCGACTCGCGGTCGCGGCGTTCGACGCGGCGTCCTGCGAGGGGCTGGTCCGGGCGGACTTCTTCCTCACCGAGGACGGCTCCTTCGTCATCAACGAGATCAACACCATGCCCGGGTTCACGCCGATCTCCATGTACCCGCGCATGTGGCAGGAGAGCGGCGTCGAGTACACCGAGCTGGTCGACCGGCTGATCCAGGCGGCCCTGCGGCGCCCGACCGGCCTGCGCTGACCCGGCGGAACCCGCCGGGTCGGAGCGGGAGGGTCCGCTGCGTGACCGGCGCACCGGATCGAGGCCGGGGCCGTCCCGGCGACGGGACCGGCGGGCCGGATCGAGGCCGGGGCCGTCCCTACGACGGATCCCGCGGGTCAGAGCGAGGCCGGGACCGTCCGGGCGACGGGACCGGCCAGCTCCGTCAGGGGGCTCGCGTCGTGCAGGTACTGCTCGCCCAGGGTCACCTCGACATAGGTCTCGCGGTACGTGGTGGTGAACCGCGGCCCGCTGTCCCGCTCCTCCAGCATCCAGCCCACTCCGTCGACCTCGATGCCCTGCGCCTGCGGATCGCTCATCCGGTCGGGCCGGGGCACACCGCAGCGCAGTACGATCGCCGCACCGCCCCACCCGGCGGTCAGTTCGGACGAGGGCTCGGGGTCCTGGCGCCCGTGCCCCGCGACCGACTCCGGAAGGGCGTCGTGCAGGGCACGGCAGAGCGCGGCCTCCCCGGCCGGGGGGCTGGGAACCGCGACCTGCGCGGCCGCGTCGGTTGAGGAACAGCCCGCGGCGGCCAGGGCGAGCACGGCTGCGGACAGAGCGAGGGACCGGCGGGCGAAGGACGTCACCGGCCAAGCGTAGACGGGGGCTACAGGTGGACGACCGGGCAGGTCAGAGTGCGGGTGATGCCGTCCACCTGCTGGACCTTGGCGACCACCATGCGCCCCAGCTCGTCGACCGTGTCGGCCTGCGCGCGCACGATCACGTCGTACGGTCCGGTCACATCCTCGGCCTGGATCACACCGGGGATCTTGCCGATGGTCTCGGCGACGATCGACGCCTTGCCCACTTCGGTCTGGATGAGGATGTACGCCTGTACCACGGAGCCTCCAGGGCGGCAGCAGGATCATGGCCCCTACCGTCGGTGGGGAGATCCCAAGGAGAAGGGTCGCCACGGTATCGCGTTGCCGCGGGCCACGGGGAGACCCTCGCGGCGGACGCCGCCCGCAGCGTGGCGTACACAGAACAGAAGTTGACGTATCCCTTGACGGTACCCAGGGCGGTGACGGCCCGCGACCGCAAGCGACGGCTCGCGGCCGCGCCCGTGAGGACCACGGACACACGGAGAGGTGAACCTCGGTGAAGGGCACTGTGGGCGAGTTGGGGGAGTTCGGGCTCATCGAGAAGCTCACCTCCCGGCTCACCTCCACCCCGGCGGTACGGATCGGCCCCGGCGACGACGCCGCCGTCGTCTCCGCACCCGACCGGCGGGTCGTGGCGAGCACGGACATCCTGCTGGAAGGACGCCACTTCCGCCGCGACTGGTCGACCGCCTACGACGTCGGCCGCAAGGCCGCCGCGCAGAACCTGGCCGACATCGCCGCCATGGGCGCCGTGCCGACGGCCCTGCTCCTCGGCCTCGTCGTGCCCGCCGAACTGCCGGTCACCTGGGCCACCGAGCTCATGGACGGCATCCGCGACGAGTGCCAGGTCGCCGGCGCGGCCGTGGTCGGCGGTGACGTCGTCCGCGGCGACCTGATCACCGTCGCCATCACCGCGCTCGGCGATCTGCGCAACCACGAGCCGGTGACCCGCGGCGGCGCCCGGCCCGGCGACGTCGTCGCCTACACCGGCTGGCTCGGCTGGTCCGCCGCCGGCCACGCCGTGCTGTCCCGCGGCTTCCGCTCGCCGCGGGCCTTCGTGGAGGCCCACCGCAGGCCCGAACCGCCGTACCACGCGGGCCCGGCCGCGGCCGGTCTCGGCGCCACCGCCATGTGCGACATCAGCGACGGACTCGTCGCCGACCTGGGCCACATCGCGGAGGCCAGCAAGGTCCGCATCGACCTGCGCTCCGGGCTGATCGACATCCCCTCGCAGATGAGCGACATCGGCCAGGCCGTCGGCGTCGACCCGCTCCAGTGGGTGCTCACCGGCGGCGAGGACCACGCGATCGTCGCCACCTTCCCGCCGGACGCCAAACTCCCCGCCCGCTGGAAGGTGATCGGCGAGGTGCTCAACCCGTCGGCGCTGCCGCAGGTGACCGTCGACGGCGCCCCCTGGACCAACAAGGGCGGCTGGGACCACTTCGGCGACATCGAGGACGGGAACCGGCCGCCCGGCCGCTGACCTGCGGGCAGTAGATTCGCGGGCATGCAGATACCCCCGCGTGTGCTCACCGTCGCCGGCTCCGACTCCGGCGGCGGTGCCGGCATCCAGGCCGACCTGAAGACGATGCTGGCCCTCGGTGTGCACGGCATGAGCGTGCTCACCGCCGTCACCGCCCAGAACTCCCGGGGCGTCCAGGGCGCGTGGGAGCTTCCCGTGGAGGCCGTCACGGCCCAGTACCGCAGCGTCGTCGACGACATCGGCGTCCAGGCCGTGAAGACGGGCATGCTCTCGTCCGCGGCGCTGGTCTCCACCGTCGCCGGACTGCTCGCCGGCACCCCGGTGCCCGTGGTCGTCGACCCGGTCGGCGTCTCCAAGCACGGCGACCCGCTGCTCGCGGCCTCCGCCCTGGACTCGGTGCGCGGGGAACTGCTGCCGGTGGCGACGGTGGCCACCCCCAACCTCGACGAGGTGGCGCAGCTCACCGGGATCGAGGTGCGCGACGAGAGCGGGATGCGCCGGGCCGCCGACGCGGTGCTCGGCTTTGGGCCGCGCTGGGCCCTGATCAAGGGCGGTCACCTCGAAGGCGACGCCGTCGACCTGCTCACCGACGGCACCGCCGAGCACTGGCTGCGCGCCCCGCGCCTCGACAACCGCCACACCCACGGCACGGGCTGCACCCTCGCCTCCGCCGTGGCGTCGGGCCTCGCGAAGGGACTCTCCGTCCCCGACGCGGTGCGCGAGGCCAAGGAGTACGTCACCGGGGCGATCGCGGCCGGATTCGCGCTCGGCTCGGGCATCGGACCGGTCGACCACGGCTGGCGGAGCCGCTGACGTCTCCCTCCCGGGAGGCTCCGGCAACGGGGGCCCGGAAGGCCCCGGGAACGGCAAAAAGCCGGTCCACCGAGGTGGACCGGCTTTTCAAGGCAACCGCAGGGGCTGCGCTACGACGAAACGTCGGCGGGATCTTCCCCGCCGAGGCGGGGAGCATCACTTAGCGCGAGACCTTGCCGGCCTTGATGCACGAGGTGCAGACGTTGAGCCGCTTCGGCGTCCGACCGACCACGGCACGCACACGCTGGATGTTCGGGTTCCAGCGACGAGACGTACGGCGGTGCGAGTGCGAAATGTTGTTGCCGAAGCCCGGCCCCTTGCCGCAGACGTCGCAGTTGGCAGCCACGGGTCACTCCAAAGACTTCAGATGCACTTACAGTGAAATCCGGCGTGCCGGAATCAGTGTGATCTGAAGTGGCCTGCCGGGGAAAGTCCCGATTCTCATCGGGCAACCGGAGCAGCATACAACGACTGCTTCGGAGATACGAAACTACCACGGGTCGCCCCGGCCCCGCCCCGGCCCCTGGTCAGGGCCGCCGCTACGCTGCCAGGCAGCCCGCCGCCCACGGCCCGCACGGCCGACCGAGGAGGACCACCAGGTGCACCGGACGATGGACGCCGCAGCGGTACGCATCTGGTGTTCGCTGACGCTCCAGGCCCTCGGCAGGGAACGCGAGGAGATCGACGCCATCAACGTCTACCCGGTCGCCGACGGCGACACGGGCACCAACCTCTACCTCACGGCCGAGTCCGCCGCCCAGGCGGTCGAGGCGGTCTTCGCCGCCCACGAGACCCGGGACGGCGCCCCGTCGTCCGCCGACGCGGTCCGCGCGATGGCGCACGGCGCCCTGATCGGCGCCCGCGGCAACTCCGGCACCATCCTGGCCCAGCTCCTGCGGGGCATGGCCGAGCGCCTCGCCGCGGGCGACCACCTCGCGGGAGCGCTGCGCCGGGCCGCCGAACTCGCCCGCGAAGCCGTCGCCCACCCCGTCGAGGGCACCATCCTCACCGTCGCCTCCGCCGCCGCGGACGCCGCCGGCGAGAGCGGCGGGGAGCCCGCCGACGTCTGCCGTGCCGCCTACGCCGGAGCACGCGCCGCCCTGGAGGCCACCCCCGGCCAGCTCGCGGTGCTGGAGCGCGCCGGGGTGGTGGACGCCGGCGGCCGCGGCCTGCTCGCGGTGCTCGGCGCCCTGGTGGAGGCCGTGTGCGGCGAGGCGCCGCCCGCCTGGGGCACGGGGCGGACGGCCAGGCCGCTGCCCCCGGACCCCGGCCCCTGCGACACCGCCGGGCCCGCCTTCGAGGTCATCTACCTGCTGGAGGCCGACGACGGCGCGATGACCTCACTGCGCGCGAGGCTCGACGCGCTCGGCGACTCGCTGGTCGTCGTCGGCGGCGACGGCCTGTGGAACGTGCACGTCCATGTCGACGACGCGGGCGCCGCCGTGGAGGCGGGCGTCGAGGCCGGCCGCCCCCACCGGATCCGGATCACCCACTTCGGCGCCGACGCCGTCCCCACCGTCCGGGAGCAGGCCCAGCGCGCGGTCGTCGCGGTCGTCCCCGGCGCCGGCCTCCCCGTGCTGTGCGCCGAGGCCGGCGCCACCACCGTGCCCACCCGCCCCGGGGAGCCCCCGGCCAGCGGCGAACTGGTCGACGCCATCCGCCGGGCGCACGCCCGCGAGGTGGTGCTGCTGCCCAACGACCCGCTGCTGCGGCACACCGCGGCGGCCGCCGCCGAACAGGCCCGCGCCGAGGGCGTGCGCGTCGCCCTCATCCCGACCCGCTCGCCGGTCCAGGGGCTCGCCGCCCTCGCCGTGCACGAGGCCGACCGCAGCTTCGACGAGGACGTGGTGGCCATGACCGCGGCGGCCGGCGCGACCCGCTGCGCCGAACTGGCCGTGGCGGAACGACAGTCGTGGACCTCCGCGGGCGTGTGCCAGGCCGGCGACGTCCTCGGCCTCATCGACGGGGACGTCGCGGTCATCGGCCAGGACGTCACCGCCACGGCCGTCTCGGTCCTGGACCGGATGCTCTCCTCCGGCGGGGAACTGGTCACCCTGGTCCTCGGCGACGGCACACCCGGGGAGCTGGCCGCCCGGCTGGAGTCCCATGTGCGCGAGCACTACCTCGCGGTCGACACCCTGACCTACGAGGGCGGCGGCGCCGCGCCGCTGCTCATCGGCGTGGAGTAGCGGCCCCGGCACCCGCCCGCCGGGACGCGGCCGTCCACAGGTGCGGGACGGGTGTCGGTGCCGTGGTGTGCAATGGAGAGCGTGCCCGCGCTCGACGAACCACTCAAGAACGCGCTCGGAGCCGCCACCGCCAAGGTGATGGCCGAGCATCTCGACCTCCACACCCTCGGCGACCTGCTGCACCACTACCCCCGGCGGTACGCGGAGCGCGGCGAGCTGACCTCGCTCGCCGAACTGCCCCTCGACGAGCACGTCACCGTGGTCGCCCAGGTCGCCGACGCCCGGGTGCTGACGTTCAACCAGGGCCGCGGCAGACGGCTGGAGGTGACCATCACGGACGGCTACGGCCGGCTCCAGCTCGTCTTCTTCGGCAAGGGGGTGCACAAGCCCCAGAAGGACCTGCTGCCCGGCACCCGCGCGATGTTCGCCGGCAAGGTCTCCCTGTTCAACCGCAAGCTCCAGCTCTCCCACCCGGCCTACGAACCGCTGTCGGGCGAGGCGAGCGCCGCCGACGCCGTGGACGCCTTCGCCGGCCGGCAGATCCCGATCTACCCGGCCTGCAAGCAGCTGGAGTCCTGGAAGATCTCCAAGGCCGTCGACGCCGTCCTGGACCGGGCCGCGGAGGCCGTCGACCCGCTGCCCGCCGCCCTCCGCGACGGCCGGGGCCTGGTCCCGCTCCCCGAGGCGCTGCGGAAGATCCACCGGCCGCGCACCAAGGCGGACATCGCCGAGGCGCGGGACCGCCTCAAGTGGGACGAGGCGTTCGTCCTCCAGGTCGCCCTCGCCCGCAGGCGGTTCGCGGACACCCAGCTCCCCGCCGTGCCCCGGCGCCCCGTCCCCGGCGGCATGCTGGAGGCCTTCGACGCCCGCCTGCCGTTCACCCTCACCGACGGCCAGCGCAAGGTCAGCAAGGAGATCTTCGACGACCTCGCGACCGAGCACCCGATGCACCGCCTCCTCCAGGGCGAGGTGGGCTCGGGCAAGACGATGGTCGCGCTGCGCGCCATGCTCGCCGTCGTCGACGCGGGCGGCCAGGCCGCGATGCTCGCGCCGACGGAGGTCCTGGCCCAGCAGCACCACCGCTCGATCGTGGAGATGATGGGCGAGCTCGCCGAGGGCGGCATGCTGGGCGGCGCCGAGCACGCCACCAAGGTGGTGCTGCTCACCGGCTCCATGGGCGCCGCAGCCCGGCGCCAGGCCCTCCTCGACCTGGTCACCGGCGAGGCCGGGGTCGTGATCGGCACCCACGCGCTGATCGAGGACAAGGTCAGGTTCCACGACCTGGGCCTGGTCGTCGTCGACGAACAGCACCGCTTCGGCGTCGAGCAGCGCGACGCGCTGCGCTCCAAGGGCAAGCAGCCGCCGCATCTGCTGGTGATGACGGCCACGCCCATTCCGCGCACGGTCGCGATGACGGTCTTCGGCGACCTGGAGACCTCCGTGCTCGACCAGCTCCCCGCCGGGCGTTCGCCCATCGCCAGCCATGTGGTGCCCGCCGCCGACAAGCCGCACTTCCTGTCCCGCGCCTGGGAGCGGGTGCGCGAGGAGGTGTCCGGCGGCCACCAGGCGTACGTCGTCTGCCCGCGTATCGGCGACGACGAGGACGAGAAGGCGGCAGGGAAGAAGCCGTCCGGCGACGACGCGGAGAAGCGCCCACCGCTCGCGGTCCTGGAGGTCGCGGAACAGCTTGCCGCCGGCCCGCTCGCGGGCCTGCGCGTCGAGGTGCTGCACGGACGGATGGCTCCGGAGGACAAGGACGCGGTGATGCGCCGGTTCGCCGCGGGCGACACCGACGTGCTGGTCGCCACCACCGTCATCGAGGTCGGGGTGAACGTGCCGAACGCCACCGCCATGGTGATCATGGACGCCGACCGCTTCGGCGTCTCCCAGCTCCACCAGCTCCGCGGCCGGGTCGGCCGGGGCTCCGCCCCGGGGCTGTGCCTGCTGGTCACCGAGATGCCCGAGGCGAGCCCGGCGCGTGCCCGGCTCGGCTCGGTCGCCGCCACCCTCGACGGCTTCGAGCTCTCCCGGATCGACCTGGAGCAGCGCCGCGAGGGCGATGTGCTCGGCCAGGCCCAGTCCGGCGTGCGCTCCAGTCTGCGGATGCTCGCCGTCATCGAGGACGAGGAGGTCATCGCCGCCGCCCGGGAGGAGGCCACCGCCGTGGTGCGCGCGGACCCGGGGCTGGAGAGCCTGCCCGGTCTGCGGACGGCGCTGGACGCCCTGCTGGACGCCGAGCGCGAGCAGTACCTCGACAAGGGCTGACGGTTCCGGCGGCCCCGGGGCACCGCACGGTGCTCCGGCGGGCCGCTGGGGGACACTGGGGGCACCACTGAGCAGCACGAGCCCACAGGAAGGCCCTCCATGACCCGCGTGATCGCCGGTGCAGCCGGCGGACGCCGCCTGGCGGTGCCGCCGGGCAACGGCACCCGCCCCACCTCCGACCGCGCCCGGGAAGGCCTCTTCTCCAGCTGGGAGGCGCAGCTCGGCACGCTCACCGGGACGCGGATCGCCGACCTCTACGCCGGATCGGGCGCCGTCGGCCTGGAGGCGCTCTCCCGCGGCGCCGTCCACGCGCTGCTCGTCGAGGCCGACGCCCGGGCCGCCCGCACCGTGCGGGAGAACGTCCGCGCGCTCGGCCTGCCCGGGGCCGAGGTACGGGCCGGCCGGGCCGAACAGGTCGTCGCGGGACCGGCCCCCGAGCAGCCGTACGACATCGTCTTCCTGGACCCGCCGTACGCCGTCACGGACGACGATCTTCGGGAGATTCTGCTCACACTCCGCCGTGGGGGCTGGCTCGCCGACGATGCGATCGCCACCGTGGAGCGCAGCACCAGAGGCGGGGAATTCGACTGGCCGCCCGGTTTCGACGCGGTGCGGGCCCGTCGCTACGGCGAGGGCACGCTTTGGTACGGTCGCGCCGCCTCTACGTGCGAAGACGCACCATGACCGGACCGGAGAGCGAGGGACATCAGTTGCGCCGCGCAGTCTGTCCGGGGTCGTTCGACCCCATCACCAACGGACACCTCGACATCATCGCCCGCGCCTCCAAGCTGTACGACGTCGTACACGTCGCGGTGATGATCAATCAGTCCAAGCAGGGCCTGTTCACGGTGGACGAGCGCATGGCGCTCATCCGGGAGGTGACGAGCGACTACGGCAACGTCGTCGTGGAGTCCCACCACGGCCTGCTCGTGGACTTCTGCAAGGAGCGCGACATCCCCGCCATCGTCAAGGGGCTGCGGGCCGTCAGCGACTTCGACTACGAACTCCAGATGGCCCAGATGAACAACGGGCTGTCCGGCGTCGAGACGCTCTTCGTCCCGACGAACCCGACGTACAGCTTCCTCTCCTCCAGCCTGGTGAAGGAGGTCGCGGCCTGGGGCGGCGACGTCTCCCACCTGCTGCCCGAGCCGGTGCACCGGGCCCTGGTCGAGCGGCTCGGCTCGCGGGGCTGACCCGCCCGCGCACCTGACGGGGCGTCACCCGCTGTCGGAGCGCGGGCGACTGGCCGTACAGTCGTCCCGTCCGTCGCCGGACACCCAGGCCTGGATCAGCGGAGAGAGTGGCGAACCACCGTGGATGTGCAGAAGAAGCTCGACGAGATCGTCGAGACGGTCGCGAGCGCCCGGTCGATGCCCATGTCGGCCTCCTGCGTGGTCAACCGTGCCGAGCTGCTCGCCCTGCTGGAAGAGGTGCGCGAGGCGCTGCCCGGATCGCTCGCCCAGGCGCAGGAGCTCATCGGCGGCCGTGAGCAGATGGTGGAGCAGGCCCGGCAGGAGGCCGAGCGGATCATCTCCTCCGCCCACGCCGAGCGCGGCTCCCTCGTCTCGGACACCCAGGTCGCCCGCCAGTCCCGGGACGAGGCGGACCGCATCCTCGCCGACGCCCGCCGGGAGGCCGAGGAGATCCGCTCCGAGGCGGACGACTACGTCGACTCCAAGCTCGCGAACTTCGAGGTCGTCCTCACCAAGACCATCGGCTCCGTCGACCGGGGCCGCGAGAAGCTCCTCGGCCGGGGCCCCGGCCTCGACGAGCAGGGCTACGCCGACGAGGACGCCCCCGAGCACAGCAGCGACCCGCGGACGCTCATCGCGCGTGCCGACGACTACGTCGACGCCAAGCTCGGCGCCTTCGAGGCCGTCCTGTCCAAGACGCTGGACGCCGTGGGCCGCGGCCGGCAGAAGCTGCACGGCCGGATCGCCTCCGACGACCTGGGCGCCCACATGGCCGCGCAGGACGCCGCCGGAGGCCAGGTGCACACCAGCGACGCCGACTACCTGGCCGGCCTCGCCGAGATCGCCGAGGCGCCGCAGCCGGATCGGCAGGAGCCGTACGCGGCCCAGCCGGATCGGCAGGAGCCGTACACGCCGCAGCCCGAGCGGCAGGAGCCGTACGCGCCCTATCCGGCAGCCCCGGCCGCCGAGCCGGCGATCCCCGCCCAGCACGACCCCTACGCGGCGGGCTACGGACAGCAGCAGGACGTCTACGCCGGGTACGGGCAGCAGGACCCGTACGCGTCACAGGGCACCTACGGCGGACAGCAGGACTACGGACAGCAGGGTTACGGGCAGGGCTACGGCCAGGCCGACCCGTACGCGTACCCGCCGCCGCCCCGGCAGGACCCGGGCGCCCACCAGCAGTCGCAGCAGGGCGCGGCACTCGACGAGACCAGCCTCTTCGACACGAGCATGATCGACATGGAGCAGCTGCGCCGCTACGAACAGGGCCGCTGACCTCCGCGGGCCGCCCACCGGTCCGGATTGGGTCTACGGCGGCCGTTGGCGTATCCTGGCTCTTCGGTCGCGCGTAGTTCCGCGATCCCGGCTGCCCGCTCGCCACGCGAGGCGGGCCGGCCCCCTCCCCACGATCCGAAAGCAGGAAGAGCCGTGAGCACGCGCCTCGACCACCGCAACCCTCTCGTGTTCGACACGCACGAGCTGGGACGGCGGCCCGGTGCGCTCCAGCGCCTCTCCCGCACGGTGGACGCACCCGGCCCCCCGGCTGTCCTCGGGATCGACGGGGTCATCGGAGTGCCCGAGGGCAAGCCGGTGGAGCTGGACCTCCGTCTCGAGTCCGTCATGGAAGGGGTCCTCGTCACGGGGACCGCCCGTGCGAGTGCCGAGGGGGAGTGCGTAAGGTGTCTGGAGCCGCTGCGCCTCGATGTCGCCGCGGACTTCCAGGAGATGTTCTCCTACCCCGAAGCCGACGAGCGGGGCCGCGCAGCGGAGCCCGCCGACGGTGACGAGGACGAGGACGTTCTCTATCTCGAGGACGGCATGTTCGACCTCGAGCCCGTGCTGCGTGACGCGGTGGTGCTCGCACTGCCGATGCAGCCGGTGTGCCGGGAGGACTGTGCGGGTCTGTGTTCCGAATGCGGAATCAACCTGAACGACAACCCGGACCACCACCATGACGCCGTCGACATCCGTTGGGCGGCACTGCAAGGACTCGCCGAGACCGTTCAGGACGGCGAGAAGGACAACATGGGCGGCGCCGAAGCGGGCGTCGACGAGAAGCAGGAGAAGTAGCCGTGGCTGTTCCGAAGCGGAAGATGTCGCGCAGCAACACGCGCCACCGCCGGTCGCAGTGGAAGGCTGCGGTCCCCACCCTGGTTTCGTGTGAGCGTTGCCAGGAGCCGAAGCTGCAGCACATCGCGTGCCCGAGCTGCGGCACCTACAACAAGCGCCAGGTCCTCGAGGTCTGAGCGGCTGGTGAGAGGCCCGATGTCTGAACTGTCCCATGCCAAGAAGACGGCAGACGCAGTGAAGGAAGTCAACGCAGCCTCGTCCCACACGCTTCTGGAAGGGCGGCTCGGCTACCAGCTCGAGTCCGCCCTTCTGGTGCGTGCGCTGACCCACCGCTCGTACGCGTACGAGAACGGCGGTCTGCCCACCAACGAGCGTCTGGAGTTCCTCGGGGACTCCGTGCTCGGCCTGGTGGTCACCGACACGCTGTACCGCACCCACCCCGACCTGCCCGAGGGCCAGCTGGCCAAGCTGCGGGCCGCGGTGGTCAACTCGCGTGCGCTGGCGGAGGTCGGCCGCGGCCTCGAACTCGGCTCGTTCATCCGGCTCGGCCGGGGTGAAGAGGGCACGGGCGGCCGGGACAAGGCGTCCATCCTCGCCGACACCCTGGAAGCGGTGATCGGCGCGGTCTATCTCGACCAGGGCCTCGAAGCGGCGTCCGAGCTGGTCCACCGGCTCTTCGACCCGCTGATCGAGAAGTCCTCCAACCTCGGTGCGGGCCTGGACTGGAAGACCAGTCTCCAGGAGCTCACCGCCTCCGAGGGGCTGGGTGTGCCGGAGTATCTCGTCACCGAGACCGGACCCGACCACGAGAAGACCTTCACCGCTGCTGCCCGCGTCGGTGGTGTCTCGTACGGCACCGGCACCGGCCGCAGCAAGAAGGAAGCGGAACAGCAGGCTGCCGAGTCCGCGTGGCGGGAGATCCGTGCCGCCGCGGACGAGCGCGCCAAGGCGGTCGCCGACGGCACCGCCACGGACGAGGCACCGGGCGAAGAGGCCGCCGACACCTCTGCCGCCTCCGTGCCGACGGACCGGGCGTCAGCCTGACGCCCCCTTCCGCACGCGTCGTCCGGTGAGGCCCCCCGCTCCGGCGGGGGGCCTCACCGCTGCCCGCCGGAGCCCCGGCCCGCGGCGGTAGGCTCGGAGCAACACCGAACGTCACGACCGAGGAGACCTGTGCCCGAGCTGCCCGAGGTCGAAGTCGTCCGCCGCGGTCTGGCCGCCTGGGTCGCCGGACGCACGATCGCCGAGGTCGAGGTGCTGCATCCGCGCGCCGTCCGCCGCCACCTCGCGGGCGGCGAGGACTTCGCCGCCCGGCTGCGGTCCCACCGGATCGCGGACGCCCGCCGACGCGGCAAGTACCTCTGGCTCCCGCTGGGTGACACCGGCAGTTCCGTCCTCGCCCACCTCGGCATGAGCGGGCAGCTCCTGGTGCAGCCGCCGGACGCCCCCGACGAGAAGCACCTGCGGATCCGCCTCCGCTTCGACGACGCCCTCGGCACCGAACTGCGCTTCGTCGACCAGCGCACCTTCGGCGGCCTGTCGGTGCACGACAACACCCCCGACGGCCTGCCCGACGTCATCGCGCACATCGCCCGCGACCCGCTCGACCCGCTCTTCGACGACGAGGCCTTCCACCGCGCGCTGCGCGCCCGCCGGACGACCGTCAAGCGCGCCCTCCTCGACCAGTCCCTCATCAGCGGCGTCGGCAACATCTACGCGGACGAGGCGCTGTGGCGCTCCCGGCTCCACTACGACCGCCCGACCGCCGGCCTCACCCGGCCCCGCTCCGCCGAACTGCTCGGCCATGTGCGCGAGGTGATGACCGCCGCGCTGGCCGTGGGCGGCACCACCTTCGACAGCCTGTACGTCAACGTCAACGGCGAGTCCGGCTACTTCGACCGTTCGCTGGACGCCTACGGACGCGAGGGCGAGCCCTGCCGGCGCTGCGCCACGGTGATGCGGCGCCGCTCCTGGATGAACCGCTCCAGCTACTTCTGCCCGCGCTGCCAGCGCGCCCCGCGTCCCGCCGCCTGACCGGGCGCCCACCTCCGACCGCGCGCCGGCCGCCGTCTAGGGTGCGGGGCATGACCTCGCAGAACTACCTCTCCGAACTCTTCGGCCTCCACGGCCGGGTCGCCCTGGTCACGGGCGGCAGTTCAGGCATCGGCCGGGCCATCGCCGGCGCCCTCGCCCGCGCCGGCGCGAGCGTGGTGATCGTGGCGCGCAGGGAGGCCGAACTCGTCGCCACCGTGGACGAACTGACGGCCGAGGGCTGCCGGGCCGCCTGGGTGAGCGCCGACCTCAGCACCCGGGACGGGGTGCGCGCGGCGGCCGAGGAGGCGGCCGCGGTCTTCGGCGAGCCCGACATCCTCGTCAACAACGCGGGCATCAACCTGCGTCCGCCCATGGGCGAGGTGGACGACGAGGTGTGGGACACCACGATGGCCGTGAACCTGGAGGCGCCCCATCTGCTGAGCCGGCGTTTCGGACCGGGCATGGCCGAACGCGGCTTCGGACGCATCATCCACATCACCTCCCAGCAGGCGCACCGGGCGTTCGTCGACAGCGGCGTCTACGGCGTCTCCAAGGGCGGCCTCGAATCCCTGGCCCGCTCCCAGGCGGAGGCCTGGTCCCCGCACGGCGTCACCTGCAACACCCTGGTCCCCGGCTTCGTCCTCACCCCGCTCAACGCCCGGCTCCAGTCGGACACCGCGAAGATCGAGGCGCTGGCGGCCCGCACGATGATCGGCCGCAACGGCGTCCCCGAGGACTTCGCCGGCGCGGTCGTCTTCCTCGCCGGCCGCGGCTCCGCCTACGTCACCGGCCAGTCGATCTTCGTCGACGGGGGTTTCTCGGTGCACTGACCGCGCACCGCGCTCCGTGCGGACGCAGACGCACCGCGGGCCCGGGACGACGTCCCGGGCCCGCGGTGCGCGCGAAGGTGTGCGGCCGTGCTCAGTAGCCGAAGTTCTGGGTCCACCACGGGCCGCCGTCGCCCATGTGGACACCGACCCCCATCGTCGTGAAGTCGCAGTTGAGGATGTTCGCGCGGTGGCCCTCGCTCTGCATCCAGGCGTTCATCACGGCTCCGGCGTCCGCCTGGCCGCGGGCGATGTTCTCGGCGCCCAGGCCGGAGACGCCCGCCTTCTCGGCACGGTCCCACGGGGTGGCGCCGTCCGGGTCGGTGTGGTCGAAGAAGCCTCGGGCCGCCATGTCCTCGGAGTGGGCGCGGGCCAGGTTCGACAGCGAGGTGCTCGCCGTGACCGGCGCGCAGCCGACCTGCGCGCGCTCCTCGTTGACCAGCCGGAGCACGGCGGTCTCGGCGGCCGTGGCGCCCGAGGGGGCCTCGGTGGTCGGGGCGGGGCGCTCGACCGAGGGCTTGGGCGCGGGCGCCTTCTCGCGCGAGGGCGCCGGAGTGGTGCGCTTCGCCTCGGGAGACGGCTTCGCGGGCCGCTCGGTCTTCTCGGCGGGCTTCTTCGACGGCGTCGCCGAGGGCTTCTCCGAGGGGGACTTCGACGGGCTCCGCGAGGGCTCGGCCGTGCGGCTCGGCGAGGCGGTGGCCTCGTCGGAGGGGGAGGCGCTCGCCCCGCCCTGGGTCTGGAGCCGGGAGGGCCCCTCGCCGCGTATCTCCGCGGGGGAGTCGCTGCCGGAGGAGCCGATGGTGTAGGTGTCACCGCCCGGTATCAGTCCGGTGGTGACGGCCACGGCGCCGACGGCCAGGGCGGCGGAGACGCCGAGCAGCCCGGTCTTCACGGGCAGGCCCGCCCGCTTCCGGCGTGCGCCACGGTGCCGGCGTGCCGACCCGTCCGTGTGCTCCGCGGGGACGGGGGCGCCCGCTGAGCGTCGATGGCGACCCATCTGCTGTGCCTTCCTGGTTCGCGGCGCCGTCGTCGGTGCCGCCCTACATCGTCATGAGCTCACCCGTACGAGTGAGCTCAGTGCGTCCGGACTGTACGCCATGGGGCCCCGGGGGCGATGTGATCCGTCCGCAATTGGCCGGTTACCGTGCACTCATGAACGACGATGCGCGCCTCACCGCGTGGGTACGCGGCCGGGTACAGGGAGTGGGCTTCCGCTGGTTCACCAGGGAGAACGCCATGGCCATCGGAGCCCTGCGCGGCTTCGCGCTGAACCTCGACGACGGCCGCGTGCAGGTCGTCGCGGAGGGTCCACGTGAGAATTGCCACCGTCTGCTGGACTGGCTGCGCTCCGCCGACACACCCGGACGCGTCGACGGCGTCACTGAGATCTGGGACACGCCCCGGGGCGGCTATCCGGACTTCGCGATCCGCTGAGCGGGACCCCGTCCGATCGCTCTCCGGGGGTCCCCGAAGGACGCTCGGTGACCTCCTGGGGCGTTCGCCGGAAGAGGAAAGCGCCTGGTGGTTGCCAAGAAGGGCTTGTCGTGCCAGGCTGCGGCGGGAAAGATGATCGCCACGCCCCCAGGGCCCCGAAGGTCAGGCCACGCCGCGTTCCCAGCGGCCGTACGCCCCCGGGCCGCCCGCCGATACGGGGCGTGATCGTGTTGACCGTCAAACTTTTTGGTGAGACGCTGGAATCCCCGCGCACCACAGCTGTCCGGCAGTGCGATCGCAGGCTCGGAGCAGGACAATCAGCACAGCCGGAACCGCGGGTGCGAATCCCTCACGACCCACACCGCACCGCATCGGTCGGTCACTCATTGTGGAGGACCATCCATCATGGCAAAGGCGCTTCTCGGTTACGTCGGCGGTTCCGACCCGCGACTCCTCGCCGAGATGCGACGGCTTCAGCAGCGCGTCCAGGACCTGGAATCCGAGCTCGTACGGATCCAGTCCGAGAAGGACGCGCTCAGTGCCGCCGTCGCTCAGCACCCGGCAGAGTCGCTGCTCGAAGGCATCGACATCGACGTGCCTCAGGCGGAGCCCGCTCTCACCTGAGCCAGGGCGCTGCCGGAGCTTCACCGCGCACCAGGATATGCAAGGGACGCCATAGGCGTCCCTTCTTTCTTTGCCGCCCCCGCCTGCCCGCCAGTGCCACCCCCCGTGCGTGCGTCCTTACCGCATGATGTGCCCTGCGCGTTCAGCGGTGAAACCGTGAGTGAAAGGTAGAGTCCGGCGGCGTGCACCTCAAGGCCATGACCCTGCGCGGGTTCAAATCCTTCGCGTCCGCCACGACGCTGCGCTTCGAACCGGGCATCACCTGTGTCGTCGGTCCGAACGGATCCGGCAAGTCCAACGTGGTCGACGCGCTCTCCTGGGTCATGGGCGAGCAGGGCGCGAAGTCCCTGCGCGGCGGCAAGATGGAGGACGTCATCTTCGCCGGGACGACCGGGCGGCCCCCGCTCGGCCGGGCCGAGGTCTCGCTGACCATCGACAACTCCGACGGCGCGCTGCCCATCGAGTACGCCGAGGTCACCATCACGCGGATCATGTTCCGCAACGGCGGCAGCGAGTACCAGATCAACGGGGACACCTGCCGGCTGCTCGACATCCAGGACCTGCTCTCCGACTCCGGCATCGGCCGCGAGATGCACGTGATCGTCGGGCAGGGCCAGCTCGACTCCGTCCTGCACGCGGACCCGATGGGCCGGCGCGCCTTCATCGAGGAGGCCGCCGGAGTCCTCAAGCACCGCAAGCGCAAGGAGAAGGCGCTGCGGAAGCTGGACGCGATGCAGGCCAACCTGGCGCGCGTCCAGGACCTGACCGACGAACTCCGGCGCCAGCTCAAGCCGCTGGGACGCCAGGCGGCCGTCGCCCGGCGGGCCGCCGTCATCCAGGCCGACCTGCGCGACGCCCGGCTGCGCCTCCTCGCCGACGACCTCGTGCGGATGCGCGAGGCGCTGCGTTCGGAGATCGCCGACGAGGCCGAGCTGAAGCGGCGCAAGGAGAGCGCGGAGGCCGAACTGAAGGCGGCCCTGGCGCGGGAGGCGGCGCTGGAGGACGAGGTGCGCCGGCTGGCACCGCGTCTGACGCGCGCGCAGCAGAACTACTACGACCTCTCCCAGCTCGCCGAACGGGTCCGCGGCACCGTCTCCCTCGCCGACGCCCGCGTCAGGAGCGCCACCGACCGGCCCGCCGAGGAGCGCCGGGGACGCGACCCGGAGGACATGGAGCGGGAGGCCGCCCGCGTCCGGGAGCAGGAGGCCGAGCTGACCGCGGCCCTGGAGGCGGCGGAGCACGCCCTGGAGGACACGGTGGCGCACCGTGCCGAGCTGGAGCGGCAGCTCACCGTGGAGGAGCGCAGGCTCAGGGACGTCGCACGGTCCATCGCCGACCGGCGCGAGGGGCTGGCCCGGCTGAACGGGCAGGTCAACGCGGCCCGTTCGCGCGCGGCCTCGGCGCAGGCGGAGATCGACCGGCTGGCCGCCGCCCGGGACGAGGCCCAGGAGCGGGCGGCCTCGGCGCAGGAGGAGTACGAGGAGCTCAAGGCCGAGGTCGACGGGCTGGACGCGGACGACTCGGCCCTCGCCGGCGAACACGAGGCGGCCAAGCGGGACCTGGCCGCGGCGGAGGCGGCCCTCACCGGCGCACGCGAGGAGCTGACCTCGGCCGAGCGCCGCCGTGCCGCGGTCGCCGCCCGGCGCGAGGCCCTCGCGCTCGGTCTGCGCCGCAAGGACGGCACAGGCGTGCTGCTCGGGGCCGGCGACCGGCTGGGCGGGCTGCTCGGTCCGGCTGCGGAACTGCTCACCGTGACACCGGGGTACGAGATCCCGGTCGCCGCGGCCCTCGGCTCCGCGGCCGACGCGGTCGCGGTCACCGGCACGGGCACGGCGGCGGAGGCGATCCGGCTGCTGCGCAAGCAGGACGGCGGCAGGGCGGCGATGCTGCTCGCGGGCGCCGGATCCGGCGAGGACCCGCCGCCGGGGGAGGAGCCGGGAGGGCACCCGTACGCTGCGGGGCTGGTCGCCGGGCCCGGGGAGCTGATGCCCGCCGTGCGCCGACTGCTGCGCGGCATGGTCGTCGTCGGCACCCTGGAGGACGCCGAGGACCTGGTCCACGCCCGGCCGGAGCTGACCGCCGTCACCGCCGAGGGCGATGTCGTCGGGGCCCACTTCGCCCAGGGCGGTTCGGCCGGTGCGCCGAGCCTGCTGGAGGTGCAGGCCTCCGTCGACGAGGCGGCGGCCGAGCTCGAACGGCTCGACGCGCTGTGCGCGGAACTGACCGGGGCCCAGCGGGAGGCCGCCGGCCGGCGGGACACCGCCGCGGCGCTCGTGGACGAGCTGGGGGAGCGCAGGCGGGCCGGTGAACGCGAGAAGTCGAGCGTCTCGGGGCAGCTCGGCAGGCTCGCGGGCCAGGCCAGGGGCGCCGCGGGCGAGGCGGAACGGGCCGGGGCCGCCGCCGCGCGCGCCCTGGAGGCGCTGGAGCGGGCGCGGGAGGAGGCCGAGGAGCTGGCCGAGCGTCTGCTGGTGGCCGAGGAGACGCCCGTGGAGGAGGAGCCGGACACCCATGTGCGCGACCGCCTCGCCGCCGACGGGGCCAACGCGCGGCAGACCGAGATGGAGGCGCGCCTCCAGGTCCGCACCCACGAGGAGCGGGTGAAGGGTCTCGCGGGCCGGGCGGACGCCCTCGACCGCGGAGCGCGCGCCGAGCGCGAGGCCCGGGCCCGTGCCGAGCAGCTGCGGGCCCGGATGCGCCACGAGGCCCAGGTCGCGGGCGCGGTGGCGAGCGGCGCCCGTCAGCTTCTGGCGCACGTCGAGGTGTCGCTGGTCCGGGCGGAGGCCGAGCGGGCCGCCGCCGAGGCCGCGAAGGCGGAACGCGAGACGGAGCTGACGGCCGCCCGCGGCGCCGGCCGCGACCTCAAGGCCGAGCTCGACAAGCTGACCGACTCGGTGCACCGGGGCGAGGTGCTCGGTGCGGAGAAGCGGCTGCGGATCGAGCAGCTGGAGACGAAGGCGCTGGAGGAGCTGGGCGTGGAGCCCGCGGGCCTGGTCGCCGAGTACGGTCCCGGGCAGCCCGTGCCGCCCTCGCCGCCCGCGGAGGGCGAGGAGCTGCCGGAGGACCCGGAGCATCCGCGCAACCTGCCGCGGCCGTTCGTGCGTGCCGAGCAGGAGAAGCGGCTGAGGTCGGCCGAACGGGCGTATCAGCAGCTCGGAAAGGTGAATCCGCTGGCCCTGGAGGAGTTCTCCGCGCTGGAGGAGCGCCACCAGTTCCTGTCGGAACAGCTGGAGGACCTGAAGAAGACCCGCGCCGACCTGCTCCAGGTCGTCAAGGAGGTCGACGAGCGGGTGGAGCAGGTGTTCACGGAGGCGTACCGGGACACCGCCCGCGAGTTCGAGGGCGTGTTCTCCCGGCTGTTCCCGGGCGGCGAGGGGCGGCTCGTCCTCACCGACCCGGACAACATGCTGACCACGGGCGTGGACGTGGAGGCCCGTCCGCCGGGCAAGAAGGTCAAGCGGCTGTCGCTGCTGTCGGGCGGGGAGCGCTCGCTGACGGCCGTGGCGATGCTGGTCTCGATCTTCAAGGCCAGGCCCAGCCCGTTCTATGTGATGGACGAGGTCGAGGCGGCGCTCGACGACACCAACCTCCAGCGGCTGATCCGCATCATGCAGGAGCTCCAGGAGAGCTCCCAGCTCATCGTGATCACCCATCAGAAGCGCACGATGGAGGTCGCCGACGCGCTGTACGGCGTCTCGATGCAGGGCGACGGCGTCTCCAAGGTCATCAGCCAGCGCCTGCGCTGAAGGGCCGCCGCGGGGGTTCGTCCCGATGCCCGCGGGAGTGCATCGGGTGAGCGGGGGCAGACGCTCTCTGAGAAAGCCCCATCTTCAACACTTGAAACCAATGGCGTCAGGTTCTTGGTGAAACGGATACCTGACCCCCTCTTGACTTCGAAACTTGAAGGCATATTCTCTGCAACGTTGCTTTTACCTTCAAGTGGTGGGCGGCCTGAAGTTGTGCGCCACTTGAAGGGCTCGCCCCCCACGCCCGGCGAAGCTGCCGGTGGCCCCAGGAGTACACGTGACCAGCACTGAGCAGCCCCCGGGATCGGGTGCCCGCCAGGCCCATCCCGAGAACCTCGGGCATGTCGTCTTCATCACGGCGGCTGCCGCGATGGGCGGATTCCTCTTCGGCTACGACAGCTCCGTCATCAACGGCGCCGTCGAGGCCATCCGCGACCGGTACGACATCGGATCCGGCACCCTCGCCCAGGTCATCGCCATCGCCCTGATCGGCTGCGCCATCGGCGCCGCCACCGCGGGCCGGATCGCCGACCGCATCGGCCGCATCCGCTGCATGCAGATCGCCGCCGTCCTCTTCACCGTCAGCGCCGTCGGCTCCGCACTGCCGTTCGCCCTGTGGGACCTGGCGATGTGGCGCATCATCGGCGGCTTCGCGATCGGCATGGCCTCGGTCATCGGCCCCGCCTACATCGCCGAGGTCTCCCCGCCGGCCTACCGCGGCCGGCTCGCCTCCTTCCAGCAGGCCGCGATCGTCATCGGCATCGCCGTCTCCCAGCTCGTCAACTACGGCATCCTCCAGATCGCCGACGGCGAGCAGCGCGGTGAGATCGGCGGCCTGGAGGCCTGGCAGTGGATGCTCGGCGTGATGGTCGTCCCGGCCGTCCTCTACGGACTGCTCTCCTTCGCGATCCCCGAGTCGCCGCGCTTCCTCATCTCCGTCGGCAAGCGCGCCAAGGCCAAGGAGGTCCTGGAGGAGGTCGAGGGCAAGAACGTCGACCTGGACGCCCGTGTCGCCGAGATCGAGCACGCGATGCACCGGGAGACCAAGTCCACGTTCAAGGACCTGCTGGGCGGCAAGTTCTACTTCCTGCCCATCGTGTGGATCGGCATCGGCCTCTCGGTCTTCCAGCAGCTCGTCGGCATCAACGTCGCCTTCTACTACTCGGCGACGCTCTGGCAGTCCGTGGGCATCGACCCGACCGACTCCTTCTTCTTCTCCTTCACCACGTCGATCATCAACATCATCGGCACGGTGATCGCGATGGTCCTGGTCGACCGCATCGGCCGCCGGCCGCTCGCCCTGATCGGCTCCGTCGGCATGGCGATCGCGCTCGCCTTCGAGGCGTGGGCCTTCTCCGCCGACCTGGTGGACGGCAAGCTCCCGGAGACCCAGGGCGTGGTCGCCCTGGTCGCCGCCCATGTGTTCGTCCTCTTCTTCGCGCTCTCGTGGGGCGTCGTCGTCTGGGTCTTCCTGGGCGAGATGTTCCCCAACCGGATCCGCGCCGCCGCGCTCGGTGTCGCCGCGTCCGCCCAGTGGATCGCGAACTGGGCCATCACGGCCAGCTTCCCGAGCCTCTCCGACTGGAACCTGTCCGGCACCTACATCATCTACACGGTCTTCGCCGTGCTCTCCATCCCCTTCGTGCTCAAGTTCGTGAAGGAGACCAAGGGCAAGGCGTTGGAGGAGATGGGCTGATCCCCGCTGCCCCGATCCTCTGGCTGCCCCGGCTCAGCGCGTGAGCCGGGGCAGCCCGCGTCATACCCCGTAGAGGGTGCCCGGCGGGCCGCCGCCGGGGAAGCGAAGCCCCTCCAGGGGCGTCACGCATACTGGACGGACCATGGAAATCGTCATCCTTGCTGTAGTCATCGCCCTGGTCGCGATCGGCGCCATCAGCGGACTCGTGGTCAGCAGCCGCAGGAAGAAGCAGCTGCCGCCCTCGGCGCCGCCGAGCACGCCGACCATCACCGCTCCGCCCGCCGAACCGCATGTCGGCGACGAGGCGGAGACACCGCGGGACGAATCCCGCCGCACCGTCGAGGAGGTCGGCCTCCCGACCGCCGAGGAGGCCGTCGAGACCCCGGCCGCCGTCGAGGACCCGGTCGTCGCCGAGCCCGTCGCGCCCGAGATCGAGATCCCGGAGCCGACCGCCGGCCGGCTGGTCCGGCTGCGCGCCCGCCTCGCCCGCTCCCAGAACTCCCTCGGCAAGGGGCTGCTCACGCTGCTGTCGCGCGAGCACCTCGACGAGGACACCTGGGAGGAGATCGAGGAGACCCTGCTCACCGCCGACGTCGGCGTCGCCCCCACCCAGGAACTCGTCGAGCGCCTGCGGGAGCGCGTCAGGGTCCTCGGCACCCGCACCCCCGACGAGCTGCGCACGCTCCTCCGCGAGGAACTGCTGACCCTGGTCGGCACGGACCTCGACCGCGCGGTGCGGACCGAGAGCGGCACCGACACCCCGGGCGTCGTGATGGTCGTCGGCGTCAACGGCACCGGCAAGACCACCACCACGGGCAAGCTCGCCCGGGTGCTCGTCGCCGACGGCCGGTCCGTGGTGCTCGGCGCCGCCGACACCTTCCGCGCCGCCGCGGCCGACCAGCTCCAGACCTGGGGCGAGCGCGTCGGCGCGCGGACCATCCGCGGCCCCGAGGGCGGCGACCCCGCCTCGATCGCCTACGACGCGGTCAAGGAGGGCATCGCCGAGGGCGCCGACGTCGTGCTCATCGACACCGCCGGCCGGCTGCACACCAAGACCGGCCTCATGGACGAGCTCGGCAAGGTCAAGCGCGTCGTGGAGAAGCACGGTCCGCTCGACGAGGTGCTGCTGGTGCTCGACGCCACCACCGGGCAGAACGGACTGGTCCAGGCCCGGGTCTTCGCCGAGGTCGTGGCCATCACCGGCATCGTGCTCACCAAGCTCGACGGCACCGCCAAGGGCGGCATCGTCGTCGCCGTCCAGCGGGAGCTGGGCGTGCCGGTGAAGCTCATCGGGCTGGGCGAGGGCGCGGACGACCTGGCGCCGTTCGTGCCCGAGGCGTTCGTCGACGCCCTCATCGGCGACTGACGGCACCGTCCGCACGAAAGGCCCCGTGGCCGGCGCGAGCCGGCGACGGGGCCTTCGCCGTGGTCCCGGGGCCTTCGTCGTGGTGCCGGGACTTTCGCCGTGGTGCGGGATCTTCCTCGTGGCGCGGGGCCGGGGGAGCGGCCGGCGCGGGTGGTCAGCCGGCCGAGCGGTGGCAGATGTACGCGAGGGTGCCCAGCAGCAGCCGGGCCTCCGGCGGCGCCGTCGCGGTGTCCAGCGAGGGGGCGCGCAGCCACCGCACCGGGCCCAGGCCGCCCCGGTCCGACGGCGGGGCCGTGATGTGGTCGCCCTGGCCGAGGCAGCGCAGATCCAGGTCGGCGTCGTCCCAGCCCATCCGGTAGAGCAGCCGGGGCAGGCCGGCCGCCGCGCCCGGCGCCACGAAGAAGTGGGCGCGGCCGTCCGGTGTCTCCGCGACCGGACCGAGGCGCAGGCCCATGCGCTCCATCCGCACCAGCGCCCGCCGGCCCGCGGGCGCCGCGACGTCGATGACGTCGAAGGCCCGGCCCACGGGGAGCATCAGCGAGGCGCCGGGCACCGCGGACCACGCCCGGCCGGCCTCGTCGAGCGTCGACCCCGCGGGCACCTCGCCGGCGAAGTCCAGTGGGTGGGCGCCGGGCGCCGCGCACCCCGCGTCGCCGCAGGAGCACCGGCCGGCGGACGCTCTCGCGCCCGGGACCACCGGCCAGCCCCACAGTCCGGTGTACTCGGCCACCACGGTGGCCTCCGCCGTGCGCCCGCGGCGTCTGGAGCCGGGCCTGATGTGGCCGATTCCCCGGGTGCCGCCGATCGTGAAGCCCATGCCCCCTCCAACGGGTCGAGTGCGCCGGTGGTTACGACCCGGAGCGTTCTGGTGACGCTCCGTCGCAGGGCGTGCGGGGTCTCCTGCGGCGCGCGGATGTCCGGGAGGGCGTGCGGCCCACGACACGCGCCCCCGCGCGCTACGGTCCGCCATCCCCGGATCGTGCCGTGTCAAGTGAATCGCGCCTGCCCGTACATGAGTTCACCCGGAGGGGTGGCGAATGGTGGCGTTTCTGCAATCCCACTCGCCGGGCACGTGATCGTAGGATTACGTTCGGTGCACGAACCTGCAATTGCACCGCGCCGGCGGGTATGCCCGGGGCAACCCGAAAGGCTTGCTGTGTGCAGGAGGGCTGCCGGGGGCCGTGACGCACGGCATTCTGGTAGCGGTTCGGGCGAAGGGTCCGACGGATGGGGGCAGTCGAGTGAGCGGCAGCGGCGCAGACGGTACGAACACCGGCAAGCGCCCCAACGAACAGCTGAGCTCGTGGTTCGTGCGCAGCGGCTGGTCGAAGGGCGAGCTCGCGCGCCAAGTGAACCGGCGGGCGCGCCAGATGGGCGCCCACCACATCAGCACGGACACCTCCCGGGTCCGCCGCTGGCTCGACGGCGAGCAGCCCCGCGAGCCGATCCCGCGGATCCTGTCCGAGCTGTTCTCCGAACGGTTCGGCAGCGTCGTCGCCGTCGAGGACCTGGGGCTGCGCACCGCGCACCAGGCGCCCTCCGTGTCCGGGGTGGACCTGCCGTGGGCCGGGCCGCAGACCGTCGCCCTGCTCAGCGAGTTCTCGCGCAGCGACCTGATGCTCGCCCGCCGGGGCTTCCTCGGCACCTCCCTCGCCCTCGCGGCCGGCCCCGCGCTGGTCGAGCCGATGCAGCGCTGGCTGGTCCCGTCCCCGGGCGGCGAGCAGGGGCCCCCGGGGGCCGCGGTCCCCGCCCCGTCCCGCCGTCCCGCCCGGCTCTCCGGCCCCGAGCTCGACCTGCTGGAGTCCACCACCGCGATGTTCCGCCAGTGGGACGCGCAGTGCGGCGGCGGACTGCGCCGCAAGGCCGTCGTCGGCCAGCTCCACGAGGTCACCGACCTGCTCCAGGAGCAGCAGCCGGCCGCCACCGAGCGCCGCCTCTTCCGCTGCGCCGCCGAACTGGCCGAGCTCGCGGGCTGGATGAGCTACGACGTGGGCCTCCAGCCCACCGCGCAGAAGTACTTCGTGCTCGCCCTGCACGCCTCGAAGGAGGCGGGCGACAAGCCGCTCGGCTCGTACATCCTGTCGTCGATGAGCCGTCAGATGATCCATCTGGGGCGGCCGGACGACGCCCTGGAGCTCATCCACCTCGCCCAGTACGGCAGCCGTGACTGCGCCACCTCCCGCACCCAGGCGATGCTGTATGCGATGGAGGCCCGCGCCTACGCGAACATGGGCCAGCCCAGCAAGTGCAGACGCGCGGTCCGTATGGCCGAGGACACCTTCGCCGACGCGGGCTTCGACGGCGAGCCGGAGCCGGACTGGATCCGCTTCTTCTCCGAGGCCGAGCTCAATGGCGAGAACGCCCACTCCTACCGCGACCTGGCCTACGTCGCCGGCCGCAGCCCCACCTACGCCTCCCTCTCGGAGCCCGTGATGGAGCGCGCGGTGGACCTTTTCAGCCAGGACCACGAGCACCAGCGGTCGTACGCACTCAACCTCATCGGGATGGCCACCGTGCACCTGCTGAAGCGGGAGCCGGAGGCGGCCACCTCCTTCGCCGGCCAGGCACTCGACATCGCCCGCAAGGTCCGCTCCGAGCGGGTCAACACCCGGCTGCGCAAGACGGTCGACACCGCGGCCCGGGACTTCGGCGACGTGGCCGAGGTCCTCCAGTTCACCGACCGGCTCACCGCCCAGCTCCCCGAGACCGCGGAGGCGGTCTGAGCGACGGACGGCCCGTCCGCGCGGAGCGCGCGGACGGGCGGCACACCCCGGCCGCGGCCCCCACCCCGACAGACCGACTCGGCTCCCCCCGTGCCAAGTCACCGGAGTGGGCGCCGCGGCCGGTTGGTGATGTGGGCAGATGGTACGTCCGGGCCCCCCGGACGATCAGGACGTTCATGGCGACGTAACACGCAGGACCCCTTCGTCACGGCCGCGAAACATCGAGCGGCATCGGCGGAAACCGCGCTGCGCGAATCTCATGGCGCATAACCGGCCCGCTCTACCGCCCGGCTCCGCCCGCACGCGGCCGCACGACGACGAGGAGACGCCGATGCCCCCAGGCATCTCGACCCTTGCCGCAGACGCTCCCGAGCTGTCTGCCGCCAACACAGGGTTCATGCTCATCTGTTCCGCCCTGGTGATGCTCATGACACCGGCCCTCGCCTTCTTCTACGGAGGCATGGTCCGCGTCAAGAGCACCCTGAACATGCTGATGATGAGCTTCATCAGCCTCGGGATCGTCACCATCCTCTGGGTGCTGTACGGCTTCAGCCTCGCCTTCGGCACCGACTCCGGTTCGCTCATCGGCTGGAGCGCGGACTACGTCGGCCTCAGCGGCATCGGCGTGACCGAACTGTGGGACGGCTACACCATCCCGGTCTACGTCTTCGCCGTCTTCCAGCTCATGTTCGCGGTGCTCACCCCCGCGCTGATCAGCGGCGCCCTCGCCGACCGCGTCAAGTTCACCGCCTGGGCGCTGTTCATCGCCCTGTGGGTGACCGTCGTCTACTTCCCGGTCGCGCACTGGGTGTGGGGCTCGGGCGGCTGGCTGTTCGAGATGGGCGTCATCGACTTCGCCGGCGGCACCGCCGTCCACATCAACGCCGGCGCCGCGGCGCTGGGCGTCATCCTCGTCATCGGCAAGCGCGTCGGCTTCAAGAAGGACCCGATGCGCCCGCACAGCCTCCCGCTGGTGATGCTCGGCGCCGGTCTGCTGTGGTTCGGCTGGTTCGGCTTCAACGCCGGCTCCTGGCTCGGCAACGACGACGGCGTCGGCGCGGTGATGTTCGTCAACACGCAGGTCGCCACCGCCGCCGCGATGCTCGCCTGGCTCCTCTACGAGAAGATCCGCCACGGCGCCTTCACCACCCTCGGCGCGGCCTCCGGCGCGGTCGCCGGCCTGGTCGCCATCACCCCGGCGGGCGGCTCCGTCTCCCCGCTCGGCGCCATCGCGGTCGGTGCCATCGCCGGTCTGGTGTGCGCCCTGGCCGTGGGCCTGAAGTACAAGTTCGGCTACGACGACTCCCTCGATGTCGTCGGCGTGCACCTCGTCGGCGGTGTCATCGGCTCCCTGCTGGTCGGCTTCTTCGCCACCGGCGGAGTCCAGTCCGACGCCGCGGGCCTCTTCTACGGCGGCGGCCTGGAGCAGCTCGGCAAGCAGGCCATCGGCGTCTTCGCGGTCCTGGCCTACTCTCTGGTGGTCTCCGCCCTCCTCGCCCTCGTCCTCCACAAGACGATCGGCATGAGGGTCGACGAGGACGACGAGGTCTCCGGCGTCGACCAGATCGAGCACGCCGAGACCGCGTACGACTTCAGCGGCGCGGGCGGCGGTGCCGCCTCCCGCAAGGCCGTACCCGCACCGGTCGACACCGCGGCCGCGGCAGAATCCAAGAAGGTGGACGCATGAAGCTCATCACCGCAGTCGTGAAGCCGCACCGGCTGGACGAGATCAAGGAGGCCCTCCAGGCCTTCGGCGTCCAGGGGCTCACGGTCACGGAGGCCAGCGGCTACGGCCGGCAGCGCGGCCACACCGAGGTCTACCGCGGCGCGGAGTACACCGTCGACCTGGTCCCCAAGATCCGCATCGAGGTGCTGGTCGAGGACGACGACGCCGAACAGCTCGTCGATGTGATCGTCAAGGCCGCCCGGACCGGCAAGATCGGTGACGGCAAGGTCTGGAGCGTCCCGGTGGACACCGCCGTGCGGGTCCGCACCGGCGAGCGCGGTCCGGACGCCCTGTAGGAAGCGACGACGCCCTCCGCCCGCCCCCGGGGACACCCCGGGGGCGGGCGGGCACCGAAAAGGAGCCGCCGGAGTGACGAGCCTCGATGTGACCCATGGAACGGAAGACTCGGGACCCGGCGGATACGCGGCGGCCCGGCTGCGCCTTCTCTCGGAGAAGGAGCGGTCCGGGCCGTCGCGCCGTGCGTCCCTCGCCCGGCTGACCGACGACTGGCTGGCCGGCCTGTACGCCGCCGCCGCGGCGGACACCGGTGTCAGGGGGGCCGCCCTGGTCGCCGTCGGCGGCTACGGGCGCGGCGAGCTGTCCCCCCGCAGCGACCTCGACCTGCTGCTCCTCCACGACGGGAACGACCCCGCGGCCGTCGCCGCGCTGGCCGACCGCATCTGGTACCCGGTCTGGGACCTGGGCCTCGCCCTCGACCACTCGGTGCGCACCCCGGCCGAGGCCCGCGGCACCGCGGCCGAGGACCTCAAGGTGCAGCTCGGCCTGCTCGACGCCCGGCCCGTCGCCGGCGACCTCGGCCTGGTGGCCGCCCTGCGCACCTCGGTGCTCGCCGACTGGCGCAACCAGGCCCCCCGGCGGCTCCCCGAGCTGGACGCCCTGTGCCGCGAGCGCGCCGAGCGCCAGGGCGAGCTCCAGTACCTCCTCGAACCGGACCTCAAGGAGGCCCGCGGCGGCCTCCGGGACGTCACCGCCCTCGGCGCCGTCGCCGCCTCCTGGCTGGCCGACGCCCCCCGCGAGGGCCTCGCCGAGGCCCGGCGCGTCCTCCTGGACGTCCGCGACGCCCTCCATCTGTCCACCGGCCGCGCCACCGACCGCCTCGCCCTCCAGGAACAGGACCAGGTCGCCGCCGAGCTCGGCCTGCTCGACGCCGACGCCCTGCTCCGCCAGGTCTACGAGGCCGCGCGGACCGTCTCCTACGCCGGCGACGTCACCTGGCGCGAGGTGGGCCGCGTGCTGCGCTCCCGTGCCGTGCGGCCGAGGCTGCGCGCCATGCTCAGCGGCGGACGGGCTCCCCAGCCCGAGCGCACCCCGCTCGCCGAAGGGGTCGTCGAGCAGGAGGGCGAGGTCGTGCTCGCCCGCACCGCCCGGCCCGACCGCGACCCCGTGCTGCCGCTGCGCGCCGCCGCCGCGGCGGCCCAGGCCGGGCTGCCGGTCTCCCGGTACGCGGTGCGCCGCCTCGCCCAGGCGGCCCCGCCGCTGCCCGTGCCGTGGCCCGCCGAGGCCCGCGAGCAGCTCGTCACCCTGCTCGGCGCCGGAGAGGCGACCGTCCCCGTCTGGGAGGCCCTGGAGGCCGAGGGGATCGTCACCCGGCTGGTGCCCGACTGGGAGCGGGTCCGCTGCCGGCCGCAGCGCAACGCCGTGCACACCTGGACCGTCGACCGCCACCTGGTGGAGACCGCCGTCAAGGCGTCGGCGCTCACCCGCCGTGTGGGCCGCCCCGACCTGCTGCTCGTCGCCGCCCTGCTGCACGACATCGGCAAGGGCTGGCCCGGCGACCACTCCGAGGTCGGCGAGACGATCGCCCGGGACATCGCCGCCCGGATCGGCTTCGACCGGGCCGACGTGGGCGTCGTCGCCACCCTCGTACGGCAGCATCTGCTGCTCGTCGAGACCGCCACCCGGCGGGACCTGGACGACCCGGCGACCGTCGAGTCCGTCGCCAAGGCGGTCGGCTCGGCGAGCACGCTGGAGCTGCTGCACGCCCTCACCGAGGCGGACGCCCTCGCGACCGGGCCCGCCGCCTGGTCCTCCTGGCGCGGCTCGCTCGTCGCCGACCTGGTGCGCCGGGCCGCCGCCGTCCTCGCCGGCGACACCCCCGCCGACCCGGAGCAGGCCGCCCCCAGCGCCGAACAGGAACGCCTCGCCATGGAGGCGCTGCGCACCGGCGAGCCCGTGCTCGCCCTGCACACCGAGCCGCCCGCGCCCGCGGAGGACGGCGAACCGGAACCCGTCGGCGTGGAGCTGCTCATCGCCCTGCCCGACCAGCAGGGCGTGCTGCCCGCCGTCGCCGGCGTGCTCGCCCTGCACCGGCTGACCGTCCGCGCCGCCGACCTGCGCGCCGTGGAGCTGCCCACCGGCGCCGGCGAGACGTCGGTGCTGGTGCTGAACTGGCGGGTCGCCGCCGAGTACGGCTCCCTGCCGCAGGCCGCCCGGCTGCGGGCCGACCTCGTGCGGGTCCTCGACGGCTCGCTGGACATCCGCGGCCGCCTCGCGGAGCGCGAGGCGGCCTATCCGCGGCGCCGGGGCATCACCGCCCCGCCGCCGCGGGTGACCGTGGCACCCGCCGGTTCCCGGCTCGCCACCGTGATCGAGGTCCGCGCCCACGACGCCCCGGGGCTGCTGCACCGGATCGGCCGCGCGCTGGAGGGGGCCGCGGTGCGGGTCAGGAGCGCGCACGTCTCGACGCTGGGAGCGAACGCCGTGGACGCGTTCTACGTGACCGGGACCGACGGTGTGCCGCTCGGAGACACGGCGGCCAGGGCGCTCGCGGGGAGCGTGGAGGAAGCGCTGCGCTGAGCGGCACGGGGGCGGGACGGGCCCACGGCCCGCCGCCCCCCCGCCCCTCGCGCGGGGCCTCCACGGTGCCCGCGGTCAGCCGGATCCGGCAGGCGAGGACGATTGCGCCGCGCGGCCGGATACCCTGGAGGGCGATCCAACGCCCCCGACTCCTGAGGACCGACGCCGCCGTGTTCGACACTCTCTCCGATCGCCTCTCAGCGACCTTCAAGAACCTGCGTGGCAAGGGGCGCCTGTCCGAGGCCGACATCGACGGCGCGGCCCGCGAAATCCGCATCGCCCTGCTCGAGGCCGACGTCGCCCTGCCCGTCGTCCGGGAGTTCATCAAGCAGGTCAAGACCCGCTCGCTGGGCGCCGAGGTCTCCAAGGCGCTCAACCCCAGCCAGCAGGTCGTCAAGATCGTCAACGAAGAGCTGGTCGGGATCCTCGGCGGGGAGACCCGGCGTCTGCGGTTCGCCAAGACCGCGCCGACCGTGATCATGCTCGCCGGCCTCCAGGGCGCGGGCAAGACCACCCTGGCCGGAAAGCTCGGCCTCTGGCTGAAGGGCCAGGGCCACTCGCCGCTGCTCGTCGCCTGCGACCTCCAGCGCCCCAACGCCGTCACCCAGCTCTCCGTCGTCGCCGAGCGCGCCGGCGTCGGCTTCTATGGCCCGCAGCCGGGCAACGGCGTCGGCGACCCGGTCCAGGTCGCCAAGGACTCCGTCGAGTACGCGCGCACCAAGCAGTTCGACATCGTGATCGTCGACACCGCCGGCCGGCTCGGCATCGACCAGGAGCTGATGGAGCAGGCCGCGGACATCCGCGACGCCGTCCAGCCCGACGAGGTCCTCTTCGTCGTCGACGCCATGATCGGTCAGGACGCGGTCAACACCGCCGAGGCGTTCCGCGACGGCGTCGGCTTCGACGGCGTGGTCCTCTCCAAGCTCGACGGCGACGCCCGGGGCGGTGCCGCGCTCTCCATCGCGCACGTCACCGGCAAGCAGATCATGTTCGCCTCCAACGGCGAGAAGCTGGACGAGTTCGACGCGTTCCACCCGGACCGCATGGCGTCCCGCATCCTCGGCATGGGCGACATGCTCTCGCTGATCGAGAAGGCCGAGCAGACCTTCAGCCAGGAAGAGGCCGCCAAGATGGCCTCCAAGCTGGCGAGCAGCAAGGGCAAGGAGTTCACGCTCGACGACTTCCTCGCCCAGATGGAGCAGGTCCGCAAGATGGGCTCCATCAGCAAGCTGCTCGGCATGCTGCCGGGCATGGCCCAGATGAAGGACCAGATCAACAACATCGACGAGCGCGACGTGGACCGCACGGCCGCGATCATCAAGTCGATGACCCCGGGCGAGCGCACGGATCCGACGATCATCAACGGCTCCCGCCGTGCCCGTATCGCCCGCGGTTCCGGTGTCGACGTCAGCGCGGTGAAGAACCTCGTCGAGCGCTTCTTCGAGGCGCGCAAGATGATGTCGCGGATGGCCCAGGGCGGCGGCATGCCGGGGATGCCCGGCATCCCGGGGATGGGCGGCGGCCCCGGCCGGCAGAAGAAGCAGCAGAAGCAGGCCAAGGGCAAGCGCAAGAGCGGCAACCCGATGAAGCGCAAGGCCGAGGAGGCCGAGGCCGCGGCACGGCGCGAGCAGGCCCAGCAGGGCGGCGGCGCGTTCGGGCTGCCGGCGGGGGAGCCGGGCAAGGACTTCGAACTGCCCGACGAGTTCAAGAAGTTCATGGGCTGAGCACCCGCACCGGCCCGTAGGAAGGGGCCCGCGGACCGTCACCGGTCCCCGGGCCCCTTCCGTGTCGCCGGGCCCCTTCCGTGTCCCCGGGCCGCCGGGGCACCGCCCCGGCGGCCCGGGGGGCTGCTCAGGGGACGCGGGCGATCAGGTAGCGGAAGACGTTCGGCATCCAGACCGTCCCGTCGGGCCTGCGGTACGGGTGCAGCGCCTCGGCGATCTCCTTGGCGACCTGGTCGGCGTCGCTCTCGCGCGCCGCCGCGTCGTACAGGCCGGTGGACATCAGCCCGCGCACCGCGCTGTCCGCGTCCGCGTAGCCGAAGGGGCAGGCGACCCGGCCCGAGCCGTCCGGCCGCAGGCCCGCGCGTGCGGCCACGTCCTCCAGGCCGTCCCGCGGGGAGGCGGGCCCGCTCGCCCTGCCCGGGCGGCCTTTGTGCGCCACCCGCAGCACGCCGGAGGTGGCACAGCGCTCGGGCGGTCCCCAGCCGGTGAGCACCACCGCGGCGCCGCGCTCCGCGCCGGCGACGGCCTCGCGCAGGGCCTCCTCCAGCCACTGGGCGTCACCCGCGCCGCCGCCGATCGGCTGGAAGGCGGTGATCAGGTTCCACGCGGGGCGCCCGGGGTCGTGCACGGCGTCCGTCCCGGCGGCCAGCCGGGCGTCAGCGGACGGCGGGACGGAGGCGGACATCCGCTCCCGGGCCAGGTCCAGCCTGCCGGGGTCGCTCTCGGTGCCCGTCACCGCCGCACCGCGCGCCGCGGCGATCAGCAGGGCGAGGCCCGAGCCGCAGCCGAGACCGAGCAGCCGGGAACCGGCGCCGACCTCCAGCCGTTCGTACACCGCCTCGTACAGCGGCACCAGCATGCGCTCCTGGATCTCGGCCCAGTCCCTGGCCCGTGCCCGGGCGAGGACGTCCGGGCAGTCGTGCCCCGCCGGAGCGGACCGGTCCGCTTGTACAGCCTGAGGAGAGGACGCCGACGCCGTGCGGTGCCGGTTCCGGACGAGCGTGGATGCCATCAATACGCCCCATTCCGCCGTGAGAGTCGGTTGTGCCCCGAAGGACAGGCCCCTGGTGCGTTCGTGCCGCGCCTTCCGTATGCCAGGGAACTGCGCGGGCGCCCCCGCGTCCAGGGGTTGTGCGGCATTGCTTGCGCGCCCGGTGCGTGCGCCCCGGGTCACATGGCCGATTCCCGTCCCGGTCCCATGTCGCCGTACCATGCGCGCCATGGCCAAGACACCTGTGCTGACACCCCAGGCGGAGGACTTCCCGCGCTGGTACCAGGACCTGATCAACAAAGCCGAACTGGCGGACAACGGCCCGGTGCGCGGCACCATGGTCATCCGACCGTACGGCTACGGCCTGTGGGAGCGGATGCAGCAGGAGATGGACGCCCGCATCAAGGACGCGGGCGCTCAGAACGCCTACTTCCCGCTCTTCATCCCCCAGTCTTACCTGACTCGCGAGGCTGAGCACGTCGAGGGCTTCGCGCCCGAACTCGCGGTGGTCACCCACGGCGGCGGCAAGGAGCTCGAGGAGCCGGTCGTGGTGCGGCCGACCTCCGAGACGATCATCAACGACTACTTCTCGAAATGGGTGCAGAGCTACCGCGATCTGCCCCTGCTGATCAATCAGTGGGCCAACGTGGTCCGTTGGGAGATGCGCCCCCGGGTCTTCCTGCGCACCACCGAGTTCCTCTGGCAGGAGGGCCACACCGCCCACGCCACCTACGAGGACGCCCGCGACTACGCCGCGTACATCCACCGCGAGGTGTACGCGGACTTCATGGTCAACGTGCTCGGCATCGACGTGGTGCTCGGCCGCAAGACCCCGAGGGAGCGCTTCGCCGGGGCGATCAACACCCTCACCCTCGAAGGGATGATGGGCGACGGCAAGGCGCTCCAGATGGGCACCAGCCACGAGCTCGGCACCAACTTCGCCAAGGCCTTCCAGACCCGCTACCTGACGGCCGACGGCCGGCAGGAACTGGTGTGGCAGACCTCGTGGGGCACCTCGACCCGGATGGTCGGCGGCCTGATCATGTCGCACGGCGACGACAACGGCCTGCGGGTGCCGCCGCGGCTGGCGGCGGTCCAGGTCGTGGTCATGGCGATCAAGGGAGAGGAGTCGGTCGCCCGGGTCCGGGAGCTGGGCGACACGCTCAGGGCGGCCGGGCTGCGCGTCCACGTCGACGACCGGGTGGACACCCCGTTCGGACGCCGGGCGGTCGACTGGGAGCTCAAGGGCGTGCCGGTGCGGATCGAGATCGGGCCGCGCGACCTGGAGGCGGGCACCGCGATGCTGGTCCGCCGCATCCCCGGCGGCAAGGAGGCGGTCCCCGCCGACGCGCTGACCGCCCTGCTGCCCAAGGTCCTCGACGACGACCAGGCCCTGCTGCTGGAGCAGTCACGCCACCGCCGCGAGTCGCGTACGGCCGACGTCGCCACGGTGGCCGAGGCCGCCGAGGCGGCCGTGGCGGGCGGCTGGGCGCGGATCCCCTGGGCGGTGCTGGGCGAGGAGGGCGAGGCGAAGCTCGCCGAGCAGGCGGTCTCGGTGCGCTGTCTGGTGGCCGAGGACGGGTCGGTGCCCGACGCCGACGACGCCCCCGGTACCGTCGCCCTCGTGGCGCGCGCCTACTGAGTACCGACGGGGGCGTGCGAGACGAACCGCGCGCCCCCGAGTGCGCGCACCGGAGCGTGATCGGACGGTTACGCACCACCTTGGTGTGAGCTGTGCGCCTTCTCCGGGGATCCGCCCACCCGCCCCCCTCGGCGGCATCGGCAGCGAACTGACGGGTACGTGCAAAATATTTGCGATGCCCCGGAATGGAACCCGGGAGCCCTCCGGCTCGTTGTCACGACGTGAGCACGACACCACCTGTTCTCGCCGCAGAGCTGGCACAGGCGTGGGCCGACATTCAGCGGTACCACCCCGAACTGCCGGATCTGGCCGCGCCAGAGTCCCTGATCGGAGAGTCCTCGTCCGCCTGCGGCGCCGAGCTCTCCTTCGAGCGACTGCTCCACGAGGCAGTCCACGGCATCGCCGCCGCGCGAGGAGTCCGCGACACCTCGCGCGCCGGCCGCTACCACAACCGCCGATTCCTCGCGATCGCCGAGGAGATGGGCCTCGACCACCCCGAGGAGCCGCACCCGAGCAGCGGTTTCTCCCTGGTCACGCTCAACCCCGAGGCCAAGCGGCGGTACCGCCCCACCATCGAGCGGCTGCAGCGCGCACTCAAGGCGCACACCGCCGCGACGGCGTCCGACACCAAGCGCTCCTTCCGGGGGCCTGCCGCACGGCACGGTTCCTCCGGCGGAGGGGTGCGGGTGAAGGCCGTCTGCGACTGCGGCCGCAACGTCAGAGTCGTCCCGTCCGTCCTCGCCCAGGCGCCCATCGTCTGCGGCGGCTGCGGCAAGCCCTTCCGTATCCCCGACGTCGTCGGCGCCGCGAGCTGAGCGGGCGGGCGCGGCGAGCGCTCCACCCGCCGGGCCCCGGTGTCGCCGACGGGGGCGACGGCCGTGCCGGGCGGGTGAAGAGCCCCTGCGCACGTGTGGCACAATGGCTAGCTGTACTCGACAGCCGCACAGGAACCCTCTCGCCTCCGGCTGACGCGTCCATCGGGCACCCGAGTACCGCAACCCCACGTGGCATCTCGTTGTGCCCAACCACGTCAAGACCAGGAGACACCACTCCCGTGGCAGTCAAGATCAAGCTGAAGCGTCTCGGCAAGATTCGCCAGCCCCACTACCGCATCGTCGTCGCCGACTCCCGTACCCGCCGTGACGGCCGGGCCATCGAGGAGATCGGGCTGTACCACCCGACGTACAACCCCTCGCGCATCGAGGTCGACTCGGAGCGTGCGCAGTACTGGCTGTCCGTCGGCGCCCAGCCGACCGAGCCGGTCCTCGCCATCCTGAAGCTCACCGGTGACTGGCAGAAGGCCAAGGGCCTGCCCGCCCCGGAGAAGCCGCTGCTGGCCCCGGCCACCAAGGAAGACAAGCGCGCCTCCTTCGACGCCTTCGCCAAGGCCATCGAGGGTGACGACGCCAAGGGCGAGGCCATCACGCCGAAGGCCAAGAAGGCCGACAAGAAGGCGGACGAGGCCGAGGCCGCTCCCGCCGAGTCGACCGAGGCCTGAGCATGCTCGAGGAGGCTCTCGAGCACCTCGTGAAGGGCATCGTCGACAACCCGGACGATGTGCAGGTCGCCTCGCGCAATCTGCGCCGCGGCCGCGTACTCGAGGTCCGGGTGCACCCCGACGATCTCGGCAAGGTGATCGGCCGCAACGGCCGCACCGCGCGCGCCCTGCGCACCGTCGTGGGCGCCATCGGCGGCCGTGGCATCCGTGTCGACCTCGTCGACGTGGACCAGGTCAGCTGATCTGAAGTGGAACACCGGCCCGGGGTCAGCCCCGGGGCCGGTCGCAGCACCGGCTCGGGCCGGGGAGGGCTCCAGGGCCCGCCCCGGCCCGTCGTCGTCTACGCCGTACCGGTGGCCGCGCCCTCCGTCGCCGCTGTGTCGCACGGGCCGGGCCGGCCGTCCGGGAGAACCGAAGGAGTGGCAAGCGTGCAGCTTGTGGTGGCGCGGATCGGACGCGCCCATGGCATCAAGGGCGAGGTCACCGTCGAGGTGCGCACGGACGAGCCGGAGCTGCGGCTCGGCCCCGGCGCCGTGCTGGCCACCGACCCCGCGGGCGCGGGCCCGCTGACGGTCGCGGCGGGCCGGGTGCACAGCGGCAGGCTGCTGCTGCGCTTCGAGGGCGTGGCCGACCGCAACGCCGCCGAGGCGCTGCGCAACACCCTGCTGATCGCCGCGGTGGACCCGGAGGAGCTTCCCGAGGACCCCGAGGAGTACTACGACCACCAGCTCATGGACCTCGACGTGGTCCTGGCCGACGGCACGGAGATCGGCCGGATCACCGAGATCAGCCACCTCCCGTCGCAGGACCTGTTCATCGTCGAACGGCCCGACGGCAGCGAGGTCATGATCCCCTTCGTCGAGGAGATCGTCGCCGAGATCGACCTGGAGGAGCAGCGGGCCGTCATCACCCCGCCGCCCGGTCTGATCGACGACACCCAGGCCGAGATCGCCTCCGCCCGCGACTCCTCGGAGTCCGCCCGCGACTCCTCGGAGGAGGGGTCCTGATGCGGATCGACGTCGTCACGATCTTCCCCGAGTACCTCGAACCGCTGAACGTCTCTCTGGTCGGCAAGGCGCGCGCCCGGGGGCAGCTCGGCGTCCGTGTGCACGACCTGCGGGACTGGACGTACGACCGCCACAACACGGTCGACGACACCCCCTACGGCGGCGGTCCCGGCATGGTCATGAAGACCGGGCCCTGGGGCGACGCCCTCGACGACGTGCTGGCCGGCGGCTACGAGGCCGGGGCCCACGGCCCCGCCCTGGTCGTGCCCACCCCCAGCGGGCGCCCCTTCACCCAGGAACTGGCCGTCGAACTCTCCGAGCGCCCCTGGCTCGTCTTCGCCCCCGCCCGCTACGAGGGCATCGACCGCAGGGTCATGGACGAGTACGCGACCCGGATGCCCGTCTACGAGGTCTCCATCGGCGACTACGTGCTGGCCGGCGGGGAGGCCGCCGTGCTGGTCGTCACCGAGGCCGTGGCCCGGCTGCTGCCCGGGGTGCTGGGCAACGCGGAGTCCCACCGCGACGACTCGTTCGCCCCGGGGGCCATGGCCGACCTGCTGGAGGGGCCGGTCTACACCAAGCCCCCCGTCTGGCGCGGACGGGAGATCCCGGACGTGCTGGTCAGCGGTCACCACGGGAAGATCGCGCGCTGGCGCAGGGACGAGGCGTTCCGCCGCACGGCGGCCAACCGGCCCGACCTGATCGAGCGCTGCGACCCGGCCGGCTTCGACAAGAAGGACCGCGAGATCCTCTCCATGCTCGGCTGGTCACCCGAGCCCGGAGGGCGATTTTGGCGCAGGCCGGAGCTCATGGAAGAATGAGCCGCTGCTGTACGTCCGGCCGGCGCCCCTGCCACAGGGGGAACGACGCCCGCCCGGCGTGAGCACCCCCATCTGATCACGACATTCCGTCGATGACCTGTGGCATTGACGAGGAAGCAGAACACCATGGCTCACCTGCTCGACAGCGTCAACGCGGCCTCGCTGCGCTCCGACGTCCCCGCCTTCCGTCCCGGCGACACCGTGAACGTCCACGTGCGCGTCATCGAGGGCAACCGCTCCCGTATCCAGCAGTTCAAGGGCGTCGTCATCCGCCGCCAGGGCGCGGGCGTGAGCGAGTCCTTCACGGTCCGCAAGGTCTCCTTCTCCGTCGGCGTCGAGCGCACCTTCCCGGTGCACAGCCCGATCTTCGAGAAGATCGAGCTCGTCACCCGCGGTGACGTCCGCCGTGCGAAGCTCTACTACCTCCGCGAGCTGCGCGGCAAGGCCGCCAAGATCAAGGAGAAGCGCGACAAGTGAGCCGTCGCCCGCCCGGCCCGCGAGGGCCGGACGGACGCTGAGCTCGTACGCGCGTCCGGTGTTCACAGGGCGGCCGGATAGGCTCTGCCCCCGATGGACACCGAAGCACAGCACCCGGAGCGCGACCGCTCCTCCACCCCCGACGAGGGGGCCGCGGAGGAGGGGTCGCGCTCCGCGCGTTTCTCCCGGCTCGCCCGCGGCGGCGACGGCCGGGCGCGCCTCTCCCTGCGCACCGCCGCGCTGATCGGCGTGGCCTGCACCGTGTTCGTGCTGCTGTTCAGCCACTTCGTGGTCCAGCCGTTCCAGATCCCGAGCAGCTCCATGGAGCCCACGCTCCGCGTCGGGGACCGGATCCTGGTGAACAAGCTCGCCTACGGGTCCGACTCCCGCCCGGCCCGCGGCGACATCGTCGTCTTCGACGGCAGAGGTTCCTTCGTGCGTGCGGAACTGACGGAAAATCCCGTGAGTTCCGTAGTACGAGAGGGGCTCGCCGCTCTCGGCCTCGCCGAACCGGCCGACACCGACTTCGTCAAGCGTGTGGTGGGCACCGGCGGTGACCGGGTGGTCTGCTGCGACGACGAGGGCAGGATCGAGGTGAACGGTGTGGCGGTCGACGAGGGCTATCTCCATCCCGGCGACGTGCCGTCCGAGGTGGCCTTCGACATCGTCGTCCCCGCGAACCGCCTGTGGGTCATGGGCGACCACCGGGGCAACTCCAGCGACTCCCGGGACCACCTCGGGGATCCGGGCGGCGGCATGGTCCCCGTCGAGAAGGTGATCGGCCGGGCCGACTGGATCGGCTGGCCGGCCGGGCGCTGGACCTCACTCGAACCGACCGGCGCCTTCCGGCACGTGCCCCCGCCCAGCGGTGTCGTCGGCGGCGGGCATGGGTAACCGCGGCCGCCCGGCGGGCCATCGGGCCGACACCCGGCTGCCCACCGGGACCCGCCGCACCGACGGCGGCCGCTCGCTGCCCGGGCGCGCCGAGCGGCGCAGGCTCGCGAGGAAGGTCAAGCGCAAGCGCCGCCGCTCCGCCGTCAAGGAGGTCCCCCTCCTCATCACGGTCGCCCTGCTCATCGCCCTGGTGCTCAAGACGTTCCTGGTCCAGGCGTTCGTCATCCCCTCCGGATCGATGGAGCAGACCATCCGCATCCAGGACCGGGTGCTGGTGGACAAGCTCACCCCGTGGTTCGGCTCCCGGCCCGAGCGCGGCGACGTCGTCGTCTTCAAGGACCCGGGCGGCTGGCTGCCGAGCGAGGAGAAGCCGGCCGGCGAGGACCCGGTCGTCGTCAAGCAGGTCAAGCAGGTCCTCACCTTCATCGGTCTGCTGCCGTCGGCCGACGAACGCGACCTGATCAAGCGGGTGATCGCGGTGGGCGGCGACACCGTGAAGTGCTGCGACGCGAACGGCCTGGTCACGGTCAACGGCGTACCCTTGAACGAGCCCTATCTGCACCCCGGCAACGCGCCGTCGACGATCTCCTTCGAGGTCCGGGTGCCCGAGGGGCGGCTCTTCGTGATGGGAGACCATCGCTCCGACTCCGCCGACTCCCGTTTCCACCTCAGGGAGGAAGGGCAGGGGACCGTGTCAGAGGACCAGGTCGTCGGGCAGGCCGTGGTGATCGCCTGGCCGCTGGGACACTGGCGCCGCCTGGAGGAACCGGGGACCTTCGCGTCCGTTCCCAGCGCGCGCGTTGGGACACCGGCGGCGGCGGCGCCGTCGCATAGTGTGTCCTCCCAGGATCTGAACGGAATGGTCCTGCTCCCGACCCCTGCGGAACTCCCGCTCGTTATGGGAGTGGTGGGCCTGTTCCTTGTACGGGGCAGGCGGTTCCTGCGGAGTGAGGAGTGGATGTGGGGGACGTGGCGGTCGGCGCACGGTCCGGGCACGACGATCCCGAGGAGAGGCCGGGGCGTCTCCCCGAGCAGCCCTCGGACGCGAGCGGAGCGGCTCCGGCGGGCGGCGGTGACGACGACGAGCCGGAGGGCAGCGGTACGGGACAGAAGAAGCAGCGATCCTTCTGGAAGGAACTGCCGCTCCTGATCGGTATCGCGCTGCTGCTGGCGCTGCTGATCAAGACCTTCCTGGTGCAGGCGTTCTCCATTCCGTCGGATTCGATGATGAACACCCTCCAGCGCGGTGACCGGGTGCTGGTGGACAAGCTCACGCCCTGGTTCGGCTCCGAGCCCGAGCGCGGCGAGGTCGTCGTCTTCCACGACCCGGGCGGCTGGCTGGAGGGCGAGCCCACTCCGGAGCCCAACGTCCTCCAGGAGTTCCTCAGCTTCATCGGTCTGATGCCCTCCGCCGAGGAGAAGGACCTGATCAAGCGGACCATCGCGGTCGCCGGCGACACGATCGAGTGCAAGAAGGGCGGCCCGGTCATCCTGAACGGCAAGCCCCTCGACGAGACCTACCTCTACCCCGGCAGCTCCGCCTGCGACGACCAGCCCTTCGGCCCGTTCAAGGTGCCCGAGGACCGGATCTGGGTGATGGGCGACAACCGCCAGAACTCCCAGGACTCCCGCTACCACATGGAGGACGTCAACCGCGGCTTCGTCCCGGTGGACAAGGTCGTCGGCCGAGCCGTCGTCGTCGCCTGGCCGCTGAACCGCTGGGCCACCCTGCCGGTGCCCGCCACCTACGACCAGCCGGGACTCGACGCCGCCGCGGCGATCGCCCCGCCGGCCCTGGGCCTCGCGGGCGCGGTGCCCCTGGTGCTGTGGCGCCGCCGGCGCCTGACCGCCGGGGCCACGGGCGCGCGCGGCTGAACGGGGCGGGGCGGCGCCGGGCCGGTGGCGACACCGCCCGGCCCACCGTGCGTCACCGGCGCACCCGGGGTGACGAGTGCGTAGGCGCCCGGGGCCCCGCGCCGGTCCCCGGGGCCGATTCCGGGTGCTGACCCGGGGCCGTACCGCCGGGTAGGGTGCCTCGCGGACCGCAGATCCCCGCGACGCAGCGGGGTACCGATCTCTCCGAGGAGCGCTGGATGGCCGGTACAGGACGTGACGGTGCCGGCGGCGGCCGGCTGGGCAGCGCGCTGTCCGGCATAGCCGTGGCCGTCGGCTGTGTGCTCTTCCTCGGCGGGTTCGTCTGGGGAGCCCTCGTCTACCAGCCGTACACGGTCCCGACCGACTCCATGGTCCCGACGGTCAACGTCGGCGACCGGGTGCTCGCCGAGCGGACGGGCGGCGAGGACGTCCGTCGCGGCGACGTGGTGATCTTCCGCGACAAGGACTGGGGGAACCTCCCCATGGTCAAGCGGGTCGTCGGCGTCGGCGGCGACGAGGTCGCCTGCTGCGGGGACGGCGGGCGCCTGACCGTCAACGGCAGGCAGCTCGACGAACCGTATCTGCGCGCCGAGGGGCCGGCCGCGGAGAGCTTCACCGCCAAGGTGCCCGAAGGCCATCTCTTCCTGATGGGCGACGACCGCAGGACCTCGCTGGACTCGCGCTCCCATCTCCAGGAATCGGGCAACGGCTCCGTCCCCCGGTCCGCCGTCGAGGCCCGTGTCGACGCGATCGCCTGGCCGCTGGACGGCGGCATGGTGGCGCGTCCCGAGGCCTTCACGGAGCTGCCGGGCGGGGTCTCGCAGCCCGGTCCCGTGAAGCTGATGCTCGGTGCGGTGCTGGCCGGCGCCGTGCTCATCGTGGGCGGTGCCGCCTACGGGACCGTGGCCGGCCGGATCTCCCGGGCGCGCCGGAAGCCGGAGGCCGCGGGTGTCGCCTGAGCCGCCGGCCGCAGCGGTGCGGCGCAGGGTCGCCAGGGTCGTGCTGCTCGACCCCGAGGACCGCATCCTTCTGCTGCACGGCTTCGAGCCGGCCGATCCCGCCGACGACTGGTGGTTCACGCCGGGCGGCGGGCTGGAGGGCGACGAGACCCGTGAGCAGGCCGCGCTGCGCGAGCTGGCCGAGGAGACCGGGATCACCGAGGTGGAACTCGGGCCGGTGCTCTGGCGGCGTCAGTGCTCCTTCCCGTTCGACGGCCGCCGCTGGGACCAGGACGAGTGGTACTTCCTCGCCCGCACGACGACGACCGAGACCGCCCCGGCCGGGCTGACCGAGCTGGAGCGGCGCAGTGTCTCCGGCCTCAGGTGGTGGACCTCCGCCGAACTGTCGGCGGCGCGTGAGACGGTGTACCCGACCAGGCTCGCCGAGCTGCTGCGTACGCTGCTCGACGAGGGACCTCCGAGTACGCCGGTGGTCCTCGCCCCGGAAATCGCATAGGGGCGCGGGGCGCTGGCGCACAATAGGGGGACGCAAGGCTGAAGGGGAACATGCCATGAGCGCCGAGGACCTCGAGAAGTACGAGACCGAGATGGAGCTGAAGCTCTACCGGGAGTACCGAGACGTCGTCGGGCTGTTCAAATACGTGATCGAGACGGAGCGCCGCTTCTACCTCACCAACGACTACGAGATGCAGGTGCACTCGGTCCAGGGCGAGGTGTTCTTCGAGGTCTCGATGGCGGACGCCTGGGTCTGGGACATGTACCGGCCGGCCAGGTTCGTGAAGCAGGTGCGCGTCCTCACGTTCAAGGACGTGAACATCGAGGAGCTCAACAAGAGCGACCTGGAGCTCCCGAGCAGCTGAGGTCCCCCGGCCTTTGGCCGGTCTCCGCCCGTCTTTCACTCCCACGGGTGACGGAGTTGTCCACAGCGAGCCGCTTGTCCACGGCTTTCCTCCATGATCCACACGGGTGGGGCCCAGGCCCCAGAGTCGGTGCCGGAGGTGGTGCCGACATGAACGCGACGCGCGCACTGGGACGGTACGGCGAGGATCTGGCGGCCCGGCGGCTGGCCGGGTCCGGCATGCGGCTGCTGGCGAGGAACTGGCGCTGCGGACGGGCCGGAGAGATCGACATCGTGGCCCATGAGGGCGACGTCCTCGTCGTCTGCGAGGTCAAGACCCGCAGGGCCGGTTCCCACGGGCAGCCGATGGCGGCGGTGACCCCCGCCAAGTCCAGGAGGCTCAGACACCTGGCGGAGTGCTGGGCGGCCCGCCACGGGGGAGCGCCACCGGGCGGGATCCGCGTCGATCTGGTGGGCGTGGTGCTGCCCCGTAGGGGCGCCGCCGTGCTGGAGCACGTCAGGGGGGTGGCGTGATGGGCTTCGCCCGCGCGTGTTCCGTGGCCCTCGTCGGCGTCGAGGGCGTGGTGGTCGAGGTCCAGGCCGACCTGGAGCCCGGAGTGGCCGCCTTCACCCTGGTGGGCCTGCCCGACAAGAGCCTCGTCGAGAGCCGTGACCGGGTCCGGGCGGCGGTGGTCAACTCGGGGGCCGAGTGGCCGCAGAAGAAGCTCACGGTGGGCCTCAGCCCCGCGTCCGTCCCCAAGGGCGGCAGTGGCTTCGACCTGGCCGTGGCGGTGGCGGTGCTGGCCGCCGCCGAGCGGATCGACCCCCGGCAGATCGCCGATCTGGTGCTGATCGGCGAACTCGGGCTCGACGGGCGGGTCCGTCCGGTGCGCGGGGTGCTGCCCGCCGTCCTCGCGGCGGCCGAGGCGGGCTACGACCAGGTGGTCGTCCCGGAGCAGACGGCCGGGGAGGCGTCCCTGGTGCCCGGGGTGTCCGTCCTCGGCGTCCGCACCCTGCGGCAGCTCATCGCGGTGCTCGCCGACGAACCGGTGCCCGACGAGGAGCCCGTCGCCCCCGGCCGCCCCGACCCGGCGCTCGCCGGGCTGCTGGTCCCGGGAGCCGGGGTCGGCACCGGGCTGAGCGCCGCCCCGGACACCGGCGGCGGGCCCGACCTGGCCGACGTCGCCGGTCAGCGGACCGCCCGCACCGGGCTGGAGGTCGCCGCGGCGGGCGGGCACCACCTGCTGCTCACCGGCCCGCCGGGCGCGGGCAAGACGATGCTGGCCGAGCGGCTGCCGGCCGTGCTCCCGCCGCTGACCCGGCGGGAGTCGCTGGAGGTCACCGCGGTCCACTCGGTGGCGGGCATCCTCCCGCCGGGCGAGCCCCTCGTCCGCACCGCCCCGTACTGCGCCCCGCACCACTCGGCCACGATGCAGGCCCTGGTCGGCGGCGGGCACGGGCTGCCGAGGCCCGGCGCGGTCTCCCTCGCCCACCGGGGCGTGCTCTTCCTCGACGAGGCGCCCGAGTTCTCCGGCAAGGCGCTCGACGCGCTGCGCCAGCCCCTGGAGTCCGGCCATGTCGTGGTCGCCCGGAGCGGAGGCGTCGTGCGGCTGCCCGCCCGCTTCCTCATGATGCTCGCGGCGAACCCGTGCCCCTGCGGGCGCCACACCCTGCACGGCTCGGGCTGCGAGTGCCCGCCGTCTGTCGTCCGCCGCTACCAGGCCCGGATGTCCGGGCCGCTGCTCGACCGGGTGGACCTGCGGATCGAGGTCGAGCCGGTCAACCGCTCGGAGCTGATGGGCGGCGGGCGCGGGGAGTCGACCGCGGAGGTCGCCGCACGGGTGCGGGAGGCCAGGGCCCGGGCCGCGGCCCGGCTCCAGGGCACCGGCTGGACGGTCAACAGCGAGGTCCCCGGCCATGAGCTGCGCACCCGCTGGACGGTGGCCCCCGGGGCCCTGGCGGTCGCCGAGCGCGACATCGAGCGCGGGCTGCTCACCGCGCGCGGCCTCGACCGGGTGCTGCGCGTCGCCTGGACGATCGCCGACCTCCGAGGGCGCGACCGGCCCGAGGCGGTGGACGTGGCGCTCGCGCTGGAGCTGCGCACCGGGATCGCCCGCGGCGCCGCCACCCTGACGGGAGCGGCGCGGTGAGCCCCGGGCCGGAGACGGCGGTCGCCGGGGGAGAGCCCGCCCCGGGGGGCGGTGCGGTGCGCCGGGGGCGGGCGCCGGACGGTGCGGCCGCCGGTGCGCGGCAGCCCGTGGCCGAGGGGGTGCAGGTCGCCGAGGGTGGGCCGCCCTTGATCGAGGGGGTGCCGGCTGCTGGGGGTGGGCCGCCCCTGGCCGAGGCGGTGCAGGCTGCCGGTGTGCGCCAGCTCGCGGCCGAGAGGGCGCCGGCTGCCGGGGGTGAGCCGCTCGCGGCCGAGGACGCGGCGGGGCCCGGATCCGTGGCCGGTGGCGAGCGGGAGCGGGTGGCGCGTGCCGCGCTCACCCAGATCCTGGAGCCCGGCGACGAGCGGAACGGTCGCTGGCTGCGCCGGTTCGGCGCCGAGGGGCTGCTGGGCCTGCTGATGTCCGATGGGGAGCCGCCCGGCGCCCCGCTGCCCGGAGTCTCCGCGCGCGGTCTCGTCGGCCTGCGGGCCCGTGCGGCGGACGTCGTCCCCGGCCGTCGGCTGGACGCGGCCCGTGCGGCCGGGGGCAGGTTCGCCGTGCCGGGCGACGCGGAGTGGCCGACCCAGCTCGACGACCTCGGCGACGCCCGGCCCATCGGCCTGTGGGTCCGGGGCGGCTTCGATCTCCGCAGATGGGCGCTGCGCTCCGTCGCCCTGGTCGGCGCCCGCGCCTGCACGCCCTACGGAGCCCACATGGCCACCACGCTGGCGGCCGGTCTCGCGGAGCGGGGCTGGGTGGTGGTGTCGGGCGCCGCGTTCGGGGTCGACGGCGCCGCGCACCGAGGGGCGCTCGCGGCGGGCGGCGCCACCGTCGCCGTCCTCGCCTGCGGGGTCGACACCGCTTACCCCAGGGGCCACGCCGAGCTCATCGGAAGGATCGCGCGACAGGGGCTGCTCGTCAGCGAGTTGCCGCCCGGGGAACACCCGACCGCGAGCCGGTGTGTTAACTGCACCAAGTCTCTGATCATGAAGCGAGATGATCTACGTCTTCGAGGAAGTGTGTCTTGCAAGATCTGCACCGCCAGCTAATCGAGGGCCAGGCCGATGTGCCCCGTGTCGGCTCGGTCGTCGAGCTGGAGTCGATACCGCGGTACGCCGTTCTCGGGCCTGACGGGACCCCGGTCGCTCCCGTCGTCCCGTACCTGCGGGGTCTGACCCTGGACGACAACCGGCCGCTGACCGTCAGGAGCTACGCGTACGACCTCCAGCGCTGGTTTCGGCTGCTGTGGTTCCTAGACGTCCCCTGGGACAGGGCAACCGAGGCGGAAGCCTCCGCGCTGGTGGGCTGGCTCCGGCTGGCTCCGAACCCCCAACGACGCCGGCGGAAGCCAGACGCCCCACGACCCGGCTCGGTGAATCCCCGCACCGGCAAGCCCTATCTCAAGGCGGGGTACGCGCCCTCAACGATCAACCACTGCCTGACCGTGATCTGCAGCTTCTACGCCTACCACCGGCACTACAACCGAGGTCCGCTGATCAACCCGGTGCCGGAGGCAGCCGCCCAGCGCCGAGCCCTCGCACACAGGGCTCCGGACGGCACGGTCCCGCAATTCCGGCGGGCCCGCTTGCGCCAGCGTGTTCGGCAGACCGACCCCCGGTCCATTCCCGACGCGATGTGGGACGAGCTCTTCGAGGCGATGACCTGCGACCGGGACCGGGCGGCCATCCTGCTCTACGTCTCCAGCGGCTCCCGGGCCGGCGAACTTCTCGGCGTCACCCCCGGTGACATCGACTGGGCCAAGCAGATGATCTACGTGGTGACCAAGGGCACCGACGATCGCGAGCCCGTTCCCGCGAGCCCTCAAGCCCTGACGATCCTGGCCGCCTACCTCGACACGATCGGGCTTCCGCCGGCTCACGAGCCGGTCCTGCGGACGATGCGGGGGCCGGACCGGCCGCTGACCTACTCGGCGATGCGGCGGGTCTTCCAGCGGGTGAACGAGAAACTCGGCACGAACTGGACCCTGCACGACCTGCGGCACACCGCCGCGAACCGAATGGCGAACGACCCGAACCTCACCCTCGCCCAGGTCCGAGCGATCTTGCGACACACCGATCTTGCGACCACCGGCCGCTACCTCAATGCCCGAGTGGAGGATCTCTTCGACGCTCTGCAGGCCCACTACAGCCGCCCCCGGGTCCAGCGCACGTTCTCCGCTGGCTACGACGCCGAGGACATCAAGGCGGTGTTCGGTGGCTGATCACTCGACGGTCGAGGTCTCCACTGTCCGTAATCGGCGCCAGAACTACGCCGAGGCCCCGCGGGTCAAGGCACCGACGAGGTTCTCGAGGGCTTCGGCCAAAGCAGCGCCGGCACCCCGGCCGGAGAGGCCCCCGGCGCCGCTTGGGGACCTGTCGACGGTCGGCATCGCGGACTTGTGCGACCTGACCGGGATGGTCTGGCCGAAGGAGTCGAGGTCCGGGGCAGGGAAGCGCCGAGCGGCGATCCGCATTCTCTTCGGCCACTTGGCGACGCTGCCCGGGAACACCTGGCAAGAGCGATGGGAGGCGAGCGCTTTCAACGGCGAGAACGCCCTGTCAGTCAGAGTCCTGGGTCGCGAGGATGCACCCTGGGAGCGAAGCGACCTCCTCTCCGCGCTGAAGTTGGCGTTCGTGGCGAGGATCATCCAGCCCTCGCTGCCCGGGTTCCGGGCGAACAAGTTCAGTGACTACGCCGATCCGTTCCGGCAGGTCCAGAAGGACCCTCGCCTGGACGAGTTCTTCGCAGTAGTCGATGCTCAGCACCACCTGACCGCAGTGCACCGGCAGCGCGCGAAATTCGACCTGACCTGCGCTCTCACCACGCAGGGCATCACCATGGAGCATCTGACTCCCTCGGCTCTGCTGCACTACTCGATCGAGAGCAAGCGCCTGGGGCTCACCCATGGAGCCAACGGGGACACGACTCGGTTCGCGGCCCTGGGCACCTGGGAGATCCTGCACAGGATGGGGCACTTTCCGCCTGAGACGAGCCCGACCCTGCGGGCCTTCACCTACGCCGGTCAGCGAAGCGTCGAGGAACTTGTCGACGCCTACGGCATCAAGAACGTCGAGATCCGGCAGCTCCTGATCGACTACCTGGCTCGCCGCCGAGCGGACACGGACTACGTCACCCTTCAGGCATTGGCCCGCCAGCTGGCCAGCCTGTTCTGGGCCGTCATCGAAGAGCTCAACCCCGATCAGCGCGACCTGAACCTCAGCCAGGAGCTCTATGACCAGTGGCGGGCTGAAATCCAGTACTGGCGGAGGGACGGCAAAACCGACCGCACCCGCCTCCGCAAGGACGCGGAATCCGTCCTGCTGGCCGTCCGCGGCCTCTACCTCGATCTCCACAGCTGGGCCATCGGTGAACCGGAACGGTGGGCCCAGTGGGTGACGCCCTGCCCGATTCTGCCCCGGGACGTGAAGGGCTTCGGCAAGCGGCGCCGTGAGGTCACCCGGCGGATGGCCGACCGCACCCGCGTTCGCCAGCCCCTTTTGCCGGTTCTCGTCCGGCACGTCGAGGAGCGCTACGAGCACCTGGCCGGCCTGTTGGAAGCTGCCCGGCCGATTCCACTGGGTGAACAGTTCGAGCACAAGGGCCGCCGCTACAGCCGCACCAACTCCCGCGAGGATCGCCGCCGGGCGAAGGTCTTGGCCGAGCCGGCCGTGAGGGTTACCGACCACGAGACCGGCGAGCTGATCCACGTGTCGATGGCCGAGGACTCCGCGTTCTGGGAGTGGGTCGCCGTTGAGATCCTGCGTCACAGCGGTATCCGCGTCGAGGAACTGGTTGAGCTCACCCACCTCAGCATTCGCCAATACGAGCGGCCCGGTGGTGAGGTCATCGCCCTCCTGGTCGTGGCCCCCTCGAAGACCGAGCGCGAGCGTGTCATCCCGATGTCCGCCGAGCTCTTCCACGCCGTCGCGCAGATCGTCCGCCGCCACACCCGCAGAGGCCACTCGATTCCCCTCTTGAGCCGCTACGACGGACACGAGAAGACCTGGTCAGAACCCATGCCGTTCCTCTTCCAACGGCAACTGGGAACCCGCCACGATGTCGTATCGCCGACAACAGTTCAGCTCATGATCCGCCGCAGCTGCGAAGAGATCGCCGAAACGAACCCCGCCTTCGCCGGCACCAAGTTCACACCGCACGACTTCCGCAGGCTCTTCGCCACCGACATCGTCAACGGCGGCCTGCCGATCCACATCGGCGCAGCCCTACTCGGACATCTGAATCTCCAGACCACTCAGGGCTACGTCGCGGTCTTCGCCGAGGACATCGTCAAGCACTACCAGGAGTTCCTCAACCACCGCCGAACCCTGCGTCCCGAGGACGAGTACGTCGACGTCAACCGCGAGGAGTGGGACGAGTTCGAAGAGCACTTCGACAAACGCAAGGTCGAACTCGGTAACTGCGCTCGCCCCTACGGATCCCCCTGCCAGCACGAGCACGCATGCATCCGATGCCCAATGCTGCAGGTCAACCCCAAGATGCTGCCGAGGCTGGCCGAGATCGAGGAGGACCTGGTCCTCCGCCGCAAGCGCGCACAGGAGGAACAATGGCTCGGCGAGATCGAAGGCATCGACATGACCTTGACCTTTGTCCGCACCAAGCAAGCCGATGCGGCTCGACTCGCACAACGGTCGACCGTCCCACTCGGCATCCCGACCGTCCGGCCCCAGTCAGGCTGACAACAAGGATCGACTCGCTTGACTTAGTGCAGAGAAGCTTCGTGCTGCGCAACCGGGTGATCGCCGCGCTCACCCGCGGCACGGTCGTGGTGGAGGCCGAGTACCGCAGCGGCTCCCTGGTCACGGCCCGAGGGGCTCGGCGGCTCGGCCGGTTCGTCATGGGCGTCCCCGGTCCGGCGACCAGCGGGCTGTCCGCCGGTGTGCACGAACTCCTGCGCGGCGAAGGTGTGCTCGTCACCGACGCGGCGGAAGTCGTCGAGCTTGTGGGGGACATGGGTGCGCTCGCGCCCGAGCGGCTGGGACCGGTGCTGCCGAGGGATGTTCTGGAGCCCGTCGGCAGACAGGTGCTCGAAGCGCTGCCCGGCCGGGGCACGGCGACCGTGCGCGAGGTGGCGCGGGCCGCGGGCGTCCCGGAGGACGAGGCGCTCGGCAGGCTGTACGAACTGCAGTCGCTGGGCTTCACCGAACGGCACGGTACGGACTGGAAGTTGGCCCCGCGGCCGATTCGCGGTTCGAACGCGCGGCGAGGCGGTGCTTGACCTGAAGCATTCGGGTGAAAGGGTGAAGCGATGACCTTCTCGGCCATGTCTGTGACGCCTGAGGGGCCGGTGCACCGTGTGTCGGCCCCGATTCGAAGGTGTGGGCGAGAGCGCATATCCGCCGCCGACCGTTCCTCCGGCCTCGCCCACCGCGACCGCGCAGTCACGCTACGCTCGCAAGGTTCCGGCCTCGGCCGCCCTCCCCGCCCCCTCACAGCAGAACGGCTCAAGGCAACGCATGCGCCAGCACACGTTCGGGTCTGACCGCGCGGCAGCGCCGCCCGCTGCCCGTGGCACCGTGCGGCCATCGGCTCCCACCTCGCTCGAGGAGCTGTGGCGGTCGTACAAGTCCACGGGCGACGAGCGTCTGCGGGAACAGCTGATCCTCCACTACTCCCCGCTGGTCAAGTACGTGGCGGGCCGGGTCAGCGTGGGTCTGCCGTCCAATGTCGAGCAGGCGGACTTCGTCTCCTCCGGGGTCTTCGGCCTCATCGACGCCATCGAGAAGTTCGACGTCGAGCGGTCGATCAAGTTCGAGACGTACGCGATCACCCGCATCCGCGGCGCGATGATCGACGAACTGCGGGCGCTCGACTGGATCCCGCGCTCGGTGCGGCAGAAGGCCCGGGCGGTGGAGCGGGCCTACGCCACCCTGGAGGCGCAACTGCGCCGCACGCCCTCCGAGGCGGAGGTGGCGGCCGAGATGGACGTCACCGTCGAGGAACTCCACTCGGTTTTCAGCCAGTTGTCGCTCGCGAACGTCGTCGCGCTGGAGGAGCTCCTCCATGTCGGCGGCGAGGGCGGCGACCGGCTGAGCCTGATGGACACCCTGGAGGACACCGCCGCCGACAATCCCGTCGAGGTCGCCGAGGACCGGGAGCTGCGCAGGCTCCTCGCCCGGGCCATCAACACCCTGCCCGACCGGGAGAAGACCGTGGTGACCCTCTACTACTACGAGGGCCTCACCCTCGCGGAGATCGGCCATGTCCTGGGCGTCACGGAGAGCAGGGTGAGCCAGATCCACACCAAGTCGGTGCTGCAGCTCCGCGCCAAGCTGGCCGACGTCGGACGCTGACGCCCCCGTACCGCGGCCGCATCCGTAGAGTGGGGGGGTGCCCAGGATTCGAGCGGCCTCCGTGGCCGAGCACCGGACGATGCAGCGAGGCGCCCTGCTGGACGCCGCGCGTTCACTCCTGTCCGAAGGCGGCACCGAGGCGCTGACCTTCCCCGCGCTCGCGGAGCGCACGGGTCTCGCCCGGTCGTCCGTCTACGAGTACTTCCGCTCCCGCGCGGCCGTCGTCGAGGAGCTGTGCGCCGTCGACTTCCCCGTGTGGGCGGCCGAGATCGAGAGCGCCATGGACCTCGCTCCCTCTCCGGAGGACAAGGTCGAGGCGTATGTGCGCCGCCAGCTCGAACTTGTCGGCGACCGCCGGCACCGGGCCGTCGTCGCGATCTCCGCGAGCGAACTCGACGCCGGGGCCCGCGAGAAGATCCGCGCCGCCCACGGAGCCCTGATCGCGATGATCGTGGAGGCCCTGGCCGAGCTGGGACAGTCCGAGCCGCGCCTGTCCGCCATGCTGCTCCAGGGCATGGTCGACGCCGCGGTCCGCCGCATCGAACTGGGTGCGGCCGAGGATCCGTCCGCCATCGCCGACGCCACCGTCGCGATGGCGCTGCGCGGCGTACGGGGCTGACGGCGCGCAGCGTGCGGTGCGCCGCACCCGCGGTGAGCAGCAGCAGCCCCGCCTGCACCGCTTCCACGGGACCGGCGGGAGCACCGGCGCGCACCGAGCCCGGCAGCGGCACGGAGAACACCGGCAGCAGCCGGGAGGGCCCGCCGCGCAGCAGCTCCCGGGGCAGCGGGGACAGCGGATCGAGATAGGCGTCCCCGCGCCGCAGGCCCCAGTGCAGGCAGGCCCCCGGGCAGTGCCCCGCCCCGGCGTCCAGGGTCGCGACGATCTGCCCGGCCGCGACCTCGTCGCCCTCCGCGACCAGCGCCGTCACCGGCTCGTACGTCGTGCGCAGCGGCGGGTCGCCCGTGCCGTCGAGCGCGATGACGAGCACGCCGCGCCCCGCCACCGGGCCCGCGAAGGACACCCGCCCGCTGGCCGCGGCGCGCACCGGGGAGCTGGCCGCCGCGGCGAGATCGACGCCCCGGTGCCCCGCCCCGTACGGTGAGACGGGCGGATCCCAGCCCCTGACCACCAGGGGCCGCGGCGCGCCGACCGGCCAGCCGTACCCCGCGGGGCCCTCGCCGGCCCGGGCGGGGGCGGCGCACAGCGCGAGCAGCAGCAGGACGGCCGCCGGCGCCGCCCGGGCGAGGCGGGCGAGGCCCCCGGGAGAGCCGGGACGCGGGGCGGCGGGCGCACGGCGCCGCCGCACGGAGAGTGCGCGGTTCATGGCGCAACCGTGCCCCGGCGGGCCGCCGCGAGTGGATCATGGTCCGGATCTGTGGACAACCGGGCCGTTGTGGACAGCGGCGTCACCCGGGGCCCCCGGGGTCCCGTACACTTCATCTGGCGATCCGGGTCACCGGGTCGACTTCGCACGCCCCGCCACCGGACCCTCAGCGGTCGGTGGCCGCGCTCCTCGGTCCTTCTGTGGCACGGCGCGTCGGGGCGTCAGGACACAACCGAGAACCCAAGGAGATACGGCCATGGCCGTCGTCACGATGCGGGAGCTGCTGGAGAGCGGCGTCCACTTCGGTCACCAGACCCGTCGCTGGAACCCGAAGATGAAGCGCTTCATCTTCACCGAGCGCAACGGCATCTACATCATCGACCTGCTCCAGTCGCTGTCGTACATCGACCGCGCCTTCGAGTTCGTCAAGGAGACCGTCGCGCACGGCGGCTCCATCATGTTCGTCGGTACGAAGAAGCAGGCCCAGGAGGCCATCGCCGAGCAGGCGACGCGCGTCGGCATGCCCTACGTCAACCAGCGCTGGCTGGGCGGCATGCTCACCAACTTCTCGACCGTCTACAAGCGTCTGCAGCGCCTCAAGGAGCTCGAGCAGATCGACTTCGAGGACGTGGCCGCCTCCGGCCTCACCAAGAAGGAGCTCCTGGTCCTCTCCCGCGAGAAGGCCAAGCTCGAGAAGACCCTCGGCGGCATCCGCGAGATGCAGAAGGTGCCGAGCGCCGTCTGGATCGTCGACACCAAGAAGGAGCACATCGCCGTCGGTGAGGCGCGCAAGCTCCACATCCCGGTCGTCGCGATCCTCGACACCAACTGCGACCCCGACGAGGTCGACTACAAGATCCCGGGCAACGACGACGCGATCCGCTCCGTCACCCTGCTCACCCGCGTGATCGCCGACGCCGTCGCCGAGGGCCTCATCGCCCGCTCCGGCGTGGCCACCGGCGACTCGAAGCCGGGCGAGAAGGCCGCCGGCGAGCCGCTGGCCGAGTGGGAGCGTGACCTGCTCGAGGGTGAGAAGAAGGCCGACGACGCCGCGGAGAAGCCGGCCGACGCCCCGGCCGCCGAGGCGCCCGCCGCTGAGGCTCCGGCCGCCGAGGCTCCGGCCGCCGAGGCCACGGAGGCTCCGGCCGCCGACGCCGAGCAGGCCTGAACCACGGCCTGACCTGCACAGGTTCGGTTGACGACGGCGGGGGCCCGGTGGCCCCCGCCGTCCACCCGTAGATCTTCCCGATCTTCGTAGATCTTTCAGACTTCGAGAGAGAACCCAGACTCATGGCGAACTACACCGCCGCTGACGTCAAGAAGCTCCGCGAGCTCACCGGCGCCGGCATGATGGACTGCAAGAAGGCGCTGGACGAGGCCGACGGCAACGTCGACAAGGCCGTCGAGGCCCTGCGCATCAAGGGCCAGAAGGGCGTCGCCAAGCGCGAGGGCCGCTCCGCCGAGAACGGCGCCGTCGTCTCCCTCATCGCGGGCGACAACTCCGCCGGTGTCATCCTCGAGCTGAAGTGCGAGACGGACTTCGTCGCCAAGGGCGACAAGTTCCAGGCCGTCGCCAACGCGCTCGCCGAGCACGTCGCCAAGACGGGCCCCGCCGACATCGAGGCGCTGCTCGCCTCCGAGATCGAGGCCGGCAAGACCGTCCAGGCGTACGTCGACGAGGCCAACGCCAACCTCGGCGAGAAGATCGTCCTGGACCGCTTCGCGCAGTTCACCGACGGCTACGTCACCGCGTACATGCACCGCACCATGCCCGACCTGCCCCCGCAGATCGGTGTTCTCGTCGAGCTCGACAAGGAGAACGCCGAGATCGCCAAGGGCGTCGCGCAGCACATCGCCGCCTTCGCGCCGAAGTACCTCTCCCGCGAGGACGTCCCGGCCGAGGTCGTCGAGACCGAGCGCCGCGTCGCCGAGGAGACCACCCGCGCCGAAGGCAAGCCCGAGGCCGCCCTCCCGAAGATCGTCGAGGGTCGCGTCAACGGCTTCTTCAAGGAGGCCACCCTCCTCGGCCAGCCCTACGCGCTGGACAACAAGAAGACGGTCCAGCAGATCCTGGACGAGGCCGGAGTCGCCCTCAAGCGCTTCAGCCGCATCAAGGTCGGCATCTGAGTCCGTACGCCACGGACACCGGACCCCGGTAGGGTCTGAGGCAGTCGTCCGCGTCCGCGCCGGGCGACCGCAGATCTGACGAGGAGGCCATTGCCGTACGGGAAACCGCAAGGACCCCAGGGCAATGGCCTTCTTCGTATGTGCACGAGGAGATCTCCATGAATCAGGACGCCGCAAAGGGCGACGACAACCACGGCAAGAAAGCCGGCCGCTTCATGCTGAAGCTGTCCGGTGAGGCGTTCGCCGGCGGCGGGGGCCTGGGGGTGGACCCCGACGTCGTACACGCCATGGCCCGTGAGATCGCGGCGGTCGTACGCGACGGCGCCGAGATCGCGGTCGTGATCGGCGGCGGAAACTTCTTCCGCGGCGCCGAGCTCCAGCAGCGGGGCATGGACCGGGCGCGCTCCGACTACATGGGCATGCTCGGCACGGTCATGAACTGCCTCGCCCTCCAGGACTTCCTGGAGAAGGAGGGCATCGACTCCCGCGTCCAGACCGCCATCACGATGGGGCAGGTCGCGGAGCCGTACATCCCGCTGCGCGCCGTGCGCCACCTGGAGAAGGGCCGCGTCGTCATCTTCGGCGCGGGCATGGGCATGCCCTACTTCTCCACCGACACCACCGCCGCACAGCGTGCCCTGGAGATCGACGCCGAGGCGCTGCTCATGGGCAAGAACGGTGTCGACGGGGTCTACGACTCCGACCCGAAGGCCAACCCCGACGCGGTGAAGTACGACGCGCTGGAGTACGGCGAGGTGATCGCCCGGAACCTCAAGGTCGCCGACGCCACCGCGATCACGCTCTGCCGCGACAACGCCCTGCCGATCCTCGTCTTCGAGCTGCTCGCCGAGGGCAACATCGCCCGGGCCGTCAACGGTGAGAAGATCGGCACGCTCGTGAGCGACCGGGACACCCGGGCCTGACCGGGGTCCCCGGGGGCCGCACCCCGGGGGATGGACAAAGTCCTGCCGGTCGGACACCGTGCAGGGAACACGCGACGCAGGTTCCGACGGACCGGTCCCGATGCCGGGGCCCCACTCAAGACACGCAGGAGCAAGTGGTGATCGAAGAGACCCTCCTCGAGGCCGAGGAGAAGATGGAGAAGGCCGTCCTGGTCGCCAAGGATGACTTCGCCGCGATCCGCACCGGACGTGCGCACCCGGCGATGTTCAACAAGATCGTGGCGGACTACTACGGTGCCCTGACCCCGATCAACCAGCTGGCCTCGTTCTCGGTGCCGGAGCCGCGCATGGCCGTGGTCACGCCGTTCGACAAGACCGCGCTGCGCAACATCGAGCAGGCGATCCGCGACTCCGACCTCGGCGTCAACCCGAGCAACGACGGCAACATCATCCGCGTGGTCTTCCCCGAGCTCACGCAGGACCGCCGCAAGGAGTTCATCAAGGTCGCCAAGACCAAGGGCGAGGACGCCAAGATCTCGATCCGCGCCGTGCGCCGCAAGGCCAAGGAGTCGATCGACAAGCTGATCAAGGACGGCGAGGTCGGCGAGGACGAGGGCCGCCGCGCGGAGAAGGAGCTCGACGACACCACCGCGAAGTACGTCGCGCAGGTGGACGAGCTGCTCAAGCACAAGGAAGCCGAGCTGCTCGAGGTCTGATGAACGACTCTTCCTGGGGGGCCTCGCCCGGCGCGGGATACGCCGGTGCATGGCCACCGCCCGACCAGGGGCCCCTCCCGGCGGGTCCTGCCCACGATGGGCACGGGGCACAGCAGACTCGGCCCATGCCCATCGTGCCGGACTTTCCCGACGCAGGTAGAGACGCCCAGTCCGCTCCAGGCCCCGCCGGCCGAGCCGGCCGCGAGGCCCCCGACGGGGGTGCCGCACGGCTCGGCGGCCCCCTGTTCCGCGACGAGAATCCGCAGGAGCCCATGCCCACCCCGCCGTCCGCCCCCGCGCCGCAGCCGACGCATGCCGCGCCGCAGCCGACGCCCTCCCCGCAGCCGCCCCGGAAGAAGCGGGCCGGCCGCGACCTCCGGGCGGCCATAGGGGTGGGGGTCGGTCTCGGCGCGGTGATCGTGCTGTCGCTGTTCTTCGTGAAGGCCGTGTTCGTCGGCGTGATAGCGGTCGCCGTCGTCGTCGGTCTGTGGGAACTGACCTCCCGCCTCCAGGAGCGCAAGCAGATCAAGGCACCTCTGGTGCCGCTGGCCGTCGGCGGTGCCGCGATGGTGGTCGCCGGCTATCTGCGCGGCGCCGAGGGCGCCTGGGTGGCGATGGCGCTCACCGCCCTCGCCGTGCTGGTCTGGCGGATGACCGAGCCGCCCGAGGGCTATCTGAGGGACGTCACGGCCGGTGTCTTCGCCGCCTTCTACGTGCCGTTCCTCGCGACCTTCGTGTCGATGATGCTCGCCGCGGACGACGGCCCGGAGCGGGTGCTCACCTTCCTGGTGCTCACGGTCGTCAGCGACACGGGCGCCTACGCGGTGGGCTGGCGCTTCGGCAAGCACAAGCTGGCGCCGCGCATCAGCCCCGGGAAGACCCGCGAGGGGCTGCTCGGAGCGGTCGGCTTCGCCATGGCCGCGGGTGCGCTGTGCATGCAGTTCCTGGTCGAGGACGGCACCTGGTGGCAGGGGCTGCTGCTGGGCCTGGCGGTCGCCGCCAGCGCCACCCTCGGCGACCTCGGCGAGTCGATGATCAAGCGCGACCTGGGCATCAAGGACATGGGCAGCCTGCTTCCCGGGCACGGCGGCATCATGGACCGGCTGGACTCGCTGCTGCCGACCGCCCCGGTGGTGTGGCTGCTGCTGGTGCTCTTCGTCGGAAGCGGTTGACGGACAGCAGGTACGCTGGAAGGGCCCGTGGCGCAGCACCGCGCGCGGGCCCTTGTCGTCCCTGCCGCCGTGGGGATGGCCCAGTGAGGTCTCCTGGCGTCGGCATCGTGGTGCCGTGGTCCCCGTCCGTTCGGGGATGCCCGACCTCGTCGTCCTGAGGAGACGCTCAACCGTGGCCCGTCCGCTTCCCGGAGAACTCACTTTCGTCGCGCCCCGCGGGGTCAAGAAGCCCCCGCGGCATCTGGCCGATCTCACGCCCGCCGAGCGCAAGGAGGCGGTCGCCGCCATCGGCGAGAAGCCGTTCCGCGCCAAGCAGCTCTCCCAGCACTACTTCGCGCGCTACGCGCACGACCCCGCGCAGTGGACGGACATCCCCGCCGCCGCGCGCGAGAAGCTCGCCGGGGAGCTGCTGCCGGACCTGATGTCGGTCGTGCGGCACATCTCGTGCGACGACGACACCACCCGCAAGACGCTCTGGCGGCTGCACGACGGCACGCTCGTCGAGTCCGTGCTGATGCGCTACCCGGACCGGGTCACCATGTGCATCTCCTCGCAGGCGGGCTGCGGGATGAACTGCCCCTTCTGCGCCACCGGCCAGGCCGGCCTCGACCGGAACCTGTCGACCGCCGAGATCGTGCACCAGATCGTCGACGGCATGCGCGCCCTGCGCGACGGCGAGGTCCCCGGCGGTCCCGCGCGGCTGTCGAACATCGTCTTCATGGGCATGGGCGAGCCGCTGGCCAACTACAAGCGGGTCGTCGGCGCCATCCGCCGGCTGACCGACCCGGAGCCCGACGGACTGGGCCTGTCCCAGCGCGGGATCACCGTCTCCACGGTCGGCCTCGTCCCGGCGATGCTCCGCTTCGCCGACGAGGGCTTCAAGTGCCGTCTCGCCGTCTCGCTGCACGCGCCGGACGACGAGCTGCGCGACACCCTGGTACCGGTCAACACCCGCTGGAAGGTGCGCGAGGTCCTCGACGCCGCCTGGGAGTACGCGGAGAAGTCCGGCCGCCGGATCTCCATCGAGTACGCGCTCATCCGCGACATCAACGACCAGGCCTGGCGCGGCGATCTGCTGGGCCGCCTGCTCAAGGGCAAGCGCGTCCACGTCAATCTGATCCCGCTCAACCCGACCCCCGGCTCCAAGTGGACCGCCTCGCGGCCGGAGGACGAGAAGGCGTTCGTCGAGGCCATCGCCGCCCACGGGGTGCCGGTCACCGTCCGCGACACCCGTGGCCAGGAGATCGACGGGGCCTGCGGGCAGCTCGCCGCGCAGGAGCGGTGACCGGAGGGCCCCCGCGCCCGGCTGGTACTGTGCCCGTGCATTCGCACAGATGAGCGTGTGCGTCGAAGAACAACGAAACATTCCGACAGGGGAGCGCACACAGCGCTGAGAGTGCGGCACGGCCGCAGACCCTCGGACCTGATCCGGGTCATACCGGCGTAGGGAGTCAGCACCACATGAACAGCCAGCTTCGCCGTGCCGTCGCCATGGCGGCCGTCTCCGCCCTCGGCGTCACCGTCCTCGCCGCCTGCGGCGGCGGATCCGACGGCGGGAAGAGCGACGGGACGGCCTCCAAGACGGTCACCCTCGTCGGCCACGACTCCTTCGCGGTGTCCGACACCGTGCTCAAGGCGTTCACCGAGCAGACCGGCTACACGGTCAAGGTGCTCAAGAGCGGGGACGCCGGCACGGCGCTCAACAAGGAGATCCTCACCAAGGGCTCCCCGCAGGGCGACGTCTTCTTCGGCGTGGACAACACCCTGCTGTCCCGCGCCCTCGACAACGACCTCTTCACCCCGTACGAGGCCAAGGGCCTCGACCGGGTCGCCGACGAGGTGCAGCTGGACGCGGAGAAGCACCGCGTCACCCCCGTCGACACCGGCGACATCTGCGTGAACTACGACAAGAAGTACTTCGCGGACAAGAAGCTCGCGCCGCCGGAGACCTTCGCCGACCTCGCGAAGCCCGCGTACAAGGACCTACTCGTCGTCGAGAACGCCGCCACCTCCTCGCCCGGCCTCGGCTTCCTGCTCGGCACCGTCGGCACCTTCGGCGAGTCCGGCTGGCAGGACTACTGGAAGAAGCTCGACGCCAACGGCGTCAAGGTCGTCGACGGCTGGGAGCAGGCGTACAACGAGGAGTTCTCGGGTTCGGCCGGCGGGAAGAAGGCCGGCGCGGACCGGCCGCTGGTCGTCTCCTACGCCTCCAGCCCGCCCGTCGAGGTCCTCTACGCCGAGCCGCAGCCCGCCGAGGCGCCCACCGGCGTCGCGACCGGGACCTGCTTCCGCCAGATCGAGTTCGCCGGACTGCTCCAGGGCGCGAAGAACGAGGCGGGCGGCAAGGCGCTGCTCGACTTCCTGATCGGCGACGCGTTCCAGGAGGACATGCCGCTGAACATGTTCGTCAACCCGGTGGTCGAGGGCGCGAAGCTGCCCGAGCTGTTCACCCGGCACGGGGCGGTCGTGGAGAAGCCCGCGACGGTCGCTCCGAAGACGATCGCCGACAAGCGTGAGCAGTGGGTCCGCTCGTGGTCCTCGCTCGTCCTGAAGTAAGGACCTCCCGGCGCGGGAACGCGGCGCGGCTCGCCCTGATGGCCGGGCCCGTTGTGTTCTTCGCCGTCTTCTTCGCCTACCCCGTCACCGCCATCGTCGGCCGCGGCCTGCACGACGGCGGTGCGTGGCAGTTCGGCCGCGTCGCCGAGGTGGCCGGCCGGCCGGAGATCCTGCGGGTGCTCTGGTTCACCACCTGGCAGGCGCTCGCCTCCACCGCGCTCACCCTGCTGATCGCCCTCCCGGGGGCGTACGTCCTCGCCCGGTTCCACTTCCCCGGCAGACGGCTGCTGCGCGCGGTGGTGACGGTGCCGTTCGTGCTGCCGACCGTCGTCGTCGGGACCGCCTTCCTCGCCCTGATCGGACGGGGCGGGCTGCTCGACGAACTGTGGGGCGTGCGCCTCGACACCACGGTCTGGGCGATCCTGCTGGCCCATGTGTTCTTCAACTACGCCGTGGTCGTCCGCACCGTCGGCGGCCTGTGGGCGCAGCTCGACCCCCGCCAGGAGGAGGCCGCGCGGGTGCTCGGCGCGGGCCGGTTCACCGCCTGGCGCCGGGTGACTCTGCCCGCCCTGGTGCCGTCGCTCGCGGCGGCCGCGCTGATGGTCTTCCTGTTCACCTTCACCTCCTTCGGCGTGGTGCAGATCCTCGGCGGCCCCACCTTCTCCACGCTGGAGGTGGAGATCTACCGGCAGACCGCCGACCTGCTCGACCTGCCCACGGCCGCCGTGCTCACCCTGATCCAGTTCGCCGCCGTCGGCGCGATCCTCGCCGTGCACGCCCGGACGGTGCGCCGCAGGGAGAGCACCCTGCGCCTCGTCGATCCGGCCCGCACGGCGCGCAGACCGCGCGGCGCGGGGCAGTGGGCGCTCCTCGCGGGCGTCGTCGCGACCGTGCTCGTGCTGCTGGTCGCGCCCCTCGCGGTGCTCGTCGAGCGGTCCTTCGACACCCCCGGCGGCTACGGCCTCGCCTACTACCGGGCCCTGACGGTGGTCGACTCCCGGGGCGGCACCTTCCTCGTCCCGCCCGTCGAGGCGATCCGGAACTCCCTGGAGTACGCGGCGGCGGCGACCGCGATCTCCGTCGTCGTCGGCGGGCTGGCCGCCGCGGCGCTGACCCGGCGGGCCGGCCGGCTGGTGCGGGGCTTCGACGCGCTGCTGATGCTGCCCCTCGGCGTCTCGGCCGTCACGGTCGGCTTCGGCTTCCTGATCGCGCTCGACGAGCCGCCCCTGGACCTGCGCACCTCCTGGATCCTCGTGCCGCTCGCCCAGGCGCTCGTCGGAGTGCCGTTCGTCGTCCGCATCATGCTGCCGGTGCTGCGCGCCGTGGACGCCCGGCTGCGCGAGGCGGCATCCGTGCTCGGCGCGTCCCCGCTGCGCGCGTGGCGCGAGGTCGACCTGCCGCTGGTGCGCAGGGCGCTGCTGGTGGCCGCGGGCTTCGCCTTCGCCGTCTCGCTGGGCGAGTTCGGCGCCACCGTCTTCATCGCCCGGCCCGACAACCCGACCCTGCCCGTCGCGGTGGCCCGGCTGCTCGGACGGCCCGGAGAGCTCAACTACGGGCAGGCGATGGCCCTGTCCACCGTGCTGATGGCGGTCTGCGCCGTGGCGCTGCTCGCCCTCGAACGCATCCGTCCCGACAAGACCTCCGGGGAGTTCTGATGACGCTGCTGCACCTGGAGGGCGTCACCGTGCGGTTCGGCGACCGCGCCGTGCTCGACCGGGTCGACCTCGCGGTCGAGGAGCACGAGATCGTCTGCGTCCTCGGACCGAGCGGCAGCGGCAAGTCCACGCTGCTGCGGGTGGTCGCCGGGCTCCAGTCCGCCGGGGAGGGGCGCGTCCTGCTCGGCGGGACGGACCAGACCCGGGTGCCGGTCCACCGGCGCGGCGTGGGCCTGATGTTCCAGGACCACCAGCTCTTCCCGCAGCACGACGTCGCGGGGAACGTCGCCTTCGGGCTGCGCATGCACGGCGCGGCGGCCGCCGAGCGGACCCGCCGCACGGGGGAGCTGCTGGACCTCGTCGGGCTGCCCGGCGCGGAGCGGCGCCCGGTGGCGTCCCTGTCCGGGGGCGAGCAGCAGCGGGTGGCCCTGGCCAGGGCCCTCGCCCCGGAGCCCCGGCTGCTGATGCTCGACGAACCCCTCGGACAGCTCGACCGGGGTCTGCGGGAGCGCCTCGTCGTCGAACTGCGCGGTCTGTTCGGCCGGCTGGGCACCACGGTGCTCGCGGTGACCCACGACCAGGGCGAGGCGTTCGCGCTCGCCGACCGGGTCGTCGTCATGCGGGACGGGCGCATCGCCCAGGCGGGGACCCCGCTGGAGGTGTGGCAGCGGCCGGCGTCCGAGTTCGTCGCCCGCTTCCTGGGCTTCGACAACGTCGTGCCCGCCACCGTCACGGGCACCGCCGCCGCCACCGCCTGGGGGAAGGTCCCCGTCCCCGACGGCGCGCCGCAGGGCGAACGCACCCTGCTCGTACGGCCGTCGGGGGTGCGGCTCACCCCGGCCGGCGAGGGCCTCGCCGCGGTCGTCGAGTCGATGACCTTCCGCGGCAGCCGGGTCGCCGTGCGCCTGCGCCCGGCGGACGGCCCCGTGCTGGAGGCCGAGTGCCCGCTGCGGGACGCGCCCGCCGAGGGCGCGGGTGTCGGGGTGGCCTTCGACCCCGCGGACGTCGTGGTGCTGGACCGCGCCTGACCGCCCGCGTCCGGCCTTGTCCGCGCCCGGGCCCGTCCCTACCCGGGCCTTCGGGCACGGGGCCGGCGCCCGCGCTGGTGCGCTCAGCCCTTGAGCGGCGCGGCGGCGAGCGTGGCGACCGCCCAGGTGAGCGGGGCGAACACCACCAGCAGCGCGACCGCGCGCAGCACGGCCGCCCTGCGCAGCGCGGTGGCCTGGGTGCCGATCCGCAGCAGCGCGTCGGTGATGCCCGCCCGGGCCCGCCGCGCCTCCACCACGGCCGTCACCAGCACGGTCGTCGTACACGTCACCACCAGCACCGCCCCGAGGACCGTCAGCGGCCCCCACGGGCGCGGAACGCCCCCGTACACGGCGAGGGCCGCCACCGCGCCCGAGCCGACGGCGCACACCACACCGAGCGGGCGGCCGACACGGCGTGCCTCCTGCATCAGGATCCGGCCCGCGAGCAGCCGGGTGGCGCCCGGCCGGAACGCCTGGAGCAGGCGACCGCACAGATGCGTCAGCGCCGGACCCGCCAGCCAGAGCCCCGCAGCCGTCAGCGTCCACCCCACCAGCACGCCGGCCGGGTGACCCGCGCCCTGGCCGGGCAGCGGCAGCGTGCCGCCGGAGTCCCGGCCGCCCGCGTAGGTCTCGACGGCGAGGCCGGCCGCGACGAGCGCGACGCCCCAGGGCAGCCCGGCGGGTGTGGGCGCGGGCGCCTCGTCGTCGCCCTCCGCCTCCTCGGGCCGGGGGCGGAGCGCCACCGCGGCGGCGGCGGTGGCCGTCAGCGGGACCAGCGCCAGCAGGATCAGGGCTGCGCCCAGCGGAAGCGATTCCTCTGCGGCCAGCAGGTCGGCGGCGGCGCCGTCGAACGGCAGCCCGGTGATGTCCCCCCGCAGGTGCAGGAAGAACAGCAGGGCCACCGCGCTGCCCAGGGTCGCGGCCACGGCCGTGGTCACCGCGGCCGTCACCCCCAGCCTGGCGGGGCCGAGGCCGGCGGCTGACAGCCCCGCCCGCGGGCGGGTGCCCGGGTCGGAGCGGGCGACGGACACGGCGAAGTACACCGTCGCGGCCAGCGGGACCAGGCACCACAGCAGCCGCAGCGTGGCGGCCCCCGAGTCGGCCGGATGGGACAGCGCGTACGACAGCGCGCACAGCAGCAGGAAGCCGACCCCGGCCGACGCCGCCGCCACCATCAGGCGGCGGAGCTGCACCAGGGGGTGGGCGCCACGGGCTAGACGGAGAGCGAGCACGCGGCCCGGCCTTCCGCGTCGGTGACCGTCGCCGTGCCGGTGCGGCGGCCGTCGCCGAGGGTGATGACACGGTCCGCGACCGAGGCCGTGTCCGGGTCGTGGGTGGCCAGGACCATCGTCACCCGGTGCGAGCGCACCGCGGCGGTGACCGTGCGCAGGACGTGGGCCGCGTCGGTGCTGTGCAGGGTCGCGGTCGGCTCGTCGGCGAAGAGCACGGACGGGGTGGTGACCAGGGCACGGGCCACGGCCACGCGCTGCTGCTCGGCGCGGAGCAGGACGTGGGGGCGCTTCTGGGCGGCCGCGCCGATGTCCAGCCGCTCCATCCACTCCAGGGCGGTGGTCTTGGCCGCCCGGCGGGGGACACCGCTCAGCAGCAGCGGGAGGGCGGCGTTCTCCCAGGCCTTCAGCTCGGGGACGAGCACCGGCTCCGGGTCGATCCAGCCGAACCGGTCGCGGCGCATCCGTTCGCGCAGCAGCGGGGGCATCGTGTGCACCGGCGAGCTGTTGAACCAGACCTCGCCCTGCTGGGGGACGAGCTGGCCGGAGAGGCAGCGCAGCAGGGTGGTCTTGCCGCTGCCGCGCGCACCGCACACGGCGAGGATCTCGCCCTCCCGCACTCCGAGCGAGACGCCGACGAGCGCCGGCGAGCCGCGATGGGCGTGGTGCAGGGAACGAGCCCAGATCACATCGTTGTCCGGCGGGGCGACCATGCGTACTCCTCGGTTCTGATCGGATTTCCGGACCCCCGTACGGGGGAACGAAGTCAGGGCCGATCGGTCACTGGGCACGCTAGGGAGTCGAGTGGCGGGGTCCGGGGAAGCACGCGGCCCGGGTGCCGTCCATCTCACTCGGATGGATGCACCCGGGCCGTGTGCCGGGACGTGCGGGGGGCCGGGCCGGGGGAGGCGGCCCGGGGCCGGGTGCCGCTACAGCTTGGTCCAGGCCTCCGTCAGGACCGAGCGCAGGATCTGCTCGATCTCGTCGAAGGTCCGCTGGTCCGAGATGAGCGGCGGGGCGAGCTGGACGACCGGGTCGCCGCGGTCGTCGGCGCGGCAGTAGAGGCCGGCGTCGAACAGCGCCTTGGAGAGGAAGCCGTACAGGACGCGCTCGGTCTCCTCCTCGTTGAAGGACTCCTTGGTGTGCTTGTCCTTGACGAGCTCGATGCCGTAGAAGTAGCCGTTGCCGCGGACGTCGCCGACGATCGGCAGGTCGTGCAGCTTCTCCAGTGTGGCGCGGAAGGCGTCCTCGTTGTCGAGGACGTGCTGGTTCAGCTTCTCCTTCTCGAACAGGTCGAGGTTGGCGAGGCCGACCGCGGCGGAGACCGGGTGGCCGCCGAAGGTGTACCCGTGCAGGAAGGTGTTGTCGCCCTGGTAGAAGGGCTCCGCCAGCCGGTCGGAGACGATGCAGGCGCCGATCGGGGAGTAGCCCGAGGTCATGCCCTTGGCGCAGGTGATCATGTCCGGCACGTAGCCGAACTTGTCGCAGGCGAACATCGTGCCCAGGCGGCCGAAGGCGCAGATGACCTCGTCGGAGACGAGCAGTACGTCGTACTGGTCGCAGATCTCGCGGACCCGCCGGAAGTAGCCGGGCGGGGGCGGGAAGCAGCCGCCCGCGTTCTGCACGGGCTCCAGGAAGACGGCGGCCACGGTGTCGGGGCCCTCGAACAGGATCTCCTGCTCGATCTGGTCGGCGGCCCAGCGGCCGAAGGCCTCGGGGTCGTCGCCGTGGATCGGGGCGCGGTAGATGTTGGTGTTCGGCACCTTGTGCGCGCCGGGGACCAGCGGCTCGAAGGGCGCCTTCAGGCCCGGCAGACCGGTGATGGACAGGGCTCCCTGCGGGGTGCCGTGGTAGGCGACCGCACGCGAGATGACCTTGTACTTGGTGGGCTTGCCCGTCAGCTTGAAGTACTGCTTGGCGAGCTTCCAGGCCGTCTCGACCGCCTCGCCGCCGCCGGTGGTGAAGAAGACCTTGTTGAGGTCGCCGGGGGCGTGGTGGGCGATGCGCTCCGCGAGCTCGACGGCCTTGGGGTGGGCGTAGGACCAGACGGGGAAGAAGGCCAGCTGCTGGGCCTGCTTGTACGCGGTCTCGGCGAGCTCGTGCCGTCCGTGACCCGCCTGCACCACGAAGAGGCCGGCGAGGCCGTCCAGGTAGCGCTTGCCCTTGTCGTCGAAGATGTAGGTGCCCTCACCACGCACGATGGTGGGCACGGGTGCGTTCTCGTACGACGACATGCGGGTGAAGTGCATCCACAGGTGGTCGTAGGCGGACTTGGAGAGGTCGCTGCGGTCCTGGCTCACGGCTATCGGGTTCCCCACATATAGGTCTGCTTCTTGAGCTTGAGGTAGACGAAGCTCTCGGTGGAGCGCACGCCGGGGAGCGCGCGGATCCGCTTGTTGATCACTTCGAGCAGGTGGTCGTCGTCCTCGCAGACGATCTCCACCATCAGATCGAACGAGCCCGCGGTCATCACCACGTACTCGCATTCGGCCATGGCTGTGAGCGCGTCCGCAACCGGATCGAGGTCGCCCTCGACCCGGATGCCCACCATCGCCTGGCGCCGCAGACCGACGGTGAGGGGATCGGTGACGGCGACGATCTGCATCACGCCCTGGTCGAGGAGCTTCTGGACGCGCTGCCGGACTGCCGCCTCGGAAAGGCCCACGGCCTTGCCTATCGCGGCGTACGGACGGCGGCCGTCCTCCTGGAGCTGCTCGATGATCGCGAGGGAGACCGCGTCGATCGTCGGCGACGGTCCGCCGCCGCTCCCGTTCCTGATGTCTGCGCTACGGCTGGCCACGAGCTCACTCTGCACCGGGACTCGTCGGTCTGGCAAGTCATGAGCGATGAAATTCGTCGTTCAAGGCGTCGGATCGTACTGAATCCGAAGTTGGCGAGGGTCAGGCCTGTTGAAAACGTCCGAGAACGGATTAGGGTGGAGTGTCTCACCCATCGGACATCTCAAGGAGGGGTGGCAACAGTGACCACCGAGCTGCGTCGTCTGCGCAACTACATCAACGGGGAGTTCAAGGACGCCGCCGACGGCCGGACGATCGACGTCGTCAACCCCGCCACCGGCGAGGTGTACGCGACCTCGCCGCTGTCCGGACAGGCCGACGTCGACGCGGCCATGGACGCTGCGGCGGCCGCTTTCCCCGCTTGGCGGGACACCACGCCGGCCGAGCGCCAGAAGGTGCTGCTGAAGATCGCCGACGCCTTCGAGGAGCGCGCCGAGGAGCTGATCGCGGCCGAGTCGGAGAACACGGGCAAGCCCCTGGAGCTGACCCGCACCGAGGAGATCCCTCCGATGGTGGACCAGATCCGGTTCTTCGCGGGTGCCGCGCGGATGCTGGAGGGCCGTTCCGCCGGTGAGTACATGGAGGGCCTGACCTCCATCGTCCGCCGTGAGCCGGTCGGCGTCTGCGCGCAGGTCGCGCCGTGGAACTACCCGATGATGATGGCCGTGTGGAAGTTCGCGCCGGCGCTGGCCGCGGGCAACACCGTGGTGCTGAAGCCGTCCGACACCACTCCGGCGTCCACGGTGCTGATCGCGGAGATCATCGGCGCGATCGCGCCCAAGGGCGTCTTCAACGTCGTCTGCGGCGACCGGACCACGGGCAGCCTGATGGTCGAGCACCCGACGCCCGCGATGGCCTCCATCACCGGCTCGGTACGCGCCGGCATCCAGGTCGCCGCCTCCGCCGCCAAGGACGTCAAGCGCGTCCACCTGGAGCTGGGCGGCAAGGCGCCGGTCGTCGTCTTCGAGGACACCGACATCCCCAAGGCCGTCGAGGACATCTCCGTGGCGGGCTTCTTCAACGCCGGCCAGGACTGTACGGCCGCGACCCGGGTCCTGGTGCACGAGTCCATCCACGACGAGTTCGTCGCGGCGCTCGCCAAGGCGGCGTCCGAGACGAAGACCGGCGCGCCGGACGACGAGGACGTGCTCTACGGCCCGCTGAACAACGCCAACCAGCTCGCCCAGGTCAGCGGCTTCATCGACCGGCTTCCGGCGCACGCCAAGGTCGAGGCGGGCGGGCAGCGCGTCGGCGACAAGGGCTACTTCTACGCCGCCACCGTCGTCTCCGGTCTGCAGCAGGACGACGAGATCATCCAGAACGAGGTCTTCGGCCCCGTGATCACCGTGCAGTCCTTCGCCGACGAGGCGCAGGCGCTGGAGTGGGCGAACGGGGTCGAGTACGCGCTCGCCTCCTCGGTCTGGACGAAGGACCACGCCCGCGCGATGCGCATGTCCAAGGCGCTGGACTTCGGCTGCGTCTGGATCAACACCCACATCCCGCTGGTGGCGGAGATGCCGCACGGCGGCTTCAAGAAGTCCGGCTACGGCAAGGACCTGTCGGCCTACGGCTTCGACGACTACACCCGGATCAAGCACGTCATGACGTCGCTCGACGGCTGAGGTCCGGCCGCCGGCCGGGATCCGGGGCCGGCCGGGGTGCGGCCCGGCCGGCGCGCGGTGCGGCCCGTGACAGGCGGGGCGGGGGCGAGGAGCCCCCGCCCCGCCTGTCGTGTGTCCGGGCGGGTGCGGGGCGCGTACGCCGGCCGTCCCCGGCGCCCGCGCGCCGCGCACCGTCCGTGACGCCCACGCCGTCCGTGACGCCCGCGCCGCTCGTGACGCGATACGGCGAACCCACTTTTGAACATGTTCATATCTGGCGTAGGGTCAGGGCATGAGCGAGCGGCAAGCCCTCGTGCGGGGGATACGTGTCTGGCTGGTCTTCTTCGTCGTCTGCCTGGTGCTCAGCGGCGCCACGGCGTTTCCGCTGGTCACCGAGATGCGGTGGGTGGAGGGGCTGCTCGGCTCCTCGGTGTCGCCCGTGCCCGAGCACCTGCCGGGGCTGATGGAGTGGGTCGAGAGAGTCCGCGAAGGTCTCGAAGTCACCGACGAGCGGTATCCGTTCGTGCTGTACGGGACCGACTGGCTCGCCTTCGCCCACCTGGTGATCGCCGTCGCCTTCTACGGCCCCTACCGCGACCCGGTACGCAACATCTGGGTGATCGAGTTCGGGATGATCGCGTGCGCGGGCATCATCCCGCTCGCGCTGATCTGCGGCCCCCTGCGCGGCATTCCCTTCTGGTGGTCGGTCGTCGACATGTCCTTCGGGGTGTTCGGGGTGATCCCGCTCCAGATCGTCCGCCGCAGGATCAAGCGCCTGGAGGCGCTGGGCGAGGCGGCCTCCGGGCCGGCCCCCGCTGCGGCCGTCGCGGGAACCTGAACCCCCGCTGCGGGAGTCATCCCTCGTCGGGTGCGCCGAAGGTGCCCGTGATCAGCCCCATCACCACCGCGCTGCGGTCCTGGCCCTTGGCGTCGGTCGAGTTGACGCTGTAGACCAGCGTGGTCGTCAGATCACGGGTGCCGCCCATGCCCGCGTTGTACCCCCAGCGGCCGCCCGTCTTGCCCCACACGTCGCGGCCGCCGAGACGCCAGTGCGTCAGCCCCACGCTGTAACTCGCCGTGCCCTCGGCCAGCCGCGGGAGGGTGAACATCTCCTCCAGCAGCGGGCCGCGCACCACACGGCCGCCGAACAGGGCCCGGGTGAAGCGCTCCAGATCGGCGGTCGTCGAGATGATGTCACCCGCGGCCCAGCCGTCCGTCGCACCCCAGACGCTCACGTCCCGCAGTTCGGTGGAGCCGTCCGGGAGGCCGAATATCTGGTAACCCCGGTTGTGGGGGCCCTGGATACGCGGACTCCGCCCCGGGAGATAGGTGTCGCGCAGGCCGAGGGGGCGCAGGATCCGCTCGGCGATCCGCTCCTCGTAGGTGTCGCCCGTGACGCGCTCGATCAGCAGACCCGCGATCGTGTAGCCGATGTTGAGATAGTGCTGCCGGGCGCCGGGGGCGAACTCGCGCTCCTTGGACGTCGCCGAGCGGACCATGGCACGGGCGTCATGCAGTGCGAAGCGGTTCTCGTACCAGTCCTCGACCGTGGAGCCGGGGAAGTCGGGGGCCGGTATCCCGCTGGTGTGGTCGAGCAACTGCCGCACGGTGACACCGCCGTAGGCCGCCGGGATGAGATCCGGGAGGTAGGCCCGGACGGGACGGTCCAGGTCGACGGCGCCCTCGCTCGCGAGCTGGAGCACGGCGGCCGCGGTGAAGACCTTGGTCACCGAACCGGCGCGGAAGCGCGCGCCGGGATCGGCCGGGCGGCCGGACCGCAGGTCGTGCACCCCTCCGCTGCCGTGCCATCTGCTGTCACCGCCGACCCGGACGAGCGCCGCCGTGGCACCGGAGGCCGCCGGATCGCGCACGGAGCCGACCGCGGCCCGCAGGGCGTCGACGTCGGGGGCGGACCGGGCCAACGGGGCGGACGGGGCGGACGGGGCGGACAGCGCGTCGGTGCCCGGGGAGGGCAGGACGCGGCCGCTCTGCTGCTGGGCGGTGGCGGCGACCGGGAGGGCGGACACGGGGGAGTGGGCGGCGGCGGGGAGGACGGACATCCCCGTGACGAGACCGGCGGCCAGCGAGACGGCGACAGCGGTGCGAACGTTCATGGCGGGTGCTCCAGGAGAGGGCGGCACCGGCGGACCCATGACGCGATCCGGGGGCGGTGCCGTGCGGTGTCGTTCTGACACCTTCATCCTGCTGATCCGCGGCCGCCCGCGGATCGCCGGAGCGAGCGGTCTTCACCCCGTCAGTTCCTCGCCCGCGCGGGGGAGTCGGGCGACCCCTCTCACCCGAGCGGGGGAGCCGGCACCGTGACCAGACCGGTCTCGTAGGCGCAGATGACCGCCTGGATGCGGTCCCGCAGACCGAGCTTCGCCAGCACGTTGCCCACATGGGTCTTCACCGTGTGCTCGCTGACCGTCATCCGGGACGCGATCTCCGCGTTGGACAGCCCCCGGCCCAGCATCAGCAGCGTCTCCCGCTCCCGCGCCGTGAGGACGTCCAGCCGCGACGCCCCGGCGGCGGCACCCGCACCGGCCGGGACGCCACCGGGCGCGCCCTGCCCCTGACGGGTGTACTGCTCGACGAGCCGTCGGGCCACCGACGGCGCCAGCAGCGAGTCGCCCCGCGCCACCACCCGCACCGCGTGCACCAGATCGTCGCGGCGCACGTCCTTCAGCAGGAAGCCGCTCGCCCCGGCGCGCAGCGCCTCGTACACGTACTCGTCGATGTCGAAGGTCGTCAGCATCACCACCCGGCAGCCGCCCGCCGCCGTGATCTCGCGGCACGCCCCGATGCCGTCCATGACGGGCATCCGGATGTCCAGCAGCGCCACGTCCGGGGCGTGGCGGCGCACCGCCGCGACCGCCTCGGCCCCGTCACCCGCCTCGGCCACCACCTCGATGCCGGGCTGGGCGTCGAGGATCATCGCGAAGCCGCTGCGGACCAGTTCCTGGTCGTCGGCCACCACCACTCGCAGGGTCAACTCCCCACCTCCGCGCCGGAGCCTACGGGGTCCCTGGGCAGGACCACGCGCACCTCGAAGCCCCGCCCGCCCGGCCCGGGGCCCGCACTCGCGGTGCCCCCGTGGGCGGCCGCCCGCTCCCGGATGCCCGTGAGGCCGTGCCCCGCCGTCGTCCGGCCCGCCGGCGCCGCGGCGGACGGCCCCGGAACCGGCGGGGCGGCCGCTCCGCCCGCCGGGCCCCGGCCGTCGTCCGTGACGGTGATCTCCAAGGAGTGGGCCGTGTTGACGAGCCGGACCGCGACCCGGCGCGCGGACGCGTGCCGGACCACGTTGGTCAGCGCCTCCTGCACCACCCGGTACGCCGTCGCCCCCGCCGCCCCGGGCAGCCGGTGGGCGCCGCCGACCACGTCGTACGAGACGTCGAGCCCGCCCGACCGCACCCGCTCCACCAGGACGGGGAGCTGGTCGACGTCCGGCTGCGGCTGATGCGGGGCCGGATCGTCGGCGCCGTCCCTGAGCACCCCGAGCATCCTGCGGAGCTGCGCCATGGCGTCCCGGCCCGTCTCCGAGATGGCGTCGAAGGCCGCCTCGGCGCGCTCCGGGGCCGTGCGCACCGCGACCGGTCCCGCCTCCGCCTGCACCACCATCAGGCTCACCGCGTGCGACAGGACGTCGTGCATCTCGCGGGCGATACGGGCCCGTTCGCGGGCCGCGGCCTGCTCGGCCTCGATCCGGTTGGCCCGCTCCAGCTCGGCGGCCCGGTCCTCGACGGCGGCGACGTACGCCTGGCGGACGTCCGCCAGACGCCCGGAGACGTACGCGGCGCCCAGCACGAAGAGCGAGAACGTCAGCTCGCGCAGCGAGCGGGTGTTGAGCCACACCGACACCCCCGTGATCAGCGGCAGCAGCGCGAGCACGACCAGCCGGCGGGGCGGCGGGCACAGGGCGGCGACCGAGTGGACGACGACCAGCCCCGCGTAGGGCAGCGGCTGTCCCGGCCCCTCCACCGCGACCTTGTACAGCCCGGCCGTGGCCAGCACCGCCGCCAGCACGGACAGGGGGAAGCGCCGGCGCCACACCAGCGGCAGCACCGTCAGCGTGGTGAGCCCGTAGGCCGCCCAGGTCGCGGGCGGCTGGTCGGCCGGCCGGGGCACCACGAACGGCATGGTCACCGCGGCCTGCACGATCAGCGCCACCCCGATGTCCACGCTCCACGGGTACGCCGTGCCGAGCGCGCGCGCCCTGGCCCAGAGCCCCCGGACCCGCTCCGTCCCGCCCCGTCCGCCCACTACGGCTTGCGGGCCACGGCGCCGAACTGCGCCACCGCCGGCTCCGTGCCGTCGGACCGCCACCGGGAGCAGGCGACGATGCCCGGCTCCAGGATCTCCAGCCCCTCCAGGAACGAGGCGAACTCCTCGCGTGAGCGGGCGGTGATCGGCGGCTTGGCGTTCTCGTTCCAGAAGGCCATCGCCTCGGCGTTGCCCTCGCCGCCCAGTTCGAGCGTCGGGTGGGTCAGCACCAGGTGGCTGCCCGGCGGGACGGCGTCCATCAAGGTGCGCACGATCGTCCGCGCCCGGTCGGTGTCGAGGACGAAGTTGAGGATGCCGAGCATCATCACGGCGACCGGCCGCGACGGGTCGAGGGTCCCCGTCATCGCCGCGACGATCTCCTCGGGGCGGTGGGCGTCGGCGTCCACGTACTCGGTGGCGCCCTCGGGCGACCCGGTCAGCAGGGCACGGGCGTGGGCGAGGACCACGGGGTCGTTGTCCACGTAGACCACCCGGGCGTCGGGCGCGATGCGCTGCGCGACCTCATGGGTGTTGTCGGCGGTCGGCAGTCCGGTGCCGACGTCCAGGAACTGCCGGATGCCCGCATCGCCCGCCAGGTGGGTGACGGCCCTGCGGAGGAAGGCCCGGTCCGCGCGGGCGACTTCGCCGATGCTGGGATAGAGACCGGTGACGTGGTCGCCGACCGCGCGGTCCACCGGGTAGTTGTCCTTGCCGCCCAGCCAGTAGTTCCAGACACGGGCGTTGTGCGCCACGTCGGTGCGAAGTCGTGCGGTCACGTGCCGAGTTCCTTCCCCCGCCGTGCGGACGGGCCCGGGCGCGTCCGCACGGTTGGTGGTGATCGAGTCCACACCGCAGGCGACCGGCCGGCGCGCCGTGCGCCGGGTGTCCGCGGTCCGTGCGGAGACCAGCATGCCCTGTGCGCACGCCTGTTGGGAGACCGGCGGGAACGGAGCCGCGCGCAGGAGGCGGGGGCCGTTCGGGTGCGGGTCCTGGCCGCGGCCCGGTGCGGGGTGCCCGGCGGGCAGGTCACGGCAGGGGCGTGCGGTGCAGGGAGATCAGCAGGCGCCAGGCGGCGTGCGCCATCGCCGCCGGGTCGGCGTCGATCCGGCCGTGCAGCCAGTCCGCCAGCAGCGCCGTGAAGGTCGCGGCCACCGCCGATGCGACCAGCTCCGGGGCGGGCGCGCCCGCGAGTTCCCGCTCCCGGCGGCTGCGTTCGCGCAGCTCGCGGTGGAGCAGGTCGCCCAGCGGGCCGCCGCCGCCCTCCCGCAGCAGACCCCGGTGGAGGGCGGCCCGCTCGGCCAGCTCCCCGAAGAAGGCGGTCAGCGGCTCCGGCGGCCGGGCCGGGTCCGGTGTGCCGCGCCAGGCGTGCAGCGCGTCCACCGCCTCCCGGACGACCTCGGCGCAGGCGTCGACCGCGAGCTCCTCCAGGCCGCCGTAGTGGAGGTAGAACGTCGCGCGCCCCACCCCTGCCCGGCGGACGACGGCCGCCACACCCACCTCGTCGAGCGGACGCCCCGCGCACTCCTCGAAGAGCGCGGCCCGCAGCCGGGAACGGGTGCGCTCGGCGCGCGGGTCGCCGGCGCCGGTGCGCCGGGTCGGCGGATCCCCGGCCGTGTTCCGTTCGGCGTGCGGGTCGCCGGGGCCGGTGCGCCCGGCGGGTGCGTCGCCCCGCCCGGTCCGGGCGCCGCCCGCCGTGCCCCCGGCGCCCGGCGCCGAGCCCCCGCCCGTGCTCCGCCGCGCGCTCACCCGGCCACCAGGACCGCGGCCAGCGCGAGTGCGCCCGGCAGGGCCTGGGCGAGCAGGATGCGCCGGTTCGCCGTGAGCCCGCCGTAGACGCCCGCGACGACCACGCAGCTCAGGAAGAACACCTGCACGCGGTACCCCGTCGGGTCCGCGGCGATCAGCCCCCACACCAGCCCGGCGGCCAGGAAGCCGTTGTAGAGGCCCTGGTTGGCGGCGAGCGGCGCGGTCGCGCGGGCCATTCCGGCGTCGAAGCCGGAGAGCGAGCGGCCCGGACCGCGCTCCCACAGGAACATCTCGACCACGAGGATCCAGACGTGCAGCGCGGCGATCAGGGCGACGAGGACGGTGGCGACGGCGTTCACGCGGGCACCTTCACTTTCTGGACGGTTGTCCAGTCATCATAGACACGTGTCCAGGAACTGGCAGCCGCGCCCGGGCGGGCACGAACGGCGAGGGCCCCCGCACCTCAGGGGTGCGGGGCCCTCGCCCGTCGTTCCGGTCCGCCGTCAGCGCTCGCGGGCCGCCCCGTCCAGCACCTTGCCGAGCACGTCCACCCGGTTCGTCGTGATCGAGTCGACGCCCGCGGCCTCCAGCCGGCGCATCGTGCGCCGGGTGTCCGCCGTCCAGGCGGAGAGCAGCAGGCCCTGGGCGCGGGTGCGCTCGACGGTGTCCCGGGAGACCAGGCCGAAGCGGTAGTTGAGCCACTTCGGGCGCAGCGCGTCCAGCAGCACCGGGCGGGGCGGGGCGAGGGTCGTCCAGGTCAGCGCGATCTCGGCCGACGGGTCCGCCTCGCGGACGGCCAGCATGGTGGACGCGCCCGCGCAGTAGTACACCCGCTCGCCCGCGCCGCACTCGCGGACGGTGTCCACCACCCGGCGCACCGAACGGGTCGTCGCGCCCGGCAGGTCGAGCATCACCCGGTGCGCGCCCGCCTCCGCCAGCGCCTGCCGCAGGGTGGGCACACCGCCGCCGGTGGCGGACTCGATCTCGGCGAGGGTCAGCCGGCCCGGCGGCCGGTCGAGCCCCCACATCCGCTTCAGCGAGTCGTCGTGCAGCAGCACGGGCACGCCGTCGCGGGTGAGGCGGACGTCGATCTCGACGCTGTCGGCGCCGCGTTCGTAGGCCGACCGCACCGAGGGGAGGGTGTTCTCCCGGAAGCGGTAGGGGTCGCCGCGGTGGCCGACGACGGTCACCCGCCGCACCGCCCGCTCCACGCCCCCGTTCACCGGGCGAGCCAGGCGTCCGTGTAGGCGTCGATCTCGCCGGAGATCCTGGCCTTGCCCGCCGGGTCGAGGAAGGACGCCTCCACGGCGTTCTTCGCGAGGCCGGCGACACCGCGCTCGTCGAGCTCCAGCAGCCGGGCCGCGACCGCGTACTCGCTGTTCAGGTCGGTGCCGAACATCGGCGGGTCGTCGCTGTTGACGGTGACCAGTACCCCGGCCGCGACCATCTCCCGGATCGGGTGGGCGTCGAGGTCGGCCACCGCGCGGGTGGCGATGTTGGAGGTCGGGCAGACCTCCAGCGGGATGCGGTGCTCCGCGAGATGCGCGAGCAGCGCCGGGTCCTGGACGGAGCTGGTGCCGTGGCCGATGCGCTCGGCGCGCAGCTCCCGCAGGGCGTCCCAGACCGTCTGCGGTCCGGTCGTCTCCCCGGCGTGCGGCACCGAGTGGAGCCCCGCGGCGATGGCGCGGTCGAAGTACGGCTTGAACTGCGGGCGCGCCACGCCGATCTCCGGGCCGCCGAGCCCGAACGACACCAGGCCCTCCGGGCGCAGGTCCACCGCCAGCCGGGCGGTCTCCGCGGCGGCTTCGAGCCCGGCCTCGCCGGGGATGTCGAAGCACCAGCGCAGCACCACGCCGAGCTCCCGCTCGGCGGCGAGCCGGGCGTCCTCGATGGCGGCCATGAAGGCCTTCTCCTCGATGCCGCGCCGGGTGGAGCTGAACGGTGTGACGGTCAGCTCCGCGTACCGGATGTTCTGCCGGGCCATGTCACGGGCGACCTCGAAGGTCAGCAGGCGGACGTCCTCCGGGGTGCGGATCAGGTCGACGACCGAGAGGTAGACCTCGACGAAGTGCGCGAAATCCGTGAAGGTGAAGTAGTCGGCGAGGGCCTCGGGATCCGTCGGGACCTTGGAGTCCGGATGGTGCGCGGCCAGTTCGGCGACGATGCGCGGGGACGCCGAGCCGACGTGGTGCACATGCAGTTCGGCCTTGGGCAGTCCCGCGATGAAGGGATGCAGATCGGTCATCGGGTTCCTCCGTGTGCGATGGGCCGCTCCTGTGAGGAGATCATCGCAGGCGCCGGGAGGGGCGGCGGACCGAGGCCGTAGCATGGCCGGACAACCGTTGGGGGAGAACCATGTCTGACAACCAGGAGCCCTCGGGCGCGCCGCAGCCGAACGACCCCTGGGCGCCGCCGGCCGCGAGCTCGCAGGACCGGGTGCCGCTGGACAGGCCGTGGACCGCGCCCCAGCAGCCGCCGAGCGTGCACGACCAGCCCACGATGATCGACATGCCGGGGGCGCCCGGCTCCGGTGAGCCCGGGCAGGTCCCGCCGCCTCCCACCGCCCCCGGCGGTCCGGCCCCCGGTCAGCCCGGCGCGCCCGGGTACGGCTACCCGGGCACGGCCGGCTACGGCTACCCCGGCGCCACCATGCCCCCGCCCCCCGCGGGCGGGACCTCCGGCGGCTTCGGCGCCCCCGCCGACCCGTACGGATCGGCCTACCCCGGCTACGCGACGCCCTACGGCGGGCAGCCGCAGGGCTGGGGGCAGCAGCCTGCCAACGGCCTGGGCATCGCGGGCATGGTGCTCGGCATCATCGCGACCGCGCTGTTCTGCCTGTGGCCGCTGGCGATCGTGCTGGGCATCCTGGCGGTCATCTTCGGCGCGGTGGGCCGCGGCAGGGTCCGCAGGGGCGAGGCCGACAACCCGGGCCAGGCGGTGACCGGCATCGTCTGCGGTGTGGTCGGCCTGGTGCTGGGGCTGGTGCTCCTGGTGGCCGTGGTCGTCGACGCCTCGAACGACGACTACTCCCCGTGGGACTCCAAGGGCGCCTCGCCCGGCGTCGTCGTCGGCCAGCTCCGCTGAGCGTCACCCGCTGAGCGTCGTCCCCCAGGCGGGGCCCTTCCGGGCCCCGCCTTCCTCGTGGGGGCTCAGCCCCGCGTCCTGAGCTCCTCGCGCGCCTCCATCAGCGCGAATCCCAGCAGGTTCAGGCCCCGCCACCGCGCCGGGTCCCCGGCCCGCTCGTCGTCGGCGGCCAGCCCGATGCCCCAGATCCGGTCGAGGGGGCTGGCCTCGACGAGCACCCGGTCACCGGTGGCCAGCAGGAACGCGGCCAGCTCCGGGTCCTGGCCGAACTTGTGCACGCTGCCCTCGCGGACGATGCCGAAGCGCTCCCGCTTCCAGGCGGCCTCGTCGAAGCCGCGGACCGTGCGCCCGGCCTTCTTGGCCTCGGCGGGCGTGCGGGCGCCGAGCGCCAGCCGCTCCGCCTCGGCGTCGCCGAAGAGGCGGGCCTTGGCGGCCATCATCCAGTGCTCCGCCGTCGCGTAGCGTATGCCGCCGGCCTCGAAGGGCGACGGCCACCACTGACTGAGGCAGCTCGGCCCGATCCGGCCGTCCCGGCGTGGCGCGTGCCCCCAGAAGTGCAGGTACTTGATTCTCTGCCCTGCGGCGGCCCGTTCGACGAGCTCTTCCTTCCCCATGCACGCGAGTCTGGCAGCCGCCACCGACAGTGCGTAGCGGTATTCGGCCCGGGACCCGACACATGGTCGACCGAATCCGTCGCGTAATCAAAAGGCAACAACGGAATCCCTTGTTGCGTAGGTCACCCTCTGTCAGGATCGGCACTCAAATCGAGCTGGAGCAACGGAGAGCGTCATGGCCATCCCCGATCATGTGAAGGACCGCTTCGCCGCCGGCACGCAGTACATCGGCGGCCGGCTGCGGCCGGGCACCTCCGGACGCACCCAGGACATCGTGAACCCGGCGACCGGCGAGACGGTGCTCGGCTACGAGCTCGCCGGGACCGCCGACGTCGACGCGGCCGTCGCTGCCGCCCGCGCCGCGCTGCCCGGCTGGGCCGGCGCGACCCCGGGCGAGCGCTCGGACGCCCTGCACCGCTTCGCCGGCGTCCTCGCCGAACGGGCCGGCGAACTCGCCCGCACCGAGACCCTCCAGTGCGGCAAACCGATCAAGCTCACCACCGAGTTCGACGTCCCCGGCACCGTGGACAACACCGCCTTCTTCGCCGGGGCCGCCCGTCATCTCCAGGGGCAGTCGGCCGGTGAGTACAGCGCCGACCACACCTCCTACACCCGGCGCGAACCCGTCGGGGCCGTGGGCTCGATCGCACCGTGGAACTACCCGCTCCAGATGGCGGCGTGGAAGATCCTCCCGGCCGTCGCCGCCGGCAACACCGTCGTCCTCAAGCCGGCCGAGATCACGCCGCTCACCTCGCTGCTCTTCGCGGAGGCGGCCGGCCACGCCGGTCTGCCCGACGGTGTGGTCAACATCGTCAGCGGCGCGGGGCGGGACGCGGGCGAGCACCTCGTCGGCCACCCGGACGTCGCCATGACCTCGTTCACCGGCTCCACCGAGGTCGGCAAGCGGGTGGCGCGGATCGCGACCGCCTCCGTCAAGCGCCTCCACCTGGAACTCGGCGGCAAGGCGCCCTTCGTCGTCTTCGACGACGCCGACGTCGAGGCGGCCGCCCACGGCGCGGTCGCCGGCTCCCTCATCAACTCCGGCCAGGACTGCACGGCCGCCACCCGCGCCTACGTCCAGCGGCCGCTGTACGAGGCGTTCACCGCCGCGGTCGCGGACCTGATGGCCGGCGTCCGGCTCGGCGATCCTCTCGACCCCGCGACCGACCTCGGCCCGCTGGTCTCCTTCGCACAGCGCGACCGGGTCGCCGGCTTCGTCGACCGCGCCCGCGGCTACGCGACGGTCGTCACCGGCGGCGAGGCCCCCGGCGGCGAGCTGGAGCGCGGCGCCTACTACCGGCCGACCCTGATCACCGGCGCGGCCCAGGACAGCGAGATCGTCCGGGACGAGATCTTCGGCCCGGTGCTCGTGGTGCTGCCCTTCGACGGCGACGACGAGGGCATCGCCCTCGCCAACGACACCCCCTACGGCCTCGCCGCCTCCGCCTGGAGCCGCGACGTCTACCGGACCGGCCGGGCCACCCGGGAGATCCAGGCGGGCTGCGTCTGGATCAACGACCACATCCCGATCATCAGCGAGATGCCCCACGGCGGCTACAAGCAGTCGGGCTTCGGCAAGGACATGTCGTCGTACTCCTTCGAGGAGTACACGCAGGTCAAGCATGTGATGTACGACAACACGGCGGCTGTCCGGAAGGACTGGCACCGCACCGTCTTCGGGGACCGATAGCCGTCAGGCCGCCCGACCCGCGGCCGAAACCACCCGAAAGGGCAGAGCGTCATGGAGAGTTACGAAGCCGAACGCCTCTCGGCGGCCCAGATCGCCGCGATGCGGCGCAGTCTGACGGGGGGCAGGGGCGCGCTCTCCCGCCGTTCGCTGCTGCGCGCCTCGGGCATCGGCGCGCTCACCGCCGGCGGCGCCGGGCTGCTGAGCGCCTGCGGCATCCCGCCCGCCAAGCGCGAGAACGGGGCGGCGGCCTCGGACGACCACTCGGACGCGGAGAAGCGGCTCACCTTCTCCAACTGGACCGAGTACATGGACACCAGCGAGGACGGGAAGACCCGGCCCACCCTCGCCGCCTTCACCAAGCGCACCGGCATCGCGGTCAAGTACACCGAGGACATCAACGACAACGTCGAGTTCTTCGGCAAGATCCAGCCGCAGCTCGCGGCCGGCCAGGACACCGGCCGCGACCTGATCAACGTCACCGACTGGCTGGCCGCCCGGATGATCCGGCTCGGCTGGGTGCAGAAGCTCGACGCCTCGCTGCTGCCGCACGCCTTCGCCAACCTGTCCCAGCAGTTCCGCAGCCCCGACTGGGACCCGGGCCGCGCCTACAGCTACCCGTGGACCGGTATCCCGGCCGTCATCGCGTACAACGTCAAGGCCACCGGCGGCCGCAAGGTCGACTCCATGACCCAGCTCCTCGACGACCCCGCGCTCAAGGGGCGGGTCAGCCTGCTCACCGAGATGCGCGACACCGTCGGCCTCACCCTGCTCGACATGGGCAAGTCCCCCGAGAAGGTCACCGACGCCGACTACGACGCCGCGATCGGCCGGCTCCAGAAGGCCGTCGACAAGAAGCAGATCCGCCGCTTCACCGGCAACGACTACACCTCCGACCTCGACAAGGGCGACATCGCCGCCTGCGTCGCCTGGGCCGGTGACCTGATCCAGCTCCAGGCCGACAACCCGGACATCCGCTTCTCGATCCCGGCGGCCGGCTACATGACCGCCACCGACAACCTGCTCGTCCCGGCGCAGGCCCGGCACCGGAAGAACGCCACCCGGCTGATCGACTACTACTACGAACTCCCGGTCGCGGCGCAGCTCGCCGCCTACATCAACTACGTGACACCGGTGGCCGGTGTCGGCCCCGAGCTCGCGAAGATCGACCCGGAGCTCGCGAAGAACCCGCTGATCATCCCGGACGAGGCCATGGCGGCCAAGTCCCACTCCTTCCGTTCGCTCAGCAGCGAGGAGGAGACGGCGTACGAGGAGAAGTTCGCCAAGCTCATCGGCGCCTGACCGCCACCGACCCGACACCACCTGGGACGCGACCCATGACTGACAACACAGCGGGCGGGGACGTCCGCCTCGCCGGGATCAGCAAGACCTACGGCTCCTTCACCGCCGTGCACCACCTGGACCTCACCGTCCCCCAGGGCTCGTTCTTCGCCCTGCTCGGCGCCTCCGGCTGCGGCAAGACCACCACCCTGCGCATGATCGCCGGCCTGGAGGAGCCCAGCACCGGCACCGTCTCGCTCGGCGCGCGGGACGTCACCGACCTGCCGCCCCACAAACGGCCGGTCAACACCGTCTTCCAGAGCTACGCCCTCTTCCCCCACCTGAGCATCTACGAGAACGTCGCCTTCGGCCTGCGCCGCCGCGGCGTCTCCTCGGTGAAGAAGCAGGTCGGGGAGATGCTCGACCTGGTCCAGCTCGGCGACTTCGCCCAGCGCCGGCCCCACCAGCTCTCCGGCGGACAGCAGCAGCGCGTCGCCGTCGCCCGCGCCCTGATCAACCACCCGCAGGTGCTCCTGCTCGACGAGCCCCTCGGCGCCCTCGACCTCAAGCTGCGCCGTCAGATGCAGCTCGAACTCAAGCGCATCCAGACCGAGGTCGGCATCACCTTCGTGCATGTCACCCACGACCAGGAGGAGGCCATGACCATGGCCGACACGGTCGCGGTGATGAACGGCGGCCGGGTCGAGCAGCTCGGCGCCCCCGCCGACCTCTACGAGAACCCGCAGACCACGTTCGTCGCCAACTTCCTCGGCACCTCCAACCTGATCGAGGCCGAGGTCGCGGCCGCCGGCGGCGACGAGGTGCTCGCCTCCGCGGGCGGCACCACGCTGCGGCTGCCGCGGCGACGCTGTCCCGAGGGCACGCGCGCCGGCGGCCGCCTGCTGGTGGGCGTCCGCCCGGAGAAGATCTCCCTGGCGCCCGCCGGCGAGCAGGACGCCGTGGCCGCCGGACGCAACACCGTCACCGGCCGCGTCGTGGACTCCTCGTTCATCGGCGTCTCCACGCAGTACCTCGTCGAGAGCCCGGCCGGCAAGGCCATCGAGGTCTACGCCCAGAACACCGGGCAGCACACCGGCCTCGGGCCCGGCGCCGAGGTGGTCCTGCACTGGGACCCGGAGCACACCTTCGGCCTCGACGCCGCCCAGGACATCACGGCCGGCACGGAGTCGGTGGAGGAGACGCCGTGACCGTCACCGAGGCCCCGCCGGCGGCCCCCGCCGAGCCCGTGGTCCACCGGACGTCGATGCGCCGCCGGCTCGTGCCGTACTGGCTGCTGCTGCCGGGCATCCTGTGGCTGCTCGTCTTCTTCGCGCTGCCGCTCGTCTACCAGGCGTCGACCTCGGTGCAGACCGGCTCGCTGGAGAAGGGCTTCGAGGTCACCTGGCACGTCGCCACCTACTGGGACGCGCTGACCGAGTACTACCCGCAGTTCCTGCGCTCGCTGCTGTACGCGGGCACCGCCACGGTGCTCTGCCTGCTGCTCGGCTACCCGCTCGCCTACCTCATCGCCTTCCGGGCGGGCCGCTGGCGCAACGTGCTGCTGGTGCTGGTCATCGCGCCGTTCTTCACCAGCTTCCTGATCCGCACGCTCGCCTGGAAGACGATCCTCGCGGACGGCGGCCCGGTGGTGGAGTTCCTCAACGCGATCCACTTCCTCGACATCACGAGCTGGCTCGGGATGACCGAGGGGGAGCGGGTGCTGGCCACGCCGCTGGCCGTCGTCACCGGTCTGACCTACAACTTCCTCCCGTTCATGATCCTGCCCCTCTACACCTCCCTGGAGCGGATCGACCCCCGCCTCCACGAGGCGGCCGGCGACCTCTACGCCCGGCCCTCCACGGTCTTCCGGAAGGTCACCTTCCCGCTGTCCATGCCGGGCGTCGTCTCGGGCACCCTGCTCACGTTCATCCCGGCGAGCGGCGACTACGTCAACGCCCAGCTCCTCGGCTCGACGGACACCCGCATGATCGGCAACGTCATCCAGTCGCAGTTCCTGCGGGTCCTGGACTACCCGACGGCCGCCGCGCTGTCGTTCATCCTGATGGCGGTCGTGCTGGTCACGGTCACCGTCTACATCCGCCGGGCGGGAACGGAGGACCTGGTCTGATGCGTTGGCTCAGGCGCAACGTCGTGGTCGTCGCGGGCCTGCTCACGCTCGCGTACCTGATCGTCCCGAACATCGTCGTGATGGTCTTCTCGTTCAACAAGCCGGCCGGCCGGTTCAACTACTCCTGGCAGCAGTTCTCCACCGACGCGTGGACGGACCCGTGCGGCGTCGCCGACATGTGCGCCTCGCTCGCCCTGTCGCTGCAGATCGCCCTCTGGGCGACGATCGGCGCCACCGTCCTCGGCGCGATGATCGCCTTCGCGCTGGTCCGCTACCGCTTCCGGGCGCGCTCCACCGTCAACTCGCTGATCTTCCTGCCGATGGCGATGCCCGAGGTGGTCATGGCCGCCTCGCTGCTCACACTCTTCCTCAACCTCGGTGTCGAGCTGGGCTTCTGGACCATCCTCATCGCCCACACGATGTTCTGCCTCAGCTTCGTCGTGGTCGCCGTCAAGGCCCGGGTGATGTCCATGGACCCACGTCTGGAGGAGGCGGCGCGCGACCTGTACGCGGGCCCCGTGCAGACCTTCCTGCGGGTCACGCTGCCGATTGCCGCGCCCGGCATCGCGGCCGGCGCGATGCTCGCCTTCGCGCTCTCCTTCGACGACTTCATCATCACCAACTTCAACTCCGGCTCCACGGTCACCTTCCCCATGTTCGTCTGGGGCTCGGCGCAGCGCGGCACACCGGTGCAGATCAACGTGATCGGCACCGCCATGTTCGCCGTCGCCGTCCTGGTCGTGGTCGCCGGACAGCTCATCGGCAACCGCCGGAGGAAGACCGCCCGCTAGGGCGTGCCGCGAAAGCAGCTCCGTCCGGACCGGGGCACGCGATCGCCCCGATCCGGACGGCAGGCCCCGGGCGTTTCGCCTGGATCCGGACGGCAGGCCCGGGGCGTTTCGCCTGGATTCCGGCGGACCGGCCCGTCAGGATCCGGACGAGAGGCCGCCGGCCCGACCGCACACCGCATCGCTCACGAGGAGTGGGAACCATGGCCCCAGCAGCCATGCCCTTCGCCGCGTCCCTGGCGGACGCACAGCCCGTCCCCTTCTGGCTGGAGGATCCCGGCAGGCCCGCCGCCCTGCCCGCGCTCACCGCGACCGAGCACTGCGACCTCCTCGTGGTGGGCGGCGGCTACAGCGGCCTGTGGACCGCGCTGCTGGCCAAGGAGCGCGATCCGGCACGGGACGTGGTGCTGATCGAGGGCCGCGAGGTGGGCTGGGCGGCGTCCGGCCGCAACGGCGGCTTCTGCGCGGCCTCCCTCACCCACGGTCTCGGCAACGGGCTGGCCCGCTGGCCGGGTGAGCTGGCCGTGCTGGAGGACCTGGGCGCCCGCAACCTCGACGCCATCGAGGACACCGTCGCCCGCCACGGCATCGACTGCGACTTCGAGCGCACCGGCGAGATCGACGTGGCCACCGAGCCCCACCACCTCGGCGAACTGCGGGAACTGCACGACGCGGCCACCCGCCTCGGCCTCGGCGGCATGGAGCTGCTGGACCGGGACGAGGTGCGCGCCGAGGTGGACTCGCCCACCTTCCTCGGCGGCCTGTGGGACCGGCACGGCGTCGCCATGCTGCACCCGGCGAAGCTCGCCTGGGGCCTGAAGCGGGCGTGCCTGGACCTCGGCGTCCGGATCCACGAGAACACCCCCGGCCTCGAACTGGTCCGCTCGGGGCCCGGGATGGCCGTCCGCACCCCCTACGGAAGGGTCTTCGCGCGCCGGGTCGCGCTGGGCACCAACGTCTTCCCGTCGCTGGTCCGCCGGGTGCGCCCGTACACCGTGCCGGTGTACGACTACGCGCTGGCGACCGAGCCGCTCGACGCCGCGCGGCTGGCGTCGGTCGGCTGGCGGCGGCGCCAGGGGCTCGGCGACAGCGCCAACCAGTTCCACTACTTCCGCATCACCGCGGACAACCGCATCCTGTGGGGCGGCTACGACGCCGTGTACCCGTACGGCGGCCGGCTCAGCGCGGAGATGGACCACCGGCCGGAGACCTACCTCAAGCTGGCGGAGCACTTCTTCCACTGCTTCCCGCAGCTCGAAGGGGTCCGGTTCTCGCACGCCTGGGGCGGGGCGATCGACACCTGCTCACGCTTCTCGGCCTTCTTCGGCACCGCCCACGGCGGCCGGGTCGCGTACGCCGCCGGGTACACCGGGCTCGGCGTCGGGGCCACCCGGTTCGGCGCCGACGTGATGCTCGACCTGCTCGCCGGCCGGCCGACGGAACGCACCCGGCTGGAGATGGTGCGCAGCAGGCCGCTGCCGTTCCCGCCGGAACCGGTCGCCTGGGCGGGCATCGGACTCACCAAGTGGTCGCTGGCCCGGGCGGACGCCAACGGCGGCCGGCGCAACCTGTGGCTGAAGGCCATGGACCGGCTCGGCCTGGGCTTCGACAGCTGACGGGGCTCGCGGGCCCGCGCTCCGACGGCTGACGGGGCTCCCGGGCCCGGGCTCGCACCGCTGACGGGCTCCCGGCCCGGGTTCGTACGGCTGACGGGGCTCCCCTTGCCCGTGCTCGTACGGCCTCCCGGGCTCCCCGGCGCGCACACGTGCTCCGTTTCGCCGCCGATCTTTTCCGAAGAGCGCGCGGAAGTCGCGTCATAGCCGGGGCCCGGCGCGCTCTCCCTGGGTGGAAACACCGTCCCCCCACGGAATGGAGACCACGATGAGTGGCTCGGGCGCCAGGAACGCGGCTCAGTGGCTCGCGGGAGCCGCGCCGGACCCGCAGACCTGTCTGCGGGAGTGGAAGCGCAGCCCCCACCGGATCACGCTGCTGCCCGCCGGGAGGCGCTGGGACGTCCTGATCCTGCCCGGCGGGCTGGGCCACCCCACCCTCGACGTGCTGAACCGGCTGGTCGGCAGGCCGGGGCCGGTGCTCGCCGACTTCGGCGAATCGCGCCTCGGCTTCTTCGTCCCGCCCGGCACGGCGGGCCGCTGGATGGGCACCGGCATCCGCACGGCCGGCCGCGGCACCTGGATCGTCGTGCCGTACCCCGGGCGCAGCGTGGGCAAGGTGCGCTGGCTGGTCGTGCCGGACGGATCGGGCACGCTCAACGACCCTGCGCTGCTGGAGCTCGCGATGCACGAGGCGGCCGCCGTGGTGGCCCGCGCGGAGCGCGACACGGACGGGGGACGGTGAGGGGCGGCTGCCAGAGGTCTTGACAACCGGATTGGTCTGGACCATGTTGTGGCCGCCGCACCTCTCCATCACCCCCATGTCCGGAGGCAGTTGTGCACCGCACCAGACTCAGTGCTGCCCTGACGGCAGCCGCCCTCGCCGCGTCGGCGCTCGTCGCCACGGCGACGTCCGCAACCGCCGCCGATGCCGAACTCGCCCGCAACGGCGGCTTCGAAGCCGGCCTGACCGGCTGGAGCTGCACCGCCGGCAGCGGCGCCGCCGTCTCCTCACCCGTCCACGGCGGCGTCTCGGCGCTCAAGGCCACCCCGGCCGGCAGCGACAACGCCCGGTGCTCCCAGACGGTCACCGTGAAGCCCGACTCCGCCTACACGCTCAGCGGCTGGGTGCAGGGAGGCTACGTCTACCTCGGCGCCTCCGGCACCGGGACCACCGACGTCTCCACCTGGACCCCCTCGGCGTCCACCTGGCAGAGGCTGACGACCACCTTCCGCACCGGCCCCTCGACCACCTCGGTCACCCTCTACACCCACGGCTGGTACGGCACCCCGGCCTACCACGCCGACGACATCTCGCTGGTGGGCCCCGGCGGCGACCCGGCGACCGTCCCGGCCGCGCCCGGCAACCTGCGCGCGGGCACCCCCGGCACCACCTCCGTGCCGCTGAGCTGGAACGCGTCCTCCGGTGCCGGCTCGTACCACGTCTACCGCAACGGCACCCGGGTCACCACCGTCACGGGGACCTCCGCGACCGTCACCGGCCTGACCGCCGCCACCGCCTACAGCTTCCAGGTCTCCGCCGTCAACGAGGCGGGCGAGTCCGCCAAGTCGGCCGCCGTGAGCGTCACCACCGCGACGGGCGGCGGGGACGGCGGCGGCGCCGAGCTTCCCGCCCACGCCCTCGTCGGCTATCTGCACGCCAGCTTCGCCAACGGCTCCGGCTACACCCGCATGTCCGACGTGCCCGACTCCTGGGACGTCATCAACCTCGCCTTCGGCGAGCCGACCTCCGCCACCTCGGGCGACATCCGCTTCTCGCTCTGCCCCGTGAGCGAATGCCCGAACGTCGAGTCGGTGGCCGAGTTCAAGGCCGCGATCAAGGCCAAGCAGGCCGCCGGCAAGAAGGTCCTCATCTCCATCGGCGGCGCCAACGGCCAGGTCCAGCTCGCCTCCACCGCCGCCCGCGACGCCTTCGTCACCTCCGTGTCGAAGATCATCGACGAGTACGGACTCGACGGACTCGACATCGACTTCGAGGGCCACTCGCTGTCGCTGAACACCGGCGACACCGACTTCCGCAACCCCACGTCGCCGGTGATCGTCAACCTGATCTCCGCCGTGAAGACCATCAAGGCGCGCTACGGCTCCGACTTCGTGCTGACCATGGCCCCGGAGACGTTCTTCGTCCAGCTCGGCTACCAGTTCTACGGCTCGGGCCCCTGGGGCGGCCAGGACCCGCGCGCCGGCGCCTACCTCCCGGTCATCCACGCCCTGCGCGACGACCTCACCCTGCTGCACGTCCAGGACTACAACTCGGGCCCGATCATGGGCCTCGACAACCAGTACCACTCCATGGGCGGCGCGGACTTCCACATCGCCATGACGGACATGCTGCTGGCCGGCTTCCCCGTGGCGGGCGACCAGAGCAGGGTCTTCCCCGCCCTGCGCCCCGAGCAGGTCGCCATCGGCCTGCCCGCGTCCACCCAGGCCGGCAACGGGCACACCACCCCGGCCGAGGTGAACAAGGCGCTCAACTGCCTGACCAAGGGCACCGACTGCGGGTCCTACCGGACCCACGGCACCTGGCCCGCGCTGCGCGGACTGATGACCTGGTCCATCAACTGGGACCGCTTCAACCAGTACGAGTTCTCGAAGAACTTCGACGCCTACCGCTGGAGCTGACCCCGGCGGAGCCGCTCCCCAGGGAGCCGAGCACCACCAGCACGGCACCGAAGAGGCACCAGCTTCCGAGGACGTCCAGCGGCCAGTGATAGCCGCGCAGCACCAGCCCGATGCCCGTCGCCACCGTGAGCACCACGGCGACGGGCATCGGCCATCGCCGGCGGGTGTACGGGGAGATCAGCATCGCGGCCGCCACGTAGGCGACCATCGCGGTGGCCGTGTGGCCCGAGGGGTACCACCCGGTGCCGGGCTCCAGCGGCCCGGGCCGCGCGATCAGCAGCTTCAGCGGCGCCACCAGCGCCGGGACCGCGGCCATCGCCAGCAGCGCCGCGCCCGCCCGCAGCCACTCGCGGCCCCGCCACAGCACCCAGCCGGCGGCGAGCGCGAGCACGGGCGGCGCGACGGCCATGCCGCCCAGATCGGCCAGGGGCTGGGTCAGCGCGTCGGGCACGACACGGAAGACGGCCCGGCCCAGACGCTCGTCGGCGTCGCGCAGCGGGCCGTGGGCCACCACCTGCCAGGTGATCAGGGCGAAGAGGGCGCCGCAGACGGCGGCGACCGCCGCCCGGGAACGCCGAGAGGCCGGCCGCACCGGAACAGGGGGGGTGGTTCCGGTGCGGCCGGCCGGACCGGTTTGCCGCGCGCCCCGGGGGGTGTGGGGCGGGCGGCCATCCGATCGGTGAGGAGTTCCGGAGCGTGAGGCTCCAGCGGTGTGCGCGATGGCACGACCGGGTCGAGGCTGGGGAGGCTCCGGCCCGGCACCGCCCGCGGTCTCCCGCGAGGCGGGTGTTTCTCTCATCTGCACCGACCGTACGGCAGAGCGCGGGGGGACCGACAGACGGATTCCCATCCCGCCATCGGCCCCCCACACGTTCTTCACAGTCGGTCCCCGTCGTCCCCGGTCAGACGCCCGCGAACGCCTGCTCGAGAATGTCCAGTCCCTCGTTCAGCAGGTCCTCGCCGATGACGAGCGGGGGCAGGAATCGCAGCACGTTGCCGTAGGTGCCGCAGGTCAGCACGAGCAGGCCCTCGGCGTGGCACGCCTTGGCCAGCGCGCCGGCCGCCGCCGCGTCCGGCTCCTTGGTCGCCGGGTCCTTCACCAGCTCGATCGCGATCATGGCGCCGCGGCCGCGGATGTCGCCGATGGCGGGGTACTTCTCCTGCATCGTGGCGAGGCGGCCCTTCATGACCTCCTCGATGCGCCGGGCCTTCGCGTTGAGGTCGAGCTCCTTCATCGTCTCGATGGAGCCGAGCGCGCCGGCGCAGGCCACCGGGTTGCCGCCGTAGGTGCCGCCCAGGCCGCCGGAGTGCACGGCGTCCATGATCTCGGCGCGGCCGGTCACGGCGGCGAGCGGCAGACCGCCCGCGATGCCCTTGGCCGTGGTGATCAGGTCGGGGACGACGCCCTCGTCCTCGCAGGCGAACCACTGGCCGGTGCGGCAGAAGCCGGACTGGATCTCGTCGGCGACGAAGACGATGCCGTTCTCCTTGGCGAACTCGGCGATCGCCGGCAGGAAGCCCTTCGCGGGCTCGATGAAGCCGCCCTCGCCGAGGACCGGCTCGATGATGATCGCGGCGACGTTCTCCGCGCCGACCTGCTTGCTGATCATGTCGATGGCCTGCGCGGACGCCTCGGCGCCGGCGTTCTCGGCACCGGTGGGCCAGCGGTAGCCGTAGGCGACCGGCACGCGGTAGACCTCGGGCGCGAACGGGCCGAAGCCGTGCTTGTACGGCATGTTCTTCGCGGTGAGCGCCATCGTCAGGTTGGTGCGGCCGTGGTAGCCGTGGTCGAAGACGACGACGGCCTGGCGGCCGGTGTACGAACGCGCCACCTTGACCGCGTTCTCCACGGCCTCGGCGCCGGAGTTGAACAGCGCGGACTTCTTGGCGTGGTCACCCGGCGTGAGCTCGGCGAGGGCCTCGCAGACCTCCACGTAGCCCTCGTAGGGGGTGACCATGAAACAGGTGTGGGTGAAGTCGGCGAGCTGCGCGGAGGCGCGGCGCACGACGGCCTCGGCGGAGGCACCCACCGAGGTCACGGCGATGCCGGAGCCGAAGTCGATCAGCCGGTTGCCGTCGACGTCCTCGATGATCCCGCCGCCCGCGCGGGCCGTGAACACGGGCAGCACGGACCCCACACCGCCGGCGACCGTGGCCGTACGGCGGGCCTGAAGCTCCTGCGACTTCGGGCCGGGGATGGCGGTGACGACGCGGCGCTCCTGCGGGATAGCGGTCATGCGGGGCTCCTGGGGGGTGTATCCGGACGCTTGTCTCTTTCTCCGCAGGCTAGGCGCGCCGAGGGGGCGGGGGCATGCGCCGATCGGGAGTGTTGCGGTCCGCGTCGTTGTCCGCGACGGCCAAGGGGCTGTTCGGCCCGTCCGGCGCGTGGGACACGGCCGCGGGCCGTGCCGCGACCACCGGGCGCCGCGGGGCCGCACACCCCGGCCGTCGCGGGGCCCCACACCCCGGCCGACCCACCCCCGCCCCCGAGATCGGTGAACTCCCCGCCGATGGGCACTAGATTGGCCGTGCACAGAGAGCGGGCCTGGCTGGTCAGGGGGCAGCGGTTCATGGAATCCGAAGGCACATTCGACGCGCGCGGCACACGCAACCCCGTGCCGCGCCCGGCCGGCCCGCCGCCGCAGGCACCCGGCGCGCCCCAGGCCCCGCCCGGGCCCCCCGGCGCCCCCGCGCGCCCCGCCCACGCCCCCCTCACCCGCCCGGCCGTCGCCCAGTGGCTGCGCACCCCGCGGCCCGCGGCGGCACCGGGCATCTGGCGGTTCGGACACAAGGAGCGCCCCCAGGAGGCGCCCGAACTCGTCCCGGCACGCCAGCTCTTCAGCGGCGCCTTCATCGCGTACCTGTGCGGCTGGCTGGTGTGGTCGCTGCTCTGGAACGGCTACCTCGAAGGCTGGTGGATCTTCGTCGACGAGTGGTGGCTGCTGCCGATGCTGTGGCTCGTCCCCGAGGACTGGCGGTCCGCCACCAGCTCCTACGTCGAGCTGTACGTCGCCGCGACCTACCTCTACAACGCCCTCGTCCTCGCCCTGCTCGCCCACGCCTTCGGCCGGGTCGGGAACTGGCGCGAGGTCTGGCAGCGGTACGGGGTGCTGCTGTGGCCTCTGTTCGTGCTGCTGCCCGGGGTGTGGCGGGAGATGCCGCGCACGTCCTGGCTGACCTGGGTGTCCAACGTCTACTACGTCCTCCTGGTGGCCGCCGTCGTCGCCGCCGTCGGCCGGGTGGGCACCTGGCCCGCGGTGCGGCGGCGGCTCGACGCCCGCGACGGGGCGGCCCCGCTGCCCGAGCCCGAGTCGGATCCGGCCGAGTGGCCCGAGATCCACCGGGCCGGTCTCGCCGATGCGGCCGCGGTGCTGGGCGAGGCCACCCGCTCGGGGGCGCTCGGCGACGTGGACTACGCCCGGATCCGGCGCGCCTGGCAGGGTGTCCACGCCCGGCCCGAGCGGCTCGCCGCCTTCTCCGACACCGTCCGCAGGCTCGGCCCCGCCGCCTGCGCCCACCCCTCCGGGCTGCGCGACCTCCCGCTGCGCACGGCCACCCACGACCTGGCCACCGGCCAGGTCAGGATCGGCACCGCGGTCGACGACGCGCGCAACCCCTACGCCCGGCGCACCACCGGCGTCGCCCTGGAGCCCGCGCTGCTCGGCACCTCGCTGCTGGCCGTCGGCCCCTCCGGGTCGGGCAAGAGCGTGCGGCTGGTGCGGCCCGTGGTCGAGTCGCTGTGCCTGCTGGCGCTCGCCAACCGGGCCGCCGTGGTGGCGGTGACCGCCCAGGGCTCCGCGGTGGCCCCCGACGACGCCTTCGACCTCGTGGTCTCCGTCGGCCGCCCGGACACCACCCACGACCTCGACCTCTACGGTGGCGCCGAGGACCCGGACGAGGCGGCCCGGACACTCGCCGAGGCGCTCGTCGGCGACCTCGCCGCCACGCTGCCGGGCGGCGACAGCCGCCGGGCCGCCACCGCGCTCGCCCAGCTCATCGGGCCCTACCGGTGCGTCCACGGCCACTTCCCCGGCATTCCCGACCTGCGCGAGCTGCTCGGCGGCGCGCCCGCCGCGCTCGACGCGCTGCGCACCGCGCTGCGGGACGCGGGGGAGGCCTCGCAACTGCGCGAACTCGACGCCCGCGAGCGCCAGTCCACCCGCGGCGACGACATCGGCGTCCTGCTCGCCGAGCGGATCGCCTTCCTCGACCGGCCCGCCTTCTCCGGCTTCTTCCGCACGGACGGAAGCGGGCGCCGGTTCTCCCTGAGGGCCATCGAGCACCCGCTGCGGGTCCGTGTCGACCTGCCCGAGCGGGGCCACGCGGAGGCGTCGCGGATCATCGCGCGGCTGGTGCTCGCCCAGTTCACGGACGCCGCCCTCACCCGCGACGACCGGTCGCTCTTCGCCTGCCTGGTGCTGGACGACGCCTCGTACACGGTCACCGCCGACTGCGTGCGCTCGGTGCAGCGGCTGCGCACCGCCAACGCCGGGGTGGTGTTCGCGCTCCGCTCGCTGGAGGACGTTCCGGAGCCGCTGCGCGGGCCGCTGCTGGGCGCCGTCGGCTGCCGGATGGCCTTCGCCGGCCTGGCCCCCTGGGACGGCAACCGGTTCGCGGACACCTGGGGCACCGAATGGGTGCAGACGCGGGACGTCACCAACCGGCAGATCATCTCCGACGAGCCGCTGACCAAGGCGCTGCACATGATGCGCCGTCTGGTCACCGGGCGGGCCGCGACGGCCGAGGCGGTCACCGTGCGCGAGGTCGAGCGGGCCCGCTGGTCCGCGTCCGACCTGGCCCACGCGGTGCCCGCCGGGCACGCGGTGCTGTCGCTGACCAGCGTGGGCGGTGAGCACGCCCCGCCGCTCCTGGTGGATCTGCGCACCTGACCGCGGCCGGGAGCGGACGCGCCGACCGCGCCGTCCGGCCGGGCCGGGAGCGGACGCGCGACGGCGCCGAGCGCGCCGTCCCGGCCCGGACGCCGCGACTGCTACGTCCTGGCAGAATCGGGGGAGGCCGTTCCTACGGGACGGCGCAATCCGCGTGCTCCCGCGCACCCCCTCGAAGGTCACGAGGTCCCATGCCGCCCACCCTCGCCTCGCTCGTCCAGCACTCGGCGCTCAAGCTCACCGTGCGCGCCGGGGAGGACCGGCTGGAGACACCGGTGCGCTGGGCCCACGTCAGCGAGCTCGCCGACCCGGTGCCCTACATGGAGGGCGGGGAGCTGCTGCTCGTCACCGCCATGACCCTGGACGCCGAGGACGCCGAGGCGATGCGCCGCTATGTGCGCCGCCTGGTCGGGGCGGGCGTGGTGGGGCTGGGCTTCGGCATCGGCGTCTACTACGAGGACATCCCCGAAGCGCTCGTGGCGGCGGCCGAGGCGGAGGGCCTGCCGCTGCTCGCCGTGCCCCGCCGCACTCCCTTCCTGGCGATCTCCAAGGCCGTGTCGGCGGCCATCGCCGCCGACCAGTACCGCTCGGTGACGGCGGGGTTCGAGGCGCAGCGGGAGATGACCCGGGCCGCGCTCGCCGAGGGCCCGGCCGCGGTGGTGGCCCGTCTCGCGACCCAGCTCGACGGCTGGGCGGCGCTGTACGACGCCTCGGGCGCGGTCGTCGCGGCCGCCCCGGAGTGGGCGGCGCGGCGGGCCCTGCGCTTCACCGGCGACGTGGCGCGGCTGCGGGAGCGGACCGCGCCCGCGAGCGCCGTCGTCGGCGGCGGGGACGAGGGCGACGACCGGGTCGAGCTCCAGTCGCTGGGCACCGGACGGCGGGTGCGCGGGGCGCTCGCCGTCGGGACGGGCGCGCCGCTCGGCACCGCGGAGCGCTACGCCGTGCACTCGGCGGTCGCCCTGCTCACCCTGACCACCGCCCGCTCGCGCTCGCTCCAGGCCGCCGAGCAGCGGCTGGGCGCCGCGGTGCTGCGGCTGCTGTTCGCCGGGCAGGAGGAGATCGCCCGCGCGGTCGCCGGCGATCTGTACGGCGCTCTGCTCGACGCGCCCTTCCGGGTGCTGGTCGCCGAGCCTTCGCCCGCAGAGCCGCCCGCCCCCGACGCCGCCGGGCCGCCGGTGCAGGCGTTCGCCGAGGCGCTGGAGTCGGCCGCGGCGCGGTCCGGGGAACCGGTGCTCGCCGTGCCCGAGCTCGACGGCCGCCTGGTGGTGCTGGCGGCCGACGGGGGAGCGGTGGCGGCCCACTGCGCCGATGCCTGGGGGGAGACGGACGCCGAGGAGTCCGGCGTCGTCGCCGGGCTGTCCGCGCCCACCGGAGCCCCGGCCGCGGCCGGGGCGTACCGGCAGGCGGAGCAGGCCCTGTCGGTGGCCCGCCGCCGGGGCCGCACCCTGGTCGAGCACGAGGAACTGGCGGCCGGTTCCCTGCTGCCGCTGCTCGCCGACGACGCCGTGCGTGCCTTCGCCGACGGCATGCTGCGCGGGCTGTACGAGCACGACGCGACCGGCCGCGGCGATCTCGTCGCCTCGCTGCGGGCCTGGCTCTCCCGGCACGGGCAGTGGGACGCGGCTGCCGCCGATCTCGGCGTCCACCGCCATACGCTGCGCTACCGGATGCGCCGTGTGGAGGAGATCCTGGGCCGCTCCCTCGACGACCCGGACGTCCGGATGGAGCTCTGGCTCGCCCTGAAGTCGTCCCAGGACGCCCGCCCCGCCCGCTGACAGCGGGCCCGCTCCCCGTCGACCCCGTCGACCCCGTGCCGCACGGCTCACCTGTCCCCGGCGAGCCGCCGGCCCGGCCGATCGCGGTGGACGGTGCCGCGCTGGTGGCCGGGCTCCGTCCGGTCGTCGGCACCCGGGCGCCGCCGCCGTTCCCCGCGCCCCGCCGGGGGCGGACGCGAACCGGAGCGCGTCGTAGGGGATTTCCGCCGCGGCGCCGCCGGTGCGGTCGACAACCGGCCATCCGGGAGCAGCAGTTCGGGACAGTGCCGATCACCGCGGGGCCGCCGCGGGTGGGTATGCTGCGGGCGCTCCTGCTTCTCGATCGTGTGCACGAGAATCGCGCACACGGCGTGTGCGGGCACCCCCTTGTCCCGTACCGGGGGCCTCGGGCAGCCGGCCGGTGGTCACGGACCGGCCGGAGGGTGTCCACCCGGTCGGCAGGCGATCGCCGATGTCCACGTTGCTGCTTCCTGGAGGCCTCGTGTCCACCCCCATGTCAGACCCCGCCGGCCCCTACGGCGACACCCTCCCGCCGCCGGGGTGCCCGGCGCACGCCGGGGGAGCCGGGCCGCGGCGGATGTACGGGCCCGAGGCGGACATGCCGTACGCCCTCTACGAGACCCTCCGCAAGGAGCACGGCCAGGTCGCGCCGGTGCTCCTCCCCGGCGACGTCCGGGCCTGGTTCGTGCTCGGCCACCGGGAGAACCTGGAGGTGATGCGCACGCCGTCGCTGTGGTCCTGCGACTCGCGGATATGGAACATACGCCTGTCCGCCGATTCGCCGCTGCTGCCCGTCACGGCGTGGCAGCCGCTGCTGGTCTTCGCGGACGGCGAGGAGCACGCCCGGCTGCGCGCGGCCGTGACGGACAGCCTGGCCCGGTTCAACCGCCACGGGGTGCGCCGCTACGTCGTCCGCTACACCGACCAGCTCGTCGACGAGTTCGCCAAGGCCGGCCGCGCCGACCTGGTCGCGGACTTCGCGCAGAAGCTGCCCGTCCTGGTGCTCGCCCGGCAGTTCGGCGTCCCGGAGGAGGACGCGCTGCCGCTCGGCGCGGCCGTGCGCGACATGGTCAAGGGCACCGAGACCGCGCTCCAGAGCAACCAGTACGTGCTGACCGTCATGTCCGACCTGGTCAAGCGCCGCAAGGAGAAGCCCGCCGACGACTTCGCGAGCTGGCTGCTGGCCCACGAGTCGGCGCTCAGCGACGAAGAGGTCATGGAGCACCTGCGGCACGCGATCGTCGCCGCCCACGAGAACACCACCAACCTCGTGGCGAACACGCTGCGGATGCTGCTGACCGACCGCAGGTTCCGCGCGAACCTGTCCGGCGGCACCATGACCCTGCCCGACGCCCTGGACCAGGTCATGTGGGACGCCCCGCCGCTCGCCGTGGGCGCCGCCCGGTGGGCCCGCCGGGACACCCGGCTCGGCGAGCAGGAGATCAAGGCCGGCGACCTGGTCATGCTGGGCCTGGCCGCGGGGAACGTCGACCCCGAGATCCGCCCCGACCTCGGCGCGCCGGTGCACGGCAACCGGTCCCACCTCGCCTTCAGCAGCGGTCCCCACGAGTGCCCCGGCCAGGACATCGGCCGGGCCATCGCCGACACGGGCATCGACACCCTGATGGCGCGCCTGCCCGACCTCCGGCTCGCGGTCTCCGAGGCCGACCTGAGCATCACCCAGTCGCTGATCTCCAGCCGCCTCAACAACCTGCCCGCCCAGTTCACCCCCCGGTCCGTCGGACGCCGGGGCGAGGGAGCGGACCCCGCGGCCGCGCCGGGCCGCGCCCAGCCGCTGCCCGCGACCGCGCCGGTCGTGCCGGTGCCGCCGCCCGTCGCGGCGCCCGCGCCCCGCCGCTCCTGGTGGCGGACCCTGCTCGGCAGGCGCTGACCCCGCGCGCGGCGGCCGGTACCGGGGTGTGCCCCGGTACCGGCCGCCGCCGTGTGCGTGCGGTCGCCCCCGGACGTGCCAATCGGGCCAGGCCCGGGCCGTGACCACTCCACCCCGGACAAACGACCGGGCCCGGTCCCGGCCCTACCGTGTGCAGTGAACGACGCGACAGCACACTCCCCACCCCATGGAAGGGCCGGAATCCGCGACATGACTTCCACCCACGCCTTCTGGCTCGCCGGCCGCCAGGCCACCGGCGAGACCGCCTTCGACGTCACCTCCCCCTGGGACGGCCGCCTGGTCGGCAGCGTCTCGGTGCCCACCGAGGCCCAGGTCGAGGAGGCCGTCGCGGCCGCGCACGCCGTGCTCGACGAGTTCGCCGCGACCCCGGCGCACGTGCGTGCCGCCGCCCTCGACCACGTGTCGAAGCGGCTCGCGGAGCGCACCGAGGAGATCGCGCTGCTGATCTCGGCGGAGAACGGCAAGCCCGTCAAGTGGGCCAGGGGCGAGGTCGGCCGTGCCGTGTCCGTCTTCCGGTTCGCCGCCGAGGAGGCCCGCCGGTTCAACGGCGGAGAGGCCCAGCGCCTCGACACCGACGCCGGCGGCGAAGGGCGCCTCGCGCTGACCCGCCGCGTCCCCAGGGGCGTCGTCCTCGGCATCGCCCCGTTCAACTTCCCGCTGAACCTCAGCGCCCACAAGGTCGCCCCCGCGATCGCCGTCGGCGCCCCGATCATCCTCAAGCCCGCCCCGGCCACGCCGATCTCCGCGCTGATCCTGGGCGAGCTGCTGGCCGAGACCGAGCTGCCCGCCGGCTCCTGGTCGGTGCTCCCGGTCCCCAACGACCGCATGCCCGCCCTCGTCCAGGACGAGCGCCTGCCGGTCATCTCCTTCACCGGCTCCGGCCCGGTCGGCTACGCGATCATGGACTCGGTGCCGCGCAAGCACTGCACGCTGGAGCTCGGCGGCAACGGCGCGGCCGTCGTCCTCGCCGACTGGTCGAGCGAGGACGACCTGGACCGGGCGGCGAGCCGCATCGCCACCTTCTCCAACTACCAGGGCGGCCAGTCCTGCATCTCCGTGCAGCGGGTCATCGCCGACGCGAGCGTCTACGACCGCCTGCTCCCGAAGATCGTCGCCGCCGTCGAGGCCCAGGTCACCGGCGACCCGTCGGACGCCGCGACCGACGTCGGCCCGCTGGTCAGCGAGGACGCCGCCCGGCGCGTCGAGGCATGGGTCGACGAGGCCGTGCGCGACGGCGCCAAGCTGCTCACCGGCGGCACCCGCGACGGCGCGAGCTACGCCCCCACCGTCCTCGCCGACCTCCCGGCCGGCACCACCCTCGCCCGCGAGGAGGTCTTCGGGCCGGTCCTCGGCGTGGCCAGGGCCGACGGCGAGGCCGAGGCGTTCGCCGCCGTCAACGACTCCCCGTACGGACTCCAGGCGGGCGTCTTCACCCACGACCTGCAGACCGCGTTCCGGGCCCACCGCGCCCTGGAGGTCGGCGGCGTGATCATCGGCGACGTCCCCTCCTACCGCGCCGACCAGATGCCCTACGGCGGCGCCAAGCAGTCCGGCGTCGGCCGCGAGGGCGTCGCCTACGCGATGGACGACTACACCTACGAGCGGGTGCTGGTCCTCACCGGCCTGGCGCTGTAGGACGCGACACCCCGACTGCCGGAGCGGCCGGAGCCCGATGTGCGGGGGCTCCGGCCGCTCCGGCATGCCCCGGGTGCCGTAGGCAGGCTGGTGGTGGTGCCCGTATTCGGGTAGTACGAACGAGTAGCACCGACTGATCGACGCCCCGGCAGATCCCCCGACTCGCGGCGAGGTGACCCTCATGTCCGCCCCACCCGACAAGCCGATCGACACCGCCCCGGGCACCGCGGCCCACAAGGACCCCGCCGCGCCCAAGGTCTCCGAACGCGAAGCACGCGAGGTCGCCGAGGCCGCGCGCGAACAGGGCTGGCGCAAGCCCAGCTTCGCCAAGGAACTCTTCCTCGGACGCTTCCGGCTCGACCTGATCCATCCGCACCCGCTGCCCACCGGCGAGGCCACCCGGCGCGGCGAGGAGTTCCTGTCCCGGCTGCGCCGCTTCTGCGAGACGCGGATCGACGGCGCGCGGATCGAGCGGGACGCCCGGATCCCCGACGACGTCATCGACGGACTGCGCGAACTCGGCGCGCTCGGCATGAAGATCGACCCCCGGTACGGCGGCCTCGGCCTCACCCAGGTCTACTACAACAAGGCCCTCGCGCTGGTCGGCTCGGTGAGCCCCGCGGTGGGCGCGCTGCTGTCGGCGCACCAGTCCATCGGCGTGCCCCAGCCGCTCAAGCAGTTCGGCACCCAGGAGCAGAAGGACGCCTTCCTGCCCCGCCTGGCCCGCCACGACATCTCGGCCTTCCTGCTCACCGAGCCCGACGTGGGCTCCGACCCCGCCCGGCTCGCCACCACCGCCGTCCCCGACGGCGACGACTACATCGTCGACGGCGTGAAGCTGTGGACGACCAACGGCGTGGTCGCCGACCTCCTCGTCGTGATGGCCCGGGTGCCGAAGTCCGACGGACACAAGGGCGGCATCACCGCCTTCGTCGTCGAGGCGTCGAGCGAGGGCGTCACCGTCGAGCACCGCAACGCCTTCATGGGCCTGCGCGGACTGGAGAACGGCGTCACCCGCTTCCACCGGGTCCGGGTGCCCGCGGCCAACCGGATCGGCCCCGAGGGCGCCGGCCTGAAGATCGCCCTCACCACCCTCAACACCGGCCGGCTGTCGCTGCCCGCGATGTGCGTCGGAGCCGGCAAGTGGTGTCTGAAGATCGCCCGTGAATGGTCCGCGGAACGCGAGCAGTGGGGCAGGCCGGTCGCCCGGCACGAGGCGGTGGGCGCCAAGATCTCCTTCATCGCCGCCACCACCTTCGCCCTGGAGGCCGTCCTCGACCTCTCGTCGCAGATGGCCGACGAGGACCGCAACGACATCCGCATCGAGGCCGCCCTCGCCAAGCTGTACGGCTCCGAGATGGCCTGGCTGATGGCCGACGAACTGGTCCAGATCCGCGGTGGACGCGGCTTCGAGACCGCCGAATCGCTCGCCGCCCGCGGCGAACGCGGCGTCCCCGCCGAGCAGTTGCTCCGCGACCTGCGGATCAACCGCATCTTCGAGGGCTCCACCGAGATCATGCACCTGCTGATCGCCCGCGAGGCGGTCGACGCCCACCTCGCCGTCGCCGGGGACATCATCGACCCCGACAAGCCCATGGCCGACAAGGCCAGGGCCGGCGCGAACGCGGCCGCCTTCTACGCCCGCTGGCTGCCCAGGCTCGTCGCCGGGCCGGGGCAGCTCCCCGGCACCTACGGCGAGTTCCACCCCTCCGGGCACCCCGACCTCGCCGCCCATCTGCGGTACGTGGAACGCACCTCGCGCAAGCTCGCCCGCTCGACGTTCTACGCCATGTCCCGGTGGCAGGGCCGGATGGAGACCAAGCAGGGCTTCCTCGGCCGGATCGTCGACATCGGCGCCGAGCTCTTCGCGATGAGCGCCGCCTGCGTGCGGGCCGAGCACCTGCGCGCCGGCGGCGACCACGGCCGGGAGGCGTACCAGCTCGCCGACGTGTTCTGCCGCCAGTCCCGGCTGCGGACCGAGGAGCTGTTCGGCCGGCTGTGGTCCAACACCGACGACATCGACCACCGAATCGTCAAGGGCGTGCTGTCCGGCACCTACACCTGGCTGGAGGCCGGCATCGTCGACCCCAGCAGCGAGGGCCCCTGGATCGCCGACGCCACCCCCGGCCCCTCCGCCCGGGAGAACGTCCACCGCCCCATCCCCTGACCGCCGGGGCCGTCCGGCCCCGCCCCCCGGACACCGGGGCCACCGCGCGGGGCGCGTCCACACACTGGACGCGCCCCGCCCGCGTGCGCCCGAGACGGCAGCATGGGCGCACGTGACCGTCATCGACATCCCCGGCTCCAAGTCCGTCACCGCCCGCGCGCTGTTCCTCGCGGCGGCCGCCGACGGGACCACCACGCTGCTGCGGCCCCTGGCCTCGGACGACACCGAAGGCTTCGCCGAAGGACTGCGCGCACTCGGGTACGGGATCGAACGCACACCCGGCGCCTGGCACATCGAGGGCAGGCCCGAGGGGCCGGCCGCCGCCGAGGCCGACGTGCACTGCCGCGACGGCGCCACCACCGCCCGCTTCCTGCCCACCCTCGCCGCCGCCGGGGCGTCCGGCACCTACCGCTTCGACGCCTCGGCCCAGATGCGCCGCCGCCCCCTCGGGCCGCTGACCGGCGCGCTGCGCACCCTCGGCGTCGACCTGCGCCACGAGGGCGCCGAGGGACACCATCCGCTGACCATCGCCGCCCACGGCATCGAGGGCGGCGAACTCACCCTGGACGCGGGCCAGTCCTCCCAGTACCTGACCGCGCTCCTGATGCTCGGCCCGCTCACCGCCGAGGGCCTGCGGATCACCGTCACCGACCTGGTGTCCGCGCCCTACGTGGAGATCACCCTCGCGATGATGCGCGCCTTCGGCGTCGAGGTGGCGCGCGAGGGCGACGTGTTCACCGTGCCGCCCGGCGGATACCGCGCCACCACGTACGCCGTCGAGCCGGACGCCTCCACGGCGAGCTACTTCTTCGCCGCGGCCGCCCTGACGCCCGGCCGCGAGGTCACCGTCCCCGGTCTCGGCACCGGCGCCCTCCAGGGCGACATCGGCTTCACCGAGGTGCTCCGCCGGATGGGGGCCGAGGTGCGGATCACCGAGGACGCCACCACCGTCCGCGGCCCCGAGCGGCTCGCCGGCCTCACCGTCAACATGCGCGACATCTCCGACACGATGCCCACCCTCGCCGGGATCGCGCCCTTCGCCGACGGGCCGGTCCGCATCGAGGACGTCGCCAACACCCGGGTCAAGGAGTGCGACAGGCTCGACGCCTGCGCCCAGAACCTGACCCGGCTCGGCGTCACCGCGCGCACCGGCCCCGACTGGATCGAGACCGAGCCGGGCACCCCGCGCGCCGCGGAGATCGCCACCCACGGCGACCACCGCATCGTGATGTCCTTCGCGGTCACCGGACTGCGCACCCCCGGCATCACGTACGACGACCCCGGCTGTGTGCGCAAGACCTTCCCCGGCTTCCACGACGCCTTCGCGGATCTGCGGAAAGCCTGGCGGGCCTGAGGGCGGGTGGCCCACAATCGTCCGGCGATCACCTCGCGGTGACGCCGGACGACCAGGGACACCAGGGGAACGGGGCACGGATGTTCGGCAGGGGAACGGCCCGGACCGGCCGCCGGGTGACCGGCGTCGCCGTCGCCGGGATGCTGGCGATGACGGCGGCCTGCGGCGACGGCGGCGGCCCGGAGCCCGAGCGCCCGGCCGGCTCCGCGCCCGCCCCCGACCAGGCCCCGCCCGCCGCGCAGGGCCTGGAGAACGCGGCGCTCGCCGACGGACGGCGCATCGGCCCCTACGCCGTGCGCGCGCCCGACGAGCCCCCGTTCAGCGAGAACTACACCGCCGACCCCGCCTCCTGCCAGCCGCTGGTCAGCCTCGCGCGGGGCGCCACCGCCCACGACCCCGTCGCCGAGGCCCACCGGCAGGCCGACATCCCCGAGGAGGCCGCAGGCATCGGCGTCCTCGTCCAGTTGCGCACCTACGAGGGCGACGGCGCGGCGGCCGTCCTGCGCGACCTCGCCGCCGCGGGGGAGTCCTGCGCCGGCGGCTTCACCGAGGTGCGCACCCTCGCCCGCGCGAAGGTGCTCTCCGTCGAACCGGCCGAGGCCCCCGCCCTCGGGGACGAGGCGAAGGCCTTCCGCATCACGATCGAGGACGTGAAGAGCGATCGGAGGCTGTACGAATACCTCACCGTCGTGCGGTCCGGCCCGACCACCCTCTCCTTCCGCGCCGACTACCTGGGCACCAAGGACGTCGGAGGCGTCCCGCGGGAGATCGTCGAGGCCCAGTGGAAGCAGTTCACCGACGCGGGATCCGGCAGTACGTAGCATTCCGGTCCCACGAGCGGGGGACACCCTGTCGGGACGGACAGCTTCTGCGTCCACAATGGGGGGATGAGCGACAGCCCATCACCTCTCGCCGATCCGCATCTGGTCTTCGACCCCGCGCCGGGGCGACGCGACATCGTCGTGCTCGGCTCGACCGGGTCCATCGGCACGCAGGCGATCGATCTCGTCCTGCGCAACCCCGACCGCTTCCGCGTCACCGCGCTGTCCGCCGCCGGCGGCCGGGTCGGCCTCCTCGCCGAGCAGGCACGCGCCCTCGGCGTGCGGACCGTGGCCGTCGCCCGCGAGGACGCCGTGCCCGCGCTGCGCGAGGCACTGCGCGAGCAGTACGGCGCCGAGCCGCTGCCGGAGATCCTGGCGGGCCCGGACGCGGCCACCGACCTCGCGGCCTCCCCGTGCCACACCGTGCTCAACGGGATCACCGGCTCCATCGGCCTCGCCCCGACCCTCGCCGCCCTCGAGGCCGGCCGCACCCTCGCGCTGGCCAACAAGGAATCGCTCATCGTCGGCGGCCCGCTGGTCAAGGCGGTCGCCAAGCCCGGCCAGATCATCCCGGTCGACTCCGAGCACGCGGCCCTCTTCCAGGCCCTCGCCGCCGGCACCCGCGCCGATGTGCGCAAGCTCGTGGTCACCGCCTCCGGCGGCCCCTTCCGCGGCCGCACCCGGGCCGAGCTGGAGAACGTCACCCCGAAGGACGCCCTCGCGCACCCCACCTGGGCGATGGGCCCGGTGATCACCGTCAACAGCGCGACGCTGGTGAACAAGGGCCTGGAGGTCATCGAGGCCCATCTGCTCTACGACATCCCCTTCGACCGCATCGAGGTCGTCGTCCACCCGCAGTCCTACGTCCACTCGATGGTGGAGTTCGACGACGGCTCGACGCTCGCCCAGGCCACCCCGCCCGACATGCGGGGACCGATCGCGATCGGCATCGGATGGCCCGAGCGGGTGCCCGACGCGGCCCCCGCCTTCGACTGGTCCACGGCCTCGACCTGGGAGTTCTTCCCCCTGGACGGCGAGGCCTTCCCCTCCGTGGGACTCGCCCGGCACGTCGGCGAGCTGGGCGGCACGGCCCCGGCGGTGTTCAATGCGGCGAACGAGGAGTGCGTGGAGGCATTCCTCGCCGGACGGCTGCCGTTCAACGCCATCATGGATACGGTCACCGAGGTGGTTTCCGCGCACGGCGTCCCCGCCGCGGGAACCTCCCTCACGGTGGCGGACGTCCTCGAAGCGGACGCCTGGGCCCGCGCCAGGGCCCGTGAGACGGCAGCGAAGTACGCCCACAGCGGCGACGAACGGCCTGCGGAGGCTCGCGCATGACGATTCTGTTGACGGTCCTCGGCATAGTGCTGTTCGGTGTGGGGCTGCTGTTCTCCATCGCCTGGCACGAGCTGGGCCATCTGTCGACGGCGAAGATGTTCGGCATCCGTGTGCCGCAGTACATGGTCGGCTTCGGCCCGACCCTGTTCTCCCGGCACAAGGGCGAGACCGAGTACGGCATCAAGGCCATCCCGATGGGCGGCTACATCCGCATGATCGGGATGTTCCCGCCGGGCGCGGACGGCCGCATCGAGGCCCGCAGCACCTCCCCGTGGCGCGGCATGATCGAGGACGCCCGCTCGGCCGCCTACGAGGAGCTGAAGCCCGGCGACGAGACGCGGCTGTTCTACACGCGCAAGCCGTGGAAGCGCGTGATCGTCATGTTCGCGGGCCCCTTCATGAACCTCGTGCTCGCCGTGGCGATCTTCCTCGGGGTGCTGATGACCTTCGGCACCCCGGTGCAGACCACCGAGGTCGCGGGCGTGCAGCAGTGCGTCATCGAGCAGAGCGAGAAGCGCGACGAGTGCGCCGCCGGCGACCCCGAGTCGCCCGCCGCGCTCGCGGGGCTGAAGGAGGGCGACCGGATCACCGCCTTCGCGGGCAAGCCGGTCGACGACTGGAACACGCTCTCCCAGCGCATCCGGGAGACCGTCGGCCCCGCCACGATCACCGTCGAGCGCGACGGCCGGGAGCAGACGCTCGAAGCGACGCTCATCCCCAACAAGGTCGTCAAGAAGGACGCCGACGGCGAGGTCGTCGAGGGCTACGAGACCGCCGGCTACCTCGGGTTCGCCGCGCGGACGGAGATCCTCCCGCAGTCCTTCGGCGCCTCCGTCGGCCGGATGGGCGACATGATCGAGAACGGCGTCGAGTCGGTGATCGCGCTGCCCACCAAGGTCCCCGACCTGTGGGACGCGGCCTTCGGCGACGGCGAGCGCAAGGACGACTCGCCGGTCGGCGTCGTCGGCGCGGCCCGGCTCAGCGGCGAGGTGCTCAACCTGGACATGCCGACGCAGAACATCGTCGCCACGTTCCTGATGCTGCTCGCCGGCTTCAACCTGTCGCTGTTCCTCTTCAACATGCTGCCGCTGCTGCCCCTGGACGGCGGCCACATCGCGGGCGCCCTGTGGGAGTCCGTCAGGCGCGGCTTCGCCCGGCTGTTCAAGCGGCCCGACCCGGGCCCCTTCGACGTGGCCAAGCTGATGCCCGTCGCCTATGTGGTGGCCGGCATCTTCATCTGCTTCACGCTGCTCGTGCTCGTCGCGGACATCGTGAATCCGGTCAAGATCAGCTGACGGGAGCACCCGTACGACGGCCGGACACCCTTCGTGTCCGGCCGTCCCCTTTGGGGGGACATCGGTGTGCGATGTGCCCGGCCGAACGCCAGTGCCGTAATCTCGGGTGCTGGAGCCCGCCGATCTCGGGACCTCGATCCATACCTTGGGGTTGCACAGCAGATGACTGCAATTTCTCTCGGAATTCCGTCCGTTCCGACGAAGCTCGCCGACCGGAGGGTCAGCCGGAAGATCCAGGTCGGCTCCGTCGCGGTCGGCGGCGACGCGCCGGTCTCGGTGCAGTCCATGACGACGACGCGGACGTCCGACATCGGCGCGACGCTCCAGCAGATCGCCGAGCTCACCGCCTCCGGCTGCCAGATCGTGCGGGTGGCCTGCCCCACCCAGGACGACGCCGACGCGCTGGCCACGATCGCGAAGAAGTCGCAGATCCCGGTCATCGCCGACATCCACTTCCAGCCGAAGTACGTCTTCGCCGCGATCGACGCCGGCTGCGCCGCGGTCCGGGTCAACCCGGGCAACATCAAGCAGTTCGACGACAAGGTCAGGGAGATCGCCAAGGCCGCGGGCGAGGCCGGCACCCCCATCCGGATCGGCGTCAACGCCGGCTCGCTGGACCGGCGCCTGCTGGAGAAGTACGGCAAGGCCACCCCCGAGGCCCTCGTCGAGTCCGCCCTGTGGGAGGCGTCCCTCTTCGAGGAGCACGGCTTCCGCGACATCAAGATCTCGGTCAAGCACAACGACCCCGTCGTGATGGTCAACGCCTACCGGCAGCTCGCCGCCCAGTGCGACTACCCGCTGCACCTCGGTGTGACCGAGGCCGGCCCCGCCTTCCAGGGCACCATCAAGTCCGCCGTCGCGTTCGGCGCGCTGCTCGCCGAGGGCATCGGCGACACCATCCGCGTCTCCCTCTCCGCCCCGCCGGCGGAGGAGGTCAAGGTCGGCATCCAGATCCTGGAGTCCCTCAACCTCCGCCAGCGCCGCCTGGAGATCGTCTCCTGCCCGTCCTGCGGACGCGCCCAGGTCGACGTCTACAAGCTCGCCGACGAGGTCAGCGCCGGGCTGGAGGGCATGGAGGTCCCGCTGCGCGTCGCCGTCATGGGCTGCGTCGTCAACGGCCCCGGCGAGGCCCGCGAGGCGGACCTGGGCGTCGCCTCCGGCAACGGCAAGGGCCAGATCTTCGTGAAGGGCGAGGTCATCAAGACCGTGCCCGAGTCCAAGATCGTGGAGACCCTGATCGACGAGGCGATGAAGATCGCCGAGCAGATGGAGAAGGACGGCGTCGCCTCCGGCGAGCCCCAGATCTCCGTCGCCGGCTGACGGGCACCCCGCAGTCCCGGGGCCCCGCTCCCTCCAGGCCCGAGGGAGCGGGGCCCACGCCTGTCCCCGGCGGATTCCGGCCCCGGCAGCCCCCGCTTCCTCCGGCCGGAGGCACGCGGGCCGGGTCGGCGGGTACAGTGCCATGACCAGCGAACCGTATGGTGAGGCACCCCTGTGTTGACGCACACCACCACCCGGGTCCTCGACCCCGGCGAACTCGGCGCCGCGCTCGCCGTCCTCGAGAGCGAGCCCGTGGCGAATGCTTTCGTCACCGCCCGCGTGCAGGTGGCGGGCCTCGACCCCTGGCGTCTCGGCGGCGAGCTGTGGGGCTGGTACGAGGGCGGGACGCTGCGTTCGCTGTGCTACTCGGGCGCCAACCTGGTGCCCATCTGCGCCGGTCCCGAGGCGGTGCGCGCCTTCGCGGAACGCGCCCGCAGGACCGGCCGCCGCTGCTCGTCCATCGTGGGCCCCGCCGAACCGACCGCCGCCCTGTGGCGGCTGCTCGAACCGAGCTGGGGACCTGCCAGGGACGTCCGCGCCAACCAGCCGCTCATGGTCGCCGACCGGCTCCCCGACGACATCGCCCCCGACCCCTACGTCCGCCGGATCCGCAAGGACGAGATGGACCTGATCATGCCCGCCTGCGTGGCCATGTTCACCGAGGAGGTCGGCGTCTCCCCGACGGCCGGCGACGGCGGACTGCTCTACCAGGCCCGGGTCGCCGAACTCGTGGCCGGCGGCCGGTCCTTCGCCCGCATCGAGGACGGCAAGGTCGTCTTCAAGGCCGAGATCGGGGCCGCGACCGCGCAGGCGTGCCAGATCCAGGGCGTCTGGGTCGCCCCCGAGTACCGGGGCCGCGGACTGTCCGAGACCGGTATGGCGGCCGTCCTGCGCCACGCGCTCGCCGACGTCTCCCCCCTCGTCAGCCTCTACGTGAACGACTACAACACCCCCGCCAGGGCCGCCTACCGCCGCGTCGGCTTCCAGGAGGTCGGCGCCTTCATGAGCGTGCTCTTCTGACCCGGCCCCGCGCCCGGGCCGGGCGCCACCGGGAGGCCCGGCCCCGCACGGCGGGGGCCGCCGGGCCAGTAGGGTGCGGCCATGGCAGCTGATCCCGACGTCGCCACCGGCCCCCTCGACCTCGCGGACCGCGTCGACGAGGCCCTCGCCGTCCAGGCACTCGCCTTCGGACTGAGCGAGGAGGAGATCGACATCCGCCGCTACATCGTGCTGCGGCACCTGACCAGCCCGGGAGCCCGCGCGCTGGGCGCCACCACCCCCGAAGGCCGGCTGGTCGGCTTCGTCTACGGGATGCCCAACGACCGCGGCCACTGGTGGTCCACCGTCGTCGAGCCCTATCTGCGGGCGGGCGGCAGCGAGGGCTGGCTCGACGACTCGTTCGTCATCACCGAACTGCACGTCCACCCCGCCCACCAGGGCCGCGGCATCGGGCGCGAACTGATCACCGCCCTCACCGACACGGCGGACCAGCCGCGGTCCATCCTCTCCGCCATCGACACCGAGAGCCCGGCCCGCGCCCTCTACCGCAGCCTCGGCTACCAGGACCTCGCCCGGCGGGTCCTCTTCCCGAGCGCGCCGAGCCCCTACGCCGTCATGGGAGCGCCGCTGCCGCTGCGCCGGGGCGGTGCGCGCGGCAACTGATTTCCGCCTGCCGGTGCCGCCCGGCTAACCTCCTGCACATCACACGTTCCGAGCAGGAGTTCACCATGGCCCAGGTCCAGCGCATGTCCCGTCTGATGGTCAAGACACTGCGCGACGACCCGGCGGACGCGGAGACGCTCAGCCACAAGCTCCTCGTCCGCGCCGGTTACGTCCGCCGCAACGCCGCGGGCATCTGGTCGTGGCTGCCGCTCGGCAAGCGGGTGCTGGAGAACGTGAGCCGCGTCGTCCGCGAGGAGATGGACGCCATCGGCGCGCAGGAGGTCCTGCTGCCGGCCCTGCTCCCCAAGGAGCCCTACGAGGCCACCGGCCGCTGGGACGAGTACGGCGCCGAGCTGTTCCGCCTCAAGGACCGCAAGGGCGCCGAGTACCTCCTCGGCCCCACGCACGAGGAGATCTTCACCCAGCTCGTCAAGGACCAGTGCACGTCCTACAAGGACCTGCCGGTGATCCTCTACCAGATCCAGACCAAGTACCGCGACGAGGCGCGTCCGCGCTCGGGCATCCTGCGCGGCCGTGAGTTCCAGATGAAGGACTCGTACTCCTTCGACACCACCGACGAGGGCCTCGCCGAGTCGTACGCGCTGCACCGCCAGGCGTACGTGCGGATCTTCGAGCGCCTCGGGCTGCGGCACAAGATCGTCTCCGCCGTCTCCGGCGCGATGGGCGGCTCGGCGTCCGAGGAGTTCCTCGCCCCCGCCGCGGCCGGCGAGGACACCTTCGTCTACTGCCCCTCCTGCGACTACGCCGCCAACACCGAGGCCGTCACCTTCGCGCTCGCCCCCGCCGACGCGGCCGCCCACGGCCCCGTCGAGGAGCTGGACACCCCCGACACCCCGACCATCGAGACGCTCGCCGCCCACCTCGGCGTACCGGCCTCCGCCACCCTGAAGAACCTCCTGGTCAAGGTCGACGGGGAGATCGTCGCCGTCGGCGTCCCCGGCGACCGCGAGGTCGACCTCGGCAAGCTCGGCGACCACCTGGCGCCCGCGACCGTCGAACTGGTCACCGCCGAGGACTTCACCGGCCGCCCCGACCTGGTCCGCGGCTACGTCGGCCCCCAGGGCCTGGACAAGGTCCGCTACCTCGCCGACCCCCGCGTCGCGCCCGGCACCGCCTGGATCACCGGCGCCAACAAGGACGGCAAGCACGCGAGGAACGTCGTCGCCGGCCGTGACTTCGAGGTCGACGACTACCTGGACGTCGTGGTCGTCGAGGAGGGCGACCCCTGCCCGAAGTGCGCCACCGGCCTGAAGCTGGACCGCGCGATCGAGATCGGCCACATCTTCCAGCTCGGACGCAAGTACGCCGACGCCTTCCAGCTCGACGTGCTCGGGCAGAACGGGAAGCCGGTCCGCGTGACCATGGGCTCCTACGGCGTCGGCGTCTCCCGCGCGGTGGCGGCGCTCGCCGAGCAGACCGCGGACGAGCAGGGGCTGTGCTGGCCCGCCGAGATCGCCCCTGCCGACGTGCACGTCGTGGCGGCGGGCAAGGCGCTCCAGACCGAGCTGGCGCTCGACGTCGCGGAGCAGCTCGGCGCGGCGGGGCTGCGCGTCCTCGTCGACGACCGGGCCGGGGTCTCCCCGGGCGTGAAGTTCACCGACGCCGAGCTGATCGGCGTCCCCAAGATCCTCGTCGCCGGGCGGCGCTCGGGCGAGGGCGTCGTCGAGCTGAAGGACCGCCGCACGGGGGAGCGCGAGGAGCTCCCGGTCGCGGAGGCGATCACCCGCCTGGCGCGCTGAGCCCTGGAGCGGGCGGCGCCCCCGGAGCACGTCGAGCCGGGGCAGCCGCCCGCGTGCGGCCCGGTGGTCGCACACCCCGCTGCGCGCGGTGTCCTCAATCGCCGGACGGGCTCGGAGTGGCTCGCGCCGCCGGTTGGTCCTGGAGCGCCGGACGGGCTGGAGTATCCAGCCCGTCCGGCGCTTGAGGACACGGCCGCAGGCCGTGTCGCGACCACCGGCCGCACGGGCCGGAGAATCCTGAGCCAGCGGCTGCCCCGGCCCACGGGCGGGCGCCCCCTGGACATCCCACGACCCCGGCGGCACGCGGCGAGCGACCCCCGAAAGGCCGGCTGCCCCGGCGGCACGCGGCGAGCGACCCCCGAAAGCAGACGCCCCCGCCCCCGGGGCCAGCGGCCCTCGTGCAGGCCCCCGCCCCCGGGGCCGGCGGCCCCGTGAAGCCGACGCCCCCCGGGCGTCACAGCCAGGAGGCGAACTCCAGGGTGAGTTCGGCCTCCGCGTGGCGGCGCTCCCGCAGCGCGCGGGTGCCCGATTCGACGGCGCGGAACAGCGTCCACCCGCGGAGCCGGTCCCGGTCCACCTCCAGGGCGTCCGCCAGCTTGGTGAGCCTGCGGCGGGTCGCCGACGCGCCCGAGGAGGAGGCGACGAGGTCCTCGACACGGTCCCGGACCAGGCGCGCCAGGTCGTAGGCCGGTTCGCCGGCCACCGGCTCGGGGCCCACCGCGAGCCACGGCACCCGGTCGCCGGACAGCACCTTGCCCTGCCGGAAGTTCCCGTGCAGCAGCCGGACCTCACCCGGCGCGGCGACCAGCTCCTCGCGGGCCGCCAGTGCGGCGGCGACCAGGGGCTCCTCGTCGGGGGAGGGCATCGCGGCGGCCTGGCGGGCGGTGCGCGCGGCCACCGTCTCGAAGGCGTGGCCGGCGGGCGGCTCGATCCACAGCCTGCGGACCGTGCCCGCGGCCTCCAGGAGCGCCTTGGCCTCCGGCAGCGAGCGCAGGGAGACCTCGGGGTGGAGCCGCTCCAGCAGCAGTTCGCCGTCTCCGTCGTCGAGGAGGCGTACCGACCCCCAGCCGTTCCACGCCGTGAGAGCCGCGTGCTCCAGGGCGGGGGCGGCGGCCGGCGGGGCGAGCTTCAGCGCGGCGGGGGTGCCGTCGGCCTGCCGGACGAGCAGCACGACACTGCTGCGGCCCCCGGGCGCCACCACGCGCTCGACGTCGAGCTTCCGCCGGTCCACCGCCTCCCGGACGGTCTCCGGGAGGTGTCCGAGCCACTCGGTGCGGTCGCCGAGGGCCCGGACCAGCCGCTGGGGCGGTTCGAAAGCCATACGTCGTGTGTTCCCTTTCCGGTTTCCGTTCAGCCGCCGTTGCCCGCGGCACGCTCGGCGAGCCCCGGAAAGGCTACGCCGCCGCCGCGCCAGCGTGCCGCGCGCACGGCGGCCTCGCGCAGCGCGTCGGCGGCCGTGCGGCGCAGCGGGCCCTCGGACGCCCGCACGAGGTCGGCCCAGGCGCCCGCCACCCGGTCCTCCAGTTCGGCGGCGAGCCGTACCGCCGCCGCGGTGTCCGGGACGTCGAAGGGCAGCGCGTACGCCGCCGACGCGGCGACGGGGACGGCGCCCAGGTCGCGCGCGGTGCGGGCCAGGGCGTCGCGGTGCGCGCGGTGCGCCGCGTGCGCGGCGGACGCCTCGTGCTCGCGCGCCTCGCCGACCCGGCCGCCGACCACCCCGTAGCCGTAGACGACGGCGTGCTCGGCGGCGAGCGCGGCCTGCACCGCGGTCAGCGTGCCGGCCCTGTCCACCTCGGTCATCGCGCGTCACCCTTCGTCAGCAAGTACGCGTGCGCCGATCCGGCCGCCGCGACGGAGGCGAGCAGCCGGGCCAGTTCGGGCTCCGCGTCCATCAGGGAGGCGGTGTGCTCCGCCGACACCCGGCGTTCGGCCGCGGCCAGTGTCCGGAGCGCCGCCGCGGGGTCGTCGGGGACGGATCCCCCCGCCACGGCCGGGGCGGTGGCGGGCGCGGCGCCCGTGGCCGAGGGCCGGGGCGAGGCGGGAGCGGAGGCCGGCGGCGGTGTCGCGCGGGTTCCCGAGAGGGCCGCCGCGTGCTCCGCGACCGCCGCCCGCAGCGGTGCGAGCCGTGCCGTCAGCGCCGGATGGCGCGCGGTGACGGCGTCGTACTCGCCGAGCAGCGCGGTGCTGCGTGCCGCGAGGCGCCGGCGCAGGGCGCGGGCGGCCTCGGCGGGAGCGGCCGTCGTGCCGGCGGTCCGCGGGCCCGCGGGTGTGCCGCTCGAACAGCCCGTCAACGCGGCCGCGGCGGCCGCGCCCGTCGCCAGCAGGGCACGTCGCCGTGTCGTCCCCGTGCGCCCCACACCTGTCTCCTCGGCCCGAATGGTGATCATCGCCGCAGGCGAGCGTACCCGTGGGCACGGCGCCGGTGGACGGCAACACCCCCCGCGACCGGATACCCTTTGACTCGACACGCGACGATCCCACAACAGCACACGCGGCCGAGGAGTCACCCGGATGAGCACCACCCAGAGCGAGAGGCTGCGCGGGCTGCTGGAACCGCTCGTCAGCGCCGCCGACCTGGATCTGGAGGAGATCGAGGTCTCCCGGGCGGGCAGGCGCCGCACGCTGAGGATCGTGGTCGACTCCGACGACGGCGTGGAACTGGACGCGTGCGCGGAACTGAGCCGCGCGATCTCCCAGAAGCTGGACGAGACCGACGCCATGGGCGAGGACGAGTACGTCCTGGAGGTCACCTCCCCGGGCGCGGACCGTCCGCTCACCCAGCACCGCCACTACGTGCGCGCCGTCGGCCGCCTGGTGAAGCTCCAGCTCACCGAGGGCGGCGAGCTGGTCGCCCGCATCCTCACCGTCGACGACGAGGGGCTCGACCTCGAGGTCCCGGGCGTGAAGGGGCGCAAGCCCACCGCCCGCCGGGTCGCCTTCGGCGAGATCGGCAAGGCGCGCGTCGAGATCGAGTTCAACCGCAAGGACAAGAAGGAAGAGGAGGCGTAGCCGTGGACATCGATGTGAAGCTCCTGAAGGGCTTGGCACAGGAGAAGGAGATCGCCTTCGACCTCCTGGTCGAGGCCATCGAGTCGGCCCTCCTCATCGCGTACCACCGCACCGACGGCAGCCGTCGTCACGCCCGTGTCGTGCTCGACCGGCAGACCGGCCACGTCACGGTGTGGGCCAAGGAGGACCCGTCCGACCTGGAGGAGGGGCAGGAGCCGAAGGAGTTCGACGACACCCCGTCCGACTTCGGCCGGATCGCCGCCACCACCGCCCGCCAGGTCATCCAGCAGCGGCTGCGGGACGCGGAGAACGACGTGACCTTCGGCGAGTACGCCCGCCGCGAGGGCGATGTCGTGGCCGGTCAGGTCCAGCAGGGCAAGGACCCGAAGAACGTCCTGGTGAAGCTGGACGACAAGCTGGAGGCCATCCTGCCGGTGCAGGAGCAGGTCCCCGGCGAGGAGTACACCCACGGGCTGCGGCTGCGCACCTATGTCGTGCGGGTGGCCAAGGGTGTGCGCGGTCCGTCCGTGACGCTCTCGCGCACCCACCCCAACCTGGTCAAGAAGCTGTTCGCGCTGGAGGTCCCGGAGATCGCCGACGGCAGCGTCGAGATCGCCGCGATCGCCCGCGAGGCCGGTCACCGCACCAAGATCGCCGTGCGCTCGACCCGCTCGGGTCTGAACGCCAAGGGCGCCTGCATCGGCCCGATGGGCGGCCGGGTCCGCAACGTCATGGCCGAGCTGCTCGGCGAGAAGATCGACATCGTGGACTGGTCGGACGACCCGGCCGAGATGGTCGCCAACGCGCTGTCCCCGGCCCGGGTGAGCAAGGTCGAGATCGTCGACCTCGGCGCCCGTTCCGCGCGGGTGACGGTGCCGGACTACCAGCTCTCGCTGGCGATCGGCAAGGAGGGGCAGAACGCCCGCCTGGCCGCCCGCCTCACCGGCTGGCGCATCGACATCCGCCCGGACACGGAGCAGGAGCAGGGCGCCGACCGGGACTGACCAGGACCGACCGGGACTGTGGAATGAATCCGCGCGGGACCCCGTTGCCGCAGGGCAGGGGCCGTGTGGATCAGGACAACAACCGTTCGATTCTTGCCCCGAAGGGGTGAGGTCGGTGCGGGGAGGTAGACTTAAGCGTGTCTGGCCGGACGCATGCCCGCGTGTGCCCTGAGCGAACCTGTGTGGGATGCCGGGAGCGAGCGGCCAAGGACGATCTGCTGCGCATCGTGGTGATCGGGAGTGAATGCGTCCCCGATGATCGCGGTACGCTGCCCGGCCGGGGTGCTTATGTGCATCCCGCCGTGATCTGTCTCGATCAGGCGGTTCGCCGCAGGGCGTTCCCACGGGCCCTCAGGGTCCAGGGACCGCTCGACACCGCCGGTCTCCGGCGGCACGTCGAGCAGACGGCACAGTGAAACGAAAGAGAAGTACGGCACGGAACCCCGTGCGGTCAGGTACCTCGCGAGTCGGAAGTAGGTCGAGATTGCGATGAGCACTCGATGAGTACGCGATGAGTACGCCCATGAAGTAGCGACGGTCCGGCGGTAACCCGGACCTAAAAGGAGCGAAGTGGCTAAGGTCCGGGTATACGAACTCGCCAAGGAGTTCGGTGTGGAGAGCAAGGTCGTCATGGCCAAGCTCCAGGAACTCGGTGAATTCGTCCGTTCGGCGTCCTCGACGATCGAGGCGCCGGTTGTACGCAAGTTGACTGACGCGCTGCAGGGTCCCGGCGGCAACGCCGGCAAGACCGCAGCAAAGCCGGGCGCGCCCCGCAAGGCGACGCCCTCCAAGCCGTCCGCGCCGTCTCCGGCGCAGGCGTCCCGTCCGGCTGCCCCCAAGCCCGGCGCCCCGGCTCCCAAGCCGGCCCAGGCGAGCAGCCCCGCCGCGGCCCCCTCCCCGGGTCCGCGTCCCACTCCGGGCCCGAAGCCCGCACCGGCCAAGCCCGCCCCGGCGGCTCCGGTGCCCGCCGCCGAGTTCTCGGCGCCGGCCCCGGCCCAGCCCGCCGCACCGCAGGCCCCGCGTCCCGCGGGCGCCACTCCCGGTCCCCGTCCCGCCCGTCCGGCCCCGGCCGGCGGTCAGCGCGACGGCGGTCGTGACGGTGGCCGTGGCGGCGAGCGTCCCGCCCGTCCCGGCGGCGCCTCCGGCGCCCCGCGTCCGGGTGCCCGTCCCGCGGGTCCCCGTCCGGGCAACAACCCCTTCACCTCCGGTGGCTCGACCGGCATGGCGCGCCCGCAGGCGCCCCGTCCCGGCGGCGGCCGTCCCGGCCCCGGTGGTCCCGGCGGCGCCCCCGGCGCCCCGCGTCCCCAGGGCGGTCCCGGCGGCGCTCCGCGTCCGCAGGGCCAGGGCGGTGCCCGTCCGACCCCCGGTGGCATGCCTCGTCCGCAGGCCCCGCGTCCGGGCGGCGCGCCCGGCGGCAACCGCCCGAACCCGGGCATGATGCCGCAGCGTCCCGCGGCCGGTCCCCGCCCCGGCGGCGGTCCCGGCGGCGGCGGTCGCGGTCCCGGCGGTGCCGGTCGTCCCGGCGGTGCCGGTCGTCCCGGTGGCGGCGGCGGCTTCGCCGGCCGTCCCGGTGGCGGCGGCGGCGGTCGTCCCGGTGGCGGCGGCGGCTTCGCCGGTCGTCCCGGCGGCGGTGGCCCCGGTGGCGGCGGCGGCTTCGGCGGCGGTCGTCCCGGCTTCGGCGGACGTCCGGGTGGTCCCGGCGGCCGTGGTGGCACGCAGGGCGCGTTCGGCCGTCCCGGCGGTCCGGCCCGTCGTGGCCGCAAGTCGAAGCGGCAGAGGCGCCAGGAGTACGAGGCCATGCAGGCCCCGTCGGTCGGCGGCGTGATGCTGCCTCGCGGCAACGGCGAAGCCATTCGCCTGTCGCGCGGTGCGTCGCTCACCGACTTCGCGGAGAAGATCAACGCCAACCCGGCGTCGCTCGTCGCGGTCATGATGAACCTCGGCGAGATGGTCACCGCGACGCAGTCCGTCTCCGACGAGACGCTGCAGCTTCTCGGCGACGAGATGAACTACACCGTCCAGATCGTCAGCCCGGAGGAGGAGGACCGCGAGCTTCTCGAGTCCTTCGACATCGAGTTCGGCGAGGACGAGGGCGGCGAAGAGGCCCTGGTCTCCCGTCCGCCGGTCGTGACCGTCATGGGTCACGTCGACCACGGAAAGACCCGCCTGCTCGACGCGATCCGCAAGACGAACGTCGTCGCGGGCGAGGCCGGTGGCATCACCCAGCACATCGGTGCCTACCAGGTCTCGACCGAGGTCAACGGCGAGGACCGCGCGATCACCTTCATCGACACCCCGGGTCACGAGGCGTTCACCGCCATGCGTGCCCGTGGTGCGAAGTCGACCGACATCGCGATCCTCGTGGTGGCGGCCAACGACGGTGTGATGCCCCAGACGATCGAGGCGCTGAACCACGCCAAGGCGGCCGACGTGCCGATCGTGGTCGCGGTCAACAAGATCGACGTCGAGGGCGCGGACCCGACCAAGGTGCGCGGCCAGCTCACCGAGTTCGGTCTGGTGGCCGAGGAGTACGGCGGCGACACCATGTTCGTCGACATCTCCGCCAAGCAGGGTCTGCACATCGACTCCCTGCTGGAGGCCGTGGTCCTCACCGCGGACGCCTCGCTCGACCTGCGTGCCAACCCGGACCAGGACGCGCAGGGCATCGCGATCGAGTCCCACCTCGACCGCGGCCGCGGTGCCGTCTCGACCGTCCTGGTCCAGCGCGGAACGCTGCGCATCGGCGACACCGTGGTGGTCGGCGACGCGTACGGCCGTGTCCGGGCGATGCTCGACGACAAGGGCAACAACGTGGAGGCGGCGACCCCGTCGACTCCCGTCCTGGTGCTCGGTCTGACCAACGTGCCGGGTGCCGGCGACAACCTCCTGGTGGTCGACGAGGACCGTACGGCCCGCCAGATCGCCGAGAAGCGCGCCGCGCGTGAGCGCAACGCCGCCTTCGCCAAGCGCGTCCGCCGGGTGTCCCTCGAGGACCTCGACAAGGTGCTCAAGGCCGGTCTGGTCCAGGAACTCAACCTCATCATCAAGGGCGACGCGTCCGGTGCGGTCGAGGCCCTCGAAGCCTCGCTGCTCCAGCTCGACGTCGGTGAAGAGGTCGACATCCGGGTCCTGCACCGCGGTGTGGGTGCGGTCACCGAGTCCGACATCGACCTGGCGATGGGCTCCGACGCCATCGTCATCGGCTACAACGTCCGTGCGGCCGGCCGTGCCGCGCAGATGGCGGAGCGCGAGGGCGTCGACGTCCGCTACTACTCGGTGATCTACCAGGCCATCGAGGAGATCGAGGCGGCCCTCAAGGGCATGCTCAAGCCGGAGTACGAAGAGGTCGAGCTCGGCACGGCGGAGATCCGCGAGGTCTTCCGCTCGTCCAAGCTGGGCAACATCGCGGGTGTTCTCATCCGGTCCGGCGAGGTCAAGCGCAACACCAAGGCCCGCCTCATCCGCGACGGCAAGGTCGTGGCGGAGAACCTCAACATCGAGGGCCTGCGCCGCTTCAAGGACGACGTCACCGAGATCCGCGAAGGCTTCGAGGGCGGTATCAACCTCGGAAACTTCAACGACATCAAGATCGACGACGTCATCGCGACGTACGAGATGCGCGAGAAGCCCCGCGGCTGACGCACACCTCACCGGGGCCGGTCGGCGGAGATATTTCCGTCGATCGGCCCCGGCCGTTGCGTGTACCGTTCTGATGCTCCTGCCAAGCGCTGGCAGGCGTCATGAACCCGCACCGGCGGGACATCCGGGCATACATGTATGTGGGGACACTCTCCTTCGACCTGCTTCTCGGCGACGTACGGTCGCTGAAGGAGAAGCGGTCGGTGGTCCGTCCGATCGTCGCCGAACTCCAGCGGAAATACGCGGTGAGCGTGGCCGAGACGGGGGACCAGGACCTCCACCGGCGGGCCCGTATCGGGCTCGCGGTGGTCTCGGGCGACACCGGGCACCTCAGCGAGGTGCTCGACCGGTGCGAGCGGCTCGTCGCCGCCCGGCCGGAAGTGGAACTGCTCTCGGTTCGACGCAGACTCCACGGCGACGAAGACTGAATGAGCGGCACCACGAGCAGCAGTACCAGTGGCAGCAGCAGCAACAGCAGCAAGAGGAGAAGGACCAGTGGCCGACAATGCGCGGGCGAAGAAGCTGGCGGACCTCATCCGGGAGGTGGTCGCCGAGAAGCTCCAGCGCGGCATCAAGGACCCACGTCTGGGCACGCACGTGACCATCACGGACACGCGTGTCACCGGTGACCTGCGGGAGGCCACGGTCTTCTACACGGTCTACGGCGACGACGAGGACCGCGCCAGCGCGGCAGCCGGGCTCCAGAGCGCCAAGGGCATCCTGCGTTCGGCGGTCGGGGCGGCGGCGGGCACCAAGTTCACGCCCACCCTGACCTTCGTGCCGGACGCGCTCCCGGAGAACGCCAAGACGATCGAGGACCTCCTCGACAAGGCGCGGGCGTCGGACGCCCAGGTGCGCGAGGCGTCCTCCGGCGCCGCGTACGCCGGCGAGGCCGACCCGTACCGCAAGCCCGAGGACGAAGCCTCGGAATGACAGAGCGCATCCCCACGCCCGACGGCCTTGTCATCGTCGACAAGCCGTCGGGCTTCACTTCGCACGACGTCGTGGCCAAGATGCGCGGCATCGCGCGCACCCGCCGCGTCGGCCACGCGGGCACCCTCGACCCGATGGCCACCGGGGTGCTCGTCCTCGGGGTCGAGAAGGCCACCAAGCTCCTCGGCCATCTCGCGCTGACGGAGAAGGAGTACCTCGGCACCATCCGCCTGGGGCAGAACACCGTCACGGACGACGCGGAGGGCGAGATCACGTCCTCCACCGACGCCTCCGCGGTCACCCGGGAGGGGATCGACGCCGGTGTGGCCCTGCTCACCGGCGACATCATGCAGGTGCCGTCCAAGGTCAGCGCCATCAAGATCGACGGCAAGCGGTCCTACGCGCGGGTGCGCGGCGGCGAGGAGTTCGACATCCCGGCGCGGCCGGTGACCGTCTCCTCGTTCCGTGTGTACGACGTGCGGGAGGCCACCGCCGAGGACGGCACCCCCGTCGTCGACCTCGTCGTCTCCGTCGTCTGCTCCTCCGGCACCTACATCCGGGCGCTCGCCCGTGACCTCGGAGCCGGGCTCGGCGTCGGCGGCCATCTCACGGCCCTGCGGCGCACCCGGGTCGGCCCCTACGGGCTGGACGCGGCCAGGACGCTCGACCGGCTCCAGGAGGAGCTGACCGTCATGCCGATCGCGGACGCGGCGGCCGCCGCCTTCGCCCGCTGGGACGTGGACGCCCGGCAGGCGAAGCTGCTGGTCAACGGTGTGCGGCTGGAGATGCCTCCGCAGGAGCGGTCGCCGGTCGCCGTCTTCGGCCCCGACGGGCGCTTCCTGGCGCTGGTCGAGGAGCAGAAGGGCAAGGCGAAGAGCCTCGCGGTCTTCGTCTGAGGACGGAGGGCCGCCCTCGCGGTGTGCCTCTCGTGGAACGGGCAGCGGTGCTGCCCGTTCCACGACCCCCCTGGTTTCCCCCACAGCAGGTCTGTCCATCCGCCCGCCCGAATTCACCTCATCGTGCGGGCGCTCGGAGGACCTGTGGGCGTGAAAGGGGGGCGCTTTGCGTCGGGGCACCGGGAGACCGCGGACGGCGGTGCGCGGGGTGCGCGGGGGAACGGCGCGGGCAGGGCGGATCAGGAGCCGATGCCGACCGCGGGGTGCGGGCATGGCAGTCTTAGACCTGCGCAGTCGGTATCGGTATTCGGGCACAGGTTCGGGCGAGGAGCGGTCACAGTGCAGCGCTGGCGTGGCTTGGAGTACATCCCCCAGGACTGGGGGCGCAGCGTCGTCACCATCGGTTCCTACGACGGGGTGCACCGCGGGCACCAGCTCATCATCGGCCGTGCCGTGGAGAAGGCCCGCGAGCTGGGTGTGCCGGCGGTCGTCGTCACCTTCGACCCCCACCCCAGCGAGGTCGTCCGCCCCGGCAGCCACCCGCCGCTGCTCGCCCCGCACCACCGGCGCGCCGAACTCATGGAGGAGTTGGGCGTCGACGCGGTGCTCGTCCTCCCCTTCACCCTCGAGTTCTCCAAGCTGTCGCCCGCCGACTTCGTGGTGAAGGTGCTGGTCGACAAGCTCCACGCTCGCGCGGTCGTGGAGGGCCCCAACTTCCGCTTCGGACACCGGGCCGCGGGCAACGTCGACCTCCTGCGGGAGCTCGGCGCGACCTACGACTACGAGGTCGAGGTCATCGACCTCTTCGTGAGCGGTGAGGCGGGCGGCGGGCAGCCGTTCTCCTCGACGCTCACCCGCCGTCTGGTCGCCGAGGGCGACGTGACGGGCGCCGCCGAGATCCTCGGGCGGCCGCACCGGGTCGAGGGCGTCGTCGTGCGCGGCGCGCAGCGCGGCCGCGAGCTCGGGTTCCCCACGGCCAACGTGGAGACCCTGCCGCACACCGCCGTCCCCGCGGACGGGGTGTACGCGGGCTGGCTGACCGCCGACGGCGAGCGGATGCCGGCGGCGATCTCGGTCGGCACCAACCCGCAGTTCGACGGCACCGAGCGCACGGTCGAGGCGTACGCGATCGACCGCGTGGGGCTGGAGCTGTACGGGCTCCATGTGACGGTGGACTTCCTGGCGTACGTGCGGGGCCAGAAGAAGTTCGACTCCATCGAGGCGCTGCTGGTGGCGATGGGCGACGACGTGAAGCGCTGCCGGGAGCTGACCTCCGAGTAGCCGCGCGGGAGCGCGCGGCGCGGGTGGGGGCCGGGGTCCTGCGCCCCCACCGGCCCGGTGGGGGCGGCACCGCGCTCCGCGCGGTGTCCTCAATCGCCGGACGGGCTCTGTCGTCCGGACCAGTGGCACGCCACCTGGGCCGCGGTGGTGTGGGGGAGGACCGGGAGCGGCTTCGTGCGGCAGGCGTCCGCTACGCCCGCCTGCGCGGCCTCGCCCGAGGCCAGGATCTGGCAGCGGGCGTGGAAGCGGCAGCCCCCCGGGATGCGCGCCGGGTCCGGCGGCTCGCCCGTGAGGACGACCGGCGGCTTCCCGGACTCCGGCAGCACCGAGAGCAGCGCCTGCGTGTAGGGGTGCCGGGGCGAGGTGAGGACCTCCTCCACCGGACCGGACTCCACGATCCGCCCGAGGTACATGACCGCGACCCGGTCGGCGATGTTCCAGGCCAGCCCCAGGTCGTGGGTCACCACCAGCGCCGACAGGCCCAGCTCGTCGCGCAGGCGCAGCAGCAGCGCCAGGATCTCGCCGCGCACCGAGGCGTCAAGTGAGGCCACCGGCTCGTCCGCGACGATCAGTTCGGGCTCCAGCACGAGGGCACCGGCGATGACGACGCGCTGCCGCTGGCCGCCGGAGAGCTCGTGCGGGTAGCGCAGGAAGAAGCGCTCCGGTGGGCGCAGGCCCGCCCGGGAGAGGGCCCCGGCCACGGCCTCGCGCTCGTCGCCCGTGTACCCGTGGATCCGCAGGCCCTCGGCGACGGCGTCGTAGACGGTGTGCCGGGGGTTGAGGGAGCCGCTCGGGTCCTGGAGCACGAGCTGGACGCGCTTGCGGTACTTCTTCAGGGCGCGGCTGCCGTAGTCCAGGGGCGCTCCGCCGAAGGAGACCCGCCCGTCGGTGGGCGGCACCAGGCCCAGCAGCGAGCGGGCCAGGGTGGTCTTGCCGCAGCCGGACTCGCCCACCAGGGCGACGATCTCGCCGGCGCCGATGTCCAGGTCCACGCCGTCGACCGCGCGGGCGGGCGGGGCGCCGCGGCGCCCGGGGAAGGTGACCTGCAGTCCGGCGGCCGAGAGCAGGGAGGGGGTGCCGGTCACGGGGGCGTCCTTCTCGATGGATGCGGTCACGGCTGCTCCACCCCGGCTCCCACGTGGACGCAGGCCGCGCGGCGCAGTTCGCCGGCGGCGACGAGGCCTTGGTCCTCGTGGGCGCAGCTGTCCAGGGCGACGGGGCAGCGGGGATGGAAGGCGCAGCCGCCCGGCAGGTCGGCCGGATCCGGCGGGTCGCCGGGCAGGCCGCGCGGGGCACGGCGGGAGGCCGGGTCCCCGATCCTCGGGAAGGCGGCGGACAGCGCCCGGCCGTACGGGTGGCGGGCCGCGTCGTAGACGGCCCGCGCGGGACCCTCCTCGACCACCCGGCCCGCGTACATCACGGCGAGCTCGTCGCAGGTGTCGGCGAGGACGCCCAGGTCGTGGCTGATCATCAGCAGGCTGATGTCCTTCTCGGCGACGAGCTGTTCGATCAGGCGCAGGATCTGCGCCTGGATCATCACGTCGAGCGCGGTCGTCGGCTCGTCCGCGACGATCAGCCGGGGGTCGCAGGCCAGCGCCATGGCGATCATGACGCGCTGCCGCTGGCCGCCGGACAGCTCGTGCGGATAGGCGTCCGCCCGGGACACCGGCAGTCCGACGTGCTGGAGCAGTTCGCCGACCCTGGTCCGGGCGGCGGCGGGGGTGGACGCGGTGCCGTGCAGCAGGATCGGCTCGGCGATCTGGTCGCCGACGCGGTGCACGGCGTTCAGCGAGTGCATCGCGCCCTGGAAGACGATGGACGCCCCGGCCCAGCGGACCGCCCGCAGCCGGCCCCACTTCATGGTGAGCACGTCCTCGCCGTCCAGCAGGATCTCCCCGGACAGCCGCGCCGACGCGGGCAGCAGGCGCAGCAGCGCGAGCGCCAGCGTGGACTTGCCGCAGCCGGACTCGCCCGCGATCCCCAGCTTGCGGCCCGCGGCCAGGCTGAGGTCCACGCCGCGCACGGCGGGCACGGCCGCCGGCCCGCTGCCGTACGTCACATGCAGGTCCTTGACCTCCAGCACGCTCACCGCGCGACCCCCAGCTTCGGGTTGAGGACGGATTCGACGGCGCGTCCGCACAGGGTGAACGCGAGGGCCACGGCGGCGATCGCGATTCCGGGCGGGGCCAGGTACCACCAGTGGCCGGAGGAGACGGCGCCCGCCTCCCGGGCGTCCTGGAGCATGCCGCCCCAGGAGACGACCGTCGGGTCGCCGAGCCCGAGGAAGGCGAGGGTCGCCTCCGTGAGGATGGCGCTGGAGATGCCGAGCGTGGTCTGCGCGAGGACCAGCGGCATCACGTTCGGCAGGACGTGGCGGTTCATGATGTGCCCGTGCCCGCCGCCGAGCGCCTTGGCCCGCTCGATGTACGGCCGGGACTCGACGGCGATGGTCTGGGCGCGCACCAGACGGGCCGTGGTGGGCCAGGTGGTGACGCCGATGGCCACGATGACCGTCCACATGCTGCGTGACATCACGGTCGCCAGGACGATGGCGAGCACCAGCGTCGGCATCACCAGGAACCAGTCGGTGATCCGCATGACGACGGTCGAGAACCAGCCGCCGTAGTGCCCGGACACGACGCCGACCAGGGTGCCGATGGCCACGGAGAGGGCGGCGGCCAGCAGCCCCACGGTGAGCGAGATGCGCGCGCCCCAGACCAGCAGCCCGAGCAGGGAGCGCCCGAACTGGTCCGTGCCGAGCGGGAATTCCGCGCTGGGCCGTTCCAGGGCGGAGCCGGGCGCGTTGGTGACGCTCTGCACGTCGGAGCCGACCAGCAGCGGCGCGGTCAGCGCCACCAGGGCGATCAGGGCCAGGGCGCCGAGCCCGAGGAGGCCCGCCCGGTGGGTGCGGTACGCCGTCCAGAAGCGGGCGAGCGAGTGGCGCCTGCGCTCCCAGGCGAGGGAGCGGGCGGAGCGGGGGCTCCCGGCGGCCGGTGCGGCCGGTGTCGTCGTCATCGGCCCACCCGGGGGTCGAGCAGCGGATACAGCAGGTCGGCGAGGAGGTTCATCACGATCATGGCTCCGGCGAAGACGACGAACAGGCCCTGCACCAGCGGCAGGTCCGGCACGCTCAGCGCCTGGTAGAACAGGCCGCCGAGCCCCGGCCAGGAGAACACCGTCTCCACCAGGATCGAACCGGCGGCCACATGGCCGAGGTTGATGAAGACCATGGTCACGGTGGGCAGCAGCGCGTTCGGCACCGCGTGGTGGCGGCGCACGGCGTCGTCCCGCAGGCCCTTGGCCCGTGCGGTCGTCAGATAGTCGCTGCCCATCTCGTCGAGCAGCGAGGAGCGCATCACCAGCAGGGTCTGCGCGTACCCGACCGCGACCAGGGTGACCACGGGCAGCACCATGTGGTGGGCCACGTCGAGCACATGGGCGAAGCCGGTCTCGTTCCCGGACTCCATGCCGCCGGTCGGGAACATGCCCGGGATCGGGCCGATGCCCACGGAGAAGGTGATGATGAGCAGCAGTCCCAGCCAGAACGACGGCACCGACCACAGGGTCAGCGCCACCCCGGTGTTGACCCGGTCGCCGAGGCTGCCGTGGCGCCAGGCCGACCGGGTGCCCAGCCAGAGGCCGATCGCCGAGTAGACGAGGACGGCGACACCGGTCAGCAGCAGGGTCGCGGGCACCTTCTGGAGGATCAGATCGCCCACCGGCGCGCGGAACTGGTACGACATGCCCAGGTCGCCGGTGAGGGCCTTGGCGCAGTAGTCGGTGAACTGCTGCCACAGGGGCTGGTCGAGGCCGAACTGGCGGCGCAGCGTGGCCATCTGCTCCGCCGACGTCGGCACGCCGTGGGTCATGGCCTTCACCGGGTCGCCCGGGATGATCCGGAACAGGAAGAAGCTGGTGACGAGCACGGCGATCAGGGAGACCGCCGCGCCGCCCAGCTTGCCCGCCGCGTGGGCGAGGTAGGCGCGTGCGCCCGCGCCGCTCGCGGCGCGGGCCTCGGGGGCCCGCGCCACGGCGGTCGTCGTGCCGGTGGTGCTCGTGGTGCTCATCGACTATTCACGGTCTTCCGCGGTGGAACGGCGCCGCATCGCGACGAAGACACCGGCGGCCGCGGCCAGCACGACGACGGCGCCGACACCGATCAGGATCCCGGTCGAGGAACCGCCGCCGGACCCTTCCTCGGCGCCGGCCGGCTCGGCCGACCACCAGCTCCAGTAGCCGTCCTGCCCGTAGATGTTGCCCGCGGCCTCGGGCATCGTCGTGATCGACTTGATCTGGTCGGTACGGTACGCCTCCAGCGCGTTCGGGTAGGCGAGGACGTTCATGTAGGCCGTGTCGTACAGCCGGGACTCCATCTGCTTGACCAGCTCGGTGCGCTTGGCCGGGTCGTACTCGGCGGCCTGCTGCGCGTACAGCTCGTCGAACTGCTTGTCGCAGATGAAGTTGTCCGTGGCGCCGGTGTCCTTCGGGGTGGCCGGGAGGGCGGCGCAGGTGTGGATCGACAGCACGAAGTCCGGGTCCGGGTTGACGGACCAGCCGTCGAAGGCCAGGTCGTAGTCGCCCGCCAGCCACGGGTCGGAGACGTTGTCCAGGCACTCGACCTTCAGGCCGATGCCGAGCTCGCCCCACCACTCCTGGAGGTACTTGCCGATCGCCTTGTCGTTCGGGTCGGTGGCGTGGCACAGGATCCGGAAGTCGAGCGGCTTGCCGTCCTTGCCGGCGCGCTTGCCGTCCGCGTTCTTCCTGTAGCCCGCCTGGTCGAGCAACTGCGCGGCCTTGGCGGGGTCGTAGCCGATCTTCTGCTCGGCCGACGGCTTCCAGAAGTAGGAGGAGAAGCGCGGCGGGATGTAGCCCTCGCCCTCGACGGCGTGGCCCTGGAAGACCTTGTCGACGATGGTCGTGCGGTCGGTGGCGTGGAACAGCGCCTTGCGGACCGCCGGGTCGAGCAGTGCCTTGTGGCCGTTGCCGAAGGTCTTGCCGTCCTTGGACCGGGCGCCGGGGTTGGTGGCCAGTGCGAAGAAGCGGCGGCCGGGCGCGTCGTTGACCTTGATGTTCTCGGCGTTCTTCAGGGCGTCGGCCTGGGCGGGCGTCAGGCCCTGGACGAAGGAGACCTCGCCCTTCTGGAGCGCGGCGACGGCGGCGTCACCGTCCTTGTAGTACTTGAAGACCAGCTCGTCGAACTTGGGCGTGCCGCGCCAGAAGTCCTTCTGGGGCGCGAGCTTCACGTACTGGTCGACCTTGAAGTCGGTGATGACGAAGGGGCCGTTGCCGACGATCGGGAACTGCTTGTCGTTGTTGAAGGTGGAGAAGTCGCCGACCTTCTCCCAGACGTGCTTCGGGACGATGGGCACGTCCAGCGCCGTCATCGTCGCCTGCGGCTTCTTCAGCGTGATGACGAGCGTCTTCGGGTCGGGTGCGGTGACCTTCGCGAAGTTGGCGGTGAAGCTGCCGTTGGCGGTCGCCGCGTTCGGGTCGGTCATCATCTTGTTGAAGGTCCAGGCGGCGTCCTCGGCCGTGGCCTTCTTCCCGTCCGACCAGGTGGAGTCGTCCCGGATGGTGTACGTCCACGTCAGCTTGTCGGCGGACGGCTTCCACTCCGTCGCGAGCCCGGGGACGGTGCGGCCGTCCTTGGGGTCGTAGTTCGTCAGGTACTCGTAGGTGAGCCGGTGGATGGACGTGGTCAGCAGCCGGGAGGCGAGGAACGGGCTCAGTGAGTCCACGCTCTGCGACACGGCGACGGTGAGCACGTCCTTGTCGTCGGCGGCCTGCGCCGGGGCGAGCGCCGCGGTGCGGTCCTGGGGCGCCGCCTGCGCGTGCGGGACGATCAGGCCCGCCAGCAGCAGCGCGGACGCGGCGGTGCCGACGGCCGCGGTCCGCCGGAAGCGGGAACGGTGCCGGGCGGTGGGTGGTGGAGCCTGTGTGACCATGGGACGGTGACCTCGCGTCATGACTCGCTCGAAGAAGGCGGGTTGGTGATCTCGGGTTCGCCAGCTGGTGAAGCGAAGGTTTATCAGGGTGGTCATGCCGCGTCAACGGCCGTCCAAACCACGTGTGGTCTGCGGGAATACGCCGAGGGCCCGCACCGGGTGGCCGGTGCGGGCCCTTATTGGTTCAGACCTCTGTAGCCCTACTGCTGAGGGGCTGGCGGTGCCTGCGGAGGCTGCTGCCCGGGCCATCCGGGCGGCGGCACCGGAGCCCCCGAATCCGTCTGACCAGGGGCGCCGGGATGCGCGGGCGCACCCTGCGGCGGACCCCCGGGGGCGGCCGGCGCCTGACCCTGCTGCGGCGGCGGTGACGGGTGCCAGCCCTGGGGCGGATAGGGCTGCTGGGGACCGCCGTACGGCTGCTGCTGCGGCGGCTGCTGGGGGTACGGCTGACCGGGCGCGGGCTGGTGCGGGATCTGCTGTCCCGGCATCGGCTGCCCGGGGACCTGCTGTCCCGGCACCTGCTGTCCTGGCATCGGCTGCCCGGGGGCGGGCTGCTGCTGCCACGGCTGGCCCTGGTGGCCCGGCATGGGCGGCGCGGACTGCGGGGGCGGGTTGCCGTCCGCCGTCCACAGGCCCTGCTGCTGCTGGGCGCGGACGAAGTCCTCGGCGATGAGCGCCGACAGATTGAAGTACGCCTCGCGCGTCTTGGGGCGCATCATGTCGAGGTCCACCTCGGCGCCCGCCGACAGGTGCTCGTCGAACGGCACGACCACCACACCGCGGCAGCGGGTCTGGAAGTGCGCCACGATGTCGTCCACCTTGATCATCTTGCCGGTCTCGCGCACCCCGGAGATGACCGTCACCGAACGCTGCACCAGCTCGGCGTAGCCGTGCGCCGACAGCCAGTCCAGCGTCGTCGACGCGCTGCTCGCGCCGTCCACGGACGGCGTGGAGATGATGATGAGCTGGTCGGCGAGGTCCAGCACCCCGCGCATGGCGCTGTAGAGCAGACCGGTGCCGGAGTCGGTGAGGATGATCGGGTACTGCTTGCCCAGCACCTCGATCGCGCGCCGGTAGTCCTCGTCGTTGAACGTCGTGGAGACGGCCGGGTCCACGTCGTTGGCGATGATCTCCAGGCCGGAGGGCGCCTGCGAGGTGAACCGGCGGATGTCCATGTACGAGTTGAGGTACGGGATCGCCTGCACCAGGTCGCGGATCGTCGCCCCGGTCTCCCGGCGCACCCGGCGCCCGAGCGTGCCGGCGTCCGGGTTGGCGTCGATCGCCAGGATCTTGTCCTGCCGCTCCGTGGCGAGGGTGGAGCCGAGGGCGGTGGTCGTGGTGGTCTTGCCGACACCGCCCTTGAGGGAGATGACCGCGATCCGGTAGCAGGAGAGGACCGGCGTGCGGATCAGTTCGAGCTTGCGCTGCCGCTCCGCCTCCTCCTTCTTGCCGCCGAGCTTGAAGCGGTTGGCCGCGGCGGGGTTGCGGCTCGACTTCGGCTTCTGCCGGTTGTTGCGCAGCAGCCGGTCGGAGGAGAGCTCCACGGCGGCCGTGTAGCCGAGCGGCGCGCCCGGCACGGAGCGCTCCCGCTGGTCGTGGGTGACCGGGGAGGGCCAGGCACCGCCGGCCCTCGGGTCGGCCGGCGCGCCGGGAGCGCCCTGGCCCTGGTGCGGCTGCCCGGGGGCACCCTGCGCCGGCGGCGGCACCTGTCCGGGAGCCCCCGGCACGCCGGGGGGCACCTGACCCGGGTACGGGTGACCGGGGTGCGGCTGACCGGGCTGGACCTGGCCGGGCTGCGCCTGGCCGGGCGCCGGCTGTCCGGCGTGCGGGGCCGGCACCGGGGGACCGGCGGCGGGGGAGTGCTGCTGCGGCGGCATCGCGGCGGGGGGCAGGGCGCCCGGGTGGCCGGGCTGCTGTCCGGGCTGCGGGAAGCCGTAACCGCCCTGCGCGCCCGGCTGTCCGGGCTGTGCGCCGGTCTGTACTCCGGGCTGCTGTCCGGGCTGTGCGCCGGGCTGGGGGAAGCCGTAGCCGCCCTGCGCCGTGGGGGCAGGGGCCGCGGGGCCTCCGTGCGGTGCCGGCGGGCCCTGCTGCGGGAAGCCGTAACCGCCCTGCGGCGCGGGTGTTCCGGGCTGCTCGCCGCCGCCCTGGGGGAAGCCGTAGCCGCCCTGCGGGGCCGGGGCGGGCGCTGTGGGACCGGCCTGTGGGAAGCCGTGACCGCCGTCCTGGGACGGAGTGCCCGGCTGTCCGGGCTGCTGTCCGGCCTGCGGGTAGCCGTAACCGCCGTCCTGCGCCGGCGGGACGGGGGCGCCGCCGGGCTGTCCGTACTGCGCGCCGGGCTGCTGTCCGGGCTGCGGGTAGCCGTAACCGCCGTCCTGCGGTGCGGGCATGGGCGCCCCGGGCTGGTTGCCGCCACCCTGCGGGAAGCCGTAACCGCCCTGCTGCGGGACGCCCGGACCGGCGGGCTGCCCGCCGGTCCACGGTGCCGGAGCGCCCGGGGCCTGCGGTGCGGCGGGCGGCGCGGACGCGTCCGCGGTCGGTGCGGGCCACTGCTGCGCGGCGGCCGGAGCGGCCGGCTGGTAGGCGGGCGGCAGCGGCGGCAGGCCGGCCTGGGGCGCGGCGGGGGCCGGGGCCCACGGCTGCGGATCGGCGGCCGGAGGCTCCGTCGCGGGCAGTGCGATGGGCGCCGGAAGCGACGGCGGCGGGGTGTCCTGCGGCTCCTCGGCGTGCACCGCGTCCTGGACGTCGTCCGCCGGGGCGGGAGAGGCGTCGTCGGCGGAGTCCGGTCCGGTGCCGGAGCCGACCGGGTCGACGGCGTCGCCCGTGTCGTCGCCGAAGGTGTCCGCGGCGTACACGTCCGGGCCGAAGGTGTCCGGGGCGGGACCGGATCCGGCGTCGTCCGGCGCCGAGTCGTCCGCGGCGACCGGACCGGCGTCGCCGTCCCGGCCGCCGTCGTGCGCCGCCACCGGGGCGTCGTCCGCGGCCGTGCCGTCGGCGCCGTCGGAGCCGTCGGTGGTGTCGGGCTTCGGGAGTTCGGCGTCCGCACCGGCGGAGGCGTCCGTGCCGGGCGCGTCCGCGGGCTCGGGCCGGCCGGCCGCGGCCTCCTCGGCCACGGCCCGCTCGGCGATCTCTCGCTTCAGGGCGGCGGCGGAGAAACGCATCGTCGCCCCGCTCTCCAGGTCGCCGCTGCCGGTGTCGTCGGCACCGGCCGGGGCGGACGGGCCGGCCACGGGAAGGGCGACGGGCGCCGGTTCGGCGGGCGGGACCACGGGTGCCGGCTCGGCGGGCAGGGGCACGGCGGCGGCAGGAGGCGTGACCGGCTCCTGTGGGCCGGGAGGCGTGACGGGCTCGTGGGCTGCGGCAGGCGCGACGGGATCGTGCGCGGGCGGCGGCACGGCCGGGCCCGGCTCGTGCGGCGCGGCACCCTGCCCGGCCGGGGGCGTGGACCAGTTGGGCTCGAAGCCGCTGCCCGCGGGCAGCCCGGGCACCGCCACCGGGGCACCCTGCGGCGGAGGCGGCGTGTGCCCGCCGCCCCCCGCTCCGCCCGAGGTGTCACCCGACGCGTTCTGCGTGTACCAGGCGGGAGGGGTGTAGTCGATGGTGAACTCACCCGTCAGCTCGGCGGGATCCGCGTCGGACTCGTCGACGGGAAGGTTCCAGTCCCCGTGGATCTCGTCCCGATCGCCGTTCACTTTGCCTCCTGGTGTGGTCGAGCACCCTTGTGCCGTCGTGGGTGGGGGCCACCGCTGACGTCCGATCGGCCCGGCTCTCCCCCCGACCCACCCTAATCGCCGACACCACCCGTCCGGCAGGCCCGCCCGCCCGCCGTGACTGTCCTGTGCGTCACGCAGGACCCCGACGTGACACACGCACCCCGGAGCGTGAAGACTTCCCGGGCGAATCGGCACAAAAGAACGGGGCCGACCGGATCCCGGCGGCCCCGAACCTTCACGCCGTCACGTCAGATCGAACTCGCCGTCCCGGGCACCGAGTACGAACGCCCGCCACTCGGCCTCCGTGTAGCGGAGCACCGTGTCCGGGTCGAGGGACGAGCGCATCGCGACGGCCCCGTTCGGGAGGTGCGCGATCTCCACGCGCTCCTCGTCCGGGCTCGTGCCCGGGGCCCCGAGCCACTCGACACCGGAGATGTCCAGGGCGTACAGCTCGTCCTTCTCCTGCGCGCTGCCCATCTGCTTCCTTTCGGTCACGGCCGGACGAACGCCCGGAACGCCGCACGGCGCCCGGGCGGCCGGTGCGTTGCCGCATGTCACGGCCGCGCCGACGCGTCGCAGCACGCCACGGCCGATCGTAGGCGAGGCCGGGGCGGCTCCGGGGGGCCTTCGCACGGCCTGCACACAACCGGATGGCGGACGATCGCGCTCCTCGCGGACGACCGCACCCCTGGCGGACGACCGCGGCCCTCGCCAAGGAGCGCGACCCTCGCGGAGGTGCGTGAGCTTCACGGGGCTTCGTCACCGGCCCGCCGCGCGCGCGGAGGTGCGTCAGTCCATCCGGCGTGCCATGCCGAGGAGTCCGGACTCGGCGTCCGTACCGCTCGTCATCACCCAGTGGCGTTCGCGTCCGGAGCACCACAGGGTCACACCGTCCGCCAGGGTCGGCAGGGCGGCGACCTCCGGCTGGGTCAGCCCCAGGATCCGGCCGATCTGCTGCGCCTCCTGCGGTGACACCCGCTGCACGCCCACCAGGGTCGAGGAGCGCATCAACCGCGGTGCGACGGGGCTCAGATAGGGGAGCAGGGTGAGCACCGACTGCCACGGCGACGACACCACGCGCCCCCGCGGGGGCCGCATACCGCAGTCGCGGATCACCACGACCGGGCTGCCCACCGTCGCGCCCATCGGGGGCACCCGCCCGACGTCGTGCAGGGTGATGCACTCCAGCCCGGCGCCGGCGGCCTGCGCCAGCATCGTCCACTCCTGGCGGCGTCCGGTCTCCACGACGACCCGCGCGCCCGTGCCGGCCGCCCGGAGCGCCAGCACCTGGGCCGTCCACAGCCCGCCGATGAGCAGCACGTCGTACGGCGTCGAGCGGTGGAAGCCCACCAGTTGGGGCCGGCCCTCCGCGTCCTCGCCGATGACCACCCCGTCGTCGCCGACCGGCAGGGAGAGCGCGGCGAGATGGTCGGCGGGCATCGAATGCCCCGCGTGGCGGGGGCCGATCATGGCCCGCAGCCCCTTCGGCGTTCCCGTGCGGCCCATCAGCGGGCACCTCCCAGAGGCATCGTCGCCAGTACGCCCGGCAGTTGTTCGCGGTCGAGCCGCAGCAGGCCGACCTTCGCGCCGCGCGCGGCCTGCTCCAGGGCGCGCCGCACACCGATCAGTTCGGTGTCGGAGCCGCCGGTGATCCGCAGATGGCCGCCGATGTCCATGGTGCCCTGGCGGGTGCCGCGCCGGACGGTGAGGCTGATCGTGGTCGCGTACGCGGGCACGGCCGTCAGCAGCGAGACCAGCTTGGGCAACGGCACGGCGCCCCGGCCGAGTTCGGGCCAGCGGCCCACCGCGTAGGAGGTGTGCCAGCGGTCGTCGCACCGCCACACCCGGGAGGTCTCCGCCGTCCGGCGCTGGGGCGCGGTGTCGGGGCGGCCGGCGCGCGACGCGGCGCGGGGGCTCGCGCAGGCGGCCGTGGCCACGGTGGAGTTGAGCTCCTCCTGGTCGAGCACCACCGCCTGGAATCCGGCGCCGGTGATCCGGCTGGCGATGTGGTCGGCGATGCGCACCAGGCAGCGCTGGGCGCCCTCCAGGCCGCCGCCGCGCGCCTGCACGGCCTCCGGGCACAGCTCCGGGTCCAGCTTCACGGCGACCCAGGTCATGCGGAGCGCGGGCGCGCCGGTCTTCTCCTGGAGCGGGGCGTAGGACAGCCGGGCCACCGACTGCTGGGGCAGATGCGGTGCGGGAGCCGCGCGCACCTGCTGCACCAACTGCACGGACTCCATGACGATGTCGTCGACCTCGAGCGCGTCACCGAGCAGCGACAGCGGCAGCGCGCGGGCGCCGAAGGCGGGGCGCAGGGCCGAGCCGCTCGCCTCCACGCGCACCACGGCCGTGAGGAAGCTGCCGTCCCCGAGCATGCCGACGGTGCGGCGGTCCCGGTCGATGTAGGGGACGGCGCCGAAGCCGGGCAGACTCTCGGTGACGGGCGCCAGCGAGGGGTCGGTGTCGGGGGCCGCGGGGGCGCTGTTGCGTCTGCGCGTGCGCAACGCGAGGGCCGTGGCCAGCCAGTCGGGGAGCGCGTGCCCGCGCCGGCGGATCACGGCGAGCAGGGCGAGCAGACCCGCGACGGTGCAGGTGGGGACGAGCCACAGGCCGCCGAGCGCGAAGCCGACCGCCACCAGGGCCAGCGCGGACTCCACGAGGAGGAGCTGCCGGAGCTGGACGGGGCCGACCCGGCTCGTCCGCGACAGGGGCCGCAGGGTCGTCGACGCGGGGGCGCCCTGTGCCGGCGAGGCGGGCCGGGGAGCGGGTGCGCCGGGATCGTTGCTGCGTTGCCCCCGGGAAGTTCTCGTGTCCCGGCCGGTGCTCCGCCCGTTGTGCGTACGCGTCGCCGTACCCATCGCCGCGTTGCCCCCTCGTGTCCGTATTAAGCAATTTCCCCTGGGCGTTGACCGGGCGATCAGCGTACCTGAGCAGTAAGACGCCAGCGCCGACAGGCATAGTAGGGGCGGCACGGCGACGGGCCGCCACGACGAGTGTGGGAACCTGGTCGCCCAGCGGGGAGAGGGACTGCGTACAGATGGCATCACGTCGGGACGAACTGAACGCCTACACCTTCGCGAAGCGAAGGCTGATCGCACAGTTCCTTCAGCCGAACGCGACGGGCTCCGAGGAGGGCGCCCCGCGCCCTCTGCGGGCGGTCGTCCCCGGTGCCATCGTCGGTGTGGTCGTCCTCGCGGTGTTCGGCGCCTGGGGGATGTTCAAGCCGGTGGCGCCCAAGGGCTGGGACACCCCGGGCGAGAACGTCATCATCGCGAGCAAGTCGACCACCCGCTACGTCGTCCTGAAGACCGGCGACAAGGTCCAGCTCCACCCGGTCCTCAACATGTCGTCGGCCAAGCTGCTGCTCGACCCCGACAAGGGGAAGGTCATCAACGTCGACGAGTCGGTGCTCGACAACGGGAAGATCCCGCACGGCGCCACCCTCGGCATCCCCTACGCCCCCGACCGCCTGCCCGACGCCAAGGTGGCCGGAGCCGCCAAGCGCTGGGCCGTGTGCGAGCGCCCGGGCGAGGGCGGCCGGACGATCCAGAAGGCCGCGTTCGTGCTCGCCGAGCGCGACGCGAAGAAGACCGAGGGCGCCGCCCGGCTCACCGGCGGCGACCTCCTCTATGTCGAGGGCCCCGACAAGGCCAGGTACGTCGTCGACGCCGGCGGGACCGCCTACCCGACCGCCGACGACGAACTCCTGCTGCGCCAGCTCGTCGGCCACAACCGGGTGGCCCAGCGCGTCTCGGCGGCCTGGCTGGAGACCCTGCACCGGGGCGACACCATCTCCTTCCCGGAGGTCCCCGGCACCCCCGGCGCCCCGGCCGGCGCCCCCGGTCTCGCCGAGGCCGTGAACAAGGTCGGCACGGTGCTCTCCGCCACCGACGGCACCAAGAAGCAGCGCTACGTGGTCCTCCAGGGACGCGTCGCCCCCATATCGGACTTCACCGCGAAGCTGCTGCTCAACAGCCGTCAGCTCGTCGAACTGGGCCAGAACGGCCAGGAGACCGCCGTCAGCGCCGGCGCCTTCGCCCCGGGGCAGCCGTTCGGCCAGGACAAGAAGTGGCCTGCCGCCGAACCGAAGCCGGTCAACGACGCGAGCACCGCGCAGGGCAGCAGGAACACCGTCTGCAACGTGCTCCGCGACGTCGACGAGGACAACGGCGCCACCACCCTGACCACCTGGGCGGGCACGGACTTCCCCGCCCCCCTGCCGACCGGCTCCACCAGCGCCTACGTCACCCCCGGATCCGGCCAGCTCTTCCGCCAGTTCAAGGGCTCGGACACCAAGACGGGCTTCCTGTTCCTCGTCACCGACACCGGGCTGCGGTACGCGATGCAGTCCAACGGCGACAGCGCCACCGACGCCTCCGGCATCGGCTCCTCCGGTTCCGAGGAGGAGAAGCGGGCCCGGCAGGACGAGGCGGCGCAGGCGCAGAACCGGCTCGGCTACAAGGAGGTCACCCCGCTGCCCGTCCCGGCGCAGTGGTCGACCTTCCTCCCCACCGGGCCCCGGCTCTCGACCGGCGCGGCCACCCAGCCGCAGGGCTCGTGAGGGCGGCGACGATGACGACGAGGACGACCGGCCCGACGGCCCGTGCCGTCGCGGCCCGCCGCCTGCTCACCGTCGCGGCCGCCACCGCGCTGACCGTGGTCGGGTTCCCCCTGTCCACCGCCGTGGCCGACGACGTCACCCAGTGCACCTACCCGGGCAAGGTCTACGAGGGCCGCCCCTGGTCGCTCCAGCGGGTGCTGCTCGACGAGGTGTGGAAGCAGTCCACCGGCAAGGGCGTACGGGTCGCGGTCATCGACACTGGGGTCGACGTGCGCCACCCCCAGCTCAAGCCTGCCGTCGACACCCGCGCCGGGATCAACCTCATCCCGAAGAACGCCAAGGACGCGAACGGCAACAAGATCGAGCGCGGCAAGGAGGACGGGACCACGGACACCGTGGGCCACGGCACCAAGGTCGCCGGCATCATCGCGGCCCGGCCCGCCGAGGGCACCGGATTCAGCGGTCTCGCCCCCGCCGCGACGATCATCCCGATCCAGCAGAACGACGCGGACGGGCGCGGCACCGCGGCCACCCTGGCCCAGGCGATCCGGCACGCGATCGCCAAGGAGGCCGACGTCATCAACATCTCCCAGGACACGGCCAACGCCGTGGAGCCGGCCCCCGCGCTCAAGGAGGCCGTCGACGCGGCGCTGGCCAAGGAGATCGTCGTCGTGGCCTCGGCGGGCAACGACGGGCTCGGCGGCAATGTGAAGCGGACCTACCCCGCCTCCTACGAGGGCGTCCTCGCCGTCGCCTCCTCCGACCGCAACAACGAGCGCGCCGCGTTCTCGCAGTCGGGGGACTTCGTCGGCGTCGCGGCACCGGGCGTCGACATGATCTCCACCGTCCCCGGCGGCGGGCACTGCGCGGACAACGGCACCAGCTTCTCCGCGCCCTATGTGGCCGGGCTGGCAGCCCTGGTGAAGGCCAAGCACGGCGACTGGACACGGCAGCAGATCGTCGCCCAGATCCAGCAGACCGCCGAGCGCTCGGTCGCCGGCCACGACCGGCTGGTGGGCTGGGGCGTGGTCGACCCGGTCCGCGCCCTGACCGAGGACGACCGGCCGATCGAGAAGCCGGAGGCCCACGAGGGCGTCACCCGCGCCGAGGCGCCGACACCGGCCGAACTCCACCCCGGCGAGAGCCCCGAGGAACGCTCGGCCCGGCTCGCGACCTATGTCGTCGTGGGCGGCGGCGTTCTGGTCGCCGCGGTCTCCGGCGGCGCGGTGGCGCTCCGGGACTCCCGCCGGCGCAGGCGGAGGGTCGCCAGGGGAGCGATGGGCTGAGCGGGTTGTAGCACAATCGGTACGGGACAGTGACTTTGCGGCAGCACATGGGCCGTTCTTCAAGTTTTAACGAATTCCTGTGACCAACAAGCCACTTGGGACTGTCGTAGCCGGTGGCTAGAGTGGTAACCGAGGCGATCAACGGGAAGCGGTGCGCCGCGATCGCAATGTATGGCAGTGGTAGCAAACGGGGAGGAATGACTCGTGCCCAGGGCATGTGGTGACGGGGGCGGCAATGGCCATTGACCTCAAGCGCGGTGTCGGTGAGCTCAAGAAGTTCCGGGCCGCGGTCGACCAGGTGCTCTCCTCGCTGGAGAGCGGTGACGGCGGCAAGACGAAGGTGGCGGCCGAGCAGGTCACCCGGGGATCGTTCGGCACCGGTCTCCCCTTCGCGGAGGCGGACGGCTTTTACAAGGAGTACAACCGGGTCCACAAGGCCCTCGTCGACCTCTCGAAGTCGCTGAGCGACCAGATCGAGGTGCTCTCCATCGGCGTGCACGGGGCCGACGTCGGCTACGACAACGTCGACGACTACGAGCGCCGGCGCTTCCACACCATCAACGCGCGCCTCGACGAGGAGCGCGACGCGATGACCGAGCAGGAGCAGGGCCAGAAGCCGGTCGCGCCGCAGGCCCCGCGTACGGATTCCAAGACCGGCACCACGGATCTGGGGTGATGAGTGATGAGTGACGAGAAGCAGCCCGCCCCGGGCACCCAGCCCGCGCCCGGCACCGAGAAGCCCCTGACGGCGGAGCAGCACGTCCAGGAGCAGACCGAGCAGCAGGAGCAGATCGAGGGCCAGTTCGCCGCCACCGACATGCTGGAGCGCCTGCCGGACATGTTCGGCGGCCTGTTCGGCATCGGCTCCAACGGCAGCGTCTTCGGCTCCACCGCCTTCGACGGCTTCAAGCTCAACGTGATGCTCGACTTCCTGGAGAGCGCCAACCCGGAGCACCTGGAGGGCGCGAGCGAAGCCCTGGTGAAGGCCAACGCCGACATCAACCGGGCCGCCGAGGACCTCGCGAAGACCGTCGGCGACGTCAACTGGGAGGGCGAGGGCGCGGAGGAGTTCCGCCGCTACGGAGCCGAGGTCGTCAGCTACGCGTGGGCGATCGCCAAGATGGCCAACGCCGCGGGCACCCAGATGAAGGTGGCCAGCGAGGGCCTCGCCTCCGTCCGCAACTCCCGTCCGCCGCGCGACGACCGCGTGATCAAGAAGGACGCCAAGGACTTCGCGGTCCCGGAGCAGACGGCCGACAACCCCGACTACCAGAAGGCCCTCCAGGTCGAGAAGAACCGGCAGGAGGCCATCAACCAGATGAACCGCCTGGCGTCGTTCTACGCGGTGTCGGAGGGGACGCTGGCGGGCCAGGAGATGCCGAAGCCGCCGGAGGGGTTCAGGGCGGCGGTGCCGCAGCCTGCGGGCGGTGTGAAGAACGGGAGCGGGGGTGACGGCGATTACGCCGGAGCCCGTTCGACGCAGCCTTCGTCCGCCTTCGTCTCCACCGGCGAGTCCGGCGAGAGGGACACCGTCCAGCGCCCCGGGACTCCCGGCAGGGTGGACGCCGTCACCGACACTGCGATGAAGATCGACAACGTCACCACGGCGCCCCCGCCGACGACCACCAATCCCAGCCAGTCGCAGCCCGTCGTGACCACGACCAACCCCACCACCGGCCCGGTCGCCGGACCGCCGATCACCGCGTTCGGCCCGCCCGGGCGCTCCACCGGCCCCACCACGGCCAACGCCAGGACGTTCAAGCCGGTCGGACGGGAAGGGGTGCCCGGTCCCTCCCAGCAGACGGGGCGCACCGCCCAGGGATACGGCAGGCCGATGACACCGACGACCACGGGCCCTTCCAACACCACCGGCCGCAGTCAGTCGCCGATGGTGGGGCGCCCGGGTGGCCCGGGCATGCCCGGCGGTGGCCAGAACCGTCAGACGCCCGCCACCGGCCGCAGCCAGTCACCGATGGTCGGCCGCCCCGGCGGCGGTCCCGGGGTGCCCGGTGCCGGGCGCCAGAACCCCGCCACGAGCCGCAGCCAGTCACCGATCACGGGACGTCCCGTCGGCGGCGGCCCGGCACAGTCCGCCAACGGCCGCAAGGGACCGGCCTCGCCGACCGCCGGCCGTCCCAACGGAATCGTCGGCGGCACGCCGCAGCGCACCACCGGCAAGAGCGCGGGCTCGCAGCTTCCCCGGGGCACGGTCATCGGCGGGGACTCCCGGACCACCGGACGCCCGGCGACCGGCCGTCCCAGCCAGGCGGGCGTGGTGGGCGCCAACACCCAGAACCGTCCCGCCAAGCCGGCGGGCCGGGGCACGCCCAGCGCGAACGGTGTCGTCGGCACCCCGCGCGCTGCCGGTGCCCGGCCCACCGATGCGCGGGGCGGCGACCAGCGCTCCGACCACCCGACCGAAGACGAAGAGACCAGGACGAATCACCGGCGCGGCCCCGTCCCGCCGGTGATCGGCTGACCACGGGAAGGCTCGGAAGCAAAGAATGACGGCACGTACGATGACGGCCCGCTCGACGCGGCGGCGCAGCCTCGGCACCGCCGCTGCGCTGGCCGTGCTGACGGCGGGCTTCGCCGGCACCGCCCCGGTGGCCCACGCGGCCGACGCCCAGGCGAATCAGTGGTATCTGGACGCCATGAACGCCGAGGAGATCTGGAAGACCTCGACGGGCGAGGGCATGAAGATCGTCGTCATCGACAGCGGCGTGAATCCGGACACCTCGTCCCTCAAGGGCCAAGTCCTGAAGGGCCTCGATGTGGCGGAGGCATCAGGCGACGAGGCGGACGACTACTCCGGCCACGGAACGACGATCGCCGAACTCATCGCCGGTACCGGCGCCGGTGGTGGAATCAAAGGCCTCGCGCCCGGCGCCAAGGTGATGTCCTACCGTGTCAGCGACACCGAGTTGCAGAACAACGAGAAGGTGAACGCCTTCGACATGCGAGACGCGATCAAGGCGGCTGCGGACAGCGACGCCCAGATCATCAACGTCTCGATGGCCAGCGACTTCTACAGCTCGCCGATCCGACAGGCTGTCGAGTACGCCCAGGCCAAGGGGAAGCTGCTCTTCGCGGGAGCCGGCAACAACGCCGACGAGGTCAACAAGATCCAGTACCCCGCCGGTTACCCGGCGGCTGTCGCGGTGGGTGCCACGGGCAAGGACGGCAAGGTCGCCAACTACTCCACCCACGGCGACTTCATCGACATCGCCGCTCCCGGCTCCGACGTTCCCGAGTGGTGCGACAAGAACCTGCGGAGCTACTGCGTCGGTGAGGGCACCAGCTATGCCACCGCACTCGCCTCCGCCTCCGCCGCCCTCATCTGGTCCAAGAACCCCGACTGGACGGCCAACCAGGTCCTCCGTGTCATGTTCGAGTCCGCCGGACGCGGCGAGGACTGGAAGGAAGGCACGGTCAGCAACTACCTCGGGCACGGCATCGTCCGGCCGGGTGCGCACATCAACCGCGGTGTGGGCGAGCCCGGTGACCCGGACATGAGCCCGCTGACCAACACCAGGGTCGGCGGCAAGGAAGGCACCGCCGGCGGCGACGCCTCGTCCGCCACACCCGACCCGTCTGCACCAGCTTCGTCACAAGCCCCGGCGGACACGTCCGGTGACGACACCGTCGTGGCAGGCTCCGGTGCGGAGTCGGACGACAGCGGCCTGCCGGTCTGGGCCATCGGCGCCGCCGCCGCTGTCGTGGTGCTCGCGGGCGGAGCGTTCGCCGTCGTACGCAAGCGCCGCAGCGCCTGACGGAACGGCCGGGCCGGCCAGGCCCGTTCGGACCTTCACCTCACGGTCGTGCCGCACGCCGGCATCCGGGGTACGGCACGACCAGCCAGTAACCCAAGAAGTTCAGAAGGGAACCCCATCGTGTCTCAGGGCCAGCGGCTTTCAGACCAGCAAGTCATCCAGCTCGAGAAGCAGCTCTTCGAGAAGTTCAACTCGATCAAGGGCCAGCTCACCCAGATCCAGGGCACGATCGACAGCCTCGAGGGTCAGTGGAAGGGCATCGGCGCCGGGGCCTTCAACTCGAAGCAGCAGGAGATCAACACCTCCATGGTGCGCCTCGGCAACATCCTGGCGAAGTTCCTCGACGCCATGAGCCAGTCGCGGAAGATCAAGGACGGCACCGAGGACGACGTCCGCGCCGCCGTGCAGGCGATCAACGTCGACCTCGGCGTCGGCACCAACGCCGCTCCCAAGTCCGGTCTCGCCGGCCTCTAGAGCCCGCTGGGCGCACTCCACCCGGGCGGAGGCCCGCCGGGTGACCACACAACGTGAGATGAGGGAATCATGGGCATGAACTCCGGCGACGAGCTCGTCGTCAAGTACGACGGCCTCGACGTGGCGGCGACCACGCTGGGCAACCAGGCCAAGAAGCTCGAAGAGGACCTTCGGGAGATCAAGACGGCCATGGCCACCGTCGCCGCCGGCTGGGAGGGCGAGGCGCACAACGCGTACGTCCAGGAGCAGGTGAAGTGGGACAAGGAGGCCGCCGACATCCACAAGGCCCTGATGCAGATCGGCCAGGTCGTGGCCAACGCGGGCGGCGACTACATGGGCGGCGACAAGAAGGCCGCCAGCTACTTCGCCTGATCCGTTCCCGGCCTCGGCCGGACGCTTCGGGACACCGCACAGGGGTGGGCACGCGCGAGGGGTGCCCACCCCCTGGTGTGTCCGGCGCGGGACACGGTCCCTACGCGCCGGAGGTGCACTCCTCCGATGCGGCGACGGACTTCGCGACGGCGAGTACGAGGTCCTTCGCCGCGTCGGCGTCGGCACGCTTCTCGTCGTAGATGAGCACCCGGACGAACACGTGGCCCCGGTCCGGATGGTCCTTCGAGACGGCCGGGCACGCGATGCTGCGCACACCCCCCTGGCCGGACCACATATAGGTACCGTCCTCGCTGGTGTGCTCGGAGAGGTCCATGTGCGGGTTGCCCCGGGCCACCTTCGCCACCGACGGGTCCGCCCGCCGTTCGGAGAAGACACTCAGCACGCTCTCGCCGTCGACGGCGACGCGGCAGTGCGTGTCCCCGACCTCCTGCGATTCCGCGTCGGCCGTCAGCTTCTCGCCGCTCGTCGGCAGCACCGGGTCCAGGGCCGCCGTGGGCACCGGTGTTCCGCACAGGTCCGACGGCACGGTGAAGGACCGCTTCTCCGCGTCGCCCGAGCAGGCGGTCCCCGCCAGCGCGAGGGAGGCGGCGACCACAGCGGCTCCCGCGACGCGGCGGACACGGCCGCGGCGCGCGGTCCGATCCGGTGCGGAGGCGGTCGGGGCGTGGGGCGAGCTCATGATGCGGGCACCTCCGTCGTCAGATGGTCCGCCATGTGCCGGGCGTTCACCGCGGCGTCGTTGAACCCGTTGTCGCGCCCGGTCAGGGCCCAGTCGGCGATCTGGTCCCGGTAGTCGACGCCGTGGGCCTCGGCGGCCCTGATCGCGGCGAGCTGGTTCTGCTCGGCGTTCATGTCCCGGCTCTTCTCCCAGAGTTCGCCGGCGTCCTGACTCGCCTCGGTCAGGACGTCGGTCTCGGACTGCTGGAAGATGTGCTCCAGGACCATGCCGGTGACCGTGCTCGCCACACCGCCCGCGACAGCTCCGCCCACAGGCGTGGCGATGAAGCTGACGCCCACGCCGATGCCCGTCCCGATCGCCCCGGACCAGGCGTTCTTCTGCTGGGAGACCGAGTCGGAGAACTCCTTCGCCTCCTTGGAGGCGTCGCCCAGCACGGCTTCCTGCATGCCGATGGCGAGCGAACCGCTGACCTCCCCCGAACGACGGGTGATCGCCTCGACGGTCTCCTGCGGCGAATGCGGATACCGCTGGTCGGCGGGCAGGTCCGGGTTGAGGTGGTAGTCCAGGAGGCCGGCCATGTAGGCCTTCTGGCCGACTTCGACGGCGGCATAGCCGTCGGGGCTCTGGCCCACGGTGATCAGCAGGGCGTTGACGTCCTGGTGGTTGAGATCGGCCTGGGTGCCGACGAGCGGGAAGAGTTTCTCGGTGTTGCCGTGCGGGTCGTCCGCCATCGCGCGGTTGATGTCCGGCAGATACTCCGAGGTGATCTGCCCGATGCTGTCGGACATGTAGGAGTGGTCCGTGAGCCGCTTGGGGTCGTCCGCGACGGACGCGACGATGTCCGACATGAGCCGGGCCTGCTCCGGCGAGTGCGGAGGCGTGTCCTCCGTCGGCATCTGCCCCGCCGGGTGCCCGGTCGTGGCCGCCTCCAGCGCCATGGCGAGGTTGTTGCGGCCGGTGATGCTCTCCTCGCCCTTGTCGTCCCTGTCCTGAGGCCAGTCCCGCTCCTCGAAGAGGTACTCGAAGTTGCTGAGTCCGACCTTGCCGTTCTTGCCGTTGCCGTCGGTGTCCCGCTCGAACTCGTGGTCCTCGTCCTTGGTGACGAAGTCGGCGTTGAAGAAGTCCGTCGCCGCGCCGGGGCTGTTGGCGAGCGCCTTCATGAAGCCCGTCATCGGGTCGCCGCCCGAGTCCGTGCCCGTCCGGTTGAGCATGGGGTCCATGCCCATCTGGTGCCAGGCCATGGGCTCGTGCCGGCCGTTGTCGGTCAGCTTCTTCTCGGTCTCGATGAGCTTGCTGCCGTAGTCGGTGAGGAAGCGGTCGTCGTAGTCGCCCCACCGCATGAGGTTGCTCATCACCTGGAAACCCATGGTGGAGCCGTTCTTGGAGACCGGCTGGTCCCCGAGGTTCACCATGTCCACCTTCCAGCGGGACATCTCGGGGGTGTCCGCCTGGGTGGCCTGGGCGAGGGTCAGGCTCAGGTTCTTCTGGAGTTCGCCGTACTTCTCGACCCTTTCGGAGCCGACCTCGTAGGCGAGACGCGGGTCGTTGAGACCCGCCCAGAAGTCGAGTGTGCCCTTGGCCCCCAGCTTGTCCGCGAAGTGCTCGGCGAAGATCGGGTCGCCGGCGTGCGTCTTCAGACCGTTGTTGAGCGCGTCGAAGTCCGCGGGCGTGAGGTCCTCGGGCTTCTTCTTCGCGATGGCGGCCAGCCGTTCGGCGTCCTTGATCGCCGCGGTCGCCGAGTCACGGTCCTTGTACACCGCGTCGGAGAACCCGTGGTCCGTGAGGTCGACGAGCGCCTTGAGCGACGTGGAGGCCGTGGTGTCGATCTCGGTGGCCTTGTCCAGGATCCCCTGGAGCTCGTTGCGGAGGCCGGTGACGTCCTCCTGCCCGCCGGGCGCCTTCTGGTCCGGGTTCTCCCGGACGGTGAATCCGCCGCCGGACGAGGTGACCGACAGATGCTTGCCCCGGCCGCGCTCGACGGCCTCCTTGAGCAGCCGCTGCTGCGTCTTGAGCTCGTCCCTCGTGTCCCGCATGATGTCGCGGATCGAGGTCGCCTGGGTCACCGCGTCGCCGAACTCCCCGGCCGTCTTGCCGACGAACTCACGGCTGATGGTGGCGTTGTCGCCCGCCCAGTTCGCCTTGAGCGCCTTCTTGCGAAGCCCGTCGTCGGCGTCCCGCTTGAGTTCGCCCAGCTTGGTGATCATGGACGTCCAGTCGCCGACCGTGTCGTCGAGCGTCTTGAAGTTCGCCGAATGAAGGTCGTCGAAGTTCATCAGTCCTCGTCCTTCTTCGGCTTCTCGCCGTAGATGCCGTTGGGCTTCCCGGGCGCCGCCCACGCCTCGTCGAAGCCCGCGTCGAGCGTGTGGATCGAGCTGACCCGCCGGGCGATGAAGACCTCGTCCCCGGCGTGGGCGTTCTTGGTGTAGTCCATGTGGTTGGAGATGAGCGCGCAGGCGTCCATCACGGAACCCAGCTGCTTGTCCCAGCGGGTCGACACGTGCTGCAGCGCTGCCCCGAGCGCGAAACCCTGCCCGGACAGGTCGCTGGCCGTGGTGTCCGTGCTGGTGACCCGGGCCTCCTTCCAGAGCCGGTTGTACAGCTTGAAGGCCTCGTCGCCGATGGCGGCGAGATCCTGCTGGTCGACTCTCAGATCCCCTGCGTTCGGGTTGCCCGAGTTGGGTTTGTCCTCGTCCGGTATGCCGTTGAGCTGCATCTGCGCCGACCCCTTGTCGGCCGCCGATGCCTTCAGCTGGTCCCACTCGTCCCAAGCCATTCGCAGGGCTCCTTCCCCCGTACAACGATGGACGTTCGAATTCCGGTTTCAACCTATGCGATGGGCCGTGACGGTCCGCAAGGGGCGTTCACGGCCCGCGTCGCGTCGCCGTGCGGGCCGGGCCGTCCACGGCCGGCTCCCGCACGAAGGCGGCCGCCCGCGAACCTCTCGCGGGCGGCCGCCCCGGTCACGACGAGTACTCCGTCGGCACCAACCCCGTCTGCACCAGCGGGTTCCCCCGCTGGCGGGAGATGAAGACGCCGCGGCCGGGCGGCATCGGCCGCATCCGGACGCCGCCGAGCACATCACCCTCCGTCGGGTCGCCCGACAGCAGCACGCCCTGGGCGCCGAGCTCCATCATGCGCTGCATGAACGCCTCGTAGCCCGCCCGGGCGGCGCCCGCCGAGCTGCGGGCGATGACGAAGCGCACGCCCACGTCCCGCGCGAACGGCAGCATCTCCGCCAGCTTCGCCAGCGGGTTGCCGCTCGACGTGGAGACCAGGTCGTAGTCGTCGACGACCACGAACACGTCCGGCCCCTGCCACCAGCTCCGGTCCCGCAGCTGCTGGGCGGTGACCTCGGCGGACGGCGCGCGGCGCTGCATCAGCTCCGCGAGGGCGTCCACATGGTGCTCCATGTTGTTGGACATGGGCACGTACTCGGCGAGGTGCGAGGCGGGGGTGACGTCGAGCAGGGCGCGCCGGTTGTCGATCACGAAGAACTTCGCGGAGTTCCCGTCGTACCGCTCCGTGATCTGCTTGATGAGCAGCCTCAGCAGGTTCGACTTGCCGGACTCGCTCTCGCCGAACACCAGGAAGAACGGGTCGCGCTCGAAGTCGACGAAGACCGGCTCCAGGTTGTTCTCGTCGATCGCGAACGCCACCCCGCGCCGCGGCTCGGCGAAGCCGGCGGGGAGCTGCTGTGCGGGGAACTCGCGCGGCAGCAGCCGCACCTTCGGCGCCGTGGGCCCCGTCCAGTGGCGGCTGATCTCCTGCACCATGGCCGCGGTGGCCTCGGCGAGGTCGCTGTCCGACTGGATGCTGTCGATGCGCGGCACGGACGCCATGAAGTGCAGCTTCTCGGGGACCAGGCCGCGGCCGGGCACCCCCTGCGGCACGTTGACGGCGAGCTTGCGGTCGACCTCGGAGTCCATGGTGTCGCCGAGCCGCAGCTCCAGCCGGTTCAGCAGCTGGTCCTTGATGTTCGACCGCACGTCCATCGACCGCGAGGCGGTGAGGATGACGTGGATGCCGTAGCCGAGCCCGCGCACCGCCATGTCGACCACGGCGGACTCCAGGCCCTCGTAGTCGTTGCGGAAGTTGCCCCAGCCGTCGATGACGAGGAAGACGTCGCCCCACGGCTGCTCGGTCGTCGAGATCTCGCCCCGGGCGCGCAGCCTGCGGTAGGTGTTGATGGAGTCGATGCCGGCGCTGCGGAAGTACTCCTCGCGCCGGGACAGGATGCCGTAGACCTCGGCCACGGTGCGCCGCACCCGCTCGGGGTCCAGCCGGGAGGCGATCCCGCCGACGTGCGGCAGGCCCGCGATGGAGGACATGCCGCCGCCGCCGAAGTCCAGCCCGTAGAACTGCACCTCCTGCGGGGTGTGGGTGAGCGCGAACGCGGACACGAGCGTCCGCAGCAGCGTCGACTTGCCGGACTGCGGACCGCCGATGATCTGCATGTGGCCCGCCGCACCGGAGAAGTCCCGGTACAGCACGTCACGTCGCTGCTCGAAGGGCTTGTCGACGACGCCCAGCGGGACGACCAGCTTGCCCGCGCCCTCGAACCCGGGCTGGGTGAGTCCGCGGCCCTCCACCCCGGCGAGCCCCGGCAGGATCTCGTCCAGCGGCGGCGGGTTGTCCAGCGGGGGCAGCCACACCTGGTGCGCCTCGGCGCCCCGGCCCTCCAGCCGGCGGACGATCACGTCCAGGACGGAGTCGGCGAGCGCGTCGTCCTCCGGTGCCCGCGCGTCCGGGACGCGGGGCTGCGCGGCGGGCTCGACGTAGCGGACCGCCACCGGAGCCGCGGTGAACACGACGGGGCGCCGGTCGACGGGCAGCGGACCGCCGGGGACGGCGGCGTGCTGGTTGGTGCGGTAGACGCCCGAGACGTACGCGGCCTTGAAGCGCACCATCTCGTCGGTGCCGTACTTCAGGAAGCCGGAACCGGGGACGTTGGGAAGGGTGTACGCGTCCGGCACGCCGATCGCCGCGCGCGACTCGGCGGCGGAGAACGTCCGCAGACCGATCCGGTACGACAGATACGTCTCCAGGCCGCGCAGCCGTCCCTCCTCCAGCCGCTGCGAGGCGAGCAGCAGGTGCACGCCGAGCGACCGGCCGATACGGCCGATCTGCACGAACATCTCGATGAAGTCCGGCATCGCGGTCAGCAGTTCGCTGAACTCGTCGATCACCAGCACCAGCGAGGGGATCGGCTGGAGCGGGGCGCCCGCGGCACGGGCCTTCTCGTAGTCGTGGATGTTGGCGTAGTTGCCCGCGTCGCGCAGCATCTCCTGCCGGCGGTTGAGCTCGCCGCGGATGGAGTCGCCCATGCGGTCGACCAGGGTGAGGTCGTCGGCGAGGTTGGTGATGACCGCGGCCACGTGCGGCATCTGCGACATGCCGGCGAAGGTGGCGCCGCCCTTGAAGTCGGCGAGGACGAAGTTCAGCGTCTCCGAGGAGTGGGTCACGGCCAGGCCGAGCACCAGGGTGCGCAGCAGCTCCGACTTGCCGGATCCGGTGGCGCCGACGCACAGACCGTGCGGGCCCATGCCCTCCTGCGCGGCCTCCTTGAGGTCGAGCATCACGGGGCTGCCGTCCTCGCCGACGCCGATCGGCACGCGCAGCCGCTCGGACTGCGAGCGCGGCCGCCAGGTGCGGGCCACGTCGACGGAGGCGGCGTCGCCGAGGTTGAGCAGGTCGGTGAAGTCGAGGTTGGCGAGCAGCGGTTCGTCGTCGTCCCCGCCGCTTCCTATGCGCAGCGGCGCGAGCTGCCGGGCGAGAGCCTCGGCGGCCTCCAGTCCCAGACGGTCGGGGGCACCGTCGTAGACGAGGCCGTGCCCGGACTCCAGCTGCAGCGAGTCGGGGTGCACGGTCACCGAGAGTCCGCCGCGCGGGCCGTTCTGGTCCCCGGGCACCACCTCGATGATGGTCACGCCCTGGAGGCCCTCGGGGGCGGCGAGCGCGGACGCCTGCGGCACCGACTGACCGTCGAGCACGACCACGATGTGCGGCTGGTCGAGGAGCGGGTGGCCGCCGGCCTGGAAACGCGGGCGGCCCTCCAGGCGGGTGGCGAGCATGTCCTGGAGTTCGCGCGGGTCCGTGGTGATCAGACGGCGGGAGCCGGCCCCGTCGCCGGGCCCGGTGTCCTGGACGTGCGGGAGCCACTTCGTCCACTCCCACCCGGGCGCCGCGGTCGTCGCCGTCGCCACGGCGACGACCAGGTCCTCGGGGGAGTGCAGCGCCGCCAGCGAGCCGACCATGGCACGGGTCGCCGACCGGGCGGACTCGGCGTCCCCGGTGACGGTCAGGTGGTAGAAGGCCCGCAGCGACACCGCCATGGGCAGGTTGTCCACCGTGCCGTGGGCGTTCAGGAACTGCTGCATCGCCCCCGCGGTGAGCGGCTCCAGCTCGTCGACGGGCGCGGTGTCGGGCTCGATGAGCGGGGTCGCGAGCTGCTGGCTGCCGAGCCCGATGCGCACCTGCGCGAAGTCGACGTCGGCCACCCGCCGCTCCCAGACCCGGCTGCCCTCGGCGACCAGCGCCCAGAGCTGCTCGGGCGACGGGTGCAGATAGAACTGGGCGTCACGCTGGAGGTGAGCGGTGCGCAGCACGGAACGGCGGGTCTGCGTCAGATACTTCAGATAGTCGCGCCGCAGGTCGGCGAGCTGCCCCTGGGTGCCGCGCCGGTAGCGCACGAGCATGGCGATGGCCATGGCGACCGTGGACGCGATCATCACCATGCCCATGATCCGCATGATCGGGTTCGGCGTCATGAAGAAGAAGACGACCGAACCGCCCATGCCGAGCATCGGCAGGAGCTGCATCAGGGCGCCCTCCTGCTGTCCGCGGGGCAGCTCGGGCGGTGGTTGCAGCTGCACCTGCTCGCCGGGCACTTCGGACGGCAGGGCCCGTGGTGGGCGCTTGACGACGATCTGACTCACAGCTCACCAATTCCCTTGGCGGAGGGAAACTTCCTATCGGCGCCCCCGTGGCGACGGGCCCCCTCCGCGGTCAGGGATCCTACTTGCGTCAGCAGTGACGGGTGGGCGGTAGGGTGGCGCGACGGATTTGCGCAGCCATGAACTACCGCAAAAAAAGGGTCATTCGGAGCGCATTGTCAGGCCAGCCGGCCAGGATCACCACGAGGGGAAGCAACAGGTGAGTATGACGGCCCCAGCCACTACCGGCGGACCCCGGTCCGCGCCCGCGACCGTGTCCGGCGGCGGCACGGGATTCTGCCGGGTCACGGTGGTGGCACCCGACGGCCGCGTCGACGTCGCGCTGCCCGAGGACATCGCCGTCGCCGACCTGTACCCGGAGATCCTGCGCCTCTCCGGCCAGACCCCCGAGCAGGGCGCCCCCGTCGGCTACCACCTGGTGCGCCGGGACGGCACCGTGCTCGACGGCGGCCGCTCGCTGTCCGCGCAGCGGATCCTCGACGGCGAACTGCTCTCGCTGCGCCCCTTCGCCGACTCGCTGCCGCCCGCCGTCTTCGACGACGTGTCCGACGCGGTCGCCTCCGCCGTCGCCAAGGACCGCACCCTGTGGAGCGACGCGCTGATGCGCGGCGCCGGCCTCGTCGGCGGCTCGGTCCTGATGGTGCTGCTCGCCTTCGTGCTCTGGTCGGCGGACCCCCGCCACGACATGCACGGGCTGCCCGGCATCCTTGCCGCGGTCACCGCCGTCCTGCTGCTCGCGCTCGCCGGTGTGCGCGTGCGGGTCTACGACGACCGCGGCTCCGCGGTCGCGCTCGGCGTCGGTGCGATGGCGAACGCCGGGGTCGCCGGCGCCGGCCTGCTGCCGCTCGGCCAGGGCGAGGGCATCGGCAAGCTGCAGTTCCTGCTCGCCTGCGCGGCCGTCCTGCTGTGCTCCGTCGTCCTCACCATCCTGGCCCCGGCCGGCGACGGCCCCTTCGTCGCCTTCGTCTTCGCCTCGGCCATCGGCCTGCTGGTCACCTTCGTCGCCATCCTGACCGAGCTGCGGCCCTCCGAGACCGCCGCCGTCTGCGCCCCGGTCGCCGTGGGGCTCCTCGCCTTCCTGCCCGGGCTCTCCACCCGCTTCGCCCGCCTGCCGATCGGCTTCGAGCCGCCCCGCTCCGGCGCCGGCGGCTACGGCTCCGACCCCGAGCAGCAGCAGGGCCCGGTGGACGCCGTCCGGATCGCCGCGCAGGCCCGCCGCGGCCACGAGCTGCTGGTCGGCCTGGTCGGCGGCTGCGCCCTGGTCGCCGTCGGCGCCGCGGCGGTGCTCGGTTTCTCCGACAGCGTCTGGGGCCAGCTCCTCGCCCTCGCGACCGGCGTCGCCATGCTGATGCGCGCCCACCTCTTCCGCTACACCGCGCAGGTCGGCTGCGCCCTCGCCGCCGGGCTGGGCGCCCTGGTGCTCCTCGGGCTCGGCCTGTGCCTCAACCCGCCGGTGGAGATGATCCAGGCCGCCTTCAAGGGCGACGGCACCGCGCTGGACATCCGCACCGTCTGGCTGTCCGCCGCCATCGCCGGCGTCGCCGCGGTCATCACCGCGATCGGCCTGGTGGTGCCCCGCAAGGGGGTCACCCCCTTCTGGGGCCGCTTCCTGGAGGTCGCGGAGACGTTCGTCCTGCTGACGCTGGTGCCGCTGACCCTCGCCGTCTTCGACGTCTACCACTCCATCCGCGCGCTGACCTCCTGATCCGGGCTGGTACGCTGTACGACGGCCGTTTGTGTACGCGTTCCCGGAAGCCTCGGTGCCTCTGGGATCCGCGCCCATCGGACCTTCGCCTCCGAGTCACGGAAGCTCCCCTGAGACCAAGACCAGGGGCACTCGCGGGCGCACAGAACATCATGAGGAGTACCGAGTGTCTCTCGACGCCGCTACGAAGAAGCAGCTCATCAGCGAGTTCGGCACCAAGGAGGGCGACACCGGCTCCCCCGAGGTCCAGGTCGCGATGCTGTCCCGCCGCATCTCGGACCTGACCGAGCACCTCAAGACGCACAAGCACGACCACCACTCCCGTCGTGGTCTGCTGATCCTCGTCGGCCAGCGTCGCCGCCTTCTGCAGTACCTGGCCAAGAAGGACATCCAGCGCTTCCGTACGCTGGTCGACCGCCTCGGCATCCGCCGCGGTGCGGCCGGCGGCGCCAAGTAGCTCGCACGCAGGGGAGCGGTTCCCGACAGGGACCGCTCCCTTTGCCGTACATGCGTCTGTGCGTGCGCGACGTACGGCACGGCACTTAGTCTGGTCACACAACGCACCATTCGGCGCGCGAGAAGACGCCTGATCGCCGCCGGTCCTCGGTAGTGGCCCCCGGACGACACAGAACCGGGTGCTTCGATCGAAGACCGGCCCGCACACAAGGCGCTTCTCCCGCAGACGGTCCGCCGCCACACGGGCGGCGGACGAAAAGACGAACGTAGGAGACATCGCTAGTGGAGAACGAGACCCACTACGCCGAGGCCGTCATCGACAACGGCACCTTCGGCACCCGCACCATCCGCTTCGAGACGGGCCGCCTCGCCAAGCAGGCCGCCGGCTCCGCCGTGGCGTACCTGGACGACGACACCATGGTGCTCTCGGCCACCACCGCCTCCAAGAAGCCCAAGGACCAGCTCGACTTCTTCCCCCTCACGGTGGACGTCGAGGAGCGGATGTACGCGGCCGGCAAGATCCCCGGCTCCTTCTTCCGCCGGGAGGGCCGCCCCTCCGAGGACGCGATCCTCACCTGCCGCCTGATCGACCGCCCGCTGCGCCCCTCCTTCAAGAAGGGCCTGCGCAACGAGATCCAGATCGTCGAGACGATCATGGCGCTCAACCCCGATCACCTCTACGACGTGATCGCGATCAACGCCGCCTCCTGCTCCACGCAGCTCGCCGGCCTGCCCTTCTCCGGCCCCATCGGCGGCACCCGTGTCGCGCTGATCAAGGGCCAGTGGGTCGCCTTCCCGACGCACACCGAGCTCGAGGACGCCGTCTTCGACATGGTCGTCGCGGGCCGCGTCCTGGAGGACGGCGACGTCGCGATCATGATGGTCGAGGCCGAGGCCACCGAGAAGACGATCGAGCTCGTCAAGGGCGGCGCCGAGGCGCCGACCGAGGAGGTCGTCGCCGCCGGTCTCGAGGCCGCGAAGCCCTTCATCAAGGTCCTGTGCAAGGCGCAGGCCGACCTCGCCGCCAAGGCCGCCAAGCCCACCGGCGAGTTCCCGGTCTTCCTCGACTACCAGGACGACGTCCTGGAGGCGCTGACCTCCGCGGTCAAGAGCGAGCTCGCCCAGGCGCTCACCATCGCCGGCAAGCAGGAGCGCGAGACCGAGCTCGACCGCATCAAGGAGCTCGCCGCCGAGAAGCTCCTCCCGGCCTTCGAGGGCCGCGAGAAGGAGATCGCCGGGGCCTACCGCGCGCTGACCAAGAAGCTGGTCCGCGAGCGGATCATCAAGGACAAGGTCCGCATCGACGGCCGCGGCATCACGGACATCCGTACGCTCGCCGCCGAGGTCGAGGCCATCCCGCGCGTGCACGGCTCGGCGCTGTTCGAGCGTGGCGAGACCCAGATCCTGGGCGTCACCACCCTCAACATGCTCCGCATGGAGCAGCAGCTGGACACCCTCTCCCCGGTGACCCGCAAGCGCTACATGCACAACTACAACTTCCCGCCGTACTCCGTCGGTGAGACCGGCCGCGTGGGCTCGCCCAAGCGCCGCGAGATCGGCCACGGCGCGCTCGCCGAGCGCGCCATCGTGCCGGTGCTGCCGACGCGCGAGGAGTTCCCCTACGCGATCCGCCAGGTCTCCGAGGCGCTGGGCTCCAACGGCTCGACGTCCATGGGCTCGGTCTGCGCCTCCACCATGTCGCTGCTGAACGCCGGTGTGCCGCTGAAGGCCCCCGTCGCCGGTATCGCCATGGGCCTGATCTCCGAGGAGATCGAGGGCCAGACCCACTACGTCGCCCTCACCGACATCCTCGGTGCGGAGGACGCCTTCGGTGACATGGACTTCAAGGTCGCCGGCACCAAGACCTTCGTCACCGCGCTCCAGCTCGACACCAAGCTCGACGGCATCCCCGCCTCGGTCCTGGCCGCCGCGCTGAAGCAGGCCCGTGACGCGCGTCTGCACATCCTGGACGTGATGAACGAGGCCATCGACGTCCCGGACGAGATGTCCCCCAACGCCCCGCGGATCATCACCGTCAAGATCCCCGTGGACAAGATCGGCGAGGTCATCGGCCCCAAGGGCAAGATGATCAACCAGATCCAGGAGGACACCGGCGCCGACATCACGATCGAGGACGACGGCACCATCTACATCGGTGCCGCCCAGGGCTCGCAGGCCGAGGCCGCCCGCGCCACGATCAACGGCATCGCCAACCCGACCATGCCGGAGGTCGGCGAGCGCTACCTGGGCACCGTCGTGAAGACGACGACCTTCGGCGCGTTCGTCTCCCTGATGCCCGGCAAGGACGGCCTGCTGCACATCTCGCAGATCCGCAAGCTCGCCGGCGGCAAGCGCGTGGAGAACGTCGAGGACGTGCTCGGTGTGGGCGCCAAGGTCCAGGTCGAGATCGCCGAGATCGACTCCCGCGGCAAGCTCTCCCTCATCCCCGTGGTCGAGGGCGAAGAGGGCGACGAGAAGAAGACGGCATCGGACGACGGCTCCGCCGGGGGCACCGACAAGTGACGTCCCGTAGTCCGCAGGCGACGGCCCGCACCTCCTCGGAGGCGCGGGCCGTCGCCCGTACCCAAACACTGCTCAAGGGCAAGGACGGCATCGGCACCGTCCGCCGCACGGTCCTGCCCGGCGGTCTGCGCGTCGTCACCGAGACCCTGCCGTCGGTGCGCTCCGCCACCTTCGGCATCTGGGCGCACGTCGGCTCCCGCGACGAGACGCCCTCCCTCGGCGGCGCCACCCACTACCTCGAACACCTGCTGTTCAAGGGCACCCGCCGCCGCTCCGCGCTGGACATCTCCTCCGCTATCGACGCCGTCGGCGGCGAGATGAACGCGTTCACGGCCAAGGAGTACACGTGCTACTACGCACGCGTGCTCGACACGGACCTGCCGCTCGCCATCGACGTGGTGTGCGACATGCTCACCGGGTCGCTGATCCTCCAGGAGGACGTGGACGCCGAGCGCGGCGTCATCCTCGAGGAGATCGCGATGACGGAGGACGATCCGGGCGACTGCGTGCACGACCTGTTCGCGCACACCATGTACGGCGACACCCCGCTGGGCCGCCCGGTCCTCGGCACCGTCGACACGGTGAACGCCCTGACCGCCGACCGGGTCCGCCGCTTCTACCGCAAGCACTACGACCCCACCCATCTGGTGGTCGCGGCCGCGGGCAACGTCGACCACGCCACGGTCGTGCGCCAGGTCCGCCGCGCCTTCGAGCGCGCCGGCGCGCTCGACCGCACGGACGCCGTGCCGATCGCGCCCCGCGACGGACGGCGCGCCCTGCGCACCGCGGGCCGGGTGGAGCACCTGAACCGCCGGACGGAGCAGGCCCATGTCGTCCTCGGCATGCCCGGCCTGGCCCGCACCGACGACCGCCGCTGGGCGCTCGGGGTGCTCAACACGGCGCTCGGCGGCGGCATGTCCTCCCGGCTGTTCCAGGAGGTCCGCGAGAAGCGGGGCCTCGCCTACAGCGTGTACTCGTACACCTCGGGCTTCGCCGACACCGGCCTCTTCGGCGTCTACGCAGGCTGCCGGCCCAGCCAGGTCCACGACGTGCTGAAGATCTGCCGAGGCGAGCTGGACCGGGTGGCCTCGGAGGGCCTTTCCGACGAGGAGATCGGCCGGGCGATCGGCCAGCTCTCCGGCTCCACGGTCCTCGGCCTGGAGGACACCGGCGCGCTGATGAACCGCATCGGCAAGAGCGAGCTGTGCTGGGGCACCCAGATGTCGGTCGACGAGATGCTCGCCCGGATATCCGCGGTCACGCCCGACGAGGTGCGCGCGGTGGCCGGGGACGTGCTGGGGCAGCGTCCGTCGCTGTCGGTCATCGGCCCCTTGAAGGACAAGCAGGCCGACCGCCTGCACGAAGCGGTCTCCTAACCGGTAAGGAAGCACATCGATGAGCAAGCTGCGCGTGGCCGTCCTCGGCGCCAGGGGCCGTATCGGCTCCGAAGCCGTCCGGGCGGTCGAGGCCGCCGACGACATGGAACTGGTCGGGGCCCTCGGCCGCGGCGACAAGCTGGAGTCGCTCGTCGACTCGGGCGCCGAGGTCGTGGTGGAGCTGACGACCCCGGCGTCCGTGATGGGCAACCTCGACTTCTGCGTCCGGCACGGCATCCACGCCGTCGTCGGCACCACCGGCTGGACCGACGAGCGCCTCGCGCAGCTCGACACCTCGCTGGCCGCCTCCCCGGGAACCGGTGTGCTCATCGCGCCGAACTTCTCCATCGGCGCCGTCCTCACCATGGCCTTCGCCCAGCAGGCGGCGCGGTACTTCGAGTCGGTGGAGGTCGTCGAGCTCCACCACCCGAACAAGGTGGACGCCCCCTCGGGCACCGCCACCCGCACCGCCCAGCTCATCGCCGCGGCCCGTGCCCAGGCCGGGCTCGCCGCGCAGCCCGACGCCACGGTGACCGCCCTGGACGGCGCCCGCGGCGCGGACGTCGACGGCGTCCCGGTGCACGCCGTGCGGCTGCGCGGCCTCCTGGCCCACCAGGAGGTCCTGCTCGGCGGCGAGGGCGAGACCCTGACCATCCGGCACGACTCGCTGCACCACAGCAGCTTCATGCCGGGCATCCTGCTCGGCGTCCGCCGTGTCACCTCCGCTCCCGGCCTCACCTTCGGCCTGGAGCACTTCCTCGACCTGGGCTGACCGGTACCTCGGATGCGCGCAAAGATCACCTACTTCGTCACGGCGGCCGTCCTGGTCGTCTACTTCGTCCTGGCCGGCAGCCGCGGCGTGATGCTCCTCCGCCAGGGCACCGCCCTCACCGTCGTCTTCGGTGCCGCGGTGCTGATCCTGCCGGTGATCGGTGTCTGGTTCCTCTGGAAGAACACCCGGTTCGTCACCCGCGCCAACCAGCTCGCCGCGGAGCTGGACGCGGAGGGCGGCCTGCCCGTCGACGAACTCGTCCGCACCCCGGCCGGCCGGATCGACCGGGACTCCGCCGACGCCGTCTTCGACAGGCGCCGCGCCGAGACGGAGGACTCCCCGGACGACTGGCGCTGCTGGTTCCGGCTCGCCGTGGCGTACCACGACGCCCGTGACACGCCGCGGGCCCGGCGGGCTATGCAGCGGGCCATCGCACTCCACGACGGCAAGCCCGTCCCCGGCTGACCGTCCGGCGGCGCGGAGGGCATGCGAAACGGACCGGTCCGGGCGGTGAGCCGCCCGGACCGGTCCGTTTCGCTTCGTGTGTACGGGTGCCGGGGGTGTCAGCCGGCCCGGTACTCGGCGCCCCACGCCTCGACGGTGTCGGCCGCCCGGTCGAACGCCTCCAGGCGCGACAGGAAGTCGGCGTCGTGGTCCGTCATCAGCGGGACGGGGTTGCCGTCACGGGTGACCAGGAGCAGCGCCTGCCCCTGCACCGTGCGCGGCAGACCGAGCCAGCGCACCGGCTGCTGCACCGTCCGCAGCGCGGTCGAGCGGTTCCAGGCGACGGTCGAGGTCGTGAAGAACGCGACCCGCCGCACCCCGTGCCGGCTCACCCAGGTGCCCATCCGCAGCAGCCGCAGGGCCACCAGGACGATGAGCGCACCGAGCGCCATGCAGACGGCGGCGCCGGACAGGGCCCCGGCGAACGCGATGATCATGGAGGCCATCAGCACGAACGACGCCAGCAGCAGCACCAGCGCCGCGGCTCCGACCCGCCACGGCCCCGGGCGGTACGGGCGCCGCCAGCGGTCGTGGTCGTCGAAGGGCAGCGCGATGTCGTCCGCTTGCGCGTCGAAAGCACGGTCGGCCGTCAGGAAGGGCAGGGGCACGAGCGATCCTCACTCACCAGCACGCTTGATTCGGCTGTGCCCGGTGAGGCTACCGAGGTGCTCCGGACGGGACCACCCCTGGGGGGCCATGGGGGTGGCTCAGCGGCGGTCCGAGGCCTCCGACGACTGCGAGTGCCCCGGCGAGGAGGTGCCCGACTCCAGGGCGGGCATGCCGAGCAGCAGCGAGCCGACGAGCCCGGCCACCACGGTGAGCCCGATCATCGTGCGCGCCACCACCTGCGAGGCACTGGCCCGCTCCCTGGGCGGGGGAGCGACATTGCTGCGGAACGCGTCGGCCTCGGCGACGAACGTGAACGGGACGGCCTCGCGCCGGAACATCAGGGACTCTCCTTGCGGGATTCGGGCCTTGCGGGGTTCGGGACGGAACGCTGTCATCCGTACACAGCGGAACGCTTCTATCCGTACAGACGTGCATACGCGTCGTTTGGTGCCCGAATTCCCCGGATCGGCCCAACGACACCTGGGGGCGCCTGCCGGGCCCCTCGCCTCTCCCGGCGCGCCGTAGAGTGGTCGCCGCCCGAGCGACGCAATTGGAAGGACCGCCGGTGAGCGAGACCCCCGCAGAGAACGTCAAGCCCAGCTTCCGCAGTGATGTCACGGTCGAGCTGGTGAAGCACACCGCCGGCGACTCCGACGTGCTGTGGGCCGCCCGGGTCTCCACCGCGGGTGAGCAGTCGCTCGACGAGCTCTCGAAGGACCCCGAGCGTTCCAAGGGGCTCATCAACTACCTGATGCGGGACCGGCACGGCAGCCCGTTCGAGCACAACTCGATGACCTTCTTCATCAGCGCCCCGATCTTCGTCTTCCGCGAGTTCATGCGCCACCGCGTCGGCTGGTCCTACAACGAGGAGTCCGGCCGCTACAGGGAGCTGGACCCGGTCTTCTACGTCCCCGGCGCCGAGCGCAAGCTCGTCCAGGAGGGCCGCCCCGGCAAGTACGTCTTCGTCGAGGGCACCGAGGCGCAGCAGGAGCTGACCGGCCGGGTGATGGAGGACTCCTACGTCCGGGCGTACGAGGCGTACCAGGAGATGCTCGCCGCCGGCGTCGCCCGCGAGGTGGCCCGCGCGGTGCTCCCGGTCGGCCTCTTCTCGTCCATGTACGCCACGTGCAACGCGCGCTCGCTGATGCACTTCCTCGGCCTGCGCACCCAGCACGAGGACGCGAAGGTGCCCTCGTTCCCGCAGCGGGAGATCGAGATGGTGGGCGAGAGGATGGAGCAGCACTGGGCGAAGCTCATGCCGCTGACCTACGCGGCGTTCAACGCCAACGGCCGGATCGCTCCGTAGGTACAGGTGTGCGCACCTTGTGGCGAAGTGTCCGTATTGCGGCGTTTCGTAAAGTTCATCTAGGCTGATCAAACGGGCCCGGCACTGCTTGAACCCCCGAGCAGGCAGTGCCGGGTTCCCCATGCCACGTCGTACGTCACGTCCCCCGAGGGGACACCCTGCACTGAGCAGCGAGTAGCGTGTTACCCATGGCTCCGATCTCCACTCCGCAGACCCCCTTCGGCCGGGTCCTCACCGCCATGGTCACGCCCTTCACGGCGGACGGCGCTCTCGACCTCGACGGCGCCCAGCGCCTCGCCGCCCACCTCGTGGACGTGGGCAACGACGGTCTGATCCTCAACGGGACCACCGGCGAGTCGCCCACCACCAGCGACGCGGAGAAAGACCAGCTCGTACGAGCGGTCCTGGAAGCCGTCGGAGACCGTGCGCACATCGTCGCCGGCATCGGCACCAACGACACCCGCCACAGCGTCGAGCTCGCCCGCGCCGCCGAGCGCGCCGGCGCACACGGCCTGCTGGCCGTGACGCCCTACTACAACAAGCCCCCGCAGGAGGGCCTGTTCCGCCACTTCTCGGCCATCGCCGACGCGACGGAACTGCCCGTCATGCTCTACGACATCCCCGGCCGCAGCGGCGTCCCGATCGACACCGAGACGATCGTCCGCCTCGCCGCCCACCCGCGGATCGTCGCCAACAAGGACGCCAAGGGCGACCTCGGCCGCGCGAGCTGGGCCATCGCCCGCAGCGGTCTCGCCTGGTACTCGGGCGACGACATGCTGAACCTGCCGCTGCTGTCCGTCGGCGCCGTCGGCTTCGTCTCCGTGGTCGGCCACGTCGTCACCCCGGAGCTGCGCGCACTGCTCGACGCCCACCGCGGCGGCGACGTCCAGAAGGCGACGGAGATCCACCAGAAGCTGCTCCCCGTCTTCACCGGGATGTTCCGCACCCAGGGCGTGATCACCTCCAAGGCCGCGCTCACCCTCCAGGGACTGCCCGCCGGCCCGCTCCGGCTGCCGCTCGTCGGCCTTTCCCCGGAAGAAACCCGGCAGCTCAAGCTCGACCTGGCCGCGGGCGGGGTACAGCTCAAGGACACAGACTTCACAACTGAATAGGCGAAACCGGCCGGCGCGACCGCCACGGCACACCGCCGACACCCGGACCCGGCCGGAAACTGACAACAGCAAGTGCACGAATGTCATGTACGCCACGTGCCTCTGCGGTACGTGGCGTATGTGGTGAGGAGAGTCTTTTGAGTCATCCGCATCCCGAACTCGGCGCACCGCCGAAGCTTCCCAAGGGCGGACTGCGCGTCACCCCGCTGGGCGGTCTCGGCGAGATCGGCCGCAACATGACGGTCTTCGAGTACGACGGCCGCCTGCTCGTCGTCGACTGCGGCGTCCTCTTCCCCGAGGAGGAGCAGCCCGGCATCGACCTGATCCTGCCGGACTTCACCACCCTCCGGAACCGCCTCGACGACATCGAGGGCATCGTCCTGACCCACGGGCACGAGGACCACATCGGCGGCGTCCCGTTCCTGCTCCGGCTGAAGCCGGACATCCCGCTGATCGGCTCCAAGCTGACCCTCGCCCTGATCGAGGCCAAGCTCCAGGAGCACCGCATCCGCCCCTACACGCTGGAGGTCACCGAAGGCCACCGCGAGCGCATCGGGCCCTTCGACTGCGAATTCATCGCGGTCAACCACTCCATCCCGGACGCGCTGGCCGTCGCCATCCGCACCCCCGCGGGCATGGTCGTCCACACCGGCGACTTCAAGATGGACCAGCTCCCGCTGGACCGCAGGCTCACCGACCTGCACGCCTTCGCACGGCTCAGCGAGGAGGGCATCGACCTCCTGCTGTCGGACTCGACCAACGCCGAGGTCCCGGGCTTCGTCCCGCCGGAGCGCGACATCTCCAACGTGCTGCGCACGGTCTTCGCCAACGCGCAGAAGCGCATCATCGTCGCCAGCTTCGCCAGCCATGTGCACCGCATCCAGCAGATCCTGGACGCCGCCCACGAGTACGGCAGGCGGGTCGCCTTCGTCGGCCGATCGATGGTCCGCAACATGGGCATCGCCCGTGACCTGGGCTATCTGCGGGTCCCGGCCGGCCTCGTCGTCGACGTCAAGACGCTCGACGACCTGCCGGACCACGAGGTCGTGCTCGTCTGCACCGGATCCCAGGGCGAGCCCATGGCCGCACTGTCCCGGATGGCCAACCGCGACCACCAGATCCGCATCGTCCAGGGAGACACCGTCATCCTGGCCTCGTCGCTCATCCCGGGCAACGAGAACGCGGTCTACCGCGTGATCAACGGTCTGACCCGCTGGGGCGCGAACGTCGTCCACAAGGGCAATGCCAAGGTGCACGTCTCGGGCCACGCCTCGGCCGGCGAGCTGCTGTACTTCTACAACATCTGCAAGCCGAAGAACCTGATGCCGGTGCACGGCGAGTGGCGCCACCTGCGCGCCAACGCCGAACTGGGCGCGCTCACCGGAGTGCCGAAGGACCACATCGTGATCGCCGAGGACGGCGTCGTCGTCGACCTCGTCGACGGCAAGGCCCGGATCGTCGGCAAGGTCCAGGCCGGTTAC